>NZ_CBDQZH010000021.1:0-127611 GCF_965341775.1 Streptomyces sp. bgisy159 | reverse complement strand
CGAATCGTCACACCAGTCACGGCCGACCAGGGCCGATCAACAAGATCGTGTTACGGGCTCGTAGGGCAACGCCCTGCATCTCCATAGCCGGAGCCGAGGACGTCCACCTGGTCCGACGCGTCGGGAGGCATGTCGGCGGATTGTTCTCGGCATCAAGGCGGGGGAGGCAGTCCGGCCACCTGATCTGGGCGCGGTCGTCAGCCGTGCGGGCGGTAGTGGCCCAGTACCCAGGCCAGTTGTGCGAACCACTCCGTCAGGCGGGACTGGGGGCGGGCCGTGACCTCTCCCTCGTAGACCAGGCCGTCCAGGTGGATCACGGCGAGCATGAGGGACTTGCCGTTGGGGCTCGCCTTGTAGTGGACGCTGCGGACCTCGGGCCAGGGGAACTCGGCGGAGACGCCGGAGAGCTCCAGGGTGACGCCCTCGGCGTCGACCACGATCGCGTTGTGCTTGTCGACGGCCATGAACTCCGGGCCGGGGCCAGCGGGGGCCGGGGCGGGTGCCGGGCCAGCGGGTGCGTACGCGGGCGGTGGCGGTACGGGGCCGCCGTACGCGGGGGGTGGGGTGCCGTACGGGCCGGGAGGGGTGGCTTGCGGGGGTCCGTACTGGGGTGGCGGCGGGCCGAAGCCGGGCGGGGGCGGGGGCTGCTGGGTCATCGGCGGTTCTCCGTGGGTCGGCACAGCGAGGATCGGTGTGGATCGGTGTGAAACATTCTCCCCGGCCCACCGCATCGAAGAAGTGAGGACCTCGAACACAGCCGGCACCCAGCTACAGGAGAACGCATGAGACAGGCCCGGGCGGACGAGTACGCGGAGTTCGCGGCGGCGCGTGCCGGGCATCTGTACCGGTCGGCGTGCCTGCTCACCGCCGGTGACACGCATCTCGCGGAGGACCTGGTGCAGGAGGCCCTGGGCCGGATCTACGTCCGCTGGCGGCGGGTCTCCCGTGTCGGGAACCCGGCCGCCTACGCGCAGACCGTGCTCACCCGGACCTTCCTCGCCCACCAGCGGCGACGCAGCAGCACCGAACGCGCCACCGCGGTCCTGCCGGAGACGGCCGCGGCCGCCTCCGACGCGACGCTGCGGCTCACCCTCCTCGACGCGCTGGGGCGACTGCCGGTCAAGGACCGTGCCGTGGTCGTGCTGCGCTACTGGGAGGACCGGTCCGTCCAGGAGACCGCGGACGCGATGGACACCAGTGCCGCCGCCGTGCGCACCCGGTGCACCCGGGCCCTGGCCCGGCTGCGGGATCTGCTCGGCGAGGACATCGGCGCCTACGCCCGTCCCTGACCGCACCCCCTGTCTCTCCCGTTCTTCCCCGTCCTTCTTCGTCCTTCCTCGCCGACCGAACCGAAACGGTGGTTCCCCATGTCCGTCGACGACCAGTACAACGACCCCTTCGAGGACCGGCTGTCCGCCGCCCTGCAGGCGACCGGCAGTGACTTCGACACCGACCGGCCCGCGCTGGCGGCCGCCGGTACGGCCCGTGGCCGGCGGCTGCGGGCGCGCCGCAACGTCGCCGTGGTGGGCGGCGCCGCCGCGGTGGCACTCGCCTGTGTGAGCGGTGCGCTGCTCGTGGCGAACGGCGGTGACGCCGACGGCGCGCCGCGGACCTCGTCCGTCGCCGCGAGCCGCACCGCGGCGGCCACGCCGTCGGGGGACGGCGTCACCGCCGAGCAGTTGCTCACCACGCTGAAGTCGCTGCTCCCCGAGGGGATGACCAGCAAGGAGACGGGCAGCGGCACGGAGGGCGGAGCGGCGCCGTACGCCTCGCTCGTCTACGACGACGGCCGGGGCGCGGCCGCGATCGGGGTCAACCTGGACCGGGTCGAGCCCGGCGGCGGGCAGGCCCGCGAGCTGAGCGAGTGCCCCGACAAGCGGTTCACCAACCACGACGAGTGCTCGGTGCGGCGGCTGCCGAACGGGTCGGTGCTCAAGCTGTACCAGGGGTACGAGTACCCGGACCGCCGGGTGGAGACCAAGCTCTGGCGCGCGGACCTGATCACCGCGTCCGGTCAGTACGTGTCGCTGACGGAGTGGAACGCACCGGCGGAGAAGGGCGAGGCGGTCACCCGTCCGCAGCCGCCGCTGTCCCCGGCGCAGCTGGAGACGGTCGTCACCGCCCACGCCTGGCTGCCCCTCGTCGACGCGCTTCCCGAGGACGGGACGAAGCCCACCACCGCGCCGGTCCCGGGGGGCTCGGACGACGGTATCGGCGGGCAGCGGCTCATCGTGGTCCTCACGCGGCTGATGCCCAAGGACGTGAAGGTGGTCGACAAGTCCGGCGAGGACTCGCAGTACGGCTATGTCGTGGTCGACGACGGCAAGGGGGAGAGCTTCGTGCAGATCAACGTGCAGCCGGACATGAACGACGTGCGCGACCAGCTGTTCGACGCGTCCGACGAGACCCTGCCCGACGGCACCCGGGTCGCCACGCACCAGGGGCCGGGCGAGAAGGGGATGGACGGGGTGGTGATGTGGACCGTCGACACGATCCGGCCCGACGGGCGCCGGATCGTGATCAGCGCCTTCAACGCGGGCTCCCAGGTCACCCCGGCCACCCGCACCGACCCGGCCCTCACCATGGACGAGCTGCGCCGGATCGCCCTGTCCCCGGAGTGGGAGGCCCTCGGCTGACCGTGCGTCAGAAGAACGCCGACCAGTCCTGGTCCCAGATCTGCTTCACGCACAGCACGAGGAACAGCAACCCCGCGATCGACAGCATCGTGTTGCTCAGTGCCCCGTTGCGCCACTCCCTGGGGGTGCGCGAGGAGTTGAGGAGCCAGAGCAGGGTGCCGGCGAGGAACGGCAGGAAGGCCGCGCCGAGTACCCCGTAGAGGATGACCAGGCGGAAGGGCCGGCCCTGGAAGAGCAGGACGATGGGCGGGAAGGTCAGCCAGAGCAGGTAGGCGCGGAACGGCCAGGACCGTTCCCGCCGCCCGGCGGCTGCGTTCTCGCCCGTCACCTCCTGCCGGTCCCGGCCGCCCCGGTAGCGGGCGACGAAGTCCGCGAACATCAGGCTCACGCCGTGCCAGACGCCGATCAGCGAGGTGAAGGAGGTGGCGAAGAAGCCGATCAGGAAGAACTTGGCGGTCGCGGCGCCGTATTCGGCCTCCAGGACGCCGCCGAGCTGGATCAGTCCCTTGCCGCCGCCGGCGAGGGCGATCCCGGCGGAGTGCAGCAGCTCCGCGCCGACGATCAGCATCGCCACGACGAAGACGCCGGTGGTGGCGTAGGCGACCCGGTTGTCCAGGCGCATCACCTTCATCCAACCGGTGTCGCTCCAGCCCTTGGCGTTGACCCAGTAGCCGTAGGCGGCGAGCGTGATGGTGCCGCCGACGCCGCCGATCAGGCCGAGGGTGTTGAGGACGGAGTCCTCCTCGTCGGGGAGGACCGGCAGCAGACCCGCCAGCAGGTCGGGGAGGTTGGGGGTGACCCGGACCGCCAGGTACACGGTCACCACGAACATGACGCCCACCAGGACCGTCATGACCTTCTCGAACACCGCGTACCGGTTGAACCAGACGAAGACCAGACCGACCAGGCCGCAGGCGACCGCCCACCACTTGAGGTCCATCACGTCCGGGAACAGCGCCTGCAGCGGGAGCGCGCCGGCCGACATCGCCGCCGCCCCGTACACGAACCCCCAGATCACCACGTACCCGGCGAAGAACCAGGTCGCCCAGCGGCCGAGGCTCGCCCAGCCGTCGAACAGGGTGCGCCCGGTGGACAGGTGCCAGCGCCCGGCGGCCTCCGCGAGGGAGATCTTCACCAGGCAGCCGGCGACCGCCGCCCACAGCAGGGTGTAGCCGAAGCTGCTCCCGGCGATCAGGGTCGCGACGAGGTCCCCGGCGCCGACGCCGGTCGCGGCGACGACGATGCCGGGGCCGATATGACGCCAACTGGACTGTCGTGACTGAGGGTCGGTGGTGGCCTCGGTGCGAGTGGGGTCTCCCGTGGTGTCCGCCATGAAGGTCAACGAAGCGGAAGACGGCGCCCCGGACAAGGGGGCGTGCCCGGATCGGTCCCGCATTCGCACGTCCCCAGCTCGAACCACACCACCTCGCCAGGCCCGGCCCGGTGGTACCCCCACCGCCGCGCGAGCGCCCGTACGAGGAACAGGCTCGGCACGCCCTCGGTGAATCGGCCGTTCTCCGCGAACCGGCCCCCTTCGACACCGCCGGTCTCCATGCCCTCGGCGCCGCGGGCGCCGGTGTCGGCGACCTCGCAGCGCAGGACGTCGTGCGCCGCCGACAGGGTGAGCCGGAACGGGGTGGCGGCGGGGGTGCCCGCCACGCCCATGGTTCCGCGGGGGCGCAGCAACGCGTTGGTGGCCAGCTCGCTGACGAGCAGCTCCGTGGTGTCCACCAGGTCGTCGCGGTCGCCCAGCCCCCACCTGTCCAACTGCGTGCGGACCTCCGCACGGGCCTCCCGGACGGCACTCGGGCGGGGCTCGTACGCCACGCTCACATGGCCGGCCCGCATGGGTGGTTGCAGGGACGCGCCGTACCGGGGGGCGGGGTCCGGGCGGCGTGCCCCGGAAGTTTCCAGCATGGGTCCAGCATGTGCCGCGCCGTACGCCCCCGCACGGGGAGGACTACCCGATTCCCTACCCGAGCACGTCCTGCGTGCCGAGCCGCCGGTACGGCTACGCGTACTGCAACCGTACGGTCGTTCCCCCGTTGTCACCGGGACGCAGATCGACGTAGGCGCAGACCTGGCGGGCGTACCACAGGCCCTGTCCGGGGGCGAGGTCGCCGTCGCGCGGCGGGACGAAGCCGGCGAGCGGGTCGTCGACGCGGCGGCCGAGGGCGAGTTCGCAGACGCAGCCCGGGGCCTCGCCCCACAGCGTGACCCCGGTGACCGGGCCGAGGACGGCGGCTTCGGCGACGGCCGTGCCGAACAGTTCGGCGTCCGCGACGGGCAGCCCGTTCCGTTCGGCCCAGGCGCGTACGGCCCCCGCGTCCGGCCGGGTCAGCCGGGCGGCGTCGCGCGGCGCCGGCTGCAGCGGTACGGCGTCCAGCTCGGCGGCGAGTCGCAGCGGGTCCTCGTAGACGTCGCTGTCGGGGTGGGCGCGACGGGCGGCCTCGATGACGGCGGGGCCGGCGCTGCGGGTGTCGTAGACGCACAGCGCGGTCGTCGCGGCCGGGGCGAACAGGAGGTTGGCGAGGGCCTCGTAGCGGATCCACTCGGCGCTCTCGCGCGGTGAGCGGCCCGCGCGTCCGCCCCACACCGGCTCCATGAGGAGGTGGATCCGGCCGCCGGGCCCGGCGTGCGCGGCGAGGTGGCCGGCGGCGCGGGCGACGGCGTTGGCGGCGGAACCGGCGTACCACTCGGTGTGCGGGACGAACCCGACCGCCTTGGTGTCAGGGCCGAGGGCGTCGCGCAGCAGGTCCAGTTTGGCGGGGTCGGCGATGGCGACGGGCTGCGGTTCGTCGGGGGCGGCGATCCCCTCGGCGAGGAAGGGGAGCGCGGCGGCGAGGAAGGCGTCGTCGGTGCCCACCGCGCTCATCCGGTGGGTGAACGCGCTGTGTGCCTCGGTGGGCCGGACGGTGGTGGCGGTCATGGGGGCCTCGGAGTCCTTTCCGGGTCGGGGTGCGTCTGGTGTCAGGGGCATCTGGTGTCAGGGGCGTCTGATGTCGGGACGGTTCCGTGTCACCGTTGCCCGGCCACCCAGGCCGCGATCTGGCTGCGGTTGTTGAAGCCGAGCTTGCTGAGGATGCGTTCGACGTGGCCCTCGGCCGTGCGGCGGGCGATCACCAGGTGGTCGGCGATCTGCTGGTTGGCGAGTCCCTGGGCGACGAGTTCGGCGACCTGGGTCTCGCGCGGGGTGAGCCGGACGCCTTCGGGAACGGCCGCCGCGGGCGGGGCCTCGTCGGGGCCGCGCGGGGCCGGCTGCCGCCCGTCGGCCGCGTAGCCGACGGCGTCGGCGAGGGGAAGGGCGCCGCCCCGCTCGTAGGCCCGGCGGAAGGCGGGCCGGCCGAGCGCCGCGACGGCGCGGGTCTCGCTGTCGCGGCGGGTGGCGGCGAGGGCGGCGGAACCCCAGCGGTCGCGGTCGACGTCCGCCCAGGCCCGGTCGGCGGCGCCGAGCAGCACGGCCGCGCGTTCGGGGACGTCGCGCCCGGCGGCGATCCGGGCGAGCAGGTCGAGGGTCAGGCCGATGCCGACGACGTCGTGCACGGCGTGCTTCAGACGCAGTGCCGCCCGGCCGTGGCGGTCTGCGCGCGGCCAGTCCTCCCGTACGGCGTGGGCCAGGGCGAGCATCCGCTCGACGTACGACAGCACCCAGCGCTCCCCATGGCCGGCGCAGAGCCGACGGGTCTCCTCACAGACGGCGATGGCCTCGTCGGGGCGGCCGAGGAAGGAGAGGGCGCAGGCGAGTTCGACGCGGTCCAGACCGACCAGGCTGGGGTGCTGGCCGGGGACGCGGCCGCGGGCGGCGGCGGCGCGGAAGTGGTCCAGTGCGCCGGTGAGGTCGTCGGCGAAGAGCCGGATGACGCCGATGACGTACTCGGCGTGCGCGGCCTCGGCCCGCTCGCCCAGCCGGAGGGCGAGGTCGCGGGCCTCCTCGGCGCGGCGCCGGCCCCGGGTGAGGTCCTCGGGGCAGCCGGCGAGCAGGGCGGCGGCCCACAGGGCGCGGGCCCGGTCGCGGCTGGGCTCGGGGTCGGCGTCGAGGGCGCGGTCCAGCCAGTAGCGGCCCTCGCGGGGGGCTCCGCAGGCGTGCCAGTGGAACCAGAGGGTGCCCGCGAGGCGGAGTGCGGCGCGGGCCTCGCCGGGGGTGGTCAGGCCGTGGTCGAGGGCGGCGCGCAGGTTGTCGCGGTCGGCGGCGAGGCGGGCGACGACGGCGGGCTGGTCCGGGCCGAACCAGGCGCGTTCGCAGGCTTCGGCTCGGCGCTGCATCCACTCCCGGTGGCGCAGCCGGGCGGCGGACTCCTCCCCCGGGATCGCCCGCAGCCGTTCCAGGCCGTACTGCCGCAGGGTGTCGAGCAGCCGGTACCGTACGCCGTCGGGTCCGGCCTCGCGGCACAGGACGGACTTGTCCACGAGCCCGGCGACGGCCTCCAGCACGTCGAACGCCTGCGCCGGCCGGGCCGGAACGGGGTCGCGGGGCGCCTCCTCGGCGGGCTCCGGCACCCCGCCCGCGTCCGCGGGCTGCTCCGACCGGCCGAGGTCACCTCGCCCCGCCACCGCCGGCTGTACGGGCCGGCAGGCGCTGCCGGGGGAGGCACCGGACCGCATCCGGCCGTCACGGCCGCCGGCGGGCGTCGGCCCGCTCCGACCGGCACGACCACCCGCCTCCCCCGCACGACCGGCACGGCCCCCCACCCGATCCGGCCCCGCCCGCCCGGCGCGGTCCCCCGCCGCCCCCGACGGCCCCGCGCCGCCGGCACAACCACCCGCCTCCCCCGCCGGCGCCCCCGCACGACCGGCCCGACCACCCCCCGTCGCCGTCGGCTCCGACGCCCCGGACGCCCCGAACGCACCCGGTGGCCCCGCCGTCCCGGCCGTCCCCGCCCCGTCGGCGTCGTCGCACACCGCCTCCGCCGTTTCCAGGTCGAAGGCGCCGGCCAGTACCGAGAGGCGGGCCCAGGCCAGGCGTTCGGCCGGGGTGCACAGGTCGTGGCTCCAGTCGACGGCGGCGCGCAGGGTCCGGTGGCGGGCCGGTACGGCGGAGCTGCCGGCGGTGAGCAGGCGGTACCGGTCGTCGAGGCGTTCCAGGAGCTGTTCGACGCCGAGGACGCGCAGCCGGACGGCGGCGAGTTCGATGGCGAGGGGCAGTCCGTCGAGGCGGCGGCAGAGGCGGGCCACGGCGGCCCGGTTGGCGGCGGTGAGCCGGAAGCCGGGGACGACGGCGGAGGCGCGGTCGGCGAACAGCGCGAGCGCCGGGCAGCAGGCGGCGGACAGGTCACCGTCGGGATCGGGCACCGGCAAGGGCCGGACGTCCAGCAGGTGTTCCTCGGTGAGGCCGAGCCGGTGCCGGCTGGTGGCGAGGACCCGGACCCCGGTGGTGCCGTGGAGCAGGGCGGCGGCCAGGGTGGCGCAGGCGGTCAGCAGGTGCTCGCAGTTGTCGACGACGAGGAGGAGCCGCCGGTCGCGGACCCGCTCCACGAGGGCGTCGAGGGCGGGCCGCCGGGAGTGGTCGTGCAGGCCCAGCGCGTCGGCGGCGGCGAGCGGCACCAGGGCCGGGTCCCGCAGCCCGGCCAGTCGGACGTACCGCACTCCGTCCGGGAAGGCCCGGGCGACTCGCGCGGCGAGGCGGCCCGCGAGCCGCGTCTTGCCCACTCCGCCGGGGCCGGTCAGGGTGACCAGGCGCGCGCGGCTCAACAGCTCGCGGCCCTGGCGCAGTTCCGCCCGCCGGTCGACGAAGCTGGTGGTCTCCACGGGAAGGCCGGGAAGGCTGGGAGGGTCAGGAAGGCCGGGAGGGTCAGGAAGGTCAGGAAGGCGGGGCGGGGTGCGCGGAGGTTCCGTGCACGAGGGCTCATGGCGCGGTGCCTGCCTGCTGGGCGCCGCCCGGTGCGGGGGCCGGGGTGACGCCGATCCGCCCATCGTCAGCCAGTCCTCGGGGTGTCGTCGACGAGCCGGAGGGTGCGGCTCCCTTTCTGCGCGGAGCCCCACTCTCCCCCAGCCCGTGCAAGGACGCACTCCGCGGATCACACCGCCGGGTGCACTTTGCCGGGGACCCGGCCCGGGAGTGGGTGCTCACGTACACTGCGCGGCCCCTTCCCCGCCGTACGGCACGTCCGAATCCCGTATTGACCGGACCATGTCACACCCCGACCATGAGCGGCACCCGCACCCAGCACGTCGCACGTCGCACGTCGCACGGAACAACCCCACCTCCCACAAGGAGATTTCATGCGACTCCGCCTCCGCGGCACACGCTCCGCGGCGCTCACCGGCCTGCTCACGCTGGCCCTCGCCGCCCCCCTGTCGGGGACCGTCACCCAGGCCGCCGCCGGCAGCACCCCGCCCACGGCCGCCCCCGCCGCCTCCGACCCCGCCGCCGACACCGTCCGCCAGTACGAGATCCACGTCGGCCGCCACCACAACACCCCCGTCACCCGCACCGCGATCGCCGCGGCCGGGGTGAGCGTCGACGAGGCCGACGAGGAGACCGTGGTGGTCTCCGGACGCGCCGGCCAGATCACCGCACTGCGCCGCCTCGGCTACGAGGTCACCCCGCTCGGCGCGGCACCCGACCGGACCGCCGGGAACGAGGTCCGGCTGTACGACTTCCCGTCGGCGGACTCCCGCTACCACAACTACGCGGAGACGACCGCAGAGATCGACCAGCGGATCGCCGCGTACCCCGGCATCATGAGCAAGCGGGTCATCGGCAGGTCGTACGAGGGCCGGGACATCGTCGCCGTCAAGATCAGCGACAACGTCGGCACGGACGAGGCCGAGCCCGAGGTGCTGTTCACCCACCACCAGCACGCGCGCGAACACCTCACCGTGGAGATGGCCCTGTACCTGATCCGCGAACTCGGCGCGGGCTACGGCACCGACTCCCGGATCACGGACATGGTGAACGACCGGGAGATCTGGATCATCCCCGACCTCAACCCCGACGGCGGCGAGTACGACATCGCCACCGGCTCCTACCGCTCCTGGCGCAAGAACCGGCAGCCCAACCCCGGCTCCTCGTACGTCGGCACCGACCTCAACCGCAACTGGGACTACCGGTGGGGCTGCTGCCGCGGCTCGTCGGGGTCGAAGTCCTCGGAGACCTACCGGGGCGCGTCAGCGGAGTCGGCGCCCGAGGTCGAGGTCGTCGCCGACTTCGTGCGCGGCCGGGTCGTGGGCGGGGTCCAGCAGATCAAGGCCGGGATCGACTTCCACACCTACAGCGAGCTGGTGCTGTGGCCGTTCGGCTACACCTACTCCGACACGGCGACCGGGATGACGGCGGACGACAACGCCGCGTTCAAGGCGGTCGGGCGGAAGATGGCGGCGAGCAACGGGTACACCCCCGAGCAGTCGAGCGACCTGTACATCACCGACGGGACGATCGACGACTACCTCTGGGGCGTGCACAGGATCTTCGGGTACACCTTCGAGATGTACCCGACCTCCGGTTGGAACGGCGGGTTCTACCCGCCCGACGAGGTGATCGAGCGGGAGACCGCACGCAACCGGGACGCCGTGCTGCAACTGCTGGAGAACGCGGACTGCATGTACCGCTCCATCGGCAAGGAGGCACAGTACTGCTAGTCCTCCGGGCCCTCGGACCTTCGGGCCTGGAAGTGCGCGTCTAGTCCTCGAAGTACGCGTCGAGGACCGCGTCCAGCCGCTTCTCCCACTCCGGGAAGAGCGAGCGCGACGTGGCCTCGATCTCGATCGGGTACCAGCGCTGGCCGGGGGTGTGGACGGTGACGGTGAACCGCTTGCCGAAGCGGCCGGTCTCCGTCTCCACCGCGCCGATCTCGTCCCAGCGGAACTCGCACTCCTGGTCGTCCAGGAAGAGCTGAACGCCCCGGTGGTCGGCGACGATCCGGGCGCGGCGGTCGGCGGCCTCGAAGACGGGGCCGTCGACCGGGGCCTCGTCAGCGTCCGCCTCGGCCGTCTCCCCGTCCTCGGCCCCGTCCGCCGGGTCGGCGTCCTCGACGTCCTCGACGTCCTCGACGTCCTCGACGTCCTCGACGTCCTCGACGTCGTCGGTCTCTTCGACGCGTTCGGCGTTCTCCGCGTCGTCGGCCACGGGCGTGGTGAGCCCGGGGATGAAGGCCGGGTCGAACCCGGCGCCCTTCACGGGCTCGCCCTTCAGGGGCTGGCTGCTCGTACCTATGCGCTGGTCCACAGCGGGCAGTATGGCGGACAACCCTGTGCCCGGCCCAGTCAGCCCCGCTTCGAACAGCGGTGAGCGATACTCGCAAAGGTCGTCGCAGATCGCGCGACACCGCAGATCAGGAGGCAGTATGGCGCTCTCCCCGGGCAGCGAGGCAACCGGCGCCGAGGCCCCCGGCGCAGGACCGTCCGGCGCGGGACCGTCCGGCGCCGGAGCGCTGGCCCGGCTGGCGCGGGAACGCGTCGACCACCGTTTCAAGGGCCTGCCCCCGGACGCCGACGGCCGCACCGTCGCCGAACTGGCGGCCGAGCGGCGCAACCTCTTCACCGGCGGCTTCACCACACCCGTGCTCGCGCTGTCGGCCGAGCGTCTGGCGCACAACCTGCGGCTGATGGAGACGTACGCGACCCGCCACGGCCTCGCCTTCGCCCCGCACGGCAAGACCTCGATGGCCCCGCAGCTGTTCCACCGTCAGCTCGACCACGGCGCGTGGGGCATCACGCTCGCCGTGCCCCACCAGGTGCGGGTGGCGCGCGCCTTCGGCATCCGGCGGGTGTTCCTGGCGAACGAGGTCGTCGACCCGGCGGCCCTGCGCTGGATCGCGGCCGAGATGGCCGCCGACCCGGACTTCGAGCTCATCTGCTACGTCGACTCCGTGCGCGGGGTCGCGTTGATGGACGCGGCCCTGTCCGGCGCCGGCCGTCCCCTGGACGTCGTCGTGGAGCTGGCCGCCGGTGAGGGGGCGCGCACCGGGGTCCGTACGGAGGCGGACGGCGCGGCGGTCGCCGCGGCGGTGGCCGGCGCCGCGCACCTGCGGCTGGTCGGGGTGGCGGGCTACGAGGCCCAGGTGCCGGGCGCCGCCCCGCAGAGCGTGCGGGCCTGGCTGCGGCGGCTGGTGGCGCTGGCCGCGGACCTCGACCGGGCGGGGCGGTTCGCGGGGGCGGAGCGGATCGTGGTCAGCGCGGGCGGCAGCGAGTGGTTCGACGCGGTCGCCGACGTGTTCGCCGGGATGCCCGAACTGTCCGCGCCGGTCCTGAAGTTGCTGCGCTCGGGCGCGTACGTGTCGCACGACGACGTGCACTACAGCCGGCTGACACCGTTCAACCGGGTGCCGCAGGAGGGCGCGCTGGAGCCGGCGTTCCGACTGTGGGCGCAGGTCGTCTCGCGGCCCTCGCCGGACCAGGCGTTCCTCAACGCGGGCAAGCGGGACGCGGCCCACGACCTGGACCTGCCGGTGCCCCGGGTGGTGCGCCGGGACGGCGTCGAGCGTCCGGCGACGGGCATGGAGGTCACCGCACTGTCCGACCAGCACGCCTGGCTGGCCACCGCGCCGGGCACGGACCTGGAGGTCGGTGACTGGGTGGGGCTGGGTCTGTCCCACCCCTGCACGTCCTTCGACAAGTGGCCGCTGATCCCGGTGGCCGAGGCGGACGGCACGGTCGTGGAGTACGTCCGCACCTTCTTCTAGGGGCGAGGGGTTCCGGCCCGGAGAGAGGCGAGCGCATGCAGGACCTGGTCATCAGGGACGCCGATGTCGTCGACGGCACCGGTGCGGACGCGTACCGCGCCGATGTGGTGGTGGACGGCGGGCGGATCGTCTCGATCGTCAAGGAGGCGGCCGCTGCGGGCTGCCAGCGCCCGAAGGCGGTGCGGGAGCTGGACGCGGAGGGCCTGGTCCTCGCCCCGGGCTTCATCGACATGCACGCGCACAGCGACCTGGCCCTGCTGCGCGACCCCGACCACAGCGCGAAGGCGGCGCAGGGCGTGACCCTGGAGGTGCTGGGCCAGGACGGGCTGTCGTACGCCCCGGTCGACGACCGCACCCTCGGCGAGGTCCGCCGGGCGATCGCCGGCTGGAACGGCCCCGGCGACGACGTCGACTTCTCCTGGCGTTCGGTCGGCGGGTACCTGGACCGGCTGGACCACGGGTTCGACGGGCGGGGCATCGCGGTGAACGCGGCCTTCCTGGTCCCGCAGGGCACCGTCCGGGCGCTGGTGGTCGGCTGGGAGGACCGCCCGGCCACGCCGCGGGAGCTGGAGCGGATGCGGGAACTGGTGGCGCGGGGCCTGACGGAGGGCGCGGTCGGCATGTCCTCCGGGCTGACCTACCCGCCCGGGATGTACGCCGACCGGGCCGAGCTGACGGAACTGTGCCGCGTGGTGGCGTCCCACGGCGGCTACTGGTGCCCGCACCACCGTTCCTACGGCGCCGGGGCGCTGGAGGCGTACGCGGAGACGGTGGAGGTGGCCCGCGCGTCCGGCTGCCCGCTGCACCTCGCGCACGCCACGATGAACTTCGGCGTGAACGAGGGACGCGCGCCCGAGCTGCTGGCACTGCTGGACGAGGCCCCGGCGGCGGGCGTGGACCTCACCTTCGACAGCTACCCGTACACCCCCGGCAGCACCACCCTGGCCGCCCTGCTGCCGAGCTGGGCGGCCGAGGGCGGCCCGGAGCGGCTGCTGGAGCGGCTGGCCGACGACGCCACGGCGGACCGGATCCGGTACGACCTGGAGGTGACCGGCGCGGACGGCTGCCACGGGGTGCCCGTCGACTGGGACTCGGTCGAGATCGCGGGCACGGGCGATCCGGCGCTGGCGGACCGGGTGGGCCGTACGGTCGCGCAGTCGGCGGCGGAGCGCGGCGAGGAGCCCTGGACGACGGCCCGCCGGCTGCTGCTCGCGGACCGGCTGGCGCCGACGGTCCTGCAACACGTCGGCCACGAGGAGAACGTCCGCGCGATCATGCGCCACCGGGCGCACACCGTGGGGTCGGACGGCATCCTGTGGGGTGCCAGGCCGCACCCGCGCGCCCACGGCACGTTCCCCCGCTGCCTCGGCCACTACGTGCGCGAGCTGGGCCTGCTGTCGCTGGAGGAGTGCGTGGCGCGGATGACGGGCCGCCCGGCCGCCCGGCTCGGCCTCGCGGACCGGGGGGTGGTCCGTGAGGGCAACCGGGCGGACCTCGTGCTGTTCGACCCGGCGACGGTCGCGGCGGGGGCGACCTTCGAGGAGCCGCGGCGGCTGCCGACGGGCATCCCGTACGTCCTGGTCGACGGGCGCTTCGTGATCGAGGACGGGCGGCGCACGGACGTGCTGGCGGGGCGGGCGGTGCGCCGGACCGCCCGCCCGTGACCCGTCGCTACGGCTTGGGCAGGGTGCAGCCGCTCGCGTTCAGGTCGAGGCGGTTGCCGGTGGTGAAGCAGGCGGGGATGTTGTACGTCTCCTGGGCGTAGTTGATGCCCTCGCGGACGGTGACGACGCCGTTCTCGTCGATCTCGCACGGGTTGTTCACCGTGCAGGTCTGGCCGTCCTCGTTGCCGGTGTTGTTGACGGCGACGACCTTGCCGGTGGCCTGGTCGATGACGGGCGATCCGGAGGTGCCGCCGATGGTGTTGCAGGACGAGGTGTAGCGGACCGAGTCCTTCCAGGTCCAGTCGCCCTCCTTCATGCGGTAGACGAACCCGTCGATGTCGCAGTGGTACAGCCGCTTCCAGTAGCCGGAGGCGACGGTGATGGCCGTGCCGGCCACGGGGTGGGTGTCCTGCACGGTGAGGGGGCTGATGCCGTAGGTGCTCCGGATCGACGCGTAGCTGGTGCGGGTGCGGTAGATCGTGACGTCGGTGTCGGTCATCGTCGAGTAGACGACCTGGTTGGCCCGCAGGGTGCCGATCCGGGTTCCGGAGGCGTTCAGCAGGCCGAAGCTGCGGCTGGAGCGCCGGCCGGTGACGACCTCGCCGGGCTCGGGGAAGCCGGTCTCCAGGCAGTGGCCGTTGGTCAGGACCAGTGCCGGGTCGCTGTCGACGGAGTTCGGGAAGCGGATGACCGAACCGGAGCAGTTGCTGAGCGAGACGGTCCCGGCGAAGGTGACGGCCCGGAGCGTCGGGGTGGCCGTCCCGGCGGCCGGGGCGCCCTGGGCGGCGGACGCGCCGCGGGCCTGGGCCGGGGCGCGGTCGTCCGCCGTGGGCGCGGCGACCGAGGGTGCCGCGCCGGTCCCGGCGATCGCCAGGGCGAAGAGCGCGGCGACGAGAGGCTTTCTCATGTGGGGGTCCCCTCTTGCGACGGGGGCGGCCGGAGGTCTTCCGGCCGCCCGCACTTTTGTCATGCGCATTCTCAGCGCAGCGAGGAGACTCGACAAGCAGCACTTTTCGGCCGGGGAGGCGGCCTGCCCCGGGGGCCCCGAACGCCCCCCTCAGCGGGCCCCCTTACCGAGGCCCTTTTGATCCCCCTTGCCCTTTCCCTTTCGAGTTGCCGGGCCCGGAGTCACCCCCCGGCGGCACCACCGCGCTCTCGCTGGCCGCGGGCCGTGGCGCGGCACTGGACGGCGCCCCGGACGGCGCGGGCGGGGCCGAGGCGGCGGGGGCCCCGCCGGCGGACCCGTCCGCCGAGGCGCTCACCCCGGAACTCGGCCGCGCGGACTCCTCGGCCGAGGGCGTCCGGGACTCGGCCGGGTCCGACGCGCCCGGCGACTCCTCGGCCGACCGCGTCTGGCCGCCCTGCTTCTCCGGCTCCCCCGCCCCGCCCCCCGACGAACCGAAGGACAGCCCGGCGATCAGCGCCGCCACGGACACCACGCCCACCGCACCGCCGGCCGCCAGCACGCGCGGCGACCGCCACGGCGACTGCCGCCGGGCCCGCCGCCGCTCCGCCCGCCCACCCAGGGGAGCCTCGCCGACACCGTCCGGGAAGCCGGGCCCGTACCCGGGCCCGTAGCCCGGATCGGTGTCGATCCGGGGCAGCTCGCTGGTCTCGTCGTAGGCGTTGTTCTGCCAGCCGTGAGCGGCCGCCGGGTCGGCGTACCCGTCGTACGCCGGGGCGGATTCCGCCTGCGGGTGATACACCGGCGGCTGGTTCGCGCCGTATGCCCCGTTTTCGGGCTGAGGTGGCCTGGACATGGCCGCGCATTGTAGGGACGGGGGTGACCCCTGGGACAGCTACCGGCGATAACCGAACAAACCGACGCGTGTCACGTGGCGGAAAACACGCCCCGAGAGCGGCTACCGCGCCGTAAGCTCCCAGTCATGCAGGTGATCCAGTCCACAAAGCTCGCCAATGTCTGTTACGAGATCCGGGGCCCGGTTCTCGAGGAGGCGATGCGGCTGGAGGCGGCGGGCCACCGCATCCTCAAGCTGAACACCGGCAACCCGGCCGCCTTCGGCTTCGAGGCCCCGCCCGAGATCCTGGAGGACATCCTCCGCAACGTCTCCTCGGCGCACGGCTACGGCGACGCCAAGGGCCTGCTCGCCGCCCGCCGGGCCGTGGTCATGCACAACCAGACCCTCGGCATCGAGACCGACGTCGAGCACGTCTTCATCGGCAACGGCGTGTCCGAGCTGATCGTGATGGCGATGCAGGGCCTGCTCGACGACGGCGACGAGGTACTCGTCCCGGCCCCCGACTACCCGCTGTGGACGGCGGCCGTCTCGCTGTCCGGCGGCACGGCGGTGCACTACCGCTGCGACGAGCAGTCCGACTGGATGCCGGACCTCGCGGACGTCGAGCGCAAGGTCACCGACCGCACCAAGGCGATCGTCATCATCAACCCGAACAACCCGACGGGCGCGGTGTACGACGAGGCGATGATCAAGGGGCTGACGGACATCGCCCGTCGCCACAACCTGCTGGTCTGCTCGGACGAGATCTACGACAAGATCCTCTACGACGGCGCCACCCACACCCCGACCGCGAAGGTCGCCCCCGACCTGCTGACGCTCACCTTCAACGGCATGTCGAAGGCGTACCGGGTGGCCGGCTACCGGGTGGGCTGGATGTCGATCTCCGGCCCGCGCGCGCACGCGGACTCCTACATCGAGGGCCTGACGATCCTGGCGAACATGCGGCTGTGCGCGAACATGCCGGGCCAGCACGGGGTGGTGGCCGCGCTCAGCGGACGGCAGACGATCAACGACCTGGTCCTGCCGGGCGGGCGACTCAAGGAGCAGATGGACACGGCGTACGAGCTGCTGACGCAGATCCCCGGCGTGAGCTGCGTCCGCCCGAAGGGCGCCCTGTACCTGTTCCCGCGTCTGGACCCCACCGTCTTCAAGGTCAAGGACGACCGGCGACTGGTGCTGGACCTGCTGCGACGCGAGAAGATCATGGTGGTGCAGGGCACCGGCTTCAACTGGCCGGAGCCCGACCACTTCCGAGTGGTCACGCTGCCGACGGTGACGGATCTGCGGGACGCGATGGGCCGTATCTCGCGCTTCCTGGACGGCTACGGCCAGCCCTGACCGCCTCTTTCTACGATCACCACAACTTTAGACGAGATCTAAGCTAGGATGGCTTCCTGTCAGAGCACAGGAGGCCATCCCATGTACGAGCCGATCCGCACCAAGTCGGTGCACAGCACGATGGCCGGCACCCCCTCGGACTTCCCCCACCGCTCCCGGGAGGAGGAGCTGGACATCCAGCTCGCGGGACACCTCTCGGCGCTGCTCACCGTCACCGACGAGCTGCGCGGTCACCGCCCCTCCGGCGAGCTGGACGCGGCGGCCGACCGGCTCGCCCAGCAGGTGGCCCGGCTGCGGGGAGGCCGGGCGCCGGTCCGCGCGGTGCCCTCCGGGAGCGCCGCCGATCCCGCGGCCCTGCACCGGCGCGCCCACGCCCTGGCCGGCCGCGCCCTCGTCGTCGCCGCGTCCCGCGCCGACACGGCCGCCGCCATCCTGGCCGCCGAGCGCATGGACGCCCACACCAGCGCCCTGGACCCCCGCGAACTCACCGCCCCCTGAGCCCCCCGGGCTCCCCTGATCGGCCCCGGTCCGCGCGCACCCGCAGCGACGCGCGGACCGGGTGCCACATCTTCAATACGCTGAGCCCATGGGCATGGACTACGCCAAGATGCGCGTGATCGCTGAGCAGCTCGGGGCCTACGCAGAGCAACTCGAAGGGTCCTGGAGCGTCGAGATCGGACCCTCCGGTCCGATACTGGCGATGATGTGCCCGTCCAAGCGTCACAAGGGCACCGTCCGCCGCATCCGCGACCAGCTGAACGCACAGCTGCCGGACACTCACCCTGGCTACATCTGCGAGAACGGCCCGGAGATCGAGCACCCCGTGCTCGCCCGGATGCGCCGCCCCGACGCCGTCGTCATCCCTGAGGACGTCCTCGACGAAGAGGGCCTCGCCGTCGACGCGACGCAGGTGCTCGCGGTGATCGAAATCGTCTCGCCGTCGAACCCGAGCAACGACTACATCGAGAAACTCATCGACTACCCCGCGATGGGCATCCCGCACTACCTGATCGTCGACCCCCGCGCCGGCACGATCGAGGTCCACTCCGAGCCCTGCCGGGCCGCCTACGGCCGCAAGGAGCCGTACATCTACGGGGACGTGGTGGGGTTCGGTGCCTGGCGGATCGAGACCGCCGCCTTCCGGCGCCACGGGAAGGCCGGGGACGCGGCTCCCTGAGAACGGGCGCGGCCTCCCGGGAACGGGCGAGGGCCCGCCGCCCGCGCCTCCGTCGGGGCGGACGGGGCGGGGCGACGGGCCCGGGGCCGCGCACGCCGTTGTGCGCGGCCTCGCCGGTCTGGTCCCGCGGCCGGCCCGTGACGATGTTGCTGGTCAGGGCACAACTCGGAAGGCCAGCCGCGGAGTCGGGGGGGAGGGCGTCAGCCCAGGCGGTTCACCAGCGCCCGGTACTGGTCCCACAGCTCCTTCGGGGTGTGGTCGCCGAAGGTCTCCAGGTGGCCGGGGACGAGTGCGGCCTCCTCGCGCCACACCTCCTTGTCCACCGTGAGCAGGAAGTCCAGGTCGGCTCCGGACAGGTCCAGCCCGTCGGTGTCCAGGGCCTCCTTCGTCGGCAGGACGCCGATCGGGGTCTCCACGCCCTCGGCCTTGCCGTCCAGGCGCTCCACGATCCACTTCAGGACGCGGGAGTTCTCGCCGAAGCCGGGCCAGACGAACTTGCCGTCGTCGTTCTTGCGGAACCAGTTGACGTAGTAGATCTTCGGCAGCTTGGCCTGGTCCTTGCCCTTGGCGACGTCGACCCAGTGGCCCATGTAGTCGCCCATGTTGTAGCCGCAGAACGGCAGCATGGCGAACGGGTCGCGGCGCAGCTCGCCGACCTTGCCCTCGGCGGCGGCGGTCTTCTCGGAGGCCACGTTGGCGCCGAGGAAGACGCCGTGGTTCCAGTCGAAGGACTCCGTCACCAGGGGTACGGCGGTGGCGCGGCGCCCGCCGAAGAGGATCGCGGAGATCGGCACGCCCTTGGGGTCCTCCCACTCGGGCGCGATGATCGGGCACTGGGCGGCGGGGGTGGTGAAGCGGGCGTTGGGGTGGGCGGCGGGCTCCGGGGAGTCCGGGGTCCAGTCGCGGCCCTTCCAGTCGGTGAGGTGGGCCGGGACCTCCTCGGTCATGCCCTCCCACCAGACGTCGCCGTCGTCGGTGAGCGCCACGTTGGTGAAGACCGAGTTGCCCCACAGCGTCTTCATCGCGTTGGCGTTGGTGTGCTCACCGGTGCCGGGCGCGACGCCGAAGAAGCCGGCCTCGGGGTTGATGGCGTACAGCCGGCCGTCCTCGCCGAACCGCATCCACGCGATGTCGTCGCCGATGGTCTCGACGGTCCAGCCGGGGATCGTCGGCTCCAGCATGGCGAGGTTGGTCTTGCCGCAGGCGCTCGGGAAGGCCGCGGCCACGTACTTGGCCTCTCCGCGCGGCGGGGTCAGTTTGAGGATCAGCATGTGCTCGGCCAGCCAGCCCTCGTCGCGCGCCATCACGGAGGCGATGCGCAGGGCGTAGCACTTCTTGCCGAGCAGGGCGTTGCCGCCGTAGCCGGAGCCGTAGGACCAGATCTCGCGGCTCTCGGGGAAGTGCGAGATGTACTTGGTGCCGTTGCAGGGCCAGGGGACGTCCGCCTGGCCGGGCTCCAGCGGGGCGCCGACGCTGTGCACGGCCTTCACGAAGAAGCCGTCCTCGCCGAGCTCGTCCAGCACGGCCTGTCCCATCCGGGTCATGGTGCGCATGGAGACGGCGACGTAGGCGGAGTCGGTGATCTCCACACCGATCGCGGACAGCCGGGAGCCGAGCGGGCCCATGCAGAAGGGCACGACGTACATGGTGCGGCCGCGCATGGAGCCGCGGAAGACGCCCCGCTCGCCGGTGAAGACCTCGCGCATCTCCGCGGGGTCCGTCCAGTGGTTGGTCGGCCCGGCGTCCTCCTCCTTCTCGGAGCAGATGAACGTCCGGTCCTCGACGCGGGCGACGTCCGACGGGTCGGAGGCCGCGTAGTAGGAGTTGGGGCGCTTGACCGGGTCCAGCTTTCTGAACGTGCCCTTCTCGACGAGCTCCCCGCACAGGCGCTCGTACTCGGCCTCGGATCCGTCGCACCAGACCACGCTGTCCGGTTGGGTCAGTTCGGCGATCTCGTTCACCCACGAGATCAGATCCTGATGCTTGGTGGGAACGGTGGTAGCCGAGTTGTCGCGCGCCACGGTTGCTCCTAGGTGAGGGTTATTTCCTTATTGCCCCGTGGGGGCTGCGACCCGGATGCCGCCACAGATGCTCATCCGGTGCCGACCGCACTCATTTGATCATCCGACGGGTCGGCCCATATGTCCAGAGGGCGTCACAGATGAGCAGGGTGAGACGCGCCACGCACGCAGCGGTCGGAAGATGAGATGATGGCCACTCTTCGCCGCGATCCCGTCCCCAACTGATCCGTAACTTACGGTTCCGTAGGTACGATGCGGCGCATGACAGCGCCCGCCCCCGATGCGCCCATGGACGCCCCGGCCGCCGGCCAGGGGTCCGACGCGCCCGCGCCTTCTCTGCCCCGCCAGCTCAAGCACCAGGTCGCCCAGCACCTGACCGACCCGATCAAGCCGAGACTGCGCGGCTGGCTGCACCTCGGCATGTTCCCGGCCGCCCTCGTCGCCGGCCTGGTCCTCACCGCGCTCGCGGACTCCACCCGCGGCCGGGTGGCCTGCGGCATCTACGTCCTGACGGCCTGCCTCCTGTTCGGCGTGAGCGCGCTGTACCACCGCGGGAACTGGAGCCCGCGCATGGACGGCATCCTGCGCCGGCTGGACCACGCCAACATCTTCCTGATCATCGCCGGCACCTACACCCCGCTGACCATGCTGCTCCTGCCCGGCGCCAAGGGGCAGTGGCTGCTGTGGGGCATCTGGGCCGCGGCCGCCGCCGGCATCGTGTTCCGGGTGTTCTGGGTCGGCGCCCCGCGCTGGCTCTACACCCCCTGCTACCTGGCCATGGGCTGGGCGGCGGTGTTCTTCCTTCCGGACTTCATGCGTGCCGGCGGCATCGCCGTGCTGGTCCTGGTGATCGTCGGCGGCGTGCTCTACAGCGTCGGCGGCGTCATCTACGGCATCAAGCGGCCGAACCCGTCACCGCGCTGGTTCGGCTTCCACGAGGTGTTCCACTCCTTCACCCTCGCGGCGTTCGTCGTGCACTACGTCGGCATCTCGCTGGTGGCGTACCAGCACGCCTAGCCGGCTACCGCCGCTCGACGCGGGGCCACGGTCTGCGGACCGTGGCCCCTTTTTTTGCGCGCCCGTTGACAGCGCCTGGCTTTTGACAGCTACTCTCATTTCATGGCAACTGTCACTACGCCGGTCGAGCCGCGCCTCGACCCACGCCGCTGGTGGGCCCTCGGGGCCCTGGTCGCGAGCATGCTGACGCTCGGCTTCGACACGACGATCCTCAACGTCACCCTCCCGACGATGGCCGCCGACCTCGGCGCCACCACGGGCGAACAGCAGTGGATGGCCGACGCGTACGTCGTCGTCTTCGCGTCGCTGATGCTCCCGGCGGGCCTGCTCGGCGACCGGTTCGGACGGCGCCGGATGCTGGTCGCGGGCCTCGCGCTGTTCCTCGTCGGCTCGCTGGCCGGCGCGCTCGCCGGGGATGTGACCGCCGTGGTCGCGGCCCGCGCCGCGATGGGCGTCGGAGCCGCGCTGATCACCCCGCTGGCGCTGTCCGTCGTACCGTCGCTGTTCCCGGCCGACGAACGGGGCAAGGCCGTCGGCGTCATCTCCGCCGCCTCGGCGCTCGGCCTGCCGCTCGGCCCGATCATCGGCGGCTGGCTGCTCAACCACTTCTGGTGGGGCTCGGTCTTCCTGGTCAACGTCCCCATGGCCGCCCTCGGCATCGCCGCCTGCGTGCTGCTGCTCCCCGAGACCCGCGACCCGTCCTCGCCCAGGGTGGACGCCCTGTCGGCGGCGCTCGGCGTGAGCGGGCTCGGCGCCCTCGTCTACGGGTTCATCGACGCCCCCGAGCGCGGCTGGGACGCCCCGCCGATCCTCGTCCTGTTCGCCGCGTCCGCCGTCCTGCTCACCGCGCTGGTGGTGCGCGAACGCCGGGTCGAGCGCCCCATGCTCGACATGACGCTGCTCGCCCACCGCGGCTTCCTGCTCAACACCGTCGCGGCCACGCTGGTGATGTTCGTCCTGTCCGGGCTGCTGTTCGTGCTGCCGCCCTATCTGCAGGCCGTTCTCGGCAACGACGCCCTGGGCACCGGGGTGCGGCTGCTGCCGATGATGGGCGGCCTGCTGGTGGCCTCCCGCACCGCCGCACCGCTCGCCGCCCGCTTCGGCGCCCGGCTCACCGTGAGCGCCGGACTGGCCGTACTGGCCTTCGCCGCGCTCCTCGGCAGCCGTACGAGCGCGGCCTCCGGCTACGGCTTCACCGCCCTGTGGCTCTCCGTCACCGGCCTCGGCTTCGGCCTCTCGCTCATCCCCGCGATGAACGGCGCCCTGGGCGCGCTGCCCCGCGACCGCGCTGGCAGCGGCTCCGGACTCCTGATGACCCTGCGCCAGGTCGGCGGCGCCCTCGGCATCGCCCTGCTCGGCAGCCTCCTGTCCGGCACCTTCCGGGACCGGCTCGACGTCACCGGACTGCCCGCGCGGGCCGCCGACACCGCCGGGGACTCCGTGGTCGCGGCGCACCTCGTCGCCGAGAAGGCCGGTCCCGTCAGGGGCACGGACCTGGTCGCCTCGGCGAACAGCGCCTACGTCCACGGGATGGGCGTCGTCCTGCTGGTGTGCGGGATCGCGGCGCTCGTCTCCGCCCTGCTGGCGGCGGCCTTCCTCACCGGGGCGCCCGACCCGGGGACCGCTGAGGCAGCCGAGCCCACCGAGACCGCCGAGCCCACCGGGCCCGGCACGGACCCGGCCATGGCGGCGCCGCCGGAGCGTGCCGGACAATGACCTGCATGACGGCCGCACGAAGCACCTCCCCCGCCGACCGCCCCCGCCTCGGACTGCGCGAGCGCAAGAAGATCAAGACACGGGAGGCGATCCGCACGGCGATGTACGCACTGGTCAAGGAGCAGGGCTACGAGGCCACGACCATCGACCAGATCGCCGAGCGCGCCGAGGTGTCCCCGTCGACCGTCTTCCGGTACTTCCCCACCAAGGAGGACATCGTCCTCACCGACGAGTACGACCCGGTCCTCATGGAGATGCTGCGGGACCGCCCGGCGGACGAGCCGTGGGCGGACTCCATCCGGCACGTCATGCTGGCGGCCGCCCGGGTGGGGGTCGAGGAGGACCGGGAGGTGGCGCGGCTGCGCACCCACCTGCTGGTCCACGTCCCGGCGGTGCGCTCGCGGATGATGGAGACCATGTCGGTCACCGGCCGCATGCTGTCCACCGCGATCAGCGAGCGCACCGGACTCGCCCCCGACAGCCTGGAGGTCCGCGTCCACGCGATGGCCCTCATGGGCGGCCTGATGGAGACGTCGATGTACTGGGCGGAACACGGCCACGAGGGCGACCTCGCCCCGCTCCTCGACCGCGCCCTCGACGTCCTGGAACACGGCCTGCCGGACCGGAAATCCTGAGGCCGGGCCGCCCGGCCCGTGCCATCCTTGACCGGGTGAACGCACCCGAGATCCACGTCGAAGTAGCTCCCGAACTGGCCGTCTTCGTCCCGCACCACCGCCGTGCCGGAGCCACCGCGCTCGCCGTCGACGGTGTGTCGACCCTCGGCCATGTCGTCGAGTCGCTCGGCGTGCCGCTCACGGAGGTCGGCACCCTGACCGTCGACGGCCGCGAGGTCCCGGTGTCCCACGTCCCGGCGCACGGCGAGTCGGTCCTGGTCGGGCCGGTCGCCCACCCGCAGCGGGTGCCCGGCGCCCCCCTGCGCTTCCTCCTCGACGTCCACCTCGGCACCCTGGCCCGCCGGCTGCGCCTGCTCGGCGTCGACACCGCGTACGAGTCCACCGACCTCGGTGACCCGGCGCTCGCCGCGCTCTCCGCCGCCGAGAAGCGCGTCATGCTCAGCCGCGACCGTGGCCTGCTGCGCCGCCGGGAACTCTGGGCCGGCGCCTACGTCTACAGCACCCGCCCCGAGGACCAGCTGCGCGACATCCTCGGCCGCTTCCGCCCCGAGCTACGACCCTGGACCCGCTGCACGGCCTGCAACGGCCTGCTGCGCGAGGCCACCAAGGAGGAGGTGGCCGACCAGCTGGAGCACGGCACCCGGCGGACGTACGACGTCTTCGCCCGGTGCGCGGACTGCGGCCGCGCGTACTGGAAGGGCGCCCACCACGACCAGCTGGTGGCGATCGTGGAGGACGCCCTGAGCCTGCGTCAGGAGCCGGTCAGCGACGCCTGACGTCCTGCGCGTCGCACGCGACCCCGTTGCGGTTGCGGTCCAGCTTCAGCGGGTCGTCCTTGCCGTTGACGGCCAGCCGCCCGTACTCGTTCTTGCGCAGCCACTCGCAGCGGGCCGCCGTCGTCCTCTTCACCTGGGCCGGGAACACCGTCGGCACGCACACGTTGGCGGAGCCGTAGTGCCGGTCGCACCCGGAGATCGCCGTGCTCAGCGGCTGCGACGTCCGCTTCTGCCCCGGCTTGGTCACCTTGCCCTGGAGGTCGTCCGCGAAGGAGTGGATGTGCGGCGACGGCGCGCCGCTCGACGAGGACACCGAGAACGTCGACAGCGAGTCGGTGCTCAGGGCGGCGGGACCCGTCAGGTGGACCCACTCGGCCACCGACGGCACCCCGTTCGCGTCGACCGCGAAGAGCATGTACCAGCCGGGCGGCGCCAGGTTGGGGTTGCTCGTCACGTTGAGGTCGACGTTGTTCCCGTCGACGGACAGGGGCAGGTCCACGAACCGCTGGTTGGGGTCGGAGGAGTGGGTGACCGCCGCCGGCCGGATCAGCTCCGCCTTGGCGATGGGCCGGTCGACCGTGATGCGCTGGGTGTCGCCGTAGTTCCACTCGGAGTCGATCACCGAGGTGATCGACGGCCGGGCGCCCTTGAACAGGTAGGGCGGGCTGTAGATCGACACGTCGTGGTTCCAGCTGCCGTTGCCCGGGTTGTCGCCGGTGGTCATCACACGGCCGTCGGGCAGCAGGAACGCCGACGAGTGGTAGCCGCGCTCCTCCGGGTCCGGCACCACCGGGTCGAAGGTGCCGGCGGCCGGGTCGTACAGCGACGACTCGTACACCGGGTCGGCCCGGTTGTGCAGCGCGCCGCCGGTCTCCAGCACCTTGCCGTCGGGCAGCAGGACCGCGGAGACGTACATCTTGCCCTGCGCGCCGGTCTCGGCGACCGGCCCGTTGCCGAGGTCGACGGTGCCCTGCGGCAGCGGCGGCCCGGCGACGTAGGCGGGGTTGGCGGCCTTGAGGTCGATGACGTCGGTGAGCCGGTTGCCGTCGGGGTTGCTGTCGATGTTGCCGCCGCCGAGGGTGAGGACCCGCTGGTCCTGCGCGGGCGGCAGCAGCACGCTCGCCGACTGGTCCCGCTGGTCCTTGTTCTGCAGACCCGGCACCTCGGTGATGGTGTTGGCGTCGTAGTCGTAGATCGCCGAGCCCGTGCCGGGGATGTTGTTGCCGAAGACGTGGCTGCCGGAGTAGAAGAGGCGGCCGTCCTGCATCAGGATCATCGACGGGTACAGGCCCCAGTACGACCAGGTCTGGTTGACCTGCCAGGTCGGCAGCCACTTCTGCTGCGCGTCCGACCAGCGCTCGGCGGTCACCGATCCGGTCGAGTCCTCCCGCAGCCCGCCGAACGACAACACGTCACCGTTGCCCATGATCGTCGCCGACGGGTACCAGTGGCCGTCGTTGAGGTCGTTGGTCTTGGTGTAGGTCTCGGTCGCCGGGTCGAAGATGTACGAGTCCTTGAGCCCCTCGTAGCCGTGCGTGCCCGCCGCGTCGGGGTAGGCGCGGTTGCCGCTCATCACCAGCACCCGGCCGTCCTGCAGTTGCACGTGCCCGGCGCAGAACATGTCCTTCGGGGTCGGGATGACCTTGTAGCTGCCGTCGGCGGGGTCGTACACGGCGCTGGTGAAGGTGCCCGCGGCGAACAGCTCCTCACTGTTGCCGGAACCGGCGATCAGCAGCACCTTGCCGTTGTTGAGGACGACGGAGTGCATGGAGCGCACCGGGTTCTGGGTGGGCAGCACGTCCCACTTCCCGTCCGCGCACTGCTCGGCGGTGCCCGTGCAGTCGGCGGGCGGCAGGGGCTGCGCCACCTGCTCCATGGTGTAGTCGTCGGTGGTCGCCGAGCCGGTGCCGTACACCGACACGCCCCAGGTGATGCGGTCGGTGCCGGCCGGCACCTCGGGGGTGCGCACCGACGCCTGGGTCCAGGCGGCGGCCATGTCCAGGGTCTTGAGGTCGGTCCAGTACTGCCAGCCGGCGGTGGTGTCGTGCCGGAACACGGTCACCGCGGTGTCCGGGGTCGTCGACTTGTACCAGAGGGACAGGTCGTACTGCCGCCCCGGCGACACCGTGGGCGCGCACTCGGCCGACTCGGTGATCAGGGCCTTGCGGTCGCCGTCGACGCGTCGGGTCAGCTCCACCCTCATGGCCTTGGAGCCGCTGTGGGCGTCGTTGACGGTGGTGAAGGTGAAGTCGTTGTCCCCCCAGCCGGACTTCTCCCAGCAGTACGGCATGTCGCCGGTACCGGCGGTCTCGAAGCCCGGGTTCTTGATCAGATTGGCGGCGGACGCGGACTGCGGCGAGCTGAGCATCAGCCCCCCGGTCAGCCCGGCCACCGCCAGGATGGCGGTCGTCCTTCGGCGTCTTGTCACACGGCTCACACGGCCCTCCTAGCGGCGGTACGGCGGCTGCCGCGCATCCCCCTGCGCGGCAGGTAGACCAGCGCTTCGGTGCCGACGAAGCGCAGGACGAACGTGGTGACCAGGGCCAGCGCGGTGGCCGGCAGGGCCGACATGCCGAAGCGGTGCACGAGCAGCGCGATCAGCGGGATGCGCAGCACCAGGTCGGCGTTGGCGAGGAGCGCGAACCGGCCGAGCCGGTCCCACCAGCGGCGGTGGTCGCGCCGGTCGCGGAAGAGCAGGTGCTCGATGAGGTAGAAGTTCCAGCCGACGCCGAGCTGGTTGGCGAGGATCTCGGCGGGCACGTAGTGCACCCCGGCGGCGGTCAGGGCGTACAGGCCGAGCAGGTTGGGCACGAAACCGCTGAGCCCGATCAGACCGAAGCCGACCATGCGGGCGACCGGGGAGGCGGTGCGCAGTCCGGCGAGGTGGCGCAGGAACCTCACGCCTTCCTGCGCGGTCGACTTGGACTCTCCGGCGTAGCGGTCCTGGAAGACGAACGGCACCTCGGTGACGGTGCGCGGGCGGCTGCGGACCGCGAGTTCGAGGAGGATCTTGTAGCCGAGCGGTTTGAGGACGTCGGCGGTGACGGCGCTGCGGCGGATCGCGAAGAAGCCGCTCATGGGGTCGCTGATGCCGTGCAGCCGGCGCGGGAAGAGCGCCTTGGTCAGCCAGGTCGCCGCGCGGGAGACGGCGACGCGGTAGCTGCCGGCGAGCCCGGCGCGGCTGCCGCCCTTGATGTAGCGGGAGGCGACGACGAGTCCGGCGCCCGTCCGTTCGCCCGTGGCGACGAGTTCCGGCACCAGCGAGGGCGGGTGCTGGCAGTCGCCGTCCATGACGACGATCCAGTCGGAGCCGGCCGCCTTCATGCCCTCGACGACCGCGCCGCCGAGCCCTCCTACGGGCTGCTCGCGGTGGAGCACGGTCACCGGGAACGGGCAGTCCTTCGCCGCGTCGCGGATCACGTCGGGGGTGTCGTCGGTGGAGTCGTCCACGAAGACGACCTCGCAGGGCAGCCGGGCGGGCACCGACGCGGTGATCTGGTGCAGCAACTGCCGTACGTTCTGCGACTCGTTGAAGGTCGGTACGACGATGGTGACGGCCCCGGGCTCCGGGATCTCGGTGGCCCCGGTCTCCGGGACGCGGGCGGTGTACTCGGTGTACTCGTGGGTCATCGGACGCCTCCCGCGGCCTGGCCGGTGGTCTGGATCTCCCGGATCTCGATGCGGTCCTCGCCGGTGCCGAAGGTGGCGACGGGCCGGGAGTGTTCGAGGGCGGCCCGGACGCCGGGCAGGTCGGGGGCGTCGCGGCGCACGGTGGGTGAGGCGACGACGTAGTCGATGTCGCGCCAGCCGTGGGGCAGGGTCTTCGTCACGGCGGGGTCGAGGTCGGCCTTGTAGAACCAGATCGCGCCGGTCCCGGGCTGGAAGCCCTGGTGGACGAGGTCCAGCCAGAGCGCGTCGTCGACCAGGACGCGGGTGTTCCCCGGGTCGTCGATCTCCCGGTCCAGCCAGCTCGCGGCCGCCCGGTAGGGGGCGTTGGCGTCGGCGGTCATCGCGGTGCGGTCACCGTCGTACCAGCGCGGCAGGACGTAGGCGCCGGCGGCGAGCGCGAGGAGCACGGCGACGCCGTACCGCCCGCCGGTCAGCCACCGCTTCTCGCCGTCGGCGCGCCGTCGGCGCAGGATGCCGTGGGCGACGCTGGCGGTGCCGCCCGCGAGGACCAGCGCGAGGAAGGGCAGCACCTGGATGACGTACATGGCGGGCAGGTAGCCGCTGGGCCGCATGGCGACGACGGCCAGGACCGCCACCGCGAGGGAGGGGCCGGCCAGGGCGCGGGCGGTGACCGACCAGCGCCAGGTGGCCAGGAGCAGCAGGGCGCCGGCCAGGCCGCCGAGGATCAGGACGTGGTCGTAGTACAGCCAGGACCGCAGCACGCCGTGGGAGCCGGAGCCCGCGTCGAGGATGAAGCCGGAGCCGGGGCGGGTCATCTGGTAGGTGATGCCGTCCCAGAGCGAGACGTGCCCGCTGCCCGGCAGCAGTTCGCCTTTGAGGAGGGCGAACAGCGGATAGGAGAAGCCGATCAGCGCGCAGGCGGTGACGGCGCCGGTCACGGCGAACTTCCGGGTGTCGCGGTGGCTGTGCCGCCACATGGTGAGCAGGACCGCCGGGAGGACGAAGAGCATCGTCTCCTTGGTGAGGACGGCGGTCGCGGCGGCGACGCCCGCGCCGAAGTGGTGCCAGAGGTGGCGGCTGGGCGAGGCGGCCAGGGCGAACGCGAGCAGCGTCCACATCACGGCGAGGTTGTCGAGGAAGATCTCCCGCTGCAGGACGACGGAGAGCGGGGACAGCCCGAAGAGCGCCATGCCGAGCCCGGCGGCCCAGCGGGGCAGGGACAGCCGTCGGCCGAGGACGTAGAGGAGGACGGCGCTGACCGCGCTGACGACGAGCATGGCCGCGCGCATCGCCGCGACCGTCATGGACGCGGGGGCGATCAGCTTGGGTATCCAGGTCAGCAGGGCGAGCTGGATCCAGCCGAGCGGCGGGTGGTCGTACCAGTAGGTGTAGTGGGCGAGGCCGCGGCCCTCCTGGACGGCCCAGGCCTGGGCGAGGTAGGTGCCCTCGTCGTCGCTGAGGGTGGGGTAGTCGGCGATGTTCCAGCCCTGCACGACGAGGATCGCCACCAGGAGCGCGCCGCACAGGAGGAGGTCGGGACGGGACGAGCGCAGCCGCTTCGGCGGGGCTGTCCGGCCGGTCGGAGGGGTCTCGGGCACAGCTCGGCGCTGCGCGGGGACCTTCGGTCGGGTCACCGCGGGAAGGGTGGAGGTCACGCAGGAACGTCCTCTCGGGTCACTGCGGAATCGGTGAGATGCGCTCCGACGTGGGTGGTGAGCTCCCAGTCGTTGCGGCCGCGCTGCTCACGCCAGACGGCGCGGACGGCCGCTCCGGCGAGCAGCACCTGGTAGAAGGGGCCGCCGACGACCAGCTTCACGTAGTGGGCGAAGCGCACGCGCAGTCCGTACTGCCGGCCGAAGTCGTGCAGGCCCACGACCTCGAAGACGAAGGTGACCAGCGCGGTCACGGCCGGCAGGAAGGTGATGAAGGCGATCCCGACGGGCACGTCGAGGAAGAGGGCGATCGCCACGTTGAGCGGGATGATGAGGCCGGAGAACGCCTGAAGGAACGGCGTCATGAGGGTGTAGCGGGCGAGCAGCCGCTGCCCGAAGGTGGGCAGTTGCTTCCAGTCCTTCTTCCGGTACACCTGGAGGAAGCCCTGGTTCCAGCGGGTGCGCTGCTTCAGCAGGGACATCAGGCTGCCGGGGGTCTCCTCCCGGGTGACCATGTCGGAGTCGTAGGCGACGACGACCTTCTTGCCGACGCTGGAGAGCCGTACGCCCAGGTCGCAGTCCTCGGCGAGGCAGTCGGGGTCCCAGCCGTCGGCTTCCCGGAGCACGTCCGTGCGGACGAAGACGGTGTTGCCGCCGAGCGGGATGAAGCCCTTCTGCGCGTGCAGGTGGAGCCGGGAGCGGAACCAGAAGAAGTACTCCAGGCAGTTGCGCAGGCTGTACCAGCTGGAGTGGAAGTTGATCAGCTGGACGCCGCCCTGGACGACGTCGGCGCCGGTGGTCCGGAAGGCGTGGTCGACGTGCGCCAGCAGCTCCGGGTGGACCTGGTCCTCGGCGTCGAAGACCCCGACGACGTCGCCGCGGCAGTGCGGCAGCGCCGTGTTCATGGCCTTCGGCTTGTTCTTCTTCTCGTGGGTGTCGACGACGACCCGGACGCGCGGGTCGCGCTCCTCGGCCGCGCGGGCGACGGCCGTGGTCTCCGGGTCGTCGTGGCCGACGATGACGATGATCTCGAAGTCGGTGTGGCTGGACTCCAGCAGCCGCTGGATGGTGTGGTCGAGCACGGCCTGTTCGTGCCGGGCCGGCAGCAGCAGTGAGAAGGACACGTGCTGGTCCCCCTCGGGGCTGCCGAAGCGGGTGGAGGCGAGCACCTCGGGCGTGCGCCACGCGTGCATCTGCCACCACAAGGTGAACGCCGCCATCCAGAACAAGGCCAGTGAGATGGCGGCGATGAAGACAGACGTCAGCAAACAGATCCCCCCAGATCTTGAAGCCCCCTGACGCGACGGCGCGTCACACCCGTCGCGTCACTGTGGAGAGATTAGGGGGGATTCGTGAAATGCGGGAGGTGTTGCGATAAACGGCTTGTTTCGGAGTTGACGCGACACTACTCGGACTTATCCGAACCAGAGATGATCCCCCGGGTGCGGAATTTGTCCTTCCCTATCCGTTTCCACCGCTCAGTGCCGCCCGCAAGTGCTCGCTGTCCGTCGTCGGGGCGTCACAGACGAAGTGACGGCAGACGTACGCGGCCGGTTCCCCGTCCACCAGCGGCCGGTCCGCCAGCAGCGGGAACTCCTCACTGCCCGCGGTCCCGTAGGCCACGACCGCCCCGGGAGAGGTCCCCAGCAGCGCCGTGCGGTGCAGCTCCCTCGCCGCCGGATCGTCCAGCGCGGGCCCCACCACGGCGACCTCCCGCGGCCCGGCCAGCGCCGCCTCGGCGACCGCCAGCCCCCACCCGATGAACCGCGGCACCCGCGGCCCGAGCGCCTTCACCACGCCGAGCGCCTTCTCGGCCGCCGCCCGGTACGCACCGCCCCCGGCCCCCTGCGCGGGCGACGCACCGGTGTGCGCGGCGTAGGCGAGCAGCGCGCCCGCGGCCGCCGTCCACCCCGAGGGCGTCGCGTTGTCGGTCGGGTCCTGCGGCCGCCTGATCAGCCGCTCCGCGTCCACCGCCGTGTCGTACAGCGTGCCGTCCTCACCGGTGAAACGGGCCAGCACATGGTCCAGCAGGAACCCGGCGAACTCCAGCCACACGCCCTCACCGGTGACCGAGGCCAGGGCCAGGAACCCCTCGGCGACATCCGCGTAGTCCTCCAGCACCCCGGAGTGCGCCCCGGCCCGCCCGTCCCTGCTGGTCCGGCTGAGCCGCGCCCGGTCGTCCAGATGCAGCCGTACGAGGAGGTCGGCGGCGGCCACCGCGGCCTCCACCAGATCGGGCCGGTCGAAGTAGGCGCCGGTCTCGGCGAGCGCGGCGACCGCGAGCCCGTTCCAGGCGGCGACCACCTTGTCGTCCCGGCCCGGCGCCGGCCGCTCGGCGCGGGCGGCGAGCATCCGGGCCCGCACCGAGTCGATCCGCGCCGCGTCGAACACCTCTTCCTGCTGCGGCAGCCGAAGCACCGAGGAGCCGTGCTCGAAGGTGCCCTCCTCGGTCACGCCGAAGTACCGGGCGGCGAGCCCGGCGTCCTCCCCGAGTACCTCGTCGAGCCGCCGCGGCGTCCAGACGTAGTACGCCCCCTCGACGTGCCGGCCGCTCCCGTCGTCGCTGTCCGCGTCCAGCGCGGAGGCGAAACCGCCCTCGGGCGTGCGCAGTTCACGGACCATGAAGTCGGCGGTCTCCAGCGCGACCCGCCGGGCGAGCTCCGAACCGGTGGCCCGCCACAGGTGCGCGTACACCCGGCACAGCAGGGCGTTGTCGTAGAGCATCTTCTCGAAGTGGGGTACCACCCAGTCCCGGTCCACCGAGTAGCGGGCGAAGCCGCCGCCGAGCTGGTCGTAGATGCCACCGCGCGCCATCCGCTCACACGTGTCCCGTGCCATCTGCAGCGCCCCCTCGGAGCCGGTGCGGGCGTGGTGCCGGAGCAGGAACTCGATCACCATGGCCGGGGGGAACTTCGGCGCGCCGCCGAAGCCGCCGCGCTGCGGGTCGTACTCCCGGGTGAGGCCGAGCAGCGCCTGCGCCAGCTCCTCCTCGCCCGGTGTCTCGGTGCCGCCGTAGGAGATCTCCCGACCGGCCAGGTCCCGCACGATCTTCCCGGCCACCTCGGCGACCTCCTCCCGCCGTTCGTCCCAGGCCAGGTGGACGCCCTCCAGCACCTGCCGGAAGGACGGCATGCCGTGGCGCGGCGCGGGCGGGAAGTAGGTGCCGAAGTAGAACGGCTCGGCGTCCGGGGTCAGGAACACGGTCATGGGCCAGCCGCCCTGACCCGTGGCCGCCTGCACCGCCTCCATGTACACGGCGTCGACGTCGGGGCGCTCCTCGCGGTCGACCTTCACACTCACGAAGTGCTCGTTCAGGTACGCAGCGGTGTCGTCGTCCTCGAAGGACTCGTGCGCCATGACGTGGCACCAATGACACGCGGAGTATCCGACCGACAACAAAACGGGTGCATCGCGCCGTTTCGCTTCCTCGAACGCCTCCGGTCCCCACGGCCACCAGTCGACCGGATTGTCAGCGTGCTGAAGCAGATAAGGCGAGGTCACACCAGCCAACCGGTTCATGCGCCCCAGCCTCTCACAGCGCCCGGCGCGACCGATGAAGCCTTCACGGGATCGCTGAGCTCGGCTGACTTGCACTCGTGCGCCATTACGCAGTGGGCGACTCCGTCCCCCTCCGAGACGGGCAGCCCGACACCTCGGAACAGTAGGCTGGGCGCAGCAGTGCCGGCCCTGCCGAGGCTCCTCCAAGGAGGTACACCATGACCGCCGAGATGGTGGCGCCCGCGTGGATGCATTCGCAGATCAGCGCGGAGCAGTACGACTCCTGGTCCGAGGAGCAGTGCGCCGGCATCGAGATCGTGGACGGGATGGTCGTCGTGAGCCCGAGCGCCTCCAAACGGCACAACCGGCTGGCTCGGATCCTGGCCAATGCCCTGGACGCCGCCGCGGGGCCCGACTGGAACGCGGACACGGACTTCGACGTCCGACTGCAGGACGTTCCCCTCACCAACCGCCGTCCGGACGTCACCGTCTACCGGGCGGAGACCATCGACGTCACGCCCACCCGCCCCGAGCATGTGCTCCTGGTCGTCGAGGTCGTGTCGCCCGGTTCGGAAACAACCGACCGCGTCGTGAAGGTGGACCAGTACGCCAAGTCCGGCATCCCCTTCTACTGGCGGGTCGAGCAGGCCGCCACCGGCGTCCCGATCGTCTACACCTACGTCCTCGACCCCGCCACCAAGGCTTACAGGGACGGCGAGATGTTCACCGGCACGGTGAAGGCCACCGCACCTTTCTCCCTCACGGTCGATCTCGGGGACATGTAGGGACGTTGCGGGCATCCGTGGCTTCGGGCGCGGAAGGTGGCCGGACACGTCGCCGTCCATCGAATCCGCACGGCAGGTCTTCACAACCCCGGCACGCACCGTGAAGACACACGCTTCGTCCCGCCGGTCATTTGCGGTCGGCGTCGCAACCCCCTGCCGCACCGGACAGGAAACGCCAAGGGGTGCCCGGCCCAGCCATACGCCATGGCTCAGGCGTGGGTCGTGGTGGGCGCCTGCTCGGCTGGGACGCTCCGCCGGGCCGCGCGCGTCCGCCCGGTGCCCGCTCTGGACGGGGCAAGGAAGCCGACGAGGAGCGCGGCGACGCCGAAGCCCACCGCGACGCACAGCGCGACGCCCGTGAACTGGCTGAAGAGCTGGGGCGCCTGGGCACCGCCGACCAACTGCTCGGGCCCGTACAACTGGACCACGGTGTACGCGGCAGTAATCCCCCCGAGCACCACCAGCGCGCTGAGGAAAAGCGGCAGCAGCCGACCCAGACGCGGGGCGGCGGCAGCCACGGGAGAGACGCTCGCGCCGGCTTCCGGCGGATCGGTGTCGCGCACGGCGAGGCGTGGACCTGCGGGGAGCCGGCCTTGGTGGGCGCGGGCAACGCGCGCACGGCGCGGGCGTGGGCCCTGTATGACGAGGCGGTCGGCGCGCCCGCTGTGTGACGCCGGGGTCGGCGGCTGCCGGCTGGGGCCGGAGCGCGAGGTGTCGCTGGAGGCGGGCGGCAGGCCTGGCGCGCCTCGGCATGGCGGCGGACCTCCACGCCCACCGGGTGACGGGCGTGGAGGTGCCGCCACCGAGCCGGTGAGCGCGCTCTGGGCCACCACTGGCCCGGGCGCTCCTAGGCCTTCTTCTGGGCCTTCTCGCCGGAGGCGGTCTTCTCCCCGGAGGTGACGTTCCCCACGGAGGCGGCCCGCTCCTGGGAGGGAATCGCCTCGCCGGACGGGGCCGCCTCGCCGGAGGAGGGGGCCTCCGGTTCCTTGAAGTCGACCCTGCCCATGTGCCGGTTCATCGACTTCATCAGGGCCCACACCGCCACCGCCATCGCCGCGAAGACGAGGAAGCCCAGGACACCGGGGGTGACCTTGTTCTCGTCGATCTCCTTGGCGAGGGGGAGGAGCTGGGCCGCTGCCACACTCACGCTTGCGCTCATGTCAGGCATTGTCCCGGATGCCCGCGAAGAGGTCGTCCTCGGGGAGGGAGGTGTCCACGAGCGACTTCGCCAGCTCGTACTCCTCCGTCGGCCAGACCTCCCGCTGGAGCTCCATCGGCACCCGGAACCAGCCGCCGTCGGGGTCGATCTGCGTGGCGTGGGCGATCAGCGCCTTGTCGCGGATCTCGAAGAAGTCCGCGCACGGGACGTGCGTGGTCAGCGTGCGCTCCACCCGCTCGAACTCCTTCCACCGCTTCAGCCACTCCCCGTACGGGGACTCCAGGCCCCGGTCGAGCATTGCCTGGTGCAGCGCCTCGGTGCGGGGCCGGTTGAAGCCCTGGTTGTAGTAGAGCTTGAGCGGCTGGTAGGCGGGCCCGAAGCGGTCCTCGGGGTACTTCTCGGTGTCCGCCGCGCCCTCGAACGCCACCATGGAGATCTTGTGGGTCATGATGTGGTCGGGGTGGGGATACCCGCCGTTCTCGTCGTAGGTGGTGATCACCTGGGGACGGAAGGCGCGGATCTGCTTCACCAGCTCGCCGGCGGCCTCGTCGACGTCCTCCAGGGCGAAGCAGCCCTCCGGCAGCGGCGGCAGCGGGTCGCCCTCGGGCAGGCCCGAGTCGACGAAGCCGAGCCACTCCTGCTTGACGCCGAGAATCTCCCGGGCCTCGTCCATCTCCTTCTTGCGTACCTCGTGGATGTGCTCCTCGATGTACGCGTCGCCCTGCAGCTTGGGGTTGAGGATGGAACCGCGCTCCCCGCCCGTGCAGGTCACCACCAGCACGTCCACCCCCTCGGAAACGTACTTCGCCATGGTGGCCGCGCCCTTGCTGGACTCGTCGTCGGGGTGGGCGTGCACGGCCATCAGTCGCAGTTGGTCAGTCAAGACTCAGATCCTCAAGTGTCGGCGCCCCACGTCGAAGGGGGCTAACGGCGGCTTCTATAGTGACGGAATCGGGGGTCGAATAATTCCGGGGCCGGACCGGGCGGGCGGCTTTCGGACGGTCACCGCCCCGCCGATGCCCTTGCCGAGAGGACGATCATGAGTACGACGGCGAGCCCCCGAGTACCCGAGGGGCGTTACGGCCGCTCCTCGGACGAGCGCGCCGACCGCAGACTCAAGATCGCCGCGGGGGCGTTCGGCGTGGTGCTGCTGGCGTTGATGGGGTACTTCGCCTACCACTACATCGCCAAGAACGAGATCAGCGGACAGGTGATCGCCTTCCAGGCGAGCGATGACGCCGTGCGGGTGCATCTGGAGGTCCACAAGGACGCCGGCGTCGACGGTTACTGCACGATCCGCTCGCAGGCCGCCGACGGGGCCGAGGTCGGCCGGGCCGACTTCCGCTTCTCCGGCCCGGACACCCGTATCGACCGGGTGGTCACCCTGCGTACCACGGAGAAGGGCACGACCGCCGAGCTGCTCGGCTGCCACGTCGGCTGAAGCCCGGCCGGCCCCCGGCCGGGGCTCGGCTTAGCCCTGGTCGACGCGGCGCCGTCGCCTGGAATGCGTGGGCGGTGACCTGCGCTGACGTAATTCTGGTGGCTTATGTCCTCCCCCTGTGGCCACTGAATTGTTAGGCTCGTGGTTTCGCCCTCCCATGGAGGAACATGCTTCTGGGTAGGGCGATGCTTTGTATTCCCAGTACCGACGAGGAGCACCCTGTGACCCAGACCAGCGAGAACGTCACCTGGCTGACCCAGGAGGCGTACAACAAGCTCAAGGATGAGCTTGAGTACCTTACTGGTCCTGCGCGCACGGAGATCGCCGCCAAGATCGCGGCCGCGCGCGAGGAGGGCGACCTGCGCGAGAACGGCGGGTACCACGCGGCGAAGGAGGAACAGGGCAAGCAGGAACTCCGTGTCCGCCAGCTGACCCAGCTTCTGGAGAACGCCCAGGTCGGCGAGGCCCCGGCGTCGACGGACGGTGCGGTGGCGCCCGGCATGGTCGTGACGATCGCCTTCGACGGCGACGAGGACGACACCCTGTCCTTCCTGCTCGCCTCGCGCGAATACGCGAGCGCCGACATCGAGACGTACTCGCCGCAGTCCCCGCTGGGCGCCGGCGTGATCGGCCACAAGGTCGGCGAGGACGCCGAGTACGAGCTGCCCAACGGCAAGAAGGCCTCCGTGCGCATCCTCAAGGCCGACCCCTACAACGGCTGACCCAGAGCCGCCCTGCGACCGACCGCCCCCGGCGTCCCTCGGGACACCGGGGGCGCGGCGTCGGGACCACCGCGCACCGGGGCGCAGCGGGGTGACCCGGCGGGCCGGCTGCGCCGTGCGAACCCTCTCAGCCGGCTGCCCGGCGGTACTTGCGGACGGCGAGGGTACGGAAGGCGAGGATGATCAGGACGGACCAGATCAGCGAGGCCCACACCGGGTGCTGCATGGGCCAGGCGTCGGGTACCGGGTAGCCCTCCGGGAAGTTGCCGAAGAGTTCCCGGCACGCCTGGACGGTGGCGCTGAAGGGGTTCCAGTAGGCGATGGTCTGCAGGAACGACGGCATGTTCTCGGCCGGCACGAAGGCGTTGGAGATGAACGTCAGCGGGAACAGCCAGATCAGGCCGCCGGAGGTGGCCGCCTCGGGGGTGCGCACGGACAGGCCGATCAGCGCGCCGATCCAGGAGAACGCGTAGCCGAGCAGGAGCAGGAGGGCGAAGCCCGCGAGCACCTCGGCGAAGTTCGCGTGGGTGCGCCAGCCGACCAGGACGGCGACGAGCGCGAGGACGACCAGGGTCAGGGTCGTCTGGACGAGGTCGGCGAGGGTGCGGCCGGTGAGGACCGCGCCGCGCGACATGGGCAGGGAGCGGAAGCGGTCGATGAGGCCCTTGTGCATGTCGTCGGCGATGCCCGCGCCCGCCCCGGCGGTGGCGAAGGTGACGGTCTGCGCGAAAATGCCCGCCATCAGGAACTCGCGGTATCCGGACGCGCTGAGACCGGCGCCCGGGACGCTGATCGAGCCGCCGAAGACATAGCTGAACAGCACGACGAACATGATGGGCTGGACCAGCCCGAAGATGATCACTTCGGGGATGCGGGTCATGCGGATCACGTTGCGCTTGGCGACGACGAGGGAGTCACGGGCGGACTGTCCGACGGCGGTGCCGCGCACGGTGTCGGTGAGGGTGCTCATCGGGCGGTCTCCTGCTCGGTGGTGGTGTCCTCGGACTCGGCAGCGTGTCCGGTCAGGGAGAGGAACACGTCGTCGAGGGTGGGGCGGCGCAGGCCGATGTCGTCGATCTCGATGCCCCGGCCGTCCAGCTCGCGGATGACCTCGGCGAGGAGCTTGGCACCGCCGGTGACCGGAACGGTGAGCTTGCGCATGTGCTCCTCGATCGCGGTGTCGCCCTTGCCGAAGCCGGTCAGCACCTCCGCCGCGGCCGGTATGTGTTCGCGCTCGTGCACCACGACCTCGACGCGCTCGCCCCCGGTGCGGGCCTTGAGCTGGTCGGAGGTGCCGCGGGCGATGACCCGGCCGTGGTCGACGACCGCGATCTCGTGGGCGAGGTGGTCGGCCTCCTCCAGGTACTGGGTGGTCAGCAGCAGGGTCGTACCGCCGGAGACGAGCTGTTTGATGACTTCCCACAGCAGTTGGCGGTTGCGCGGGTCGAGACCGGTGGTGGGCTCGTCCATGAACATGACCGGCGGGGAGACCACGAGGGCGGCGGCCAGGTCGAGGCGGCGGCGCATGCCGCCCGAGTAGGTCTTGGTGGGGCGGTCGGCGGCGTCGGTGAGGTCGAAGCGTTCCAGCAGTTCGTCGGCGCGGGCCTTCGCCGCCTTCGCCCGCATCTGGTAGAGCTGCCCGACCATCTGCAGGTTCTCGCGGCCGGTCAGGTACTCGTCGACCGCCGCGAACTGGCCGGACAGGCCGATGGAGCGGCGCACGCGGTCGGGGTGGGCGAGGACGTCGATGCCGGCCACCGATGCCTGGCCGCGGTCGGGGCGCAGCAGGGTCGTCAGGCAGCGGACGGTGGTGGTCTTTCCCGCTCCGTTGGGGCCGAGCAGGCCCAGGACCGTGCCCTCCGGGACGTCGAGGTCGACGCCGTCCAGAGCCTTGACGTCTCCGAAGGTCTTGACCAGCCCCTCGGCATGGATGGCGCCTGGCATAGAAGTTCTCCGCGTCGTCGGGGATACGTCTTCGAGTGGGAACAGTAACGCGATGTATCGCGTGTCTCAATGGATTTGTCGGCGGTGCATCCGAACGGGTGAGACGGGGTCAGGGGAAGAGCGGTGCCGGGGTGGGCGCGGTGTCGGAGTATGGGGTGGGCGCGGTGTCGGGGTATCGAGGTGGCCGCGGTGTCGGGGCGGTGGGCAGTGGGCGGTGGGCGGTGTCAGCCGAGCACGGTGTGGCCCGCCGCGCGCAAGGCCTGGCCGACCTCGGCGCAGTGGGCCGGGCCCTTGGTCTCCAGATGCAGCTCCACCTCCGCCTCCGTCAGCCCGAGGCGCGGGTCGGTGCGGACATGACTGACGTCGAGGACGTTGGCGTCCACCCCCGACAGCACCCCGAGCAGCGCCGCGAGCGCGCCCGGCCGGTCCGTCAGCCGGACCCGTACCGCCAGGTAGCGGCCCTGCGCGGCCATGCCGTGGCGCAGCACGCGCTGCAGCAGCAGGGGATCGACGTTGCCGCCGGACAGCACCGCCACGACCGGCCCCTCGAAGGCGCCCGGGTCGTGCAGCAGCGCGGCGACGGGGCTGGCGCCGGCCGGCTCCACCACCAGCTTGGCCCGCTCCAGGCAGAGCAGCAGCGCGGTGGACAGCTCGTCCTCGCTCACCGTGCGCACCTCGTCCACCAGGTCGCGCACGATCGCGAACGGCACGTCACCGGGCCGGCCCACCCTGATGCCGTCGGCCATCGTGACCGGGTTGCCGAGCGCCACCGGGTGCCCGGCGGCCAGCGACGGCGGGTACGCGGCCGCCCCGGCGGCCTGCACCCCGACGATCCGCACGTCGGGCCGCACCGACTTCACGGCCACCGCGACACCCGCCGCGAGACCGCCGCCGCCGATGCCGACCACGACCGTGCGCACCTCCGGGCACTGCTCCAGGATCTCCAGGCCCACCGTGCCCTGCCCGGCGATGATGTCCGGGTGGTCGAAGGGGTGGATGAACACCGCGCCGGTCTCGGCCGCGTACTCCTGGGCGGCGGCCAGCGTCTCGTCGACGACCTGGCCCTGCAGGCGCACCTCGGCGCCGTAGTCCCGGGTCGCGCTGATCTTCGGCAGGGGCGCGCCCCGCGGCATGAAGACCGTCGCCCGCACGCCCAGCAGCGACGACGCCAGTGCCACGCCCTGCGCGTGGTTGCCCGCGCTGGCGGCGACGACCCCGGCGGCCCGCTCCTCCGGGAGCAGCCCGGCGATCCGTACGTAGGCGCCGCGCAGCTTGAAGGAGCCGGTCCGCTGGAGGTTCTCGCACTTGAGGTGCACGGGCTCGCCGACGAGCTGGGACAGGTACCTGCTGCCTTCCATGGCGGTCGTCCGTGCCACGCCCGACAGCATCTTCTGGGCGCCGCGCACGTCGTCGAGGGTGACCGGCCGCAGGATGTCAGTCGTGCTGGAGCTCATGACTCCAGCATCGCAGTTCACAGGCGGGAGCGAGCGCTGTGACCAACCGGCGAGATCGGTTTGCGCGGGGCAGGTACGGCACGGCTTCGGGCCGCGTAACCTGTTTCCCCAACCCAGCACCCCTGATGAAGTGAGCCCCCGGCCATGCCCACAACGCCTGAGATGTCGATGGACATGACGACCGTCGGTGACACCGGTCTTCTCGACACGCTGCAGCACGAGGTAGCGCTTTTCGCCCGCCGTGCCGAACAGACCCGGCTCGGCGGGGTCGGGCAGCTGCGCAACTCCATGGACCGCGCCGCGTACCTGCTGCTCAACCGCCTGGACAAGGAGGGGCCGATGGGTGTGAAGGCACTGGCCGCGAGCATGGGCATCGACTCCTCGACGGTCACCCGGCAGGTCGCGCCGCTGGTCGAGACGGGGCTCGTCAAGCGCACCTCGCACCCCGAGGACGGGCGGGCGGTGGTGCTCCAGCTGTCCCCGCGCGGGCAGGCGCGTCTGGAGGAGGTGCGCTCCTCGCGGCGTCAGTTGATGGCCGAGTTGACCCACGACTGGGCGCCGGAGGAGCGCGAGGCGTTCTGCGCGCTCCTCACGCGCTTCAATGGCGCGCTGTCGTCCCGGATGGCGGCCCACGGCCTGCCGGGCTCGGAGGCGTCCCCCGCGCAGGCTTCCTGACCCGACGGGGCCGCCGCGCCGCACGCGTGCCCTGCCCTCGCCGTGCGGGCTTCCCGCCACCCCGGCGCGCTCCCCCTCGCCTCCGTCACCGCGCGCGTGCCGCGTCGTCGTCGGCGCGCGTGTCTCGTCGCCGCGCGCCTGCGCTCGTACCACCGGCCCGTGCGCACCCCTTGACCGGTGGGGCGCGGCTGGCCTCAGATGAGAGAGGGCCGGTCGGTGAGGTCGGTGTGCGAAAGCGGCGTCGGGGGGAGGCGCGCGTGGGAGACAGACACCTGGAGCAGGACGTCCGCCGGGCCCGCGAGTTCGAGGCGTTCGTCGCGGGAGCCGGGGGCCGGCTGCTGCACACGGCCACGCTGCTGACGGGCGAGTCCGCCGTCGCCAACCCGCGCGCGCGGCGGCTGCTGGCCCTGGCCCTGGCGCACACGTACGCGTCCTGGCACCGGCTGCGTGGCGAGGACCCGTACGACCGCACCCGGCGCCATCTGGCCGTCCGCTTCGCCGACGGGGCCTGGCACCAGTACGGCGGCCGTGGATGCGCGCGCCCGCACCCGGACAGTCCGCTGTTTCCGCTCACCCCCCGGGAGCGGCTGGTGCTGGTCCTGCGGTGGTACGAGGGGGTCGGCGAGGACCAGGTGGGCGCCCTGCTCGGCATGCCCGCCGAGCGGGTCCACGCGGTGTGCGAGCGGGCGACGACGACCTTGCTGCGCCCGCCGCCCGCTCCGGTGCGGCCGCCGGCCGGCGCGAAGGTGGCCCCGTCATGAGGGCGCCGGGGAGGTGGCGGTCGTGATCATGAACCGCCCGCAGCGCGAGGCCGCCGTGAGACACCTGCTGGAGGGCTCGGACCGGCCGGCCCCGGTCCCGCCGGAGCTGTACGAGGACGCCCTGCGCCTGGGCGCGCGCCGTCTGCGGCGGGAGAGGCTGGTCCGACGGCTGCTGTGGCTGGCACTGGTCGCGGCGGTGGTGGCGTTCACGGTGTGGTCCCTGACCGCCCGCCCGTGGGTCGAGCCCCCGTCGGACACCACCCCGCCCCTGACGGGCTGGTGAGCCGGCCGCGGCGTGGCCGATCATGAGGCGTCCCGTCGTGCGGCCGCCGGAGAGGCAGTGTGAGCTGTGGGTGAGTGGTATGCGATCTGCGCGATCCGGTATGTCCTGGTCCTCGGCGCGGGGTATGCCGTCGCCTGCGCCGTGGCACCGTTGGACCCGGAGCCCGATCGGGCCTTCTGGCCCATGTTCGTCGGGCAGTTGGTGGAGCTGGCCGACCTGCTGGCGGTCCTGGCGCCGCTCGCGCTGTTCCTTCTGCTGCTGCTGGGGCTGATCAAGCAGTACGGCAGTACGGCGGTGTTCCGCGCGTGGGCCGCGGCGCTGCTCCTCCTTCCGCTGGTGCCGCTGTGGCTGGGCGGCATCGGAGGCTTCACCGGGATCATGATGCTGACCAACATCGCGTTCGCCTGCCGGCTGATGCCCGCGCCACCGCTGCGGCCGCTGTACTGACGGCCTGACACGGCCCGGCCACCCGTCATGGCGGCCGGGCCGGTCGCGTCCCTAGCCGAGCGCCTGCTGCAGGTCCGCCAGCAGGTCGTCGGCGTTCTCGATGCCGACGGAGAGACGGACCAGGTCGCCGGGCACCTCCAGGGCCGAGCCGGCGGCGGAGGCGTGGGTCATGCGTCCGGGGTGCTCGATGAGGGACTCGACACCGCCGAGGGACTCGCCGAGCGTGAAGATCTTCGCCCGGTTGCAGACCTCGACGGCGGCCTCCTCGCCGCCCTCGACCCGGAAGGACACCATGCCGCCGAACGCCCGCATCTGCTTGGCGGCGACCTCGTGGCCGGGGTGGTCGGGCAGGCCCGGGTAGAGGACCCGGGTCACGCGCGCGTGCCGGGTGAGCATGTCGGCGATCTTGCCGGCGTTCTCGCTGTGCCGGTCCATGCGCACCGACAGCGTCTTGGTGCCGCGCAGCACCAGCCAGGAGTCGAACGGACCGGCGACGGCGCCCATCGCGTTCTGGTGGAAGGCCAGCTCCTCGCCCAGGGTCTCGTCGGCGGTGATCAGCGCGCCGCCGACGACGTCGGAGTGGCCGCCCATGTACTTGGTCAGCGAGTGCACGACGACGTCCGCGCCGAGCGACAGCGGCTGCTGCAGGTAAGGCGTGGCGAAGGTGTTGTCGACGACGAGCCGCGCGCCGGCGTCCCGGGCGACCTGGGCGACGGCGGCGACGTCGGTGATGCCGAGCAGCGGGTTGGAGGGTGTCTCGACCCACACGGCCTTGGTCTTCGGCGTGATCGCGGCCCGTACGGCGGCCGGGTCGCCGGTGTCGGCGACCGACCACTCCACGCCCCAGCGGGCCACGACCTTCGCGAACAGCCGGAAGGTGCCGCCGTAGGCGTCGTTGGGGATGACCACGTGGTCGCCGGGGCTGAGGAGCGTACGCAACAGGCAGTCCTCGGCCGCCAGTCCGGAAGCGAACGCGAGACCGCGGCGGCCGCCCTCCAGAGCCGCGAGGTTCTCCTCCAGGGCGGTCCTGGTCGGGTTGGCGCTACGGCTGTACTCGTAGCCGCCGCGCAGGCCGCCGACGCCGTCCTGCTTGTAGGTCGAGACCTGGTAGATCGGCGGGACCACGGCACCGGTGAGGGGATCGGCGGTGTTGCCCGCGTGGATCGCGAGGGTCTCGAAGTGCTGACTGATGTGCCTGTCGCTCATGGGCACCGAGCGTAGTCCGCCCGGCGCTCCCGTGCCGGACGGCTTCGCAGGGGCGTGGGGAGAGCGGGGTTTTCCACAGGCCGGGGGGCCGGGGTTGGCCAATTGTCGGTGCGGTCTGGTTCGCTGGTCACATGGAGATTCTCTGGGGCCTGATGGCGGTGCTCTTGATCGGCTTCGTGCTGGTGCCCTACCTGCTGCGCCGGGGCCGAGGGATCACCCGGGTCCTGCCGGGGCACCCGGACGCCGCCGACCCGGCGAACTACGGCTTCGTACGCGAGGAGGAGCTGGACGTCCGGATGCCGGGGCCCGACCAGGACCTGCTGGAGGTGCTGGACGTGGTGCAGCGCACCCAGGACTACCGGGCGGCCCAGCAGCTGCTGGCCGGCACCGAGACGGACGGTGAGATCCGCTGGCAGCGGGTGCAGGCCTTCGCGGGCGCGGCCTCGCTGGAGCTGGCGCAGCGGCCGGGCGGGGTGAGCGAGACGCCCGGTGGTCAGTGGCTGCGCGTGTGGCGGACCGAGGCGCCCAAGGACGCGGGCGGCGCGGCGGTGTACGCCGAGTTCCTGGTGCAGCAGGCGTGGCGGACCGCGACGCCGGGCACGGAGGATTTCCGGATCATCATGGAGGAGGCCAAGGACGCCTGCGGCCAGGCGGCGCTGCTCTCCCCCGGCGATCCGGTGCCGTACGTCATCGAGCTGTCCGTGGCGCGCGGGCTCGGCTACCCGCGCCCGGAGTTCGAGGAGTTGTGGCAGCGGATCCTGGACCGGGCGCCGTACCACATGGGCGCGCATCTGGCGGCGCTGCACTACTGGTGCGAGAAGTGGCACGGCTCGCGGGAGCTGGCGGCGCAGTTCGCGGAGACGGCGGCCGCCCGGGCGCCGGAGGGCTCGCTGCTGGCCGCGCTGCCGTTGTTCGCGGTGTTCGAGCACCTGCCCGAGGTGAACCTGGTCACGAGCTTCTACCGGAGCGAGACCGTCACCAAGGCGATGCACGGCGCCCTGTACGCGGTGCACTCCGCCGACCCCGAGGACCCGATGGCGGCGCACGTCCGCCACCTGCTGGTCTTCTTCCTGGTGCGTGCCGAGCGCTGGGCGGAGGCGATGGAGCAGCTGGTGCGCGTGGACGGACACGTCGGCGCGCTGCCGTGGACCCTGAGCGCCGAACCGGCCGCCCAGTTCGCCGTGCACCGCGCGCTGGCGGTGGCGGGGTACGAGGCGAACGGCGGCAGCCCGGCGATGCTGCTGGGCTGACGGCGCCCCTCGGACCGGCAGCCTCGGCACCCGGCCCCGGCGCCCGGATCGGAACGGGTGCGCCGCGCGAAGACACCTCGGGAAGTCGCCCGGCAGGCGCAAGCACAGACGCAGGCAAAGGCACAGGCGCAAGCGCAGGCACAGACGCAGGTACAGGCAAGGCCCGGCGGCGAAGCCTTCGCTTCCCGCCGGGCCGTGGTGCGGGTCAGTCCTGGGCGCGGGCGGGCAGCCGCCATCCCGGGCGCGGGAAGTGGCAGGTGTAGCCGTCCGGGTAACGCTGCAGGTAGTCCTGGTGCTCGGGCTCGGCCTCCCAGAAGGGGCCGACCGGCTCCACCTCGGTGACGACCTTGCCCGGCCACAGGCCGGAGGCGTCCACGTCGGCGATCGTGTCCTCGGCGATCCGCTTCTGCTCGTCGTCGACGTAGTAGATGGCCGAGCGGTAGCTGGCGCCGATGTCGTTGCCCTGGCGGTTCCTGGTGCTCGGGTCGTGGATCTGGAAGAAGAACTCCAGGATCGCGCGGAAGTCGGTCCTCTCGGGGTCGAAAAGGATCTCGATGGCCTCCGCGTGCGTGCCGTGGTGGCGATAGGTCGCGTTCGACACGTCACCCCCGGTGTATCCGACCCGGGTCGCCGTCACCCCCGGAAGCCGGCGGATCAGCTCCTGCATTCCCCAGAAACACCCGCCGGCCAGCACGGCCCTCTGCGTCTGCCCAGCCATTGCGGCCCTCCCATACGTGTCAGCTCGGTGACTCGGCGTGCTCGGCTCGAACGCCACCGCCATCCGATGCCCACCGTCTCCAACGCGCGAGGGCCGCGAACGATTCCGTGCTCCCCCGGTCGGCCCGGCGGTCGCCGGCCCCTCCCGAGGCCCGGCCCCGCCGTCCGGACGCCCGGCCCCGTCCGGCGGGGCCGGGCGTCCGGGGGGCCGGCTACTTCCCCGGCTGGGTGAAGCCGAGGACCGTCGGAGCCAGCAGTTCGGTGGACAGCGGGCCGCGTTCGGTTCCCGGCTTGATGTAGTCGCGCAGTCCGAGCACGAGCTGGCCGCGCAGGGCGGGGTCGCCCTCCGCCGTGGGGTCGTTGTGCGGCGGCAGCATCTGCGTGGTGATGTCGGTGCAGTTCTCCGGTCCCCCGGGGACGCCGCTGAGCACCGCGCAGTCCCGGGTGAAGTAGTGGACGAACATCTTGTCGGTGTTGCGGACCGTCTTGGCGTAGGCGTCGGCGGACCCCTTGAGGTCGCTGTCCAGCACGTTGGCCACGCCCGCCAGGATCGCGGCGTTGTTGACGGACAGGGCGCTGTAGGTGGCGTTGCCGGTCTCGGTGGCCAGGGTGTCGATCACCGCGTAGACCTGGCCGGAGTCGAGCGGCAGCGGTTGCTGGCTCAGGAAGTAGGCCGCGTCCTGCTGGTCGCCGAGGCAGTCCATGTTGATCTCGCGGCAGTACGGTCCGGTCCACCCGTACGTCTCCACCGGGTCGAGCATCCGGGCGGAGGCCGGCGGGGGCTGGGTGCAGTCCTGGGTCCGCAGGCGGGTCGTGCCGCGGACGCGCTCGCACACCGCGCTCACCAGGTTCCGCAGGTCGCCCGCCAGGGCTGCTTCGCTGTCGGCCGTGCGCGGGGCGAAGGTGAGCGGTCCGTAGCGCTGGACGGGACCGGTCGAGGCGGGGGCCCGCACTCGCATCACCGTCAGCGGGGGATCCTGCCGCCACCGGGCCGCGGCCTGTTCCTGGCCGGCGTCGGGGAGGGCGTAGCGGAACGCGGTCAGGAAGTCGATGGCGTCCTTGCCCATGCCCAGCGGTCCGATCGGGCCGTAGGTGTCCCGGTCGGGGATCTGCTCGGTGAAGATGTCGTCGGCGGGTACGCCCTGGGCCTGCAGGGTCCGGCGGACGGCACGGTCGGTGGCGGCGCTCGGGGTGACGATGAAGTACCGGTTCTTCTCGAAGGAGTAGCCGGACTGCCGCTCCATGACGACGTTGTTCACGATGTCCCCGAGGGCGGACACGCTCTGGGTCCGCTGCGAGCCCCGGTCGCCGGGCGGGATCGTGTCGAACAGGTAGTGCATGGGGACGTCGACGGTGCTCTGCCACTTGAGGTAGTCGCTGGTCTTCCAGTGCCCGTGCTGGCTGAACTCGAAGGTCTGCAGTCCCATGTAGCGGCCGGGGGGCGGCATCTTGCCGTACATCACGAGAGCGTCGCGCTCGCCGAGCCGGTAGGTGGCGGTGTGTCCAGGCCGCGTCTTGCCGAAGGCGTTCACCGCCGCGGGGTCGACGTACTCCCCGGGCCAGGTCTTGACGACGGGCAGCACGTACGGGGCGGCGGGGTTGTTCGCGTAGCAGTTCTTCAGCTTCGGGTAGGTGTAGTTCTCGCAGTCCTGCTCGGTGTACAGCTTCGGGTAGCCGGAGGCGACCTGGAAGCCGCTCGCGCGCAGGTCCGCGACCAGCCCCGAGGTGAAGGAGTCGCCGGGCCCGTCGGGACCGCCTCCCGCACTCTGCCGGCCGCACCCGGCCATGGCGACGAGCAAGACGCACGTCAGCGAACACCCGACTCTCGGCGCTGTACGGCCCACGGTTTTCCCTCCGGATCGGTTCCGTGCCCACGCCTGCGGGAGGATGGCACCGTGAGGCACAGTCCCGAGGTCTACACAGGGTTGCTTTCAGTGATTCGACTGTCACCAAAGGTGGTGGGCCGGGCAAACCCGGCGGGGCAGTCGGGCGACGCACCGGCGGCCGCGCCCGACGGGGTACCGCGGGCGGGCCGCCCGTTCCCGCCGGTCCCGGCGCCCCCCGGGGCCCTGCCGGCCCGGGTGCCCTCATGACGCGCGGCCGGCTGCTCCTCCCGTCGCTGCTGGTGCTCGGCGGAGCGGCCCTCGCGACCGGCATGGTCCTCGACGGGTCCCCCGGCCCGGCCGTGGTGGTGCTGCTGGTGTTCCTGGTGCTCGCGGGCATGCACTCGCCGCTGGTCTTCCCCAGGTCGGTCGGCGCGGCGGAGGCGCGGCGGCGCAGCGCGCTCGACGGCCGGCCGGTCGTCCTCTGGCGCCCGGGCTGCCCGTACTGCCTCCGGCTGCGCCTGCGCCTGGGGCGTGACGCCCGCCGGGCGCACTGGGTGGACATCTGGCGGGACCCGTCCGGCGCGGCCATGGTGAGGGAGGCCGCCGACGGCGACGAGACGGTGCCGACCGTGCTCGTGGACGGCCGGCCCCACGTCAATCCGGACCCCGCGTGGGTCCGCCGGCAGATCTCCCGTCCCTCGTGACCGCGTAGGCGCGCGCCCGCGGCCGGGTGTCTCATACCGGACCCGGATCGGAAGCGCATCGGAAGCGGGAAAGCGGTTCTCGGCCATCGCCCGTCGCGGCAGAGTGGCTCTCGCCACACCGGCTGGACGAGCGAGAACCCGGCGATCGCCGGGAGTTGCGAGGATTCATGAGACACACCCACGAGCCGCCGAGCCTGTTACCCGCCGCCGGCCAGGAACGGACACACACGCTCCTCATCGCCGGTGTTCCTCTGCTGCTGCTCGTGCTGATCGGCGTCGTTCCCCAACTGGGTTCGGACGACGGCGCATCGGGCGCGAGCGGCTCGGACCGGCCCGGCGGCTACTTCTACCGGCCACCGGACAGCTACTCGGCCCCACCGGACACCTCCCCGACGTACGAGACGGCGCCCTCCCTGCCCACTCCCGAGGCCACCAGCCTGTTCCCGGACCCGTTCGGCACGCTGGACGCGCAGGGCGGGGAGACCGCACCGAGCGCGGAGGGCACGGGGAGCGTCCTCGGTACGGTGGGCACGCCGGACCCGGGGAGCAGTGAGGACGCCGGCTCCCCCGCCGCCACCGTCAGCCGCTACTTCGAGGCCATCAACGCCCGCGACTACCGGACCGCCTGGGATCTCGGCGGCAAGAACCTCGACTCCTCCTACGCGTCGTTCGTGTCGGGCTTCAGCGACACCGCGCGCGACGAGGTCACCCTCGGACTGACGGTCGCCGGCAGGGTTCCGGTCGACCTGGTCGCCGTCCAGACGGACGGCACGCGGAAGTCGTACAGCGGCTACTACACCGTCGCGGACGGGGTCATCACCGAGGCCTCGATGTCCCCCACCGGCTGAGCAGAGCGGAGCGACGAAGACATGTCGAGCGAGACGATTTCCCTTCCCGCCCAGCCGCCGGAACGGCCCCGGCCGGCCGCCGGGCCCACCGTGCCGGACTCCACCAGCGACGCCACCCGCCTGCTGTGCGCGGGCACCTACCTCGACACGGCGTACCGGGCGACGGTGATCCGTGAGCTGCTGACCCACCGGTTCCGGGTGGTGGCACCGTCGTACGGGTACGACGCCGTTCCCGTGCTGGCCCACGCCCTCGCGGCGCGCCGGCTGCACAAGATGCAGCGGGCCGTCCTCGGCATCGGGTTCGGCGTCACGGTCGTCCTGATGGGGCTGGACGTCCTGAGCGGGTTCACCGGGACGCTGCTGGTGCTGTGGCTGGTGTGGGTGACGGCGTATCTGCGCCGGGTCGTCACCCTGCAGACCCTGATCAGCCGTCTGCGGCCCCGGACCGTCGGGGCGGGCGGGCCCGCCGGGTTCGACGGCTCCTGTCCGGAACACCCGGAGCTGACGCCCGAGCTGGCCGCCAAGATCGACCGGGAGCAGACGTCGGACGGCAGTGTGATCCACTACGGCGGCTACCGGCCGTTCGTCGGCGCGGGCGAGCAGGTGCGCCGCTGGTCCACCGCCGAGTTGCTGATCGGAGCCCCGCGCACCGTGTTCGACCGCCGTCGGCACGCCGCCGGCTCGTCCGGCGAGTCCGGCGAGTCCGGCGAGTCAGGGAAGTCCGGCGAGTCAGGGAAGTCCGGCCCGGCCGATCGGGAGCCGAAGCGCAAGGAGGTCATCCCCTTCACCGTCAGGGAGATCACGGCGTACGTCGGCGACCGGATGACCGCGGACCTGCGGGACCGTCAGCCCGAGGGGAAGCGGATCGACGGGCTGGCGGTCGAGCGGTCCACCTTCACCGCGTCCGTCTCCACGCACCCCGGCACGCTCCCGGAGGGCGCGGGCCGCTGGCAGGACACCTACGGCTCGGGACGCGTCTACCTGTGCGTCCGGGTGGGGTCGTGGAACCAGGAGCTGGTCACCACGGCGTTCGTGGGCTTCGACCTGAAGGGGAACAGCCTGCACACCGAGTTCTACTCGTACGTGCTGAGGCCGATCCGGGAGAACTTCCACCTGGTGGACCGGCTGCCCGCCGGTCTGGACGCCGGGCTGCTGCTCCGCGTCGGGTGGGACACGCTGCTGGGCGCGCCGCAGACCGCGGCGCGGGCCGTTCTGAGCCGGTTGCCGGGCCTGCGGGAGCGGCGCTGGGACGCACTGGTGATCGAGGCGGCCGCGCCCGACACCAGTGAGTTCCGCCTCGGCCGCTACGCGGCCCACGCGCCGAACCGCGGGGCGCTGCTCAGCATCAGGGAGATGGCGGTCAGCCCCCACTACCACGAGTTCTTCCAGGAGACGGACACCATCAAGTACACACAGATCGTGGAGCGCCAACTGCTGCAGATCGTGCGTGACTTCCTGCACGAGCACAACGTGGACCTGGCGGAGCACGAGGCCCGCCAGACGAACATCCTCAACGACTACGGACACCACAACAACTTCGTCAAGGGCGACAGGAACAACGTCAACTCGGGCACGCAGCACGCGGCCCCGAAGTCCGACGGCGGCAAGGGGGCCGCGTCCTCATGACGGATTTCATGGACGACTGGGACGACTTCATGGACGACACGCCGGGCAACCGCAGCGACTACGGCAAGGACAACGACTTCGGCCGCAACAACAACTTCGTCACCGGCAACGGCAACCGCACCAACTCGGGCACGCAGAACTACTACGCCGGCCCGCCTGGAGGTTCCCGGCCGGCCCGTGAGGACCGGGGAGACGACCGTGAGACGGGCCGGCGGCGCGAGGAGGAGGGCTCCGAGGCTCCCGCGGACCGCAGCCGCAACGTCTTCGTCGTCCACGGGCGGGACGAGGAGGCCCGGCTGAAGATGTTCGACCTGCTGCGGCTGCTCGATCTGCATCCGCTGGACTGGGAGGACCTGATCAAGGCCACGGGGCGGACGGCTCCGTACCTCGGCGAGGTGGTCACCAGGGCCCCTTCGCAGGCGCAGGCCGCCCTGGTGCTGCTCACACCGGACGACATCGTCCAGCTGCACCCGCAGCTGCGGGGGGCGAACGAGCCGTCGTCCGAGACCGAGCCGACCGGTCAGCCACGCCCGAACGTGCTGATCGAGCTGGGCATGGCGCTGATGGCCTACCCGGAGCGCACTCTGCTGGTGCAGATGGGCGAGATGCGTCCGATCTCCGACATCGGGGGCATGAACTTCATCCGCTTCGACGGTTCGGAAACCGCCCTCGGCAAGATCGTCGAGCGGCTGAAGCTGGCGGGGTGCAAAGTCAACGACACCGGCTCCGACTGGCGCCACACCTTCCCCTACCGCCATCTGTCGGCGTACGGCCGCACCGGGCGTGTGGAGTCGCCGGCCACCTGAAGCCGCGGCACGGGCCCGGTGGCCGCTCAGGCCCGGGGGACGGGCCCGTGCCGCTCGGCGCCGCGTGGCGCGTACCGGACGGCGTCCCCCGGGGGGTCGGACGCCGGGTACCGTCACGCGGCGCCGCACCTCCCGGCGTCAGACGTGGCGCCGGGCGCCCGCCGCCAGGCCGGACAGGAACGCGCCCGCCTCCGGGAGGTCGATCCGTCCCAGCTCGCCGGGCCGTACGACCACGCGCAGCTCGCGGCAGACCACCCGTTCCCAGGAGTGGACGACGAACGACAGCAGGATCAGCCGCAGCAGACTGTTCTCGTCGAGGTCGTGCAGGCGGGCGAGCCCGGCGCCGGTCAGCGGCATGGTGACCCGTTCCAGCTGGCCGTGCCGGCGCACGGCGTCCCACAGCCGCTCCAGGCCGATCCACAGGTCCTGCACCCCGGAGGAGGCGACGCAGTCGTTGCCCATCCGGCTGTAGGCGACGGCGAACACCAGCCGCGGCCGGGTCCCGAGGACGGCGACGGTGCCGAGCGGGTACCGTTCGCGCTTGCCGCGCGGCTTGTCCCGCGCGCTCTCCGACACCCGCGGAGCCACGCCGCGCAGGGCGGCGGTCAGTTCCGCGTCCAGCCGCCGGACGTCGCCGGCGTAGCGGCGGGCGAGCAACTGGCCCTGGACGCTGGCGTCGTTGATGACGGAGCCGTCGCCGACGACGGTGTCGAAGGTGTCGGTGAAACCCACCACGAGATGGCCGGGCTGGTCGAAGAGGTCGCCCTCCTCGACCACCACCGTCATACCGGGCCGTGCGAAGTCCTGCCGTACGGCGGCCTGCGGCCGGGTGCGGGCCAGCCCCCAGGCCAGGCAGAGGGCCAGGGAGCCGGCCAGCACCGGAGCGGGGCGTGAGACGGCCTCCGGGAACAACAGGCCGACGAACTGCAGGACGGCCGAGACACCGCCGAACGCGACCAGCGCCTGGGCCGCGAAGGCCCGCCGTCCGCGCCGCGATCCGGGCAGCCGCGGCCGTGGCCGCGCGAGACGGATCGCGGGAAGCGGTCCGGTCCATCGCATGATTGCCTCCAGGGCACCTTGGTACGCTGACGACACTGCTGAGGGTGTGTCACGCGGCAAAGGGGGCGGGGCGCGTGCAGACTCACGCACCAGGTGTACGCGTGAGCGTCCTGGGCCCGGTCCGGCTCGACGTGAACGGCGTGCCGGTACGGCTGACCCCGCTGACGGCGCGCCTGCTGGTCCGGCTGGTGGCCGCCGAGGGCGAGGCCGTGACGGCCCGCCGGCTGTACCGGGACGTCTGGGGGCACACCGTGGACGTGCCGCGTCAGGAGCTGCGCGGCCGCAACGAGGTGCAGAAACGCGTTCTGGAGCTGCGGCGCGCCTTCGACCTGGCCGGGCCGGGATGCGGGGCCCGGATCGTGCGCACGGGGCAGTTGCCGACCGCGCGCGGGGCCGAGAGCACCTACCGGCTCGACCTGGCCGTGGAGGAGCTGGACAGCGCCGAGTTCACCCGGCTGGTGAGCGACGCGCTGCACGCGGCCCCGGCCTCGGCCGTCCGGCTGCTCACCGGCGCGGAGCGGCTCTGGCGCGGCCGGCCGCTGGCCGAGGCGCAGGACGAGGACTTCGCGAGCGGTGCGGTACGGCGGCTGACCCGGCTGCGCGAGACGGCGCTGCGCGAGCTGATCGCCGCGCACACCGTGCTGGGCCGCTACGACCTCGCGCTCCCGGTGGCCGAGCAGGCGGTGCGGGAGCGGCCGGAGGACGCCGAGGCGGCCGCCACCCTGGCCCGGCTCGGCGCCCGGCTGCGCGAGCGGCACGGGGACGAGTTGCTCCGGCACACCCTGCGCGGTCTGCGGGTGGACGTGGTCGTGGTGCGCGGCGACCTGTTCGACCACGAGGACGCCAACCTGGTGGTGGGGTTCTCGGACACCTTCGACACGTTCGCCGACGACGTGGTGATCAGCCGGGAGAGCGTGCAGGGCCAGCTGGTCGACCGACTCTTCGAGGGGCGGCACCGGCTTCTCGACGAGCGGGTGCGCCGCGGGCTGAAGGGTGTCGCACCGCTGGCCACGGAGAGCCCCCGGGCGAAGCCGCGCGGCCGGCGCACCCGCTACCCGATCGGCACGTCGGTGGCGGTGCCGGTCGGCGGCCGCCGCGTCTTCGCCCTCGCCTACTCCCGGCTCGGCAACGACCTGCGGGCCCGTTCCGCGCCGGCGGACCTGCGGCTGAGCCTGGAGCGCCTGTGGCCGTCGGTCGCCCTGCACGGCATGTTCAAGCCGGTGGCGGTGCCGTTGATCGGCGCGGGCCTGGCCCGGATCGTCGAGCTCGACCACACGCAGTTGCTGCTGCTGGTCGTGGAGACCTTCGCCCGGAGTCTGCGCCAGGACCCCGCCGTCTCCCCCGAGCTGCGGATCGTGCTGCGCGACGACGAGCTCGCACGGACCGAACTCACGGTCGTCGAGGCGTTCCTGCGCGGCGTGGACGAGCAGGGGCTGACGCCCCCGCCGCTCGGCGCGAGCTGATCCGGTCACTCCCCCAGCAAAGATCCGGGGCCGCTTCCGCGGACAGCCACCGCGTGCTTCCGGAGCGCTTCCCGAGTGCTTCCGGGAACCGGCTGGGCGGGCGCCGCGGTGGCCGGACGGTCAGATCGTCGACGTGTCGATCACGAAGCGGTAGCGCACGTCGCTGTTCAGCACGCGCTCGTACGCCTCGTTGATCTGGTCGGCGCGGATCACCTCGATCTCGGCGCCGAAGCCGTGCGTGGCGCAGAAGTCGAGCATCTCCTGGGTCTCGGCGATGCTGCCGATCATGGAGCCGGCGAGGGTCTTGCGGCCGCCGATGAGGGAGAACAGGTTGAGGGAGACGGGCTCCTCGGGGGCGCCGACGTTCACCAGGGCGCCGTCCGTCTTCAGCAGCGAGAGGTAGGCGCCGAAGTCGAGCGGGGCGGAGACCGTGGAGAGGATGAGGTCGAAGGTGCCGGCCAGGTCCTGGAAGGTCGCGGGGGCGTTGGTGGCGTAGTAGTGGTCGGCGCCCAGCTTCAGGCCGTCGTCCTTCTTGCGCAGCGACTGGGACAGGACGGTGACCTCCGCGCCCAGTGCGTGCGCGATCTTGACGCCCATGTGGCCGAGGCCGCCCATGCCGACCACGGCGACCTTCTTGCCGGGGCCCGCGTTCCAGTGGCGCAGCGGGGAGTACGTGGTGATGCCGGCGCACAGCAGCGGCGCGGCCTCGTCCAGCGAGAGGCCGTCGGGGATGCGGACGGCGTAGTTCTCGTCGACGACGAGGTGCGTGGAGTAGCCGCCGTAGGTCGGCTCGCCGTTCTTGTCGAGGCCGTTGTAGGTGGCGGTGCCGCCCTTGAGGCAGTACTGCTCCAGGCCCTGCTCGCAGTACTCGCACGCGCGGCAGGAGTCGACGAAGCAGCCGACGCCGACCCGGTCGCCGACCGCGTACCGGGTGACGCCGGGGCCGGCCTCGGTCACGATGCCCGCGATCTCGTGACCGGGCACCATCGGGAAGATCGCCTGTCCCCAGCCCTCGCGGACCTGGTGGATGTCGGAGTGGCAGATTCCGGCGAACTTGATCTCGATGAGGACGTCGTGCTCGCCGACGGCACGGCGCTCGATGGTGGTGCGCTCCAGCGGGGCCTTGGCGGCGGGTGCGGCGTATGCGGGCACAGTGGTCATGCCGGGTGTCTCCTAGCACTTCGGGAGCCCCGGCCTGCCTTCCGGCCGGGCGCGGTGTCCAGACTGCCGGTCCGGCCGGCGCCCACCCAGGCCTCCGTCGTTCGTACGTCTGCGGTGCCTACCACCGGCGGGGACAGGATCGTGCGCGTACGACCAGGAATACTCGACGTATGGACGAACAGCCCGAGGACGTACAGGGGCCTGCCGCAGGGGCCGGACGGGCGCTGGACCGGCGCGCGGAGCTGAGCGAGTTCCTGCGCACCCGGCGGGCCCGGCTGAAGCCGGAGGACGTGGGGCTGCCGGTGTTCGGGCGGCACCGCCGGGTGCCGGGGCTGCGGCGCGAGGAGCTGGCGCAGCTGGCCGGGGTGTCGGTGGCGTACTACACGCGGCTGGAGCAGGGCAACGGGCGCAACGTGTCGGCGGAGGTGCTGGACGCCATCGCCCGGGCGCTGCGGCTGACCGACGCCGAGCACGCCCACCTCACGCATCTGGCGAAGCCGAAGCAGCACAAGAAGCGGGCGGCGGCGCGCGGCCCCCAGCTCCGGGTGTCGTTGCGGCACCTGCTGGACACGATGGACTCGGTGCCGGCGTACATCATCGGGCCGCGCGGGGACATCCTCGCGTGGAACCGGATGGCGGCGGCGCTCTTCGGTGACTGGGGCGAGCTGCCGGCCGCCGAGCGGAACTGGGCGCGGCTGGTGTTCCTGCGGCCCGAGTACCGCGAGCTGTTCGTCGAGTGGGAGCAGAAGGCGATCGACATCGTGTGCCTGCTGCGGATGAACGCCGGCTACTGCCCGGACGACCCGCGGCTGGCCGCGCTGATCGGCGAACTGTCCGTGAAGAGCGAGGAGTTCCGCCGGCTCTGGGCGACGCATGACGTCAAGGAGCAGACCCACGGGACGAAGCGGCTGCGCCATCCCCTGGTCGGCGAGCTGACCCTGCACTTCGAGGGTCTCCGGCTCGCCGACGACGGGGAGCGGTCGATGATCGTCTACCACGCGGAGCCGGGCACGCCCTCGGCGGAGGCGCTGCGGCTCCTGGCGAGCTGGGGCACCGACGCGACGCGGGCGGGCAGCCGGACACCGTCCGCCTGAGGCCCGGTCCGGCGGGGGCGGGGCTCGGCCCGACATGACGATGCCGCCCCGAGGGGCGGCATCGACCGGTGGGTGTGCGGTGGTGGCCGTCAGAGGGCCGAGCCCGCCTTCCAGGTGGCCCAGTCCATGTTCCAGCCGTTCAGGCCGTTGTCGGGGGCGACGGTCTTGTCGCCGGTGTTGGCCACGACCACCACGTCGCCGACCATGGAGTTGGTGAAGAACCAGTAGCCCGGGGTGCCCTTGTCGTTGGCGCCCTTGGTGTCGGACAGGCCCACACAGCCGTGGCTGGTGTTGACGTTGCCGAAGACGGACTTGGCGCCCCAGTAGTTGCCGTGGATGAAGGTGCCGGAGGTGGTGAGGCGGATGGCGTGCGGCACGTCCTTGATGTCGTACTCGCCCTTGCCGTCGTCGTCGGTGAAGCCCACGGTCGCGCCGTTCATGCGCGTCTCCTTGAACTTCTGCGACATCACCATGATGCCTTCGTAGGTCTTGTTGTCGGGCGAACCGGCCGAGATCGGGATGGTCTTGACGACCTTGCCGTCCTGCGTGACCTTCATCTGCTTGGTCTTCGCGTCGACGTAGCTGATCTGGTTGCGGCCGACGTTGAAGGTGACCGTCTTCTGCTGGACGCCGTAGACCCCGTCGGCGCCCTCGACGCCGTCGAGCGTCAGCTTCAGGGTGACGGTGGAGTTCTCCTGCCAGTACTTCTCCGGGCGGCAGTCCATGCGGGTGCTGTTGAACCAGTGGCAGGCGACCTCCTGGCCGCTGCTGCTGGTGACCGTGATGCCCTTCTGGACGGCGGCCTTGTTGGTGATCGACTTGTTGAAGCTGATCGACACCGGCATGCCGACGCCGACCGTGGAGCCGGCCTCGGGGGTGAAGTTGCCTATGAAGCTGTTGGCCGGGGACACCGTGGTGAAGGAGGCGTTCTCGTGGGCCTCGCGGCCGTCGGCGTCCTTCGCGGTGGCGGCCAGCTTGTAGGTGGTCGAGCGCTCCAGCTGGACACTGGGCTTCCAGCTGGTCTTGTCGGCGGACATCTCGCCGGCGACGGCGGTGCCGTCCGCGGTGGTCATGGTGACCTGGGTGAGCGTGCCCTTGGCCACCGTGACCGAGGCGGAGTTGTTGATGGAGGCGTTGTTGGAGCCGTCCGCGGGCGTGATCTTGATCTGCGCCTCGGAGGTCTTCTCGGCCGCCGCCTCGTCGACCTTGGCCTGCGAGGTGTCGTTGCCACCGCTGCCCGAGGCGTTGTCGTCGCCGCCGGAACAAGCGGAGAGCACCAGCACACCGCCGAGCAGTGCGGACGCGGCCATCAGACCCTTGCGCCGCTTACTGTTCGCAATCACACGCTTCTCCATCACTGCCGATTCCCGATACCCCGAGAGTCCCCGTCAAGGTCTTCAACGCTACGACCGGTTTCTCCCGTTCCACATAGCGCGCATGTGTGGGGCACACCACGTCCGTCACGGGGGCGGCGGGTGCGGTGGTCGGTGGTTGCGTCGTATGAGACGACGTGACCCCGGACGGCGGTTGCCGTCCGGGGTCACGAATTGACCACGACCGGTCAACCGGTGCCGCCCTCGGTGTCGTCTTCGTCGACATCATCCTCGTCGAGATCCCAGTCCGGCGAATCCGGGTCGTACTCGATCCGCTCGCTCGACCAGGACGCCTGCTGGAGTTCCACCCCCGGGACCTCGCTGACCAGGTCGAAGGGATCGACGAGATACGCCAGCGCCTCGGCGGTGTCCTCCGTCACAGTGCTCTCGGCCTGCCCGCGCTCGTCGTCCGCCGTCCCCGCGTTCCGGATGTCACCGGAGTCACCGGTCTCCTCGGCGTCCTCGGCGATGCGCCGCAGGGCGGCCTCGGTGAGGGCGTTCGCGTCCTCGACTTCGAGGACCAGTTCCACCCGAAGCCGCACAAAACGCGATGTCTCTTCAGTGCTCATGCCGGGAGCGTAAAGCTCTTCGCCCCCGTGACTTTCCCGTGACCCGCGACTTTCACTAACATCTGCGGACACGGCCAATTCGCCAGCGCCACAAGGGGATCGATCTTCCGTGTCATCCGCTCGCCGTCCACTGCTGACCGCCACCGCCGCGGGGACGCTGCTGTGCGCCCTGTGGTTCGTCCCCTCGGCCAACGCGACCCAGGACGCCACCACCCCCACCTCCGCCACGAACACGCAGGTCACGAGCCTGGTCACCACCCAGGCGCGCCCCACCTCCACCGGCGTCCGGGAGAGCGGCGGGGCCGGTGACGGCACCCTCCTCGCCGACACCGGAAGCTTCGACACCACCCCGTACGTGGTGGGCGGGACGACTCTGCTCGCCCTGGGGGCGGGATTCGTGGTGTATTCCGTTCGCCGGGAACGCCTGGGTTTTTGAACTGACTTGACGCCCCCTTGACGGAATCTTCATAGTCATCGCATGAACAGATCAACGGGGGCGCGGCTGTGCGCCACGGCCGCTGTGGGCGCGCTGTCGCTCGCGCTCATCACGGGATGCTCGGGCGGATCGTCCGACGACGCCGAGGACGGCGCCAAGGACACCGGGAGTTCCGCCTCCTCCTCGGCACCGGCGGCGAAGGCGCTGACGTCGGCGGAGCTGGAGAAGCTCCTGCTCGCGCAGGGCGCGGTCAGCGGGTACAAGGTCGACTCGGGTGACGACCTGCTGCCGAAGTCCAAGAAGGACGTGAAGACCGACAAGCCCGCCTGCGACCCGCTCGCCTGGGCCACCGGCGGCCTCGCGCCGGGCGACACCGGCGCGAACGCGAGCAACTCCCTGACGGAGGACAAGAAGCCCTCCGGCGCGCCGACGTCCCTGGAGGACGTCAGCGAAGCGGACATCGAGAACGCCTTCAAGATCAACATCACCTTCGTCGGCCTGTCGTCCTACGAGGGCGACGGCGCCGAGAAGGCCATGAAGGCGGTGTCGGACGGCGTCAAGGCCTGCTCCGGCGGGTACGGCGTCACCGCCGACGGGGAGAACTCGAAGGTCACCAAGGTCGCCGAGATCGAGGGCGCCGCCGGCGGCGACGAGTCGGTGGGGTTCGCCGAGGACGTCGACATGGACGGTGACGGCACCGCCACCTTCCACACCCAGGTGGTGCGCAAGGGCAACACCATCGCCACCTTCTACACGGCGGACTTCACCGCGCTGACCGGCGGCAAGGCCGCCGAGGTCCCGGCCGCGGTGGTGCAGGCGCAGCTCGCCAGGCTGAAGTGACCCGCTGACCCGAGGAGCCCCGCCGTGTGGACCACGGCGGGGCTCCTCGGCGTCGCGGCGCCGGTCAGCGCAGCGGGCCGGTGACCGTCTCGGCGGCGGCGACCAGCCGGCCGTCGCGCACGAAGGCGTCGGCCGCCGCCAGGTCGGGGGCGAGGAAGCGGTCCGGGCCGGGGCCCCCGACGCCGGCCTCGCGGGCCGCGTCGATGACCGCGCGGGTGGCCGGGGCCGGGGTCAGCCCCTCCCGCAGCTCGACGGCGCGGGTGGCGGCGTACAGCTCGACGGCGATCACCCGGGTGAGGTTGTCGACGGCGGTGCGCAGCTTGCGCGCGGCCGACCAGCCCATGGAGACGTGGTCCTCCTGCATGGCGGAGGACGGGATCGAGTCCGCGGAGGCGGGGACGGCGAGCCTCTTCAACTCGCTGACCAGCGCCGCCTGCGTGTACTGGGCGATCATCAGCCCCGAGTCCACGCCGGCGTCGTCCGCGAGGAACGGCGGGAGTCCGTGGCTGCGGTTCTTGTCGAGCAGCCGGTCGGTGCGGCGCTCGGCGATGGAGGCCAGGTCTGCGGCGGCGATGGCGAGGAAGTCGAGGACGTAGGCGACCGGGGCGCCGTGGAAGTTGCCGTTGGACTCCACGCGCCCTCCCCCGGCGAAGCCGTCGGAGCCGTCCCCGGGCAGCACGACGGGGTTGTCGACGGCCGCGGCCAGCTCGCGCTCGGCGACGAGCCTCGCGTGGGCCATGGTGTCCCGGCCCGCGCCGGCGACCTGCGGGGCACAGCGCACCGAGTAGGCGTCCTGGACGCGGGGGGCGTCGTCCTGGTGGTGCCCGGTGAGACCGGAGCCCTTCAGCACGGCGAGCATGTTGGCGGCGGCGTCGCCCTGCCCGGGGTGGGGGCGGATGGCGTGCAGCTCGGGCGCGAGGACCTTGTCCGTGCCGAGCAGCGCCTCCAGCGACAGGGCGGCGGTGATGTCGGCGGACTTGTAGAGGGTGTCCAGGTCGGCGAGGGCCATGACCAGCATGCCGAGCATGCCGTCGGTGCCGTTGAGGAGGGCGAGGCCCTCCTTCTCACGCAGTTCCACGGGGGCGATGCCGTGCTCGGCGAGCAGTTCGGCGGCGGGCCGTACGACGCCGTCGGGGCCCTCGGCCTCGCCCTCGCCCATCAGCGTCAGCGCGCAGTGGGACAGCGGCGCGAGGTCACCGGAGCAGCCGAGCGAGCCGTACTCGTGGACGACGGGGGTGATCCCGGCGTTGAGGATGTCGGCCATGGTCCGCGCCACCTCGGGACGGACACCGGTGTGCCCCGAGCAGACGGTCTTCAGGCGCAGGAACATCAGGGCCCGTACGACCTCGCGCTCGACGCGCGGGCCCATGCCGGCGGCGTGCGAGCGGACGATGTTGCGCTGCAGCTGGGTGCGGAGTTCCTGGCTGATGTGCCGGGTGGCGAGGGCGCCGAAACCGGTGGAGACGCCGTAGACGGGATCGGGCTTGGCCGCCAGGGCGTCGACGATCTCGCGGGCCGCGGCGAGGGCGGCCACGGCCTCGGCGGAGAGCTCGACCCGGGCGCCGCCGCGCGCCACGGCGAGGACGTCGGCGGCGGTGACCCCGTACGCCCGCCCGTCACCCAGCACCACCTTGTCAGGGCCGCGCTTCGCGCCGTCGCCGTCCACCACAGTGTGCATATCCATATTCAGGAGCGTACGCAGTGAATTCCAAGATGTCACTAGTGGGGTACTGGAGCGCCCCTTACCGCCGCCCCCGGAACCGCCGGCGCTCCACCGCGCCGTCCTCCTCGGAGGGCTCCGCGTCCGCCAGGCGTACGACCGGGTCCTCGGGGCCCTCACGCCCGGCCACCACCGGCCGGGCCGAACGCTCGGCCTTGGCGCGGTACTGCGCGGCGTCGGCGAGCCGGAACAGCCGGCGGGCCGAGCCCACGGGGCCGACGGGGTCGCCGGTCGACGCGACCCCGCAGGCCACCCCCTCGCCGAGGGCCAGTTCGGCGGCGCGGCGGCACAGCTCGTCGGCCACCTTCACGACGTCGTCGGCGGGCGGGCCGACGGCCAGCAGGCAGAACTCGTCGCCGCCGAGGCGGGCGGCCAGCGCGCCGGGCAGCATCGCGCCGCACAGCGACAGCACCGACCCGAAGCGCTCCAGCAGCCGGTCGCCGACGGCGTGCCCGAGGGTGTCGTTGACCCGCTTGAGCCCGTTCAGGTCGCAGACGACCAGGCTGACCACGGCGCCCTCCCGGCGGTGCCGGTCCACCGCCTCGTCCAGCCGGGAGTCGACCGCGCGGCGGTTGGCCAGGCCGGTGAGGGAGTCGGTGAAGGCCAGCCGGCGGGCCTCCTCCAGCCGCTCGGTCTGCGCGAGGCCGGCGGCGACGACCGAGGCGAGGACGGTGGCGAAGTCCGCGTCGGCGCGGTCGAAGACGGGAGCGCCGGTGGAGCGGGCGACATACAGCTCGCCCCAGGCCCGGCCGTGCAGCACGACCGGGGCGACCACGCACGACCCCCGGTTGCGGCGGCGCAGCGCCGCCACCCGCTGGTGGCAGAACCCGGGGTCCCCGGCGGCCGGATCCGGGCCGTCGGCGGTCTCCACCCAGGCGTTCGGCTCGCCGCCGGCCGCCCAGCGCTCGTGCAGGAACTCGGTGATCTCCGGGAAGCGGTGGACGGGGTAGGCCTCGTTCTCCGGGAACTCCGCCTCGTCGGGGGCACGGTCGCCCACGTTGACCAGAACACGCAGACAGCCCAGGTCGCGCTCCCACACGGACAGCGCCGCGAAGCTCCCGGCCAGCGCACGGCAGGCGCCGAGCGCCGCCGCGCGCCAGGACTCCCGGGGGGTGTGCGCCGCCGCCATCCCTTGCGCCAGCGCGACCACGGCCGCGAGGCGTCTGTCCTCACCCATTCATCCAGGCTAGGGATATTCAGGCCGAAAAGGGACGGTGGGTGTGGCGCACGGGGGAGAGTCCGGCCGTTCGCGCGCCCTCGGCGGCGGGGCGACACGGCCGGCCGGGCGGTGGATCACCCGCTCCCCCGGCCCACTCCCCCCGCCTCGCCCCGCCCCGCTCACCACCCGGCCCTGCCCCCCGACCCTGCCCCTCCGGCCCCGCCCCTCCGGCCCCGCACCTCCGGCCCCGCACCTCCGGCCCCGCACCTCCGGCCCCGCTCCCCGGACCTGCGCTCGCGGACCTACTCTCCCGGCCAGACAGGCTTCCGCTTCTCGTTGAAGGCGGCGACACCCTCCGCGCGGTCCCCGGAGAACGCGACGGAACGCCAGGCCGCGTCCTCGACCTCCAGGCCGGCCCGCAGGTCCAGCCCCTGGCCCAGGCGCAGGGCCCGCTTGGCGGCGCGCAGTCCGACCGGCGAGTTCCCGGCCATCCGTGCCGCCATCGCCAGCGCCTCCGCCCGGTCCTGCCCCGCACCGGTCAGAACGTCGACGAGCCCCAGCTCCCGGGCCTCCGCCGCCTCGACCCGCCGCGCCGAGAAGATCAGCTCGGCGGCGCGCGCGGCCCCGACCCGCCGGGGCAGCAGCTGCGTACCCCCGCCGCCCGGGATGACGCCCACCGAGACCTCCGGGAGCCCCACCACGGCCGTGGGGTCAGCGACGATCACGTCGCAGGACAGCGCCAGCTCGAAACCGCCGCCCAGCGCGTACCCGTGCACCGCCGCCACCGTCGGCACCGGCAGCTCCAGCACCCCGGTATACGCGGCACGGGCCACCGGCCGCTGCCGCACCAGCTCCGCGTCGCTGAAGGAGTTCCGCTCCTTGAGGTCGGCGCCCACGCAGAACGCCCGCTCGTGGGTGGAGGTCAGCACGACGACCCGGACGTCGCGGTCCGCGCCCAGCGCGGCACAGGCGGCCGCGATCGACCGGGCCATCTCGCTCGACACGGCGTTCATGGCCTTCGGCCGGTCGAGGGCCAGCTCCGCCACATGTCCGACGTCCCCGTCACCGTGCCGCCGCACCAGGACGAACTCCCCGAACCGCTCCTCGCTCAAGACACCCTCCGGTTAACGCGGGTTAACAACTTCGACGGGCCCGATCATCGCAGCCCGGCCCCGCCCGGGGGAAGGAGCCGGGCCCACCGGCCGCAGAGCAGACGATTGGTCCGGAAGTTCCCGGAACGCCGCCCGACTACCCGTTCGAGTGAACATTTCTGCGCACTCCGGGCTCCTCGCCCGGGGGAGCGCATAACGTGCGTCCGCCACGGCGTATCGGGGGCGCGAACGCATCGGGGAGGCAACACGATGACGAACACGCCGACCAGCACGGCGACGAGCACGGTGAGCGGCACCGACCGCCACCCGGACACTTCCGGCCGCACCGGAGGCCGGACCCCGGCGGAGCCGGCCCTCGCCGGCCCCGGTGCCGCACGGCTGTGGGGTCCGCGCGGCCGGCACCGCCGCCCCCGGCCCCGCAAGCTGCTTCTCGCGGCCGGCGGTCTCGTCGTGGCGGCCGGGGTGCTGAGCCTCGTACGGCTGACTCCGCACTCGGGGGTCGGCGGCCTCGGCACCGCCGAGGCCGGCCCGTCGTACCCGGACCAGGGCGCGGCCACCGGAACCGAACGCGCGACCCACACCGCCGCGACCGCCCCGGCCGTGCCGAAGCACGCGCCCCCCAGCCCCGCGGCCACGTCCCCGACGGGCGCTGCGGGCGCCGCCGCGACACCGTCGGCGCCGAGGACGCCGGGACGCGAATCGGTGCCGGTCGCGTCGGAGGCCCCGGGGGTGGCACCGGACGACGGCGCCCCGCGCGGCTCGGCGGACTCCGGCGCCACGAGTCCGCCCGACGCGTCCGGCGGGAGCGCGGACACCGCCGCTCCGGCCACCTCCACCTCCGCCCCCGGCTCGGGCACCGGCACCGGCACCGGCACCGGCACGACGTCGCCCGCCCCGGAGCCGAGCATGCCCGGCCTGTGCGTGCCGGCCATCGGGCTGTGCGTCGACCTGCCGTGACCCCGGCGCACGGCGCGGCCCGGCAACGGCCGGGCGGCGCACCCCGCGGAGCGCGGTGGAGTCAGCCGGCGTCGCCGTCGCGGCGGTTCAGCAGCCAGGGCTCGACCACACCCAGGCCACGCACCGGGCGCTGCCACATCGGCTGCAGCGCGAAGCGGTAGGCCGGCGGGTCCTCGCCCTCCTTCTCCGCGGCGGCCGCCGCCTCGGCCGCCTCCGCCTCGGAGGCGGGGGCCTCGCCGGTGCGGGTCAGCTCCTCGGCGAAGGCGCTGTCGACCAGCACGGCGTCGCGGGGGGCTATCGAGGTGAGGCGGGAGGCGAGGTTCACCGTGGTGCCGAAGACATCGCCCATCCGGGTGGTGACCGTGCCGAACGCCATGCCGACGCGCAGCTCCGGCATGGTCTCGTCGTTGGCCATCGTCTCGATGAGCCGCAGCCCGATCTCCGCGGCGATGCCCGCGTCGTCGGCCGCGTAGAGCACCTCGTCGCCCAGGGTCTTGATCAGCCGGCCGCCGTGTGCGGCCACCAGGTCGGCGGCGGTGGTCTCGAACGCCTCGACCAGCTCGCCGAGCTCCTCCTCCTCCATGCGCCGGGTCAGCCTGGTGAACCCGACGAGGTCGGCGAAGCCGACGGCCAGACGGCGGTCGACCATCTCCTCGTCGTCGCCGGTCTGCACGACCCGGCCGGCCGAGGCGGCGAGCTGGCGGCGCCAGACGTAGACCAGGAACTCCTCCAGCTCCGGCAGCAACAGCTCGACGATCGGATACGTCACCTCGGTGCGGGTCATGCCGGGCTCGGGCGGCTCGGTCAGCCCCTCCAGGAAAGAGTCGATCTGCCATTCGGCCAGACGGGCGGTGGTCTGGCCGGTGGACCGGGCCACCTGCACCGCCATCGCCTCGCTGAGCAGGCCCGCCTCGACCAGACCGGCCAGGCGGCGCAGCGCGAGCACGTCGGCCTCGGTCAGGGCCTTCGCCTGGCCGATGTCCGCGAAACCCATGGCCCGCCAGAAGCGGGAGGCCAGTTCCATGGAGACACCGGCGCTGCGGGCCGCCTGGAACGGGGTGTAGCGGCGCTCGGCGCCCAGGATGAGCTGTTCGAGGCGCAGGGCGAGCGGATCCTCGCCGGTGTCAGTGACGTGGGGGTCCACTCGGCCGCTTGCGTCCGCGCCGGAGCCCGTGTCGTCGACGGTCACGCCTGCTGCCCTTCCGATCTACCGCGGTCGGGTACCGACCGGCCTCAACTCTACGGCAGGTGTGCGCCAGCTCACTCCGTCGGGTGGGGCCGGGGAGTGAGCTGACCGGGGGTTACTCGGTGGTCGCGGGCGGTGTGCGGGGAGCGCGGGGAGTGCGGGGAGCACGGCCCGTTTCCGGGGGGGGCGGGCCGCCGGTGGCCGGTCGCGCGGGTCCCCGCACCCCCGGGCGCGACCCGTCACGCCGACCGCAGGTGCACGATGTCCCCGGCCCCGACGGCCTCCCGTACCCCCGCCTCGTTCACGATCACCAGGCGTCCGTCCCCGTCCACGGCCACCGCCTCGCCGACCACGGAGCGGTCCCCGGGCAGCTCGGCCCGCACCACGCGCCCCAGCGTGGCGCACCCGGCGACGTAGGTCTCCTGAAGGCCGCAGACGCCCGCGTCGCCCTCCGCCGAGCGCCAGCGCCCGTACCACTCCTCCAGCGACCGCAGCACCGCCCGCAGCAGCGGATCCCGGTCCGTGCTCACCGCGCCGGCCAGCGCCAGCGACCCGGCCTGCGGCACGGGCAGTTCCTCGGCGCGCAGGGAGACGTTGACGCCCACCCCGATGACCACACCGTCGTCGCCGGCCCGCTCCGCGAGGATGCCGCCGGCCTTGCGCTCCTCGCCGCCGACGGTGACCAGCAGGTCGTTCGGCCACTTCAGCGCGGTGTCCACGCCGGCCGCCCGGGACAGCCCCGTCGCCACCGCCACGCCGGTCAGCAGGGGCAGCCACCCCCACCGGTCGACGGGCACCTCCGCCGGACGCAGCAGTACCGAGAAGAACAGGCCCGAACGCGGCGGGGCCGTCCACCGGCGGTCCAGGCGCCCCCGGCCCGCCGTCTGCTCCTCGGCGACCAGGACCGTGCCCTCGGCGGCCTTCCCGGCGGCGGCGAGGCCGACCAGGTCGCTGTTGGTGGAGCCGGTGGCGCGGACCAGTTCCACGCCGGTCCACAGGCCGCCCTCCCGGACCAGTCCCCGGCGCAGCGCCGGGGCGTTGAGGGGCGGCCGGTCCAGGTCGGACCACGGGCCGTCGCTGTTCGTGTCTGCTGTATCTCGCGGCGTCATGCAAGCCAGATTAGGTGTGGGAAACGCCGCATCGCCGACTCATTGACCCGCCACTACTCTACGGATGAGTAACCGTCCCCCCTTTTGAGCAGGCAGGGAGCCGCATCCCGATGTCCGAGCCGGAAGAGATCGACATCCACACGACCGCGGGGAAGCTCGCGGATCTCCAGCGCCGCATCGAGGAGGCGACGCACGCCGGCTCCGCCCGCGCCGTGGAAAAGCAGCATGCCAAGGGCAAGTTGACGGCGCGTGAGCGGATCGACCTGCTGCTGGACGAAGGTTCCTTCGTCGAGCTGGACGAGTTCGCCCGCCACCGCTCCACCAACTTCGGCCTGGAGAAGAACCGTCCGTACGGCGACGGTGTCGTCACCGGATACGGCACGGTCGACGGCCGCCCCGTCGCGGTCTTCTCCCAGGACTTCACCGTCTTCGGCGGCGCCCTCGGCGAGACGTACGGGCAGAAGATCTGCAAGGTCATGGACTTCGCCCTGAAGACCGGCTGCCCGGTCATCGGCATCAACGACTCCGGCGGCGCCCGCATCCAGGAGGGCGTGGCCTCGCTCGGCGCGTACGGCGAGATCTTCCGCCGCAACACCCACGCGTCGGGCGTGATCCCGCAGATCAGCCTGGTCGTCGGCCCGTGCGCGGGCGGCGCGGTCTACTCGCCGGCCATCACCGACTTCACGGTCATGGTCGACCAGACCTCGCACATGTTCATCACCGGCCCGGACGTCATCAAGACCGTCACCGGCGAGGACGTCGGCTTCGAGGAGCTGGGCGGCGCCCGCACCCACAACACCAACTCCGGCGTCGCCCACCACATGGCCGGCGACGAGAAGGACGCCATCGAGTACGTCAAGCAGCTGCTGAGCTACCTGCCGTCGAACAACCTCTCGGAGCCGCCGGCCTTCCCCGAGGAGGCCGACCTCGCCGTCTCCGACGAGGACCGCGAGCTGGACACCCTGGTGCCGGACAGCGCGAACCAGCCGTACGACATGCACACGGTGATCGAACACGTCCTGGACGACGCCGAGTTCTTCGAGACGCAGCCGCTGTTCGCGCCGAACATCCTCACCGGCTTCGGCCGTGTCGAGGGCCACCCGGTCGGCATCGTCGCCAACCAGCCCCTGCAGTTCGCCGGCTGCCTGGACATCCACGCCAGCGAGAAGGCCGCGCGGTTCGTGCGGACCTGCGACGCCTTCAACGTCCCGGTGATCACCTTCGTCGACGTCCCCGGCTTCCTGCCCGGCGTCGGACAGGAACACGACGGCATCATCCGCCGCGGCGCCAAGCTGATCTACGCCTACGCCGAGGCCACGGTCCCACTGATCACGCTCATCACCCGCAAGGCCTTCGGCGGCGCCTACGACGTCATGGGCTCCAAGCACCTGGGCGCCGACCTCAACCTCGCCTGGCCCACCGCCCAGATCGCCGTGATGGGCGCGCAGGGCGCCGTCAACATCCTGCACCGCCGCACCATCGCCGAAGCGGAGGAATCCGGAGACGGCGAGGCCACCCGCGCCCGCCTGATCCGGGAGTACGAGGACGCCCTCCTCAACCCGTACACGGCGGCCGAGCGCGGTTACATCGACGCCGTGGTGATGCCGTCGGACACCCGCCGGCACATCGTGCGCGGCCTGCGTCAGCTGCGCACCAAGCGGGAATCCCTGCCTCCGAAGAAGCACGGCAACATCCCCCTCTAAGGAGCCGCTGTGACCATCAAGGTCGTACGGGGCAACCCGACCCCCGAGGAGCTGGCCGCCGCCCTGGCGGTGGTCAGGGCCCGCGCCGCGGCGGCCGCCTCCGTGCCGCCCGGCGCCCCCACGGAACGGGACTCCTGGTCCGACCCGGCCCGCATCGCGGCACACCGGCTGCCGCAGCCGGGGCCGAGGACGTGGGCCCGCACCTACTGGCCGGGCTGAGCCCGGCATACCGGGGCGCGGGGAACGGCGCGACCGGCCGGCGGGCACCGGCACTTTGAGTACACGTACTCAGGCGCCGGCCGCCCGGTCCCCGCACCCTGGACCCATGCTGTGGTCCGACCCCGAGAACGAACCGCCCGAAGAGCTCCGCGACATGCAGAACATGCTGCGCAGGCTGGGCACGTTCCTCGCGTTGGCCATGGTCGTGGCCATGCTCGTCGCCGGCCTGAGGTGAGCCCGGCACCGTCGGGTGACTAACCTGATCGCATGACCGCTCAGCGCCGCAGGCACCTCGTCCTCGCCTCCGCCTCCCCCGCCCGGCTCGGTCTGCTCCGGCAGGCGGGGCTCGATCCGGAGGTCATCGTCAGCGGAGTCGACGAGGACGCGGTGCACGCCCCGTCCCCGGCCGAGCTGGCGCTCGCGCTCGCCGAGGCGAAGGCCTCCGTGGTGGCCGCCAAGCCGGAGATCAAGGGCGCGCTGGTGATCGGCTGCGACTCGGTCCTCGACCTGGACGGCCAGGCCCTCGGCAAGCCCGCCGACGCCGAGGAGGCGACCGCCCGCTGGAAGGCGATGCGCGGCCGCGCCGGCACCCTGCAGACCGGCCACTGCGTGTACGACACCGTGAGCGGGCGCTACGCCTCGGCCACGGCGTCCACGGTGGTCCACTTCGGGGAGCCCACCGACGACGAGATCGCCGCGTACGTGGCCTCGGGCGAGCCTCTCCACGTCGCCGGCGCGTTCACCCTGGACGGCCGCTCGGCGCCGTTCATCGACGGCATCGACGGCGACCACGGCAACGTCATCGGCATCAGTCTTCCGCTCGTGCGCCGGCTGCTCGGGCAGCTGGGCGTGGGCATCACGGAGTTGTGGGCGCGGCCGGAGGCGTGACCGGGGCGCCGCCGTCCCCTGCCGAGGGCACGGTGTCCGAGGACGCCGTGCCGGCCGGGTCCCCGCCGTCGGCGTCGTAGGTCATCAGCAGCAGCACGATCAGCCCGAGCACGGCCACCAGGCACAGGAAGGCCGGCCAGCCGACCAGGCCCCAGGCGAAGGCGGCCAGCAGGCCGTGGGTGACCGCCGCGCTGATGAGCACGACACGCCCGAAGCCGGCCGGCGCGCGATCCCGTGCGCCGACCACCGCGGCCACCACCGCGCACACCACGAAGTACAGGCCGAAGACGATCCCGCCGGCCTTCGAGGAGGTGGCCATCACATCGGGGTCCAGGCCGGCCAGCGACATGTGCTGGCGGTCCACCAGGACCCCCAGGATCCAGTTGACCGCCGCGATGCCGAACGCCTCCGCGAGGAGGACGACCGCCAGGATCCAAGCCACCGGCCTGCGCAGCATCCGGTCCCCACCCACTTTCGATCGCTCTTCGAGCGGTAGTCCGAGCACCCCCGGTACGTTCGGGACATCGCGAACGCTACTAACGGGTAAACCCAGGGACAAGAGTCCTGCGGCGGGCAAAGAATCATTGGGCCGTTCGTAGGGACTCCACAAAGAAACAGAGTGGGCCGCAGCACGCCCTCACAGAGACCTTGACCACATCGGGGGGCTAGGGTTTCCCCGAGGAGTCCCGCGCACCGCCGTGCTACAAGGGATTTCACGGGTCGAGCGGGCCTCGCATCACGCTCCGTGTGGGCAAGCTCACCTTTGGGGACGCCTCGTGGTGCCGTGTCGGCAGTCCCTAAACTCGGCTTGTTTCAAGGAGGGAGCCTCAATCGTGCGCAAGGTGCTCATCGCCAACCGTGGCGAAATCGCTGTCCGCGTGGCCCGGGCCTGCCGGGATGCCGGTATCGCGAGCGTTGCCGTCTACGCCGACCCGGACCGGGACGCTCTGCATGTCCGCGCCGCGGATGAGGCGTTCGCCCTGGGCGGTGACACCCCGGCGACCAGCTATCTCGACATCGGGAAGGTGCTCAACGCCGCCCGTGAGTCCGGTGCGGACGCCGTCCATCCGGGATACGGCTTCCTCTCGGAGAACGCCGAGTTCGCGCAGGCGGTCCTGGACGCGGGTCTGATCTGGATCGGCCCGCCGCCGCAGGCCATCCGGGACCTCGGCGACAAGGTCGCCGCCCGGCACATCGCCCAGCGGGCCGGTGCCCCGCTGGTGGCCGGCACGCCCGACCCGGTCTCCGGCGCCGACGAGGTCGTCGCCTTCGCCGAGGAGCACGGCCTGCCGATCGCGATCAAGGCCGCCTTCGGTGGCGGCGGTCGCGGCCTGAAGGTCGCCCGCACCCTCGACGAGGTGCCGGAGCTGTACGACTCGGCCGTCCGCGAGGCGGTCGCCGCCTTCGGCCGCGGCGAGTGCTTCGTCGAGCGCTACCTCGACAAGCCGCGCCACGTCGAGACCCAGTGCCTCGCCGACCAGCACGGCAACGTGGTCGTCGTCTCGACGCGCGACTGCTCGCTGCAGCGCCGCCACCAGAAGCTGGTCGAGGAGGCCCCGGCGCCGTTCCTGTCCGACGAGCAGATGGCCGAGCTGTACCGCGCCTCCAAGGCCATCCTCAAGGAGGCCGGCTACGTCGGTGCGGGCACCGTCGAGTTCCTCGTCGGCAACGACGGCACGATCTCCTTCCTGGAGGTCAACACCCGTCTCCAGGTGGAGCACCCGGTCACCGAGGAGGTCACCGGCATCGACCTGGTCCGCGAGATGTTCCGCATCGCCGACGGCGAGGAGCTGGGCTACGGCGACCCCGCCATCCGGGGTCACTCGTTCGAGTTCCGCATCAACGGCGAGGACCCGGGCCGGGGCTTCCTGCCCGCCCCCGGCACCGTGACCCTCTTCAGCCCGCCGTCGGGTCCGGGCGTCCGCCTGGACGCGGGCGTGGAGTCCGGCAGCGTGATCGGCCCGGCCTGGGACTCCCTGCTGGCCAAGCTGATCGTCACCGGCGCCACCCGGCAGCAGGCGCTGCAGCGCGCCGCCCGCGCCCTGGCGGAGTTCCAGGTCGAGGGCATGGCCACCGCGCTCCCGTTCCACCGCGCGGTCGTGACGGACCCGGCGTTCGCCCCCGAGGTGCACGGCAAGGAGGGCCCGTTCACGATCTTCACCCGCTGGATCGAGACCGAGTTCGTCAACGAGATCAAGCCCTTCGCCGCCCCCGCCGACGCCGAGGCGGACGAGGACGCGGGCCGTGAGACGGTCGTCGTCGAGGTCGGCGGCAAGCGCCTGGAGGTCTCCCTCCCGGCCTCGCTGGGCATGACCCTGGCCCGTACCGGCCTCGCCGCGGGCGCCAAGCCGAAGCGTCGCGCGGCGAAGAAGTCCGGGCCGGTGGCGTCCGGTGACACCCTCACGTCCCCCATGCAGGGCACCATCGTCAAGGTGGCCGTGGAGGAGGGCCAGGAGGTCAAGGAGGGCGACCTGGTCGTCGTCCTGGAGGCCATGAAGATGGAGCAGCCCCTGAACGCCCACAAGGCCGGCACCGTGAAGGGCCTGTCGGCCGAGGTCGGCGCCTCCCTCACGTCGGGCGCGGCGATCTGCGAGATCAAGGACTGACCTGCGCGCCCGAGGTTCCCCGTGCCCACGTCCCAAGGGGCGCGGGGAACCGCGCATAGGGGCGCGGGGAACCGCGCATCAGGGGCGCGGGGAACTGCGCACCAGGGGCGCGGGGAACTGCGCGACCAGCCACCCACGCACCCGCACCCGCACCCGCACCCGCACCCGCACCCGCAGACCGAACCCCACGCATCCGCGGCGTCCCCGCACCGCCGGAGGCAACCGGCGGCTACCGCCGCCGCAGGTCGGCGACGCGCGCCCGCTCGGCGCCCGCCCCCGGGTCCCCCATCACCGGCGCCGACCGCAGCCCCGAGGGCACCCGGCGCGGCGCGGGCAGGGCCACGTCCCTGCGCTGCTGCCGCCCGGCGGGCTCACCGTTTCCCGAGGCTCCCGCCACGGCGATCTGCACGCCCTGGTCCGCGAGCGCCTGGAGTTCCGTCTGGGCCCGGTCGTCATGGGCCGGCGGCTCGTCCGTGACCAGCCGGGTGATCAGGTCCGTCGGCACCGTCTGGAACATCGTGTCGGTGCCGAGCTTGGTGTGGTCGGCCAGGACCACGACCTCGGCGGCGGCCTGCACCAGCGCCCGGTCGACGGACGCGGAGAGCATGTTCGACGTGGACAGCCCGCGCTCGGCGGTCAGCCCACTGCCGGAGATGAAGGCCCGGGACACCCGCAGCCCCTGGAGGGACTGTTCGGCGCCGCTGCCGACGAGGGCGTAGTTGGACCCGCGCAGCGTGCCGCCGGTCATCACGACCTCGACCCGGTTCGCGTGGGCCAGCGCCTGGGCGACGAGCAGGGAGTTGGTGACGACGGTGAGTCCGGGCACCCGGGCGAGCCGGCGGGCCAGCTCCTGGGTGGTGGTCCCCGCCCCGACGACGATGGCCTCCCCCTCCTCCACGAAGTTCGCGGCGAGGTCGGCGATGGCCGTCTTCTCGGCGGTCGCGAGATGCGATTTCTGCGGAAAGCCGGACTCCCGCGTGAACCCGCCCGGCAGTACCGCACCGCCGTGCCGGCGGTCGAGGAGTCCTTCTGCCTCCAGTGCGCGCACGTCCCGCCGTACGGTCACTTCGGAGGTCTGGACGACGCGGGCGAGCTCACGGAGCGACACGGCCCCGTTCGCCCGCACCATTTCGAGGATCAATTGGCGACGTTCTGCAGCGAACACGAAACTGACAGTAACCCCAACGACCGACTGCGTTCAGCTGTTTGCACTGAATAACAGAAATTGTTCGCACAGCGGGGCGGGAAGTGGTATAGGGGGTCAGATCTCCCCAGCGGTCTTCCTGGTGTGCAGTTGACGTGCCACTTCGGCGATCGAGCCCGACAGGGACGGGTACACGGTGAACGCGTTCGCGATCTGTTCGACCGTCAGATTGTTGTCGACGGCGATCGAGATGGGGTGGATCAGTTCCGAGGCGCGCGGCGCCACGACCACACCGCCGACCACGATCCCGGTGCCCGGACGGCAGAAGATCTTGACGAAGCCGTCCCGGATGCCCTGCATCTTGGCGCGCGGGTTGCGCAGCAGCGGCAGCTTCACCACCCGGGCGTCGATCTTGCCGGCCTCGACGTCGGCCTGGGTGTAGCCGACGGTGGCGATCTCCGGGTCGGTGAAAACGTTCGACGAGACCGTCTTCAGGTTCAGCGGGGCCACCGCGTCACCCAGGAAGTGGTACATGGCGATGCGTCCCTGCATCGCGGCGACCGAGGCGAGGGCGAAGACGCCGGTGACGTCACCTGCCGCGTACACGTTCGGGGCCGTGGTGCGCGAGACGCGGTCGGTCCAGATGTGGCCGGAGTCGCGGAGCCTGACGCCGGCCTCCTCCAGGCCGAGGCCCTCGCTGTTGGGGATGGCGCCGACGGCCATGAGGCAGTGGCTGCCGGTGATGACCCGGCCGTCGGCCAGGGTGACCTCGACCCGGTCGCCGACCCGCTTGGCGGACTGGGCGCGGGAGCGGGCCATGACGTTCATGCCGCGGCGGCGGAAGACGTCCTCCAGGACGGCGGCGGCGTCCGGGTCCTCGCCGGGCAGCACGCGGTCCCGGGAGGAGACGAGGGTGACCCGCGACCCGAGGGCCTGGTAGGCGCCGGCGAACTCGGCGCCGGTGACACCGGAGCCGACCACGATGAGTTCCTCGGGCAACTCGGTCAGGTCGTACACCTGGGTCCAGTTCAGGATGCGCTCGCCGTCCGGCTGGGCGTCGGGCAGCTCGCGCGGGTGGCCGCCGGTGGCGATGAGCACGGCGTCGGCGGTGAGGGTCTCCTCGGTGCCGTCGGCGACGGACACGACGACCTTGCGGGAGCCGTCGAGCGACTGCCCGCCGTCCAGCCGGCCCCGGCCGCGCATGACCCGGGCGCCGGCCCGGGTGACGGAGGCGGTGATGTCGTGCGACTGGGCGAGCGCGAGGCGCTTCACACGCCGGTTCACCTTGCCCAGGTCGACGCCGACCACCCGGGCGGACTGCTCCAGGGGCGGGGTGTCGTCGGCGACGATGATGCCGAGCTCCTCGTACGAGGAGTCGAAGGTGGTCATCACCTCGGCCGTGGCGATCAGGGTCTTCGACGGCACGCAGTCGGTCAGCACCGACGCTCCGCCCAGACCGTCGCAGTCGACGACGGTCACCTCCGCGCCGAGCTGCGCGGCGACCAGCGCCGCTTCATATCCGCCGGGTCCGCCACCGATGATCACGATCCGAGTCACGTACTCCATTGTCCCGCACGCGTCGCGGTGCCACCGCCCGGGGGCTCGCGGAGCGGCGGGGCCGTTACCGGAGTGACGCCTGTGCCGCCTGCCGTACCCTCTCCCCATGTCGCTCTACGCCGCGTACGCCGGCAATCTCGACGCGCGGCTGATGACCCGCCGCGCCCCCCACTCGCCGCTGCGCGCCACCGGCTGGCTGAACGGGTGGCGGCTGACCTTCGGCGGCGAGCACTGGGGGCTTCCCCCGGCCGGCCCGGAGGGCGCCGCCGACGCGGGCCTCGCCGAGGGCTGGAGCGGTGCGCTGGCGACCATCGTCGAGGACCCGCTGTCCCAGGTCTTCGTCGCGCTGTACGACATCGCCGCGATGGACGAGGAGACGCTGGACCGCTGGGAGGGCGTCGGCCTGGACGTCTACCGCCGGGTCCGGGTCCGCGTCCACACCCTGGACGGTGAGGAGCCCGCCTGGGCGTACGTCCTCAACGGCTACGAGGGCGGCCTGCCCTCGGCCCGCTACCTCGGCGAGATCGCCGACGCGGCGGAGTCGGCCGGCGCCCCCCACGACTACGTGATGGAGCTGCGCAAGCGGCCCTGCTGACGGAGTCCGGCCGCCCCGACCGGACCCCGTCCACCCCGGCCGACCGGGCCTTCGTCGGAAACGACAAGACAACGATCGCCGTCCCGTGCGCCCCGTCATCTACGCGCGTAGGCGGAAAAGGGCTACCCTCAACCCGTGAACGCTTCTCTTCTTCCGGACGACATCCAGGGCGACCCCCGTGCCGCCGCCGACGCCGCCGCCGTGCGCCTGCGGGAGCTGACGGGCGCCGAGACCCACGACGTCGCCCTCGTGATGGGCTCCGGCTGGGCTCCGGCCGTGGACGCCCTCGGCGCCCCCGACGCCGAGTTCCAGGTCACCGAGCTGCCCGGCTTCCCGCCGCCGGCGGTCGCGGGCCACGGCGGCAAGATCCGCTCGTACCGGATCGGTGACAAGCGCGCCCTGGTCTTCCTCGGCCGCACGCACTACTACGAGGGCCGCGGTGTCGCCGCCGTCGCGCACGGCGTACGCACCGCCGCCGCCGCCGGCTGCAAGACGGTGGTCCTCACCAACGGCTGCGGCGGTCTGCGCGAGGGCATGCGCCCCGGCCAGCCCGTGCTGATCAGCGACCACATCAACCTCACGGCGACGTCGCCGATCGTGGGCGCGAACTTCGTGGACCTCACGGACCTCTACTCCCCGCGCCTGCGCGCGCTGTGCAAGGAGGTCGACCCGACGCTGGAGGAGGGCGTCTACGCCCAGTTCCCCGGCCCGCACTACGAGACGCCGGCCGAGATCCGGATGGCCCGGGTCATCGGCGCCGACCTCGTCGGCATGTCGACCGTGCTGGAGGCCATCGCGGCCCGCGAGGCGGGCGCCGAGGTGCTCGGCATCTCCCTGGTCACCAACCTCGCCGCCGGTATGACCGGCGAGCCCCTGAACCACGAGGAGGTGCTCCAGGCCGGTCGTGACTCCGCCGCCCGCATGGGCACCCTCCTGGCCCAGGTCCTGAACCGCCTGTAGCGCCGGGCACCCGCCGGGGGCCGGGCCCCCGGCGGGGTCGCAGGGGGCGGGAGCCCCAGGGGACGGACACCGCACAACCGAACACCAGAGAGGTTGATCCGACGTGCAAGACGACCTGATGGCACGGGCCGACGCGTGGCTCACCGAGGACCCGGACCCCGAGACCCGCGCCGAGCTCGCCGCGCTGATCGAGGCGGGCGACGTCACGGAACTCGCCGCCCGCTTCGCCGGCACCCTCCAGTTCGGCACCGCCGGCCTGCGGGGCGAACTGGGCGCCGGCCCGATGCGCATGAACCGCTCGGTCGTCATTCGCGCGGCCGCCGGACTGGCCGCCTATCTGAAGAAGCGGGGCGGGGACGGTGGCCTGGTCGTCATCGGCTACGACGCCCGCCACAAGTCGGCCGACTTCGCCCGCGACACCGCCGCCGTGATGACCGGCGCCGGCCTGCGCGCGGCCGTTCTGCCCCGCCCCCTGCCCACCCCCGTGCTCGCCTTCGCCATAAGGCACCTCGGCGCGGTCGCGGGCGTGGAGGTCACCGCGAGCCACAACCCGCCCCGCGACAACGGCTACAAGGTCTACCTCGGCGACGGCTCCCAGATCGTGCCGCCCGCCGACGCCGAGATCGCCGCCGAGATCGCCGCGATCCCGAGCCTGACCACGGTCGACCGCCCCACCGAGGGCTGGCAGACCCTGGACGACTCGGTCCTGGACGCCTACCTCGCCCGCACGGACGCGGTCCTGTCCCCCGCCTCCCCGCGCACGGCCCGCACGGTCTACACGGCCATGCACGGCGTCGGCAAGGACGTCGTCCTGGCCGCCTTCGCCCGGGCCGGCTTCCCGGCTCCTGTCCTCGTCGCCGAGCAGGCCGAACCGGACCCCGAATTCCCCACGGTCGCCTTCCCCAACCCGGAAGAGCCCGGTGCGATGGACCTGGCCTTCGCCAAGGCCCGCGAGACCGGCCCTGACCTGGTCATCGCCAACGACCCCGACGCCGACCGGTGCGCCGTGGCCGTCCGGGACGGCGCCGACTGGCGCATGCTGCGCGGTGACGAGGTCGGCGCCCTGCTCGCCGCCCACCTCGTCGCACGCGGTGTGACGGGCACCTTCGCGGAGTCGATCGTCTCCTCCTCCCTCCTCGGCCGCATCGCCGAGAAGGCGGGCCTCGGCTACGAGGAGACCCTGACCGGCTTCAAGTGGATCGCCCGCGTGGACGACCTGCGCTACGGCTACGAGGAGGCCCTCGGCTACTGCGTGGACCCCGAGGGCGTGCGCGACAAGGACGGCATCACCGCCGCCCTGCTGATCACCGAGCTCGCCTCCGAGCTGAAGGAGCAGAACCGCACGCTCCTCGACCTGCTCGACGACATCGCCGTCGAACACGGCCTGCACGCCACCGACCAGCTCTCGGTCCGCGTCCAGGACCTCTCGGTGATCGCCGACGCCATGCGCCGCCTGCGCGAGCAGCCGCCGACGTCCCTCGCCGGCCTGACGATCACCGAGGCGGAGGACCTCACCCGGGGTACGAAGACCCTGCCGCCCACCGACGGCCTGCGCTACACCCTCACCGGGGCCCGCGTCATCGTCCGCCCCAGCGGCACCGAGCCCAAGCTCAAGTGCTACCTGGAGGTCGTCGTGCCGGTCGGGACGCACGCCGACCTGGCGGCGGCCCGGGCGAAGGCGACGGACCTGCTGACGGCGATCAAGGGGGACCTCTCCGCCGCCGCGGGTATCTGACGGCCCGGACGTCACCCGGCGGGCCGCCCCCTCACCCGGAGGGAGGCGGCTCATCGGGTGATGCCGCAGCGCGGCCGCACTGTGGGACACGGACAGAAGCCACCCCCGGGGACGCCGGACTGCCCACCCGGCGCCGGGGGCGCCTGCGAAGCCGCCGCCGGGTCCCGCGCCGCCCCCGCCACCTCGCCGAGCGACCGCCTGCCGGGCTCCCGACGACACCCCGACGCCCTCGCGGCCGCCCCTGCCCCACCGCTGCCGCGCCCAGGCGGCCACCGGCGAGCGGAGCACGGCCAGGGCCGGGCCGACATCGGCCGCACCCGCCGGACGGACGGGCGCGAGCACGCGGACGAGGGGCACGGGCGCGGGGGTGCGGCGTGCGGGAGGCGCCACGGGCACGGGGATGCAGCGCGGGGGATGATCCACGGGCGCAGAGGCACAGCGTGCGGGAGGCGCCACGGGCGCGGGGGTGCGGCGTGCGGGAGGAGCCACAGGCGCGGGGATGCAGCGCGGGGGATGATCCACGGGCGCAGAGGCACAGCGTGCGGGAGGCGCCACGGGCGCGGGGGTGCGGCGTGCAGGAGGCGCCACAGGCGCGGGGATGCAGCGCGGGGGATGATCCACGGGCGCAGAGGCACAGCGTGCGGGAGGCGCCACGGGCGCGGGGGTGCGGCGTGCAGGAGGCGCCACAGGCGCGGGAGTGCACCGTGCGGCGGGCTACAGCGGGGGCGGCAGGTGCGGCGGGAAGAACGCGTGGCGCTCACCGCGTGACCGAACCGCGGTGGCCGACTGGTCCCGGCCCGGCCCGGCGTGTCCTTACCGGCCTCGGCAACGCGAAAGGACCGGGCGGCGAAGCCGTCCGGCCAGGAGCGCCCAGGTCACCCCATGGCGGCGACGATCACGAGGACCACCGCGCCCGCCAGCGCCGGTCCGAGGATCTCCCATGCCCAGCGGACGCTCACCTCGCCCTGGGCACTCGGCGCGCCGGCGCGGCTCTCCTGCAGCTCACGCAGTTCGTCCATGACCTTGTCGGTGGCCGCGCGCACGGGCCCTTCCTGCGGGGCGCCGCGCCGCGGGACGGGCCCGTGGCCGGCGGGGTCCCGGGCGTCCCGCCCCTCGGTCCGCTGCTGCGTGGCGCGCGCCTCCTGCCGGGCCGCCCGCTTGCGCGCCCGCAGGGAGACCGGGACGGACCAGAGCTGGAACTTGCGCCCGTCCTCGGTGAAGAGCTCGTTGGAGTACCCGGAGCGCAGTCCGGCCACCTGCCCCCACGGCACCACGATCACGCGGAACGGGTTGCGCACCCGCAGCCGGTCCTGGCCCGCGTAGACGGCGGGCCGCAGCGTGAAGGCCACCACCAGCGGCACCGCGAGGATCATCCCGGCCAGCGCCAGCCACGGCGTACGCCCGTCGCCGTTGACGATCGCGTCGATGCCGAGCCATGCCATGACGGCGAGCAGGGCAACGCCGCCGGCGACCGCCATCGACGACCGGTACACCCGGTCCGGGAACTCGGGCTCCGGGGGCTGCGGCGCGGGTGACTGGTGATCGGGGCTCGTCATGGCCCCGATTCTGCCTCACGCCACGAGGTCGGCGTAAAGGATGATGTTGTCGGGCCGGTGGCCGTCCACGAGGTCTCCCCCGCAGGTGATCAGGCGCAGCTCGGGGCGCGTGGTGTTCCCGTAGACCTTGTCGGTGGGGAACGTCTTCTTGTCCACCTGCTCGATCTCGCGGACGCGGAAGTCCGCTGTCGTTCCGTCGGCGCGGGAGACGCTGATCGTGTCGCCGGCCTCGATCCGCGCGACGTTCCTCAGCACGGCCGGGCCCTTCGCGGTGTCGAAGTGGCCGATGAGGACGGCGGGTCCGGTCTCACCGGGTGTCACGCCCTTGTCGTACCAGCCGATGCGGTCGGCCTGCTCCGCCGGGGGCACCTCGACGGTGCCGTCGGCGGCCAGACCGAGCTCCAGGACGGGCCCGGTGTCGACTCCGGCGGCGGGGATGCGCACCCGGACGGGCTTCGCCGCGGCCATCGGCCGGACGGTCTCCGCAGGGGAGGCAGGTGCGGCGGTGGTGGGCCGGACGTGGGCGGGCGGGGTGGCCGGCGGTTCCTCGTGATCGCTGCCGCATCCGAGCAGCGTGGCGGCGGCGAGGAGGGTGAACAGCGCCGCGGCGGTTCGTCGGGGGGACATGTGCCTTCCTGGGGGGGGGACGGAACGGACGGGCCACCGTGTCGTGTCCGCCGCGTCCGGAGTGGCTGACGGGTCGGACGTGGCTGACGCGTCGGGCAGGGCGCCCCGCGGCCCGGCTCCGGCGCACCGGAGCCGGGCCGTGGGCGCACACCGTCCTCAGTCGGTGCGGCGGCGGACGAAGAACACGAAGCCGAGGCCCGCGGCGGCGAGCGCGGCGGCCCCCGCGCCGGAGGCGACGAGCACGGTGTCGCCGTCACCCGTGGAGCCGTCCGTGGACAGCTCCGCGCCGGCGGCGACGGCACCCCGCGGCACGACGGTGGTCTGGGCGGTCGTGGTCCGGACGTCGCCGGCCGGCGTGGTGCCCTGTCCGGTGCCGGAGCCGGACTTGCCGGCGTCCTGGCCGCCGTCCTCCTTCTCGTCGCCGATGAACACCGCCGGGCCCTGCTGCTTCCGGCCGATGATGTAGTTGCTGAAGGAGCCGTCGGGGTTCAGCACGACGACGGTGACGTCGTCCTGGCCGATCACCGACTCGTCGCCGTCGGCCCACAGGATGCCGAGCGAGTGGCCGTCCCGGAAGGCGTCCAGGCCGTAGACGCCGTTCTTGTGCAGCAGCTCGACGATCTTGCCGTTGGGCAGCTTGTACCTGCCCAGCTTGCCGCCCGTGACGGTGTTCCCGGTCCAGTGGTAGGTGGTGCCGTCCGGGGTGAGCACCATGTAGAGGCCGTTGTGCTGTCCGGCGACGGCGCGGCCGTCGGCGTCGAGGGTGCCGATGACGCTGCCGTCGACGATGTTCTCGGCCCGGTAGTGGTTCATCGAGAGCTGGTAGATCTTGAGGAGCGACCCGTCGGACAGCGTCTCGGTCCGTACGAGGGTGCCCTTGGCGTCGCCGCCCGCGTCAGCGGGCTCGCTGGTGACCTTGCCGTCGGAGTGCAGAGTGACCCGCACTCCGTGGAAGACCTTGGTGTCCGTCGGGTGGGCGCCGGAGCCGGTGCCGGCGTGCAGCTTGCCGAGCAGGGTGCCGTTCTGGGCGTGGACCGTGGCGTCGAACAGGGTCCCGTTCATCTCGAAGACCCGGGCGGTCAGGCCACCTTCGAGCCGGTACGTGCCCGCCGGCTCACCGGCCGGGTCACCGGCCTGCGCGCGCTGGGAGGTCAGGGTGCCGTCGGAGGACAGGATGACGCGGACCGTCCCGTAGACGCGGTAGTCCTTGACGATCGCGCCGGAGTCGCTGGTCACCCGGAGCGCGCCCAGCAGGGTGTCGCCGCGGTAGACGGCGGCGTGATAGGTGTGCTCGCCCTGCTTGTAGATCTTGCCGGTCAGCCCGTCCAGCAGCGTCGCGGTGCCGGCCTCCTCGCCTGCCGCGGAGGCGGCGGCCGGGGCGGGACCGTCGGCCGCGAAAGCGGTGGCGACGGGCGCGAGGACCGCGGCACCGAGAGCGGCGGCCGTGACGGCGGTACGGAGGATCTGGCGGCGCATGACGACTCCAAGTCGATGTCGAGCACGGTTGGATGAGAGAGTCGCATGCCGGTTTCACTGGCTCCCTGTGGCGACCGGGGCGGCGTGGTTTCGGCTGCAGGAACAAAACTAGTGATCTTGTAAGACGGACCTGTCCGTTCCATGTCACAGAGGCGTGACAGGGGTCACTTCCGCTCCGCCGGGCAAGCCGTTCACGTCGCCGGGGTATACAGCCGCTACGCGCGTAGATATGCTCGTCTGGTGACCATGCCCAGTACTGCACCTGTCGCGCACGCTCTCCGGGACGCCACCGCGTCCGACAGCACGCTGCGCCGCTTCCTCCACGGGCTGCCCGGCGTCGACGCGGTCGGCCTGGAGGCGCGCGCCGCCTCGCTCGGCACCCGTTCCATCAAGACCACCGCGAAGGCGTACGCCATCGACCTCGCCATCTCGATGGTCGACCTGACGACGCTGGAAGGCGCGGACACCCCGGGCAAGGTCCGGGCGCTCGGCGCCAAGGCGGTCCACCCCGACCCGACCGACCGCTCCACGCCCACCACGGCCGCGGTCTGCGTCTATCCCGACATGGTGGCCGTCGCCAAGCAGGCCGTCGCCGGCTCCGGTGTGAAGGTCGCCTCGGTCGCCACCGCCTTCCCCGCGGGCCGCGCCGCGCTCGACGTGAAACTGGCCGACGTGCGGGACGCCGTCGCCGCGGGCGCCGACGAGATCGACATGGTCATCGACCGCGGGGCGTTCCTCGCGGGCCGGTACCTGAAGGTGTACGACGAGATCGTCGCGGTGAAGGAGGCCTGCGGGACGTCGGCCCGCCTGAAGGTCATCTTCGAGACCGGCGAGCTCTCGACGTACGACAACATCCGCCGCGCCAGCTGGCTCGGCATGCTCGCCGGCGCCGACTTCATCAAGACCTCGACGGGCAAGGTCGCGGTGAACGCAACCCCCGCCAACACCCTGCTGATGCTGGAGGCCGTCCGCGACTTCCGCGCCCAGACCGGGGTACAGGTCGGGGTGAAGCCCGCGGGCGGCATCCGCACCACCAAGGACGCGATCAAGTTCCTGGTCCTGGTCAACGAGACCGCCGGCGCGGACTGGCTGGACAACCACTGGTTCCGCTTCGGCGCCTCCTCGCTGCTGAACGACCTGCTCATGCAGCGCCAGAAGCTGGCCACCGGCCGCTACTCCGGCCCCGACTACGTGACGGTGGACTGACCGACATGACCTCCCCCTTCGAATACGCACCCGCGCCCGAGTCCCGCTCGGTCGTCGACATCGCCCCGTCCTACGGCCTGTTCATCGACGGCGAGTTCACCGAGGCCGCCGACGGCAAGGTCTTCAAGACCGTCAGCCCGTCGACCGAGGAAGTCCTCTCCGAGGTCGCCCAGGCCGGCGAGGCCGACGTGGACCGTGCCGTGCAGGCCGCCCGCAGGGCCTTCGCGAAGTGGTCGGCACTGCCGGGCGCGGAGCGCGCGAAGTACCTCTTCCGCATCGCCCGGATCATCCAGGAGCGCAGCCGTGAACTGGCCGTCCTGGAGACGCTGGACAACGGCAAGCCGATCAAGGAGACCCGCGACGCCGACCTCCCCCTGGTCGCCGCGCACTTCTTCTACTACGCGGGCTGGGCCGACAAGCTCGACCACGCGGGCCTCGGCGCCGATCCGCGGCCGCTGGGCGTGGCCGGCCAGGTCATCCCCTGGAACTTCCCGCTGCTGATGCTGGCGTGGAAGATCGCCCCGGCCCTCGCGACCGGCAACACGGTCGTGCTGAAGCCGGCCGAGACCACCCCGCTGTCCGCCCTGTTCTTCGCGGACATCTGCCGTCAGGCGGGCCTGCCCAAGGGCGTCGTGAACATCCTCCCGGGCTACGGCGACACGGGCGCCGCGCTGGTGGCGCACCCGGACGTGGACAAGGTCGCCTTCACCGGTTCCACGGCCGTCGGCAAGCAGATCGCGCGCTCGGTCGCGGGCACGCACAAGAAGGTCACGCTGGAACTGGGCGGCAAGGGCGCCAACATCGTCTTCGACGACGCCCCGATCGACCAGGCCGTCGAGGGCATCGTCAACGGCATCTTCTTCAACCAGGGCCAGGTCTGCTGCGCGGGCTCGCGGCTGCTGGTCCAGGAGTCGGTCCAGGACGAGCTGCTGGAGTCCCTGAAGCGGCGGCTGTCGACCCTGCGCCTGGGCGATCCGCTCGACAAGAACACCGACATCGGCGCGATCAACTCCGAGGAGCAGCTCGCCCGGATCACCACCCTCGTGGAGCGGGGCGAGGCGGAGGGCGCCGAGCGCTGGTCCCCGTCCTGCGAGATCCCCGAGGCCGGCTACTGGTTCGCCCCGACCCTGTTCACCAACGTCACCCAGGCCCACACCGTCGCCCGCGACGAGATCTTCGGCCCGGTCCTGTCGGTGCTGACCTTCCGTACGCCCGACGAGGCCGTCGCCAAGGCCAACAACACGCCGTACGGCCTGTCGGCGGGCATCTGGACCGAGAAGGGCTCGCGCATCCTGGCCGTCGCCGGCAAGCTGCGGGCGGGCGTGATCTGGTCCAACACGTTCAACAAGTTCGACCCGACCTCGCCGTTCGGCGGCTACAAGGAGTCGGGCTTCGGCCGCGAGGGCGGCCGCCACGGCCTGGAGGCGTACCTCGCCCCGTCGAGCCCGGAGGGCGAGCGATGAAAAACACTGCTGACGCGACCCGTCTCGCTGTCTTCAAGACCTACAAGCTGTACGTCGGGGGCAAGTTCCCCCGCTCCGAAAGCGGCCGGGTGTACGAAGTGACCGACTCCAAGGGCAACTGGCTGGCCAACGCGCCGCAGTCGAGCCGCAAGGACGCCCGTGACGCGGTCGTCGCCGCCCGCAAGGCGTTCGGTGCCTGGTCGGGCGCCACGGCCTACAACCGGGGGCAGATCCTCTACCGCGTCGCGGAGATGCTGGAGGGCCGCCGGGACCAGTTCGTGCGCGAGGTCGCCGACGCGGAGGGCCTGTCGAAGTCGAAGGCGGCCGCCGTCGTGGACGCGGCGATCGACCGCTGGGTCTGGTACGCGGGCTGGACCGACAAGATCGCCCAGGTGGTCGGCGGCGCCAACCCGGTCGCGGGCCCGTACTTCAACCTCTCCTCCCCCGAGCCGACGGGCGTGGTGGCGGTACTCGCCCCGCAGGAGTCGTCCTTCCTGGGCCTGGTCTCGGTGATCGCCCCGGTGATCGCGACCGGCAACACGGCGGTGGTGATCGCGAGCGAGAAGTCCCCGCTGCCCGCGCTGTCCCTGGGCGAGGTCCTGGCGACGTCCGACCTGCCCGGCGGCGTCGTCAACGTCCTGTCCGGCCGCACGGCGGAGATCGCGGCGCCGCTCGCCGCCCACCAGGACGTCAACGCGATCGACCTGGCCGGTGCCGACGAGACGCTGGCGACGGAGCTGGAGATCGCGGCGGCCGACAACCTCAAGCGCGTCCTGCGTCCACAGCCTGTGGACTACGCGCGCACGCCGGGCACCGACCGGATGACGGCGTTCCTGGAGACCAAGACGGTGTGGCACCCGACGGGGTCGCTGGGCGCGTCGGGGTCGGCGTACTAGCACTGACCGATCAGGGGACGGGGACTGCGCGGCGTTGACGGCGGAGCATCACACCGTGACCGCCTCGCGCGGTTCCCCACCCCCCTGCCCGGTGCCGTCAGTTGGGGCCCAGCAGCCCCGCCACCTCCCCCACCACCGGCATGCTGCCGATCGACCGGGCCTGCGCGATCGGGCCGGTGAACGCCTGGGAGGTCAGCGGCTGGAAGTCGGCGAGCTGGGTGCCGACGCCGTTGTCCAACGGGTCCACGCCCGTACCGGCCAGCGGGTTGGGCTTGAGGCCGGTGAGGGTGCCGACGGCGTAGGGGAGGCCGGTCGTCAGGCCTTTCAGGCCGCCCTGCGGGTCGATGCGGCCGAGCGAGGTGGGGCTGGTGTGCAGCACCTCGCCGGCGTTCACCGCGTCCAGGGCCGGAACCTCCGCCGCGGCCGCGGCGCCGGTGCCCGCGCCGAGGGCCGCCCCGGCGGTGGCGAGGGCTGCCAGTACGCGTCGGGCGGTGGGGGTGTGGGGGGAGTCGTGACGGGCCATCGCTGCTGCCACCTCTTGTATCACTGCGGAAAGTAGCCAGGTCGACGCAGAGGGTAGTTGAGGTGTGACGCGTGCTTCAAAGCCGACCCGCGGGGTCGTTGACGGGCCGGTCGATGCCTCACACTGGTGTCCCGTGAGCTCCCAACCGCCCATACCCACGCGAGTCGTGCTGCTCTGCGGCCCTTCCGGCTCCGGCAAGTCCCTCCTCGCAGCCCGCTCCGGCCTGCCGGTCCTGCGGCTCGACGACTTCTACAAGGAGGGCGACGACCCCACGCTGCCGCAGGTGGCGGGGAGCTCCGACATCGACTGGGACCACCCCGGCTCCTGGGACGCGGACGCGGCGATCAGCGCGATCACCGACCTGTGCCGCACGGGCCGCACGAACGTGCCCGTCTACGACATCGCGATGAGCGCGCGCACCGGCGCGGACACGGTCGACATCGGGCCGACCCCGCTGTTCATCGCGGAGGGCATCTTCGCGGCGGAGATCGTGGAGCGCTGCCGGGACCTGGGGGTGCTGGCCGACGCGCTGTGCCTGAGCCGGGGCCCGGTGACCACGTTCCGCCGCCGCTTCGTGCGCGATCTGCGCGAGGGCCGCAAGTCGGTGCCGTTCCTGCTGCGCCGCGGCTGGCGCCTGATGAGGCTGGAACGTTCGATCATCTCCCGGCAGACCGCGTTGGGCGCGTACGCCTGCGACCGGGACGAGGCTCTGGGCCGGCTGGCGGCAGCCGCGGCGGGCGGGCGGACCCCGCAGGCCAGGACACCGGCGTAACCGTACGAGAACGGGGCCGGACGGACCCCCCGGCCCTCCAGCCCCGCTCTCGTCGTGCTCCCCCGTGGATCCCCCCCCCGGATCCCCCGTCGCGGCTCCCCCGTCGCCGCGTCACCGCGTCCCCCGTCGCGGTCCCCCCCCCGTTGCCCTCAGGCGACAAGCTCCCCGAAGGCGCTCTGCTCGTCACGGCCGAAGCTGAGGACCTCGTCCTCGCGCAGCCGGCGGAGCGACCGCCAGATGCTCGACTTCACCGTGCCGACACTGATGCCGAGGATGTCCGCGATCTCCGGGTCGGTGCGGCCCTCGTAGTAACGCAGGACCAGCATCGTCCGCTGGAGCTCGGGCAGCCGGGCCAGCGCCTGCCACAGGACCGCGCGCAGCTCGGTGCCGCGCATCGCGTCCGTGTCGCCGGGCGTCTCCGGCAGTTCCTCGGTCGGGTACTCGTTCAGCTTGCGGCGGCGCCACGCGCTGATGTGCAGGTTGGTCATGGTGCGGCGGAGGTAGCCCCCGACCGCGGCCTTGTCACTGATCCGGTCCCACGCCTTGTACGTCGAGAACAGCGCGCTCTGCAGCAGGTCCTCGGCCTCGAAGCGGTCACCGGTGAGGTGGTAGGCGGTGGCGTACAGGGAGGCGCGGCGCTCCTGGACGTAGGCGGTGAACGCCGCTTCGGCGTCCGCCGACTCCGCCGGAGAGCGTCGCCGCTCCCCCGAGTCCTCCCTGTACGCGGCTCCCCCGTGGGCCCCCGTCGCGGCTTCCCCCGTGTGCGCGTCAACCACCGTCATGTGACCGGTGTGCTGACGCCCGGTGCCGCGAGCGCACCCCCGCCCTCCCCCACGCTCGAACGCACTCGCGCGGGAGGTACCCCCTTCAGCACCGGACTTCTCGGAACCCCGGTGCACATCGTGCAGACGCGTGACCACTGCGCTGGTGCTCATGCTGTGCAGCGTGTTCATCTCGCGCCCCCCGTCGTGGACTTCCGGTGTTCGTCGGCCGGTGAGGCGATGCCTCGTCGGCCGGTGTCGAAAAGACTGCCGGGGGCACTTCATGGCCGTGTCCGCCGACTGTCACAGACCTGTCACAGGGGTACGGCACAGGACGGACACGCTGTGCGCACAGGCCGTGGCGGTACGAGCCGTATCCGCCCCACGGGTCGAACGCAGCCGACTCCATGGGCCAGAATGAGCCCGTGCCTTCCCTGTTGCTGATCGAGGACGACGACGCCATCCGGACGGCCCTGGAGCTCTCACTGACGCGCCAGGGACACCGCGTGGCGACCGCTGCGAGCGGTGAGGACGGTCTGAAGCTCCTGCGCGAGCAGCGACCGGATCTGATCGTGCTGGATGTGATGCTGCCCGGAATCGACGGCTTCGAGGTGTGCCGGCGGATCCGGCGGACCGACCAGCTGCCGATCATCCTGCTGACCGCGCGCAGCGACGACATCGACGTGGTCGTCGGGCTGGAGTCCGGTGCCGACGACTACGTCGTGAAACCGGTGCAGGGTCGGGTGCTGGACGCGCGGATCCGGGCCGTGCTGCGGCGCGGGGAGCGCGAGTCGAACGACGCGGCGACCTTCGGCAACGTGGTGATCGACCGGGCCGCGATGACCGTGACGAAGAACGGCGAGGACCTGCAGCTGACGCCGACCGAGCTGCGGCTGCTCCTGGAGCTGAGCCGGCGGCCGGGTCAGGCACTGTCGCGCCAGCAGCTGCTGCGGCTGGTGTGGGAGCACGACTACCTCGGCGACTCCCGGCTGGTGGACGCGTGCGTCCAGCGGCTGCGCGCCAAGGTCGAGGACGTGCCGTCGTCCCCGACGCTGATCCGTACGGTCCGTGGTGTCGGCTACCGCCTGGACGCGCCCGCGTGAGCGACGCGCGCCCGGCCACCCGGCCGCGGACGACCTCGAAGCCCGCACCTCCGCGCCGCGCGGGCGGGGAAGCGAACGATTGGACACGGTGACGGACGTGCAAGGGGGGTCCCGCGGCGAGGCCGCGGCCCGTAAGGGAGTTCTGTCACGGCTGCCGCTTCCGTCCTGGCTGCGCTTCACCAGCCTGCGGCTGCGGCTGGTCGTGGTGTTCGGGCTGGTTGCGCTGACCGCCGCGGTTTCCGCGTCCGGCATCGCGTACTGGCTCAACCGCGAGGCCGTGCTCACCCGCACCCAGGGGGCTGTGCTGCGGGACTTCCAGCAGGAGATGCAGAACCGCGCCGGCTCGCTGCCCGAGTACCCCGGCCAGGACGAACTGCAGCACACCGCCGGGCAGATGGCCAACAGCAGCCAGCGCTTCAGCGTGCTGCTGGTGGCCACCGACGGCGGCGGCAGGACCGTGTACGGCGGCTCGGGCGGGCTGAGCGGGTTCTCGCTGGACGACGTGCCCGAGTCGCTGCGCACGGCGGTGAACGAGCGGCAGCCGCTGACCGTCGGCAACAAGTCGCCGTACCACCTGTACTGGCAGCGGGTCGTCGAACACGGCACGCCGTACCTGGTGGCCGGGACGAAGGTGATCGGGGGCGGGCCGACCGGCTACATGCGCAAGTCGCTGGAGCCGGAGGCCAAGGACCTCAACTCGCTGGCCTGGTCGCTGGGGATCGCCACGGGGCTGGCGCTGATCGGTGCCGCGCTGCTCGCGCAGGCCGCCGCCACGACCGTGCTGAAGCCGGTGCACCGCCTCGGCATCGCGGCACGGCGGCTCGGCGAGGGCAAGCTGGACACCCGGCTGCGGGTGTCGGGCACCGACGAACTGGCCGACCTGTCACGGACGTTCAACCTGGCGGCGGAGGCGCTGGAGAAGCGCGTCGCGGACATGGCCGCGCGGGACGACGCCTCCCGGCGGTTCGTCGCGGACATGAGCCATGAACTGCGCACTCCGCTCACCGCCATCACGGCGGTCACCGAGGTGCTGGAGGAGGAGCTGGAGGCCGAGACCGGCAGCGTGGACCCGATGATCGAGCCGGCCGTGCGACTGGTCGTCAGCGAGACGCGCCGGCTGGGCGACCTGGTCGAGAACCTGATGGAGGTCACCCGCTTCGACGCGGGCACGGCCAGGCTGGTGCTGGACGACGTGGACGTCGCCGACCAGATCACCGCCTGCATCGACGCCCGTGCCTGGCTGGACGCGGTGGACCTGGACGCCGAACGGGGCATCCACGCGCGGATCGACCCGCGCCGGCTGGACGTCGTCCTCGCCAACCTGATCGGCAACGCGCTCAAGCACGGTGGCTCCCCGGTGCGGGTGTCGGTGCGTGAGGAGACGAGCGAGGAGCGGGGCGCGGAGGTCGTCATCGCGGTGCGCGACCACGGCCCCGGCATCCCCGAGGACGTGCTGCCGCACGTCTTCGACCGGTTCTACAAGGCGAGCGCCTCCCGGCCGCGTTCCGAGGGAAGCGGTCTGGGGCTGTCCATCGCCCTGGAGAACGCCCACATCCACGGCGGTGAGATCACCGCCGCGAACTCCCCCGAGGGCGGCGCGGTGTTCACGCTGCGCTTGCCCAAGGACGCCTCGCCGCCGGCCGAGGAGCGGGACGAGCGGCACGCCGAGCAGCCCGAGAAGGAGAAGGGGAACGCCTCGTGACCGTAGGGCGACACCTCATGACCGCACGGCGGCTGCTCGCCGCGGTGGCCCTGCCGGCCCTGCTCGCCGGGTGCGGGATCCGCGCCACCGAGGTGCCGACGGACTTCGGGCCCGCCCCGTCGCGGGTGCGGTGCACGCTGTCGGACGCGGACACGGCGACGCAGCCCGCCCGGGGGGTTCCGGTGCAGGTGTTCCTGCTGTGCGGCTCGTCGCTGGTGGCCGTGGACCGGTGGGCGCCGGTGCCGGCCGGGGCGTCGGACGGCGCGCGGCGCGGCCTGGTGGCACAGGGGCTGCTGGACCAGTTGGCGCGCCGGCCCTCCACGGCCGAGAAGCAGGCCGGGTACACCACGAGTGTGCGGGGCGGGATGACCGTGGACGGTCCGCGCCCCGACGACCCGGACGAGACGCTGCGGCTGAGCGTGGCGCCCGGCGACCTGACCTCGTACGCCCTCGCGCAGATCGTGTGCACCTTCTCCGACTCGGCGGCGGCCGAGGGGGACGGCTCGGTGGTGCTGGGCGGCCCGGACTCCGGCCCGCCGCGCCGCTACGAGTGCACGGACGAGGTGCGGTCCCGCCCCGGCACCAGCAGGCCGCCGTCCTCGCAGGTCGCCGGGGCGTGACGGAGACCTCACGGGGGTCTCGGGCCGCCCCGCGGAACCGATCGTCGCGAAGAGCACGTCTAGGGGGGCGTGCAGCGTCATAGCGGGACCGTTGATGTCCGGGGCGGTACGGCGTCCCCCGAGGGGCGCGGGGAGCCACGCGACCAGTCACCGACGATCCGCGCTCCGCGAGCGGCCGGTGTCCTCCTCCTGCTGGGCCACCTCCTCTTCCTCGCCTGGTACTCGCTGCGGCCCCTCGACGTGCCCTGGGTGATGCCCGCCAACTGGCATCCCTTCGCCGCCATCCGCGCCGACCTGGACCTGGGCTGGCGGGTGGCGGCGCTGCGCATCTGCCGGGAGCTCGCACTGCCGGCCCCGCTGGGCGTGCTGCTGCCGCTGGTGCACGGCAGGCTCCGGGTGTCCCCGCTGGCCTCGCTGCTGCGGACGACGGCCGCGGGCGCGTTGCTGGCGCTGACCGTGGAGCTGCTGCAGACCGATGTGCCGGGTCAGGTCGTGGACGTCGACTCGCTGCTGCTGGCCACGGCCGGGGTGGCCCTCGCGCACCTGGCGGTCGTACCGGCGTCGCGGTCCTGGCTGCGCCGCAGGGCCGAGCGCGGGGCGGGGGCCGTCCGGCCGCAGGAGGAGCCGTCTCAGGGTCTCACCCCGACGATTCCCAGGGTGGGGATCGCCCCGTAGAGCGACGCTTCGTCCGGTTCGTCTCCGTAGCGTGGAGGGAGGACGAGGGGCCACCAGGGCGCCTCCGACGCTCACGAAGGAGCCGCAGATGTCCAGCCTCGCTCGACCCACCCATGGCCGCATGATCGGCGGAGTGTGCGCCGCGCTGGCCCGGCGCTTCGGCACCTCCGCGACCACGATGCGGGTGATCTTCCTGGTGTCGTGCCTGCTGCCGGGGCCGCAGTTCCTGCTCTACCTGGCGCTGTGGATCCTGCTGCCGTCGGAGGACAAGGCCCGCACGGCGTGGTGACCCCGGTACGCGTACGCCGCCGGGGCGCACCCTGACGGAAGGGGTGCGCCCCGGCGGCGTCGTACGGGAGCGGGTCAGCCCAGCGGGATCCCGTTCACCGGCAGGCCGTGCGTGGGCAGGCCCTGGAGCGGCAGGCCGCCGAGCAGGCCGGCGACCGGCGCGGTGGGACCCTCGGCGAGGACCTTCTGGGCGGCGGGCTGGGCGGCCGCCACGCCCGCCTGCTGCGCCGGCTTGGACTGTTCGAGCACCTGCCCGGCACCCGGTACCGCCTGGTCGACCTTCTCGGCCGGCAGGGCCTGGGTGACGGTGTCCAGCACCTGCCCGGTGGCCTCCGGCACGGCGGGGGCGGCGTTGGCGGCACCGGCACCCGCGGCGGCGAAGGCGGCACCGAGGGCGGCGACACCGAGGGTCTTGGCAGCAGACTGCTTCATGATGAATGCGTCCTCGAATGGGATACGGGGAACTGAGCGGTTCTCGACCGTAAACACGTCCCCGCACCCGCCGCAAACATCGAAATGCGGACGGATTGTGAACGCTGCCCTGTGCGACGGTTCCGGGAAATCCCGCGACTACCCTTCCCCGGCCGGAGAACCGCTGGTGGAGGCGGTCTGCTGGAACAGCCATTCGGATTTCAGCTCGGCATATCCGGGCTTGATGACGTCATTGATCATCGCCAGCCGTTCATCGAAAGGAATGAACGCTGATTTCATCGCATTGACGGAGAACCACTGCAGATCGTCGAGCGTGTAGCCGAACGCGTCGACAAGGTGCTCGAATTCCCGGCTCATGCTGGTCCCGGACATCAGCCGGTTGTCGGTGTTGACGGTGGCCCGGAAGTGCAGGCGGCGCAGCAGGCCGATGGGGTGCTCGGCGTAGGAGGCCGCCGCCCCGGTCTGCAGGTTGGAGCTGGGGCACAGCTCCAGCGGGATGCGCTTGTCGCGGACGTAGGAGGCGAGCCGGCCCAGGGTGACACCGCCGTCGGCGGCGACCTCGATGTCGTCGATGATGCGCACCCCGTGTCCCAGCCGGTCGGCGCCGCACCACTGCAGGGCCTGCCAGATGGAGGGCAGCCCGAACGCCTCGCCGGCGTGGATGGTGAAGTGGTTGTTCTCGCGCTTGAGGTACTCGAAGGCGTCCAGGTGGCGGGTGGGCGGGTGACCGGCCTCGGCGCCCGCGATGTCGAAGCCGACGACACCCGAGTCGCGGTAGGCGTTGGCGAGTTCGGCGATCTCCAGGGAGCGGGCCGCGTGCCGCATGGCGGTGAGGAGGGCGCCGACGCGGATGCGGTGGCCGTTCTCCCGGGCCAGCCGCTCGCCTTCGCGGAACCCCTCGTTGACGGCCTCGACGACCTCTTCGAGGGTCAGCCCGCCGTCGAGGTGCTGCTCGGGGGCGTAGCGCACCTCGGCGTAGACGACGCCGTCCTCGGCCAGGTCCTCGGCGCACTCACGGGCGACCCGGACCAGCGCGTCCCGGGTCTGCATCACGCCGACGGTGTGCGAGAAGGTCTCCAGATAGCGTTCCAGGGAACCGGAGTCGGCGGCCTCGCGGAACCAGATGCCGAGCTTGTCCGGGTCGGTCTCGGGGAGATGGGAGTACCCGGTGTCCCGGGCGAGGTCGACGACGGTACCGGGGCGCAGCCCGCCGTCGAGGTGGTCGTGCAGCAGAACCTTCGGCGCCCGGCGGATCTGGTCCGAGCTGGGAGTGGCGCCTTTCGCGATGCTCTGGCTCGTCATTTCGGCACTCTACTTCCTACGCGCGTAGACGGCGCGGTGCCGCGCGACGCCGATACGCAAAGGTGACCGCAGGACTGGTGGAGTCCCCGCTCGGTTCTGACACTGTTCTGTCATGGCACACGATGCGACGGCGGTTCGAACGGCCCGCCTGGGGAGGGCGATCGGCCCGGAACCGACGGCGGTCAGCGGAGCGGTGCTGCTCCTTCCCGGCGGGGAGGAGGTCTCCGTGCGCAGACCCTCCCCCCTGTGGGACACCTCCCGGGTGCGTGCGCTCGGCCGCCGGCTGGCGGGCGACGGCCGGGTGGACGGGCTCGCCGTCCATGTGGTGCGGTACCGCGCGCGCGGCTGGAACGGCAGCGAGGCGCAGCTCGCGGCGGACGCCGAGTGGGCCGCGGACGAGATCGTGCGGCGCTACGGCGATGTGCCGGTGTGCCTGGTCGGCGTCGACATGGGCGGACGCGCCGCGCTCCGGGCGGGCGGTCACGAGGCCGTCAACGCGGTACTGGCCCTCGCCCCCTGGCTGCCGGAGGACGACGTGGCGGCGCCACCCGAACCGGTGAAGCAGTTGGTGGGGCGCAAGGTGATGATCGTGCACGGCACGAACGACCGGCGCACCGATCCGGAGCTGTCGTTCCGGCTGGCGGCCCGGGCGAAGAAGGCCAACCGGGACGTGTGCCGGTTCGAGGTGCACTCCGACGGGCACGGGCTGCGCCAGCACCGCCGCGAAGTGCTGGCCCTGTCCAGTGACTTCGTGATGGGCGTGCTGTTCGGCCGGGCGCTGTCCCGGCCGGTGGTGGACGCGCTGGCGGCCCCGCCGCCGATCGGGCTGCGGATGCCGCTGGCGGCGGGGTTCGGGGCCGGGCTGGGCGGGGGGCGGGGGGCTGGCCGCGGAGCTCGGGCGTAGGGGCGGGCGGTCGTGGGGCGCGGGATGTCCGGCGCGGGCGTAGACGTACGCGTGCGGGGCGGACGCGGGCGTCTGGCGCGGGCACAGGCACAGGCACAGGCACAGGCACAGGCGAGCCTGACTGCGGGCGCCGGGCGCCGGGCGCAGGGCCAGTCGCGCGGCCCGGGTGTGAGCGCCGGACGCAGGCGTCGGGCGTGAGCGCGGGCGCTGCGGTCACGCCGTTCGGGGACGTCGGCGGAGAGGTCCGGCCGGGGGCGCCAGGCACTGCGCGGTCAGGGGAGCAGGCTGCCCCTCCGGGAGAGGAGGAACTTCTTGAAGGCGGCCACCGGGGGTGTGTCCGGGTGGTCGGCGAGCCAGGCCACGCCGATCTCACGGACCGCGCGCGGGGCGGTGACCGTCAGCTCCACCACTCCGGGGCGGGGGACGGTCGGCGGCGGCAGCAGGGCCACCCCGAGGCCCGCCGCGACCAGGCCGCGCAGGGTCTCCGCCTCCTCGCCCTCGAAGGCGATGCGCGGCTTGAAGCCGGCCTCCTTGCAGAGGTCGTCCGTGATGCGCCGCAGGCCGTAGCCGGGCTCCAGAGTCACGAACGTCTCGTCGGCCGCCTCCGCGAGGCGGATGCGGCGGCGGCCGGCCAGGCGGTGGTCGGCGGGGACGACGAGGCGGAGCTTCTGCTCGTCGAGGCGGCGGGCGACCAGGTCGGGGGCGTCGGGGACCGGTGAGGTGAGGCAGAGGTCCAGCTCGCCCGCGCGCAGTCCCTCGATCATCGCCTCGCCGTAGTTCTGGACGAGGCTGAAGCGGACGCGCGGGTGGTCGGCACGGAAGGCGTGCAGCAGGCCGGGCACGGTCTCGGCGCCCATGGTGTGCAGAAAGCCGAAGGCGACCTTGCCGGTGGCCGGGTCGGCGTCGGCGCGCACCTCCTCGGCGGCCCGCTCGACCTCGGCGAGGGCCCGTTCGACCGAGCCCAGGAAGGTGCGGCCGGCCGGGGTCAGGGAGAGCGTACGGCCGTGCCGGGCGAACAGGTCGACGCCGAGATCCTGCTCCAGCCGCACCATGGCCCGCGAGAGGGTGGACTGCGGGACGTTCATCTCCAGAGCGGCCCGGGTGACGTGCTCGTGGCGGGCGACGCCGGCGAAGAAGGCGAGGCGCGGCGCGAGCAGCATCGACATCTCCGCCCTGTCTTCTGTGTCACTGTCCGGTGACAGCCGCTTCTGTGACCTCCGCTGATGCACCATGGGAACGATTATGAGGGTTTCATGCATTGGACGGATGAGCGGCCGCCTCCGTAGCGTCGAGGACATGAATCCCGCCAGTACCGGGGCGTCCACCGCCGTGGGCGCCGCTGCCCCCGTCCCCGCTCCCTCCCCGTCCGCCGACTCCCGTATGACGCCCGGCGGCCCCGGCTACCGCCGGATGAGTCTCGCCCTGTTCCTCGCGGGGGTCGCCACCTTCGCGCTGCTGTACTCCACGCAGGCGCTGCTGCCGCTGATCTCCGACGACCTCGGGGTGACGGCCGGCGCGGCGAGCTGGACGGTGGCCGCGGCGACCGGCGGACTGGCCCTGTTCGTGCTGCCGATGAGCGCCCTGTCGGAGCGGTACGGCCGCCGTACGGTGATGACGGCCTCGCTGGCGGTCGCGGTGGGCGTGGGACTGCTGGTGCCCCTCGCACCGTCGCTCGGCGCGCTGGTGGTGCTGCGGGCGGTGCAGGGCGCGGCGCTGGCGGGCCTGCCGGCGTCGGCGACGGCGTACCTGGCGGAGGAGGTCCGGCCCAGGGCGCTGGTCACGGCGATCGGACTGTTCGTCGCGGGCAACAGCGTCGGCGGGATGAGTGGCCGGGTCATCACCGGCTGGGCCGCGCAGGCATTCGGCTGGCGGGTCGCCGTCGGGGTGGTCGGGGTGCTCGCGGTGGTCTGCGCGGTGGCCTTCCGGGCGCTGCTGCCGACGCCCCGGCACTTCACGCCGGGCTCGCTGCGGCCGCGCGTGCTGGCCGGCACGGTCCGCGCCCACCTCGCGAACCCGCTGCTGCGCCGCCTGTACGCGATCGGCGCGCTGTTCATGACGGTCTTCGGCGGCGTCTACACGGTCATCGGCTACCGCCTGACACAGGAGCCGTTCGGGCTGCCGCAGGGCATCGTCGGCTCGATCTTCCTGGTCTACCTGGTCGGTACGGTGTCGGCGTCGACGTCGGGCCGCCTGGTGGGCCGGCTCGGCCGGCGGGGCGCGCTGTACCTGGCCGGCGGCACCACGGCGGCGGGGCTGCTGTTGTCGCTCGCGGGCTCGCTGGTCCTGGTCCTGGCGGGGCTGGTGCTGATCACGGCGGGCTTCTTCGCGGGGCACGCGGTGGCGTCCTCCGCGGTCAGCAGGACCGCCACGACCGGCCGCGCCCAGGCGGCGGCGCTCTACCAGTCGGCGTACTACGTCGGCTCCAGCGCGGGCAGCACCCTCGGCGCACTGGCCTTCCACTCGACCGGATGGGCCGGAACCGTGGGCGTCGGACTGCTGGCGGTGCTCGGCGTCGTGACGATCACGGTGCTCGGCACCCGGGCGGCCCGGACGGCGGCCCGGCGGGAGCCGGTTCCGGCACACTGAGCGGACCCGCGAGCGCCCTGCGGTCGGACAGGCCTTCCGACCTGGGGGTTCGTGCGCTCAGGGGGCCGTTGTCAGTGGCCTGCGGTAGCTTCCGAAGTATCCGAAGGCACCGGGCGCACGGGGCGCCGGGTGGAACGGCCGCAGGGGCGGGTGGGCGACGATGAGTGACGGTACGGCGACGGTCGAGGACCTCGACGCGAGGCTGGAGCGGCACCGGGTCGAGCTGACGGGGTACTGCTACCGGATGCTCGGTTCCTCCTTCGAGGCGGAGGACGCGGTGCAGGACACCCTGGTGCGGGCCTGGCGCAGCTACGACAGGTTCGAGGGGCGCAGCAGCCTGCGCTCGTGGTTGTACCGGATCGCCACGAACGTGTGCCTGGACATGCTGTCGGCCGGCAACAAGCGGGCGCGGCCGGTGGACCTGTCCGAGTCGACGCCGCTGGCGCAGGCGGCCCTGTCCCCCCGGCCCGACCACACCTGGCTGGAGCCGATGCCCGACGCGCGAGTGCTGCCGACCGTGGAGGACCCGGCGGAGGCGGCGGTGGCGAAGGAGTCGGTGCGGCTGGCGTTCATGGCGGCGCTGCAGCAGCTGCCGGCCAAGCAGCGGGCGGTGCTGATCCTGCGTGAGGTGCTGGCCTGGAAGGCCGCCGAGGTCGCGGAGCTGCTGGACACGTCGGTGGCGTCGGTGAACAGCGCGCTCCAGCGGGCCCGGGCGACCCTGGCCGAGCGGTCGGACCGGGCGGCGCAGGCGGCCGTCTCCGACCCGCTGGACGCGGAGCAGCAGAAGCTCCTCGAACGCTATGTCGCGGCCTTCGAGGGCTATGACATGGCGGCGCTCACCAAGCTGCTGCACGAGGACGCGGTCATGACGATGCCGCCGTTCGACCTGTGGCTGACCGGCCAGGACGACATCACCGGCTTCATGACCACCCTCGGCTCCGCCTGCGCGGATTCGCGGCTGCTGCCGGTGCGGGTCAACGGGCTGCCCGGCTTCGCCCAGTACAAGCCGGACCCGGAGAAGGGCGGCTACACCCCCTGGTCGATCCAGGTTCTGGAGATCTCAGACGGGCGCCTCACCGGTTTCCACTTCTTCCTCGACACCCAGCGGTGGTTCCCGCTGTTCGGCGTCCCCCTCCACCTCGACGGGGACGGCGACGAGGTCGAGCAGGGCGCGTAGGGCGGGGTCGGGGCCGCGCAGCCTGATCCGGCCGCCGGCCCGCCGGGCCGCCAGCTGCAGCCGGGCCACCAGCTCGACGGCCATGAGGCCCGGCGGCCCCAGCCCGCTCACCTCCACCACGACGACGCCGGCGCCACCCCCTTCCAGCAGCGCCCGCACGGTATCGCCGAGTCCCGCCACCCGCTCTCGGGTGAGGGGACCGGTCAGGGTCAGGACGGGCTTCGTTTCGGGGTCCACGTGCGGTAGACCCACGAGGCGGCCGGAACTCATCGCGGACCCGCCTCGCACGGCCCGGCGTAGATCACATTGACCGGGTCGCCGGTGTCCCCCGAGGGTTGGCCCTGTGCAGGGGGTGCTGAGCGGGTTCGTGGTGATCGCGGTCGTCATCGGGGTGGGCTATGTACTGGGGCGGCGGGGGTCGCTCGGCCCTCAGGGCGGGGCGGTGCTGACGCGGCTGGCCTTCACGCTGGCGGGTCCCGCGCTGCTCTTCACGACCTTGGCGGACGCCGACCTCGCCGTCCTGTTCTCCAGCCGGCTGCTGGTGACGGCGCTGAGCACGGCAGCGGTCTGCGGGGTGTTCGTGGCGGTCGGGGCGGCGCGGCGCTGGGAGGTGGGCCGCACCACGATCGGCGCTCTGTGCTGCGGTTACGTCAACTCGGGCAACCTCGGCATTCCCATCGCCGCGTACGTCCTCGGTGACGCCTCGCTGGTGGCACCGGTCCTGCTGTTCCAGGTGGTGCTGGTGACGCCGGTGGCGCTGACCGTGCTGGATCTGTCGGGCGCGGGCGAGAAGGGCTCGGTGGGCCGGCGGTTGCTGACGCCGCTGCGCAATCCCATCGCGGTGGGCTCGCTGTCGGGCGTGGTCGTGTCGGCCGCGGGCTGGCACCTGCCCGGCCCGGTCATGGACCCGCTGACCCTGATCGGCAACATGTCCGTACCGGCGGCGCTGCTCGTCTTCGGCATGTCCCTGCACGGCAACGCGCCGTTGGCGGGGGGCCGGGACCGGCTGCCGGTGCTGCTGTCGGTGGCGCTGAAGTCGGTGGGCCAGCCGCTCGTCGCCTGGGTCCTGGCCAGCACCGTCTTCGGGCTGCGCGGCGCGCCCCTCCTGGACGTGGTGGTGACCTCGGCCCTGCCTGCCGCCCAGAACCTCTACACCTACGCGAGCCGGTACCGTGTCGCCGAGTCCCTGGCCCGGCAGTCGGTCCTGCTGTCGACGGTGGTGTCGGTGCCGGTTCTGGCGGGGGTGGCCACGGTGCTCGGCTAGCGGCCGGGCTCAGCTCAGGGGGAAGACGCTCGTGTCGATGTCCAGGCCGAAGGGCGCGGGCAGGCTCAGCTTCTCCCCGTACTCGACGGAGGTCAGGACGCGGTACGTGCCGTCCTCGGGGGCGCCGTAGAGGGTCGCTGTGGGACGGCCGCTGTGACAGGGGTCGAGGAGGAGGTAGAGCGGGACGCCGGCCCGGGCATAGCCGTAGGCCTTCTTGATGCGATCGTGGTTGGCGTTGCTCGGAGAGGTGATCTCCACGACCAGTTCCGCCTCGCACGCCTGCACGCGCGTCTTGCGGCGCAAGGCGGCCCGGGGCACGACACATAGATCCGGAACGAAGAGTCCCCCGGATTCCGACGCGCTCAGTCCGAGTGTCTGGTAGATGCCACAGCCCTCCGGGACCACGGAGTACAGGCGCTCCTGCAACAGTTCGGCGGTGTAGTTGTGCTCTTCGGACGGGGGCGGTGGCACGGTGACGATCCCTTCGATGATCTCCACCTTGCTGCCCTCGGGAACGTCCGTCTCCTCCCAGACACGGACGATCTCGTCCCAGTCCTTGTCGCTCAGGGACTCGGACTCGACACTGAGTGCGCTCATGGCGGTTCTCCCTATTCGGTGCGTCACCGATCCCAGCATGCCGAACGGGACCGGCACAGGTCCACCGATCCCGTTCACCCGAAAGGGGAAAGCGCAGGTCAGGCGATACGTTCCAGCACGACGGGGGTCGGTGTGAAGTCCGTGCCCGGGGCCGCGATGTCGTACGAGCCCTCCACAGCCTGGAGCGCGTAGTCGAAGCGCTCCGGGGTGTCCGTGTGGAGGGTCAGCAGGGGCTGGCCCTCGGTGACCGTGTCGCCGGGCTTGGCGTGCATCTCGACGCCCGCGCCGGCCTGCACCGGGTCCTCCTTGCGCGCGCGGCCCGCGCCCAGGCGCCAGGCGGCGATGCCGACGTCGTAGGCGTCGAGGCGGGTCAGGACGCCGGAGGCGGGGGCCTTGACGACGTGCTGCTCCTTCGAGGTGGGCAGGGGCGCGTCCGGGTCGCCGCCCTGGGCCGCGATCATGCGGCGCCAGACGTCCATCGCCGAGCCGTCGGCCAGCGCCTTCGCCGGGTCGGCGTCCGTCACTCCGGCGGCGTCCAGCATCTCCCGCGCCAGGGCGATCGTCAGCTCGACCACGTCCGCCGGGCCGCCGCCCGCCAGGACCTCCACCGACTCGCGGACCTCCAGCGCGTTGCCCGCGGTCAGGCCCAGCGGGGTGGACATGTCGGTCAGCAGGGCGACCGTCTTCACGCCGTGGTCGGTGCCCAGGCCGACCATGGTCGTGGCCAGTTCCCGGGCGTCCTCGATCGTCTTCATGAAGGCGCCGGTGCCCACCTTGACGTCGAGGACCAGGCTGCCGGTGCCCTCGGCGATCTTCTTCGACATGATCGAGGAGGCGATGAGCGGGATCGCCTCCACCGTGCCGGTGACATCGCGCAGGGCGTAGAGCTTCTTGTCGGCGGGGGCGAGGCCGTCGCCCGCCGCGCAGATCACCGCGCCGGTGGTGTCGAGGACGTGCAGCATCTCGTCGTTGGAGAGCAGCGCGCGCCAGCCCGGGATGGACTCCAGCTTGTCCAGGGTGCCGCCGGTGTGGCCGAGGCCCCGGCCGGACAGCTGCGGGACGGCCGCACCGCACGCCGCCACCAGGGGGGCCAGCGGCAGCGTGATCTTGTCGCCCACGCCGCCCGTGGAGTGCTTGTCGGCGGTCGGGCGGGACAGGGAGGAGAAGTCCATCCGCTCGCCGCTCGCGATCATCGCGGCGGTCCAGCGGGCGATCTCGCGGCGGTTCATGCCGTTGAGCAGGATCGCCATCGCGAGCGAGGACATCTGCTCGTCGGCGACCTCGCCGCGCGTGTAGGCGTCGATGACCCAGTCGATCTGCTCGTCGCTGAGTTCCCCGCGGTCCCGCTTGGTGCGGATGACGGAGATGGCATCCGACTGCATGACAGCCATGGCGTTCCTTCTTCCAAGACGTTCGGAAAAGTGTGCGGCCCCTCTGCGTTCGTCGCTCGTCAGAGGGGCCGCACGGGAGTCACTGGGTGAGATGGTCCGGGCCGAAGGCCTGGGGCAGCATCTCGGACAGCGGCAGGATCCCGGCCGGGGTGTCCATCTGGAGGTCCGGTCCGCCGAACTCGAACAGCAGCTGGCGGCACCGTCCGCACGGCACGAGGAGCCGGCCCTGGCCGTCGACGCAGGTGAAGTGCGTCAGCCGGCCGCCGCCGGTGCGCTGCAACTGGGAGACGAGCCCGCACTCGGCGCACAGGCCGAGCCCGTAGGAGGCGTTCTCGACGTTGCAGCCCGAGACCGTACGGCCGTCGTCGACCAGGGCGGCGACGCCTACCGGGTAGCCGCTGTAGGGGGCGTACGCGTGGGTCATGGCCTCGCGGGCCACCGACCGCAGCCGCTCCCAGTCGCAGCCGCCGGCCCCGGCCGGGACGGGGCTCACTTGCCCTGTCCCTTCCGGTACGGCAGACCGTCCGCCTTCGGCATCCGCAGGCGCTGCGCGGACAGCGAGAGCACCAGCAGGGTGACGATGTAGGGGGTGGCGGACACCAGCTGGCTCGGGACCTCGTCGGTGCTGGTGTACCAGAGGAACATCAGCGCGGAGATCGCGGCCGTGACGCCGGCGGCGACGTACTTCTTCTTCCACACCAGGTAGACCGCCCCGGCCACCAGCAGCATGGCCAGCAGCAGGATCAGCGCGTGGACGTTCACGGTGCCGCCGCGCAGGTTGAGGCTGGTGGTGTAGCCGAAGAGGCCGGCGCCGAGGGCGAGGCCGCCCGGCATCCAGTTGCCGAAGATCATCGCGGCGAGGCCGATGAAGCCGCGGCCGGCGGTCTGGCCGTCGAGGTAGACGTTGGACGCCACGATCGACAGGAAGGCGCCGCCGAGGCCGGCGAGACCGCCGGAGATGATCACGGCGATGTACTTGTACTTGTAGACGTTGACGCCGAGGGACTCGGCCGCGACCGGGTTCTCGCCGCAGGAGCGCAGGCGCAGGCCGAAGGCGGTGCGCCACAGCACCCACCAGGTGGCCGGGACCAGGGCGACGGCGACGACGGTCAGCGGCGACAGGTTGGTGACCAGGCCGCCGAGCAGGCCGGCGATGTCCGAGATCAGGAACCAGTGCTTCCCGTTGAGGGTCTGCAGCCAGTCGGACAGGCCCGGGACGTCGAAGGTGCCCAGCGACTCGATCGGCGGGGACTGCTTGGAGGAGCCCTGCGGGGCGTCCTCGAAGGTGAACTTCGACAGGTAGCGGGTGGTGCCGAGGGCGAGGATGTTCAGCGCCACACCGGAGACGATGTGGTTGACGTTGAAGGTGACGGTGGCGACGGCGTGCAGCAGCGCGCCGAGGGCGCCGCCGAGGATGCCGAAGACGACGCCGGTCCACGGGCCCCACTGGTAGCCGGCCCAGGCGCCGAACCAGGTGCCCAGGATCATCATGCCTTCGAGGCCGATGTTGACGACACCCGCGCGCTCGGCCCACAGACCGCCGAGACCGGCGAGGCCGATGGGGACGGCCAGGCGCAGGGCGGTGGACATCTGGCCGGTGGAGGTGATGCCGTCGGCACCGGAGATCATGCGGACGATCGAGGTGAGGACCAGCACGCCGGCGATGATCAGCAGGAGTACCGGCAGGGACATACGGCGGCTGGCCTTGCCCGGCTGCTTCGCCGGGCTCTTGGCGACGGTCGCGGTGCTCATCAGGCAGCCGCCTCCTTGTGGACGTTGCTGTTGGCGGCCTCGGCGGCGAGCTGGGCGCCGACGCGCTGCTGCTGGCGGCGCAGGCCCCACTGCCGTACGAACTCGTAGGAGATGACGACCGTGAAGACGATGACGCCCTGCATGATCGTGGCGATCTCCTTCTCGTACGCCGTCGGGGTGGCGTAGTCGAGGGCCGGGGACGCCTTGTCGAGGAAGGCCCACAGCAGGGCCGCGAGCGCGATGCCGCCGGGGTTGTTACGGCCGAGCAGGGCGATGCCGATGGCGGTGAAGCCGAGGCCGGCCGGGAAGCTCTGGCTGTAGGTGTGGGAGCTGCCCATCAGCAGCGGCAGGCCGGACAGGCCCGCCACGGCGCCGGAGATGAGCATGGCGGTGAGCACCATCCGCTTGGCGTTGACGCCGGAGGCCGCGGCGGCGGTCTCGGAGGCGCCGGTGGCGCGCAGGTCGAAGCCGAAGCGGGTGCGGTTGAGGACCACCCAGTAGGCGATGCCGACGAGGACGGCGAGGAAGACCAGGCCGTAGATCTCACCGACGTCGGGGCCGAGGTCGAAGCCGGGGATCCAGCCGGACTCCTTCATGACGCCGGTGGTGCGGTTGTCGCCGACCCGGACGCCGAAGTGGTTGTCGAGCGTGAGGTAGACGATGAGGGCGCTGGCGATCGCGTTCAGCATGATCGTCGAGACGACCTCGCTGACGCCGCGGGTGACCTTCAGGACGCCCGCCACGCCGGCCCACATCGCGCCGGTGAGGGCGCCGACCAGCAGCAGCAGCGGGACCTGGAGGACGGACGGCAGCGCCACGTGCGCGCCGACCACCGCGGTCATCAGGGCGCCGAGGCGGTACTGGCCGTCGACACCGATGTTGAACAGGTTCATCCGGAAGCCGAGGGCGACGCCGATGGCGGCGATGTAGTACATCGACGCCTGGTTGACGATCAGCACCTGGATGTCGGAGTAGCCGATCTGCTCCAGCATCAGCTGGTACGGCTCGATCGGGTTGCGGCCCGAGGCGAGCAGTACGACCGAGGTCAGCAGGATCGCCGCGACGAGCGCGATGACCGGGCCGGCCAGCGCGAGGAGCACGCGCTCCCTGTCGAACTTCTTCATCGGGCCTCGTCCTCCGGGGCGGCGCCGTCGCCGCTCGTCTCGTGGTGCTCCAGGTGACCCGACACGGCACCCGTCATGGCGGAGCCGAGCTCCTCCGGGGTGACGGTGGCGGGGTCGGCGTCGGCGACCAGCCTGCCGTCGTAGATGACGCGCAGCGTGTCCGACAGGCCGATCAGCTCGTCCAGGTCGGCGGAGATCAGCAGCACGGCAAGGCCCTCTCGGCGGGCCTCGCGGATCCGGTCCCAGATCTGGGCCTGCGCGCCGACGTCCACACCGCGGGTGGGGTGGGCGGCGATCAGGAACTTCGGGTCGTGGCTCATCTCGCGGCCGACGATCAGCTTCTGCTGGTTGCCGCCGGACAGCGAGGCGGCGGTGACGTCGATGCCGGGGGTGCGGACGTCGAACTCCTCGACGATGCGCCGGGTGTCGTCCTGGGCGCCCTTGGGGTTCAGCCAGAAGCCCTTGGCGTTGGGCGTCTCGGTGACATGGCCGAGGATGCGGTTCTCCCAGAGCGGGGACTCCAGGAGCAGGCCCTGGCGGTGGCGGTCCTCGGGGATGTAGCCCATGCCGGCCTCGCGGCGGCGGCGGGTGGCCCAGCCGGTGATGTTCTCGCCGAGGAACTCGATGGTGCCGGAGTCGGCGTTCTTGGTGCCGACCAGCGCGTCGATCAGCTCGGTCTGGCCGTTGCCCTCGACGCCCGCGATGCCCATGACCTCGCCGGCGTGGATGGTGAAGGTGACGTCGTCGAGGGCCTTCTTCGCCTCGCCGCTCTCGACCGCCTCCATGCCGCCGGTGACGCCTTCGACCGAGGGTTCGGCCTCGACGCCGAGGGAGGCGCCGCCGCTTGCGTAGACGGTCAGGCCGCGGACGGTGACGACGGCCCGGTCGGTGACGGTGGACTCGGCGGTCTCCGGGGTGGGCAGCTCGCTGCCGACCATCATCTCGGCGAGCTGGCGGGCGGTGGTCTGCGACGGGATCGCGGTGCCCACGGTGGTGCCGCGCCGGATGACGGTGATGTCGTCGGCGACGGAGAGCACCTCGCCCAGCTTGTGGGAGATGAAGATGACGGCCAGGCCCTCCGCCTTCAGTTCGCGCAGGTTGGCGAAGAGGGCGTCGACCTCCTGCGGCACGAGCACGGCGGTCGGCTCGTCGAGGATGAGGGTGCGGGCGCCGCGGTAGAGGACCTTGAGGATCTCCACGCGCTGGCGGTCGGCGACGCCGAGGTCCTCGACGAGGACGTCGGGGCGTACGCCGAGGCCGTACCGGTCGGAGATCTCCTTGATCTTCTTGCGGGCGCCGGCGCCGATGCCGTGCATCTTCTCGCTGCCGAGGACCACGTTCTCCAGCACGGTGAGGTTGTCGGCCAGCATGAAGTGCTGGTGGACCATGCCGATGCCGCGGGCGATGGCGTCGGCCGGGCTGCCGAAGCCGACCTGCTCGCCGTCGACGGCGATGGTGCCCTCGTCCGGCTTCTGCATGCCGTAGAGGATCTTCATCAGGGTCGACTTGCCGGCGCCGTTCTCACCGACCAGGGCGTGGACGGTGCCCTTGCGGACCGTCAGGTGGATGTCGTGGTTGGCGACGACACCGGGGAAGCGTTTGGTGATGCCCGTGAGCTCAACCGCGACGGCCGAGGTCGAGGTCTTGCTGAGCGGAGGGCTGCTGGACGCGTCGATGGCGCACTCTCCTCGGGAAAGGGGGCCGCTCTACGCGCGTAGCGCCCCTGCTTTAAATAGTGCCCGGATCGATCGGTCCCGAGTCGCGGTCCGACCCGTCCCCGATCCGTTCCGAGCATTCTGCCGCGCGAGGGGGGTGCGTCCCCCGCGACGGCCGGGGCACGGGGAGAGCAATTCTCCCCGCACCCCGTTGCGTGGTCGTCACGCTGTCATGACAGCGTGCCCGCGACCATGGTCCGAGTGGACCAGGCCCTGGGGGTCAGGAGGTCTGAACCTGGATGGTGCCGTTCTTGATGGCCTCCTCGGCCTTCTTCACGGCGTCCTGGATCTCCTGGTTGTTCGCGAACTTCGGGTTGGAGTCCGACAGGCTCACACCGCCGTTGGACAGGTCGCCGCGGATGACACCGGTCTCCGGCTTGCCCTCCTCGACGGACTTGGCCAGGTCGTACACCGCGCCCTCGACGTTCTTCATGGCCGAGGTGAGGATGTAGTCCTTGTACGCGGCCAGCGCGTCCTGCTTGTACTGGTCGGAGTCGACGCCGATCGCCCAGACCTTGTTGGCGGCGGCGGCCTTGATCACGCCCTGGCCGGACAGGCCGGCGGCGGCGTAGACGACGTCCGCACCGGCGTCGATCTGGCCCTCGGCCGCGCTCTGCCCCTTGTCGGGGCTGGAGAAGCCGCCCTCGGCAGCGGTCTGCGTGAGGAACTGCGACTTGACGGTGACACCCTTCTTGGTGTCCGCGACGCCCTGCTTGTAGCCCGCCTCGAACTTGCGGATCAGCGGGACGTCCACACCGCCGATGAAGCCGACGACGTTGCTCTTGGTGGCCTTGGCGGCGGTGACGCCGGCCAGGTAGGAGGCCTGCTCCTCGGAGAACACGAGGTCCGCGACGTTCGGCGCCTTGGTCTGCTCGTCGTCGACGATGCCGAAGGTGGTCTTCGGGAACTTGGCCGCGACCTCCTTGACGGCCGGCGCGTACGCGAAGCCGACGCCGATGACCGGGTTGTAGCCCTTCTTGGCCAGCTGCTCCAGACGCTGCACCTTGTCGGCGTCCGACTCGCCGTCCTGCGGCTCCACGGCCGTGGACTTGTAGCCGAACTCCTTGTCGGCCTTCTCCATGCCCGCCGTCGCGGCATCATTGAAGGACTGGTCGCCCTTGCCGCCGATGTCGTACGCGAGCGCGAGGCCCAGATTCTTGTCGCCGTCCCCGGAGGACGACGAGGAGGACGAGCTTCCGCAGGCGGAAGCGGTGAGAGCGAGGGCTGCGGTAGCAACACCCGCGATCGTGATACGGGACACCCGGCGCATGGAACGTGACTCCTTTGTGCAAGCGCCCGGACCAGGCGCTGGTTCCGCCGCAGCGTAACGCGCGTAGACCAGACGGAAAAACCCTTCTGTCCGCTCCGTTACCGAGCTGTGGCCACAGTCACTGTCCAGACTACGGACAGCCGTGTGCCCCTCACCGGAGGCAAGGGGCGCACGGCCTGTACGACGCCCGGAGGGCCTAGAGACCGGGCGGAAAAAGTCGTACTTATTGGGGTGTCCTGTGGACGGCCGGGAGGGGCTCCGCCAGGGCGGCGCCCGGCCCCCGGGGGGATCACTTCGTGTTGACGGTGACCTTGCCGTCGATGATGTCCTTCTTGGCCTTGTTCACGGCCTCGACGACCTCGGGCATGGCCTGGTACTTCGGGTTGGAGTCGGCGAACCCGACACCGTCGTTGGAGAGGCTGCCGCGCACCACACCGGTCAGCGGCTTGCCCTCGTGGACCGACTTCGCCAGGTCGTACACCGCGCCGCCGACGTTCTTCAGGGCGGAGCCGAGGATGTAGTCCTTGTACGCGGCCAGCGACGACTGGGAGTACTGGTCGGAGTCGACCCCGATCGCCCACACCTTGCGGGCGGCGGCCTCGCTGATCACGCCCTGGCCGGACAGGCCGGCCGCGTGGTAGATCACGTCGGCGCCGGCGTCGATCTGGCCGGAGGCGCCCGCCTTGCCCTTGTCGGGGCTGGCGAAGCCGCCCTCCTGGGGTGTCTGGGTGAGGTACTGCGACTCGATCTTGATGTTCGGGTCGACCGACTTGGCGCCCTGGACGTAGCCGGCCTCGAACTTGTGGATCAGCGGAATGTCCACGCCGCCGATGAAGCCGATGTGGCCCTTCTTGGACGCCTTGGCCGCGGCCACGCCGGCCAGGTACGAGGCCTGCTCCTCGTGGAAGACCATGTCGGCCACGTTCGCGGCCTCCACGGTCTCGTCGTCGATGATCCCGAAGGTGGTCTTCGGGAACTTGGCGGCGACCTCCTTGACGGCCGGCGCGTAGATGTAGCCGACGCCGATCACCGGGTTGTAGCCCGCCTGGGCCAACTGGGTCAGCCGCTGCACCTTGTCCGCGTCGGACTCGCCGTCCTGCGGCTCGACGTCCCGGCCGCCGATGTGGAACTCCTTGTCGGCCTTCTGGAAGCCGGCGTACGCGGCGTCGTTGAAGGACTGGTCGCCCTTGCCGCCGATGTCGTACGCCAGCCCGATGCCCTTGCCCGAGTACGTGCCGGACCCGTCACTGTCACCGCTCTTCTTCGAGCTGGAGCTGGAGCTGGAGCTGGACTCACCGCAGCCGGCGGCAGCCAGGGCGACGACCGCGACGGCCACCGCCGCCCGGGCGAATCCGGTCCTCCGCGAAATCAGACGCATGGCAAGCACCCCTTCATCCCCACGGCACCGTCGTCCGTCGCCGGCCCGCATCCCCAACCGCCCGCCTCTGGCGGCGATTTCGGCGCACAGTAACGCGCGTAGAAGGGCAGGGGAACGGGGTTCTCCCCGGCCGTTATCGATTCGTGCCGCCCGCGGGTTACAGCCGCCGCACGGCGGTTACGCCGAGGTAACCCAACCCGGCGAAGCCACCCGCACCGGGCCGGCGATGCCACCAGCACCGGGCCGGGCGGGGCCGGGCACATCAAGCCGGGCGGGCGGGGCCGGGCGGGCCGGGCGTGGGTCACCCGCGCCGGGTCTGGCCAAGCCACCTGCACCCGGCCCGGCGGGGCCGGGTGCTGCCCTCCGGGGTCGCCTCGGAAACCCCAGCCGCGTCGGGCCGGGGCAGGCCGGGGCGGGCCGGGGCGGGCCGAGGTCAGGCCGGGCGGGTCGCCGCGTCGACCAGGGCCGCGGCCGTGAACAGCTCCACGCCGACCGTGATCGCCGACTCGTCCGCGTCGAAGTCGCCCTGGTGGAGGTCGCGGACCGTGCGCTCGCCGGGGGTGCGGACGCCGAGGCGGGCCATGGCTCCGGGGACGTGCTGCAGGTACCAGGAGAAGTCCTCGCCGCCCAGGCTCTGCTCGGTGTCCTCGATGGACTCCGGGCCGCGACGGGCGGACATCGCCTCGCGGAGCAGGTCCGTGACCTCGGCGTCGTTGACGACGGGCGGGACCCCTCGGACGTAGTTGATCTCGGACTTGGCGCGGTGCAGGTTGGCGACCTCGTCGATCGCGGCGACCACCATGTCCGGCGCCTGCCGCCAGGCGTCGATGTCCAGGCAGCGGACGGTGCCGGAGAGTTCGGCGTGCTGCGGGATGACGTTGGGCGCGTGGCCGCACTCGACACGGCCCCAGGTGACCGCGAGCCCGCTGCGGGTGTCGACGCGCCGGGAGACCAGCGCGGGCACGTCGGTGACCACCCGGGCCGCCGCCGTGACCAGGTCGGTGGTCAGGTGCGGGCGGGCGGTGTGGCCGCCGGGGCCGTCGAGGGAGATCTCCAGCCGGTCACAGGCGGAGGTGATGGCGCCGACCCGCAGGCCGACCTTCCCCGCGTCGACCCGGGGATCGCAGTGCACGGCCAGGATCCGCCCCACACCGGTCATCGCGCCGGACGCGATCACGTCGGCGGCGCCGCCGGGCAGGACCTCTTCGGCCGGTTGGAAGATCAGCCGGACCGGACGCGGCAGCAGACCCTCGCGGTGCAGCTCGGCGAGGACCAGACCGGCGCCGAGCACGACGGTGGTGTGCACGTCGTGGCCACAGGCGTGCGCGCGGTCCGGCACGGTCGAACGGTACGGACACTCACTCTTCGTGTCCGGGATGGGCAGCGCGTCGATGTCCGCGCGCAACGCGAGGACCGGCACGCCGTCGCCCGCCGCCCCGTCGTCGGCACCGTCGGTACCGATGTCGCAGATGAGTCCGGTGCCCACCGGGAGCACACGCGGCGTGAGCCCCGCCTTCTCCAACCGCTCCTTGATCGCGGCGGTGGTGCGGAACTCCTGGTTGCCGAGCTCGGGATGCATGTGCAGGTCGCGTCGGAACGCGATGAGTTCGGCGCGCAGGGCTTCCGGAAGGGTGCCGGGAAGCAGTGCTTTCGCAGCGGGGTCGGCCTCGGACTCTCGGGACATCAGTTGCTTCACCCTCTGAAGGGTAGGACGCCGAGGCGGTCAACTGACCCACGATCAACAAAACTCCGCCCGATAGGGGAAGAAAAGTTGGCCGCACGGCGCATGGCTACCGTCTGGGGTGGGTAAAATCGCCCGCTCATCGAGCGGGTCGATCATGAATCCACCCGTTTCTCTCTTCCTCACGGATACCACGCCTCGTCCAGGACACGCCGGGGCTGTCCGGTCAACGGGACCGAACCGGGGCCGCGCGGGCCTGCGTGCGGGACCCCGACCCGTACCGACGTACCGCACGCCACCGGCTCTCCGTCGGTGTCCGGACCGTGGCCAGGTCCCGGAAGGGTCACTGCCGGGCGGCGGATCGGACACGGGGAGTGCCCGGCGTCGGGGCGGCGGGCACGGTGGCAGCCATGACGAGTGGTACGGGGGTGGCGGGGGCTCGGGCGGGGGACGTCCTGTGGGCCTGCGGCTGCGGCGAGGAGAACATCCCGGGGTTCCTCGCCCGGGCGGGTCTGTTCGGGACGGCGTTCCTGGTGATCGGGCTGCTGTCCGTCATGGCGCTGGTGGCGGCGGCGCTGGGCGGCGTCCTCTGGCTGGCGGGCCTGCGCCGCCGCCGCGAGGAGGCCCGCCGGGCCCGCCCGGTGCCGCCGGACGAGGTCGCGGAGACGGAGGCGGGGCGGCTGCTGGACGGCTTCGGTTGGTGGGAGGGGGAGCCTCCGTGAGGCCGTGGCGGGGTGCGCACCGGGGGCGAGCCGGGGCGGCCGGGCGCCCCGGACCGGCCGGTTGGCCCAGGGCGGCCAAGTGCTCCGGGCCGGCCCTCGCCCTGGCCCTGTCCCCGACCCCGGCGGTCCCTGGGCGGTCGCTCCCTCCGCTTGGGGCGTTCTGTCCCGCCTCGCGGACCGTCCCTCCTGCCGGAGGCGGCTCGCGTCGGCAGGAGGGGACGGGGCAGCGGCTCGCCGAGGGCCCGCGGCGGCGGCCGGTCAGGCGGTCGTGCAGGTGCTGCCGTTCAGGGTGAAGGCGGCCGGGGCGGTGTTGGTGGCGCCCTTGGTGGCGGTGAAGCCCAGGGTGACCGAGCCGCCGGCGGCGATGGTGCGGGTGTAGGAAGCGGGGGTGACGCTCACGGCGCCGCCGGACTGGGTGGCCGTACCGCCCCACATGTTGGTGACGGTCTGCCCGTCGGTGTAGGCGAAGGCCAGCGTCCAGCCGTCCACGGCGGTCGTGCCGGTGTTGCGGACGACGATCTCGCCCTGGAAGCCGCCGGGCCACTCGCCGACCGCCCGGTAGCCGACCGCACAGGACCCGCCGGGGGCGCCGGCACCGGTGGTGACGGTCACCGCGGCCGAGCGAGCGGAGCGGTTGCCGGCCGCGTCACGGGCGTAGACGGCGAAGCGGTAGGAGGTGGCGGCGGTGAGCCCGGAGACGGTGGCCGTGGTGGCGGTGGTGGTGGCGACGCGGGTCTCCGAGGTGCCGTCGAGGCGGACCACGTCGTAGCCGGTCACGCCAACGTTGTCAGCGGCCGCGGCCCAGGTCAGCGTGGTGGAGGTGGCGGTGACGGCGGACGCGGACGGGGTGCCGGGGGCGGTCGGCGGCTCGGTGTCGTCAGGCGTGCCGCCACCGAAGACGGTGGCCTCGCGGGCGGTCTGCGCGATGCCGTCGGCGCCGTTGAAGATGCGCTGCCCCCAGGAGCTGAGGTCGGTCGGGTCGAAGTCGATCGCGAGGTCGAGGACGGGGTCCGTGTTGCCGCTCCAGGACCAGGCCAGGTAGCCGAGGCCCAGCTGCTCGGCGGTGGCCATCATGGTGTCCTCGTCGGGGTCGCCCCACTGGTCGGCGGGACCGCCGAACTCGCCGATGACGATGGGCAGTCGGGCGGCGACGAAGGCGTTGAGGTAGTCGGTGATCTCCTGGGCGGTGTCGAAGACGCTGTACATGTGGATCGAGAAGAGCAGGTTGCCGGTGGGGTCTGCGGCGTAGACGGATGCGGCGTTGTCCCGCATGACGCCCTGCCAGTCCTGTCCCCAGTTGGGCGCGTCGACCATGATCGTGTGCTGGAAGCCGGCGGCACGCAGCTTCTTGACGGCGGCGGTGGTGGGTGCGGTCCAGCCCGCGGGGTCGGTGTTGCCCCAGGGCTCGTTGCCGATGTTGATGACGATGTAGTCCTCTTCGCCGGCGAGGACGTCCTTCAGGCCGATCCAGTAGTCGGCGGCCTGGTCCAGGGTGCCGGCCGCGGCCTCCTCGCCGTATCCCGTGGTGTCGTGCACCTCCAGGACACAGATCAGCCGGTTGGCCTTGCACTGGCTGACGATGTTCGCGACGTCGGACGGGCTGTCGGCGGCCCAGCGATGGCCGTCGGCGAGGACGACGCGGACGGTGTTGGCGCCGAACGTCTTGATGTCGGCGAGGGACTGCTGGGTGCGGCCCGGGTACCAGGTGTGGGCGTGGTTGACGCCCCGCATGACGAAGTCGTTGCCGTTGCCTTCGACCAGCCGGCCGTCGCTGATGTGCAGGCCGGCGGCGAGGGCGGCGGGCGACTCGGTGGCGTGTGACTCGGTGGCGTGCGACTCGGCGGCGTGTGCGGTGGTCGCGTGCGCGGCGGTCGGACCGGCGGCGAACAGTCCGGCCAGCGCGAGCAGGCCGGTAAGACGGCTCAGCAGGTGTCGGGGTGTTCTCACTGCGGCTCCAGAAGTGAGGTGGGTGTGGGTGTGGGCGGGGTGGGGACGTCCGAGCGATGGGAGCGCTCCCATGGACTCATCTCATCCAGTACACGTCAAGACTGCGTGCGTCCCGGCACCAGGGCGGCGGCCGGCGGAGCGGGCGGCCCGCATCGGCGCTTGCCCTCAACCGGACTTGAGCTTCTAGGTTTCCTTGCACAGCCGCAGGAACCGACCCGCGGCGTCCTTGCAGGGAGATCCGCCGTGACCGAGCACACAGCCCACACCGAGGTCCCCGACCGGTACCGCTATGCCGTGATCCCGCACATCATGCTCGACGACGCCGCCGCGGCGATCGACTTCTACCAGCGGGCGTTCGGCGCTCGTGAGGACTTCCGGATCGACGCTCCGGGCGGCGGGATCCTGCACGCCGAGATCACCGTCGGACGGTCGGTCCTGATGCTGGGCGACGCGAGCGTGGACGAGGCGGAGGCCGCCTCCTTCGCCGCGCCCGCCGCACTGGGCGGCGCCACCTCCGTCACGCTGCATGTCTTCGTGCCGGACGTCGACAGCCTGGCCGCGCGGGCGGAAGCCGCCGGCGCCGAGATCCTCCAGCCGCCGAAGGACATGTTCCACGGTGATCGCACCGTCATTCTCAAGGACCCCTCGGGCCACATGTGGGTGTTCCTGACCCACGTGGAAGACGTCTCGCAGGAGGAGCTTCGGCGCCGCCTCGGTGCTGTGACCGCGTAGGTCCACCGAGTCGGGTCGGCCGGGCCGCCCTACGCCGGCTGCACCCCCACCGACGCCAGCCGGTGGGCATCGCGGGCCGTGTCCGTCACGCCCGACAGGAAGCTTCCGGCGCGCGGCGAGGCGTGGCGGGTGAGCCAGGTGGGGTCGATGTCGCAGACGGCGATGCGGACCTCGGTGCCGGACAGGGCCAGCGGGAGGGTGTGGACGACGGTGGAGGGGAAGCTGAGGACGGTCGAGCCGATGGGGCCGCGGCGGGCGACGAGTTCCAGGGGCAGTTCGGGGCGGACCACCTCCAGGCCGGTCTCCACGGCCAGCCGGTGGAGTTTGTCGGCGCTTTCGCGGCGGTGGGCGAAGTAGCGGGTGGCGCCGTGTGTCCGGGCCAGGGCCCGGACCGCCGCGAGGTAGTGGTCGGCGTCGACGACGCCGGTCTCCACCAGCGAGGTGCCCACCAGGTCGGCGCCCTTGGTGACGCTGGGCGGGCCGAAGCGGGCCCGGGTCCAGGCGAAGGTGTTGCGGGTGACCCGCACCCCCGGCGGGGCCTGGTCGATCGGCATCGAGGAGAAGACCTCCACCTGCCGTTCGCCGCGCGGTGTCAGCCGGCGGCGCGCCGACGCCGACACCGGGGCGAACAGCAGGTCGCGGGGGCCGGGGCGGCCGCCCTTGCGGTGCCAGCGCACCAGGCGTTCGCCGCGGGCGAGCTGGCCGACGAACTCCATGGTCGCCGTGCCGTCGTCCACCACCACCAGCTGCGGGGCGCGGGCGATGGTCAGCAGGAGCTGGACGTAGCGGGAGAACGGGTCGCCCATGACGATCCGCTCCGCCCGGCGCAGTTCGCCCGCCAGCCCGCCTATCGTGCGGAAGGGGGCCGTCGCCCCGCCCCGCGCGTCCTCCCAGCGGACCTTGTGGCCCTGCTCGCGGGCCAGTTCGGCCATCCGGCGCAGCTGGCCGCGGGTCATCGGGTCGACGGGTGCGAGGACCACGAGGGTGAGCCCCGCGCCGGGCAGGTGCGCGTGCGCCCACTCCAGTACGTTCAGCAGCTGTACCGGGCTCTCCACGAAGGCGAGGGTATGGGTGCCGGCGGTCCCGGCGCGGGGGCTCATGGGAGTGCGACCGTCCCGTCGTATGGGGTGAGGGGGGTGGGTGCGGTGGTCAGACGGTGACCGGTTCGCCCGCCGCGGCGGCGATCTCGGCCTCGGCGACGACGCCGGTGACGCGGCGCAGCTTCTTCATCGGGCCGAGCTCGGAGTCGTAGACCTTCTTGACGCCGTCGCCGAGGGACGCCTCGATGGTGCGGATGTCGCGCACCAGGCGGGTCAGGCCCTGCGGTTCGACGGAGGCGGCCTGGTCGGAGCCCCACATCGCGCGGTCGAGGGTGATGTGACGCTCGACGAAGGCGGCGCCCAGGGCCACGGCCGCCAGGGTGGTCTGCAGGCCGGTCTCGTGTCCGGAGTAGCCGATCGGGACGTTCGGGTACTCCTTCTCCAGCGTGTTGATCACGCGGAGGTTCAGCTCCTCGGCCTTCGCCGGGTAGGTGGAGGTGGCGTGGCACATCAGGATGTTGTCGCTGCCGAGGACCTCGACCGCGTGCCGGATCTGCTTCGGGGTGGACATGCCCGTGGAGAGGATGACCGTGCGGCCCGTCGCGCGCAGGGCACGCAGCAGTTCGTCGTCGGTGAGGGAGGCGCTGGCGACCTTGTGGGCGGGCAGGTCGAACTTCTCCAGGAAGGCGACCGCCTCGGTGTCCCACGGGGAGGCGAACCAGTGCAGGCCCTTCTCCTTGCAGTACGCGTCGATCTGCCGGTACTCGTCCTCGCCGAACTCCACGCGGTGGCGGTAGTCGATGTAGGTCATCCGGCCCCAGGGGGTGTCGCGCTCGATGTCCCACTGGTCGCGCGGGGTGCAGATCTCGGGCGTGCGCTTCTGGAACTTGACGGCGTCGCAGCCGGCCTCGGCGGCCGCGTCGATGAGCTTGAACGCGTTCTCCAGCTCACCGTTGTGGTTGATGCCGATCTCGCCGCAGATGTAGACGGGGCGGCCGGGGCCGACCTCGCGCGAACCGAAGTGACGCAGGCGGGAGTTGGTGCTCATGGTGAGGGATGTCCTTACTTGGGGAGGGGGTCGAGAGAGGGTCCGAGGATCCAGCCGGCGATCTCCCGGATCGCGCCGTCGCCGCCGGGGAGGGTGGTGACCGCGCGGGCGGCGCCACGTACGGCGTCGTGGGCGCTCGCGACCGCCACGGGCCAGCCGACGAGGGCGAAGCACGGGAGGTCGTTGACGTCGTTGCCGACGTAGAGCACGCGCTCCGGCGCGATGCCCTGCTCCTCGCACCACTGCTTGAGCGCGAGGTCCTTGCGGTCGACGCCGTGCAGGACCGGGAGCTTCAGCTTCCGGGCGCGGGCGGCGACCACCGGGTTCTGTTCGGTGGACAGGATCAGCAGCTTCAGGCCGCTTCGGCGCAGGGCGGCGATGCCGAGGCCGTCGCCGCGGTGCACGGCGACGAACTCCCGTCCGTCGGAGTCGATCAGCACCCGGTCGTCGGTCTGGGTGCCGTCGAAGTCGAGGACGACCGCGTCGATGTCGTCGGCGGCCGGCAGGGCGCCGGGCCGGCCGGCGTCGAACAGCGGCGCCAGGGCCCGGGCCCGGGCCAGGTCGTGCGGGTCGTCGATCTCCAGGACGCGCGCGGGGTCGGTGCGCACGAGGTCGGTGCGGCCGAAGAAGCGGTGGCCGTGCTTGCGGAAGCCGGCCGCGTCCATGGCGTAGGCGGCGCCGGTCTCCAGGTAGTCCTGGGGGCGGTCCTGGCGCCGGGGGCGGTGCGCCTTGTCGTGGTTGACGCCCGTGCCGCCCTCCGCGTGGGTGTCGGCGTCGGCGTCCCGCCAGACGAAGCCGTGGAAGGGGGCGACGGTGACGGCGCTGTCGGCGTCGCCGCCGGCGACCGCCGCGGCGACGCCGTCGATGTCCTCGCGGACCACGAACGGGCTGGTGCACTGCACCAGCAGCACGACGTCGACCACCTCGCCGTGCAGCGCCTCGTGGGCGTCCAGGGCGTGCAGGACGGCGGCCTCTGAGGTCGCGGTGTCGCCGGCGATGGCGGCGGGCCGCAGCACGACCTCGGCGCCGGCCCGGCGGGCGGCGGCCGCGATGGCCTGGTCGTCGGTGGAGACGACCACGTCGGTGACCAGCCGGGCCGCACGGCACTCCCGGACGGCGCGGGTGACCAGCGGGACGCCGCCGACCGGGGCGAGGTTCTTGGCGGGTACGCCCTTGGAGCCGCCTCGGGCGGGGATCACGGCGAGGATGCGGGGCATCGGGGCCGGGGGGTCGCTCTTCATGGGGGCTCCGTAAGTCGTCGGGCGGCCCGGGAGGGCGGTGTCGTCGTGCGCGTGCGGGTCGTGGCCGGCTGGTCGCGCCCCCGCGGCGGAGCCGCGTGGGGGAACACAGCCCCGGGCCCCTTCTGCCGCCGGTCCGCGGATCACAGCTCGCCCATCCGTCGGATCACCGGCGCCACCCGCTGGACGCCGTGCCGGTAGGCGCCTCGCGCGGCCCGGCGCACGATCTGGCGGACGGGGCCGGGGGCCTTGTCGGCAGCGGGTGCGCCGGGCAGGGGGACGCCGTCCGGGCCCAGGTGGTGGCGTGCGAGGACGCCGGGGAGATAGCCGGGGGCGGTCTCGGCCGTGTAGTACGGGGCGAGCGGGGGCGGGCCCTCGGGGCGGCCGAGCAGTCCGGCGATGCGTTCCCGGGCCGCGTCGAAGGCCGTGGCGTACGTGCCGTCGGCGGCGACCCCCTGCCGGGCCACCCACGCGGTGTCCGCCACCGGCAGGTGCCCGGCGTCGAGCTGGTCCCAGGAGGCGAGGCACCCGGAGCCGACGAAGTGGTGGTTGCCGAGCGCCTCGCGCACCCCGAGGTCGGTGAGGACGACGGTCGGGATACGGCGGTGCAGGGACTCCAGGGCCGCGGTGGAGCTGACCGTGACCATCAGGTCGGTGCGGTCGAGGACGTCGCCCATGTTGCCGTAGACCAGGCGGAAGTTGGGCGGCGGGTCGAGCCGCTGCGCCAGCTTCTGGTACGGCAGCTCCTCGATGTGGGTGGTGTGTTCGCCGGGCCGGGAGCGCAGCTTGAGCAGCACCTCCCGGCCGGGGTGCAGCCGGGCGTGCCGGACCAGCCGCTCCAGCAGGTAGGTACGGTCGCGGCGGGTGTCGGGGACGGAGGGCTGGGCGGCGAACACCACGGTGTAGGGCCGCTGCCCCCGCGGCGCGGACGGGTCGGGCGCGCCGGGGTAGGGCTCGCCGCCGAGGAAGGGCAGGGCCACCTCGGTCACCGCGGACGCGTCGGCGCCCACTCCCTCGTAGACCGCGCGGAACCGTTCGGCGTCCTGGCGGGAGTTGGCGAGGACGAGGTCGGCGCCGTGCCGCAGCAGGAGGCCGTCGGTGAGCTTCTCGTAGACGACGCCGACGTAGCCGGTGACGACCACCGGGCGCCGGTCGCGGCCCCGCCAGGCGTGGGCCAGGCCGTGCAGCATGGCCTGTACCCCGCCGCCGACCAGCGCGAGGACGACGACGTCGTACTCCTGCCGTTCCATCACCCGCAGGAACTCCACGGCCGTGACCTCGCGCAGGGAGTCGGCGCGCACGCCGACCTCGGCCAGCTGGCGCGGGGTGGGGGTGGCCCGGCCTCGCAGCAGGAACCCGTCCGGGGCGGGGGCGGTCGGCGCGTCGCCGGGGGCGATGCGGGCGGCGGTGAGGGCACCCCACTTCCAGCGGGTGTCGGAGTCCGCGAGGACCGCGATCCGCGGGGGCGTCGTATTGCTCGGCGGCTTACTCGGTGGCACGGCGAAGACGCTAGAAAGGGAAATCCAGTCGCGCGCCAACCTGAAGTCAACAGTGAGTTAACAACACATCTCCTGTTGCCGAATCGGCCGGAGTACGGCCGGAAAGTAGGTGTGATGCACTGTTCCGACACGTCGAGTTCACTCCGCGGTCCCCTTCGGGATACATGCGGCGTCATGACACGTCCTAGTGTTTCCGCGTGCCAAAGCTCTCCGTCATCGTGCCGTTCTACAACGTGCAGCAATACGCGCCCGACACCCTCGTGAGCCTGCGTGCGAACGCGCGTGAGGACTTCGAGTTCATCCTGGTCGACGACTGCTCGACCGACGCGACCCCGGACATCCTGGCGCGCGCGGAGCGCGAGCTGCCGGGCGCGGTGGTGGTCAGACACGACAGGAACGGGGGGCTGGCGACCGCCCGCAACACCGGCATCGACAGGGCGAGCGGCGAGTACCTGACGTTCCTGGACGGCGACGACTGGCTGAGCGCGGGCTACTACGAGCGACTCCTGGCCGCCATCGAGGAGTTGGGCTGCGACTTCGTGCGCACCGACCATGTGCAGTGCACCGGCCGGGCGCGCAGCGTGCGGCGGGTTCCGCACGGCCGGCGCGGGACGGTGCTGAACCCCAGGGAGGCGATCCTGCCCGCCGACCGGTCCACCTCGGTGGACTACCCCTACGCCTGGGCGGGCGTCTACCACCGGCGGCTGGTCGACCGCGGGCTGCTGCACTTCACCGACGGGCTGCGCACGGCCGAGGACCGGCCCTGGATCTGGAAACTCCACCGGGAGGCGGAATCCTTCGGCGTGGTCGGCCTGCTCGGTGTGCATTACCGGCGGGGGGTCGCCTCGTCCCTGACCCAGATCGGTGATGTCCGCCAACTGGATTTCATTCGCGCTTTCGACCAGGTGGTCGAGGAAACGGCCCGCGACCGCGAGGCCGACGTACTGCTGCCCAAAGCGGTGCGCACCTACTGCGCCATCATCACGCATCACCTCGATTCGATCGAGAGGTTCGAACCAGCCGTGGCCCGGAAACTGCGGACGCTGTCCGCCGCCGCCCTGAAGAGAATGCCGCAGGACGTGCTCGCGGACGTCATGGAGTCGATGGACCTGGAGCGGGCGAGCCTGCTGCGCCGGGTGCGCCGTCGGCCGGTCGCGTCGCGGACGGTGGCCGCCTGATGGCCCGTACGACCCGGATCTTCTGCGTCTCGACCCTGTACGGCGCCGCCACCCTGGCAGCCGCCCTCGACGCCGGGCTTTTCGAGCCGACGGACCGCCGGCTGCTGGTGGTCCTCAACACGGCGGCCACCCCGGAGATCACGCCGTCCGTCGACACCATGCCCGGTTTCGACCGCATTCGGGAGCGCTTCGACGAGGTGGTGTCCTGGAACGAGGCCATCGCCCCGTTCCACCCGAGCGGCTGGAGCCCCCGCGGCGACGACATCCCGCTGTGGGAGCGGTACGTGCGCCTGCTGTGGAACCTCGGCGACGACGAGGTCCGGCTGGTGGTGGAGTCCATCCAGGTCAACCCGTCGCTGGCGGTGTGCCAGATCTTCACCGGCGCTCCGGTCGACGTCTACGCCGACGGACTGATGAGCTACGGCCCCACCCGCAACAAGATCGATCCGCTGGTCGGCACCCGGATCGACCGGCTGCTCCACCTCGACCTGGTGCCGGGCCTGACCCCGCTGCTGCTCACCGAGTTCGGGGTGCCGCCGGTCCTGGTGCCGACCGAGGCCTTCCTGAAGGTGCTGGGCGAACTGGCCGAGGAGGAGCGGGAGCTGACGGCGCCCGAGCGGCGTCCCGCGCTGCTGCTCGGGCAGTACCTGTCGGCGCTCGACATCATCGGCGACGCCGAGGAGGAGCGGCTGCACCTGGACATGGTGCGCGGCGCGGTGGCGCTCGGGCACACCTCGATCGTCTTCAAGCCGCACCCGCTGGCCCCGGCCCGCTGGTCGCGGCTGCTGGAGGAGGAGGCGCGGAAGCTGGGCGCCGACCTCACCCTGCTGGAGCGGCCGGTGCTCGCCGAGGTCGCCTGTCTGCGGCTGCGGCCCGCGCTGGTGGCCGGCTGCTTCTCCACCGCGCTGTTCACCGCCGCCGGGTTCCACGGGCTGCCCGTGGCGCGGACGGGCACCGAGTCCGTGCTGGCCGCGCTCACGCCGTACCAGAACAGCAACCGGGTGCCGCTGACCATCGTGGACGCGCTGCTGCCCGACCTGGCGGACCGGGCGGCGGTGGAGGGCTGGGCCATGCCGTCGCGGGAGCGGGTGGCGGAGCTGTCCGCTCTGCTGAGGGCGGTCGGGTTCGCGATGCAGCCGCAGATCCACCCCGGGCTGCGGGGCGAGGCGGAGCGTTTCCTCTCCGCCCACCTCGACCAGCGCACCTGGCGCTACTTCAAGCGCCGCCGCCTGGCGTCCCTGGCCCTCCCCGGCGCCGTACCGGCCCAGCTCGCCTTCATCCCCCGCAACGCGGCGGTACGGCGGCTGGCGCGCCGGGCGCGGGCGATGAAGCGGGCGGCGACCAAGCGGGCGGCCGCGAAGCGGTAGTCCGCGAGGAAGCCCCCTCCCTCAGCAGGTACCCACCTCTCTCGACGTCCCACGGGAAGGCCCCCAGGATGAGCGCGGCTGAGCAGGCCACGGCACCGATACCCGAACCGGCGCCCCGGCCGGACCTCCCGCCGCCCGGCCCACCCGCCGTGCGGCCCCGGCGGGAGAGCAGGCTGCGCGCCCTGGACGGGCTGCGGCTGGTCGCGGCCCTGATGGTCTGCCTCTACCACTACACCGGCCGGGGCGGCGAGATCTCCGACTCCTGGCACCAGTCCCCCGCCGTGAAGTTCCCGACGCTGTCGCAGTTCACCACGTACGGGCCGCTCGGCGTGCAGTTCTTCTTCGTGATCAGCGGGTTCGTGATCTGCATGAGCAGCTGGGGCCGGAGCATGGGCGACTTCTTCCGCTCCCGGGTCTCCCGGCTGTACCCGGCGTACTGGGCGGCACTGGTGCTGGTCACGGTGGCCTGTGTCGTCCTGCCGGTGGTCCAGAAGCCGCTGCGCTCGGACGAGCTGCTGGTCAACCTCACCATGCTGCAGCAGCCGATGGGCGTGCCCCGGGTGCTGGGGGTGGACTGGACGCTGTGGGTGGAGGCCCGCTTCTACGTGCTGTTCGCGCTGTTCGTGGTGTGGCGGGGCGTCACCTACCGGCGCGTGGTGCTGTTCTGCTGCCTGTGGACGGTGGCGGGGCTGTTCGCCTCGGTCGCCGACCATCCGCTGGCCGAGGAGCTGGCGATGCCCGCGTACGCGCCGTACTTCGTCGGCGGCCTCGCCCTGTACCTGATCCACCGCTGCGGCAGCGACCCGCTGCTGTGGGGCATCGTGGCGGTCAGCTATCTGCTGGGCCAGCGGTACGCCGTCAGGGGCCTGTGGCATCCCGGCGCGCACGGCGACTTCCACCGCAGTCCGTACGTCGTCCAGCTGATCGTCCTCGCCGCCTTCGCGGCCGTCGCCGCGGTCGCGCTGGGCTGGACGGGCCGGGCCAACTGGCGCTGGCTGACGGTGGCCGGGGCGCTGACCTACCCCTTCTATCTGATCCACGAGCACCTGGGCTGGTTCTTCGTGCGGGTCCTGCACCGCCGACTCGGACTCGACGCCTACCCGACGCTCGCCGTCACGGTGCTGTCCATGCTGGCGATCGCCTGGCTGCTGTACCGCTTCGTGGAGAAGCCCTTCGGCCCCCGGCTCCGGCGCGCGCTGGCCGTTCGCCGGGACACGGAACTCCAGGTGACCACATGACGACCCCGACGACGCGGCAATCCTCCGCGACCGACTCCCGCGACCTGTTGCCGCATTCGCCACGAGGGGCGGATTTCCGCCGTTCGCGCCTCACCTCCCCCGCCGGGTGGACGACGGCCCTCGTCACCGCGGGGCTGCTGCTCCACATCACTCTGACGGCGGGTGTCTTTCTCGACATCCGCTATGTGCTCGCCGCGTTGCGCACCACGGGGGAGAGCGGCTTCTCCCCGTCCGAGGTGTTCGCCCACCGGCCTTTCTTCTACCGGTGGCTGATCGCCGGGCTGGACGCCGTCACCTTCGGCTCGTTCGCGGTGAGCGAAGCCCTGATGCGGCTGGTCGGCCTGGTGCTGTGCGCGGCGGCCGGCCTGCTGCTGTGGCGGGCCCTGCGCCGGCGCCTGCCCGAGCGCGACGCGCTGCTCGTCGCGGCTCCGGTCGCCCTCACTCTCGCCTTCGCGCCCGTCATCGACTACCTGCAGCCGGAGTGGTTCGCGATCGTCTTCGCGGTGGTGGCCGTCGCCGCCGCGCTGGGCGTCCGCGACCGGTGGCGGGCGGTCGCCCTGGCCGCGCTGCCCCTCGGTCTGGCCGTCCTGCTGAAGTACTCCACGGCGGGCACGGCCGCGATGGCGCTGCTCGTGGTCTTCGCCGTGGACCGGGTCCGGGCGCTGCTGCTGGCCGCCGCCACCGCCGTCGCCACCGGTCTGCTGTTCGGGATCAGCGTCTGGTCGGGTTCGCGCGAGCTGCAGTGGGTGCGCGACATGCCGCACATCAACGTCCACCAGCTGGGCGGCGCCGAGCCGGTCGTCGTTTCCGACCTCCTTCAGCGGACCGCCCAGTACGTGGGCGACCGGATCGTCCTGACGCCCGTGCTCGGGCTGCTGCCGGGAGCGCTGCTGCTGTTCGCGGTCACCCTCGGCTCCCGCCGGCAGCGCGTCGAGGCGGTCGTCGTCACCGCGCTGCTGGTCGTCGTCGGCCTGGGCGTCGTGATGTACCAGGGGAACTTCTTCGCGTACCACGGGGAGTCCCTGCCGGTGGTGGCCGCCGCGCTCACCGGTCTCGCGGTCGGCCGCTGGTACGGCGCGTACCGCCGCCCGCCGCTGTGCCTGACCGCGCTCGCCCTGGTGCTCGGGGCGCTCACCCCGCTGATCTTCCTGGTCCGCGAGGACGTGTACACGGTCGACCTGGCCTGGTACGCGTGCGCCGCGTCCCTCGCCGCCGCGCTGGTCGACATGCGGCTCGCGCGGGCCCCCCGCCGGCCGCGCACCCCGCGCGTCCCGGTCGCCCTGACGGGGCTCGCGCTCGTCGTGTGCCTGGCGGCGACCGTGTGGCCGTCGTCCGGGGTACGGGTGGTGCAGGGCCACCTCGTCACCACCAACGCCGAGCTGAAGGAGCAGGCCGAGGCCGCGCGGGCCGCCGGCGAGCAGGTGGCGGCCGAGCTGCCGGAGGACGCCGAGGTGCTGTATCTGGCGTTCGGGCTGCAGGCGTACTACGTCGGTCATCCGACCGGCTGCCGTTACCCCTTCCCCACCTTCCTGAGCGTCACCAAGCGGCTCCCCGAGGTCGCCGGCCTCACCTCGACCCGGGAGAACGTGCGCTGCGTCACCCAGGAGCACCCGGCCGAGTACATGGTCTACCAGCCGGGCTGGATGTCCCTCGCGGTGGTCGACCCGGAGATCGCCGACGACATCCGGCGCACCTACGCGTGCCCCAGGCCGGAGGGCCGGCAGCTGGTGGTGTGCACCCTGCGCCACCGCGGCTGACCGCCGCGCGCGGAAGGGGCCCCGGGAATTCGCCGTTCCGGGGCCCCTTCCGCGCGTGAGCCGGACGGGTCAGGCCGCGCCCGCGATCCGTGCCGCCTTGTGGCCGAGCTCCACCGAGTAGCTCTGACCGCGGTCCTGCGGGTAGATCTGGGCCATCGTCGCCAGCGTCACCCGGCTCAGGTGGGTGTGGTGGCCCGGGATCAGCGCCTTGTACCCGGGGGTGACCACCGGCTGGGCGAACGGGGCCCGGGAGAAGTGCCAGTCCTGGATCCAGGTGCGCTCGAAGGCCGGGTTCAGCCGCTTCAGGTACGGCAGGTAGCGGTCGAGCAGCTCGGCCGGGGCGGTGGTGAAGCGCCAGTCGTCGCGCTCCACGTAGTTGCCGACGTAGAGGATGTGCCGGCCGCCGTACTGCGCCGGGTCGATCATCTTCGTGTGCTCGACGACCGCCAGGAACGGGAAGTCCGGCTCGTTGATGTTGAGCCAGTAGTACGGGATCGCGCTGCGGTCCAGTTCGAGGACGAAGCAGGTCGCGCCCAGGTACTGGTTGCGCCGGACCGTGTCGTCGGCGGGCGCGTCGGCGGCCTGGGCGAAGGCCGGCTGCGGCGTCGTCACGATCAGGTGGTCGAAGGTGTACGCGGCCCCGTCGGCGGTGCGCACGGTGACCGGACCGTGGGCGCCCTCCTGCCGGATGGTCTCCATCCGCTTGCCGAACTCGACCTTGCCGCCGCGCTCGGCGATCCGGTCCCGCAGGGCGGCGTACACCCGCTCGAACCCGCCGTCCAGATAGCCGAGTTCGAAGGTGCGGCAGTGCACGCGCGCCCACAGCCAGGCCATCGACACCTGGTCGGCGCGGTCGCCGAACTTGCCGCGCAGCAGCGGCTCCCACACGGCTTCGGTGGCCCGCCGCCCGGCCCACTTGTTCAGCCAGCTCAGCGCGGTGCGGTCGTTGAACCGCTCCCCGTCGCGCACGAGTTTCAGCACCGCCGACGACAGACCGAAGCGGACGCCGGCGGGCAGGCCGTACAGCGGGGAGGTCAGCATCTGGAGGGGGGTGCTGAAGGGGTGCATGCGGCCGTCGCGGTAGACGCCGGTGGTGGTCTTGTGGAAACGCAGGTCGCCGCCGAGGCCCAGTTCCTCGATCAGCTCGATCATCTGCCGGTCGCTGCGGAAGATGTGGTGGTAGTAGCGCTCCAGCGGCACCCCGCCGACGGTGATCGACGCGGCGAGTCCGCCCAGTTCGTCGGCGGCCTCCAGGACGGTCACCGAATGACCGCGCTTGACCGCGTCGTAGGCGGCGGTCAGGCCGGTCGCTCCCGCGCCGATGACGCCGAGATTCATGCGAAGCTCCACTTTCTGTTGAGCGCGAACTGGAAGAGCAGCACCAGCGGCAGCGAGCCGGCCTTCACCAGGTTCGGATCGATGCCGAGGCCCCGGGAGAACACCGCGAGCAGGACGAAGGTCAGGGCGATGCCGGTCAGCCCGACGGCGTAGAAGCGCAGGTAGCGGATCAGCAGGCGGTCGCGCTTGCTGAAGGTGAACAGGGCGTTCAGGACGAAGTTGTTGGTGATGCCGAGGCTGGTGGACAGCACGTTGGCCACCTGTTCGTGCATCCCGGCCACGTTGTAGAGCAGCAGGAACGCGCCCAGGTCGAGCAGGACTCCGCTGCCGCCGACCAGGGCGTACGTGACCAGCTGACGGAGGTCCCGGCCGCGGCTGCCGGTGCTCTCGACGGTGTCAGTCGCCATGGCCGCCGGCGCCGCCCGGGCCGCTGCCGGCCGGTGCGGCGTGCGAGATGACCTGCCGGACCGTGTACAGCGGGCGGCCCTGCACCTCCGCGTAGGTGCGGCCGATGTAGCTGCCGAGCACGCCCAGCGACAGCATCTGCACGCCGCCGAGGAAGAGCACGACGACCATCAGCATCGTCCATCCGGAGACCGTGATGTCGGGCCGCAGGACCTTCATGGCGAGCGCGTAGACGATGCCGGCCAGGGACAGCGCGAGCACCGCGAAGCCCAGCTTGGTGATCATCCGCAGGGGTGCGGTGGAGAAGCCGGTCAGGCCGTCGATGGCGAGGCGGGCCATCTTCTTCAGGGGGTACTTGGTCTCCCCCGCGAACCGCTCGTCACGGTCGAAGTGCACCTCGCTCTGGCGGAAGCCCATCGAGGCGACCATGCCGCGCACGAACCGGCTGCGCTCGCGGAAGCGCCGCAGCTCGTCGGCGGCGCGGCGGTCCATGAGCCGGAAGTCGCCGGTGTCCACCGGGATGTCGACGTCGGTGGAGGAGCGCAGCAGGCGGTAGAAGGCGTGCGCGGTGGTCTTCTTGAAGAAGGTGTCCTGCCGGCTGCGCCGGCGGGCATGCACGATCTCCGCGCCGTCCCGCCAGGCGTCGATCAGTTCCAGGCTGACCCTGGGCGGGTCCTGCAGGTCGGTGTCCATGACGATCACGGCGTCGCCGTGTGCCTCGTCGATCCCGGCGGTGATGGCCATCTGGTGACCGAAGTTGCGGGCGAAGTCGATGACCCGGACGCGCCGGTCGTTCTTCGCGATGTCTTCCAGAATGGCCAGCGTGCCGTCGGCGGATCCGTCGTTGACGTACACCAACTCATAGGCGAACTCGGGGCGCTCGCTCAGGGCGGTGACGAGTTCCTCGTGGAAATGGCGGATCCCGTCCTGTTCGTTGAAGACGGGCAATACATATGAGACGAGCGCGGCGCCACCACGCTGGCGGGGCAGAACAGACCCTCGCGCCCGGCTGGATATGTCTGGCATTGGTTGAAGGTATGGGCGCGACGTGAACCGGCTGTAAACGCCCGGAGTCATATGTCCGACGGCAGGAGAAGCACCCGCGTGAACAACCGCATTACCTTCCTCGCCGCCGCCTTCACCGATCGGCCAGAATTTCCCCGCTGTTCACCTGATCGCCGATTCGGACGGTGCGCCGCGGGAAGAGACTGAGGATTTCCCTGAATGTCCATCACACGAGGAAGTGCTCACTTCTCATGAGCGATCCGCACGACGCGATGCGACCACCCCTCCGGCTCGATGACGTCCCGGGCTGGTTCCCCGTGCTCGACCAGGTGCTCTTCGACTGGGTCCTGGACCGTCAGGAAGCCGCCGGGGTGCGGGGCGACCTGCTGGAGGTCGGCGTCTACGTGACTCCTCCAC
>NZ_CBDQZH010000020.1:0-134886 GCF_965341775.1 Streptomyces sp. bgisy159 | reverse complement strand
GACGAACGTGGTCTTGCCCACGCCGAAGCCGCCCGCCACCACGATCTTCGCGGAGGTGGTGGAGCGACTCTGAGAAACCGGCCCTCCGCTAGAGCTTGCGAAGTCCACTGAGCACCCTTTCGAGCAGTGTCACGTCTGGCTGGCCACCGGCGTTCTCGTCGCCGCCGGGCTGATGGATGGCGACCAGTCCCGCCTCCGCCAAGTCGGCGACGAGGATCCTGGCCACGCCGAGGGGGATCGTCAGCAGGGCCGAGATCTCGGCCACCGACTTGATCTCCCGGCACAGGTTGCAGATCCGCTGATGCTCGGGCAGTTGGCCCTGCATCTGGTGCGGAGCCGCGGTGGTGTGCACCAGCGCCTCGATGGCGAGCTGGTACCGCGGGCGGGTCCGGCCGCCGGTCATGGCGTACGGACGCACCAGGGGGTTGTTCGACGCCCCGGCGGGCGCCGGCTCGGGGGTGCGACGCTGCGGCTGCACGGGCTGGATGCGCGGCGAGTGCGGCTGGTCGTACGGAGACTGCCCGGGGCCCTGCGGACCCTGGGGCGCGTACGGCTGCCGCTGGTTCGGCGTGGAGGGGAAGTCGTACGGGTTCGCGGAGCCGTCGCCCCGGCCCTGGCCAGGACCGTACGACCAGTTACCCGACGAACCGCCTGGGGGTGTTGCCACGTTCTCTCCTCCTCCGACTGTGCCTGGCACCCATCCCGGTGGGAGCCGCGTCCCGAAACACTACGGCCTCGGGACGCGTGTACGCACCGTCCGACTGTCAGTTGAGAAGGCTCCCTTGGAGCTCCGCGCGAAGGTCGGGCGTCAGGACCGTGCCGGCGCGGTCCACCAGAAGAGCCATCTCGTACCCGATGAGGCCGATGTCCGCCTCGGGGTGGGCGAGGACGGCGAGCGACGAACCGTCGGAGATGGACATGATGAAGAGGAATCCCCGCTCCATCTCCACAACCGTCTGGTTCACGCTGCCCCCCTCGAAGATCCGGGAGGCGCCTGCCGTCAGCGACGTCAGACCGGAGGCGACGGCCGCGAGCTGGTCGGCGCGGTCGCGGGGAAAGCCTTCGGACATCGCCAGAAGGAGTCCGTCGGCGGAGACCACCACCGTGTGGGACACCCCCGGGGTGTTGTCCACGAAGTTGGTGATCAACCAGTTCAGGTTCTGTGCCGCCTGGCTCATCGGGCTCACACTAACGCTCCTGGTTGTAGGTGCTGTCAGGACCGAAGCCCTGGCCGTTCGTTTCACTGCCTGCGTTGCGGCCTCGTTGGACGCCGCGCCGCAGGTTGCTCAGCCTGCCCCGGACGTCCTCCGGGGCGCGGGAGACCTGTGGGCCTCCCTGGGGGGTGGTTTCGGCGGAACCCTCGACCAGGTTGGCCTTGGGCACCCGCCGCGGCAGACCGGAGGAGGTGACCCCGCCCGCCTTCGGCTTCCGCAGCTGCGAGGCCTGCTGCCAGCGCTCGTCGTTCGCCGAACGCCAGCTGTCGCCGTGGCCGTCGGAAGCGGGGGCCGACTCCTCCTGGTGCACGGGCCCCGGGGCGCCGTGCGAACCGTCCGCCGCGAAGGAACCGCGGCGGGGGAGCCCGGCGTCGGTCAGCTCGTGGCCGGCGGAGGGGGCCGGTCCCGGACGGTCGAAGCCTACGCTGTCCCGCTCACCTGCGTCAGCGGCCTGCGAGGATTCCGCTTCCGAGCCGCCTGGAGCGTAGCCGCCCGCATAGCCACCCGGGTAGTCGTTCTGCTGCGGCCAGTCGTCCTGGTAGGACTGCTCCTCGTACGAGGGGAAGCCGTCCGCCTGGTTCGCACCGGCCGTCGCCCGCTCCTCGTGCGTGGGCTCCGCATACCCGGACTCCGGGTAGCCGCCACCGGACGTGAAGGTGTCGTCGCCGCCCTGCGCGTAGTACTGCTGCTCGTCGTACGACGCCTGCTGAGGCTCCTCGTACGTCTGCGGGCCCGGGTAGCCCGCGGCCTGCTCGCCATAGCCGCTGCCGCCATCGTCGTAGCCGGTGTGCGCGCCCTCGTAGTCGGGCTGCTGCGCCTCGTACCCCTCGGGGTACGCCGCCGGGGCGGCCGGCGCCTGCTGGTCGTCCGGGTGACCGTGCGGCTGGGTCTCCAGGGCCGCCTTGCGCTCCTCGCGCATCAGGGAGCGGCCCACCGGGTCCAGGTCCCTGATGTCGTCGGGGACGTCGCCGTAGCGGCTGTCGTCGAAGCCGAGTTCGGCGGCCGTGCGCATCGGGGGACCGAAGTCCTCGCCGACGCCGGGGTACTGCTGCTGCTCCGGGATGATCTGCGAGACGGTGAACTCGTCGCGGTCCGTGTGCGGCTCGCCGCCACCGCCGTGGGTGATCGCGTCCGGCAGCATGACCAGCGAGGTGGTGCCGGCCTGCTCACCGGAGGGACGCAGCTGGACGCGGATGCCGTGCCGGTCGGAGAGCCGGCCCACCACGAACAGGCCCATGCGCTGGGAGATCGCGGCGTCCACGGTCGGCGGGTTGGCCAGCTTGTGGTTGATCTCCGCGAAGTCCTCGGCGGTCAGGCCGATGCCCTTGTCGTGGATCTCGATCATCACGCGGCCGTCGGGCAGCCGGGTCGCGGTGACGCGGACCTTGGTCTGGGGCGAGGAGAACGTCGTCGCGTTCTCCAGCAGCTCGGCGAGCAGGTGCACCAGGTCGGTGACCGCGCGGCCGTGGATCTCGGCCTCGGGGACGCCCTGCAGCTCGATGCGCTCGTACTGCTCCACCTCGGAGGAGGCGGCCCGCAACACGTCGACCAGCGGGACCGGCTGGTCCCAGCGGCGGCCGGGCTCCTCGCCGGCGAGGACCAGGAGGTTCTCGCCGTTGCGTCGCATACGGGTGGCGAGGTGGTCCAGCCTGAAGAGGTTCTCCAGCTGGTCCGGGTCCGCCTCGTTGTTCTCCAGATCGGTGATCAGGGTCAGCTGGCCCTCGATCAGCGACTGGTTGCGGCGCGAGAGGTTGGTGAAGATCGCGTTGATGTTGCCCCGCAGCAGGGCCTGCTCGGAGGCGAGCCGGACGGCCTCGCGGTGCACCTGGTCGAAGGCGCGCGCGACCTCGCCGATCTCGTCCCGGGTGGTGATCGGGATCGGGGCGACCCGGGTGTCCACCCGGCCGGGGTCGGTGCGCGAGAGCTGGTCGACCAGCATCGGCAGGCGCTGCTCGGCGATGCCGAAGGCCGCGTTGCGCAGCTGGCGCATCGAGCGGCTCATCTGCCGCGCGACGGCGCCGGCCAGGATGAACGCGACGAGCAGGGCCACCACGACGGCGGCACCGGTGATGATGGCGTCGGTCTTGGCCTCGGAGGCGATGTCGGAGGCCTCGCTCACCGCCCGGTCGGCCATGTCCGACTCGATCTGGCGGTAGGCGTCGTACTTCAGGGTGGTGACCGCCCACCAGTTCTCGGGCGTGATGCCCCGTTCGGCGAGCGCGGCCCGCTCCGAGGAGTCGGTGCTGGTCAGGCCGGAGATGCCGGCGACCATGACGGTGGGGTCGGACGGCGGGGCGACGTAGTCCGGGTTCTTGGCCGCGGCCTCCTTGGCCAGGGCGTCCGCCTTGGACTTGATGTCCGCCTGGGCGTTCTGCAGCCGCTGTGCGTCGGCCTCGGTGCCACCGCCGATGTACTCCTCGACGGCGATCCGCTCCAGGTAGGCGTACGAGCTCAGCGCGACCCGCTGCTTGGCCAGGTCGGTCGCACTCGGACCCGGGTTGACCAGCAGGTGGGTGCCGATGGAGCGCTCCAGTGAAAGCGCGCTCTTGGTCAGCGTGATCGCGTAGACGGTACGGCCGTAGGAGGTGATGTTGCCGGTGCCGAGGCCGAGTTCGTTGGCGAACTCGGTCAGCGGGTGGGAGATCTGGACGTAGCCTTCCTCGGTCTGCACGCCCTTGAGGTTGGTGGTGTAGGCGGCGCTGCGCAGCGTCTGCAGCTTCGGCTCCGCCTCGCGGAACAGCTTCAGCCGGCGTTCCAGGCCCGGCTTGTCCGGCATGTCCTGGGCGGCCGCGTCGAAGGCGTCGGCGGCCTTGTCGGTGGCGGCCCGGGCCGTCTTGACGGTCTCGTCCTCCGTGCCGTTGCCCTTCAGCAGCGGCGCGGCCGTGGAGTCCCGCTCGTTGTAGAGGGCGTCGGCGTAGGTGAGGGCGGCGCGGACCAGGCGCGCGGTCTTCTCCGCGTCCTCGGCCTCCTGCCAGGTGTCGATCGAGTTCTTGACCTGGAAGCCGCCCATGACGAGGCCGACCAGCACGGGTATGAGCAGGATCGCGTTCAGCCGGGTGGGCACCCGCCAGTTGCGCGGGGCGAATCTGCCGCCGCTCTTCTCGGGTGCGGCCGCGGGCTCCGAGCCGGACCCAGGGGCGGGCGCCGCTCCGCGCGGCGGCGGGGTGAAGTTGCCCCGGGCCGTCGGCTCGGGACTGTTCTTGCTTCGCCTCACTCGACCAACAACCTCTCGGCGGTCGGCACCTACGTCGTGCCGCGGTTTCTCAGAGCCCGATCAGCCATCGACCATGTGTACGTCATTGACTATTGGGCAGTTCAGGCATTCCAGCACGTCAACCAGGTCTCTTCCAAACAGTGGGATGAGCTGGTTCCATGTGATGTAAGCCCCAGATAAAACGGTCATAAAGAGCGAGCCCCGCCAAAAGACGGGGCCTTCGTACGCACAGCGAGACCGACCGACCGCGCGGTGTGGCGGCATCGGCCGATTCCTCTGCCGAAACGTTATGAACACCGGAGCCGGCCGTGTCAAAGGCCACAGCCGGCTCCTGGAGGTCTACGGCAACTGCCGTACACGAGGGACCACTTGATCCCTACCGCAGGCGGGCCATCAGGGCGTGCTCCACCAGCGTGATCAGCGCACTCTTGGCGTCCGCGCGGTGGCGGGCGTCGGTCGTGATGATCGGGGTGTCCGGCCCGATCTGCAGGGCCTCGCGGACCTCGTCGGGCGAGTACGGCTGCTGTCCGTCGAAGCCGTTGAGGGCGATGACGAACGGCAGGCCGCTGTTCTCGAAGTAGTCGACCGCGGGGAAGCAGTCGGCCAGGCGCCGGGTGTCCACGAGCACCACCGCGCCGATCGCGCCGCGCACCAGGTCGTCCCACATGAACCAGAAGCGGTCCTGGCCGGGGGTGCCGAACAGGTAAAGGATCAGGTCCTGGTCCAGGGTGATGCGGCCGAAGTCCATGGCCACCGTGGTGGTGGTCTTGTCCCCGGTGTGGGTGAGGTCGTCGATACCCGCCGACGCGGATGTCATCACGGCCTCTGTGCGCAGCGGGTTGATCTCCGAGACGGCGCCCACGAACGTGGTCTTGCCGACACCGAAGCCACCCGCCACCACGATCTTGGCGGAGGTGGTGGCCCGGCCCCCGTCAGAGCTTGCGAAGTCCACTGAGCACCCTTTCGAGCAGCGTCACGTCCGGTGCGCCGCCGTTGTTCTCGTCGCCACCCGGCTGGTGGATGGCGACCAGGCCGGCCTCGGCGAGGTCCGCGACCAGGATCCGGGCCACACCGAGCGGCATGGCAAGCAGCGCCGACACCTCGGCCACCGACTTCACCTCACGGCACAGGTGGCAGATGCGCTGGTGCTCGGGGAGCAGCCCCATGAGCGCTGCCGGGTCGGCCGTCGTGCTGATCAGCGCCTCGATCGCGAGCTGGTAGCGCGGCCGGGTCCGGCCACCGGTCATCGCGTACGGACGCACCAGCGGCTGGTCGCCCTCGTCCCCGTACGACTCGGCGTACGGATCATGATGGGCGGTGGGCGGGGTCATGAATCCTCCGGGCGGGACAGCAAGTCGGTCAGTCGTGCCGTCTGACGGGGCCGGTGGGGGGACTGTGGCGGCCGGACGGTGATTGTGTGACGTGGGTTGGATCCGGGCGGTCAGTGAAGCAGACTGCCTTGCAGTTCGGCGCGCAGGTCCGGCGTGAGCACGGCGCCCGCGCGGTCGACCAGCAGTGCCATCTCGTAGCCGACGAGGCCGATGTCGCATTCGGGGTGGGCGAGGACGGCGAGCGAGGAGCCGTCGGAGACGGACATGAGGAAGAGGAATCCCCGCTCCATCTCGACGACCGTCTGCGCCACGGTGCCGCCCTCGAAGATCCGGGAGGCGCCCGCCGTCAGCGAGGTCAGCCCGGACGCGACCGCCGCGAGCTGGTCCGCGCGGTCGCGCGGGAAGCCCTCGGACATCGCAAGCAGGAGACCGTCGGCGGACACCACGACGGTGTGGGACACCCCCGGGGTGTTGTCCACGAAGTTCGTGATCAACCAGTTCAGGTTCTGTGCCGCCTGGCTCATCTGGCTCAACTAACGCTCCTGCTGGTGAGTGGGGCTCTGGTGGCTGCCCGTCTGGCCGTTGCCGGCCTGACGACCCTGGGCGATGCCCCGACGGAGATTGGTCAGCCGTCCGCGCACGTCGTCAGGCGCGCGCGAGACCTGCGGACCGGCTTGGTGCTGTTGCTGCTGAGCCGTGCCCGGGACGAGGTTGGCCCGGGGTACCCGGCGCGGCAGGCCGGAGGTGGTGACCCCGCCCGCGGCCGGCTGGCGGACCCGCTCGGCCTGCCGTACCAGCTCGTCGTTGGGCGAGGTCCGCCAGGCCGCGGAACCCGGCCGCTGGGGCCCGGAGGACTGCGGCCCGGAGGACTGCGGAGCGGGAGACTGCGGAGCCTGCGGCTGCTGCTCGGCCGGGGTCTGGCCGCCCTGCGCGCCGCCGTGGAACCAGTTGGTCTCCAGCGTGTCGTACAGGGGCGTACGGCCGTCGCCCGCGCTCGTGGCCGGCGGCAGCGCCTCCGGCTCCTGTCGGCCGCCGTAACCGCCGCCCTGGGGCCGCTCGAACTGGCCCGTGGCGGACGCGTCCTGGCGGCCGGGCAGCGCGTACTGGCCGGTACCCGAGCCGTCCTGGCCCGCGGCCGGGAACTGACCGGTGGAGCCGTTGTCGTACGGCTGCGCGGCGAACCGGTCCGGGCTCGCCGGCGCGTTCTGGCCGCCGGGTGCGCCGAAGACGTCGGGCCTCAGGAAGTCGTCCTGCTGCCGCGCGGGTGCCGGGAACTGGCCGGTGTCCTGGGGGCCGCCGGCACCCGGCCGCTGGTACTGGCCGGTGTCCTGGGGACCGTCGGCACCCGGCCGCTGGTACTGGCCGGTGTCCTGCCGTTCCGGCGTACCGGGAAGCGCGTACTGGCCGGTGTCCTGACGGTCCGCGGGCCGCTCGTACCGGCCGGTGTCCTGTCGGCCGTTCGTCGCGGGGCCGGCGAACTGACCGGTGTGCTGCGAGCCGTCCGCGCCGGAGCGCGCGAAGTCGGCCGAGGACGCCTGGCGTTCGTCCATCCGCGGGACCGCCGGTATCTCCGCCGTGGAGCCGGGGCCCTGCCGGTCGTCCGGACGCGGCAGCTGCGAGGTGGCGGCGGCGTCCGGCTCGTCGTGGCCGCGCGGCCCGTCCAGCGGGGAGCGCGGAACCTGCGGCTGGGCGTTCTCGTCGCCCCAGCCGGTCACCCGAGGCTGCGGGTTGCCGCCCGGCAGCTCGGCGCGCGGACCGCCGCGCGGGGCACTGCCGGGCAGCTGCGGCCGACGCGCACGGCGCCCGCCGCCCTGCTCGGCGTCCTCACCGGTGCGCTGCGGCGGCACCGGGCCGCGGGAAGCGCCACCGAAGGCGTCCCGGCCCTGGCCGTCGAAGCCGCCCGTGCCCGCCGACTGAAGTCCCTGCGGGGCGCCCGGCCCCTGGCCGAACGCACCGGCGCCGGCGCCGGCCGGAGGCCGGCCCTGCTGGCCCTGCTGAGGTCCGCGCGCACCGCCCGGCGCACCCGGGCGGCCGTCCTGGCCCACACCGGGCAGCGCGGCCCGCGGGCCCTGCCCGGCACCGAGGCGGCCACCGGCGCCGGCCGGCGCACCGCCCAGCGCACCGCCGGGCGCGCCCTGGCCGCCACCGAGGGCACCGCTCTGGCGGCGGGCGGCCGCCGCGCCCGCGGCGGCCTGCGCGGCGGCCGGACCGCCCGAGCCACCCATGCCCTGGCCGGGCTTGGGCTGCGGCTTCTTGCCGCCCTGGGCGACATCGACGGGCAGCATGACCAGCGCGGTCGTGCCGCCGGAGTCGGACGGGCGCAGCTGGATGCGGATGCCGTGCCGCTGGGACAGACGACCGACCACGAAGAGGCCCATGCGGCGGGAGACGGAGACGTCCACGGTGGGCGGCGAGGCGAGCCGCTCGTTGATCGCCGCGAGGTCCTCGGGGGAGAGGCCGATACCGGTGTCGTGGATCTCGATCAGCACCCGGCCGTCGGGCAGTGCGTGACCGGTGACCTTGACCTTGGTCTGCGGCGAGGAGAACGAGGTGGCGTTCTCCAGCAGCTCGGCGAGCAGGTGCACGAGGTCGTTGACGACCCGGCCGGCCACCTCGGTGGTCGGCACGGACGCCAGCTCGATGCGCTCGTACTGCTCCACCTCGGAGGCGGCGGCACGGAGCACGTCGACCAGCGGGACCGGGCGGGTCCACCGGCGGCCCGGCTCCTCACCGGCGAGGACGAGGAGGTTCTCACCGTTACGGCGCATGCGGGTCGCGAGGTGGTCGAGCTTGAACAGCGAGGACAGCTGGTCCGGGTCGGCCTCGCGGGACTCCAGTTCGGAGATCAGCGACAGCTGGCGCTGGATCAGACCCTGGGAGCGGCGCGAGAGGTTGGTGAACATCGCGTTGACGTTGCCCCGCAGCAGGGCCTGCTCGGCGGCGAGGCGGACCGCCTCGCGGTGCACGTCGTCGAAGGCCGCGGCCACCTGGCCGATCTCGTCCCGGGAGTGCACACCGACCGACTCCACGGAGGTGTCCACGTCCTGCGGGTCGGCCTCGGACAGCTGCTTGACCAGCTCGGGCAGGCGGTCCGAGGCGACCTTGGTCGCGGTCTCCTGCAGCCGGCGCAGCGAGCGGATCATGGACCGGGCCACGATGAAAGCGCCGACCAGCGAGATACCGAGGACGAGCAGGATCAGCGCACCGGAGATGATCGCGTCGCGCTCGGACTCGGCGCGCAGCTCGCGCGCCTTCTGCTCCATGTCCTCCAGCAGCGTGCGCTCGATGTTCGCCATCTGCCGGATCTTGGTGGTGCTGGCGTCCAGCCAGTCCCGGTAGGAGCGCTTCTCCAGCGACTGCAGACCGGTCTTGGAGGCGAAGGCGCGGGTCGCGTAGGTGTCGGCCTGCTCGATCGTGGTGTTGCCCTGCTCGATCGTGCGCAGCAGTTCCTCGGCGCCCTCGTCGCCGTAGATGCTCCGGAAGATGGCGATCTGCGAGTCCTGGCTCTCCAGGGCCATCTCGCCGTAGGTCCGGTCGTTGTCGGAGAGGTTGCCGTAGGAGGTGTTGCTGGTGGGCAGGGCCGCCGCGAGGACCGCGCGCTGCATCGACGCGTACTCCTTGGCGGACGAGAAGGCCGCCAGGGCGCGGGTGCGCTGGATCATCTCGGGGTTGGAGGTGGCCTCGGCCATGTCCTGCGAGAGGTCGAGGAGCCGGCTGATCAGACGGTGGTACCCCTCCACCGTCTGCATGGAGTTGCCCTCGGCGGTGTAGGCCGACTTGCGGATCTTGGCGAGGGAGCCGAGGTCGCTGACCAGGCCGACCAGGTTGTCGCGGACACCCTGGAGGTTGCCGTTCTTGCTGGAGGCGTCGATCTTCTCCGAGGCGTCGACGAAGGTCGTCAGGGCTCGGTCGGTGGCGTCCCGCTGGCCCTTGATGTCCGCCACGCGCGAGCCGTGCGCCAGCACACCGGCGGACTCGTCGCGCTCCTCCTGGAGCTTGGCGGCCAGCTCGGTGGCCTGCTTGGTCATGGCCGTCAGCAGCTTCATGTTGTCGAGCTGCTCGATGTCGTCCATGGACTGGTTGATACGGACCGCGCCCAGCGTGGTGGCCGCGACCACGGGCAGCGTCAGCAGCGCCACCAGTCGTGTGGAGATGCGCCAGTTGCGCAGGGCCACACGGGGGCCGGGGTCGCCCGCGCCCTGGGGGGCCTTGCCCGGCCCGGTCGCGGGCGGGGGACCCGCGGGTGCCGAGGAGGCGTTCGGGCCGGGGCGCCCGGAACGCTCCGCACCGTCACCGGACGGGCCCTGGTTCTGGGCGTGCTGGGGCGAGGAGCTGCCGGCCATCGGGCCAGTCCCGCCGTGCGGCTCCGGCTCCGCCGAAGCGCTGCCATCCCTCTTGAAACGTCCCTGCACTAGCGTCGCAACCTCTGGACCAGGCGCCTTCCCGGGTGAACGGAAAGACGGTGTCGGCGTCGTGAGGGGCGCCCTGAATACGCCCCCCGGGTGGTCGTGAGTGACCGGCGCTGGCTCCCCCTTCCCGCCGCCGCTCGGCGCTGCTGTGCGCCCCATGCGCGCCGGTTCGATCCCGCGGCGGTCCGTGAGATTCCAGCACAGTGCAGGATCTCCAACAAGGCTGGTTGGTCAGGTTGTGACATCCGTGACAGCACGTGAGGGCCGGGTCACCGGACGTAGAAAAGGATCATCGCTATATCGGACAGAGTGGGACGTACCGGTGAGGGGTGCCGAGTGTCCCAGTCGCCATGATCAGGAGCGGAATGGCAGCTTCAGGGGGAGAATGTCCGTTTCGCGGCACTCGGGAGCGAGTCTGAATTGACCGGTTTGAGTCTGGATCCGTGAGCAAACTCACACGCCGTCCCTGGCACCCCGTGCCGTTCGCGGGGAATGCGCTGTCTAGCCTGTCGCTTTACAGGTACGGCAAATCCGACAAGCCGTGCCCGCGTGAGGGCGATTCCGTACCCGCGCGGGCGCCCCGACACGAACAGGGCCACTACAACAGTGAAGACGACGCCGATGTTCCACAAGATCGCCAACCCGCGACGCACCACGCTGGCGCACCTGAAGGACGCCGACGAGCTGCAGACCCCGCAGCTGCCGGAGCACTCCGTCGAACTGCCCAATCAGACCGCCAACCCCCGTCGCACCGTGCTGATGGAGGTTCCGGTCGGCGCCTCCGCGCAGTAGTACGGGCGAGAGCCGCCGTATGTTCAGGGCGGCCCGCCATGGATGTCAAGGGCGTCCCCGGCCGGGGACGCCCTTCCGCGTTAGCCTGGAGCGTCAGACTCCAGCCGCTTCAGTCAAGGGGCCAACCAACCCGTGCGCATCGCCAGGTTCTCCATCGACGGGAACGTCGCCTTCGGCGCGGTCGAGGGCGACAAGCCGGACGAGCTCGTCCTCGACATCATCAAGGGCATCCCGTTCGCGGACCACGAGCTCTCCGGCACCAAGGTGCCGCTGAGCAAGGTCCGGCTCCTCCCGCCCGTGCTGCCCAACAAGGTCGTGGCCTTCGGCCGCAACTACGCCGAGCACGCGCGCGAGCTGGGCAACGAGGTGCCGGACGCCCCGTTCGCCTTCTTCAAGCCGTCCACGTCGGTGATCGGCCCCGGCGACGACATCCAGTACCCGGCGTTCTCCTCCGAGCTCCACCACGAGGCGGAACTCGCCGTCGTCATCGGCCGCATGTGCCGGGAGGTCCCGCGCGAGCGCGTCAAGGACGTGATCTTCGGCTACACCTGCGCCAACGACGTCACCGCCCGCGACGTGCAGCGGCGCGAGAAGCAGTGGGCGCGGGCCAAGGGCTTCGACACCTCCTGCCCGCTCGGCCCCTGGGTCGAGACCGGCCTGGACGTCACGGCCGCCGCCGACCTGACCGTCCAGCTCACGGTCAACGGCGAACAGCGTCAGCTCGGCCGTACCAGCGAGATGATCCACTCCATCGAGGACCTGGTCGTCAACATCACCGAGGCCATGACGCTGCTCCCCGGCGACGTGATCCTCACGGGCACCCCGGCTGGGGTCGGCCCCCTGACTGTCGGCGACGAGGTCGCCGTCACCATCGAAGGCATCGGCACTCTCACCAACAAGGTTGTCAAGCGTGGCTAGCGCACCCGGCTCCCCCGTACGCGTCCGTTTCTGTCCCTCGCCCACCGGTAACCCCCATGTGGGCCTGGTCCGCACCGCCCTGTTCAACTGGGCGTTCGCCCGGCACCACGGCGGCACCCTGGTCTTCCGCATCGAGGACACCGACGCCGCCCGCGACTCGGAGGAGTCCTACGGCCAGCTGCTCGACTCGATGCGCTGGCTCGGCTTCGACTGGGACGAGGGCCCCGAGGTCGGCGGCCCGCACGCGCCCTACCGCCAGTCGCAGCGCATGGACCTCTACAAGGACGTCGCGACCAGGCTCCTGGACGCCGGCCACGCCTATCACTGCTACTGCTCCCAGGAGGAGCTGGACACCCGCCGCGAGGCCGCCCGCGCCGCCGGCAGGCCGTCCGGCTACGACGGCCACTGCCGTGACCTGAGCGCCGAGCAGGTCGAGGCCTACCGGGCGCAGGGCCGTGCGCCCATCGTCCGCTTCCGGATGCCCGACGAGGCGATCACCTTCACCGACCTGGTCCGCGGCGAGCTGACCTTCACCCCGGAGAACGTGCCGGACTACGGCATCGTGCGCGCCAACGGCGCCCCGCTCTACACCCTGGTCAACCCGGTCGACGACGCCCTGATGGAGATCACCCACGTCCTGCGCGGCGAGGACCTGCTCTCCTCCACCCCCCGCCAGATCGCCCTGTACAAGGCGCTGATCGAGCTGGGCGTGGCCCGGGAGATCCCCCGCTTCGGCCACCTGCCCTACGTCATGGGCGAGGGCAACAAGAAGCTCTCCAAGCGCGACCCCCAGTCGTCGCTGAACCTCTACCGCGAGCAGGGCTTCCTGCCCGAGGGCCTGCTCAACTACCTCTCCCTCCTCGGCTGGTCGCTCTCGGCCGACCAGGACATCTTCACGATGGACGAGATGGTCGCGGCCTTCGACGTCGCGGACGTCAACCCCAACCCGGCCCGCTTCGACCTCAAGAAGTGCGAGGCGATCAACGGCGACCACATCCGGCTGCTCGACGCGAAGGACTTCGCGGAGCGCTGCCGGCCCTGGCTCAAGCCGCCGTTCGCCCCCTGGGCGCCGGAGGACTTCGACGAGGCCAGGTGGCAGGCCGTCGCGCCGCACGCGCAGACCCGGCTCAAGGTCCTGTCGGAGATCACCGACAACGTGGACTTCCTGTTCCTGCCGGAGCCCGTCTTCGACGAGGCGAGCTGGAACAAGGCGATGAAGGAGGGCTCGGACGCCCTGCTGCGCACCGCCCGGGAAAAGCTGGACGCGGCCGACTGGACGTCCCCGGAGTCCCTGAAGGAAGCCGTCCTGGCCGCCGGCGAGGCCCACGGCCTCAAGCTCGGCAAGGCCCAGGCCCCGGTCCGGGTGGCCGTCACCGGCCGCACCGTCGGGCTGCCCCTCTTCGAGTCCCTGGAGGTCCTGGGCAAGGAGAAGGCGCTGGTCCGCGTCGACGCGGCCCTGGCGAAGCTGACCGCGTAGGCACGCGCGCGTGAGGGGCGGCGCCCGGACCTCGGACCGGGTGCCGCCCCTTCGCCGTTCCCCGGACACGCTCCGCCACCAGGGGATACCGTCGGGTCATGAGCATCCGAGCCGTGGTCTGGGACGTGGACGACACCCTCTTCGACTACTCGACCGCGGACCGGGAGGGCATGCGCGCGCAGCTCGTCGCCGAGGGCCTGCTCGACCGGTACGGCACCGCCGAGCAGGCGCTCGCGCGGTGGCGCGAGGTCACCGACCGGCAGTGGGCCCGGTTCGCGGCCGGCGAGACCAGCTTCGAGGGACAGCGCCGGGACCGGGTCCGCGTCTTCCTGGACGCCGCTCTGACCGACGACGAGGCCGACGCGTGGTTCCGGCGCTACGTCGCGCACTACGAGTCCGCCTGGAGCCTCTTCCCGGACGTGCTGCCCGTCCTCGACGCCCTCGCCGGCAGCCACCGGCACGCGGTGCTGTCCAACTCCAGCCTCACCGTGCAGGACCGCAAGCTGCGCGTCCTGGCCGTCCACGACCGCTTCGAGACGATCCTGTGCGCCGCCGAACTGGGGGTCTCCAAGCCCGAGGCCGGCGCATTCCTCGCGGCCTGCGAGGCCATGGACCTGCCTCCGCACCAGGTGGCGTACGTCGGCGACCACCCGGAGATCGACGGGCGCGGTGCCGCGGAGGCCGGTCTGCTCTCGGTGTGGATCGACCGCCGCGGCGGCCCCGCGAGCGCCGCCGTGGTGCCCGGCGGGCACCGGATCGAGTCCCTGTCCGAACTGCCCGCGCTGCTCGGCGCGGATACCCGTTTTGGAGCCCCGTCCACCTTCGGGTAATGTTCTTCCTGCGCCGCCGGGGAGCGGGCCGAGAGGCCGGAAACCCGGGGGAGCGAACTAGAACGAGATCCCCTTCGGGGCTTGCGTTCCAGTGGCCTATGGTGTAATTGGCAGCACGACTGATTCTGGTTCAGTTAGTCTTGGTTCGAGTCCAGGTAGGCCAGCTCGCAGAGCTCATCTGCAAAGCCCCCGTTGTGTAGCGGCCTAGCACGCTGCCCTCTCAAGGCAGTAGCGCCGGTTCGAATCCGGTCGGGGGTACTGGTTCCGGTCCGTCCGGAATCGCTAGGGCCCCCGTTGTGTAGCGGCCTAGCACGCCGCCCTCTCAAGGCGGTAGCGCCGGTTCGAATCCGGTCGGGGGTACTGACTGGTCTAAACCACATTGGTCTATGGTGTAATTGGCAGCACGACTGATTCTGGTTCAGTTAGTCTTGGTTCGAGTCCAGGTAGACCAGCTCGGACCTGCGGAAACGCAGTGTCCATGCCCCCGTTGTGTAGCGGCCTAGCACGCCGCCCTCTCAAGGCGGTAGCGCCGGTTCGAATCCGGTCGGGGGTACCCGATGGCAAGGCCCTCCGCTTCGGCGGAGGGCCTTCGTCGCGTCCGGCGCCCGTCAGTCGAGGCCGTACCGCCGCGTCGACTCCTCCTCCTGGGCCAGCCGGTGCAGCGCCCGCAGCGCCGGCTCGTTGAGGATCGCTCCCAGGACCGCGAACTCGACCTGCTCGGCCTCGGCGGGGTGCGTCTCCATGTTGTCCAGGTCCAGGACAGCCGTGCGGTGCATCAACTCGGCGTACGGCGCGAGCTGTTCGGCCCCCCAGTCGTAGCCGAGCCGCCGGAACGCGGCCACCGCCGTGACCAGTGAGCGGTACGCGGGTGACAGGGCCGACAGCGACTTGGCGTGGTGCCAGCCGAGCCGGTCGAGGAGGGCCGTGACCTCCCGGTGTGCCGCACGGACGTACTCGTCCTCCTCGTCCGGCTCGGGCGCCTGGGGCAGCGCCCACACGGCCGCGCCGAGGCGGACCGTGCGGCCCAGGGACTCGTCGTCCACGTGCCGGAGCACCTCGCGCACCGTCGCCACCGGGACCCGGCCGACCTGGGTCATGGCCCGGACCAGCCGCAGCCGTCGCAGGTGTTCCTCGTCGTACTCCGCGGTCGTCGCGTTCACCTGGCGGCCGGCCGGCAGCAGCCCCTCGCGCAGGTAGTACTTGATCGTCGCGGTCGAGACGCCGCTCCGCTCGCTCAGTTCGGACAACCGCATGCCTTGCGCCCTTCATCGGATAACGTCACTATCCAAGCATGGCCGAGAAACGTGTCAGTCCACGTCGTACCACCGCCGACGCCCGCGGAGACGTCGTCGTCCTGCTGATCGGCATGCGGATCAACCGCTTCCGGGCGGTGCACCAGTGGCTGCCGGTGATGCTCGCGATGTTCCGGATGCTCGCCGACCTGAAGAAGGAACCGGAGCGGGGGCTGCTGTCCCGGGTGCTGCTCACGGCCTCGCCGAGGACGTACTACGTCGTCCAGTACTGGGAGTCCAAGGAGAAGCTCTACGCCTACGCGAGCGCGCCCGACGCCTTCCACCACCGGGCCTGGGCGAGGATCAACCGCCTCGAACGGGCCGGGAAGGTGCGCGGTCACGTGGGGATCTGGCACGAGACGTACGTCGTGCCGGAGGGAGGGTACGAGGCTGTCTACGGGGACATGCCGGCGTTCGGGCTGGCGGCCGCGCACGGTGAGGTGCCGCTGGAGCGGCGCGGGCGCTATGCCAAGGAGCGCTTCGCCTGGCGTTCTTGAGGGCCTGGGCGGCTGAACGGGGGCCGGGTCCCGGAAGGCGTGGGCGCGGGAAGTGGGGGGATGCTCGCGCAGTCCCCGCGCCCTCGGGAAGGGGGCGGTGGTCCGTCAGGGGAGGCCTGCCGCGGCGTTGAGGCCGGTCTCTCCCGGTGGACGCTGCCGGACGGGCGGGGTCAGCCCGAGCGGCGCAGGGCCTCGGAGAGGCGGGACGCCGCGTCGATGACGGCCTGGGCGTGCATCCGCCCGGGGTGGCGGGTCAGGCGCTCGATGGGGCCGGAGACGGAGACGGCCGCGACCACGCGGTTGGAGGGGCCGCGCACCGGGGCGGAGACCGAGGCCACGCCCGGCTCGCGCTCGCCGATCGACTGGGCCCAGCCGCGGCGGCGCACGCCCGACAGGGCCGTCGCCGTGAAGCGGGCGCCCTGCAGGCCGCGGTGGAGGCGCTCGGGCTCCTCCCACGCCATCAGGATCTGCGCCGAGGAGCCGGCCTTCATCGTGAGCGTCGAGCCGACCGGGACGGTGTCCCGCAGGCCGGACAGGCGTTCCGCCGCGGCGACGCAGATGCGCATGTCGCCCTGGCGGCGGTAGAGCTGGGCGCTCTCGCCGGTGACGTCACGGAGGTGGGTGAGCACCGGGCCGGCCGTCGCGAGGAGACGGTCCTCACCGGCCGCCGCCGCCAGTTCCGCGAGCCGGGGACCGAGAATGAAACGTCCCTGCATGTCGCGCGCCACCATCCGGTGGTGTTCCAATGCCACGGCCAGCCGGTGGGCCGTGGGTCGTGCCAGTCCGGTCGCGGTGACCAGCCCCGCGAGGGTGGCCGGACCGGACTCCAGGGCGCTCAGGACAAGGGCTGCCTTGTCCAGAACGCCGACGCCGCTACTGTTGTCCATGAAACGATACTCCCGTCTCACTCTGTGAAACGCAAGTTCATTTTTCCGTGAGACGCGCAACCCTTGGACACACAACGGCCCGCGGACCACACCGGGCCTGGCGGCGGGTGCCCGGAAAGCCGGAGCGCGGGCGGCCGCTTCCTCAAGATCTCTAGTTGGGTCGGCGCACCTCTGCCGGCCGGAGGGAAAGCGATGGGTAGGACACTCGCGGAGAAGGTCTGGGACGACCACGTCGTCCGGCGCGCCGAGGGCGAGCCCGACCTCCTCTTCATCGATCTTCACCTGCTGCACGAGGTGACCAGCCCGCAGGCCTTCGACGGCCTCCGCAAGAGCGGTCGCCAGGTGCGGCGCCTGGACCTGACCATCGCCACCGAGGACCACAACACCCCCACCCTCGACATCGACAAGCCCATCGCGGACCCGGTCTCCCGCGCTCAGCTGGAGACCCTGCGCAAGAACTGCGCCGAGTTCGGTGTGCGGCTGCACCCGCTCGGCGACGTCGAACAGGGCGTGGTGCACGTCGTCGGCCCGCAGCTCGGCCTGACCCAGCCGGGCATGACCGTGGTCTGCGGCGACTCCCACACCTCCACGCACGGCGCCTTCGGCGGTCTGGCGTTCGGTATCGGCACCTCGCAGGTCGAGCACGTGCTGGCCACCCAGACGCTGCCCATGGCCCGTCCGAAGACCATGGCGATCACGGTCAACGGCGAACTGCCCGAGGGCGTCACCGCCAAGGACCTGATCCTGGCGATCATCGCCAGGATCGGCACCGGCGGCGGCCAGGGCTACGTCCTGGAGTACCGCGGCGAGGCCATCGAGAAGCTCTCGATGGAGGCCCGGATGACCATCTGCAACATGTCGATCGAGGCCGGCGCCCGCGCGGGCATGATCGCCCCCGACGAGACCACGTTCGCGTATCTCCAGGGCCGCCCGCACGCCCCGCAGGGCGAGGACTGGGACGCGGCCGTCGCGTACTGGAGGACGCTGCGGACGGACGACGACGCCGAGTTCGACGCCGAGGTCGTGATCGAGGCCGCCGAACTGTCGCCGTTCGTCACCTGGGGCACCAACCCGGGCCAGGGCGCCCCGCTTTCGGCCTCCGTCCCCGACCCGGCTTCGTACGAAGACGCTTCGGAGCGCCTCGCCGCCGAAAAGGCCCTGGAGTACATGGGGTTGGAGGCCGGCCAGCCGCTGCGCTCGATCCACGTGGACACCGTCTTCGTAGGCTCCTGCACCAACGGCCGCATCGAGGACCTGCGGGCCGCCGCCGAGCTGCTCAAGGGCCGCAAAGTCGCCGACGGCGTACGGATGCTGGTCGTCCCGGGCTCCGCGCGGGTCGGTCTGCAGGCCGTCTCCGAGGGCCTGGACGTGGTCTTCAAGGAGGCCGGCGCCGAATGGCGGCACGCGGGCTGCTCGATGTGCCTGGGCATGAACCCCGACCAGCTGGCCCCCGGTGAGCGCTCCGCGTCCACCTCCAACCGCAACTTCGAGGGGCGGCAGGGCAAGGGCGGCCGCACCCACCTGGTGTCGCCGCAGGTCGCGGCCGCCACGGCCGTGCTGGGGCACCTGGCCTCGCCGGCCGACCTGTCCGACGCCGAGACCCGTACGCCCGCTGGAGTCTGATCAGCCATGGAAGCATTCACCACGCACACCGGACGGGCCGTCCCGCTGCGCCGCTCGAACGTCGACACCGACCAGATCATCCCTGCTCACTGGCTCAAGAAGGTCACGCGCGACGGGTTCGAGGACGGGCTGTTCGAGGCCTGGCGCAAGGACCCCGAGTTCGTCCTCAACCGGCCCGAGCGGCAGGGGGCCACCGTGCTGGTCGCCGGCCCCGACTTCGGCACCGGCTCCTCCCGTGAGCACGCCGTGTGGGCGCTGCAGAACTACGGCTTCAAGGCCGTGATCTCCTCCCGCTTCGCCGACATCTTCCGCGGCAACTCGTTGAAGAACGGCCTGCTCACGGTGGTCCTGGACCAGAAGATCGTGGACGCGCTCTGGGAGCTCACGGAACAGGACCCCACGCTTGAGGTCACTGTGGACCTTGAGGCGCGTGAGGTGCGCGCCGCGGACATCACCGCCTCCTTCGAGCTGGACGAGAACTCCCGCTGGCGGCTGCTGAACGGCCTCGACGACATCTCCATCACCCTCCGGAACGAGGCCGACATCGCCGCGTACGAGGCGAAGCGCCCGTCGTTCAAGCCGCGGACGCTGCAGGTCTGAGCCACCGCTGAACAAGGTCGAATTCCGGCCACCGCGAACCGCCCGCCGTACCCCCGATCGGCCCGATCGGGGGTACGGCGTTTTCGCTGCCCCAACGTCCCCGTGATCACCCCCGAACCTTCCCAACTTCCCACGTTAGAGGGATGTTTGCCGGGGTACGCGGCTGCTGTGGACGCACTGTCCAACGGGGCCGACAGGGCCGTCCGGCGCGGCAGTTGCCCCCTGCGCGGGCGACAACTCGCCCCAGATGGCACAATCTGTGCATGGAACACGACGGCCAACTCACGCTCTATACGGCGGTCGCGAACCAGCTCAAGGAAGCGCACGCGAAAGTGCGCGCACTGCAAGTCCCGGAGGGCGTACGGATGGCGCTGACCCGGAAGCTGCTGGTCATTACGGCCGCGGCCAAACACGATCTCGCCGACGCGGCAAGGCGGCTGGAGCGGTTCATGGCGGACCTGGACGAGGGGCGCGTGCCCCGCGACGAACGCTGAACGCGCCACGGCGGCCGAGTCCGTTGCGGCACAAGGGTGATAAGCCCGTTTCGTGTTTGATTTGCGGTATATATCTGCCTAACGTGCGAAAAAGCTTGAACACTTTCGTTCGGGCAATGTCTCCGAAGGGGAAGACGTGAACAAGGCGCAGCTCGTAGAAGCGATTGCCGACAAGATGGGCGGCCGCCAGCAGGCCGCCGATGCTGTCGACGCGGTCCTGGACGCCATCGTCCGCGCTGTCGTCGCCGGCGACCGGGTGTCGGTCACCGGCTTCGGTTCGTTCGAGAAGGTGGACCGCCCCGCCCGCTACGCCCGCAACCCCCAGACGGGCGAGCGGGTTCGGGTCAAGAAGACCTCGGTGCCGCGCTTCCGGGCGGGCCAGGGCTTCAAGGACCTGGTCAGCGGCTCGAAGAAGCTTCCGAAGGGAGACATCGCGGTCAAGAAGGCGCCCAAGGGCAGCCTGACCGGTGGCGCCGCCGCGACGGTCAAGAAGGCCGCGGCGAAGAAGACCACCAAGGCGGCCGCGGCCAAGAAGGCGGCCCCCGCGAAGAAGGCCACCACCGCCGCGAAGAAGGCCACGGCCAAGAAGACGACGGCGAAGAAGACGACCGCCAAGAAGACCACGGCGGCCGCGAAGAAGGCCACGCCCGCGAAGAAGACCGCCACCACCGCCGCCGCGAAGAAGACCACGGCGAAGAAGGCGCCGGCGAAGAAGGCGACCGCCAAGAAGGCCCCCGCCAAGAAGTCGCCCGCCCGCAAGACCACCGCGAAGAAGGCCACCGCCCGCTAGCCGCAGGCAGCACCGAAGGGCATTCACGCGCCGGGCCGGACTCCCTCACGGAGCCCGGCCCGCGGCGTGTCCGGGTGTCGGACGAAACCCGCGGGACTCAGAACGTCTGGAGTGTCACCAGGGTGACGCGCCGGGCCGCGCCCTCGCCCGTCGTCTCGACGCGCACCCGCTGCCCCGGCCGCAGCAACCGCAGCCCGCCCGCGTCGAACGCCGGGGCGTCGAAGGGCACCGGCGTGCCGTCGTCGAGCAGCACCTGCCCGCTGCGGGTCTCGGGGTCGTACGTGTACGCGGTGGCCTGCATGTGCAGCAGCCTACTGCCCCGATATCAGCAACCGCGCGGCCGCCGCGGCCGTTCGGGGACCCACCCCCAGCGCCAGCGCCGCCCGCAGGTCGTCACCGGTGTCCACGTCCTGGCGCACCGAGTCCACCCCCGTGAGGCCGATTTCCCGGGCCCCGGAATCCCGGTGCCGGACACGGGAATCCCCGCCGAATGCGGGAAGTAATTCCCGTCCCGGAGACACCGCCAGAAATGTCGTTCCCACGCCGGCAGCATCGGCGAGAAAAGCGCGCGGGAATTCAGCGGCCGCACCGAGGACACGGGTCAATTCCGCGGACCGCAGCGCCGGAAGATCGGCGTTCAGGGCCGCGACCGGGCACCCGGGCCGCAGTGACCGCACCGCGGCGGCCCCGTGCGCCAGAGCGGCGTTCAGGCCGGCGCCCGGGGCGTCCGGCACGATCCGCGCGCCGAGCGCCGCGAGCTCCCGTCCGGCCAGCGGATCGTCCGTGACGACCGCCACATCCCGCACCGCCGGCGAGGCCAGCGCCGCGGCCACCGTGTCCAGGGCGAACGCCAGCGCCAGCCCCGGGCGCACCTGCTCGTCGGCCGTGTCCGCCAGCCTGCTCTTGGCCTGCGCCAAGGGCTTCAAAGGGATGACCAACGTCCAGTCCACCGGCGTACCGCCCCTCTCTCGTGGCGGCCATTGTCACTCGGCGCGGTCGTCCTCCCGGCGTCGGCGCGGGCGGTGAAGGGGCGCGCGAGGGCGGTACGGCGAGACCCGCGGGCGTACCGTGTTCTCGACAGACCGGCGGCCCGGGGCGACACTTGTGCGGCCCCCGGGCCGCGAGAAGTACCGGGTGGTCCTGGCAAGTCCTAGAGGAAGGTGTCCGCGTGCCCCGCCGAAAAATCGGCTTCTGGTACCGCTTCGCCGCGGTGATCTGCAAACCGCCGCTGGTGGTTCTGATCAAGCGGGACTGGCGTGGAATGGAGCACATTCCGGCCGAGGGCGGCTTCATCACCGCGGTGAACCACAATTCCCACGTCGACCCCTTCGCCTACGCGCACTACCAGTACAACACCGGTCGGGTGCCGCGCTTCCTGGCGAAGAGCGGGCTCTTCAAGAAGGGGTTCGTGGGCGCCGCCATGCGCGGCACCGGGCAGATCCCCGTCTACCGGGAGTCCACCGACGCGCTCAGCGCCTTCCGCGCCGCGATCGACGCCGTGGAACGCGGCGAGTGCGTCGCCTTCTACCCCGAGGGCACCCTCACCCGCGACCCGGACGGCTGGCCGATGACCGCCAAGACCGGCGCCGCACGCGTGGCGCTGCAGACCAAGTGCCCGGTCGTCCCGGTCGCCCAGTGGGGCTGCAACGAACTGCTGCCGCCCTACGCCAAGAAGCCCAGGCTGCTGCCGCGCAAGACCCACCGCGTCCTCGCCGGGCCGCCCGTGGACCTCTCGCGCTTCTACGACAAGGAGATGACCGCGGAACTCCTCAAGGAGGCCACCGAGGTCATCATGGCCGCCATCACCCGCCAGCTGGAGGAGATCCGCGGCGAGAAGGCGCCCGACACGCCCTACGACCCGCGCCGCGAGCGGATCGAGCAGCGTCGCCGGACCGCGGCGCAGACCGGACGCGAGGGGGAGAGCGGCACGTGAGCAAGACCGTCAGGGCGGCCGTCTTCGGCACCGGATCCTGGGGCACCGCCTTCGGCATGGTGCTCGCCGACGCGGGCTGCGAGGTCACGCTCTGGGCACGCCGCCCCGAGCTCGCCGACGCGGTCAACTCCACCCGGACCAACCCGGACTACCTGCCCGGTGTCGAACTCCCGGAGAACCTGCGGGCCACCGCCGACCCCGCCGAGGCCGCCCGCGACGCGGACTTCACCGTCCTCGCGATCCCCTCGCAGACCCTGCGCGCCAACCTCGCCGAGTGGACCCCGCTGCTCGCCCCGCACACCGTGCTGGTCTCCCTCATGAAGGGGGTCGAACTCGGCACCACCATGCGGATGAGCGAGGTCGTCGAGGACGTCGCCAAGGTCGGCCGGGACCGCGTCGCCGTGGTCACCGGGCCCAACCTCGCCCGCGAGATCGCCTCCCGGATGCCCGCGGCGTCGGTCGTCGCCTGCACCGACGAGGGCGTCGCCCAGCGCCTCCAGGCCGCCTGCCACACCCCGTACTTCCGCCCGTACACCAACACCGACGTGGTCGGCTGCGAACTGGGCGGAGCGGTCAAGAACGTCATCGGCCTGGCCGTGGGCATCGCCGACGGCATGGGGCTCGGCGACAACGCCAAGGGCTCGCTCATCACCCGCGGTCTCGCAGAGACCACCCGGCTCGGCCTCGCCATGGGCGCCGACCCGCTGACCTTCTCCGGCCTCGCGGGCCTGGGCGACCTGGTGGCCACCTGCTCCTCGCCGCTCTCGCGCAACCACACCTTCGGCACCAACCTCGGCAAGGGCATGACCCTGCAGGAGACCATCGCCGTCACCAAGCAGACCGCCGAGGGCGTCAAGTCCTGCGAGTCCGTGCTCGATCTGGCGCGCCGGCACGGCGTCGACATGCCCATCGCCGAGACGGTCGTCGGCATCGTCCACGAGGGCAAGCCGCCGGTGGTCGCGCTCAAGGAGCTGATGTCGCGCAGCGCCAAACCGGAACGACGCTGAGCGACGCCGTGGCGCGCCGGGCGACGCACCCCCCGGGGGCGCTGTATCGGCGCTCTACCACCGGGTACTCTCATCGCGATATGAGCACCGAGAACCTCCCCCAGAGCCCCGAGCAGCCGCCACGCAAGCCGCGCGTGGCCGTCGTGTCCGGCGGGCGCAGCTCCGAACACGGGATCTCCGTGGTCACCGCCGGCGCCGTCCTCAAGGCCATCGACCGGACCAAGTACGACGTCCTGCCGATCGGCATCACCCGGGACGGGCGCTGGGCCCTCATCGCCGACGAACCGGAGCGCATGGCGATCACCGACCGCCGTACGCCCGACATCGACCAGCTCGCCGACTCCCAGGAGGGCGGCGTGGTGCTCCCCGTCGACCCCGCCAACCGTGAAGTCGTCTACAGCGAGCCCGGATCGGTGCCCAAGGCGCTCGGTGAGGTCGACGTCGTCTTCCCGGTGCTGCACGGCCCCTACGGGGAGGACGGCACCCTGCAGGGCCTGCTGGAGCTCTCCGGCGTGCCGTACGTGGGCTCGGGCGTGCTCGCCTCGGCCGTCGGCCAGGACAAGGAGTACATGAAGCGGGTGTTCACCTCGTTCGGGCTCAAGGTCGGCCCGTACGTGGTGGTCCGTCCCCGCGAGTGGCGGCAGGACGAGTCCGCCGCCCGCAAGAAGATCGTCGACTTCGCCGGTGAGCACGGCTGGCCGCTGTTCGTGAAGCCCGCGCGCGCGGGCTCGTCGATCGGCATCACCAAGGTCGACGACCTGTCCGGCCTGGACGAGGCCATCGCCGAGGCCCAGCGCCACGACCCCAAGATCCTGGTCGAGGCGGCGCTGCGCGGCCGGGAGATCGAGTGCGGCGTCCTGGAGTTCGAGGACGGGCCGCGCGCCTCCCTGCCCGCGGAGATCCCGCCGCCGGACGCGCACGCGTACTACGACTTCGAGGCCAAGTACATCGACTCCACCCCCGGCATCGTCCCCGCCCCGCTCACCCCGGAGGAGACCGCCGAGGTCCAGCGGCTCGCCGTGGACGCCTTCGAGGCCGCCTCCTGCGAGGGCCTGGTCCGCGCGGACTTCTTCCTCACCGAGGACGGCGAGTTCGTGATCAACGAGATCAACACGATGCCCGGCTTCACGCCGATCTCCATGTACCCGCAGATGTGGCAGGCCAGCGGGATCTCCTACCCGGAACTGGTCGACCGGCTGATCGAGGCGGCGCTGCGCCGCTCCACGGGCCTGCGCTGACCCGGCCCGGGGGCGCGGGAGACCGCGCCCCCGCGGCGGTCAGTCGGCAACACCCTCCGGCACCGCCTTCCTGACGGCCGGTGCCAGATCCACCAGCGGCGCCATCCCCTGCGCCGTGCGCCCGGCAGGGATCGTCACCTCGACGTACGCCTTGCGCAACGCCGTCGTGAACCGGAACGACCCGTCGTCCCGCTCCTCCATGAGCCACCCCACCCCGTCCACCTCGACGGAGTCGGCCTCCGGGTCCGACATCTTCTCGGGTCGTTCGACACCGCAGCGCAGTATGATCGCCGGGTCCCCCCACCCCGCGGTCAGCGCGGAGGCGGGCTCGGGATCCCGGCGATCCTGGCCGTCCACCTTCGACGGCAGTTCCCCGTCCAGGTTCCGGCACAGCGCCGCGGCCCGGGCTCCCGGCGAGGGAACCGCCGGGGACGCGGTGCCGTCTGCTGAGGAGCAACCGGTCGCCGCGATCGACAGCGCGAGCACGAGCGGTCCGAGACGGAGGGCGTGCCGGTGACGGAAGGAGTTCACCGGCCAAGGGTAGACGGGGGCTACAGATGGACGACCGGGCAGGTCAGGGTTCGGGTGATCCCGTCCACCTGCTGGACCTTGGCGACCACCATCCGGCCGAGGTCGTCGACCGTGTCGGCCTGGGCCCGCACGATCACGTCGTAGGGCCCGGTCACGTCCTCGGCCTGGACGACACCGGGAATCTTGCTGATGGTCTCGGCGACGGTCGACGCCTTGCCGACCTCCGTCTGAATCAGGATGTACGCCTGTACCACGGAACCTCCAGGGCGGCCACGAGGATCATGTGGGGGAAAGGAACGCCACGGTATCGCGTCGCCGCTCGTCGCGGGGAGACCCGCGGGAGCCACGGCTCGCGCGCCGGGGTGCGGGCACGGCTGACGGTCACCTCGACCGTATCGAGGACACTGGTCCTGCGCGACCGGGCACGGACAGGGACAGAAGGGGCGTAAGGGCAATGAAGGGCACTGTTGGTGAGCTCGGGGAGTTCGGGCTCATCAGGGAGCTCACCTCCCGGCTCACCACCACCCCGGCGGTGCGGGTGGGCCCCGGCGACGACGCCGCCGTGGTGGCCGCGCCCGACCGCCGGGTCGTGGCCAGCACCGACATCCTCCTGGAGGGCCGGCACTTCCGGCGCGACTGGTCCACCGCCTACGACGTCGGCCGTAAGGCGGCCGCGCAGAACCTGGCCGACATCGCCGCCATGGGGGCCGTGCCGACCGCCCTGCTGCTCGGGCTGGTGGTCCCCGCCGAACTGCCGGTGACCTGGCCCAGCGAACTCATGGACGGACTGCGCGACGAGTGCCAGGTGGCCGGTGCCGCCGTGGTCGGCGGCGACGTCGTACGCGGGGACTCCATCATGGTGTCGATCACCGCGCTCGGTGATCTGCGCAACCAGGAGCCGGTCACCCGCGGCGGAGCCCAGCCCGGCGACCTGGTCGCCGTCACCGGCTGGCTGGGCTGGTCGGCGGCCGGGTACGCGGTGCTCTCCCGCGGCTTCCGCTCGCCGCGCGCCTTCGTCGAGGCCCACCGGCGCCCCGAACCGCCGTACCACGCGGGTCCGGCCGCCGCCGCGCTCGGCGCCACCGCCATGTGCGACGTCAGCGACGGGCTGATCGCCGACCTCGGGCACATCGCCGAGGCCAGCAAGGTGCGCATCGACATCCGGTCCGCCGCCGTCGACATCCCGACCCAGATGAACGACATCGGGCAGGCCGTCGGCGTCGACCCGATGCAGTGGGTGCTCAGCGGGGGAGAGGACCACGCCATCGTGGCGACCTTCCCGCCGGACGTGAAACTGCCCGCCCGGTGGAAGGTCATCGGCGAGGTCCTCAACCCGTCGGCGCTGCCCCAGGTGACCGTCGACGGCGCGCCCTGGACCAGCAAGGGCGGCTGGGACCACTTCGGGGACATCGAGTCGTGAACGCGCCGAGCGGGCCGACCGGTTCCGGCGCGCCGCCGAGGGCGCTGACGGTCGCGGGCTCCGACTCCGGCGGCGGGGCCGGGGTGCAGGCCGACCTGAAGACGATGCTGGCGCTCGGCGTGCACGGTATGAGTGTGATCACGGCGGTCACGGCGCAGAACTCGCTGGGAGTCCAGGGGGCTTGGGAACTGCCGGTGGCGGCCGTGCGGGCGCAGTACCGCAGCGTGGTGGACGACATCGGCGTCCAGGCGGTGAAGACCGGCATGCTGGCCTCCGCGGAACTCGTCGAAGCCGTGGCCGAGTTGCTGGTCGGCACCGACGCGCCCGCGGTGGTCGACCCGGTCGGCGTCTCCAAGCACGGCGATCCGCTGCTGGCCGCCTCCGCCCTGGACTCGGTCCGCACGAGGCTTCTGCCGGCCGCGACCGTGGCCACCCCCAACCTCGACGAGGTGGCCCAACTCACCGGGGTGCGGGTGGAGTCGGAAGGTGATCTGCGGCGGGCCGCCGCCGCCGTGCTGGCGTACGGACCCCGCTGGGTGGTGATCAAGGGCGGTCATCTTGCCGGAGAGGCCGTCGACCTGCTCACCGACGGCGACGAGGAGCACTGGCTGCGGGCGCCCCGGCACGACAACCGGCACACCCACGGCACGGGCTGCACCCTCGCCTCCGCCATCGCGTGCGGCCTTGCGCGGGGGTGGCCGGTGCCCGAGGCGGTGCGGACGGCCAAGGAGTACGTCACCGGAGCCATCGCCGCCGGGTTCGCGCTCGGCGGGGGCATCGGGCCGGTGGACCACGGGTGGCGGCTCGGGCGAGACGTGCGCCCGGTTCGCTGACCGCGCCGGGCTCCCGCTCCCGGACGAGGGCATGCGAAAAGCCGGTCCACACGAGGTGGACCGGCTCCGCGCAGCGAACCGGCTGTGGTTGCGCGCTTAGCTGAGCGTCAGCGCGAGACCTTGCCGGCCTTGATGCACGAGGTGCAGGCGTTCACGCGCTTCGGCGTCCCGCCGACCACGGTACGCACACGCTGGATGTTCGGGTTCCAGCGGCGGGACGTACGGCGGTGCGAGTGCGAGATGTTGTTGCCGAAGCCCGGCCCCTTGCCGCAGACGTCGCAGTTGGCAGCCACGGGTCACTCCAAAGACTTCAGATGCACTTACGGTTGATCCCGGCATGCCGGGATCGAGATCCTAGGATCCGAGATCTTGATTGGCGGTGCCAGGGGGAAAGCCCGATTTTGATCGGGCAACCGGAGCAGCATACAACGGCTGCTCCCGTAGAACGAAACTACCATGGCCGCCGCCGGGACCGCTCCCGGCCCCGGCCGCCCTCGCACGGCCCTCTTACCGGCGCACACCCGTTCACGGTCTACGCTGCGTCCCACGTCCAGCAGCTCAAGGAGGCGCAGGTGGCGCAGGTGCCGCAGACATTCTTCGATGCTCTCGCGGTACGCACCTGGTGCGGTCTCGCGCTCCGGGCGCTGGGACGCGCGCGTGAGGAGATCGACGCGATCAACGTGTACCCGGTGGCCGACGGGGACACCGGCACCAACCTCTACCTGACGGTCGAATCGGCGGCGGCCGCCGTCGAGGCGGTGTTCGCGGGGTACGCGGCCCGGGGCGTCCAGGCGGGCGGAGGGGCCGATGGGACTGACGGGGCCGATGAGGGTGACGGGGGCGACGGCGGCGGCGTTGCCGGGGCGACCGGTGGGCCCTCGCTCGCCGACGCCACGCACGCGATGGCGCACGGCGCGCTGATCGGGGCACGCGGGAACTCCGGCACGATCCTCGCCCAGCTGCTGAGGGGCATGGCCCAGGTGCTCGCCGGCGACGCCGACAGTCCGCACACGGACGGCCCGGGCCTGAGTCTCGCTCTGCGCCGCGCCGCCGACTCGGCCCGTCAGGCCGTGGCCCACCCCGTCGCCGGCACCGTCCTGTCGGTCGCCTCGGCGGCGGCCGAAGCCGCGGCCGAGGCAGTGGCCGAGGCAGTGGGCGGTTCGGGATCCGGAACGGTGTCGGGAGCGGAGCGCGACGCCGGCCGTGAGACGGCGGGCGAAGTGGCCGGGAAGTCGACGGGCCGCTCCGGGACGGCGGGGAGCGACTGCGGGGCCGTGGCCCGGGCCGCCTACCGGGGGGCGTGCCGGGCGCTCGCCGAGACGCCGTCCCAGCTGCCGGTCCTCGAACGGGCCGGCGTGGTCGACGCCGGCGGGCGGGGGCTGGTGGCGGTCCTCGGGGCCCTCGTGGAGACGTTCACGGGGGAGACACCCGGCCCGGTGGACACGGACGGCTCGGCCGGCTTCCGGCATCACCGCGACGGCGCACCCGGCGGCCACGCGCGCGTGGAGCCCACGGAACCGCCCGGCGACGCGCACGTGTGCGTGCCGCCGGGCGAGGAGCGGAACGTCGCGCCCGCGGACCACGCGGAGGACGACGGTCCCGCGTTCGAGGTGATCTACCTGCTGGAGGCCGACGACGCCGCCGTGGCACGCCTGCGGCAGAGGCTGGACACCCTCGGCGACTCCCTGGTCGTGGTCGGCGGCGACGGCCTGTGGAACGTTCACGTGCACGTCGACGACGCCGGTGCCGCCGTGGAGGCCGGTATCGAGGCCGGGCGGCCGTACCGGATCAGGATCACCCACTTCGGCGCGGGCGACGTGCACACCGCGCGAGGCGAGCGCCCGCCCCGTGAACGCGTCCAGCGCGCCGTCGTCGCCGTGGTGCCCGGCGAGGGCCTGGCCGGGCTGTGCGCCGAGGCCGGCGCGACCACCGTGCTGGCGCGCCCCGGGGAGCCGCCCGCCAGCGGCGAGCTCGTCGAGGCGGTACGGCGTGCCCACGCGCGCGAGGTCGTGCTGCTGCCCAACGACGCCGACCTGCGCCACACCGCCGCCGCGGCCGCCGAGCAGAGCCGCGCCGAGGGCATCCGTGTCGCCCTGATCCCCACCCGCTCCGCGGTCCAGGGCATCGCAGCGCTCGCCGTCCACGAACCCGGCCGGCGCTTCGACGAGGACGTCGTGGCGATGACCTCGGCGGCCGGCGCCACCCGCTACGCCGAGGTCACCGTCGCCGAGCGCCAGTCGTGGACCATGGCCGGCATCTGCCAGGCCGGCGACGTCCTCGGCCTCATCGACGGCGACGTCGCGGTGATCGGCGCGGACGTCACCGAGACCGCCCGCACCGTCCTCGACCGGATGCTCGCGGCGGGCGGCGAACTCGTCACCCTGGTGCTCGGCGACGAGGCCCCCGACGGCATCGCGGAGCACTTGCAGGCCCGGGTGCGCGAGGCCTACCTCGCCGTCGACACCGTGGTGTACCGGGGAGGCCGACAGGGCTCGCTGCTCCTCATCGGCGTGGAGTAGCGTCCCGACGCCCCCGTGCAGGAGAGGGCCCCGTCAGCCGGCCTCCGGTTCCTCCGCCGTGGCCAGCAGCTGCTCCGCCTCGGCCCGGCGGGCCCGCGCCGGCTCGTCGTCGCCGGCCGGGTCGCCGTACGCCGCCAGCACCGCACGCGCGCGTGCCGCCGCCCGGGCGGGCCGCCCGAGGTCGGTCTCCAGCCAGCCGGCGGCCAGGTCCGCGCCGGTACGGGCGTGCACGGCGGCGCCGGCGAGCGGGGCGAAGACGGCCACCGCCTGCGCCATCTGCGACAGCGCCGCCTCCAGCGTCGCCCGGATGGACTCGTCGTCGGCGTCCTCGGCGGCGGAGCGGGCCAGCAGATCGCCGAACTGGCGGTGCGTGTGGCCGAGCTCCACCACCAGTGCCGGCCGCGCCTCCTCGTCGTCCCCCACCGCCCCCAGCGCGTCGGCGCACTCGCTCACGGCGCTCTCCATCAGCTCGCGCGCGTCCCGAGCGCCGTCCACGCCGGTGCCCAGTGCCAGCCACGCGCGGGCGCGCAGGGCGCGCACCACGCCGTGCGTGTGGCCCAGGGAGCGCCACAGGTCGCCCGCGCGCCGGTAGGCCTGCTCCGCCTCGGCGGGCATCCCCGCCTGGCCGAGGGAGTCGGCGGCGAGATGCGCCAGGGTGGCGTGGTCGTGCTGCTCGGGCCAGCGCCGGGCGATGTCCGCGGCCCGCAGCCGGTGCTCGGCGGCGGCCCGGTGCTCACCGAGCTCGCTCAGACAGTCCCCGAGCCACCACCGGGTCTGCACGACCGCACCGTCGCCGTGGCCGGCCGGGTCCAGGTCCGCCAGCGCGGACTCCAGCACCTCCGCGGCCTCGGCCCACCGGCCCTGCCGGAGCAGGAACCCGCCGAGCTGGTGCCGCGCCCACGCGCCGAGCGTCGGGCCCTCGCCCGCCTCGTCGGCCCAGTGCGCCGCCTCCAGGGCGTGCTCGGCGGCCTCCGCCCACTCACCCCGGCCGCCGACCACCTCGGCGAGCTGCAGATGCAGCTGAGCCCGTCCGACCGGCTCCAGATGGGCTCCGCCGTGCGTCAGGGCCGACCGCAGCGCCCGCTCCGCCTCCGCCGGGTCGCCGAGCTGATGGGCGAGACCGGCCAGCCGGGCCTCGTACTCCACGGCGAACCAGGCCACCCCGGCCTCGGTGAACTCCCGCGCGGACCGCCGGAACAGCTCCGCCCCGGACTCCGGGTCGCCCGACCGCACGGCCAGCTCGGCGAGCATGGCATGCCCCTCCGCGACCCGGGTCGCCAGCAGGACATCGCCGTCGACGCGCCCCTCGACCAGTGCCAGCAGCTCCCGCACGGCGGCCTCGGCCGGCGCGCCGGTCCGGGCCCCGCCGACCGTCCCGGCCCCGTCGGCCTGCGCCTCGTGGACCCGGCGCATCAGGATCCGGGCCCGGCCGATCAGCACCCCCGCCGCCTGCCGTACCCCCGTCCCGCCCTCGGCGTACAGCGCGAGGACCGCGTCGTACGGTTCGGCGACCGCCCGCAGCGCGCCGGGCACGTCCCCGCCGAGAGCGCGGACGTACGCCGCACGCGTGCGTGCGGCCAGCGCCTCGCCGGGGTCGCCGGCCTCCGCGTACAGGGCGGCGGCACGCTCGAAGGCCTCGGCGCCCTGTGTGCCCAGCCCCATCGCCTCGTGGTCGGCGATCTCCGCGCGGTCCCGCGCGTCCAGCACCACCCCGGCGGCCCCTTCGGCCGCCCGGGCCACCGCCGCCCAGGCCTCCACGGCGTTCGGCCGCAACCCGTCGGACAGCGCACGCGCCCGGGCCAGCAGCTCGCCGAGTTCACCTCCCGGGTCGGGCGCCACCGCCACCACCGGCGCCGTCGGCGCGGCCACCGGCGGCCGCGCCGCGCGCACGCCCAGCGGCAGCCGCTCCACCAGGGGCCGGCGCGCCATGCGCGCGCGTGCCCGCTCCCCGACGTGCGGTGTGGCGTTGCGCGCGTCGAAGCTGGCGGCCAGCGCGGACGCCTCCACGCGCGCGTGCGCGGCGAGTTCCCCCGCCGTCCAGGCCCGCCCCGCCGGCCCCGGCACGCGCTGTCCGGCCAGACCCAGCGCGCACAGCCGGTCCATCAGCAGCACGACCACGCTCAGGAACTCCAGCTTGCTGCGCGGATGCCCGTCGTCCGTGAAGTACGCCGGCCGCTGGGCCAGCAGCTCCAGGGCCCGCGCCTCGTTGCCGGTCAGCGCGCAGAACTCGACGTGGTCCGCGTACGCGGCGCGCATGCTCTCCATGGGCCGCACCAGCCGGAAGCCGCGCAGATGGTGCGCGCGGGCCTCCTCCGTACGGCCCAGGCGCAACAGGGGCACCAGCGACGACGCGAGCGCCGTGTGCGGCTCGTGCGCGCACGTGTAGGTTCCGTCCAGCACCGGCCCCCACAGCTCCAGGGCCTCCTCGTCACGGCCCTGCTCCGCCCGCCACCAGCCCTGCCCGTGCAGCTCGCACGCCAGGCAGTCGGCCATCTCGTCCCGGTCCGCCGCCAGCCAGGCGGCGAACGCCCGTTCGGCCCGCACTGCGTCCCCGACGTGCGCGGCCACACCGAACTCGGCACCGCGCACCGCCCGTTCGGAGTGCCCGGCGAGCCGGTAGCGGTGCTCCATCTCGCCGAGCCACTTCTCCACCGACGCCAGCGGGACGTGCGGCTGGTCGAGCATGCCGGCCGTCATCCACTTGAACACCCAGTGCAGCGAGTGCGCCTCGTATGCGTCGAAGTCCTCCGGCCGTTCGTCCCACATGCGCAGCAGCCGCGCGAAGGGGACGAACATCTTGTCCTTCTCGGAGCTGTAGTTGTACACCTTCAGCTGGTGCCCGAGCGCCTCGATCACCGCCAGCGGGACGTCCAGCCGCTCGGCCGCCGCCAGCAACTCCTCCGCGCGCGCGTTGCGCGCGGGGCCCTCCGGCTGCTCGGAGTTCTCCGCCATCGCCCGGCGCAGCGAGTCGAAGTCGGTGATCTCGCTCATCCCGGTCCCTCCTCGCCATGGGTGGCCCACTCCAGCAGACCGATGAACGCCCGGTTGAGCAGCGCCGAGTCCGCCGGCCGCAGGGGCCGCTGGGCCATCAGCAGCGCCTGCCCGTACAGCGCCTCCGTGGCCGTTCCGGCCAGCTCCGGGTCCGCCACCGAACTGATCCGCCGCACCAGCGGGTTGAGGTGGTTGAGCACCAGACGGGCGCGTGGTGCCTCGCCCCGCAGTGAGCCGAGGATGCCCGCCCACAGGTCGTCCGCCCGCGCCTCGGCCTCGGCCCGGGCCTGCTCATGGCGGGCCGCCCGGTCGTCCAGGTGCAGCGCCGGCACCGACAGGGGATGGAAGGAACGCAGCACCACGTCGCAGCCCAGCGGATCCAGCCGGGCCCGCGCGGCCGCCAGGAACCCCGACAGCGCCAGCTCCCGCGAGGGCTCGACGGGGTCCAGGTGCGCCGTCACGGTCTCCGCGTCCAGCTCCGCGACCACCGTGCCCGGCCGCGCGTCCGGCAGCGCCTCGACCAGCTCGCCGTCGTACGTGTAGCCGCCGTTGACCACGCCGATGCCCTGCGCCGAGGCGATCGGCGCGACCTGCCGGTACTCCTCCACGGTGCGCGTGAAGTGCACCACCGGGTGGCGGCGCGCGAACTCCTCCAGGGACAGCCGGCCGTCCGTCGTCTCGAACGGCAGCCACGGGAGCATCGTGCGCAGCATCTCCGCGTCATGCCGCGCCAGCGACTTCACGCCCAGGTGGTGCACCGCCAGGAACGCCGCCAGCCGCTCCGGATCGCCCGCCGCCAGCCCGGTCAGCCAGCCCCGGATCCGCTCGCCCAGAGCCTCCCGCACGGCGGCCAGCGTCTCGTCCTCGTACAGCGCCTCCCGGGACGCCGTCGGCCGCAGGCTGTCGGTGTCCAGCACGCAGCGCACGAAGAACGCCCAGTCGGGCAGCAGCTGTTCGGCACGCTCGGTCAGCAGCATGCCCTTCAGGTGCACCCGGTGCCCGGCCCGCTGAGCCGGGCTGACCGCCGACGGCAGCACGTACGCCACCCCGCTGATCCCCGCCACCGGTACCGACAGGTCGATCGAGTCCAAGGGGGTGAAGCCGAACAACTCGTGGCAGTGCCGGGCCAGCGCCACCCGACGGCCCGCCGGCGACGGGTACGCCCGGTCCCAGGGGGCCGGCAGCTCGGTCACCGCCTCCCCGTCCACCCGCACGTCGTACGGCAGCAGCGACCCGAAGTCCCGTGCCAGCGCCCGTACCCGGTCGGGCGCCAGCCACTCCCCGGCGCCCGCCCGCGCCACCAGGTGCACGGTGGTGCCGGGTTCGGTCCGCGCCTCCTCCGGCAGCGTCCGCACGGTGTACGAACCGTCGTCGCGTGCCGTCCACTCCACGGGAGGCGCCCCCGGGGTGCGCGCGCTGCGGCTGACCACCCGGATCCGCTCGGCGACCACGAAACAGGCCAGCAGCCCGATCCCGAACTGCCCGAGGAAGTCCGAGCGCGCCTCCCGCAGTCCGTCGGCCCGCTTGGAACTGCGGCCGATCGTCGCCAGCAGGTCGTGCACATCGGCCTCGGTCAGCCCGACGCCGGAGTCCTCCACCCGCAGCGCACCGCCCTCGGCGGCCAGCCGGACCCTGGCCGGAGCGTCGGGTTCCGCCGCCCGCCGGGCGGTGATGGCGTCCACGGCGTTCTGCAGCAGTTCGCGCAGGTAGACCTTGGGGCTGGAGTAGAGGTGATGGGAGAGCAGGTCCACCAGACCGCGCAGGTCGACCTGGAACGTATGGGGTGAAGGAGCTGACTGGGATGACTGTGAGGTCTGGGAGTCCATCGTCGCTGCGCCGGTGGGGGGCTCGGGACGGCGCGGGGTCGGGCGGTCCCGTGTGGGGCGGTGGCCGCGGGATGGCTGGAGCGGGCCATCCTAAGTCCGGAGCGACGCGCCTGACCAGGTCCTTCGACGGGCGTCTACGGGAATGTCAGTGCCGTGGTGTGCAATGGATCTCGTGCCCGCACTGGAACAACCACTGAAGAACGTGCTCGGCGCCGCCACCGCGAAGGTGATGGCCGAGCACCTCGGCCTGCACACCGTCGGCGACCTCCTCCACCACTACCCGCGCAGGTACGAGGAGCGCGGCCAGCTCACCCACCTCGCCGACCTCCCCATGAACGAGCACGTCACCGTGGTCGCCCAGGTCGCCGACGCCCGCCTGCACACCTTCGCCTCGGCCAAGGCGCCCCGGGGCAAGGGGCAGCGGCTGGAAGTCACCATCACCGACGGCAGCGGCCGCCTCCAGCTGGTCTTCTTCGGCCACGGCGTGCACAAACCCCACAAGGAGCTCCTGCCGGGCACCCGCGCGATGTTCGCGGGCAAGGTCTCCGTCTTCAACCGCCGCCTCCAACTCGCCCACCCCGCCTACGAACTGCTGCGCTCGGACACCGAGGAGACCGTCGAGAGCTGGGCCGGAGCCCTCATCCCCCTCTACCCGGCCACCGCCAAACTGGAGTCCTGGAAGATCGCCAAGGCCGTGCAGACGGTCCTGCCCAGCGCTCAGGAGGCCCTCGACCCGCTGCCCGGCACCCTGCGCCAGGGCCGCGCTCTGCTCCCCCTGCCCGAGGCCCTGCTCAAGATCCACCGCCCGCACACCAAGGCCGACATCGCCGCCGCCCGGGACCGCCTCAAGTGGGACGAGGCCTTCGTCCTCCAGGTCGCCCTCGCCCGCCGCCGTCACACCGACGCCCAACTTCCGGCGCTGCCGCGGACTCCCCGGCACGACGGCCTCCTGGCCGCCTTCGACGACCGCCTCCCCTTCACCCTCACGGACGGCCAGCGCAAGGTCTCGAAGGAGATCTTCGACGACCTGGCGACGGAGCACCCGATGCACCGCCTGCTGCAGGGCGAGGTCGGATCGGGAAAGACGATGGTCGCCCTTCGCGCCATGCTCGCCGTCGTCGACGCGGGCGGGCAGGCCGCCATGCTGGCGCCCACCGAGGTGCTCGCCCAGCAGCACCACCGGTCGATCGTGGAGATGATGGGTGAGCTGGCCGAGGGCGGCATGCTCGGTGGCTCCGAGCACGCCACCAAGGTGGTCCTGCTCACCGGGTCCATGGGGGCCGCCGCCCGTCGGCAGGCCCTGCTCGACCTGGTGACCGGCGAGGCCGGCATCGTGATCGGCACCCACGCGCTGATCGAGGACAAGGTGCGCTTCCACGACCTGGGCCTGGTCGTCGTCGACGAACAGCACCGCTTCGGTGTGGAACAGCGCGACGCACTGCGCGGCAAGGCACACTCCCCCGACGGGGAGAAGCGTTCCCCACACCTGCTGGTCATGACCGCCACGCCCATCCCGCGCACCGTAGCCATGACCGTCTTCGGCGACCTGGAGACCTCGGTCCTCGACCAGCTCCCGGCCGGCCGCTCACCCATCGCCAGCCATGTCGTCCCGGCCGCCGACAAACCGCACTTCCTGACCCGCGCCTGGGAGCGGGTGCGCGAGGAGGTGTCGAAGGGACATCAGGCGTACGTGGTCTGCCCGCGCATCGGCGACGAGGAGGACGCCGCCGGGAAGGGCCGCAAGTCCGCCGAGGACGAGGCCGAGAAGCGTCCCCCGCTCGCCGTGCTGGACGTCGCCGCCCAGCTGGCCGCCGGCCCGCTGCGGGGGCTTCGCGTCGAGGTGCTGCACGGCCGTATGGCCCCCGACGACAAGGACGCCGTCATGCGCCGCTTCGCCGCCGGCGACACCGACGTCCTGGTCGCCACCACCGTCATCGAGGTCGGCGTCAACGTGCCCAACGCCACCGTCATGGTGATCATGGACGGCGATCGCTTCGGCGTCTCCCAGCTGCACCAGCTGCGCGGCCGCGTGGGCCGCGGCTCCGCTCCCGGCCTCTGCCTCCTGGTCACCGAGATGCCCGAGGCCAGTGCCGCCCGCCGGCGCCTGGACGCCGTGGCCGCCACCCTCGACGGCTTCGAACTCTCCCGCATCGACCTGGAACAGCGCCGTGAGGGGGACGTCCTCGGCCAGGCCCAGTCCGGCGCCCGTTCCTCCCTGCGGGTCCTCACCGTGATCGACGACGAGGAGATCATCGCGCAGGCGCGGGAGGAGGCGACGGCGGTGGTGGCCTCGGATCCGGAGCTGACCTCCCTCCCCGGACTGAGGACGGCCCTGGACGCCCTCCTGGACGAGGAGAGGGAGCAGTACCTGGAGAAGGGGTGAGGGGCGAAGAGCCGAAGGGCTGAAGGGAACGAAGCACTGAAGGCAACGAAGGGCTGAAAGGGAACCAAGGGCTGAAGGGACGAAGCGGGCTGCGCTGGGAGAAGAGGTGAAGGAGAAGGCGTGACGGGGGCTGCCACACTTAGTCCGTAACCACCCACGACCAAGGACCGCAGATGACCCGCGTGATCGCCGGAGCAGCCGGTGGACGTCGCCTGGCCGTCCCGCCCGGGACCGGAACCCGCCCCACCTCCGACCGGGCCCGCGAAGGTCTCTTCTCCACGTGGCAGTCGCTCCTGGGCGGCCCGCTGGACGGCGACCGCGTCCTGGACCTCTACGCCGGCTCGGGTGCCGTAGGCCTGGAAGCCCTCTCCCGGGGCGCGGGCCACACCCTCCTGGTCGAGGCCGACGCCAGAGCGGCCCGCGTCATCCGGGACAACGTGCGCGGCCTCGGCCTGCCCGGCGCCGAGGTGCGCCACGGCAAGGCGGAACAGATCATCAGGACGCCGCCCCCGCACCCCTACGACCTCGTCTTCCTGGACCCCCCATATGCGGTCACAGACGACGATCTTCGGGAGATCCTGCTCACACTCCGCTCGGAGGGCTGGCTCGATAAGCAAGCGCTCGTCACCGTGGAGCGCAGCACCAGAGGCGGCGAATTCGCCTGGCCGGACGGTTTCGAACCGCTTCGCTCCCGTCGCTACGGCGAGGGAACGTTTTGGTACGGTCGCGCCGCCTCTACGTGCGAAGACGCACGATGACCGGACCGGAGAGCGAGGGATCACAAGTGCGCCGCGCCGTCTGCCCCGGGTCGTTCGACCCGATCACCAACGGACACCTCGACATCATCTCCCGCGCCTCCCGCCTCTACGACGAGGTGTACGTCGCGGTGATGATCAACAAGTCCAAGAAGGGCCTGTTCGAGATCGACGAGCGGATCGACCTGATCCGCCGGGTCACCGCCGACTACGGCAATGTGCGGGTGGAGGCCTTCCACGGCCTCCTCGTCGACTTCTGCAAGGAGCGCGACATCCCGGCCATCGTCAAGGGCCTGCGCGCCGTCAGCGACTTCGACTACGAGCTGCAGATGGCCCAGATGAACAACGGCCTGTCCGGTGTGGAGACCCTGTTCGTCCCCACCAACCCCACCTACAGCTTCCTGTCCTCCTCCCTCGTCAAGGAGGTGGCGACCTGGGGCGGCGACGTCTCCCACCTCGTCCCGCCGGCCGTGCTGGAGGCCCTGAACGCTCGCCTGAACGCGGACTGATGGGGCTACAGTCGTCCCGACCGTCTCCAACACAGCTGTAGAGAGTGGCGACACACGGTGGACGTGCAGAACAAGCTCGACGAGATCGTCTCCGCGATCTCCAGTGCCCGGTCGATGCCGATGTCGGCCTCGTGCGTGGTCAACCGCGCCGAACTGCTCTCGAAGCTGGAGGAGGTGCGGGCGGCCCTCCCCGACTCCCTCGCCCAGGCCCGGGAGCTGATCGGCGACCGCGAGCAGATGGTCCAGCAGGCCCGCCACGAGGCCGAGCAGATCATCGCCGGCGCGCACGCCGAGCGCGGCTCCCTGATCTCCGACACCGAGATCGCCCGCCGCTCCCAGGCGGAGGCGGACCGCATCCTCGCCGAGGCCCGCAAGGAGGCCGAGGACATCCGCGCGGAGGCCGACGAGTACGTCGACTCCAAGCTGGCCAACTTCGAGGTGGTCCTCACCAAGACCCTCGGCTCGGTCGGCCGCGGCCGCGAGAAACTGCTGGGCACCGGCCCGGCCCCGGACGAGCAGGGGTACGTGGACCCCGCGGAGGACGACGCCCCCGAGCGCAGCCACGACCCGGAGACCCTGCGCCGCGACGCCGACAGCTACGTCGACGCCAAGCTGGGCGCCTTCGAGGCGGTGCTGGCCAAGACCCTGGAGGCGGTCGGCCGCGGCCGGCAGAAGCTGCACGGCCGGATCGCCACCGACGACCTCGGTGCCCTCGCCGACGACACCACGACCTTCCAGCACTCCTCCGACGCCGACTACCTCGCAGACCTGGCCGCCCTCGCCGAGCAGGACGCCCCGGCCGAGCAGCCTCATCAACAGCCCCAGCAGCCCGGCTACGAGCCGCAGCCCGCGTACTCTCCCGCCCCCGGCTACGCCCCGGCGGGCGGCGACCCCGTCCCGCAGCAGCCCGACCCCTACGGCGCGGGCCAGGACGCGTACGCCTACCAGCAGGACGCCTACGGGTACCAGCAGGCCGACCCGTACGCCGCCACCGGCTACTCCCGGACGGGGGGCGCCTACCAGGGCTACGACACCCAGCAGGGCGGCTACGACACCCAGCAGGGCGGCTACGACCCCGGCCAGGCGCAGCAGGGCTACCCGCAGCAGCCCCACGTCCCGGCCCAGTCCAACGCGCTCGACGAGACCAGCCTCTTCGACACCAGCATGATCAGCGCCGAGCAGCTGCGCGCGTACGAGCAGGAACGCGGGCTCTGACCACGGCTTCGGGGCCCAGGGGCCGGATTGGGCTGTGAGCGAAAGCTCCAGTATCCTGGCTCTTCGGTCGCGTGTATGACCGCGATCAGCGCTGCCCCAGGACACCGGGCAGCGCGTCCCCGAGCTCGGAAACCGAAAGCAGGAATGGCTCTGAACGCCCACCTCGACCACCGCAACCCCCTCGTGTTCGACACACACGAGCTGGGGCGGCGTCCTGGTGCGCTGCAGCGCCTGACCCGCACGGTCGACGCCCCCAAGGATCTCGGGATCCAGGACGTCGTCGGGGTGCCGGAAGGCGCCCCGGTGGAGCTCGAACTCCGCCTGGAGTCGGTCATGGAAGGGGTGCTCGTCACAGGCACCGCCCGTGCACGCGCCGAGGGGGAGTGCGTAAGGTGTCTGGAGCCGCTTCAGCTCGACGTGGAAGCGGACTTCCAGGAGATGTTCTCGTACCCTGACGCCGACGACCGGGGCCGCGTCCACCACGCGGAACCGGGCGACGACGCCGAGGACGACGAGGACAGGCTCTTCCTTGAGGACGGACTTTTCGACCTCGAACCTCTGCTGCGCGATGCGGTGGTGCTCGCACTGCCGATGCAGCCGGTGTGCCAGGAAGACTGCCCGGGACTGTGCTCCGAGTGCGGAGAGCGGCTCGCGGACGACCCGGACCACCACCATGACGCCGCCGACATCCGTTGGGCGGCATTGCAGGGACTCGCCGGTTCACTCAAGGACGGCGAGAAGGACGAGTTGAGCGACGCCGAAGCCGGTGTCGACGAGAAGCAGGAGAAGTAGCCGTGGCTGTTCCGAAGCGGAAGATGTCGCGCAGCAACACGCGCCACCGCCGGTCGCAGTGGAAGGCTGCGGTCCCCACCCTGGTTGCGTGCGAGCGCTGCCACGAGCCCAAGCAGCAGCACATCGCGTGCCCGTCTTGCGGCACCTACAACAAGCGCCAGGTCCTCGAGGTCTGAGCGGCTGGTGAGAGGCACTGTGTCTGACGCGAAGGGTAGTCCCCGCCAACGCGGGGGTGGTCCGCAGGCCTCGTCCCACACAGTTCTGGAAGGGCGGCTCGGCTACCAGGTCGAGTCCGCCCTTCTGGTGCGAGCCCTGACCCACCGTTCCTACGCGTACGAGAACGGCGGTCTGCCGACGAACGAGCGGCTGGAGTTCCTCGGTGACTCCGTCCTCGGCCTCGTCGTCACCGACACGCTGTACCGAACCCACCCCGACCTGCCCGAGGGCCAGCTGGCCAAGCTGCGGGCCGCGGTGGTCAACTCACGTGCGCTCGCGGAGGTCGGTCGTGGTCTCGACCTGGGTTCCTTCATCCGGCTCGGCCGCGGTGAAGAGGGCACGGGCGGCCGGGACAAGGCATCCATCCTCGCCGACACCCTGGAAGCGGTGATCGGCGCGGTCTATCTCGACCGGGGTCTCGACGCGGCCTCCGAACTGGTGCACCGCCTGTTCGACCCGTTGATCGAGAAGTCCTCGAACCTCGGTGCCGGCCTGGACTGGAAGACCAGCCTCCAGGAACTCACCGCGACCGAAGGGCTCGGCGTCCCCGAGTACCTGGTCACGGAGACCGGCCCGGACCACGAGAAGACCTTCACTGCTGCCGCCCGCGTCGGAGGCGTCTCGTACGGCACCGGCACCGGCCGCAGCAAGAAGGAGGCGGAGCAGCAGGCCGCCGAGTCGGCCTGGCGGTCCATCCGCGCGGCCGCGGACGAACGCGCCAAGCAGGCGGCCGAGGCGGTCGCCGAGGCGGTCCCGTCTCCCGAGGGCGCCGACGAGGCCCCCGCCTCCGCCTGACACCCACAGCAGCATCCCGAGCGCCCGCCCCCTGCCCGGGGCGGGCGCTCGGCTCGTACACCGGTCGTCCCGGGGGAGCCATGCCCGAATTGCCTGAGGTCGAGGTCGTGCGGCGCGGTCTGGAGCGGTGGGTCGCCCACCGGACCGTCGCCGACGCCGAGGTGCTGCACCCGCGCGCCGTACGCCGTCACCTGGCCGGCGCCGACGACTTCGCCCACCGACTCCGGGGACACCGCATCGGCACGCCCGGCCGGCGCGGCAAGTACCTGTGGCTGCCGCTGGAGGACACCGACCAGGCGGTCCTGGCCCACCTCGGGATGAGCGGACAACTGCTGGTGCAACCGCGGGAGGCGCCCGCCGAGAAGCACCTGCGGATCCGGGTGCGGTTCGCGGACCTGCAGGGCACCGAGCTGCGCTTCGTCGACCAGCGCACCTTCGGCGGACTGTCCCTGCACGACACCACGCCCGACGGGCTGCCCGACGTCATCGCGCACATCGCGCGCGACCCCCTCGACCCGCTCTTCGACGACGAGGCGTTCCACCGGGCGCTGCGCCGCAGGCGTACGACGATCAAGCGGGCCCTGCTGGACCAGTCACTCATCAGCGGCGTCGGCAACATCTACGCGGACGAGGCGCTGTGGCGCTCCCGCCTGCACTACGAGCGCCCCACCGCGACCCTCACCCGCGCGCGCACCGCGGAACTGCTCGGCCACGTCAGGGACGTGATGAACGACGCCCTGTCCGTCGGCGGCACCAGCTTCGACAGCCTGTACGTCAACGTCAACGGCGAGTCCGGCTACTTCGACCGGTCACTGGACGCCTACGGACGCGAGGGTCTGCCGTGCCGGCGCTGCGGTACGCCGATGCGCCGCCGGGCCTGGATGAACCGGTCGAGCCACTTCTGCCCGAAGTGTCAGCGGGCGCCGCGCGTGGCGTCGTAGCGCTCCCGGGCGGCGAGGACGTCGTCCATGCGGCCCTCCACCAGGTGGATCAGACCCAGCAGCCGCTCGGTGACCTCCCGGCCCAGCGGCGTCAGTTCGTAGTCGACGCGCGGCGGGTTGGTCGGCTGGGCCTCGCGGTGCACCAGGCCGTCGCGCTCCAGGGCCTGCAGCGTCTGGGAGAGCATCTTCTCGCTCACGCCGTCGACGCGGCGCCGCAGCTCGTTGAAGCGCAGCGCCCCCTCATGCAGCGCGCCGAGCGTCAGCCCGCCCCAGCGGCCGGTGACGTGCTCCAGCGTGCCGCGCGACGGGCAGGCCTTGGCGAACACGTTGTACGGCAGTTCCTGCTCCGGCGTGCGCTCCTGCTCGGGCGAGCCTTCCCGCTCCGGTGTGCGTTCCCGCGAGGTGGTCATGACGTCAGCGTACTCGACGGCAGCGCTAACTTTCGGGTTGCACTAACCAAAAGTTAGTGCTTTCCTTTTGCTCGTGCCGATGAGTCGCGGCCCCGCCGCGCCCCGCTCGTTCCGGCTGCCGTTTCCCCGTTCACTTCGCTGCCGCCCGAGGAGTACCCACCGTGAACACCCCTGTCGTCGCCATCGCCCACCACTCCGGCTTCGGCCACACCGCCGTCCTCGCCGAGGCCGTCCTCGCCGGAGCCCGGGACGCCGGTGCCGAGGTGCACATGATCAAGGTCGACGAGATCACCGAGGAGCAGTGGGAGCTGCTGGACCGCGCCGACGCGATCGTCTTCGGCTCGCCCACCTACATGGGCACCGCGTCCGGCGCCTTCCACGTCTTCGCCGAGGCCACCTCCAAGCGCTGGGCCACCCAGGCGTGGAAGGACAAGCTCGCCGCCGGCTTCACCAACTCCGCCTCCAAGAGCGGCGACAAGCTGCACACCCTGCAGTTCTTCCAGACGCTCGCCGCGCAGCTCGGCATGCACTGGGTCAACCTGGGGCTGCTGCCCGGCTGGAACAGCAGCACGGCCTCCGAGAACGACCTCAACCGCCTCGGCTTCTTCTCCGGCGCCGCGGCTCAGACCAACGCCGACGAGGGCCCGGAGGCCGTCCACAAGGCCGACGCCGCCACTGCCGAACACCTGGGCCGCCGGGTCACCGAGACGGCGAAGGTCCTCATCCTCGGCCGGGCGGCGACGGCGGCCTGACCACCCGGCGGGCCGCCGGACGGCGGTCCCGGTGACCTCGGCGATCGAGGACTTCGGAGCTCGAAGTCCTCAGTAGCCGAAGTCCTGGGTCCACCACGGCCCGCCCGAGCCGAAGTGGACGCCGACGCCGAGGGTCTTGAAGTCGCAGTTCAGGATGTTGGCGCGGTGGCCGGGGCTGTTCATCCAGGCCTCCATGACCGCGGCGGCGTCCGCCTGGCCGCGGGCGATGTTCTCGCCGCCCATGCCCGAGACGCCGGCCTTCTCGGCGCGGTCCCAGGGCGTGTTGCCGTCGGGGTCGGTGTGGTCGAAGAAGCCGCGCGCGGCCATGTCCTCGCTGAAGGCCTGGGCCAGCTGGGCGAGGGCGCTGTTCGCGGAGACCGCGCTGCAGCCGACCTTGGCCCGCTCCTCGTTCACGAGCCGCAGCACTTCGGCCGCCGCCTGGTCCTCCGCCGAGACGGCGAAAGCCGTGCCGGGCTGCGTCTGCGGAGCCTTGGTGGCCGTCCGGGAAGGCGTCGGCGTCGGGGTCGGCTTCGGTGCCGGGGGCTTCGTCGGGGTCAGCGACGGCTTCACCGAGACGGTCCCGCTCGGGGTCGCCGAGGCCGACGCCGACGCCGACGGTGAGGGCGAGGCCGACGGAGAGGCCGAACGGCCGGTGCCCGGGCCGGCGGTCCGCGTCGTCGTGGGGCGTTCGACGGAGCCGGAGGTGCCGCCCTGTTCCGAGGCCGAGTTCGACGGCGCGTCCCCGGCCCTGACCTCCTCGCCGGTGCTGGTACTGCCGCCGAGCCGGTAGTTGTCCAGGCCGGGCACCACACCGGTGGCGACGGCCACCGTACCCAGGGCGACCGCGGCGGAGACGCCGAGCAGGCCCGTCCTGACGGGGGTCGCCGTCTTCCTGCGGCGCCGGTGCCCGCCCGCCGGGCGGCCGTCGCCGTCGACGACGGGGAGCACGGCCGTCCGTGCGGTGTCCCGGCCGTCGTCCGGGAAGAAGGCGTTCCCGGCGGGGGCGGCGGGGGAGTCCTCGGTCGAGCCCTCGGTCGAGAAGAGGTACTGCTCGCTCCGGGCGTTGGCGTCGGCGTACGCCTGCTGGTGCGGATACGGTGCGACGCCCCTCGCGGTGTGCTCGCCTCCGTACGGCTCGCCGGCCGCGGGGGTCGGTATGAACGGGCCGTCCGGCCGGCCGGCGCCCGTGGCACGGTCCGTGGCGGCGCGGCCGGCGTCGGAGCGTCGGTGGCGTCCCATGTCCTGGCCTTCCTCGTCCTCGTCCTGGTGGTCGACGCGTCCCCCACGGTCAACGCGACTCACTCGAAGGAGTGAGTTTCATATGAGATGCATTGGGTGGGGACGGTACCGCATGGCACGAGGGGAGGAAGTGTCCCGAGGGACATCGGCCGGTTAGGTTGCAGCCATGAGCGAGGATGCACGGCTGGTCGCCTGGGTGCGCGGACATGTCCAAGGTGTGGGTTTCCGCTGGTTCACGCGGGCGAAAGCGCTTGAGATCGGCGGCCTGAGTGGTTTTGCTCTCAATTTGGCCGACGGGCGCGTCCAAGTGGTCGCCGAGGGTCCGCGAACCGGCTGCGAGGGTCTCCTGGAGTGGCTTCAGAGTGACGACACGCCCGGCCGCGTGGAGGGTGTCACAGAGATCTGGGACACACCTCGCGGCGGCTACGAGGGTTTCGCGATCCGCTGAGCCCGCCGCCGTCCCGGTCGGCCCGGAAGGGTGCGGACTATGCCAAGGGCAACCAGGCCGGGAGAAAGGAGCAGGTGGTTGCCGAGAAGAGCTTGCGGTGGCGCGCTCCGCACGCAAGGATGATCGCCACGCCCCGGGGGTCCCGCAGGAGTCGCAGCGTGCCGTGTCAGGCCGCGCGCAGCAGGGTTGCCCGCCAATACGGGGCGTGATCGTGTTGACCGTCAAACTTTTTGGTGAGACGCTGAAAGTACCCCGCGCACCCAGCTGTTTGGCATGGATGAACGGCAGCACGAACAAGATCCTGCCAAGCACCGCGGGTGCGAATCCCTCACGACCCACACCGCATCGGTCGGTCACTCATTGTGGAGGACCATCCATCATGGCAAAGGCGCTTCTCGGTTACGTCGGCGGCTCCGACCCGCGACTCCTCGCCGAGATGCGACGGCTCCAGCAGCGCGTCCAGGACCTGGAATCCGAACTCGTAAGGATCCAGGCCGAGAAGGACGCCCTTCAGGCTGCCGCTTCTCACGACAGGATCATGGAGAGCATCGACGCACACCAGGCGGAGCCTGCGCTCACCTGATCGCTGCACCGCTCCCCACAGCGCTCGCAGCGGCTGTGTCTGTCCGTATCAACCGCGTCGAACCGCTTGGCCGTCAGAGTTGCAAGGGACGCTTCGGCGTCCCTTCTTTCTTGCCCGCCTCCCCCGGTGCCCTGACCGGCGACCCGCCTCGTTGCCCCGCGCACCTTTCAGTCTCTTTAACGAGTGGTGTGCCCTGGACGTTCAAGGGTGAAACTACCGGTTCACGCCGTGAGACGACCCCGGGAGGTAAAGTCCGACGGCGTGCACCTCAAGGCCCTGACCCTCCGCGGCTTCAAGTCGTTCGCCTCGGCCACCACCCTCCGGTTCGAGCCGGGTATCACCTGCGTCGTCGGCCCGAACGGTTCGGGCAAGTCCAACGTCGTGGACGCGCTCAGCTGGGTCATGGGCGAGCAGGGCGCCAAGTCGCTGCGCGGCGGGAAGATGGAGGACGTCATCTTCGCCGGCACCACCGGCCGCCCGCCGCTGGGCCGCGCCGAGGTGTCCCTGACCATCGACAACTCCGACGGCGCGCTGCCCATCGAGTACGCCGAGGTCACCATCACGCGGATCATGTTCCGCAACGGCGGCAGCGAGTACCAGATCAACGGTGAGACCTGCCGGCTGCTCGACATCCAGGAACTGCTCAGCGACTCCGGCATCGGCCGCGAGATGCACGTCATCGTCGGCCAGGGGCAGCTCGACTCCGTCCTGCACGCGGACCCGATGGGCCGCCGCGCCTTCATCGAGGAGGCCGCCGGTGTGCTCAAGCACCGCAAGCGCAAGGAGAAGGCACTCCGCAAGCTCGACGCGATGCAGGCCAACCTCGCGCGCGTGCAGGACCTGACCGACGAACTGCGCCGGCAGCTCAAGCCGCTCGGCCGCCAGGCCGCCGTGGCGCGCCGGGCCGCCGTGATCCAGGCCGACCTGCGCGACGCCCGGCTGCGCCTGCTCGCCGACGATCTCGTACGCCTGCGGGAGGCGCTGCGGGCCGAGATCGCCGACGAGGCCGCGCTCAAGGAGCGCAAGGAGGCCGCCGAGGAGGAGCTGCGCAAGGCCCTGCGTCGGGAGGCCCTGCTGGAGGACCAGGTCCGCCGGCTCACCCCGCGCCTCCAGCGCGCCCAGCAGACCTGGTACGAGCTCTCCCAGCTCGCCGAACGCGTCCGGGGCACCATCTCGCTCGCCGACGCGCGCGTGAAGAGTGCCACCTCCGCGCCGCCCGACGAGCGGCGCGGGCGCGACCCCGAGGACCTGGAACGCGAGGCCGCCCGCGTCCGCGAGCAGGAGGCAGAACTGGAGGCCGCCCTGGAGGCGGCCCGGCGCGCCCTCGACGACACCGTGGCCCACCGCGCCGAACTGGAGCGCGAACTCGCCGCGGAGGAAAGGCGGTTGAGGGATGTCGCGCGCGCCATCGCCGACCGGCGCGAGGGACTGGCCCGGCTCAGCGGGCAGGTGAACGCGGCCCGCTCGCGCGCGGCCTCCGCGCAGGCCGAGATCGACCGGCTCGCCGCGGCGCGCGACGAGGCGCAGGAACGTGCCGTCGCCGCGCAGGAGGAGTACGAGGCGCTCAAGGCCGAGGTCGACGGCCTCGACGCCGACGACGCGGACCTCGCCGAACGGCACGACGCGGCCAAGCGGCGGCTCAGCGAGGCCGAGGCCGCCCTCACCGCCGCCCGCGAGGCGGCCGGCGCGGCGGAGCGCCGGCGTGCCGCCACCCAGGCCCGCCACGACACCCTTGCGCTGGGGCTGCGCCGCAAGGACGGAACGGGCGCGCTGCTCGCGGCGCGGGACCGGCTGACCGGCCTGCTGGGTCCGGCGGCCGAACTGCTCACGGTGACCCCGGGATACGAGGTCCCCCTCGCCGCCGCCTTCGGCGCCGCCGCCGACGCCGTCGCAGTCGCCACACCCGCCGGTGCCGCCGAGGCCCTCCGCCTCCTGCGCAAACAGGACGCGGGCCGGGCGACCCTCCTCCTGGCGGGCGCGCCGGAGGAGCCGGGGCAGAGCCCGGCGACCGCGGAACGCGAGTCGGCGAGGGGCGCCGGCGAACGCGTTCCGGCCGAGCCACCGGAGCCGACCGCCGCCGCCCCGCATGACTCGGCCGTCGCCGCCCGGCACCACTCGGCCCTCGCCACCGGGTCGACGAACCTCTCGCGAGACGGATCGGCCCCCGACCGAGACGGATCGGCCCCCGCCACCGCCGGGCCGCCCGGTGCCCGACCACCGGGGCGGGCCGCCGCGTCCGCCGTCGGCTCGGCCGGCATCGAGTCGCCGGGGTCGTCGGGCACCGCCATCGCCGGCTCGACCGGCGCCGAGTCGCCGAGGGCGTCGGCCGCGTCCGCCGCCGGCTCGCGCGCCATCGAGCCGCCGGGGTCGCCGGCCGCCTCCACCACCGGTTCGGCCGCCGCCGAGTCGCCGGGGCCGGTAGCCACTCCCACTGTCGGCCCGGCCGACCGCCCGCCCACCGGGGCCTCCTCCGCGGGCCCCGCCTCAGGCAGTCCTCGTACGTTCGCCGCCGGCCTGGTCCGGGGCCCTGCAGAGCTCATGCCCGCCGTGCGGCGGCTGCTGCGGGATGTCGTCGTGGTCGGGACGCTGGAGGAGGCCGAGGAGGTGGTCTACGCGGAGCCGTCGCTGACGGCGGTCACCGCGGACGGCGATCTGCTGGGTGCGCATGTCGCCCACGGCGGGTCGGCCGGGGCGCCCAGCCTGCTGGAGGTGCAGGCGTCCGTCGACGAGGCCGCCGCCGAGCTGGCCGAGCTGGCCGTACGGTGCGAGGAGCTGAGCGAGGCGCAGCGCGCGGAGGGGGAGCGGCGCGCCGAGGCCGCCGCGCTCGTGGAGGAGTTGACGGAGCGGCGCCGGGCCGCCGACCGGGAGAAGTCGGCGGTCGCGCAGCGGCTCGGGCGGCTCGCCGGACAGGCGCGCGGTGCGGCCGGCGAGGCCGAGCGGTCCGTCGCGGCCGCCGCACGGGCACAGGAAGCGCTCGACCGGGCTCTCGAAGAGGTCGAGGAACTCGCCGAACGGCTGGCCGTCGCCGAGGAGAGCGCCCCGGCGGGCGAGGGCGCGGAAGAGCCCGACACCTCGGCGCGGGACCGGCTCGCCGCCGACGGCGCCAACGCCCGGCAGACCGAGATGGAGGCGCGCCTGCAGGTCCGTACCCACGAGGAACGGGTCAAGGGGCTCGCCGGCCGCGCCGACTCGCTCGACCGGGCCGCGCGCGCGGAACGCGAGGCACGCGCGCGTGCCGAGCAGCGGCGGGCCCGGCTGCGCCACGAGGCCTCGGTGGCCGAGGCCGTGGCCTCCGGCTCCCGGCAGCTGCTGGCACACGTCGAGGTGTCACTGGAGCGTGCCGACCGGGAGCGGGGCGCCGCCGAGGCGGCCAAGGCACGCCACGAGCGGGAACTGGCCGCCGCCCGCACCGCGGGGCGCGACCTGAAGGCGGAGCTCGACAAGCTCACCGACTCCGTGCACCGCGGTGAGGTGCTCGGCGCCGAGAAGCGGCTGCGGATCGAGCAGCTGGAGACGAAGGCGCTGGAGGAACTGGGCGTGGAGCCCGCCGGGCTCGTCTCCGAGTACGGCCCGCACCAGCTGGTGCCGCCCTCCCTGCCGGCCGAGGGGGAACAGCTCCCCGAGGATCCGGAGCACCCGCGCAACCGGCCGAGGCCGTTCGTCCGGACCGAGCAGGAGAAGCGGCTGCGGTCGGCCGAACGGGCGTACCAGCAGCTCGGAAAGGTGAATCCGCTCGCTCTTGAGGAGTTCGCGGCCTTGGAGGAGCGCCATCAGTTCCTCAGCGAGCAGCTGGAGGACCTGAAGAAGACCCGCGCCGACCTGCTGCAGGTGGTGAAGGAGGTCGACGAACGGGTCGAGCAGGTCTTCACCGAGGCCTACCGGGACACCGCCCGTGAGTTCGAGGGCGTGTTCAGTCGGCTCTTCCCCGGGGGCGAGGGGCGGCTGGTCCTGACCGACCCGGACCACATGCTCACCACCGGAGTGGACGTCGAGGCGCGGCCGCCGGGCAAGAAGGTCAAGCGGCTCAGCCTGCTCTCGGGCGGCGAGCGGTCGCTGACGGCCGTGGCCCTGCTGGTGTCGATCTTCAAGGCCCGCCCCAGCCCGTTCTACGTCATGGACGAGGTCGAGGCCGCCCTCGACGACACCAACCTGCAGCGGCTGATCCGCATCATGGAGGAGCTGCAGGAGTCCTCGCAGCTGATCGTCATCACCCACCAGAAGCGGACCATGGAGGTCGCCGACGCGCTGTACGGCGTGTCCATGCAGGGTGACGGCGTGTCGAAGGTGATCAGTCAGCGCCTGCGCTGATCCTCACGCCTTCCCCTTCCCCTTCCCTCGTTCGTTCAAGTTTTGAACTCAAACGCCAGCTGTGATGCCATTTACGTCACATCTCTGAGCACTTGATTTCGGAACTTGAAGACATAGGCTCGGCCGCGTTGTATTTACCTTCAGTTGGTGGTCGGCGGTATGCCGTGCCCCACTGGGGGGACTCACCCCCACGCGCCGGCGGCGTTGCCGGTGGCCCGAGGAGTTCACGTGACCAGCACAGCGCAGTCAGCCAGGACAGCAGCCAGGGTGGCTCCGCCCGATCACCTCGGGCACGTCATCTTCATCGCGGCGGCGGCCGCGATGGGCGGCTTCCTCTTCGGTTACGACAGCGCCGTGATCAACGGCGCCGTCGAGGCGATCCGGGGCCGCTACGACATCGGTTCCGCCGCGCTGGCCCAGGTCATCGCCATCGCCCTGATCGGCTGCGCCATCGGCGCCGCGACCGCCGGCCGGATCGCCGACCGTATCGGCCGGATCCGCGTGATGCAGATCGCCGCCGTGCTGTTCGCGGTCAGCGCCGTCGGCTCCGCGCTCCCGTTCGCCCTGTGGGATCTCGCCCTGTGGCGCGTCGTCGGCGGCTTCGCCATCGGTATGGCCTCCGTCATCGGCCCGGCCTACATCGCCGAGGTCGCCCCGCCCGCCTACCGGGGCCGCCTCGGCTCCTTCCAGCAGGCTGCCATCGTCGTGGGCATCGCCATCTCGCAGCTGGTCAACTGGGGCCTGCTCAACGCCGCCGGCGGCGACCAGCGCGGCACCCTGATGGGCCTGGAGGCCTGGCAGGTCATGCTCGGCGTCATGGTGATCCCGGCCGTCCTCTACGGCCTGCTCTCCTTCGCCATCCCCGAGTCCCCCCGCTTCCTTCTCTCCGTCGGCCGGCGCGAGCGCGCACGCGAGATCCTCGCCGAGGTCGAGGGCGAGGACATCGACCTCGACGCGCGCGTCGCCGAGATCGAGCACGCGATGAAGAGCGAGCACAGGTCCACCTTCAAGGACCTGCTCGGCGGCACCTTCTTCTTCAAGCCGGTCGTCTGGGTCGGTATCGGCCTGTCGGTCTTCCAGCAGTTCGTCGGCATCAACGTCGCGTTCTACTACTCCTCGACGCTGTGGCAGTCGGTCGGCGTCGACCCGACGGACTCGTTCTTCTACTCCTTCACCACGTCGATCATCAACATCGTCGGCACCGTCGTCGCGATGATCTTCGTGGACCGCGTCGGCCGCCGCCCGCTCGCCATCATCGGCTCGGTCGGCATGGTGGCCGGCCTCGCCCTGGAGGCATGGGCCTTCTCCTTCGACCTGGTCGACGGCAAGCTCCCGGCCGCCCAGGGGTGGACCGCCCTGATCGCGGCCCACGTCTTCGTCCTCTTCTTCGCCCTGTCCTGGGGCGTGGTCGTCTGGGTCATGCTCGGCGAGATGTTCCCGAACCGGATCCGCGCCGCCGCCCTGGGCGTGGCCGCCGCCGCGCAGTGGATCGCCAACTGGGCCATCACCGCGAGCTTCCCCTCACTGGCCGACTGGAACCTCTCCACGACCTACGTGATCTACACGGTCTGCGCGGCGCTCTCCGTGCCGTTCGTCCTGAAGTTCGTCAAGGAGACCAAGGGCAAGACGCTGGAGGAGATGGGCTGACCACCCCCGTGAACTCGAGGATCCGGGCCCAGTCCCCGCTGCCCGCTCCTCGACACCCGTGAGGCGTACTGCCCCGGCCCGTCAGACCGAGAGCCGGGGCAGTACGCCCTCGCACAGCAGTCGCAGCCCGCGCCACCCCTCCTCCGGTGGCATCCCGCCCGCCAGCGGATGCAGCACACAGGTCTCCAGCCCCTCGGCCACGCACTCGTCCGGCGTGACGATCCGGTACACGCCCTCCCGCCGCAGCTCCTCGACCGTCGTCGCGGCCGACGTCACCGCCGACCGGACCCCACCGGACTGCCAGGAGGCGTACGTCCGCGCCTCGTACAGGAAGTGCCGCCCGTACCGCGCCCACGCGCGCTCCGGGTCCTCCGACAGGTGCAGCAGCGGTGTCCTGGGCGCCGGCATCATCGACCAGCCCTTGGTGCCGTACTCCGCCAGCCGCTCCTCGTAGTACGCCGCCAGCTCCGGCAGATGCGCGCTCGGGAAGAACGGCAGCCCCAGCCGCGCCGCCCGCCGCGCCGCCGCCCGCGACGAGCCGCCGACCAGCAACAAGGGGTGCGGACGGGTGTACGGCCGCGGGGTGACCCGTACCGTACGGCCCCGGTGGGTGAACTCCTCGCCGGTCCACGCCGCCAGCAAGGTCTCCAGCAGCTCGTCCTGCAGTCGCCCGCGCCGCCGCCAGTCCACCCCGGCCCGCGCGTACTCCTGCGGCCGGTACCCGATCCCCGCCACCGTCACCAGCCGCCCGCCGCTCAGCAGGTCCAGCACGGCGATGTCCTCCGCCAGCCGCAGCGGATCGTGCAGCGGTCCGATCGCCGCCGACACCGTGACCGACAGCCGCCGTGTCGCCCCCAGCACCGCGCCCGCGAAGACGAACGGGGAGGGGAGCCAGCCGTCCGCCACCCCGTGGTGCTCCTCGGTCTGCACGGTGCCGACCCCGCGCTCGTCGGCGTAGGCGGCCATCTCCAGCGCGGCGCGGTACCTCTCCCGCAGCTCGGCGGGGCCGGCCCCGGGTGCGACCAGGTTGAAGCGGACGACGGTGACGGGCATGCGGGTCCCCTTCCGGTGCGGTCCGCCGGGGACACTAACTGACGGGGCATCAGATGGCCAGGGGGTGGCGTTGGGCCCGGGAGCCCGGGCCGGCCGTGCCGTGAACGGCTCGCCGGGCATCGCGCCCGCCCCGGCGACGTGGCCGGCGCGGCCGCCCTTCCCGGTGCGGGCCGCTCGCCCGGGCCCGGACTCGTCGGCTGGGCCCGCCGCTCCCCGCCCTCGCCGCCCGCCGCCCGGCCGTGGCGTCCGACGGGCCCCTCGGGGTGGGGGATGGATACTGGACCCGTTATGGAAACCGTCATCCTTGCTGTCATCATCGCCGTGGTCGTGCTCGGCGTGATCGGCGGGCTCATCGTCGGCACACGGCGCCGGAAGCCGCTGCCGCCGCCGCCCCCGGCCGCCCCCGACATCACCGCGCCCCCGGCCGAGCCGCACGTCGGCGAAGAGGCCGAGACACCGCGCGACGAACCGCGCCGCACGATCGAGGAGGTGGACCTCCCGGGCGGCACCGCGCCGACCGAGGTCGAGGAACCACCCGCCGACCTCGTCGAGGCGCCCGCGATCGAGATCCCGGAGCCCACCGCCGGCCGACTGGTCCGCCTGCGCGCCCGGCTGTCCCGCTCCCAGAACGCCCTGGGCAAGGGCCTGCTCACCCTCCTGTCGCGCGAGCACCTCGACGACGACACCTGGGAGGAGATCGAGGACACGCTGCTCACCGCCGACGTCGGCGTCCAGCCCACCCAGGAGCTGGTCGAGGGCCTGCGCGAGCGCGTCAAGGTGCTCGGCACCCGCACGCCCCAGGAACTGCGCGGACTGCTGCGCGACGAACTGCTCAAGCTGGTCGGCACCGACGTCGACCGCACCGTGAAGACCGAGCCCGCCGACCGCAAGCCCGGCATCGTGATGGTCGTCGGCGTCAACGGCACCGGCAAGACCACCACCACCGGCAAGCTCGCCCGGGTCCTCGTCGCCGACGGCCGCACCGTCGTCCTCGGCGCCGCCGACACCTTCCGCGCCGCCGCCGCCGACCAGCTGCAGACCTGGGGCGAGCGGGTGGGCGCCTACACCGTGCGCGGTCCGGAGGCCGGTGACCCCGCCTCCGTCGCCTTCGACGCGGTGAAGGAGGGCAAGGAGATGGGGGTCGACGTGGTCCTCATCGACACCGCCGGCCGTCTGCACACCAAGACCGGCCTCATGGACGAACTCGGCAAGGTCAAGCGCGTCGTCGAGAAGCACGCCCCGCTCGACGAGGTGCTCCTCGTCCTCGACGCCACCACCGGCCAGAACGGCCTCGTCCAGGCCCGGGTCTTCGCCGAGGTCGTGGACATCACCGGCATCGTGCTGACCAAGCTGGACGGTACCGCCAAGGGCGGCATCGTCGTCGCGGTCCAGCGTGAGCTGGGCGTCCCGGTCAAGTTGATCGGGCTCGGCGAGGGCGCGGACGACCTCGCGCCGTTCGAGCCGGAGGCGTTCGTTGACGCCCTTATCGGGGAGTGACGCCGACCAGCCGCGAGAAGCCGTGCAGGGTCGCGTCGGCGACGGTCCCGCCGGCCGGGGACCGCGAGAAGCGCCCGCCCTCCGAGGTGCAGTCGGGGAGCGGGCGCTTCGCTTCGGGGCTTCGGAAGGGCCGACCGCCCGTCAGGCCCGCGACCGGTGCGCCACGTACGCCAGCGTGCCCAGCAGCAGCCGGGCCGCCGGTGGCCGGGCCGCGGTGTCCAGCTCCGGCTCCCGCAGCCAGCGCACCGGGCCGAGGCCGGCCCGGTCGGAGGGCGGCGCGGTGACGAACGTACCCGGCCCGAGACCGCGCAGGTCGAGTGCGGCCGGATCGTCCCAGCCCATGCGGTAGAGCAGCGCGGGCAGCTCGGCCGCGGCACCCGGTGCGACGAAGAACTGGGCCCGCCCCTCGGGCGTCACCGCGACCGGACCCGTCGGCAGCCCCATCCGCTCCAGCCGGGCCAGCGCCCGCCGGCCGGCCGGCTCGGCGACCTCGATCACGTCGAAGGCGCGCCCCACGGGCAGCATCGCCGACGCCCCCGGAAACCCACCCCAGACCTTGGTCACCTCGTCCAGCGTGGCGCCGGCCGGCAACTGCGGCGCGAAGTCCAGCGGGTGCGCGCCCGGCGCACGGCAGTCGCGGCGACCGCAGGAACACGCGCCGCCCGAGGCACGGGCGCCGGGCACCACCTCCCAGCCCCACAGCGCGGTGCACTCCGCGACGGCCGTGCACTCGGACGGACGGCCGCGCCTGCGCGCGCCGGAGCGGATCTCGCGAATGCCGCCGATCGTGAAGCCCATGCCCCCTCCAACGGGTCCGACGCACCGGTGGTTACGTAGCGGACGCGGAACGTGACGCTCTGTACTTATGCCTGTACTCATGCCTCCCGAGGCACCCCCGTATGACCAGCGCCTTGGAGCGTGCAGGGTGGTGTGCCGGGCGATGTGCGCCCCTGGGTGCTTCGCTCCGCTCACTCCCGGCCGGTCTGTGTCAAGTGAATCGCGTATCGGCCATCGTCAGTTCATTCGAAGGGGTGGCGAATGGTGGCGTTTCCGGGATCCACATGGCTGAGCCCGTGATCGTAGGACTACTTTGGGTGCACGAAGCCGCAAGGCACATGCACGTGTGGGTATGCCGGAGGCAAGTCGACACCCCGTTCGAAGGGTGAGAACCGGCGGACGAACGGCAGCGCCCACCGGCATTCTGATAAGGGTTGGCCCACTCAAAGGCCCGGCACGGCGCCGGGCGGTCTCAGGGATGGGGGCGTTCCAGTGAGCGGCAACGACGGTGGCGGGACGAACGCTGCGAGCGCGGACAAGCGCCCCAACGAACTCCTCACGTCGTGGTTCGTACGCAGCGGCTGGTCCAAGGGCGAACTGGCCCGCCAGGTCAACCGCCGCGCCCGCCAGCTGGGCGCCAACCACATCTCCACCGACACCTCGCGAGTCCGCCGCTGGCTGGACGGCGAGAACCCCCGCGAACCCATTCCGCGGATCCTGTCCGAACTGTTCTCCGAGCGGTTCGGCTGTGTGGTCTCCGTCGAGGACCTCGGTCTGCGCACCGCGCGGCAGGCACCCTCCGCGACCGGCGTCGACCTGCCCTGGACGGGCCCGCAGACAGTGGCCCTGCTCAGCGAGTTCTCGCGCAGCGACCTGATGCTGGCGCGGCGCGGCTTCCTCGGGAGCTCGCTGGCGCTGTCCGCGGGCCCGACCCTCATCGAACCGATGCAGCGCTGGCTGGTCCCCAGCCCGCCCGCCCCCCGCCAGGACCCCGACCGGCCACTGCCGAACAGCCGGGCGCGCGGCCGCCTCTCCAAGCCCGAACTGGACCTGCTGGAATCCACCACCGTGATGTTCCGGCAGTGGGACGCCCAGTGCGGCGGCGGCCTGCGCCGCAAGGCGGTCGTCGGCCAGCTGCACGAGGTCACCGACCTCCTCCAGGAACCCCACCCCGAGGCCACCGCGAAGAAGCTCTTCAAGGTGGCCGCCGAACTGGCCGAACTGGCCGGCTGGATGTCGTACGACATCGGGCTGCAGCCCACCGCGCAGAAGTACTTCGTCCTCGCCCTGCACGCCGCCAAGGAGGCCGGCGACCGGCCGCTCGGCTCGTACGTCCTGTCCAACATGAGCCGTCAGATGATCCACCTCGGCCGGCCCGAGGACGCCCTGGAACTCATCCACCTCGCCCAGTACGGCAGCCGCGACTGCGCCAGCCCCCGCACCCAGTCCATGCTGTATGCGATGGAGGCCCGCGCCTACGCCAACATGGGTCAGCCCGGACGCTGCAAGCGGGCCGTGCGGATGGCCGAGGACACCTTCGCCGACGCCGACGACTGGGACGAGCCCGAGCCCGACTGGATCCGCTTCTTCAACGAGGCCGAGCTGTACGGCGAGAACTCCCACTCCTACCGCGACCTCGCCTACGTGGCGGGCCGCAGCCCCACCTACGCCTCCCTCGCCGAACCCCTCATGCAGAAGGCCGTGCAGCTCTTCGCCGCGGAAGGCGGCGACTACCAGCGCTCCTACGCCCTCAACCTCATCGGCATGGCCACCGTCCACCTGCTGCGCCGCGACCCCGAACAGGGCGCCCAGTACGCCACCCAGGCCATGCATGCCGCCAAGAAGGTCCGCTCCGAGCGGGTGAACACCCGTATCCGCAAGACCGTCGACACCGCGGTCCGCGACTTCGGCGCCCTCGCCGAGATCGTCGACCTCACCGACACCCTCGCCGTCGAGCTGCCCGAGACCGCCGAAGCGGTCTGAGCCGCGGCGCCCCCCCATACACCGGCCGCGGCCGGCCCTCCCGAACTGCCCGACTCGGCTCCCCCCATGCCAGGTCATCGGAAGGCCGCCGCGGCCGGTTTTCCCTGCCCGCGACCGGGCCACTTCCCGAATGCGCGGGAAGGTTGCGCCACGATAACGATCCCGCGGCCCGGCATCTCCCACTTCACCGACGCGTAACACACCGGGCGCCTTCGTCACCCGTGCGAAACAACCAGGGGCTTCCACCGAAACCGCGCTGCGTCAATCTCTTGGCGCATAACCGGCCCACCCCCTCACTCCGCTCAGGCTTCGCCCGCACGGGGCCGTACTCACGACGAGGAGATACCGGCATTGAACGGCACAGATACCGGATTCGTATTGATCAGTGCAGCGCTCGTCATGGTGATGACGCCTGGGCTGGCCCTTTTCTACGGCGGCATGGTGCGCTCCAAGAGCGTCCTCAACATGCTGATGATGTCCTTCATCTCCCTCGGCATCGTCAGCGTGCTGTGGGTGCTGTACGGGCACTCGCTCGCCTTCAGCGGTGACACCGGCGGCTTCATCGGCAACCTGGACATGATCGGGCTGAAGGGCGTCAACGCCGACAGCGTGGTGGACAGCTTCGTCACCGACGCGAACGGCAAGGCGCACCAGATCTCCACCTTCGCCTTCTCGCTCTTCCAGATGCTCTTCGCCGTCATCACGGCGGCCCTGATCAGCGGCGCCCTCGCCGACCGCATCAAGTTCGGCGCCTGGATGGTCTTCATCGGCGTCTGGGTCACCGTGGTCTACTTCCCCGTCGCGCACTGGGTCTGGGGCGGCGGCTGGCTCGCCCAGCTCGACCCCGCCGTGATCGACTTCGCGGGTGGTACCGCCGTCCACATCAACGCCGGCATCGCCGGACTCGCCGCCGTCCTCGTCGTCGGCAAGCGCATCGGCTTCAAGAAGGACCCGATGCGACCGCACAGCCTCCCGCTGGTCCTGCTCGGCACCGCCCTGCTGTGGTTCGGCTGGTTCGGCTTCAACGCCGGCTCGGAACTCGGCGTCGACGGCATCACCGCCACCATGGCCATCAACACCCAGGTCGCCACGGGCGCCGCCATGCTCGGCTGGCTCGCCTACGAGCGCATCCGCCACGGCGCGTTCACCACCCTGGGCGCCTGCTCCGGTGCCGTCGCCGGCCTGGTCGCGATCACCCCCTCCGGCGGCAGCGTCAACGTCTTCGGCGCCCTGCTCATCGGTGTCGTCGCCGGCGTCCTGTGCTCCTGGGCCGTCAGCCTCAAGTACAAGCTCGGCTACGACGACTCCCTCGACGTCGTCGGCGTCCACCTGGTCGGCGGTGTCATCGGCACCCTGATGGTCGGCTTCCTCGCCATCGGCGGTGTCGGCGGCGGCAAGCAGTTCGTCTCCCAGGCCATCGGCGCCTTCTCCGTCATGGGCTACACCTTCGTCGTCACCTACGTCCTCGCCCTCGTCATCCAGAAGACGATCGGCTTCCGGGCCTCCGAGGACGACGAGGTCACCGGCCTCGACCAGACGGCCCACGCCGAGACCGCATACGACTTCAGCGGCGCCGCCGGCTCCCACATCGCCTCCGCCGCCCCCGCCCCCGCCGGCACCGCCGCCGCGAGCAAGAAGGTGGACGCATGAAGCTCATCACCGCCGTCGTCAAGCCCCACCGCCTGGACGAGATCAAGGAGGCCCTGCAGGCCTTCGGCGTCCACGGCCTGACGGTCACCGAGGCCAGCGGTTACGGTCGTCAGAGGGGACACACCGAGGTCTACCGCGGTGCCGAGTACACCGTCGACCTCGTCCCCAAGATCCGCATCGAGGTGCTGGCCGAGGACGACGACGCCGAGCAGCTGATCGACGTCATCGTCAAGGCCGCCCGCACCGGCAAGATCGGTGACGGCAAGGTCTGGTCCCTCCCGGTCGAGACGGCCGTACGGGTCCGCACCGGCGAGCGCGGCCCGGACGCGCTCTGACCGCAGAAACGAACAGGAGTCGCTGGGTGACGAGTACGGACGTGCGAAACGAAGCAGATGACTCGGGACCCAGCGGCTACGCGGCGGCCCGGCTGCGCCTCCTCACCGAGGGGGCGCGGTCCGGGCCGCCGCGCCGTTCGGCCCTGTCCGCACTGACCGACGACTGGCTCGGCGGCCTGTTCGCCGCGGCCGCGACGGACCAGCGCGGCGTCTCCCTGGTCGCCGTCGGCGGCTACGGCCGCGGCGAACTGTCCCCCCGCAGCGATCTCGACCTCCTCCTGCTGCACGACGGCGGCGACCCCAAGGCCGTCGCCGCCCTCGCCGACCGCCTCTGGTACCCGGTCTGGGACCTCGGCCTCGCCCTCGACCACTCCGTGCGCACCCCCGCCGAGGCCCGCAGGACCGCCGGGGAGGACCTCAAGGTCCAGCTCGGCCTGCTCGACGCCCGCCACCTCGCCGGCGATCTGGGCCTGACCGCCGGACTGCGCACCGCCGTCCTCGCCGACTGGCGCAACCAGGCCCCCAGGCGCCTGCCCGAGCTCCAGGAGCTCTGCGCCGAACGCGCCGAACGCCAGGGTGAGCTGCAGTACCTGCTGGAACCGGACCTGAAGGAGGCCCGGGGCGGACTGCGCGACGCCACCGCCCTGCGCGCCGTCGCCGCCTCCTGGCTCGCCGACGCCCCCCGCGAAGGCCTCGACGACGCCCGGCGCCGGCTGCTCGACGTCCGCGACGCCCTGCACCTCGCGACCGGGCGCGCCACCGACCGGCTCGCCCTGCAGGAACAGGACCAGGTCGCCGCCGAGCTGGGCCTGCTCGACGCCGACACCCTGCTCCGGCAGGTCTACGAGGCCGCGCGGGTCATCTCGTACGCCAGTGACGTCACCTGGCGCGAGGTGGGGCGCGTGCTGAGATCGCGCGCCGTGCGGCCCCGGCTGCGCGCCATGCTGGGCGGCGGGAAACCGACCGCCGAGCGCTCTCCACTGGCCGAGGGCGTCGTGGAGCAGGACGGCGAGGTTGTGCTCGCCCGTGCCGCGCGCCCCGAACGCGACCCCGTGCTCCCCCTGCGCGCCGCGGCCGCCGCCGCGCAGGCCGGCCTCCCGCTCTCCCTGCACGCCGTACGGCGCATGGCGGCCACCGTGCGCCCCCTGCCCGCCCCCTGGCCCGCCGAGGCCCGCGAACAACTCGTCACCCTGCTGGGCTCCGGCCGCCCCACGGTCGAGGTCTGGGAGGCGCTGGAGGCGGAGGGCCTGGTCACCCGCCTCCTGCCCGACTGGGAGCGGGTCCGCTGCCGCCCGCAGCGCAACGCCGTCCACGTCTGGACCGTCGACCGCCACCTCATCGAGACCGCCGTGCGCGCCTCCGAGTTCACCCGCCGGGTCAGCCGGCCCGACCTGCTCCTGGTCGCCGCCCTCCTGCACGACATCGGCAAAGGCTGGCCGGGCGACCACTCCGTCGCCGGCGAGATCATCGTCAAGGACGTCGCCGCGCGCATCGGCTTCGACCGCGCCGACGTCGCCGTCCTGTCGACGCTCGTACGCCACCACCTCCTGCTGATCGAGACGGCGACCCGGCGGGACCTGGAGGACCCGGCGACCGTGCGGCTGGTCGCCGATGCGGTCGGCACGCAGAGCACCCTGGAACTGCTGCACGCCCTCACCGAGGCCGACGCGCTGGCCACCGGCCCCGCGGCCTGGTCCTCCTGGCGCGGCTCCCTGGTGACCGACCTCGTCAAGCGGGTCGCCGCCGTCCTCGCCGGGGACGCGCCGCAGGAGCCGGAGGCCGCGGCGCCCACCGCCGAACAGGAACGGCTCGCCCTGGAGGCGGTCGCCACCGGCGGGCCGGTACTCGCGCTGCGGGCCCAGACCGAGCCGCCGGGGGAGGAGGCGACCGGGGAACCGGAGCCGCTCGGCGTCGAGCTGCTGATCGCTGTACCCGACCAGCCCGGGGTGCTGCCGGCGGTGGCGGGAGTCCTGGCCATGCACCGCCTGACGGTCCGCACGGCCGAGCTGCGCGCCCTGGCGCTGCCCGACGGCGTCGAGGGCTCGGTGCTGCTGCTGGACTGGCGGGTGGCGGCGGAGTACGGCTCCCTGCCCCAGGCCGCGCGCCTGCGCGCGGATCTCGTGCGCGCGCTGGACGGCTCCCTGGACATCGCCGGCCGGCTCGCCGAACGCGACGCCGCCTACCCCCGGCGCCGCGGCTGGACCGCGCCCCCGGCCCGTGTGACCGTCGCCCCGGCTGCCTCGCGCCACGCCACGGTCATCGAGGTCCGTGCCCAGGACGCGCCCGGGCTGCTGTTCCGCATCGGACGGGCGCTGGAGGACGCGGGGGTGCGGATGCGGAGTGCGCACGTGAGCACGCTGGGCGCGAACGCCGTCGACGCCTTCTACGTCACGGGAGCCGGCGGTGCCCCCCTGCCGAGCGAGGAGGCGGCCGCGGTGGCGGGGAAGCTGGAGACGACGCTGCGCGGGTGAACCGGGGCGACGGGCCGGGTCGGCGAGGTGTTGGACACGACCGTGACCCGGTTCTGTCGCTCCGGGATACCCTGGAGGGCGATTCCCGAAGCCGACCCCGACCCCGAGGACCGCGAGCGCCGTGTTCGATACTCTTTCCGATCGCCTCTCAGCGACTTTCAAGAACCTGCGCGGCAAAGGACGGCTCTCCGAGGCGGACATCGACGCCACCGCGCGCGAGATCCGCATCGCGCTCCTCGAAGCGGACGTGGCCCTGCCCGTGGTCCGCACGTTCATCAAGAACGTCAAGGAGCGCGCGCTCGGGGCCGAGGTCTCCAAGGCCCTGAATCCGGCGCAGCAGGTACTGAAGATCGTGAACGACGAACTCGTCACGATCCTCGGCGGCGAGACCCGCCGCCTCCGCTTCGCCAAGCAGCCGCCGACCGTCATCATGCTGGCCGGTCTGCAGGGCGCCGGTAAGACCACCCTCGCGGGCAAGCTGGGCCGGTGGCTGAAGGAGCAGGGGCACTCACCGCTGCTGGTCGCCTGTGACCTGCAGCGCCCGAACGCCGTGAACCAGCTCAGCGTGGTCGCCGAGCGCGCCGGTGTCGCCGTGTACGCGCCGCAGCCGGGCAACGGCGTCGGTGACCCGGTCCAGGTCGCCAAGGACTCCATCGACCACGCGAAGGCCAAGGTCCACGACATCGTGATCGTGGACACCGCGGGCCGGCTCGGCATCGACGCCGAGATGATGCAGCAGGCCGCCGACATCCGCGACGCGGTCAGCCCCGACGAGATCCTCTTCGTCGTCGACGCCATGATCGGCCAGGACGCCGTGAACACCGCCGAGGCGTTCCGGGACGGCGTCGGCTTCGACGGTGTGGTGCTGTCCAAGCTCGACGGTGACGCCCGCGGTGGTGCGGCGCTGTCGATCCGGCAGATCACCGGCGAGCCGATCATGTTCGCGTCGAACGGCGAGCAGCTGGACGACTTCGACGCGTTCCACCCCGACCGGATGGCCTCGCGCATCCTCGACATGGGTGACCTGCTCACCCTGATCGAGCAGGCGGAGAAGACGTTCAGCCAGGAAGAGGCCGCCAAGATGGCCTCCAAGCTGGCGTCGAAGAAGGGCCAGGACTTCACCCTGGACGACTTCCTGGCCCAGATGGAGCAGGTCAGGAAGATGGGCTCCATCTCGAAGCTCCTCGGGATGCTGCCCGGCATGGGGCAGATCAAGGACCAGATCAACAACCTCGACGAGCGGGACGTGGACCGCACCGCCGCGATCATCAAGTCGATGACGCCGGGGGAGCGCCAGGACCCGACGATCATCAACGGCTCGCGGCGGGCGCGTATCGCACGCGGTTCCGGCGTCGAGGTCAGCGCGGTGAAGAACCTGGTCGAGCGGTTCTTCGAGGCCCGCAAGATGATGTCCCGCATGGCCCAGGGCGGCGGAATGCCCGGCATGCCGGGGATGCCGGGCATGGGCGGTGGCCCGGGCCGCAGCAAGAAGCAGCCGAAGAAGGCCAAGGGCAAGCAGCGTTCCGGCAACCCGATGAAGCGCAGGCAGCAGGAGCAGGAGGAGGCCGCCCGGCGCGCGGCCGCCGCTCAGGGCGGGGGCGCCTTCGGGGTGCCGCAGCAGGGCGGGCAGGAGTTCGAGCTGCCGGACGAGTTCAAGAAGTTCATGGGCTGACCGGGCCGAAGGCTCCCGTCCGGGGGAGCCGCGTACACACCGTCGAGGGCGCCCTTCTCCGAGGGGCGCCCTCGACGCGTGCCGGGCGCGTCGCCGGTCAGGGCACGCGTGCGATGAGGTAGCGGAAGACGTTCGGCATCCACACCGTGCCGTCGGGTCGGCGGTGGGGGTGGAGCGCCTCGGTGAGTTCCTTGTCGACCTGGGCCGGGTCGGTGGCGGCGACGGCCGCGTCGAAGAGGCCGGTGGAGAGCAGCCCGCGGACCGCGCTGTCCGTGTCGGCGTAGCCGAAGGGGCAGGCGACCCGGCCGGAGCCGTCGGGCCGCAGGCCGGCCCGACGGGCGATGTCCTCCAGGTCGTCGCGCCGGCTGGTGTGCCGGGAGCCGGTGCCGCCCGGCAGGGGATCGGCCAGCTCGACGGCCACCCGCAGCACGGCCGAAGTGGCGCACCGTTCGGGCGGCCCCCACCCGGTGAGGACGACGGCCGTGCCGTGCTCGGCGAGCGGGAGGGCGGCGCTCAGGAGGCCCGCGAGCCGCTCGGGGTCCCCGCCGGCGCAGCCGACGGGGTCGAAGGCGGTGACGAGGTCGTACGGGGGTGTGCGCGGGCCGACGGCGTCCTGGGGCGGACCGTCGAGGAGGCGCGCGTCCACGCGCGCGTGCGGGCCCGGCGGTTCGGCCTGCAGTCGCTGCCGGGCGAGGGCGAGCCGCTCCGGGTGGGTGGTTTCGACGCCGGTGAGGGTGGCGCCCCGGGCGGCCGCCATCAGCAGCGCGAGTCCGGAACCGCAGCCCAGGCCCAGCAGCCGGGTGCCGGGGCCCACTTCCAGCCGTTCGTAGACGGCCTCGTAGAGCGGGACGAGCATGCGCTCCTGGATCTCTGACCAGTCACGCGCGCGTGCATCGCGGTCCACGCGGGGATGCGCTCCCGTGTGGGTCCGGTGCTGCCGCACGAGCGTAGGTGTCATGGATAAGCGCCCCAATCCGCCGAGAGTTCGAGAGAGTTCTCCACCGTGCCCGTCTGTCCTGGCCCCCGTGCAGTGCGCTCGCACTCCCCCCGTATGTCAGGTAACTCCCCGCCCGCGACCGCGTCCAGAGGTTGTGGAGCCCGGTTTGCGGGCGGGGGGCGCGCGTGGCGGGAATTCACGTTCCGGCAATGCGGGCCCGTACCATCGCGCCATGGCGCGGACACCCGTCGTCCCGGGGCGGCCGGCCGGAGGACCAGGCATTGTTCCGGCCACGGAGGACGGGTCGGTGCCCGGGACGAGGACGCACCGGGTAACGTCGCGGGCGTGGCGCGCGCTGAACGAGGCGTGGGGTGGGGCGTGAGAGCGGCCGGAACTCCCCTTGCGCCCCACCCACGCCTTCGCACCCCGGCGCGAGGAGACTGCGTACGCGCCGGTACGTACGGGTGTCTACGCACCAGCTTGGGATGAGCTGCGTGGCTTCTCCGCAGATCAGCGCACCCGCCCTCGTCGGGGGGCATCAGTGGCAACTGACGGGTACGTGCAAATTATTTGGGATGCCCCGGAATAGGAACACAGCGGCACCCCCGCTCGTTGTCATTACGTGAGCACGACACAGACACCACCTGTTCTCGCCGCAGAGCTGGCACAGGCGTGGGCCGACATTCAGCGGCACCACCCCGAACTGCCGGACCTTGCCGCGCCCGAATCCCTGATCGGGGAGTCGTCGTCCGCGTGCGGTCACGAGCTCTCCTTCGAGCGACTGCTCCATGAGGCGGTCCATGGCATCGCCGCCGCGCGCGGCGTGCGTGACACCTCCCGTGCCGGCCGATACCACAACCGCAGATTTCTCGCCATCGCCGAGGAACTGGGCTTGGACCACCCCGAGGAGCCGCACCCCAGCAGCGGCTTCTCCCTGGTCACGCTCAGTCCCGAGGCCAAGCGGCGCTACCGGCCGACCATCGAGCGCCTCCAGCGGGCCCTGAAGGCCCACATGGCGGCCACCTCCGCCGACACCACGCGCTCCTTCCGGGGCCCGGCCGCCCGCCACGGCTCCTCCGGTGGCGGCGTACGGGTCAAGGCGGTCTGCGACTGCGGACGCAACGTACGGGTCGTCCCGTCGGTGCTCGCCCAGGCGCCGATCGTGTGCGGCGGGTGCGGCAAGCCGTTCCGCATCCCCGAGGTGGTCGGCGCGGCCTAGACGCGCGTCGGATGTACCGGCATCTCGTGGCTGCCGGTGCGGCCGGACGACCCGGGGTGCCGTCGCCTCCCCACGGCGCGGCACCCCCCTCAGTCGTGCCCGACGCGGCCTTCCGGCCCTCTCCCGTCCTTCGGTCCCTCACCGGCCGTCCGCGGCCCTTCCCCTGTCCTCGCAGGGCCGTTCCGCGGACCCTCGGCCGGAAGCGGTCCGCGGGGTATGGCACAATGGCTAGCTGTACTCGACAGCCGCACAGGACCCCTCTCTCCTCCGGCTGACGCGTCCGTCGGGCACTCGGGTACCGCAACCCCACGCGGCAATCTCGCCGTGCCCAACCACGTCAAATCCAGGAGAACCCACTCCCGTGGCAGTCAAGATCAAGCTGAAGCGTCTGGGCAAGATCCGTTCGCCTCACTACCGCATCGTCGTCGCCGACTCCCGCACCCGCCGTGACGGCCGTGCGATCGAGGAGATCGGCAAGTACCACCCGACGTACAACCCGTCCGTCATGGAGGTCGACGCCGACCGCGTGGCGTACTGGCTCTCCGTCGGCGCCCAGCCGACCGAGCCCGTGCTCGCCATCCTGAAGAAGACCGGCGACTGGCAGAAGTTCAAGGGCGAGCCCGCCCCGGCGCCGCTGCTGACCGCCGAGCCCAAGAAGGCGCGCCCGTCGTTCGAGGCCCTGGGCGGCGACGACGAGGGCAAGGGTGAGGCGATCACCCAGAAGAAGAAGGCTGAGAAGAAGGACGAGGCCGCGGCTGCGTCCGAGTCGACCGAGGCCTGAGCATGCTCGAAGAGGCGCTTGAGCACCTCGTGAAGGGCATCGTCGACAACCCTGACGATGTGCAGGTCGCCTCGCGCAACCTGCGTCGCGGGCGTGTGCTGGAGGTCCGGGTCCACCCCGACGACCTCGGCAAGGTGATCGGCCGTAACGGCCGCACCGCACGCGCTCTGCGCACCGTCGTGGGCGCCATCGGCGGACGCGGTGTCCGGGTCGACCTCGTCGACGTGGACCACGTTCGCTGACGCTTCAAACAGCAACAGCGCCGGCTCGGGCCGGGGAGGGCCGTTGGGCCTCCCCGGCCCGTAGTCGTATGACAGGAGATTGGGACTCGTGCAGCTCGTAGTCGCCCGGATCGGCCGTGCCCACGGCATCAAGGGCGAGGTCACCGTGGAGGTCCGCACCGACGAGCCGGAACTCCGGCTGGCGCCCGGCGCCGTCCTCGCCACCGACCCCGCCGCCGTGGGGCCGCTCACCATCGCCGCCGGGCGGGTCCACAGCGGCCGCCTCCTGCTGCGGTTCGAAGGCGTCGCCGGCCGCACCGCCGCCGAGGCGCTGCGCAACACTCTCCTGATCGCCGAGGTCGACCCGGACGAGCTGCCCGAGGAGGAGGACGAGTACTACGACCACCAGCTGATCGACCTGGACGTCGTCACCGAGGACGGCACCGAGATCGGCCGGATCACCGAGATCTCCCACCTGCCCTCCCAGGACCTGTTCATCGTCGAACGGCCCGACGGCAGCGAGGTCATGATCCCCTTCGTCGAGCAGATCGTCACAGAGATCGACCTGGCCGAGCAGAAGGCGGTCGTCTCGCCGCCGCCCGGGCTGATCGACGACCGCGCGGAGATCGCCTCCTCCCGGGACGAGGAGTCCTGATGCGGCTCGACGTCGTCACCATCTTCCCGGAGTACCTGGAGCCGCTGAACGTCTCCCTGGTCGGCAAGGCACGCGCGCGTGGACAGCTCGACGTCCACGTGCACGACCTGCGCTCCTGGACCCACGACCGGCACAACACCGTCGACGACACGCCGTACGGCGGCGGCCCCGGCATGGTGATGATGACCGGGCCCTGGGGCGACGCCCTCGACTCGGTTCTCGCCGACGGCTACGAGACCGGCTCCCACGGTCCGGCCCTGATCGTCCCCACGCCCAGCGGCCGCCCCTTCACCCAGGAACTCGCCGTCGAGCTGTCCGGGCGGGACTGGCTGGTCTTCACCCCCGCCCGCTACGAGGGCATCGACCGGCGCGTCATCGACGAGTACGCCACCCGCATGCCCGTCTACGAGGTGTCCATCGGGGACTACGTCCTGGCCGGCGGCGAGGCGGCCGTCCTGGTGATCACCGAGGCCGTGGCCCGGCTGCTGCCCGGCGTCCTCGGCAACGCCGAGTCCCACCGCGACGACTCCTTCGCGCCCGGCGCCATGGCCAACCTCCTGGAAGGCCCCGTCTACACCAAACCGCCCCAGTGGCGCGGCCGGGAGATCCCCGAGGTGCTGCTCAGCGGCCACCACGGCAGGATCGCCCGCTGGCGCCGCGACGAGGCGCTGCGACGCACCACCAGCCACCGTCCCGACCTCATCGAGCGCTGCGACCCCAAGGCCTTCGACAAGAAGGACCGCGAGATGCTCTCCATCCTCGGCTGGGCACCGGACCCCGCAGGCGAAGCCCAGGGCCGATTTTGGCGCAGGGTCGACGGCGTGGAAGAATAGGCCGCTGCTGTGCGCCGTCCGGCGTGCGCCCCTGCCACAGGGGGACACGACGCCCGCCCCGACCGCACACTGCTTCGTGCACACACCTAGCTACCGCTGATGACCTGTGGCATCGGCGAAGAAAGCAGACGAAATGTCTCACCTGCTCGACTCCGTCGACTCCGCGTCGCTGCGCAGCGACATCCCGGCCTTCCGCCCGGGTGACACCGTCAACGTCCACGTCCGCGTCATCGAGGGCAACCGCTCTCGTGTGCAGCAGTTCAAGGGCGTGGTGATCCGTCGCCAGGGCGCCGGTGTCCGCGAGACCTTCACGGTCCGCAAGGTCTCGTTCTCCGTCGGCGTCGAGCGCACCTTCCCGGTGCACACCCCGATCGTCGAGAAGATCGAGCTCGTCACCAAGGGTGACGTCCGTCGCGCCAAGCTGTACTACCTGCGCGAGCTGCGCGGCAAGGCCGCGAAGATCAAGGAGAAGCGCGAGAACTGAGCGCCTCCCCGGCGTCACAGGCGGGCCGGATAGCATCTGGCCTCGATGGACACCGAAGCACAGCCGAGCGAGCGCGACCGCTCCTCCCGCCCTGGTGAGGGTACGGAGGAGCGGTCGCGCTCGTCGTTGGCGGCGCGGATCGCGGATCTCATCCCCGGCGGCCGGATCAGCCTCACCCTGCTGAGCTGCCTGGTCTTCCTGCTGCTCCTGGCCACCTTCGTGGTGCAGCCCTTCCAGATCCCCAGCGGGTCCATGGAGAACGCATTGAGGATCGGCGACCGCGTTCTCGTAAACAAGTTGGCGTACCGTTTCGGTGCCGAGCCACGACGCGGCGATGTCGTCGTGTTCGACGGCACGGGGTATTTCGGTGACGGTGACTACGTCAAACGCGTCGTGGGGGTCGGGGGAGACCACGTGGTCTGCTGCGACCAGGAGGGGAGGATCCAGGTGAACGGCCGGTCGGTCGACGAGTCGACCTTCCTGTACCCGGGTGACAGCCCGTCCGGCGTGCCCTTCGACGTGGCCGTGCCCGAGGGCACCCTGTTCCTCCTCGGGGACCACCGCGGCGCGTCCAGGGACTCCCGCGACCACCTCGGCTCGCCCGGCGGCGGCATGGTCCCCGTGGACGACGTGATCGGGCGCGTCGACTGGATCGTCTGGCCGTTCGGCCACCTCACCCGACTCCACCGGCCGAGCGCCTACGCGCGCGTGCCCGTCGCCGGCGGTGCGCATGGGTAGCCGCGGCAAGCCCCGAGGAGGCGCCGGCAGCCCCGCGGACAACCTCCTGCCCACCGGCACGCGGCGCGCCGCCGCCCCGTCGAGCGGACGCACCCGCGCGGAGCGGCGCAAACTGCAGCGCAAGGTGAAGCGCAAGCGCAGGCGCTCCGCCATCAGGGAGATTCCGCTCCTGGTCGGCGTCGCGGTTCTCATAGCGCTGGTCCTGAAGACCTTCCTCGTCCAGGCCTTCGTGATCCCGTCGGGCTCCATGGAGCAGACCATCCAGATCGGCGACCGGGTCCTGGTCGACAAGTTCACCCCGTGGTTCGGCTCCGAGCCCGAGCGTGGGGACGTCGTCGTGTTCAAGGACCCCGGCGGCTGGCTCAAGGACGAGCAGACCACCGCGAAGAAGGACGACCCGGTCGTCATCAAGCAGGTCAAGCAGGCCCTGACCTTCATCGGCCTGCTGCCGTCCGACGACGAGAAGGATCTCATCAAGCGGGTCGTCGGCGTGGGGGGCGACCATGTCAAGTGCTGTGACACGCAAGGGCGAATCACCGTCAACGGCGTTCCCCTGAACGAGGGGGATTACCTCTACCCGGGCAGCGCTCCCTCCGAGACCCCCTTCGACATCACCGTCCCCGAGGGACGGCTGTGGGTCATGGGCGACCACCGGGACAACTCCGCGGACTCCCGCAGCCACCAGGACGAGGACGGCGGCACGGTCTCCCTCGACCAGGTGGTGGGCCGTGCCATGGTCATCGCGTGGCCCATGGGCCACTGGAACAGTCTCAAGGAACCGCAAACCTTTTCCGCCGTGGCCGACTCGGCCGCCGTCGCTGCCCCGACCACCCCCGGGCGGTCGCTTAGGGTTGACCACGACCCGAACGGAACGATCCACCTCCCGACCCCTGCGGAACTCCCGCTCGTTATGGGAGTGGTGGGCCTGCGTCGCATCCGGGGCAGGCAGCGGCACAGAGTTAGGAGTTGGCGTGGGGGATGTGGCGGTTGGCGCACGATCCGGACACGACGGCGAGGAGCACCGCGGACACCCCGTGGAAGCGGCCGATCCGGCCGCGGACGACACAGTGACCTCCGGGAGTGAGCCCGGGGCCCCCGAGGACGAGCCCACGGCGGGCGCCTCGGCCGGACCCGGCGGACAGGGCCCCGGGGACTCGGCGCCCCAGGCGAAGAAGCCGCGCTCCTTCTGGAAGGAGCTGCCGATCCTGATCGGCATCGCGCTGGTCCTGGCGCTCCTGATCAAGACATTCCTGGTGCAGGCGTTCTCGATCCCGTCGGCCTCGATGAACGACACGCTGCTGGAGGGCGACCGCGTCCTCGTCGACAAGCTGACCCCGTGGTTCGGCTCCGAGCCAGAGCGGGGCGAGGTCGTCGTCTTCCACGACCCGGACAACTGGCTTGCCGGTGAGGAACCGCCGACGCCGAACGCCTTCCAGACCGCCCTCAGCTGGATCGGCCTGATGCCGTCGGCGGAGGAGAAGGACCTGATCAAACGGGTCATCGGCGTCGGCGGCGACACCGTCGAGTGCAAGGGCACCGGCCCGGTGAAGGTCAACGGCAAGCCCCTCGACGAGGAGTCTTACGTCTACCCGGGCAACACCCCCTGCACGGTCGACGACACCGGCGGCCAGTTCAAGGTGACCATCCCCGAGGGCTACATCTGGGTCATGGGCGACCACCGCCAGAACTCCCGGGACTCCCGCTACAACCAGGCCGACCGGCACCACGGCATGGTCCCCGTCGACGAGGTCGTCGGGCGCGCCATCGTGAAGGCCTGGCCGATCAACCGCTGGGGCACGCTCCCGGTGCCGGACACCTTCGACCAGAACTTCGGTACCTCGGCCGCGCCGTCCGCCGCGCTGACCGTGGCGCCGCAGAGCCTGGCACTCCTCGGTGCGGTACCGCTGGTCCTGTGGCGGCGCAGGCGCCCGGCGCCGGCCGAGACACGCTGAGCCGACGGCCCCCCGGGTAAACCCTTCCCCAAGCTTGTGACCGAGGCGCCGGGACGGGGGCTGCCCCCGTTCGGTACTGCCGGGTAGGGTGCGGACCCATGGGTGGTCAGAGCGGGACACGGACGGCTCCGCGCGGCGGCGGCAACGACCTGGTGGGCAGCCGGACCGGACAACGGCTGTCCGGGCTGGCGGTGGCACTGGGCCTGGTGCTGTTCCTCGGCGGGTTCGCATGGGCGGCCCTGGTCTACCGGCCGTACACCGTGCCCACCAACTCCATGACCCCCACCATCAAGGCGGGGGAGCGGGTCCTCGCCGAGCGGGTGGACGGTGACGAGGTCCGCCGCGGCGACGTCGTCGTCTTCACCGACGAGAACTGGGTCTCCAACGCGCCGGTCGTCAAGCGGGTCGTCGCCGTCGGTGGGGACACGGTCGCCTGCTGCACCGACGGCAAGCTGACCGTCAACGGCAAGAAGATCGACGAACCTTATCTGACCCCGGGCAGCCGGGCCGAGCTCACCGGTTTTCCGACCGTCACCGTCCCCGAGGGCCGGCTCTTCCTCCTCGGCGACGAGCGTGCCGGCTCCCTGGACTCCACCGCGCACATCACCGACGCGGCCAGCGGCACGGTCGCGCGCGGCGCGGTCACCGCCCGGGTGGACGCCGTGGTCTGGCCCATGGACGGCATGCTCAAGCGGCCGACCGGGTTCGAGGCACTCGGCGCGCTGTCCTCGCCCGGCCCCCTGCGCACCATCGTCGCGCTGATCGTCGCCGGCGCCGTGCTGGTGCTGGGCGGCGGCGCGTACGGCCCGGTCGCCAAGCTGCTGTCCCGGCGCGGACGGACGGAGCCTGCCGGTGCGCGCTGAGCCGGCGGAGGGGCCCGGAGCGGCCGGTGCGACGCGGACGGACGAGCCGGCCTGGAACGGGGAGCGACGGGCGCCGCTGGACGGGGCGGCCGGCGAAAGAGGACGGCGGGTCCCGCCGGAAGGGGCAGTGACTGCCCCGGTGGAGCCCGTCGCGGCTGAGACCGTGTACGCGGAGCGCGGCGACGCTGAGACGGTGTCCGCGGAGCCCGGGGATGCTGAGACCGCACACGTGGAGCGCGGTGACGTAGGGCCTGACGGGCTCGGTGACGGGTTGCGCAAGGTGGCCCGGGTGGTGCTGCTGGACCCCGAGGACCGCATCCTGCTGCTGCACGGCCACGAACCGGACGATCCGACCGACGACTGGTGGTTCACCCCCGGCGGCGGCCTGGAGGGCACGGAGAGTCGTGAAGAGGCCGCACTGAGGGAACTCGCGGAGGAGACGGGTATCACCGAGGTCGAACTGGGCCCGGTGCTGTGGCGGCGCCGCTGCTCGTTCCCGTTCGCGGGCCGCCGCTGGGACCAGGACGAGTGGTACTACCTGGCCCGTACCACGACGACGGCGACCCGCGCCGCGGCGCTCACCGAACTGGAGCGGCGCAGCGTGGCGGGGGCGAGGTGGTGGACCTGTGCGGAACTGACCGGGTCGCATGAGACGGTGTATCCGACCAGACTCGCCGAGCTGTTGCGCGGCCTGCTCGACGACGGTCCCCCGGCCAGGCCCGTGACCCTGGACACGGAAATCGTCTAGGGGCGCCCAGGACTGGCGCACAATGGGGGGATCGCACGGCTGAAGGGGAACATGCCATGAGCGCCGAGGACCTCGAGAAGTACGAGACCGAGATGGAGCTGAAGCTCTATCGGGAGTACCGCGATGTCGTCGGTCTGTTCAAGTACGTGATCGAGACCGAGCGGCGCTTCTATCTCACCAATGACTACGAGATGCAGGTCCACTCGGTCCAGGGTGAGGTGTTCTTCGAGGTGTCCATGGCGGACGCGTGGGTCTGGGACATGTACCGACCGGCTCGGTTCGTGAAGCAGGTGCGGGTCCTCACGTTCAAGGACGTGAACATCGAAGAGCTGAACAAGAGCGACCTGGAGCTGCCGGGCGGGTGAGTGGCGGGCGGTAGACACTCGGACGGGTGACGGAGTTTTCCACACCCACCGACTTGTCCACCAAGATCCACTCCCGGGCCGGATCCGGGTGATCGTCGGTGCCGGAGGTGGTGCCGACATGCACACGGACCTGGCCCGCAGGGCACTCGGCAGGTATGGCGAGGAACTGGCCGCGCGGCGGCTGGCCGACGCCGGGATGAGCGTGCTGCAGCGCAACTGGCGCTGTGGCCGCGACGGGGAGATCGACATCGTCGCCCGGGACGGCGACGTGCTGGTCATCTGCGAGGTGAAGACCCGCCGGGGCGGCGGATACGAGCATCCGATGGCCGCGGTCACGCCCGAGAAGGCCCGGCGGTTGCGGAGCCTCGCCGAGAAATGGCTGCACACCCACGGAGGAGCGCCACCGGGCGGCGTCCGCATCGACCTCGTCGGCGTCGTCCTGCCCGAGCGGGGCGCCCCGCTCGTCGAACATGCGCGGGGGGTGGCCTGACATGGGCTTCGCGCGTACCTGCTCGGTCACGCTGGTCGGCGTCGAGGGCGTCGTCGTCGAGGTCCAGGCCGACCTCGAACCCGGCGTCGCCGCCTTCACCCTCGTCGGCCTCCCCGACAAGAGCCTGACGGAGAGCCGGGACCGGGTCCGGGCCGCCGTGGTCAACTCGGGCGGCGAGTGGCCGCAGAAGAAGCTCACCGTCGGACTCAGCCCCGCCTCCGTGCCCAAGGCCGGCTCGGGGTTCGACCTCGCCGTGGCCTGCGCCGTGCTGGGCGCCGCCGAGCGGATCGACCCGCGGGTGCTCGCCGACATCGTGATGATCGGTGAGCTGGGCCTCGACGGCCGGGTGCGCCCGGTGCGGGGCATCCTGCCCGCGGTGCTGGCCGCGGCCGACGCCGGGTACGAACAGGTCGTCGTCCCCGAGTGCGCCGCCGCCGAGGCCTCGCTCGTACCGGGGGTGTCCGTGCTCGGCGTGCGCAGTCTGCGCCAGCTGATCGCGGTGCTCGCCGACGAACCCGTACCCGAGGAGGAGCCCGACGACAACGGCCGCCCCGACCCGCTGCTGACCGGCCTGCGAGTCCCCGGCACCGGCGCGGCCACCGGGCTGCACAGCGCCCGCGCCGCCCACCAGGACCCGGGACACGACCTGGCGGACGTCGTGGGCCAGATCCCGGCGCGGACAGCGGTCGAGGTGTCCGCGGCGGGCGGCCACCACCTCTTCCTGGAAGGCCCGCCCGGCGCCGGCAAGACCATGCTCGCGGAACGCCTGCCGACCGTGCTGCCCCCACTGACCAGGGAGGACTCGCTGGAAGTCACGGCGGTGCACTCGGTGGCCGGCCTGCTGCCGCCGGGCAAACCGCTGATCGGCGCTGCGCCCTACTGCGCCCCGCACCACTCGGCCACCATGCAGGCGCTCGTCGGCGGCGGCCCGGGCGTCGCCCGGCCGGGGGCCGTGTCCCTGGCTCACCGCGGGGTGCTCTTCCTGGACGAGGCGCCCGAGTTCAGCGGACAGACCCTGGACGCGCTCCGGCAGCCGCTGGAGGCGGGCCACGTGGTGATCGCCCGCAGCGCCGGGGTGGTGCGCTTCCCCGCCCGCTTCCTGATGGCCCTGGCGGCCAATCCCTGCCCGTGCGGCCGCTTCTCGCAGCGCGACACCCTCTGCGAGTGCCCGCCCTCCGCGATCCGTCGCTATCAGGCGCGGCTGTCCGGGCCCCTGCTCGACCGGGTGGACCTGCGCGTGGAGGTGGAACCGGTCAGCCGGTCCGAACTCGCCCACCGGGGCGCCGGAGGGGAGTCCACGGCGACCGTGGCCGCCCGGGTGCTGGCCGCCCGCGAGCGGGCCGCGCGACGGCTGGCCGGCACCCCGTGGCGTACCAACAGCGAGGTCCCGGGACGGGAACTGCGCAGCCGGTGGCACGCGGCAGGCGGCGCCATGGACGAGGCCGAGCGGAGCCTGGAGCGGGGCGTGCTCACCGTCCGGGGGCTCGACCGGGTGCTGCGCGTCGCCTGGACCATCGCCGACCTGGTCGGACACGACCGGCCCGACGCCACGGACGTCGCCCTGGCGCTGCACCTGCGCACCGGAGTGCCCCGCGGGGTGCCCATGGCCATCGGAGCCCTGCTGTGAGCGGCGGCGGACCGGGCGGCGAGCGGTGGGCGCGGATCTTCCTCGGACGGGTGATCGAGCCGGGGGACGAGGTGGGAGGGCGGTGGGTGCGGGAGGCGGGGGCCACGGAGGTCGTGCGCAGACTGCGGGGCGGCGGGGCCGCGCCGCCCGGGTTGAGTGAGAACCGCTGGGCCGGGCTGCGTGCCCGGGCCGAGCGGGCCGAGCCGGAGCGGGATCTGGCGGTCGCCGCGGCGGCGGGGGTGCGGTTCGTCGTCCCGGGCGACGTGGAGTGGCCGGGAACATTGGACGACCTCGGCGACGCCCGGCCGCTCGGACTGTGGATCCGGGGCAGGCCCAGCCTGCGGATGTGGACACTGCGGTCGGTCGCCGTGGTGGGAGCACGGGCCTGCACCGAGTACGGCGCCCACATGGCCGCCACCCTGTCCGCCGGACTCGCCGAGCGCGGCTGGGTCGTCGTCTCCGGCGGAGCCTACGGCGTCGACGGCGCCGCCCACCGCGGAGCACTCGGCGCCGGAGGCGCCACCGTCGCCGTCCTCGCCTGCGGAGTCGACCGGCCCTACCCGCGCGGCCACACTCAACTGATCAACCGGATCGCGGACCAGGGCCTGGTCGTCGGCGAGTTGCCGCCGGGCGACCACCCGACGCCGAGCCGGTTCATCCTGCGCAACCGGGTCATCGCCGCTCTGACCAGGGGAACCGTCGTCGTGGAGGCGGCCCACCGCAGCGGCTCCCTCGTCACCGCGCGGGCGGCGCAGCGCCTCGGCCGGCACACGATGGGGGTGCCGGGCCCGGCCACCAGCGCCCTCTCCGCCGGCGTGCACGAGCTTCTGCGCGGCGAGGCGGTGCTCGTGAACGACGCCGCAGAAGTGGTCGAACTCGTCGGGGACATGGGCGAGCTGGCCCCCGAGCGGCGCGGGCCCGTCCTCCCGCGCGACCTGCTGGCCCCCGGCGCCCGCCGGGTCCTGGCCGCGCTGCCCGCCCGCCGGGCCGCCGCCGTCGACGAGATCGCGCGCGGCGCGCAGACCGTCGAGGACGAGGCCGTCGCGAGACTGTACGAGCTGCGCGCACTGGGCTACGTCGAACGTCACGGCGACGGCTGGAAGTTGACACGCCAGGCGGTGCTCTCCGTCAGGATGGACCGGCGTCAGTGCTGACCCGTCCGGTTCGGCCGTCCGGGGGAACGCGGACCCCCTTGGGAATTCCCCCAGTTGACGCCTCCGGACGGTCGCGCGGATTTCCCCGGACCCCCGTGAGGACGCCTGGCGGAACGTATCTGCGCATGGGCTCCGTCCATCTCTTCGCACACCGCGACAGTCCAGTCACGCTACGCTCACGAGGATTCCGGCACAGACCGACCCCAGGCACCCCTACCTCTCGTACTTCACGGCAGAACGGCACAAGGCGACGAATGCCCCAGCACACCTCCGGGTCCGACCGGGCGGCGATCCCCCCAGCCGCCCGCGACGGTGGCAGCGTGCGGCCGCCCGCTCCCTCCACGCTCGACGAGCTGTGGCGGTCGTACAAGGCGACAGGGGACGAGCGGCTGCGGGAACAACTGATCCTGCACTACTCGCCGCTCGTGAAGTACGTGGCGGGGCGGGTCAGTGTCGGGCTGCCGCCCAATGTGGAGCAGGCCGACTTCGTCTCCTCGGGCGTGTTCGGGCTGATCGACGCGATCGAGAAGTTCGACATCGACCGGGAGATCAAGTTCGAGACCTACGCGATCACCCGGATCCGGGGCGCGATGATCGACGAGCTGCGCGCCCTGGACTGGATCCCGCGGTCGGTCCGGCAGAAGGCGCGCAACGTGGAGCGGGCGTACGCCACGCTGGAGGCGCGGCTGCGGCGCACCCCGAGCGAGGTCGAGGTGGCGGGCGAACTGGGCATCGGGGTGGACGAGCTGCACGCGGTGTTCAGCCAGCTGTCCCTGGCGAACGTGGTGGCGCTGGAGGAGCTGTTGCACGTCGGGGGTGAGAGCGGGGACGGACTCAGCTTCATGGACACGCTGGAGGACCCCGCCGCCGACAACCCCGTCGAGGTGGCCGAGGACCGCGAGCTGCGACGTTTCCTGGCCAGGGCGATCAATACGCTCCCCGACCGGGAGAAGACCGTCGTCACGCTCTACTACTACGAGGGACTCACACTCGCGGAGATCGGCAACGTGCTCGGGGTGACCGAGAGCAGGGTCAGCCAGATCCACACCAAGTCCGTGCTGCAGCTGCGCGCGAAGCTGGCGAGTTTCGGCCGCTGACGCCCGGCCGACCGGGCGACTCCCGCAGCCGGGGACGGATCCGTAGAGTGGTCGACGTGCCAAGGATTCGAGCGGCCTCCGTGGCCGAGCACCGGTCGATGCAGCGAGCCGCCCTGCTGGACGCGGCTCGGTCCCTGTTGTCCGAGGGCGGTACGGAGGCGCTGACCTTCCCCGCCCTCGCCGAGCGGACGGGACTCGCGCGGTCTTCCGTCTACGAGTACTTCCGGTCACGGGCCGCCGTGGTGGAGGAGCTGTGCGCGGTCGACTTCCCCGTGTGGGCGGCGGACGTCGAGGCGGCGATGGCCGGAGCGGACGGCGCCGAGGCCAAGATCGAGGCCTATGTCCGCAAGCAGCTGGAGCTGGTGGGAGACCGGCGCCACCGTGCCGTGGTGGCCATCTCGGCCGGCGAGCTCGACGACGGGGCGCGGGAGAAGATCCGGGCCGCGCACGGCGGACTGGTGTCCATGGTCGTCGAGGCGCTCGCGGACTTGGGGCACCGGGAGCCCCGGCTGGCGGCGATGCTGGTACAGGGGGTTGTCGACGCGGCGGTGCGGCGGATCGAGCTGGGCGTCGCGGAACGCTCCGAGGTGGTCGCGGACGCGGCCGTCTCGATGGCGCTGCGAGGGGTCCGGGGCTGATCGTCCGGGGTGCGGTCGAGCCGACGTGAGCAGGGTGGCGCGCCCGAGCTGAACCGACCGACCCTGGCCCCGCCGGGCCGGGCCGGGCCGGTCGAGTCGAGCTGGACCGCACGAGCCGCCTGAGCCGGACCTGCCGGGCCGGACCTGCCGGGCCGGGCCGGGCGGGCCCCGCCGAGCGGGCGTGGCGGGGCCGCTCACCGCGCGTGCCGCCGCGCTTGCCCCTGCCGGTCCGGCCAGGTGCCGCTCCGGCCGGGCGCTCTCCCCTGCCGCCCCGGCCAGGCGCTCGCCCTGCCGTCCCGGTGACGCGCCCGCCCTCTCCGCCCCGGCGTCTACCGGACCCATCCGCTTCGGCGAGTGCTCCTGCCCCTCGCCGTCCCGGCGCCGCGCTCCCGCCCCCGCCGCCCCATCGACACCCGCCCCCACCTGCGCCGACCGACCGCAGCCGGGGACGCAGCCGACGACGCAGCCGTGTCCACGACCGGTAGGAGGACCGGCGGCCCCCTGCGCAACAGGTGCCGGGGAAGCAGCAGGAGGGGATCGAGGTAGGTGTCCGCTCTGCGGAGGCCCCAGTGGAGACAGGTCGGCGGGCAGTGCGAGCCCGTGGGCTGCACCGTGCCGAGTGGCTCGCCCGGGGCCACCTCGTCGCCCTCGCGCACCGTCGGGCGTACCGGCTCGTAGGTGGTTCGCAATGGTGGTGTGCCCGTGCCGGCCAGCTCCACGGAGATCACTCCTCGACCCGCGACCGGGCCCGCGTACGACACCCGGCCCGCCGCGACCGCCCGGACCGGAGCACCGGCCGGGGCGGTGAGATCCACGCCGCGGTGGCCCCGGCCGTACGGTGTCGGTGGTGGGGCCCAGGAGCGGATCACGGTGGGGCGCGGGCGCAGCGGCCAGGACCGGGCGACCTTCGGCACCGGTGACGGGGGTGGCGTTCCCGGCCGGGGCGGCGGATCCGCCCGCGCCGACACCGAGGCGGCCAGCAGGAACGCCAGGATCAGCAGGACCCCCACGTATCGCTTCTCTCGCATGACCACACCGTGCAGCAGTCTCCCGGAGCCGTACGGAACCTGTGGACAACCGGTCGGTTGTGGACAGCGGCGTCACCCGCTGCCCTGCCGGTCCCGTACACTTCTTCTGGCGATCCGGGTCACCGGGTCGACTTCGCACGCCCCGATACGGCACCCGGTCAAGGGTTCGTATCAGCGCCCCTCGGTCCTTCGTGGCAACGGCGCGCAGTGGGCGTCAGGCGCGGGAGCTGTCCGGCTCCCGCGGCACAACCGAGAAACTCAAGGAGAAACGGCCATGGCCGTCGTCACGATGCGGGAGCTGCTGGAGAGCGGCGTCCACTTCGGTCACCAGACCCGTCGCTGGAACCCGAAGATGAAGCGCTTCATCTTCACCGAGCGCAACGGCATCTACATCATCGACCTGCTCCAGTCGCTGTCGTACATCGACCGCGCCTACGAGTTCGTCAAGGAGACCGTCGCCCACGGCGGCACGGTCATGTTCGTCGGTACCAAGAAGCAGGCGCAGGAGGCCATCGCCGAGCAGGCCACCCGCGTCGGCATGCCCTACGTCAACCAGCGCTGGCTGGGCGGCATGCTCACCAACTTCTCGACCGTCTACAAGCGCCTGCAGCGCCTGAAGGAGCTCGAGCAGATCGACTTCGAGGACGTCGCGGCCTCCGGTCTGACCAAGAAGGAGCTTCTGGTCCTCTCCCGTGAGAAGGCCAAGCTGGAGAAGACCCTCGGCGGTATCCGCGAGATGCAGAAGGTGCCCAGCGCCGTCTGGATCGTGGACACCAAGAAGGAGCACATCGCGGTCGGTGAGGCCCGGAAGCTCAACATTCCGGTCGTCGCGATCCTCGACACCAACTGCGACCCCGACGAGGTCGACTACAAGATCCCGGGCAACGACGACGCGATCCGCTCCGTCACCCTGCTCACCCGCGTGATCGCCGACGCCGTCGCCGAGGGCCTCATCGCCCGCTCCGGCGTCGCCACCGGCGACAAGGGCGAGAAGGCGGCGGGCGAGCCGCTCGCCGAGTGGGAGCGCGACCTGCTCGAGGGCGAGAAGAAGGCTGAGGCCCCGGAGGCCGCTCCGGCCGCCGCCGAGGCTCCGGCCGCCGCGGAGGCTCCGGCTGCCGAGGCTCCGGCCGCCGCCGAGGCGCCCGCCGCCGAGGCCCCGGCCGCCGAGGGCGAGCAGGCCTGACACCGTCAGCGTCAGCGTTGACGGCGGGGGCGGTGACATGAAGTCCGCCCCCGCCGTTCACCCGTAGGTCGGCGGGACGACAGCGGCCTCCGTCCACATGGAGGCCGCACCCCCGCAGATCTCCGATCCTCCAGACTTCGAGAAAGACTCACAGACTCATGGCGAACTACACCGCCGCCGACGTCAAGAAGCTCCGCGAGCTCACCGGCGCCGGCATGATGGACTGCAAGAAGGCGCTGGACGAGGCCGAGGGCAACGTCGAGAAGGCCGTCGAGGCGCTCCGCATCAAGGGCCAGAAGGGCGTCGCCAAGCGCGAGGGCCGCTCCGCCGAGAACGGCGCCGTGGTCTCGATCCTCGCCGACGACAACTCCTCCGGTGTCCTCGTCGAGCTGAAGTGCGAGACGGACTTCGTCGCCAAGGGTGACAAGTTCCAGGCCGTCGCCACCGCGATCGCCGAGCACGTCGCCAAGACCGCGCCGGCCGACATCGAGGCGCTGCTCGCCTCCGAGATCGAGCCCGGCAAGACCGTCCAGGCGTTCGTGGACGAGGCCAACGCCAACCTCGGTGAGAAGATCGTCCTGGACCGCTTCGCGCAGTTCGCCGACGGCTTCGTGACCGCGTACATGCACCGCACGATGCCCGACCTGCCCCCGCAGATCGGTGTCCTGGTCGAGTTCGACAAGCCCAACGCCGAGGTCGCCAAGGGCATCGCCCAGCACATCGCCGCGTTCGCGCCGAAGTACCTCTCCAAGGACGAGATCCCGGCCGACGTCGTCGAGTCCGAGCGTCGCATCGCCGAGGAGACCACCCGCGCCGAGGGCAAGCCCGAGGCCGCGATCGCCAAGATCGTCGAGGGTCGCCTCAACGGCTTCTTCAAGGACGCCACGCTGCTCGGTCAGCCGTACGCCCTGGACAACAAGAAGTCGGTCCAGAAGGTCCTGGACGAGGCCGGCGTCACCCTGAAGCGCTTCGCGCGCATCAAGGTCGGCATCTGAGTCCGTACCGCGACTCACGCCCCGCCCCGATAGGGTCGGAGCAGTCGTCCGGACGCGTCGTCACCCCGGCGTGTGACGGACGACAGCAGATCTGACGAGGAGGCCATTGCCGAGCATGGGAGCGACCAGCGAACCCGGCGGCAGTGGCCTTCTTCGTATGTGCAACACGTGAAAGAGGCGGGATCTCCCATGACGACCAAGGCCCAGAAGAGCGACGACGGCAAAGTACGCGGCCGGTTCCTGCTGAAGCTGTCCGGAGAGGCCTTCTCCGGCGGCGGGGGCCTCGGCGTGGACCCCGACGTGGTGCACAAGATCGCCCGTGAGATCGCGGCCGTCGTACGGGACGGCGCGCAGATCGCGGTCGTCATCGGCGGCGGCAACTTCTTCCGCGGCGCCGAGCTCCAGGTGCGCGGCATGGACCGCGCCCGTTCGGACTACATGGGCATGCTCGGCACCGTCATGAACTGCCTCGCCCTCCAGGACTTCCTGGAGAAGGAGGGCATCGACAGCCGGGTGCAGACCGCCATCACCATGGGGCAGGTCGCCGAGCCGTACATCCCGCTGCGCGCCGTGCGCCACCTGGAGAAGGGCCGTGTGGTCATCTTCGGCGCCGGAATGGGCATGCCGTACTTCTCCACCGACACCACCGCCGCCCAGCGCGCCCTGGAGATCGACGCCGAGGCGCTGCTCATGGGGAAGAACGGCGTGGACGGGGTCTACGACTCCGACCCGAAGACCAACCCCGACGCCGTCAAGTTCGACGCCCTCGGCTACGGCGAGGTCATCACCCGCGACCTGAAGGTCGCCGACGCCACGGCCGTCACCCTGTGCCGCGACAACAAGCTCCCGATCCTCGTCTTCGAGCTTCTGGCCGAGGGCAATATCGCCCGCGCCGTCAAGGGTGAGAAGATCGGCACGCTGGTGGGCGAGCACGCCAGTCACGGCTGATGGCCCCCGTCGGGGGATGGACAATGTCCTGCCGGTCGGGAACCGTGCAGGAAGAAGACGCGACGCAGCCGGCCGCCGCCCCCCGCAAGGAACCGCAGCCGGGCCTACTCAAGACACGCAGGAGCAAGTGGTGATCGAAGAGACCCTCCTCGAAGCCGAGGAGAAGATGGAGAAGGCCGTCGTGGTCGCCAAGGAGGACTTCGCCGCGATCCGCACCGGTCGTGCGCACCCCGCGATGTTCAACAAGATCGTGGCCGACTACTACGGTGCGCCGACACCGATCAACCAGATGGCCTCGTTCTCCGTGCCGGAGCCGCGCATGGCGGTCGTGACGCCGTTCGACAAGACCGCGCTGCGCAACATCGAGCAGGCGATCCGCGACTCCGACCTGGGCGTCAACCCGAGCAACGACGGCAACATCATCCGGGTGGTGTTCCCCGAGCTCACCGAGGAGCGCCGCCGCGAGTACATCAAGGTCGCCAAGGGCAAGGGCGAGGACGCCAAGGTGTCCATCCGCTCCGTGCGCCGCAAGGCCAAGGACGCCATCGACAAGCTGATCAAGGACGGCGAGGTCGGCGAGGACGAGGGCCGCCGTGCGGAGAAGGAGCTCGACGACCTGACGGCGAAGTACGTCGCCCAGGTGGACGAGCTGCTCAAGCACAAGGAATCGGAGCTGCTCGAGGTCTGATGAACGACTCTTCCTGGGGGGCGCCGCCGCAGACCGGGCAGGCCGGGTACTGGGGGTCCACCGAGCGTGGGCCTGTCCAGGGGGCTGCCCCGGCGGGTCCCGCGTACGATGCGCCTGAGGCGCAGCAGACTCGCCCCATGCCCATCGTGCCCGACGGACCCGCCGCACCTCGGTACGGCGACGACCAGGACGACGACCGGGGGGCCGCTCGCCTGAGTGGCCCCTTGTTCCGCGACGAGACACCGCAGCAGCGGCCGTACGACAGCACGCACCACGCCCTGTACGACACACCGTCGGCACAGCCCCCTGCGGCGGTGCCTCAGAATCCGGAGCCCATGTCCGACGCCCCGCAGCCGGCGCCCCGGCCGCAGAAGAAGAGCGCGGGCCGCGACCTGAGCGCGGCCATAGGGGTCGGCGTCGGCCTCGGCGCGGTGATCGTCGCCTCGCTGTTCATCGTCAAGGCCGTGTTCGTCGGCGTCATCGCGGTCGCCGTGGTGGTCGGTCTGTGGGAGCTGACCAGCCGACTGCAGGAGCGCAAGGAGATCAAGGCCCCGCTCGTGCCGCTCGCGGTCGGTGGCGTGGCGATGGTCGTCGCGGGGTACGCCCGGGGCACCGAGGGTGCGTGGGTGGCGATGGCGCTGACCGCGCTGGCGGTGCTGGTGTGGCGGATGACGGAACCACCCGAGGGCTACCTCAAGGACGTCACGGCGGGTGTCTTCGCCGCGTTCTACGTACCGTTCCTCGCCACCTTCGTCGCACTGATGCTCGCCGCCGACGACGGATCCTGGCGGGTTCTGGTCTTCCTGCTGCTCACGGTGGTCAGTGACACCGGTGCCTACGCCGTCGGGTGGCGCTTCGGCAAGCACAAGCTCGCGCCGCGCATCAGCCCCGGCAAGACCCGGGAGGGACTGCTGGGCGCGGTGTCCTTCGCGATGGTCGTGGGTGCGCTGTGCATGCAGTTCCTGATCGACGACGGCACGTGGTGGCAGGGGTTGCTGCTGGGGCTCGCGGTCGCGTGCAGCGCCACGCTCGGCGACCTCGGCGAGTCCATGATCAAGCGGGACCTCGGCATCAAGGACATGGGCACCCTGCTGCCGGGTCACGGCGGGATCATGGACCGCCTGGACTCGCTCCTGCCGACGGCCCCGGTGGTCTGGCTGCTGCTGGTGCTGTTCGTGGGATCCGGCTGAGTCGCCGGTTCCGGTCTCCTGCGGGTGAGCCCCCGCTCCGTGCCGTCGGGCGCGGGGCGGGGGCTCGGCGTTTCGGGGTGGCTGACCGTCGTGAGTCAGGGGCCGGGCGCTCGGGCCGCGGGCGGGCACGAAATGGCCGCGGCGCCGTCCCGGTGGGACCATGTCCGGGTAAGCCCTCAGGGGTCGTCCCGAAAGGAGGGCCTCATGTACATGTCCCCCTTCCACGACGAGTTCGACGTCGACCGCCGTCCCGAGGACGTCTGGGCCTACGTCGCCGACCCGTCCCGCCTGCCGGAGTGGCAGCGCAGCGCGGTCTCGGCGGAGCGGCTCGACACCGAGCCGCTCGGGATCGGCTCACGGGTACGGGTGGTGCGGTACGTGGGCCGCCGCGAAGTCCCGATGACCATGGAGTTCACCCAGTACGACCCACCGCGGGCCTGGGCCATGCGTGGCATCGACGGGCCGGTCAGGGGCCGGTTCCACGGCGAGATCACCCCGATCGACGACGGCACCCGCTCCCACGTGACCCTGGACCTCGACTTCGAGCCCCACGGCATCGGCCGCGTCCTCGTCCCGCTCGTCGTCCGCGCCCAGGTCCGCAAGGAGATGCCCCAGAACGAACGGCTCCTCAAGGAGCGCCTGGAGCACAGCGCCGCGTAGTGCGCAGGACGGGCGCGCCGGGCCGCGGCCGGCGCGTCACCCGCCCGTTCACTTTCCCTGATCGCTCTCTCGGGGCCCCCGGGCCGCGCTAAAGTGACGACCGCTGTGACTCGGTTTGTCGGGCTGCGGTATTTCACCGGGGGCGGATACGTATGGGTGCGAGTACGGGTGAGCAGGACGGCCGGAAGCCGGACCGGAACTGCGACATGGAGATAGAAATTCAGTGCGTCGACCATGAGGCGCTGAATTTCCTGGAGGAAGAACTCGCGGATCAACCCGGCGTCAGCCTCCGCGAGGCGAACGTCTACGCCCCAGAACTCCGGTCCGACCTCGTCCACACGCTGATCGTCGGGGTGTCCTCCACCGGAATCACCTCGGCCGCCAGCGCCGTGCTCATCCAGTTCATGCGGACGCGGCGGGCGAAGATCACGATCCGGCGCACCAAGGCCGGGACCACGGTCACGTACGACGGACCCGTGAAGGACTCGCAGAAGGTGCTGGACATTGTCGGCGAAGTACCGGCTCAGAGCCTATCGGAGTGACGCGGCGTCCTTGGCGCTCCGGTCGAGCCACGGGAGCTTCAGCCCCACGGCCGCCTTCATCGACATGGGTGCCGTCCCCGCGGACCTGACCAGTACCTCGCTCGACGAACTGCTCCGCCTCAACTCGATGCTGCTCCACGAACGCCACCACTGGCTGCAGCACGTCGGAACCAGCGGCGGAATATACAATTCCCTGCTCCTCAATATCGAGGCCGGATACGTCGCAAGCATGTGCGACATGGAGCGCCTCACGGAGGACGACCTCCCGCTGATGCTGTCGCCGGCGAAGGCCCACGAGGATCTCCTTACCGTGTGGGAACACGTCGAGGCGGTGCGCAGGTCCTTCTTCGGCTGCCGGATCGGCACCTACCGCGAACTGGACCGGAGCGGATCCCTCAGCACCCGCTTCCTCACCGAGCAACTCGGCCACCACCTGGTGAAGAGCGTCCCCGGCCCGGACGGCGGCGAACTCCGGTTACCCCAGTGGCCCGACGAACTCTTCCGCGACAGGCCGCAGTACCTGGTCCTGCAGCACCGCGGCTGGGCGTTCGGCGCCCGGCACCTCATGGAGTTCTCGGCCCGGGTGTGCGAGATCCTCAAGCTGGGTGTCGACCGCGCGAGGGCGAACCTCGCACCGCTCGATCTGTCCCGCTACCTCGTCGGCGTCTACCGGGTCGCCTACGACGTCTTCCTCGACGGCTGCGGGACCGAGACCCGGGGCGTCACCACGCTGGTCGCCGCCGCCGTGGTCTGCGATCTCGCGCTGAACGTCATCCACCCGCCGGTCGCCCCGGCGTTCCTCGCCAGCCCCGGGCAGCGGCTGATCGAGTTCGCGATGGCGCTCAAGGGCTTCGACTTCACGCAGGCTGTCGTCATCGACCGGCCTGACGACGTCCGGTCCTTCGTGGAAGGGATCCACCGGCACATCGAGGAGGAGATCGGCTTCTCCGTCGACTCCGTCCCGAAGGTGGTGACCGGGATATTCGGCCATCTGGAACCCACCGCCATGGCCGCGTCCTTGTTCGGCCCCGGCGACGCCGCTGAACGGCCCCCACTGCCGGACAACGCCCCGCTGCGGTGGCTCGCCTCCCTCTGGGCGGAAGCCGCGCGGATCAGGATCGACAACCCGGAGTTCTTCGCCCTGCCGTCGGCCGCCTACATGCACGACCGCCCTTACTTCCACACCCTCTTCGACCGCGTCGCCCCGCCCGTCATCAAGCGGGACGGCCTGATGCACCCGTCCCGCCAGGAGACCGCCTCAGCGCAGTGGCTCGCCTTCTCCCTGGAACTGGCCGTCCACGCCGACCTGCTCCGCGGCATCATCTACTGCCGGCCCGAGGAACTGGCGACCCTCCTGGCCCGTCACGGCAAGGCCCTGTCGCCCGACACCGAGATGAGCGACTTCCACGCCCGCCTCCTCTTCGGTGCCATCCTCGCCGCCTGCCACCACGGTCCCCTGGGCACCGCCCTCACCCGCAGGGTCGCCGCCCTCCTCGACCGTGAGCCACCCGCATGACTCCGCGCACCCCGCCCACCGGCCGACTCGCCCGCGCACTCCCGGACCAGGACCGACCCCCACGGCGCCACGGCCGACGACGCCGCCCCCACCGGCGTCCCTTGCCGGTCCACCCCACCGGTCACCGCCGATCCGCGGTGCGAGAGACGCCGCATTCGATCTGCGACACTGGTACCACCATGCCCAAGCCCGGAGAACTCACTTTCGTAGCCCCCCGCGGAGCCAAGAAGCCGCCGCGGCATCTCGCTGATCTGTCGCCCGCCGAGCGGAAGGCGGTCGTCGCCGAGGTGGGGGAGAAGCCGTTTCGTGCCAAGCAGCTGTCGCAGCACTACTTCGCGCGGTACGCGCACGACCCGGGGGAGTGGACCGACATCCCCGCCGGGGCCCGGGAGAAGCTGCGGGAGGCGCTGTTCCCGGAGCTGATGAGCGTCGTGCGGCATCTGTCGACGGACCAGGGAGCCACCCGCAAGACGCTGTGGCGGCTGTTCGACGGGACGCTCGTGGAGTCGGTGCTGATGCGGTACCCGGACCGGGTGACCATGTGCATCAGCTCGCAGGCGGGGTGCGGGATGAACTGCCCGTTCTGCGCCACCGGGCAGGCCGGGCTCGACCGGAACCTGTCCACCGCCGAGATCGTCCATCAGATCGTGGACGGGATGCGCGCGCTGCGCGACGGTGAGGTGCCGGGCGGGCCGGCGCGGCTGTCGAACATCGTGTTCATGGGGATGGGCGAGCCGCTCGCCAACTACAACCGGGTCGTCGGGGCGATCCGCGCCCTGACCGACCCGGCGCCTGACGGGCTCGGGCTGTCGCAGCGCGGGATCACCGTGTCGACGGTCGGCCTGGTGCCCGCCATCCACCGGTTCGCCGACGAGGGCCTCAAGTGCCGGCTCGCGATCTCGCTGCACGCGCCCGACGACGAGCTGCGCGACACCCTCGTCCCCGTGAACACGCGGTGGAAGGTGCGCGAGGTGCTCGACGCCGGGTTCGAGTACGTCGAGAAGAGCGGCCGGCGGCTGAGCATCGAGTACGCGCTGATCCGCGACATCAACGACCAGGCGTGGCGTGGGGACCGGCTCGGGCGGCTGCTCAAGGGCAAGCCCGTGCACGTGAACCTCATTCCGCTCAACCCGACGCCCGGCTCGAAGTGGACCGCCTCCCGGCCCGAGGACGAGAAGGCGTTCGTCGAGGCCATCGCCGCGCACGGGGTGCCGGTGACCATCCGGGACACCCGCGGCCAGGAGATCGACGGAGCCTGTGGCCAGCTCGCGGCCACCGAGCGGTAGTGTGGGCGCCGTCAGTACATCTTCATATTCCGACAGGGGAGCGCCACAGCGCTGAGAGTGCGGCAACCGGGCCGCAGACCCTCTGAACCTCGCCCAGGTCATTCTGGGTAGGAAGTTCGGTCACCGCTCAAGCTGTTGCGCCCTGCCCGGGCACCCCGCACGGGGGCCCGGGCGGGGCCGCGTCTCTTCCTGGCCCACCCCAGGAGGAATCCAGTGCACAACAGGACTGTCGTCCAGACCGTCGTCGCCGCGGCCGTCGGCCTCGGCCTGATCACCTTGTCCGCGTGCGGTTCGTCGTCGTCCGACGACACCGGCGGCTCCGGCTCCGCGTCCGGCGGCGGCTCCAGGAACAAGACCGTCACGCTGGTCAGCCACGGCTCATGGGCCGTCTCCAAGAACGTGCTCGCCGACTTCGAGAAGCAGTCCGGCTACCGGGTCAAGGTCCTCGCCGACGGCGACGCCGGGCAGGCCGTCAACAAGGCGATCCTGACCAAGGACAACCCGCAGGGCGACGTGTTCTTCGGCGTCGACAACACCCTGCTGTCCCGCGCCCTCGACAACGGCCTGTTCCAGCCGTACGAGGCCAAGGGGCTCGACCGGGTCGGCGAGCAGTACCAGCTCGACGCCGGGAAGCACCGGGTCACGCCCGTCGACTTCGGCGACATCTGCGTCAACTACGACAAGAAGTACTTCGCGGACCACGACCTGGCCCCGCCGGCCGACTTCGGCGACCTGGTCAAGCCCGAGTACAAGAACCTCCTGGTCACCGAGAACGCCGCCACCTCCTCGCCCGGCCTCGGCTTCCTGCTCGGTACCGCCGCGAAGTACGGGGACGAGGGCTGGCAGGACTACTGGAAGAAGCTCAAGGACAACGGCGTGAAGGTCGTCGACGGCTGGGAGCAGGCCTACAACGACGAGTTCTCCGGCTCCGCCGGCGGAAAGAAGGCGGGCGCCGACCGGCCGCTGGTCGTGTCGTACGCGTCCTCCCCGCCCGCCGAGGTGATCTACGGCGACCCGAAGCCCGCCACCGCGCCGACCGGCGTCGCGACCGGCACCTGCTTCCGGCAGATCGAGTTCGCCGGGCTGCTGAGCAACGCCCGCAACAGCGAGGGCGGCAAGGCGCTGATCGACTTCCTGATCGGCAAGGAGTTCCAGGAGGACATGCCGCTCAACATGTTCGTCTACCCGGTGGTCGAGGGCGCGGCCGTGCCCGCCGAGTTCACCCGGTACGGGCCGGCCGCCGAGAAGCCGCTGACCATGGCCCCCGGGAAGATCGCCGCCGACCGTGACCAGTGGGTCAAGTCGTGGACCTCGCTCGTACTGAAGTAGCGGATCACGACGGCCGTACGGCGAAGTCGTGGCGGGGGAGCGCGGCGCGGCTCGGGCTGATGGCCGTGCCCGTCGCGTTCTTCGGCGTCTTCTTCGCCTACCCGGTCGCCGCGATCGTGGCCCGCGGTCTGCACACCGACGGCACCTGGCAGGCCGGGCGGATCACGGAGGTCCTCACGGATCCCGGCATCCGGCACGTCCTGTGGTTCACCACCTGGCAGGCGCTCGCCTCCACCGCGCTCACCCTGCTGGTCGCGCTGCCGGGGGCCTATGTCTTCGCCCGGCTGGACTTCCCGGGCAAGCAGGTGTTGCGGGCCGTGGTCACCGTGCCGTTCGTGCTGCCGACGGTCGTCGTCGGTACGGCGTTCCTGGCGCTGGTCGGACGCGGCGGCCCGCTCGACCAGCTCTGGGGCGTCCGGCTGGACTCCACGGTGTGGGCCATCCTGCTCGCGCACGTCTTCTTCAACTACGCGGTGGTCGTCCGGACCGTCGGCGGGCTGTGGGCGCAGCTCGACCCGCGGCAGACGGAGGCGGCGCGGATGCTCGGCGCGTCGCCCCTGCGGGCCTGGCGCACGGTCACCCTGCCGGCGCTCGGGCCGGCCGTGGCGGCGGCCGCGCTGATGGTGTTCCTGTTCACCTTCACCTCCTTCGGTGTGGTGAAGATCCTCGGCGGGCCCACCTTCGCCACCCTGGAAGTGGAGATCTACCGGCAGACCTCCGAGATCCTCGACCTGGCCACGGCGGCCGTCCTCACCCTGGTGCAGTTCGCCGCGGTCGGCGCGGTCCTGGCCGTGCACGCCTGGACCGTACGGCGGCGCGAGGCCGCCCTGCGGCTGGTGGACGTGACGCTCACGGCGCGTCGGCCGCGCGGCGCCGGGCAGTGGGCGCTGCTGGCCGGCGTGCTGGTCACCGCCGTGGTCCTGCTGGTGCTGCCGCTCGCGGTCCTGGTGCGACGGTCGCTGGACGGGGCCGGCTTCGCCTACTACCGGGCGCTGACCTCCGAGGAGAGCACGGTCTTCCTGGTGCCGCCGATCGACGCGATCGGCAACTCGCTGCGCTACGCACTCGCCGCGACCGCCATCGCCCTGGTGATCGGCGGCCTCGCCGCCGCCGCGCTCACCCGGCGGGACGCCGGACGGCTGGTCCGGGGCTTCGACGCGCTGCTGATGCTGCCCCTCGGGGTGTCCGCGGTCACCGTGGGCTTCGGCTTCCTGATCGCCCTCGACGAGCCGCCGCTGGATCTGCGGGCCAGCTGGATCCTGGTACCGCTGGCGCAGGCACTGGTCGGCGTGCCCTTCGTCGTGCGGACGATGCTGCCCGTGCTGCGAGCGGTGGACCAGCGGCTGCGGGAGGCGGCGGCCGTGCTCGGGGCGTCGCCCTGGCGGGTGTGGCGGGAGGTCGATCTGCCGATGGTGCGCCGGGCGCTGCTGGTCGCCGCCGGGTTCGCCTTCGCGGTGTCGCTGGGCGAGTTCGGGGCGACGGTGTTCCTCGCGCGGCCCGACAACCCGACGCTGCCGGTCGCGGTGGCGCGATTGCTCGGCCGGGCGGGGGAACTCAACTACGGGCAGGCGATGGCCCTGTCGACGATTCTGATGCTGGTGTGCGCCGCCGCGTTGCTGGCCCTGGAGGGGCTGCGGGGCACGGACCGGACGGGGGAGTTCTGATGCTGCTGGGGCTGGAGCGGGCGACCGTGCGGTTCGGCGGGCGGGCCGTGCTGGACGCCGTGGACCTGGGGGTCGACGAGCACGAGGTGGTGTGCGTGCTCGGGCCGAGCGGCAGCGGCAAGTCGACGCTGCTGCGGGCCGTCGCCGGGCTGCAGCCCCTGGACGCCGGGCGGGTGCTGCTCGACGGCCGGGACCAGAGCGGCGTGCCCGCGCACCGGCGCGGGGTGGGGCTGATGTTCCAGGACCACCAGCTCTTCCCGCAGCGCGACGTCGGCGGCAACGTGGCGTTCGGGCCGCGTATGCACGGCGTGTCCAGGCGTGAACAGGAGGAGCGGGTAAGGGAGTTGCTGGACCTGGTGGGACTGCCGGGCGCGGCCCGGCGGGCCGTGGCCGCGCTGTCCGGCGGTGAGCAGCAGCGGGTCGCGCTCGCCCGGGCGCTGGCGCCCCGCCCCCGGCTGCTGATGCTGGACGAGCCGCTGGGCCAGCTGGACCGCTCGCTGCGGGAGCGGCTCGTGGTCGAACTGCGTGAGCTGTTCGGCCGGTTGGGCACCACCGTGCTGGCGGTCACCCATGATCAGGGGGAGGCGTTCGCGCTGGCCGACCGGGTGGTGGTGATGCGGGACGGCCGGATCGCCCAGTCCGGTACGCCCCTTGAGGTGTGGCAGCGGCCGGCGGACGCGTTCGTGGCGCGGTTCCTCGGCTTCGACAACGTGGTCCCGGCCACCGTCGTCGGAGAGGCCGCCGACACTCCGTGGGGCAAGGTGCCGGTGCCGGCCGGGTCCGTGCGGGGTGAGCGTACGGTGCTGGTGCGCCCGGCCGGGGTGCGGCTCTCGGACGCCGACACCGGGCTGCGCTGCACGGTGACCGCCCGCACCTTCCGGGGCACGCATGTCGCCGTCCGTCTCCAGCCGGCCGACGCGCCCCGTCTGGAGGCGGCCTGCGCGCTGCGGGAGGCGCCGGAGGTGGGCGAGGTGCTCGGGGTGACGTTCGATTCGGCCGAGATCGTTGTGCTCGACTGATAGTTCGCTGCCTAGGCTGAGGTGCATGACCACACTCACACATGACCGTTACTGCTCGGAAATCGACCACCAGGTAACGCAGTTGAGAACGGTGGTGACCTCGGGGGCGGATCTGTCGGGAACCGTGCCGACCTGCCCGGACTGGACGCTGGAGAAACTGGTCCGGCACATGGGCGGGGCGCTGCGATGGGTGAACGCGCTGGTCCGGGAGCGGGCCGAGGAGAACATCCCGTTCGAACGGATCCCGCTGATCGGCGGGCCGGAGGCACGCGCAGACGCCGGCGCGCTGGACGCCTGGCTGGCGGAGACCGGACGGCTCGTCGTCGAGGCCCTGCGGGAGGCCGGGCCGGACACGAAGGTGTGGTCCTGGATGGAGATGGCGAACACCGGGTTCTGGGCCCGCAGGATGACCCACGAGATCACCGTCCACCGCGCCGACGCCACTCTGGCCGCCGGGCTGCCGTACGAGGTGGCGCCCGAGATCGCCGCCGACGCGCTCGACGAGTGGCTGGAGATCGGGCAGTGGATGCTGCGGCGCGGCGGCGAGTCGCCGCTCGCCCCGGGGCAGAGCATCCACCTGCACGCGACGGACACCCCGGCCGAGTGGCTCGTCGAGGGCACCGAGTCCGGCGTGGCCTGGCGCCACGGGCACGAGAAGGCGACCGTCGCGCTGCGCGGGCCGGTCGCGGACGTGCTGCTCGCCTTCTATCGCCGGCTGCCGCTGGACAGCGCCGGGCTGGCGGTGTCGGGGGACCGGCGGGTACTGGAGGGCTGGCTGGAGCGCTCGTCGTTCGGGTGACCGGCGAGGGCAGCGCCCGCCTTCCCGGGCGGGGTGGCGGCTGGTGAGGGCAGCGCCCGCTTTGCCGGTGGGGCGCGGGCGCTGCCCGGTGTCAGCGACCCGTGCCGCGGCGCCGCAGGCCGAAGAAGACGGCCGCGCCGCCGACGGCCACCAGGACCGCCGCCACGGCGGCGGTGGGGCGCGGGCGCTGCCCGGTGTCAGCGACCCGTGCCGCGGCGCCGCAGGCCGAAGAAGACGGCCGCGCCGCCGACGGCCACCAGGACCGCCGCCACGGCGACGATCAGACCGGTGCTGGATCCGGCCCCGGTCTCCGCGAGGTTGGACTCGCCGGCGGGGGACGGGGCGTTGCTCGCGGTGTCCGAGCGCGGAGGGGTGGCGGTGCTCGGCGCCGGCGCCGTGGGAGTCGACGCGGACTGGTTCCGCGACGGGGCCGAGGCCGACTTCGACGCGGACGCGGACGGTGACGGCGAACCGGTCGGGGTGGCCGGGGGCTTCGGCTCGTCCTTGGTCTTGCAGGCCTCGGCCGGGGCGGTCAGGTTCGGGGAGACGTCCTCGTCGACCTGGTTGCCGGCCGTGACGTGGATCCGGTAGACCGCGCCGGGTTCCCAGTCCTCCTCGAAGGTGACGGTGGCACCCTGCTTGGTGCCCTCTACCTCCAGCTCGCCGACCTTGCGCAGGTCGGCTCCGTTGTTCTCCAGGAACACGGTGACGACGGCCGGGGTGCCCGCGGGGTTCTTGTCCGTGACGGTGATGACACCCTTGTCGCCGACGCACGAGGCCGCGGCGGAGAAGTCCTTGATGTTGCCGGCGAACGCGCCGCCGGCGGTACCGAACACGAGCGCCGCCGAGGCGGCGGTCACACCGAGCATGCGGGCCGAGCGCGCGGCGATGCGGTGGGGAAGGGACACGTTTGTCCTTTACGGAGGTGCAACTGCGGGGGGTGAACGGGGACCTGACGCCCCGGACGCTGCCGGGCCGCGGCATCCCCTGGAGGCTCACAGGTCTATAAGCGCTTCATAAGAAATGTCAATGCACAGAGCTCCCAGGCCGCTTGGCTTTGCCCGATTGTTAACCGCCGAGATGTTTCAGCGCCTGCGCCGCGTCCTCGATCCGGTCGACCAGGGCGATACGGGACGCCATGGAACGTTCCCGGGCGAGTTCCCGCAGCAACGGCCAGGCCGGCAGCCGCTCCGTCCAGTGCGCCCGGTCCACCAGGACCATCGGCGTCGGTTCCCCGCGCGACTCGTAGTAGTTGGGCGTCGCGCTGTCGAAGATCTCCTGGACGGTGCCCGCCGCGCCCGGCAGGAATATCACCCCGGCGGTGGAGCGGGCCAGCAGGCCGTCCTCGCGCAGGGCGTTGGCGAAGTACTTGGCGATGTTCTCGGCGAACGGGTTCGGCGGCTCATGGCCGTAGAACCAGGTGGGGATGCCCACCGAGGGGCCGCCGTGCGGCCAGCGGGAACGCACCTCGAAGGCGGCGGTCGCCCAGTCGGTGACCGACGGGGTGAAGCGCGGCGCCTTGGCGAGGAGTTGCAGCGCCTCGGTGAGCATGCCGTCCTCGAACGGGGCCGCGTACGCGCCGAGGTTGGCGGCCTCCATCGCGCCTGGGCCGCCGCCGGTCGCCACGGTCAGTCCGGCGCGGGCGAGTTCGCGGCCGAGGCGGGCGGCGCCCGCGTACGCCTCCGTGCCGCGGGCCATCGCGTGGCCGCCCATGACGCCCACCACCGGTCGGCCGGCGAGGAGTTCGTCCAGCGCGTCCGAGACGGAGTCGTCGTGTACGGCGCGGAGCATGGACGCGAAGATGTCGCCGTCGGCCTTCGTCCGCTGGAACCAGCCGTACGTGACGGCGTCCGGCGTCTCCTCGTAGCCCTTGTCAACGCCGGTGAAGAGCTCGTCGGGGGAGTAGAGCAGGCCCCGGTAGGGGTCGAAGGGGAGGCCGGGGACCGGCGGGAAGACCAGGGCCCCGGCGGCGCGCGTGCGGGCCGCCGCTTCCGGGGCCATCGGGCAGCCGAGGAACACGGCACCCGTGGTGTCCACGGACAGCAGGACCTCGGTGCGGGCGGTCAGGTCGACCGCCTGCACGCGGTAGTGGTTCAGGGTGCCGTGGTGGGTGACGACCTCGTCGAACTCGGCGAGCGTCTCGATCTCGCGGTCGTGGGAGCCGTCGTACGGCTGGGACGGCGGGAACTGATCCCGCGGCGGCTGTGGCTGGGCGGGTGTCATGTGCACCCGCCCATGCTGGCACAGCGGCCGGCCGCGCCGGGGTCAGCCCTCGACCGCCGCCCGGTCCATCCAGATGACTTCCCAGGTGTGGCCGTCGAGGTCGTCGAAGGAACGGCCGTACATGAAGCCCATGTCCTGGGTCTCACCGGCCGGCGTCGCGCCCAGCTCCAGCGCGCGGTCGACGAGTTCGTCGACCTTCTCGCGGCTCTCGGCGCTCAGGGCGACCAGCACCTCGCTGGTCTTCGTGGCGTCGGCGATCTCCTTCTTGGTGAACGTGGCGTAGAACGGCTTGGTGAGCAGCATCGCGACGATGGTGTCGCTGATGACGACCGAGGCCGCCTTCTCGTCACTGAACTGCGGGTTGATCGTGTAGCCCAGCTCCGTGAAGAACTTCTTCGAGGCGTCGAGGTCGTTCACGGGCAGGTTGACGAAGATCATCTGCTGGTACATGCGGGGGTCTCTCCCATTCGGTGTCGTGCCGTTCGCAGGGGTAGACCGGGCACTCGATCGGAACTCATCGGTTCGGGCGGATCTTTTTTCGTACGAGTTCCGCGAGGGCCCCGGACGGCGCCGGCCGCGCCGGGGCGTCGACCGGTCGGCCGGGGGTCAGCCGGTCAGGGGGAGGGCCGCGAGTTCGGCGACGGTCAGGGTGAGCGGGGCGAACAGGACCAGCAGGGCGCCGGCCCGCAGGGCGGCGGCGCCGCGCAGCGCGGTGGCCGGAGCGCCGAGGCGCAGCAGGGCGGCCGTGGTGTCGGCACGGCACTGCCGGGCCTCCACGGCCGCGGTGAGGAGGGTGGCGAGGGCGCACCCGGTGACCACAAGCGCGCCGAGGGCGGTGAGCGGGCCGAAGGAGCGGTCGGGGGCGGCCGGGTCGTGCAGCGAGACCAGGGCGTACGCGCCGGACAGGGCGGCGCACAGGACGCCGAGAGGGCGGCCGATACGGGTGGACTCCGCCATCAGGCAGCGGCCGGCGAGGAGACGGAGGGCGCCGGGGCGGACGGCCTGCAGCAGGCGGCCGCACAGGTGGGTGAGGCCGGGACCGGCGAGGGCGAGCCCCAGCGCGGTGAGGGTCCAGCCGACGAGGACCGAGGCGGGGCCGGTCGGCAGGCCGTCGGGCAGGGTGAGGGTGGTGCGGCCGGAGCGGCTCGCGTACGCCTCCACGGCGAGGCCGGCGGCGAGAACGGCCGCTCCCCAGGGCAGCGCGGTGGGGTTGGGGCGGGGCGGGGCCGGCGGGAAGCCGTCCGGGGATGCAGGGTGGGAGCTGTTCTGCGGGTCCCGGTGGCCGCCGGGACCATCGGCCGGTGCCTGGCGGGACGCCTCGGCGGGCGCCGACATGACACCGCCCTCGGAGGAGGGGAGGGCCGCCGAGCGGAGACCCCCGGAGGGGGCCTCCGGGGAGGCACCGCCGGACGGGACACCCGCGAGAGGGACGTCCCTGGAAGCGGCACCGTGGGAGACGGCGCCCGCGGGGGAGTCACCCCCGGAGACGACACCCGCGGAGACGACACCTGCGGAGACGACACCTGCGGAGACGACACCTGCGGAGACGGCACCTGCGGTGGAGGCTCCCTCGGCATGAACACCTCCGGAGACGGCACCCGAGGCGAAGGCCCCCTCGGCGCGGGCACCCCCGGAGGCCACGTCTCCGGTGCGTGCCCGGGCCGTGTCGGTGGTCGGTGTCGGAGGGGAGGGCCGCGTCGGCTCCGTCGGCGCCTGTGACCCGCCGGAGCCGCCGCCCGTTTCGCAGCCCCCGCCCGTTCGAGAGCCTCCGCGCGTGCCGGAGCCTTCGCGCATGTCGGACCCCGAGCGCCTGCCGAAACGGCCGTACGCCCCGAAGGTCTCCCTGGGGCCGGTGCGGGGCCGGGCGCCGAAGCGGCCGAAGGAACGGGGGGCGGGGCGGGCGGCCGGGTGGACCTCGCGAGGTCGCAGCGTGAGCGCGACGGCGAGGCAGGCGGTCAGGGGCAGCAGGGACAGCAGGGTGAGGGCGGCGGGCAGCGGGAGGTCCTGGCCGGCGGCCAGGAAGTCGGCCGCCGCGCCGTCGAACGGCATGCCGGTGAGGTCGCCCCGCAGATGGAGGAAGACCAGCAGGGCCAGCATCGAGCCGAGCACCGTGGACAGGGCCGTCGTCGTGGCCGAGACCGCCATCAGCCGGGCCGGGCCGAGCCCGATCGCCGAGAGTCCCCGGCGCGGGCGGGTGCCGGGGTCCGCACGGGCCACGGCCGTCGCGAGATGGACGGTGGCCGCCAGCGGGACCATGCACCAGGCGAGGCGGAGCAGGGAGCCGGCCGGGTCACCGGGGTGGCCGAGCGCGTGGCCCAGCGTGCACAGGAGCAGGAAGCCGGTACCGGCCGAGGCGGCCGCCACCAGCAGGCGGCGCAGCTGGACGGCCGGGTGGGCGCCGCGGGTCAGACGGAGAGCGAGCACGCGGCCCGGCCTTCCGACTCGCCCGTCGTGCCGTTCGCACCCGTGCGGCCGTTCGGGGTGTGCGTGCCCCGCGCTCCGTCGCCGCCGGCGCCCGCGGCCGCCTCGCCGGTCCCGCTCACCGGCGGCAGGTGCACCGTGTGCACCCGGCGGCCGTCGAGGAGGGACACCTTGCGGTCGGCCAGCGCGGCTGTGTCGGGGTCGTGGGTCGCCAGGACCACGGTGATGCCGTGCGAGCGGGCCGCGGTCGTCAGGGTGCGCAGGACGTGCGCGCGGTCCGCGCGGTGCAGCGGGGCCGTCGGCTCGTCCGCGAAGAGGACGGACGGCGCCGGGGCCAGCGCGCGCGTGATGCACACCCGCTGCCGCTCGGCCTGGGTGAGGTCCTCGGGGCGCTTGCGCGCCTTGTCGCCGACGTCCAGGCGTTCCAGCCACTCCAGGGCCGCCGTCTTGGCGCGGCGCCGGGCGGTGCCGCGCAGCATCAGGGGGAGGGCCGCGTTCTCCCAGACGTTCAGCTCGGGAACGAGGACGGGTGCCGGGTCGATCCAGCCGAAGCGGTCACGGCGCAGGCGCTCGCGGGCCATCGGGCCCATCGTGTGCACGGGCACGCTGTTGAACCAGACCTCGCCCCGCTGGGCGGGCACCAGGCCGGACAGGCAGCGCAGCAGGGTCGTCTTGCCGCTGCCGCGCGGGCCGCTGACGGCGAGGATCTCGCCCTCGCGCACGCCGAGCGAGACCCCGCCGAGCGCGGGGGAACCGTCGCGGTGCGTGTAGTGCAGCGAGCGTGCCCAGAGCACGTCGTTGTCCGGCGGGGCCTCCATGGCGTACACCTCGGTTCAGATCCGTAGTTCCCGTGTCCTGTCCCCCGTCCGGGGGAACGAAGGCAGGGCCGATCGGTTACCAGGCACGCTAGGGAGCCGGGGCTACCGCTCCGGACAGCACACGGCCCGGGGTGCGCGCGTCTCACTCGTACGGGCGCACCCCGGGCGTATGAACGGCGGAACCGCCTCGGGTCAGAGCTTGGTCCACGCCTCCGTCAGCGTGGCGCGCAGGATCTGCTCGATCTCGTCGAAGGTGTCCTGGTTCGAGATCAGCGGCGGGGCGAGCTGGACGACCGGGTCGCCGCGGTCGTCGGCGCGGCAGTACAGGCCGTTGTCGTACAGGGCCTTGGAGAGGAAGCCGTACAGGACGCGCTCGGTCTCCTCGTCGTCGAAGGACTCCTTGGTGGCCTTGTCCTTGACCAGTTCGATGCCGTAGAAGAAGCCGTTGCCGCGGACGTCGCCGACGATCGGCAGGTCGTGCAGCTTCTCCAGGGTGGCGCGGAAGGCGCCCTCGTTGTCCAGGACGTGCTGGTTGAGGCCCTCGCGCTCGAAGAGGTCGAGGTTGGCCAGGCCCACCGCGGCCGACACCGGGTGGCCGCCGAAGGTGTAGCCGTGCAGGAAGGTGTTGTCGCCCTTGTAGAACGGCTCGGCGAGGCGGTCCGAGACGATGCACGCGCCGATCGGGGAGTAGCCCGAGGTCATGCCCTTGGCGCAGGTGATCATGTCCGGGACGTAGCCGAACTTGTCGCAGGCGAACATCGTGCCGAGGCGGCCGAAGGCGCAGATGACCTCGTCGGAGACGAGCAGCACGTCGTACTGGTCGCAGATCTCGCGCACGCGCTGGAAGTAGCCGGGCGGCGGCGGGAAGCAGCCGCCGGCGTTCTGCACCGGCTCCAGGAAGACGGCCGCGACGGTCTCGGGGCCCTCGAAGAGGATCTGCTGCTCGATCTGGTCGGCGGCCCAGCGGCCGAAGGCCTCCGGGTCGTCGCCGAAGATCGGCGCGCGGTAGATGTTGGTGTTCGGGACCTTGTGCGCGCCCGGGACCAGCGGTTCGAAGGGGGCCTTCAGGCCCGGCAGGCCGGTGATGGACAGGGCGCCCTGCGGGGTGCCGTGGTAGGCGACCGCCCGGGATATGACCTTGTACTTGGTGGGCTTGCCGGTCAACTTGAAGTACTGCTTGGCGAGCTTCCAGGCGGTCTCGACGGCCTCGCCGCCGCCGGTGGTGAAGAAGACCTTGTTCAGGTCGCCCGGGGCGTGGTGCGCGAGGCGCTCCGCCAGCTCGACGGCCTTGGGGTGGGCGTACGACCAGACCGGGAAGAAGGCCAGCTCCTGGGCCTGCTTGAAGGCGGTCTCCGCCAGCTCCGTGCGGCCGTGACCGGCCTGCACCACGAACAGACCCGCGAGACCGTCGAGGTAGCGCTTGCCCTGGTCGTCGTAGATGTAGGTGCCCTCGCCCCGGACGATGGTGGGGACCGGGGAGTTCTCGTACGACGACATGCGGGTGAAGTGCATCCACAAGTGGTCGTACGCGCTGCGGCTGAGGTCCTTGGTGCTCACGGTTATCGGGTCCTCACGGGTTATCGGGTTCCCCACATGTAGGTCTGCTTCTTGAGCTTCAGGTAGACGAAGCTCTCGGTGGAGCGCACGCCGGGCAGGGCCCGGATGCGCTTGTTGATGACGTCCAGCAGGTGGTCGTCGTCCTCGCAGACGATCTCGGCGAGGACGTCGAACGAGCCCGCGGTCATCACCACGTACTCGACCTCCGCCATGTCGGTCAGCGCGTCCGCCACGGCCTCGACGTCGCCCTCGACGTTGATGCCGACCATCGCCTGACGGCGGAAACCCACGGTGAGCGGGTCCGTCACGGCGACGATCTGCATGACGCCCTGGTCGAGCAGCTTCTGGACGCGCTGGCGCACGGCCGCCTCGGACAGGCCCACGGCCTTGCCGATGGCGGCGTACGGCCGGCGGCCGTCCTCCTGCAGCTGCTCGATGATGGCGAGGCTGACGGCATCCAGGTGAGGGGTGCCGCCGCTCCTGGACTCGCGGGGGTCCCGGGAGTCCCTGTGCTCTGCGCTTCGACTGGCCACGACGTCACTCTGCACGACGTATCGACAGTTCCGCAAGCCACGATCGATGAAATTCGTCGTTTACCTGACTGAGATCTGCGAAATTCGTAGCCGGGGTGGGAGCGGGGGTGTTGAAAACGTGGGGTCTCCGTTTAGGCTGGTGTCTCAGCTATTGGACACACCACTCTGGAGGGCCGGCAGTGAGCACCGAGCTGCGTCGTCTGCGCAATTACATCGACGGTGAGTTCCGGGACGCCGCCGACGGACGGACCACCGAGGTGGTCAACCCGGTGACGGGCGAGGCGTACGCGACCGCGCCGCTGTCCGGGCAGGCGGACGTCGACGCCGCGATGGCGGCCGCCGCCGCGGCCTTCCCCGGCTGGCGCGACACCACGCCCGCCGAGCGTCAGAAGGCCCTGCTGAAGATCGCGGACGCGTTCGAGGAGCGCGCCGAGGAGCTGATCGCGGCCGAGGTGGAGAACACCGGCAAGCCGGTCGGGCTCACGCGGTCCGAGGAGATCCCGCCGATGGTGGACCAGATCCGCTTCTTCGCCGGCGCCGCCCGGATGCTGGAGGGGCGCAGCGCCGGCGAGTACATGGAGGGGCTGACGTCCATCGTGCGCCGTGAGCCGGTCGGCGTCTGCGCGCAGGTCGCGCCGTGGAACTACCCGATGATGATGGCCGTGTGGAAGTTCGCCCCGGCCATCGCCGCGGGCAACACGGTCGTGCTGAAGCCGTCCGACACGACGCCCGCGTCCACCGTGCTGATCGCCGACATCATCGGGTCGATCCTGCCCAAGGGTGTCTTCAACGTCATCTGCGGTGACCGCGACACCGGCCGGCTGATGGTCGAGCACGAGACCCCGGCGATGGCCTCCATCACCGGCTCGGTGCGGGCCGGCATGTCGGTCGCCGAGTCGGCGTCCAAGGACCTCAAGCGGGTCCACCTGGAGCTCGGCGGCAAGGCGCCGGTCGTCGTGTTCGAGGACACCGACATCGCCAAGGCCGTCGAGGACATCTCGGTGGCCGGCTTCTTCAACGCCGGTCAGGACTGCACCGCGGCCACCAGGGTCCTGGTGCAGGAATCCATCCACGACGAGTTCGTGGCGGAGCTGGCCAAGGCGGCCGCCGACACCAAGACCGGGCAGCCGGACGACGAGGACGTCCTGTTCGGCCCGCTGAACAACCCCAACCAGCTCAAGCAGGTCGCCGGCTTCATCGAGCGGCTGCCCGCCCACGCCAAGGTCGAGGCGGGTGGTCACCAGGTCGGCGACAAGGGCTACTTCTACGCGCCGACCGTCGTCTCCGGCCTCAAGCAGGACGACGAGATCATCCAGAAGGAGGTCTTCGGCCCGGTCATCACCGTGCAGTCCTTCACGGACGAGGAGCAGGCCGTCGAGTGGGCCAACGGCGTCGAGTACGCCCTCGCCTCCTCCGTCTGGACCAAGGACCACTCCCGCGCCATGCGGATGTCCAAGAAGCTCGACTTCGGCTGCGTGTGGATCAACACGCACATCCCGCTGGTCGCCGAGATGCCCCACGGCGGCTTCAAGAAGTCCGGCTACGGCAAGGACCTGTCCGGGTACGGCTTCGAGGACTACACGCGCATCAAGCACGTGATGACGTCGCTGGACGGCTGACGGCTGACCATGACAGCGGGCCCGGAGCCGGAAGGCTCCGGGCCCGCTGTCATGCCCGGAGGTCGATCTCGTGGGGCCGGTTTTGAACGCGTTCAAATGACCGCGTACGCTCATGTCCATGAGCGACAGAGCCGCCCTGCTCCAGGGCATCCGCGCGTGGCTGGTGTTCTTCGTCGTCTGCCTGGTGCTCAGCGGCGCCACGGCCTTCCCCCTCGTGCACGAACTGCGCTGGACCGAGGAGCTGTTGCGGTCCCTGTCGGTACCGGAGCACCTGCCCGGCCTGATGGGCTGGATCGAGCGGGTGCGCGACGGTCTCGACGCCGTGGACGCCGATCACCCCTTCGTGCTCTACGGCACCGACTGGCTGGCCTTCGCCCACCTCGTCATCGCGGTCGCCTTCTACGGCCCGTACCGCGACCCCGTCCGCAACATCTGGGTCGTGGAGTTCGGCATGATCGCCTGCGCCGGGATCGTCCCGCTCGCGCTGATCTGCGGTCCGATCCGGGGCATCCCCTTCTGGTGGACCGTCATCGACATGTCGTTCGGGGTGTTCGGCGTGATCCCGCTCTTCGTCGTACGGCGGAAGATCAAGCGGCTGGAGGCGCTCGGCGCACCGCCCGGACGAACGACCGCCACGCAGAGCGGCTGACGGCGAGCACCGGTCCGTCGTCACCCTGCGGGGTCCGGCCGATCCGGCGACGCTGCCGCAGCGCTCGCGACGGTGCCCGTGCCCACGTTCATCCCGGCGTGCAGGACGGCGCCGGGGCGGCCGCCCGAGCGCTCGCGCAGCATGCCGTCGAGGATCTGCCGGACCTCGGCCGCCTGCCGGGCGGTCAGCCCGGTGATCCACCGGGCGCCCACCGGATTGCTGCTGCGGACCGTGTCCAGCAGCTCCCCGGCCGACGCGAACGCCGTGTCCAGCACCTCCGCGCGGACACGCACCCCGGTCAGCCCGGCCGCGCGCAGCAGAGCGGCGAACCGGTCCGGGTCGGCGAGCCGGAACGGCAGCGGGGGCGGGTCCGCGGGCAGGGGTGCGGCGCCGGGTACGGCCGCCCGGATGGCCTGCACCGTCCAGGCGATGAACTCGGCTCCCTGAGGCGGGCCGAAAGCGGCGACCAGCACCGTGCCGCCGGGCCGGGTGACGCGTACCAGCTCCGCCAGGCCGCGACGCAGGTCGGGGAAGAGCGACACGCCGTTCAGCGACGCCGAGACGTCGAAGGAGTCGTCGGCCAGGTCCAGGTGCTCGCCGTCCATGACCAGCGCCCGGACCCGCTCCGAGCCCCGGGCTCGGGCGGCGAGCCGTTCCACCATCGCGGGGGAGATGTCCACGGCGACCACGTCGGCCCCCCCGGCGGGCCGCCGGCAGGGCGAGGGCGCCACTGCCCGCGGCCACGTCGAGGAAGCGGGTGCCGACGCCGACGGCGGCCCGCTCCACCAGCCGCTCCCCGAACAGCATGGTGTGCGGCGTGGTGAACCGGTCGAACTCGGCCGCGAGGGCGTCCCACTCGGCCCGGACCGCTTCCGGCGAGGGGCGGTCCGCGGAGGAACGGTCCGGGACAGAAGGGTCGGGGGCGTGAGCGTGAGCGGGGGCGCCCGGGCGCCCGAGGGGGATGGTCATGGTCGTGCTCCGTCACGGGTGGGGGTGTGGTGTCACGGGTGGGGGCGCGGTCGGACGGCCGGGGCGGGGGTCACGGTCGGGCTTCCCTTCCGGCCGGCGATCCGGGCGGCCGGCGGTCCGGGCGGGTGGGAAGGGCCGTGCCCAGGGCGGCGACCAGCGCCTGAGGGTGCTCCAGATCCGGGTCGGCGCCGCAGTCGTCGATGACGTGCAGCGGCCAGCCGTGCCGGCCCGCCGCCCGCTCGGCGAACCTCAGCCGGGTCTCGGGGTCCTGGCGGCCCCACACCAGGGTCGTCGGCACGCCGATCCGGTCCAGTTCGGCGTCCGGGAGGACCGGCAGCGCGAACTCCTTCATCAGCGTCCGGCCCGCGGCCCTGACGCTCGGCGTGCGGGCCCGGTCCAGGGCGTAGTCGGCGATGTCGTCCCAGTGGCCGCCGAGGTCACGCCGGACCGCGTCCAGGTCCGCCACGCACCGGCCGAGCATCCGGTCCCGGGTGCGCTCGGTGGCGCGCAGCTGGAACGCGGCGACCGCCAGCGCGAACCTCGGCTCCGGACGGAACGGCCCCAGCCCGAAGGCGTCGGCCAGCACCAGCCCGGCGATCAGTTCGCCGCGGCCGGCCGCGAACCGGGCGGCCACCGCCCCGCCGAGGTTGTGCCCGACGAGGACCGGCGGAGCGGGGCAGGTGGCCTCGATCAGCGCCGCCAGCCACTCCAGCACCCGGTCGGCGGCGGGCGGCTCGCCGTCCTGGACCACGGAGGCGCCCTGTCCCGGCAGGTCGGGCACGATCAGCTGGTGGTCCGTCACCAGCTCCGGCACCACCCTGACCCACGCGGTGGCGGACTGGCCGATGCCGTGCAGGAGGACGACCGGCGGTCCGTCGCCGCCCTCCAGGACGGCGGTCGACACACCGGCCAGGTCCCGCCGGTGTTCGGTGAGGGGCATCGCCGCCAGCAGGCGTTCCCTGGCCGGCTGACCGGTCAGGTGCCCTGGTTCCGGCGCCCGCGTCGCGGTGCGAGTCCTGTTCACGGTGGCCTCCTCTCCGCACGGCCGCCATGACCGGTGGTGTCCGGTGGCCGCACGCCCGCGCGGTCCCGGGAGGCCCGGGGCTCCCGCTCCCGGCTCCCGGTGCTCCACGTCGGTCGGCATCCCGTGGCGTCCTGCTCTCCACGGCCTTCACGGACAGTCTCGGCGGCACCCCCGGCGCGGGGCATCGGGCGAATCGCGCATCTGGCGGTGGCATCCCGGCATGGGGTGAATCACCCATGCCGGGATGCCACCGCGAACGCCACGCACCTGCGGACATACACCTCCGCGGCCCTCAGACCAGGCCGTGCCGGTAGGCGTACGCCGTCGCCGCGCTCCGGGTGGAGACGCTCAGCTTGGTGAACATGTTGTCGAGATGACGGGCCACGGTCTTCTCGCTGATGACCAGCGTGGCGGCGATCTCCCGGTTGGTGGCGCCGCCCGCGACCAGCCGCAGCACCTCCACCTCGCGCGGCGTCAGCCCGCCCGGCGGACGCCCGGGCACCCGGCCGGCCAGCCGGTCCACCCGGGCCAGCTGCGGGGCCGCGCCCAGCCCGGCGAACACCGTGCGGGCCGCGGCGAGCTCCAGCTTGGCGGTGTCACGATCCCCGAGCAGCAGGCACACCTCGGCCGTCAGCACCCGCACCAGCGCCGCCTCGTACGGGGCGTCCAGTTCCTGCCAGGCCGCCCGGGCCACGCCCAACGCCTCCCACGCGCCCTGCGCGTCCCCCTCCGAGAGCAGCACCGCCCCGCGCGCGCCCGCCGCGACCGCCCGCAGATACGGCGACGCGAAGCCGTCCGCCGTCCGGCCCAGCTCCTCGGCCGCCTCCCGGGCGGCCCCCGGGTCACCGGCCGCGAGCGAGACGTCGACGCACGCGGCGAGCACCCGCGCCCGCCGCACCCGGTCGCCCCCCGCCTGCGCCACCACCCGGCGCACGGCCGCCACCGCGTCGTCGGTACGGCCCTGCGCGAGCCGCAGCAGGGCGAGGCCGGGCTGCGGCGAGTGGCCCCAATGGTCGGCCTCCCGGTACGCCCCCTCCGCCTCGGACAGCGCGCCGCGCAGCCGGAGCAGTTCTCCCCGCTGGTACTGGGCCATGCCCACGGCCGGGTCGACGGTCCGTCCGGCGAGCAGGGCGCACGCCTGCTGGGCCTGGGCCAGGGCGGCGGACCACTCGCCGCGCAGCTCCATGATCTCCGAGCGGTGGACCAGGCACTGCCCCCGGTACGGCTTCAGGTCCGGCTGCGCGGCACACCAGCGGCTGAGCGCCTCCGTCCACTCGGCGGCGCGCCCCACGTCGAAGATGTCCCGGCAGGCGATGAGCACCGCGCAGTAGACGATGCCCGCCGCGATGGGCGAGACCTCGTCGGCCGTGACGGCGACCATCGCCTCGTCCAGCAGGGAGGTCCCGGCGGCGACCTCACCGGCGGCGATCAGCGCCTGGCCCTGGCCGAGCCTGCTCAGGGCCACCAGATCGGGGTCCGCGAACCGGTCCGCGATCCCGGCCACCTCCGCGAACGCGGCACGCGCCCCCGCGAAGTCGCCGCCCTCCAGCGCCCCGAACGCGCTCGGCACCAGCAGGTACCCGCACTCCACGCAGTCCTCGCCGGAGTCGGCCAGCAGCCGTGCCCCGCGGGCGAACCAGCCGCCCGCGCGGGCGTGCTGCCCGTACCGGGCGAGGGTGAGGCCGAGCCAGAACGCGCAGCGCACCGCCCGGCCGACCGCCCCGGCCTCGTGGAGCGCGCGGTGCGCGCGCTCCCAGGTCTCCACGGCCCGCTCCTCCCGGCCGTACAGATAGGCGGCCATGGCCAGGCGCTCCAGGTCCGGCGCCGCGAGCGGGGCCCGACCGTCGGCGGCCGACAGCCGCTCGTACGCCTCGGCCCAGGCACGTCGCCGGAACGCGTCGCGGCCGTCCGCCAGGGGATCGGCCGCCGCCGTGGAAGGGGCCATCGCACGCTCCTCGGCCGGACACCACCCCCGCCCTCGTCCTCACCGTACGGGCGGCCGGCCGGAGGCGCAGTGCGGGCCGGTCACCGTGCGGCGTCGCCGCCGTGGGCCGCGCGCAGGGCGGTGAGGACGTCCACCCGGTTGGTGGTGATCGAGTCGACGCCCAGGTCGATCAGGCGGCGCATGGTGCGGCGGGTGTCGGGCGTCCACACCGACAGCAGCCGGCCGTCGCGGTGGACACGGGCCGCGAGGGCGCGGTCCACCAGCGACCAGCGGAAGTTGAGCCAGCGCGGCCGGACCGCGTCGAGCAGCACGGGGCGCGGCGGCGCCACGGTCGTGCGGGTCAGGGCGATCTCGGCCGACGGGTCGGCGCCGCGCACGGCGAGCATGGCCTCCGCGCCGGCGCAGTAGTAGACGCGGTCGGCCGCGCCCGCATCCCGGACGACGTCCACCACCCGGCGGGCCGCCCGCAACTCGCGGGTGCCCGGCAGGTCGATCATCATCCGGGTGCCGTCGGTGGCCGCCAGCGCCTCCGCCAGCGTGGGCACCGCGCCGCCGGTCAGCCCCCGCACCTCGGCCGCCGAGAGCGCGCTCAGCGGCCGGTCGTGCGCCCACAGCCGTTTCAGGCCGGCGTCGTGCAGCAGCACCGGGACACCGTCCCTGGTGAGCCGTACGTCGACCTCCACCGCGTCCGCGCCCAGGCGGAGCGCGGAACGCAGCGAGTCGAGGGTGTTCTCCCGGAAGCGGTAGGGGTCGCCGCGATGGGCCACGGCCGTCAGCGTCTGCATGCGCCCATTGTGCTGGGGCCGGCGCCGCGAGGCCGGATCAGGGAGCGAGCCACTCCGCGGTGTACGCGTCGATCTCCTCGCGGATCCGGGCCTTGCCCGCCTCGTCGAGGAAGGAGGCGTCCACCGCGTTCTTCGCGAGGTCGGCGAGACCGCGCTCGTCGAGGCCGAGGAGGCGGGCGGCGACCGCGTACTCGTTGTTGAGGTCGGTGCCGAACATGGGCGGGTCGTCGGAGTTCACGGTGACCAGCACCCCGGCGTCGACGAACGTCGTGAGGGGGTGCTCGTCCAGCGAGGGCACCGCCCGGGTGGCGATGTTCGACGTCGGGCACACCTCCAGCGCGATGCGCTGCTCGGCGAGGTGGGCGAGCAGCTTCTCGTCCCGGGCGGAACTGGTGCCGTGCCCGATGCGCTCGGCGCCCAGGTGGGTCAGTGCGTCCCACACCGTCTGCGGGCCGGTCGTCTCGCCGGCGTGCGGCACCGAGCGCAGCCCGGCGGCGATCGCGCGGTCGAAGTACGGCTTGAACTGCGGCCTCGGCACGCCTATCTCCGGTCCGCCGAGCCCGAAGGAGACAAGGCCCTCCGGGCGCAGCCGGTCGTCGGTGGCCAGCCGCGTCGTCTCCTGCGCCGCCTCCAGACCGGCCTCGCCGGGGATGTCGAAGCACCAGCGCAGCACCGTGCCGAGCTCCGCCTCCGCGTCCTTGCGGGCGTCCTCGATCGCGTCCATGAAGGCCCGCGCGTCGATGCCGCGCCTGGTGGAGGAGTACGGGGTGATGGTCAGCTCCGCGTAGCGCACCTGCTGCCGGGCCAGTTCCCGGGCCACCTCGAAGGTCAGCAGGCGGACGTCCTCGGGGGTGCGGATCAGGTCCACGACGGACAGGTACACCTCGATGAAGTGCGCGAAGTCCGTGAAGCTGAAGTAGTCGGCGAGGGCCTCGGGGTCGGTGGGCACCTTGGAGTCGGGGTGCCGGGCGGCCAGCTCGGCGACGATCCTGGGGGAGGCGGAGCCCACGTGGTGGACGTGCAGCTCGGCCTTGGGCAGCCCGGCGATGAAGGCGTGCGGGGCGCGTGCGGCGCCCTCGGCGATCTCGCTGGTGGGGCCGGTCGGCACGGCGGGCGCGGTGGGGCCGGTGAGTGCGTCGCTGCGGTCGGTCAAGGGGTCCTCCCCGGGACGGCGTCCGCGCGGGCCGGCGGGCGGCGGGCGGGACGCGGTGATCGGCTGATCGGTGTCTCGGGGATCATCGTAGGCCGGGCCCTGGGCGGACGGGACCTGGCCGTAGCATGACGGCACAGCTCGACGAAGGGGGAATCCGCGCATGGCCGACGACGCGCCCGCACCCGAGGCGCCGGAGACCGCGGCGACCTCCCGTCCGGACGGCCCCGCCGCGCCGTTCCCGGCCACCGCGACGAGCCTGGAGAAGGACAAGACTGCGCCGACGGGTCTGGATGATCCGGTGCCGACGCGTCTGGACAAGGCGGTGCCGACGCGTCTGGACCGTCCGGCGGCCACGAGACTGGACAAAGCGGCGCCCACGAGTCCGGACAGGCCGGCGGCCCCGGGTCTGGACGATCCGGAGGCCACGAGTGCGGACAGGGCCGCGCCGGCCGGCATGGAGAAGTCCGCGCCCACGCCTCGGCCCGAGCCGGGGAGCACGACTGCCGACGCCGGGCCGCGGGAGGTTCGGGAGTCGCTGGACTCGCGGGGCCCGCGCGACCAGCCGGGTCAGCATGAGCCACAGCAGCCACAGCAGCCGCAGCAGCCGCAGCAGGCGCATCAGCCACAGCAGGCACAGCGGCCGCAGGAGCCGACCGCGCCGGTCCACGACCAGCACACCGTCGTACCGGTCCCCGGAGCGGCCCCGGCACCGCCCCCGGCGGGCGACGCCTTCCCGGACGACCCCTTCGCTCCGCCGGAGGCCAAGGCGGCGACGGCAGGTTGGGGCCGCTTCGCGCCCCCGCAGCCCGGGGTGCCCGGTTACGCGACTGGTGGGTCCGAGTTCCCGCAGGGCGGGATACCTGGCTCCGCCCCCGGCGGCTTCGCGCCGTCGGCCGGGGCCGGGATGCCGGGTCCCGCTCCCGCCGGGTACGCGCCCCCGCAGCCCGGGGCGCCCGGTTCCGCCCCCGGCGGCTACGGACCACCGGGCGGCGCCGCCCCGGTCGGGTTCGCGCCGTCGCCGTTCGCGGCGCCCGGAACCTCCGCGGTGCCTGGAGTCCCCGGGCCCCCGTACGGCGCGGACGGTGCCGTGCCGCCTCCGCCGATCTCGCCGGACGGGCCGGGACAGGTGCCGTACGGCTGGCCGGGCCACCCCGCGTACCCGTCCGCGGGCTACCCCGGCTGGCCGGGGATGTCGGTCGAGAGCAACGGTAGGGGCGTCGCGGCGATGGTGTGCGGCATCATCGCGGCCGCCGGCTTCTGCCTGTGGCCCCTGGCGATCGTCCTCGGCGTCCTCGCCGTGATCTTCGGTGTGATCGGCAGGGCCAAGGCGAAGCGGGGCGAGGCGTCCAACCCCGGCCACGCCGTGGCCGGGATCATCTGCGGTGCCGCCGGCGTGGTCCTGGGCATCGGGATGGCGGTCCTCCTCTTCACGGTCTGAGCCGCAGCCGCTCCCGCGCCGCCATCAGGGCGAACCCCAGCAGGTTCGGCCCCCGCCACCGCTTCGGATCGGACGCCCCCTCGTCCTGCGCGGCGAGGCCGATGCCCCACACCCGGTCCACGGGACTGGCCTCCACCAGCACCCGGTCGCCGGTGCCGAGCAGGAAGGCGCGCAGCGCGGGGTCCGAGGAGAACTTGTGGACGCTGCCCTCCACGACGATGCCGAACCGCTCCCGCGTCCAGACCTGCTCGTCGAAGCCGCGGACCAGCCGCCCCGCCTTCTTGGCCTGCGCCGGATGCTCGGCGGCCAGCGCCCGCCGCTCCGCCTCCGGGTCCCCGAACAGCCGGGCCTTGCCGGCCATCATCCAGTGCTCGGCCGTGTCGTAGGTGACCCCGTCGACGGTGAACGGCGACGGCCACCACTGACTCAGACAGCTCGGGCCGAGGCTCCCGTCGGGCCTCGGCCGGTGACCCCAGAAGTGCAGATACCTGATCCTCTCGCCCGCGTCGACCGCCCTGACCAGATCCTCCCGCGACGCGATTCCCCCGGTGTGCCCCGTGTGCGTGCTCATACGGGCGAGTGTGGCACGCGCCACTGACATTCCGTCCTTCCTTTTCCCCGCCGACTCGACACCCTGGTCGACAGATTCCGTCGCGTAACCAAAAGGCAACAACGGAATCCCTTGTTGAGGTAGCACTCCTCTGTCAGGATCGGCACTCAAATCGAGCTGGAGCTACGCCACCCCCGCACACGACGGGTGACGGCGGAGGAGAGCTACATGCACAACCGGTTCCCCGCACAGGAACGCTTCGCGGCCGGCGCGCAGTTCATCGCCGGGCGGCTGAGGCAGGGCACGTCGGGACGCACCCACGCCGTGGTCGACCCGGCCACCGGCCAGGAGGTGTTCACCTACGAGCTGGCCGCCCCCGCCGACGTGGACGCGGCGGTCGCCGCCGCCCGCGCCGCCTTCCCGGCCTGGTCCGGCGCCACCCCGGCCGAGCGCTCCGAGGCCCTGCACCGCCTCGCGGCCCTGCTTGCCGAGCGCGCTGAGGACTTCGCCCGCGCCGAGTCCCTGCAATGCGGCAAGCCGCTCAAGCTCACCCGCGAGTTCGACGTCCCGGGCACCATCGACAACACGTCCTTCTTCGCGGGCGCCGCCCGGCATCTGCAGGGGCAGTCGGCGGGCGAGTACTCCGGCGACCACACCTCCTACGTACGCCGGGAACCCATCGGCGTCGTCGGCTCCATCGCCCCCTGGAACTACCCCCTCCAGATGGCCGCCTGGAAGATCCTCCCGGCGATCGCCGCCGGGAACACCATCGTCCTGAAGCCTGCCGAGCTGACTCCGCTGACCTCGCTGATGTTCGCGCAGGCCGCCACGGACGCCGGCCTCCCCGACGGTGTGATCAACGTCGTCACGGGCACCGGCAAGGAAGCCGGCGAGCACCTCGTGGGCCACCCCGACGTCGCGATGACCTCGTTCACCGGGTCCACCGCGGTCGGCAAGCGGGTCGCCGAGATCGCCACCGCCACCGTCAAGCGCCTCCATCTGGAGCTCGGCGGCAAGGCGCCCTTCGTGGTGTTCGACGACGCCGACCTGGACGCCGCCGCACACGGCGCCGTCGCGGGCGCCCTCATCAACAGCGGGCAGGACTGCACGGCCGCCACGCGCGCGTACGTGCAGCGCTCCCGCTACGACGAGTTCGTCGAGCGGACCGCCGCCCTGATGGCGACCGTCCGCGTCGGCGACCCGTTCGCCGCCGGCACCGACCTCGGCCCGCTGATCTCGCACGTCCAGCGGGACCGCGTCGCCGGTTTCGTCGACCGGGCGCGCGCCTACGCGCGCGTGGTGACCGGCGGCGAGGCTCCGCGGGGCACTCTGAAGGTGGGGGCGTACTATCTCCCCACCCTCATCGCCGACGCGGCCCAGGACAGCGAGATCGTCCAGTCCGAGATCTTCGGTCCGGTCCTCGTGGTCCTGCCCTTCGACGGCGACGACGAGGGGATCGCCCTCGCCAACGACACCCCCTACGGACTGGCCGCCTCCGCGTGGACCCGGGACGTCTTCCGGGCCAACCGCGCGACGCGGGAGATCCAGGCCGGGTGCGTGTGGGTCAACGACCACATCCCGATCATCAGCGAGATGCCGCACGGCGGCTACAAGCAGTCCGGCTTCGGCAAGGACATGTCGCCGTACTCGTTCGAGGAGTACACCCAGATCAAGCACGTCATGTTCGACAACACCGCGGTGGCCGAGAAGGACTGGCACCGCACCGTCTTCGGGGACCGATAGCAGCCAGGCCGCCCGACCCGCGGCCGCCCACCCTCCCGAAAGGGCACCACGCGCATGGAGCAGTACGAGCCCGACGACCGCCTGACACCGGCCCAAACGGCCGCCATGCGGCGCAGCCTCAGCAACGGCCGGGCGGCCCTCACCCGCCGGTCGCTGCTGCGCGCCTCCGCCGGCGGCGCGCTGACGCTGGGCGGCCTCGGGGCGCTGAGCGCCTGCGGGATCCCCGCGGCCGGCAAGACCGAGGGCGGCACGTCCGCCGAGGACCACTCGGCGAAGGAGAAGACCGTCAGCTTCTCCAACTGGACCGAGTACATGGACGTCGACGAGGCGGGCAAACACCACCCCACTCTCGACGCGTTCACGCAACGCACCGGCATCAAGGTCAAGTACACCGAGGACATCAACGACAACAACGAGTTCTTCGGCAAGATCAAGCCGCAGCTCGCCGCCGGTCAGGAGACCGGCCGCGACCTGATGGTCCTCACCGACTGGCTCGCCGCCCGCATGATCCGCCTCGGCTGGGTGCAGAAACTGGACCCGTCCAACCTGCCGCACGCCTTCGCCAACCTGTCCGGCCAGTTCCGCAGCCCCGACTGGGACCCGGGCCGCGCCTACTCGTACCCCTGGACCGGCATCTCCACGGTCATCGCCTACAACAAGAAGGCGCTGGACGGCGTCGAGGTGAAGTCGGTCTCCGACCTGCTCGACAACCCCAGGCTCAAGGGCCGGGTCGGGTTCCTCACCGAGATGCGCGACACCGTCGGCATGACCCTGCTCGACATGGGCAAGGACCCCGGGAAGTTCGCCGACGACGACTACGACGCCGCCATCGCCCGCCTGCAGAAGGGCGTCGACAAGGGCCAGATCCGCCGCTTCACCGGCAACGACTACACCGCCGACCTCACCAAGGGCGACATGGCCGCCTGCCTCGCCTGGGCCGGCGACGTCGTGCAGCTCCAGGCGGACAACCCCGACGTCGACTTCATCATCCCGGACAGCGGTTACCTGACGTCCAGCGACAACCTGCTGATCCCCAACAAGGCGCGCCACAAGAGCAACGCCGAACGCCTGATCGACTACTACTACGAGCCGCGGGCGGCCGCCGAACTCGCCGCGTACATCAACTACGTGTGTCCCGTCGACGGCGTGAAGGAAGAGCTCGCGAAGATCGACGAGGACGCGGCGAACAACCCGCTGATCCTCCCCGACAAGGCCATGCAGGCCAAGTCGCACGCCTTCCGGTCGCTGAGCGCGGCGGAAGAGACGAAGTACGAAGAGAAGTTCGCGAAGCTCACTGGGGCGTGACGATCATGACGACGACAGACAACAGCGGCGACGTCCGCCTCTCCGGCATCAGCAAGACCTACGGCGCCTTCACCGCCGTCCACCCGCTGGACCTGACCGTCCCGCAGGGCTCCTTCTTCGCCCTGCTCGGCGCCTCCGGCTGCGGCAAGACCACCACCCTGCGCATGATCGCCGGCCTGGAGGAACCCACCGCGGGGACCGTCCACCTCGGCGACCAGGACGTCACCCACCTGCCGCCCTACAAGCGCCCGGTGAACACCGTCTTCCAGTCCTATGCCCTCTTCCCGCACCTCGACATCTTCGAGAACGTCGCCTTCGGACTGCGCCGGCGGGGTGTCAAGGGCGTCAAGAAGCAGGTCGAGGAGATGCTCGACCTGGTCCAGCTCGGCGAACAGGCCCGCAAGAAGCCGCACCAGCTCTCCGGCGGCCAGCAGCAGCGCGTCGCCGTGGCCCGCGCGCTGATCAACCACCCCAAGGTGCTGCTGCTCGACGAGCCGCTCGGCGCCCTCGACCTCAAGCTGCGCCGCCAGATGCAGCTGGAGCTCAAGCGCATCCAGACCGAGGTCGGCATCACCTTCGTGCACGTCACGCACGACCAGGAGGAGGCCATGACCATGGCCGACACGGTCGCCGTGATGAACGCCGGCCGCGTCGAGCAGCTCGGCGCCCCCGCCGACCTCTACGAGAACCCGCGCACCACCTTCGTCGCCAACTTCCTGGGCACCTCCAACCTCATCGAGGCCGAGGTCGGCACCACGAGCGGCGACGACGTCGTCCTCAAGGCGGGCGGCGGCAAGCTGGTCCTGCCCGGGGCGCGCTGCGCCGCGCCCACGGCGGCCGGCGGCAAGGTGCTGCTCGGCGTGCGCCCCGAGAAGATCTCCCTCACCCACGCCGACGACGCCGGCGAGATCCCCGACGGCCGCAACCGCCTCACCGGCAGGATCGCCGACGCCAGCTTCATCGGCGTCTCCACGCAGTACGTCGTCGACACGCCCGCCTGCCCCGACGTGGCGGTGTACGTCCAGAACGTCGAACGCGACGGCCGTCTGGTGCCCGGCGCGGACGTGGTCCTGCACTGGAGCCCGGCGCACACCTTCTGCCTGGACGCCGCTCAGGACATCGCCGCGGGCACCGAGGAAGAGGCGGTCCTGTGATGTCGACGCTGACCGAGGCGCCACCGCCGCTCGCGCCCGCCGAACCCGCGAGGAAGCCGACGCGCCGGCGGGGCCGCTGGACCCCCTACTGGTTGTTGCTGCCCGGACTGCTCTGGCTGGTCGTCTTCTTCGCGCTGCCGATGATCTACCAGGCCTCCACGTCCGTGCAGACGGGCTCCCTGGAGGAGGGCTACCGGGTCACCTGGCACTTCGCGACCTACTGGGACGCGCTCACCGACTACTGGCCGCAGTTCATGCGCTCGGTGCTCTACGCGGGCACCGCGACCTTCCTGTGCCTGCTGCTCGGCTACCCGCTCGCCTACCTGATCGCCTTCCGGGCGGGCCGCTGGCGCAACCTGATCATGATCCTGGTGATCGCGCCGTTCTTCACCAGCTTCCTGATCCGCACCCTGGCCTGGAAGACGATCCTCGCCGACGGCGGCCCGGTCGTGGGGGCGCTCAACAGCCTGCACGTCCTGGACGTCACCAGCTGGCTCGGCATGACCTCCGGCGACCGGGTGCTCGCCACCCCGCTCGCGGTGGTCTGCGGCCTCACGTACAACTTCCTGCCGTTCATGATCCTGCCGCTGTACACCTCCCTGGAGCGCATCGACGGGCGGCTGCACGAGGCGGCCGGCGATCTGTACGCCAAGCCGGTCACCACGTTCCGGAAGATCACCTTCCCGCTGTCGATGCCCGGCGTGGTCTCCGGCACACTGCTGACCTTCATCCCCGCCTCCGGCGACTACGTCAACGCCGAACTCCTCGGCTCCGCCGACACCCGCATGGTCGGCAGCGTCATCCAGACGCAGTTCCTGCGCGTCCTGGACTACCCGACGGCCGCGGCCCTCTCGTTCATCCTGATGGCCGCGATCCTCCTCATGGTCACCTTCTACATCCGCAAGGCCGGGACGGAGGATCTGGTCTGATGCCCCTCGTCAACTGGCTCAGGCGCCACCTGGTGGTCATCGCCGGGCTGTGCACGCTCGCCTACCTGCTGCTGCCCAACGTCGTCGTCACGGTGTTCTCCTTCAACAAGCCGAAGGGGCGCTTCAACTACGAGTGGCAGCGGTTCTCCACCGACGCGTGGACCGACCCGTGCGGCGTCTCCGGCCTGTGCGGCTCGCTCTCGGTCAGTCTCCAGATCGCCTTCTGGGCGACGCTCGGCGCCACCGTCCTCGGCACGATGATCGCCTTCGCCCTGGTCCGCTACCGCTTCCGCGCGCGCGGCGCCGTGAACTCGCTGATCTTCCTGCCGATGGCGATGCCCGAGGTGGTCATGGCGGCCTCGCTGCTCACCCTGTTCCTCAACATGGGCGCGCCGCTGGGCTTCTGGACCATCCTGATCGCCCACATCATGTTCTGCCTCAGCTTCGTCGTCACCGCCGTCAAGGCGCGCGTGATGTCGATGGACCCGCGGCTGGAACAGGCCGCCCAGGACCTCTACGCCGGACCGGCGCAGACCTTCCTGCGCGTCACCCTGCCCATCGCGGCCCCCGGCATCGCCGCCGGCGCGCTGCTGGCCTTCGCGCTCTCCTTCGACGACTTCATCATCACCAACTTCAACGCGGGCTCGACCGTCACCTTCCCCATGTTCGTCTGGGGTTCGGCACAGCGCGGCACGCCCGTCCAGATCAACGTCATCGGCACGGCCATGTTCCTGATCGCCGTGCTGTTCGTCCTGACCTCGATGGTCATCGGCAACCGCAGAAACAAGCAGAAGGCGTAAGCCTCTGTAGGGAGTTGAAACCATGGCCCCGAGCGCCATGCCCCTTCCCGCCGGGGGAAGCACCCCCGGACCCCTCGAGTGGACGAGGTCCCTCTCCGAGGCCCGGCCGGTCCCGTACTGGCTGGAGGACCCCGGCCGGCCCCGTCCCGAACCCGCCCTCACCGCCGCCGAGAGCTGCGACCTGCTGGTCGTCGGCGGCGGGTACAGCGGACTGTGGACCGCGCTCGTCGCCAAGGAGCGCGATCCGCAGCGGGACGTGGTCCTGCTCGAAGGCCGTGAGGTGGGCTGGGCCGCCTCCGGTCGCAACGGCGGCTTCTGCGCCGCCTCCCTCACCCACGGCCTGACCAACGGGCTCACCCGCTGGCCGGACGAGATCCACAGGCTGGAGGAGCTGGGCGCCCGCAATCTCGACGAGATCGAGAAGGCGGTCGCCCGCCACTCCCTGGACTGCGACTTCGAACGCACCGGCGAGATCGACGTCGCCACCGAGCCCTACCAGGCCCGGGAACTGCGCGACCGGCACCGCGAACTGACCGGCAGGGGCCTCGCCGACGGCATCGAGTTCCTGGACGCCGACGCGGTCCGCGAGCAGGTGGACTCCCCGACCTTCCGGGCCGGCCTGTACGACCGCCGGGGCGTCGCCCTGGTCCACCCGGCCAAACTCGTCTGGGGTCTGAAACGCGCCTGCCTGCGCCTCGGCGTCCGGGTCTACGAGCACACCCCCGCGCTCGACCTGAAGCCCTACGGCCCCGGTATGGCCGTCCGCACCCCGTACGGCCGGGTCCGCGCCCGGCAGGTCGCCCTCGGGACGAACGTCTTCCCCAACCTCCTCAGGCGGCTGCGGTCCTACACCGTGCCCGTCTACGACTACGCCCTGATGACCGAGCCCCTGACACCCCCGCAGCTCGACTCCGTCGGCTGGAAGAACCGGCAGGGGCTCGGCGACTCGGCGAACCAGTTCCACTACTTCCGGCTGTCCGCCGACAACCGGATCCTGTGGGGCGGCTACGACGCGATCTACCCGTACGGCGGGCGGGTGCGCGCCGAGTACGACGACCGGCCGGAGACCTACGCCAAGCTCGCCGGGCACTTCTTCACCTGCTTCCCGCAGCTGGAGGGCGTCCGCTTCACGCACGCGTGGGGCGGCGCGATCGACACCTGCTCGCGCTTCTCGGCGTTCTTCGGCACGGCGCACCAGGGCAAGGTCGCGTACGCGGCGGGCTACACCGGACTCGGCGTCGGTGCCACCCGGTTCGGCGCCGAGGTGATGCTCGACCTGCTCGCGGGGGAGCGGACCGAGCGCACCGAGCTGGAGATGGTCCGCCGCAAGCCGCTGCCGTTCCCGCCCGAGCCGTTCGCCTGGACCGGCATCGCCCTCACCAAGTGGTCACTGGCCCGTGCCGACGCCCACGGCGGCCGGCGCAACCTGTGGCTGCGCACGATGGACCGGCTGGGGCTGGGCTTCGACAGCTGAGGCCAGCGGCGCCTCGGACCGAGACTCCGGGAGCCCGCGACCGAGGCCGAAGCGGCCGAGACCTCACCCTTCACCCGAAAGAGTGGGGAAACCCGCGTAATGCGGGCCGCGCGCCTCCCTCTCCCTCATGGACGCGACCGCGTCCGCGAACACACGAGGGAGGTCTCGCGATGACAGGGGCGAAGACGGCGGTCGACTGGCTGGCATCCGTCGCACCGGACCCCGAGGCCTGCCGCCGGGAGTGGGAGCGCAACCCCCGGGGGGTCGCCCTGCTGCCGGCCGGCAAGGCCTGGGACGTCCTGATCCTGCCCGCCGATCTGGGCTACCCGACGCTCGACGTCCTGACCCGGGTCCTCGACCGGCCCGGGCCCGTCCTGGTCGACTTCGGGGACAACCGGACGGGATTCTTCGTGCCGGCCGGAACCGCCGCGCGCTGGCTCGGCACTGGGATCCGCACGGTCGGCGCCGGCGCCTGGGTCGTCGTGCCGTACCCGGGGCGGGGCGGCGCCGGCGGGGTGCGCTGGCTGGTGCCGCCGGACGGGTCGGGCACCCTCACGGATCCCGCGCTGCTGGAGCTGGCCATGCACGAGGCGGCCGCGGGCCCCTCCTGGCCATAGCTAATGGCTCAGGGCATTCGCGACGATGATCACCAGGCCGATGAGCATATCCAGGCCCCCTGCCCGGCACGATGACGGCCATCCCTGCCTGGCGGCGCGGGCGGCCGACGTGCCCAAGCCGAACAAGGCGACGCTGTTGACCAGCAGGGCCGCGTCCACGGCCGTGGCCTCCGCCCACCACCCGGCCACCGCGCCAAGCAGCATCCCCACCGTGGGCAGTACGGCGGCGACCAGTGGCCACTCGGCGAGCACCGACCGCAGTCTGCTCGTCGTGGCTGCCCCGTCGCCGGACGCACGCTGGGCGATGACGTGCGCGTACCCGTGGGCGGCGCTGGTCGCCAGCGCGGTGAGCAGTACCCACAGCGCGTCCGGACCGGGCTCGGCCTTCTCGCCCGTCGCATCCAGCGCGGCCACCATGGCGCTGGCCAGCACCAGCCCGTAGATGCCGCCGGACAGCCACTGCTTCGGCGGCTGGTGCCGGAGGATTCCCCTTGGCGCGAGGTCCTCGTGACGGACAGGGTCGGCGCGGTCGGGCATCGCATCGCCTCGGTAGGGATGATGACTGGGTCGGCACATGCTCACCCGCTTGGCGTCATGGTCCCTGGTGCCACGCGGGTGGACGTGATCGTTGTGCCCCAAAGGGGCGCAGGGCGCGTACGGTGACGGCCGGCGCGGCTCCTCCGTGGACGGCGGCTGTCATTCACGCGATACGGGCATGTGTCTCCTTTCCTCACACATGTCCCATCGGGTGTGGTCGAGCACGGAACCGGGGAGCCGCTCAGGGACTCGCGTGCCGCTGCGCGCAGACGCGGGTCAACCGTGGCAGGGCGAGGGCGACCGTCGAGGCGGCGAGCGCGGCCGCCGCGCACGGCACCGCGTAGCCCGTCGAGGCACCCGCGGCGTCGACCACCCACCCGGCCAGGGCGTAGCCCAGCGCCACCCCGACGGACAGGCCCGATACGGTCCAGGTGATGCACTCGGTGAGCCGGGCGGCCGGCGCCAGGTGGCTCACCAGCCCCATCGTGGTGATCAGGGTCGGCGCGAGGGACATGCCCGCCACGAACAGCGTCACCCTCAGCACCGCCAGACCCGGGGCGAACAGCAGCGGTACCGAGGTCAGCGCCATCGCGCAGACGCTGACCAGCAACCGCGTCGTGATCGCCCCCCGTGGCCCGACCGCACTCAGGGCCGCGCCAGCCAGGCCCGAGCCGAGCGCGTACCCGCCCAGCATCAGTCCGGAGAGCGCCGTGTCGTGGTGGGCACCCACGAACGCGACCGTCACGACCTCCACCGAACCGTAGGACGCGCCCACCGCTGTCTGCGACAGCACCAGCAGGCCGAGTCCGGGGACGCGGGGCGCCCAGCCCCCGGCAGGGGAGGGCCCGGTGCGCACCGGCGGTTGCGTGCGCCGCTGAGCGGCGAAGAGCAGGACGCCGACGGCGAGCAGGAGCGCGGCCGTCAGCGGCCCGGCCTCGGGGCGGATCCTGGCCGACAGCGTGATCACCAGGACCGGGCCGACGATGTAGATCACCTCGTCGAGCACCGACTCCAGCGAGTACGCGGTGTGCAGCAGGCGCGCCGAGGCGCGGTGGACCTCCGCCCAGCGGGCTCTGACGAACGCGCCCATGCTGGGCATGCAGCCCGCTGCCGCCGCCGTGAGGTACAGCGTCCAGTCCGCAGCCGCGCCCGGCACACAGGGCCAGCGCGCCGATGGCGGCGACCGTCGCGGGCATCGCCGGAAGGGCGACCGCGCGCTGACCGTGTCGGTCCGCCAGACGGGAGATCTGAGGGCCGATCGCGGAGGCCGCGAGCGCCTGCGTTGCGGAGACCGAGCCGGCGAGCCGGTACCCGGCGCCGAGCTGCGACAGCAGAGTGACGATGCCCACGCCCGTCATCGCCAGCGGAAGCCGTGCGACGAAGCCCGCAGCGCAGAAGAGCAGAGTGCCTGGAGGAGAGAAGATCCGGCGGTAGTCGGAGAGCATGGGTGCTCCATGCTCCGTCAGGAGCCTGAGGTCGCTGGACGGTCTCGAACAGGTTCGCGCGGACCTCATTCTCGTGCACGGCGCGGAATCCGGCGACCGGGCCGGGTGTACCAGGACCCGGCGCCGGCATCCGGCCGGGCATGCCGCTCCGGCCCGGTGGACAGGCGGTCGAGCGCGTCACGCGTCCGGGCCGGGCTGCGCGGATTCGAAGAACGACGCTTGGTTCTTGCCCGCGGCCTTGGCCCGGTAGAGGGCAGTGTCGGCGTCCCGCAGCGCTTCGGTGGGCGTGGTCGGCTCGGTGATCCGCCGTGCTCCGATGCTTGTCGTCACGCAGATCGACTGTCCCTGGGCGAGGGTGAACGGGTCTTTGAAGGAGTCCAGGATCCGCGCGGTGTAGTCGTGCAGCGTGCCCGCGTCCACCCCTTCCACGACGAGCGCGAACTCGTCTCCGCCGAGCCTGGCCACCATGTCCTGTTCGCGGACCCTGCTCATCAGCCGCTGTGCGACGTCGATCAGCAGTTTGTCGCCGACGGCATGCCCCAGCGTGTCGTTGACGACCTTGAAACCGTCGATGTCGAGTATCAGCAGTCCGGCGGCGAAGAGGGTGGAGCACCTGTCGAGCGCGGACTCCAGACGTTCGCTCAGGAGCGCCCGGTTGGCCAGACCCGTCAAGTGGTCGTGGGTCGCCTGATGGCTCAGCTGCTTCTGGAGTTCTGCCTGCTCACGCAGCGATGACGCGAGGCGGTGAGCATGCGCGTGCGCTTCGGCGGCCACGTTCTGGGCGTACTGGGCCAGCAGCGCGAGGCGCAGCACCAGCAGCAGCGAGAGGCCGGCCGTCATGCCGACGACGACCGCGACGTCCGTGGGATGTTCCCTGATGCCGCCGACATTGGCCAGCACGGTCGACGGCCCCATCAGAATAAGGGCGATCAGGACCGTCAGGCGACGTTTCCGCGGCCTTTCCTGGCCTTCCGCCGACCGTGTCGGCCAGGCGACGGACGGGTGCAGCGCCGACGCTCCCAGCAGCAGGGAGGAGACCATCCATGCTATTTCGGACACAGTCTGCGCGATCGCGGTCCCCTTCGTCGCCATCGTCCCGTAGTAGAGGCCGTCGGCGGCGAGCAGAAGCAGCAGCCAGCCGACGCACAGGAGGAACGAGGGTGCGCGCGTGCCGGTGGTGAGAATCAGCCGCGCGGTCAGGGACAACAGCACCAGGTCGGTCACGGGATAGGCGAGGGACACCGTGAGCGGCCACGCGGACAACTCGCTGCGCAGGTAGGGTGCGACGACGAACGCCCACGCCAGCGTGGCGAACCCCAGCGTGACGATGCTCGCGTCCAGCAGCCCCGCCCAGTGTGGCCGCCCCGTCTGATGCCGGGCCAGCGCCACCAGGCCCGCGGCGAACATCAGGTAGCTGCCCAGGTAGAGGAGGTCGGCCACGCCGGGGAACGGCACCTCTTCGCCGCGGACCTGGTAGACGCCCCAGATCGTGTCCGCCGCCGCGAACGGTGCCATGGCCGCCGCGAGGAGGTACCACGGAAGGACCGGCCGCGGCCTGTGTCTGGCTACTCCCACCGGGATCGCGAGGACGACCGAGCCGGAAATGAGTGCGGGCAGCAGATAGCGCTTCGGGGAGGAGGTGACCATGTAGGTGAGGATCACCGCGGTCCCTGCCGTCGCGTACGCCCAGACCAACGCGTGACGACGGGAGGTCAACCGGACGTGAACCTTGCCCACGGGCTCTCCTTCCCTGCGCCGGTCCGCGCTCCGCGTCGGGGGTGCGGACCGGTCCTCATCCGGGTTCGCGGCCGGGAAGGTGGGAGCGCAGCGTTTCGAGGGTGCGACAGGTACGGTCGAGTTCATCCCGGAGACGGGGGGCGGTCTCGGTCGATGAGGCCGGGTCTCCGGCCCTGGCGTGCGCCTCCAGTTCGTGGCAGCAGGCGGCGAGGCTGTGGGCCCCGATGTTGCCTGCTGCGCCTTTGATGCTGTGGGCCTGGTCCGCGATCCCCCGGGCGTCGTGGCGGTCGAGCGCGTGGAAGAGCGCACGAGCCATCTCGGGGGCGCGGGCGAGGAAGTGGTCCACCAGCCGGTCCACCAGTGCCTGCTCGGCCGGGGTCCCACCGCCGCGTAACTCGTTGAGCCGCTGTTCGACGGAGCCGCGCAGGCCCTCGTCGTCCGCCTGAGGGCGGTCGGGGTGGACCCAGCGGGCGAGGGCTTGCTCCAGCTTCCGGGCGGTGACGGGTTTGGCGATGTAGTCGTCCATGCCCGCGGCCAGGCACTGTTCCCGGTCTTCGGCGAGGGCGCCGGCGGTCATGGCGATCACCGGCAGGTGACGGTCGCCGTCCCGTTCCCGTCGGCGCAGTTCCCGGGTGGCGCTGTAGCCGTCCATTCGGGGCATCTGGCAGTCCATCAAGACGGCCTGGTAGCTGTGCTCCTCGGCCATGCCCAGGGCCTGAGAGCCGTCGACGGCGGTGTCCGCGCTGTAACCGAGCCGGGTGAGCAGGCCCTGGGCGACCATCTGGTTGACCTCGTTGTCCTCGACCAGCAGCACATGGCCGCGGTGAGCGGCCGGGGACGGGGCGGGCCCCGCTGTCGCGGGGGTGGCTGTCTGCCCTGCCGGGCCGGTGAGTCCGACCAGTGCGTCCATGAGTTCGGATCCCTGGACGGGCTTGGACAGGCTGCGGGCGATCCCGGCCGCCTGGAGTTCGGCGGCGGACGGCGGGCTGCCGGACATGAGCAACAGCAGCCGGGTGCGGGCGAGACTGTGGTCGGTGGTGATACGGCGGGCGAGTTCCAGGCCATCCATGTCTGGCATGGCCATGTCGAGGATGGCCAGCGGGAAGGGACGGCCGGCGGCCACCGCCTCGTGCAGGACCACCAGGGCCTGGGGGCCGCCGGCGATCGTGGTGGGCCGCATGCGCCATCTGCGCAGCTGGGAGTCGAGGATCAGCCGGTTGGTCTCGTTGTCGTCGACGACGAGGACCCGCTGCCCGCGCAGGACGTCGGGTTGCGGCGGGGCCGGCGGCGGCTCGGGGGTGCCGGGTGCACGCACGGGCACGGTGAGGGAGAACGTGCTGCCCTCGCCGTACCGACTGGTGACCCCGATGGAGCCGCCCATGGCCTCGGCGAGCCTGCGGCAGATGGCCAGCCCCAGACCGGTGCCTCCGTAGCGCCGGGTGGTGGAGGCGTCCGCCTGGGAGAAGGCGTCGAACACCCGCTCCTGATCGTCCTCGGCGATGCCGACGCCGGTATCGGCCACCTCGAAGTGCAGCCACGGCACATGCTCCGCGGGCGGCCGGGAGGGGGCCGGGCGGGCGCGCAGCACCACCTCGCCGGATTCGGTGAACTTCACGGCGTTGGAGGCCAGGTTCAGCAGGATCTGCCGCAGCCGGCCGGCGTCCCCCAGTACCAGGGCGGGCAGTTCCGGATGGCAGTCACCGAGGAGTTCCAGGCCATGGGCCTGCGGGGTCTGCGCCACCAGCGCGATGACCTCCTCCACCAGCGCCTGCGGGCTGAAGGCGACCTCGTCGAGTTCGAGTCGGCCCGCCTCCAGCTTGGAGAAGTCCAGGATGTCGTTGATCAGCGACAGCAGTGCCGTGCCGGCCGCCTGGATGCCCTCCGCATAGCGGCGCTGCTGCGCGTCCAGCGAGGTGCCCAGCAGAAGGTTGCTCAGTCCGATGACCCCGTTCATGGGGGTGCGGATCTCGTGGCTCACGGATGCCACGAACCGCGACTTCGCCCGGCCCGCGGCGATCGCCTGGTCGCGGGCCTCCGCCAGAGCGGACTCGGTCTGCTTGCGCTCGCTGACGTCCCGGACGAAGGCGTTGAAGCACCGCGCCTTCGCCGACTTCAGTCGCCACACCGCCAGTTCGACCGGGATCTCGTGGCCGTCGCGGTGCAGGGCGGTCAACTCGATCTGCCGGCCCAGCACGTGGGACTGCTCTCCCGCCAGCACCCGTCGCAGGCCGGCCCGGTGCGCGGCGCGGTACCGCTCGGGAATGATCGTCTCGGTCAGCGGACGGCCCATCGCCTCGTGGTGGGTGAACCCGAACAGTCGCTCGGCGCTCTGGTTCCAGTCGATGACCAGGCCGTTCTCGTCGATGGAGACGAAGGCGTCGCGTGCGGTATCGATGACCGAGCGCGCCTGTTCCTGCAACAGCCGCAGGGCTTCCGCGCGGCGCCGCTGGCCCTCCGCCTCCCGGATGAACCCCCGCACCTCCAGCGGCTCGCCCGCGGCGTCCCGCACCACCCAGGACGTCGTCTCCGTCCAGATCCAGTGCTTGCCAGCGTGGTGCAGGCGCAGGCACACCACCACGCGGCCGTCGCGCAACAGGTCCTGCTCGGCCCACTCGAACTCCTCCACGTCGCCCGGATGCACCCAGGAGCCCGCCGAAGTCCCCACGATCTGCTCGGTCGGCCGCCCGAGCAGTGTCTGCCCCGGGGCGGACACCTCCAGGTAGACGCCCTCGATCGTCCGGCGATAGACCATGTCCGCGGAGTTCTTCAGAAGGAGACGGAAGCGCTCCTCGTCGTCTGACGCGTACTGCCGTGCCGTGGCGGTGGGTTCCAGTTCCATCGTGCGCCTCCGCATGCCTGCACGACCACAGGGTGCGGCCGGGATCATCGGCGGACGCTCGTGACCAGGAGGCCGCACACCCACGCAGTGGTGCTGAAGCCGGCACACCCACGAGCCAACACTTCGGTGATGACGGAGATCGGGCGGTCTGCGAATCGGACATCTCCAGCGAAGAATGAACGACTGAAGATCGCAAATCGAGGTCCTGAGGACGGGGCCGTTTCGACTGCGGTGGCGCGCCGCCGCAGCGACACGGTCGCCCGGCGCGGCGAGAAGGCCGATCAGTCCTGCTGACCGGGGGGTTGCTCGGCGGGCGTTCGGCCCGCAAGCACGTCCTTGAGCCGTTGGGTACCGAGTGTGACCGCCTGCTCGGTGGAGTCGTGCGACGCACCCTCGAGCCCGCCGTTGGTGAGGGTGATGGCGTTGGCACCGACGCGGACGGCGGCGACGTCCAGCGTCAGCGTGGCGGGCATGCCGTCCGAGTCTCCCCTCAGCGTCACGCGCAGTCCCTGGCGGGCGTCGCCGGTGCGGGGCAGAGAGTTCTCGATGACCTCGACGGTCCGCTCGTTGCCGCCGTCGTTGTCGGTGACGGTGAAACTGTCGCAATTCACCGGCAGCGACTTCATCCAGTCCAGCGACTTGTCCAGGCTTTGCCGGTCGTAGGCGGCGACCTGATAGAACATCCGGGCCTGGCCGCCGTCGGAGAAACCGGTCATCGCGCTCGGCCCCGAGGGCTTGCCCAGCAGGTCGTCGTCGTAGAGGGCGCCGAGCAGCCGTTGGCAGTCGGCGGCGGCGGCCTTGCCGGTGAGGAAGTCGGCGACGTCCACCGTGCCGACGAGGAGTGAATCACGCCAGGTGGCCGCGTCCGCGACCTCGTTCCAGTTGCCTTCCAGATCGGTCTCGTCGACCAGTGCGGTCTTCGCCCCCGCCTCAGTCAGTGTCCCGCCCGAGGCCGTCGGGGATCCGCTGATCACGGACGAGGCCCGGACATCCGTGCCCCCGGAGCCGCCGCCCGCCCCGTCACTGGTGGCGCAGGCCGCGATGGGCAGCAGCGCGCCGACCGCCGCCATGTGGGCGAGGAGGCGGACGGGGCGGGCGACTGTGCGTGGGCTCATCGCGGATGCCTCCTGAGGGTGGGGTGCTCACCCCCAGGGCACCACCGGGGTTTCTCTCCCACCAGCGCTGCGGCCCGTACGGGTGAAGCCGCGCCGGGCGTCGCCTTCGTCCGGCCGACGAGCGCTCCGGCCCCGGTGGCCCCCCGAACGGTCAGGGGCTACCTCCGCTCGGCGATGCGGAAGCTGGGCGCCCACAGCCGGGAGGAGGCGGCGACGGCCCGCAGGACGGGCCTGCTGCCGCAGTGGCGGCACGCAGCCGTTCACCGGCCTCTCCAGGAGCACGCGGGCGGCTGACCGCTCCCGTCTCAGGCCCGTTCCGTCGGTTCGGCGAGCCGGCGGGCGGGCAGGGTGGCCGAGGGAATCGGGCGCCCGTCCTGCGCGGTGGCGTGCAACTGCCGCAGGTACTGCTCCCGGGGCACGAGAACCCCGCCCAGCGCACGTACGTGCGGGCTGTCGCGCTGTGCGTCGAGCAGCACCCCGCCGGCCCGTTCGAAGCGGGCCGCGAGATCCGCCACCGCAACCTTCGAGGCATCGGGGCGGCGGAAGAACATCGAGTCCATGCTGAACACGGACCCGATCCGTACGCCGAAGACACCGCCGACCAGCTCACCGTCCTCCCACACCTCGACGCTGTGCGCGTGACCCTGACCGTGCAGCCGTACCAGGCTCGCGATCAGTTCTTCGGTGAGCCACAGGGGGGTCCGGCCGGCGCGGCACGCACGGACGACCTCCTCGAACCGCCGGTCCAGGCTGGTCGACCACGGCAGGCGGTTACGCAACCGCCGGACGAGGCTGCGGCTGAGGTGCCTGGCCGTGACGGGTACCACCGGCCTGGGATCGGGCGACCACCAGGAGACGGCGTAGGGAGCGGACGTGCCGTCCCCCACGACCGGGATGTGGCCCTCCTCGACCTGGTCGGCGAAGGCCACCTCGTTGAGGGCGTGCGCGTATTCGTCGGACGCCGGGAACGGATAGACACCGGCTCGGTAGGCGGCCAGCAGGCTCGCGGGTGTGAGGTCGGCGGAGAAGGCCACAGGGCCGTCCGGAGCCGCCGGCAGCAGGTCCAGCGACTCCCAGCCGGGGCACCGGCTCACCACCGTGGCGCTCCCTGCCCCTGGCCGTTCGCGGGCCGTGCGAGGTCCCCCCGCTCCAGGAAGTCGAGGTGACGGTCCAACATTGTCGCGTCCACGGGGGGGATGTCGACGCCGGAGTTCCTCAGCGCCCGCTGCGCGTTGTCGCGTGCGAACTCAGGGAAGACGCCCTGGAAGTACATCTCGCTCACCGTGATGTCGGCGCGGTGGCACCGGTCGACGAAGAGCGGTACGAACGGGGTGAGCGGGTCGGTGGGATGCCCGGCCGCGTACGTCACCAGCGAGGCGACCCACTCGTCGTAGGGGATCTCCCGGACCGGGTGTCCTCGGTGGCGCAGACGCTCGGCGAGCGAGTGCAGCAGCGTGGGACGGGGATTGGTGAGATGGTAGACCTCGCCCCGGGCGGGCAGGTGGGTGGAGATGTGCCCGATGGCCTGGGCCATCTGGTCGCCCGGCAGGAAATCCAGCGGGAGCGGCACGTCGGGGCAGAGCCCGGTCCGCGCGATGAAGCCGATGAGGGCGGCCATCTCGCTGCCGGCGTTCATCACGCCCGTTCCGCTGCCGCCCGTGACGTCCATCAGGCGGTAGACGGCGACCGGCAGGCCCGCGTCGGCCGCCTTCTTCAGCAGAGCCTCCGCGACCCACTTGGTCTCCACGTATCCAACCGACAGGTAGTCGGCGTAGCGCAGCGGGGTGCTCTCCGTCACCTCGCCCACCCCGGCCGGCCCGAACCCGGCGATCACCGCCATGCTCGAGGTGAAGTGGACGGGGACACCCCGGCCGGCGGCCAGACGGATGATCTCGTAGGTGCCCTCGACATTGGCCGGGCGCAATTCGTGGTACGGGTACACGAAGTTGACCTGCCCGCCGAAGTGGTAGACGGCGTCGACGGTCGCTCCCAGTTCCTCGAACCGGCCCGGGGACAGACCCAGGCCCGGCTTGCTCAGGTCGCCGACGACCGCCTGGACGCGTTCGCTGGTCAGGGCACTGTGGACGTGGCGCTGGTGGCTCGCCCGGATCCGGTCCAGGCCGTGCTGCTCGTCGGAGGCCCTGACCAGGCAGAGGATCCGTCCCGTCGTGCGGCGCAGCAACTCGTCGATCATGTGCGCGCCGCAGAACCCGGTGGCTCCCGTGAGCAGGAGGTCACCGGGGTGGCCGGGGCCGGGAGCCGGCGCGCCGCCCGCGACCGCCGGGATCGGCCGCTCGTGCTCGGCAGCGAAGTCCGTGCCCAGCCCTTCCGCGTGGGCCAGTGTGCCGTCCCGTGCCCGGCGCACGGACTCCGCGAACGCGGCGAGCGTCGGATACCGCAACAGGGAACGCGTCAGGTCGCGGATCTGTGAGACGCCGATACCGAACATGACCCGGCTCCGGGCGAGCATCTCCATGGCCAGGAGCGAGTTGCCGCCCAGCTCGAAGAAGTCGTCGTGCGGACGGACGTGGTCCACGTCCAGGATCTGGCCCCACAACCGGGCCATCCCCAGCGACACCGGACGGTCGTCGACGGGAGCGGTCCCCGACGGGGCCCGGGTGTGCGGCACCGCTTTGCGATCGAGCTTCCCACCGGGCGTGACGGGCAGCCGCTCCACCGCGTGGAGGACCGCCGGGATCATGTACCCGGGCAGAGTCTCGGCGAGCGCCGACCGCAGCCGTGCCAGCAGTTCCGCCTCGTCGCCGGTCGGTGGCGCGGCGGGCGTGTAATACGCGACGAGGTCCCGTTCGCCGTTGTCGTGCTCCCGGGGCACGACCATGGCCTGGCCGATCTCCGGGCGGGAGACGAGCGCCGCCTCGATCTCGGCCGGGTCGACCCGGAATCCGCGGATCTTCATCTGGTCGTCGATCCGGCCGAGGATCTTCAGGTTGCCGTCCGGGCGCAGCCGGCCCAGGTCCCCGGTGCGGTACATGCGGTCGCCGGGAGCGAAGCCGTAGGGGTCCGGCAGGAACTGCTGTGCCGTCAGGGCGGCCTTCCGCCGGATGCCGCGCGCCAGCATCCGCCCGCCGATGTAGATCTCGCCGCGCTCGCCCGGGGGCACCGGATGTAGGTCGCGGTCCAGTACATGGACGAGACAGCCGTCGAGGGGTCTGCCGACCGGGGCGACGGCCGTGTCGGTCGCGGCGAGCACCTGCTCGTCCAGGTCGCACAGCGTGGAGGTGATGGTGGTCTCGGTCAGGCCGTACGCGTTGACCAGCCGCACGCCGGGGATCCGGTGCAGTATGGCCCGGCAGTCCTTCACGGTGACGATCTCGCCGCCGACGATGGCGAGCCGGAGCGAGGCGAGGTCCCGGCCGTCGCCGGCGGCGCGGACAACGCGGTGCCAGTAGGAGGGCGTCAGGTCGGCGACGGTGATCCCGTACGCGGGGAGGCGGTGCAGCAGTTCGGTGGGCGCCCAGGTCCGGGCGCCCGCTAGGACGAGTGTTGCGCCGCTGGTCAGGGGCGCGAAGATCTGTTCCAACGCGGTGTCGAAGCCGAGCGCGGCGGCGTTGAGTACCCGGTCGCCGGGCGTCAGGCGGTAGGCCCGGGCGACCGTGGTGAGGGAGTGGGCCAGCGACCGGTGGGTGACCAGCACACCCTTGGGCGGTCCGGTGGATCCGGAGGTGTAGACCACGTAGGCCAGGTCGTCCGGCCGGGGGCCGTGTTCCGGACGCCGCGTCTCCCGCGGTGTCGGGCCGGGGGCAGGCTCACCGACCTGGACGACCCGGGCCCGGCACTCACCGAACAGCGGGGTGTGCTCGCGGCTGGAGACGATGAGGCGAGATCCGGTCTCCTCGACCAGCGCGGCCATCCGCTGCCGGGGAGTCGCCGGGTCGAGGAGGAGGAACGCCCCGCCGGAGTTCAGCACCGCCAGCAGCGCCACGACCAGCTCGGGCACGCGGTCGAGACACACGGTGACGACGGCCTCCCCGACCACGCCCGACTCCCTCAGTTCGTCGGCGAACCGGTCGGCGCGGGCGGTGAGTTCGGCGTAGCTCAGGCGGCCGTCGTCCGAGAGCACCGCGAGCGCGGACGGGGCCCGCCGGGCCTGCGCCCGTACCAGCTCGGGGACGGTGTCCGGCACGGGGCCCACAGCGGGCGGCCGCTCGTCGCGCGCGCTCGCGGGTCGCATGTCGCTCCATCGGCGGTCGACCAGGTTCGCGCACCAGGCGGCGGGCGCTGGTCCGCCGATCAGCCGCCATCCGGCCGGAACCCGTCGACCGGCGGGCCAGATCGCGTACTGTTCCTCGTCGTTGCGCAGCACGAGGCGCAGTGCCGCGGACTCCCGCGACGGCAGATCACGTTGCGTCACCTTGGGTCTCCTGCCTCACGCGGCGCCCTGCGCAGCAGGGCGTGTGCCGATCGCGGGAGCGGGCCACGGTCACCGCTTCCTCTCCGCGGGCGCCTCGGACATGCCGGCCAGGCGGACGAGCGGCGGCGCGAGGACGAGCTGTCCCGCTTCCTCAGCGCTGACCGGTTCGGCGAACAGGTACCCCTGACCGAAGCGGCAGCCCATGGAGATCAGCGACTCCTGCTGCTTCACGTCCTCCACTCCTTCGGCGATCACCGTGAGACCGAGTGTGTCCGCGAGATGAGTGATGCCCTCGACCAGGGCGTACTGCTCGGGTGAGCGCCCGAGTTCGTCGACGAAGGACTTGTCGATCTTGAGTATCGAGATCGGGAACTCACGCAGATAGCTCAGCGACGAGTAACCCGTTCCGAAGTCGTCGATGGCGATCCGGACACCGAGCTCGGTGAGCGCACTCATCTCCGCCAGAATACGGTCGTCGTGATACATCAACAAACTCTCGGTCAGTTCTAGTACGAGAGACGAAGGCTTGATGTCGGAGAGGTCCAGGGCGCGCTGGACCACGTCGTAGAACTCGGTGTCGCGGAACTGGCGCGGTGACACGTTGACGCTCACATATGGTGGGTGACGGTCGGTCAGCCCTCCTCGGCTGACGGTCTCCCGCCAGCTGACGGCCTGGGCGGCGGCCTGGTCGAGCACCCAGGCACCCAGCGGGACGATCTGGCCGCTCTCCTCCGCCAGTGTGATGAACTGTTCCGGCAGTACCATGCCGCGTGTGGAGTGCGGCCAGCGCACGAGCGCCTCGAACCCGGCGATGTGACCGCTGGACAGCTCCACGATCGGCTGGAAGAGCACCATGAAGGACGTCTCGATGGAGGAGTTGTCCAGACCGTCCTGCAACGTGGCCCGCTCGGCCATGCCGCGTTGCAGCTCCGGGCGGTAGCGGCACCACTGGCGTTTGCCCGCCGTCTTCGCCGCGTACAGCGCGAGATCGGCGTGGGAGAGCAGTTCGACCGCGTCGATGCTGTCCTCCGTCGTGGCGACGCCGATGCTGGCGTACGTGCTCATGGGTCCCGAGCTGAGCCGGAACGGCTCGGCGAACACGCTCATCACGTGCTCGGTGAACCGTTCCACGCCCTCGGGCCCGACGGAGCCCTCCACCAGCAGGGCGAACTCGTCCCCGCCGATGCGCGCGGCGGTGTCGGAGGCACGGACCGTGGTCTGCAGCCGCAGCGCCAGGGCGACCAGCAGTTCGTCGCCCACACTGTGGCCGTTGATGTCGTTGACGACCTTGAAGTCGTCCACGTCGACGAAGAGCACGCCGACCACCGTGCCGTCGCGCTGGGCCTGCACCAGGGCGTGGTTGACGCGCTCCTGGAAGAGAACGCGGTTGGCCAGGCCGGTGAGCGAGTCGTGGAAGGCCCGGTGGGTGAGCTCGCGTTCCAGCTTGCGCTGTTCGGTCACGTCCCGCAGGGTGAGCACCACCCCGCCCACGGTCGCCTCCTCGCGCAGGTCGCTCCACCGCACCTCGACCTCGATGGGCGTCTGGTCGACGCGGATCATGCGCCAGTGCTCGCGGCGGGTCTGGTACTCGTGGCTGCGGATCCGGGCGAGCGTCTCGACCACCGCGCGGCTGTCCTGGGGCGGCACCAGATCGACGAGCTGTGTGCCCTCCAGGTCGGGGACGCCCAGTACCTGGTCGGCGGACGGGCTGGCATAGCGGACGCGGTCGTCGTCGAGGATCAGGATGACGTCGGAGGCGTTCTGCACCAACGTGCGGAAGTAGGCCTCGCTGTTGCGCCGGTTGACCTCCTGGGCGAGGGCGACCCGGGTCACCGAGAGCGCCGCCTGCGCGGCCAGGGTCGCCAGTGCGTCGCGAAGCACCAGCAGGTGACGTTCGTCGCCGGCCACCATCAGGGCCCCGATCACCGGACCGCCCGCGGGGTGGTTCTGCGAGGTGAGCGGGCACACCATCACGGGACCGGTGTGCGGCGGCCGGTCGTCCGGCCTCGCGAGACGGGTGGCGAGATCGGGCCCCAGGGCGTCGAGGGCCACCAGCCGGTTGTCACGGGACTCGGTGAGTTCCCGTACCGCCGTGGCGACCCGCACGGCCTCGGACCCGGCGTCGTGTACCCCGTTCACCCAGAGCGTGTCGTCCGGCATGGTGAGCAGCGCCGAGCGGGGCGGGCTGTCGGGCATCAGCTTCGTCACCGTGGAGGTGACGACGCGTGCCACGTCCCGCAGGTCGCCCGCTCCGCCCAGCTGCGACACCGCTCTGCGCAGCACCTTCTCCCGGCCGAGTGCCTGGCGGTGGGTGGCCGCCACGCCCGCCAGGCGGTAGAGCACGAGGACGAAGAGCACCGCGGAGAACACCCCGATGACACCGACGTTGTCCGTGGCGCCACGCACCGAGTCCGTGAGCAGGATGGCCGGCGCGATGAGTGAGGCCAAGGTGAGCAGGCTGAGCCTGCCCAGGCCGGTGTCGGTATGCCATTCCGTCGTCGGCTGGGTGAGCGTCCGCATGGAGGGATCCAGCGCGGCCGCGGCCCAGGAACCGTAGAGGACCGCCCAGCCGAGTTCGATCGCGCTGCCCGGGCGCCAGGTGTCGTGCAGCTGCACCAGGCCGTAGAGCACGTCGGAGGTGAGCAGGCCGACGGTTCCCACGGTGAGCAGCAACAGCGCGCGGCTCCTGCGCCCGCGGCCGGCGAGCAGCCGCAGCAGCATCGCCAGGACGAGGATGTCACCGAGCGGGTAGGCGATGGCGAACGCCTTCTGCACCCAGGTGAGCCCCGGGGTCTGGGCGAACGGCACGATGAGGATGAGCCACGACAGCAGTGCCAGCCCGGTGGTCAGCGTCAGCGCGTCCACGAGGCTCGCCCGGTCCCGCTGCCCCGTGCGCCAGCGGACGAATCCCAGCAGGGCGGCCGCATAGAGCGGGTACGCGGCGAGATAGAACCCGTCGGCGACCGACGGAAAGGGAGGCTGTTCCTGCCTGTCGAGAAGAATGATCTGGGCCGCCTCGCCCGCGGCGAAGGCGGTGTTTCCCAGGGCGAGCATCAGCCAGGGGACACGGTGCGACGGACGGTTGAGCCGGACTCCGAGGAGAATCCCGACGACACCTGTCGCGCCGATGGCCACGAAGACCATCCGCTGATCGGGATAGAGGTAGTAGAACCCGGTCAGTAGGACGATGGTCGCGCTCACGACGGTCAACGCGATGTGGCTGCGCTGTCGTGTGTCCAACCCGCCTCACCTCCTGGGAGGGCCACGTGTCGGGCGGCCGACCGAGCGGGGTAACGGCACCGGGCAACGGCGGAGAAGCCCTTGGAAGGGCGGAGAAGCCGTGGGGATGCAGGACTGGGAGAGGAGAAGCCTCGGCGGCCGGGGCCGGCCCCGGCCGTCGCGTATCAGCTCTTCGCCGAGGAGTCGACGCGTCTTCATCCAGCTTACCCGGGTGACCACTTACCGCACGTTCACGAGGACGTCGCGCCCTCCCCGGGGGAGACGGCGCTCGTGCGGCACCGAGCACGCGGAACCCGGAACCACCGGCGTCACCGCGCCGTACGGCCCTGCGCGGTGAAATGGTCGAGCAGCGCGTCCAGACCCTCGGCCAGGCCCTCGCGCCCGCCGCGTTCGGCAAGGGCCGGGGCGGCCTGGCGGAGCCGTGGGAGCTCCTGGGGCGGCATGCGGTGCAGTCCGAGGCGGAAGGCCGGGTCGGACTCCTCGGGGTTGTCCACCATGGGCTGCAACTCCACGGACACGTACCCGAGCAGCCAGGCGGTGAAGGCCCGGAAGACCGCGGAGGCGCCCTCCTCGTCGAACCCGGCCTCCGCCAGCAGGGCGAGCACGCGCTCGTGGTCCCTGAGGACAGCCGCCGGCCGGCGCGCCAGGGGAACGGCCAGCATACGGGTGGCCAGCAGCGGCACCGCCCGAGGATGGGCGAGACAGACGTCGTACGTCGTCCGCGCGATGCGGTGCAGGCCGCTGCGCCATGCGGGCGACCCGGACGCGGCGGGGTCGCCCGGTTGGGCGCCCAGCCGTTCCTCCAGTTCGAGGTAGAGCGCCTCCACCAGGCCGTCCAGAAGGGCGTCCTTGCTCGACGCGTACCGGTACAGCGCCATGGCCTCCACGCCGAGCTCACCGCCCAGGCGGCGCATGCTCAGGGCGCTCAGGCCTTCCCCGTCAACCAGTTCGAGCGCACTGGCGAGGACACGTTCGCGGTTCAGCCGGCCGTAGCGGCCGCGGTCGCTGGCGCGGCGCGCCGGTCCGGCGCCCAGTGGTTCGTCCATCGCGCTGCCTCCTCGGTGCGGGGTAAATCGACGGACCGCGGATACAACGTAAACATACGCGCATCACCGCCCCTTCGGCGCGCTCCGACGCGGAGGCGTACCC
>NZ_CBDQZH010000019.1:0-135278 GCF_965341775.1 Streptomyces sp. bgisy159 | reverse complement strand
AACCCCCCCCCCCCCCCCCCCCCCCCCCACCACACTGCGTCGGCCAGCATGAACGCCGCCACGGCCAGCAGCACCACGGCGAAGAGCCGCTGCAGCGCGGGGCCGGAGACCTTCGCGGCCAGCCGCTTGCCGTCCCAGGCACCGAGGACCGCGGCACCGACGAAGGGGCCGACGACCGCCCAGTCCAGTCTCTCGACCGTGCCCGCGCGGGTCGACAGGGCGGCCAGCGAGTTGACGGTGATGACCAGCAGGCTGGTGCCCACGGCGTCGCGCATGCGGAGGCCGAGCACGCTCACCAGCGCCGGTACGGCGAGGAAGCCGCCGCCGACGCCGAGGACGCCGGTGACGGCGCCGAGCCCGGCACCGGCCGCCACGGCCTTCCCCGGCCGCACCGGCGCCGGGGTGTCCGCGCGCCGACGGGGGCGCAGCATCCGCGCGGCGGCCGCCCCGGCCACCACCGCGAAGGCCGCCGTGAGGACGGTGGCCGGAATCCGGGCCGCCAGCGCGCCGCCCACCATCGCCGGTACGATCCCGGACGCCGCGAACAGCAGCCCCGTGCGCCATCGCACATGCCCGTCGCGGGCGTGTGCGGCCAGCGCGGTGACCGACGTGATCGTGACGATGACCAGACTGGCGGTCGTCGCCCCGACCGGGGTGAAGTCGAGCAGGTAGATCAGGGCGGGTACCGCGAGGACGCTGCCGCCGCCCCCGAGCGCGCCCAGCGCCAGGCCGATCACGGCCCCGGCCGCCAGGGCGAGGATGACAGCGCTCACGCGACGGTGCCGTTCCGGCCTCGGGCGTCCACCACCGGCAGCCCCGCCGCGGCCCACCCCCGCATGCCGCCGGTCACGTCGACCGCGTCCGCGCCCCGGGCGCTGAGCAGTTCGGCGGCCCGCCGGGAGCGGTTGCCGGAGCGGCATATCACCACCAGCGGCCGGTCTTTCACACGGGCGGGCAGCGCAGCGCCGGACGCCAGCGCGGACAGCGGCAGGTGCACGGCCCGGGGCGCGTGACCGGCCTGCCACTCGTGGCGTTCGCGCACATCGAGCAGGACGGCGTCGCCATCCGCGCCGCCGGTCCCCTGACCGGTGGCCGCGCCGCCGCCCTCGGGGCCGGGCCCATAGCCGGTGCGCGCGGCGGCCTCGCGGACCGTCACACGGCCCGGACGGCTCCGGCCGCGCCGGAAGAGGCTGATCATGCCGTTTCGCTCCTGTCTGTCATAGGGGTGGCACCGACGCGCCTGCCGTGAGCGTGACGTCACGTCGTCGGCGCCGGCGGTCTTGCACTACCGGGGCGTTGGCCGGCGCTCATCCGCGCCGGACGGTGAGTCCGGCCTGCTCGGCCGCCTCGAAGGTGTCGTCCACGGCGACCACGCGGCGGCCCGCGGAGTCCAGCAGGGACGCGGCGATCGCGGCGCGCATGCCGCTCGCGCAGTGCACCCAGACCTCACCCTCGGGCACCTCGTCCAGGCGGCGGTGCAGGGTGTGGATCGGGATGTGCACCGAGCCGTCGACATATCCGGCCGCACGCTCCGAGGACCTGCGCACGTCGAGGACGACGACCCCGTCTGCGGGGCGTCGGCCGGCCAGGTCGGCGAACACCGCCCGGGGGAAGGAGGAGGGCTCCTCGCCGTCGCGCAGCCAGTCGGCCGGTGTCCCGGTGGCCGCCGCGGCCGGGCGGTCGAGGCCGACCCGGGTCAGCTCGCGCTGGGCGTCGGCGAGCTGTCCGGGCGACTCGGCGAGCAGGGTGACCGGCTTGCCCCAGGGGATCAGCCAGGCCAGGTAGGTGGCGAGCTGACCTTCGGCCTCGAAGTTGAACGAGCCGGACACGTGCCCCCGCGCGAAGGCGATCCGGTCACGGAGGTCGACGACCCACTCCCCCGCCGCCAGCCGGGCGGCGATGTCCTCGGCGTCGGCCACCGCGGGCGGCGTGAGGTCGACCGGGACGGGCCCGGCCGCGTTGACCGGCCCGATGTGGGCGTAGTACGCGGGGATGTCGTCCAGCCCGGCCAGCAGCTCCGCGACGAACGTGTCCGCGTCCCGGGTCAGTGCCTCGTTGGCGGCCTTCTCCTTGCCGATGGTCGTGTCCTCGCCCGCCGTCTGCGACGAGGCACAGAAACTGCCGAACCCGTGTGTGGGCAGCACCGCTGTCTCGTCGGGGAGTTCGGCGGCAAGTCGGTGCGCGGAGGCGTGCTGCGCCCGGGCCAGCCGTTCCGTGAGCCGGGGTTCGACCAGGTCCGGGCGGCCGACCGTCCCGATCAGCAGGGAACCTCCGGTGAACACCGCGACCGCCGCGCCGTTCTCCTCCAGCGTGTAGGCGGTGTGGTGCGGGGTGTGGCCGGGCGTGGCCAGGGCTCGAAGGCTCAGACCGGCGGCGCCGTCGACGTCCACGCGGTCGCCGTCGTGCACCGGGACGCGTGGGAAGGACACGCGGGCACCGGCCGGTACCAGATAGGCGGCCCCCGTGACCCGCGCCAGTTCGAGGCCGCCGGTGACGTAGTCGTTGTGGACGTGGGTCTCGACGACGTGCGAGATCCGCACTCCGCGCCGGGCGGCGGCCGTGATCACCCGGTCGATGTCGCGCGGCGGGTCGACCACCACGGCCGTCCGCTCGCCTCCGGCGAGATAGCCGCGGTTCCCGAGGCCTGCCACCTCGATCGTGTCGACGAAGAACACGAGGTGCTCCCTTCCGGTGAAGACGTACCCCCGTGGGTATTACCCGAGGCTAACATGGGTACCCCGGGGGGTATTCAAGGGGGCAGAGGAGCCCCGGAGACGTCCCGAGTACCTCGCTCGCGCCCGGGCATCCGTTCCGGCCGCGTGAGCCCGACCCGAAAGCAGGCCATCCCATGCGTTACGACCGCACCGTGCGGCTCGACACCGACTTCGCCACCGCCGTCGCCCGTACCCGCGACGCGCTCGCCGCCCAGGGCTTCGGCATCCTCACCGAGATCGACATCACCGCCACCCTCAGGGCCAAGCTCGGCCACGCCGCACAGGACATGGAGGACTACGTCATCCTCGGCGCCTGCAACCCGTCCCTCGCCCACCGTGCGCTGGACACCGACCGCAGCATCGGGCTGCTGCTGCCCTGCAACGTGGTCGTCCGCCGCGACGGCGACCGTACCGCCGTACAGGCCCTCGACCCGGACACGATGGTCGCCCTCACGGGACTCGACGCGCTGCGCCCGGTCGCCGAAGAGGCCACTCGCCGCCTCGACGCCGCACTCGCCGCGCTGACGGACGGCGACAGCACGAACTGAGTCCCGCCGGGCGGCCCGCCGCGCAGGGGGGCGACATGGCGTTGTGCGACGCGGTTCCCGCACCGGGAGCCGCGTCGCTTCGTCGATCGGGGGCCGGAGGGCCGGGGCAGGCGTCGGCCCCGTGGGTGTCGAGGCGCCGGAAGCCCCGCGACGAGGGCCCTACGGCCCTCGCGGAACCGGCGCCGGGGTGGTGCAGTGAAGGAGACGGGGAGGGCCCCGTGAGGAGACGCGGAGGAGCAGCCGGGGGGATGCGCACCGCGTGATCAGGAACCGCGAGAAGCGGTTGGAGGCCCTCCCCCTCGAACGTGGGGGTTCCCGGGCGGCGCGTGCGCGCCGCCCGGGAACGTGTGGACGGGCCCGGCTCAGTCGTGGCCGTGCGAGAAGGTGATGTCGGGCAGGATCCGCCGCAGCCGGCGCGGCGTGTACCAGGCGGCGTGCCCGGCCAGGCGCAGCAGCACCGGCAGCAGCACCAGGCGGACCAGTGCCGCGTCCAGCAGGACGGCGACGCCGAGGACGATGCCCATCTCCTTGGGCGGGAGCGGGCCGGACAGGGCGAAGGTGAAGAACACGGCGACCATGACGGCGGCCGCTGCGAAGATCACCCGTCCCGAGTGGGCGAGGGCGCCGGTCATGGCCTCTCGCGGATCCCCACTGCGTTCGTAGTGCTCCTTGGCGGAGGCCAGGAGGAACACGGTGTAGTCCATGGCGATGGCGAAGATCATCGCGAAGAAGAACACCGGGGCCCAGCCGTCGAGGAAGCCCTGCGGCGTGAAGCCCAGCAGGTCCGCGCCGTGACCGTCCTGGAAGATCAGGCGGGCCACGCCGAAGGCGGCGCCGGTGGACAGCAGGCTGGCGACGGTACCGAGGAAGGAGATGAGCGGCGCCTGCAGAGCGATCAGCAGCAGGACGAAGCCGAGGGCCAGCACCACGCCGATGACCAACGGTGTCTTCTCGGTGAGCAGGTGCTGCAGGTCGAGGTTCTCCACGGCCGCGCCGCCGACGAGGGTACGGTCGGGCAGTTCGGCGCGCAGGGTGTCCACGGTGCCGCCGAGGCCCGGGTCGGAGGGGTCGACGGTGGGCACGGCCTGGATCATCGACCAGCCGGAACCGTCGGCGGCGGGCTGGGCGGGCATCACGCCGGCGATGCCCTCGGTCGCCCCGACCTGCTGGGCGACCTCGTCGGCCTGCTCGGTCGGGGTGACGATCTGGAGGGTTCCCGGAGCACCGGCGCCGAAGGCTTCCTGGACGGCGGTGTAGCCGGCGCGGGCGCTGGCGTCGGAGGGGATGACGCTGATCGAGGGCATGGCGGTGCGCAGCCCGATGACCGGGGCGGCGAGGGCCAGCAGGGCGACGAGCGCCAGCGCGCCGTACCTGAAGGGGTGCTTCCACAGCCGTTCGCCCCATGCGGCGAAGCGCGGTGAGCGGTGTTCGCCGGAGTGGGCCCAGGGCAGGGCCAGGGCGTCGATGCGGTGGCCGAGCTTGCCGAGCACGGCGGGCAGCAGGGTGAGCGTGGCGGCCAGGATGAAGACGACGGCGAGCATGATGCCGCCCGCCATGGAACGGAACGCCGGCGACGGCACGAGCATCACGGCGGAGAGGCTGACCAGGACGGTCGCCCCGGAGAGCAGGACCGCCTTGCCCGCGGTGTCCATCGTCTCGGCGACCGCCGCGCGCATGCCCTGCTTCCGGCCGACGCGGGCGCCGCGGAAGCGGACCACGAGGAACAGGGCGTAGTCGATGCCGAGGGCGAGCGCGAACATCATCGCGAAGTTCATGGCCCAGATCGACACCGGGAACAGGTGGCTGATCAGCACGAGGGACCCGGCCGACGCGGCCAGTCCGGCGAGGGTCAGCAGCAGGGGCAGTCCGGCGGCCACCAGGGAGCCGAAGGCCAGCACCAGGATGGCCAGGGTGACCGGCCAGGAGAGCATCTCGGACTTCAGCATGGCGTCGTGGTTGGCCTTGTTGAAGTCACTCCACAGCACGGACGCCCCCGTGGCGTGCACCTCGATCCCGTCCCCGGAGAGCTCCCGGAGCGGTTCCTTGAGGTCGTCGGCGGCCCGCACCATCTCGTTGGGGTCCGCCGCCGCACCGGCCAGGACCACGGCGGTACGGCCGTCCGCGCTGATGGTGGCGCCCTGCTGCGGCGGGATCACCGTGGAGACACGGGGGTCCTCGGCCGCCAGGGTGCCCGCCTCGTCGATCACGGCCCGGACGTCGGGTGTGGTGACCGGGCGGTCGGCGCTGATGACGATCTGGAGCGCGGAGGAGGCGTTGCCGCCGAAGTGGTCCTCGGCGATCTGGCGGACCTTGACCGAGTCCGATCCGTCGGCCTGCCAGCCGGCCCCGGAGAGCGCGGAGTTGACCTGGGGGGCGAAGGCGCCGAGCACGCCGACGATCAGTAGCCACCCCACCAGTACGGCCTTGAAGTGGCTCGCCGACCAGACGCCGAGGCGGCCGAGCGGACCTGGTCGGGCGGCTTCGGGTGGAGTCGGGGCGGCTTCCGGAAGGGCGGTGCTGCGAGGGATTTTCACGGGTGGTGCTCCTGGGTGAGAGCCGGTTCCCACACGCCTCGGGGGCGGGGGTCGGGCGAGGGGCGGGTGCGGCGGGCCGCGACCGGGGCGCCGAGCGCCGCAGCGGTCCCGGACTCCGTCGCCACCCTCCGAACCGGCCGAGCGGAACGACGGACACGACACGGCCGGCAGCCGGGGCGCGTCCTCGGACAACGGGGTCAACCATACCCCCTGGGGTATTGTTCCCACCGTATCGGCCGACGCGCGCCGCGGCCGCCGGCCCGGGCCACTCCGGTACCGGTCGGCGAGAGCGCCGGTGCCCGGCCGCGCGACTCGGTGCCGCCCCCGACCCTCGCCTCGCCGGGCGGCTCAGTCGTCCCCGTCACCGCCCGACGCCGTCCTGGAGAAGCCGTCGTGCCAGGCGGCCTTCGCGCCGGAGTCCCCGATGCGGTAGACGTCCACGACGGCTCCCACGGACACGACGAGCGACAGCACCGCGAGCGCGACGCGCACGGGTGCGGCGTACCTCCGGGGGCCGCGCTTCGTCCCGGCCCCGGCGGCGGACCGGGCCGTCCACCAGACGACCGCCGCGAGGACGAACAGTCCCCCGGCCCAGGGAAGCAGGCCGTCGGCGAGCCCGGCGTGGCGGCGCACCAGCTCACCACCCGCCACATGGCGCTCCAGCCACTCCCCCGACTCCGCGGTGAGCGGCACGCTGACGAGTGTGACCAGCGCGAGCAGCGGGAGCACGACACCCATGCGCCGCGCGACGCCCGGCCAGATCGCGCCGACCGCGAGCGCGAGCGCGGTCAGGGGCACGAGGACGACAACGAAGTGCACGAACAGAACGTGCGCGGGCAAGCCGTCGACCAGGCTCATGGAATCTCCTCCAGCGGGTTGGCGGGCACCTGACATGCCACGATCAGGGGCGCCACCCTGGCACAGGAACCTCTCAGCTCCCTCTGAGCGCGAGCCGGCGAGCCCGGCCGCACTGTCCCGGCAGCGCGTGGCCTCCACCTCGACAGCGGCGCACCTGACCTACGACGTCCTGCGACCCGGCCGCTCCCACGGGTTCACCGACCACAGCCGACCGGCCCCCACCGACCGGTGGACCGTGCCGAGTCGTCACTCACCGGTGGACGGCGGTGAGTCGTCGTACTCAGGCGTGCGGTGGAGGCGGTGGTTAGGCTCCGTCACCGGAGCGGCCACGGCACACGGGAGGCGGGACGGCATGCGGTCGGGTGGGGACACGGGCGGTCTGCGGCCGCTGCGGGCGGGTGATCCGGGGGAGATCGAGGTACAAGGGGTACGTCACGGTGTGGAGCCTCCCCGCACCAGGCCCGGCGAGCTGAGTCCTCGCCCTGTCGAGCCGGGGTCCGCCCGACGCCACGGCGCCGGGACCGGCGGGCCCCCAAGGGCCTCACACACGGGGCCGGCCCGCACTCCCGCCGTGCGCGTGGCTCGTGCCCGGCGGGTGACGCGACACACCGGTGATGACCGGAAACGTTCTGTGCACGGACCGGATGTGGCGTAGACCACTGAGCGTTGCCCGCCCAGGCCTCCCACCCGCCGGGATCCGACCCATCGCCCTCCGACCAGCACCGACCTCGCCCGTCCGTCCCCGCGGGCGCCCCACCCGCCGCCGGCGCGACACCCTGCCGCCCCCTCACTCCCCCGGCCCGCCCCTTCCGGACACCCGTGCTTTTCCGTCATGTTTCGCAAGACCATCACATAAAGCGCACACAACTCCCACCGTGTGACACGATTTCAGCGTTCACGACCGGCCTCTGAGGGGGAAGCCGGCGTGGCACGGGGGGTGCGGCCGTTCCGAGCGAGCGCGCTCGCCCCTGCCCGGGGAGGGGACTTCACCGCATGCAGCGGATTTTTCGCGCCGGCGCACTGACGGCCGGCGTGCTCGTCGCCGCGTTCGGCCTGCCGGCCGGCCCGGCTCACGCCGACACCGACACGCCCCGCGTCGACCTCAGGGTCCTCGTGGTCAGCGACGGCGGACCGGCGACAGAGGCGATCGCCGCCGAACTCGACACGGCCGGAACGCCGTACACCACGATCGATCTCACCGACGCCGACCGGCCCGTCATCGACACCGCGTTCCTGGCCGACACGGTCGACGGACGGCCCCGCGCCAGATTCCAGGCCGTCGTGCTGCCCGACGACAACCCGTTCGCCGCCGGCTCGGACGAGATGGACGCCCTGGCGGCCTACGAGCGGACCTACGCCGTCCCGCAGGTCGACGCCTACACCTACGCGCGCCCCGAGGCCGGCCTGCGCTATCCGGTCGACGACGGCTACTCCGGCGGCCTCGACGGCGTCCAGGCACAGGTGACCGCCGCGGGCCGGACAGGGCCGTTCGGCTATCTGGAGGGGGCCGTCCCGTTCGAGGACAACTCCCCCGACGTGGGCGAGAGTTACGCGTACCTGTCCCAGCCCGCACCCGGCGCCGACTTCACCCCGTACGTCGACGCGCCGATCCCCGGTTCCAACGCGCGCGGCTCCCTGGTCGGCGAGTACCGGCACGACGGGCGGCGGGAACTGGTCGTCACCTTCGTCTACAACCGGTACCAGCAGCAGTTCCGGCTGCTGGCCCGGGGCATCGTGGACTGGATGACGGACGGCCTGCACCTCGGCGCGTCCCGCAACTACTTCGCCGTCCACGTCGACGACGTGCTCGCCGCCGACGACCGCTGGAACACCGACCTCGACTGCACGCCCGGCGACGTCGACTGCACCGACCCCTCGGCCACACCCGACCCGATCCGGATGACCCCGGCGGACGTCGACCACGCCCTCGCCTGGCAGGCCGACCGCCGCTTCACCCTCGACCTGGCCTACAACGCGGCCGGCAGCGTCGACCAGCGCGAGGACCACGGCGGCGTCGACGCGCTCGCCGACCGGCTGATCGCCGCACGTGACCGGTTCCGCTGGATCAACCACACCTACACGCACGCCTTCCTCGGGTGCGTCCAGGACACCTCGGTGGTGCCCTGGAAGTGCGCCACGAACGCCGACGGCAGCACACGGTGGGTGAGCCGGAGCGAGATCTCCGCGGAGATCGCCAACAACCGGGTGTGGGGCCGGAACGTCGGACTCCCCCTGGAGGACGACGAACTGGTCACCGGCGAGCACTCCGGTCTGGCCGTGCTGCCCCAACAGGACGAGGACAACCCCCACCTGGGCCCCGCCCTCGCCGACAACGGCATCGCCTGGCTCGGCTCGGACAACTCCCGCGAACCCGGCCGGCGCCAGGTCGGTCCGGCCACGACGGTACCCCGCTACCCGATGAACGTCTTCTACAACGCGGCGCGGGCCGCCGAGCAGGTCGACGAGTACAACTGGATCTACACCGGCCGCGCCCAGGGCGGCAGCGGCATCTGCGAGGACAACCCGGCCACCACCACCTGCCTGGACGCACCGCTGGACCCCGCCACCGGATACCAGGACCACATCGTGCCGCTGGAGACCCGCACCGCCCTCTCCCACGTGCTCGGCAACGATCCCAGACCCCACTTCATCCATCAGTCGAACCTGGCCGAGGACCGCATCGCCTACCCCGTCCTCGACGGTGTCCTCGGCGGCTACGACGCGCTCTTCGCGGCCGACACCCCCGTGGTCAACCTGCGGATGAAGGACATCGGCGCGGAGCTGGAACACCGGGCCGCCTGGCGCGCCGCCCTGGACGCCGGTTCGGTGACGGCGTACCGCATCGGCGACGCCGTGACGGTGCAGGCACCGGCCGGAACCGCGGTCCCCGTGACCGTGCCGACCGGAACCACTCTGGCCGGCACCGTGTTCGGCGAGGCCTACGCGGGGCGGATGTCGGGCTGGACGTCCTCGGCGGACGGCCCGCCAACCCTGTCGCTGCCCTCGTCCGCCGCCGCGCCCCTCGACGACACGGCGTCCGCCGGCGGAACGACACCGGCACCGGCACCGGCACCGGCCACCACGGTCCCCGTCGGCGTCTCCGAGTCCGTCCCGTACACCTCGGACCGCTGAGCGGCACACGACCGACGCCCTCCCGGCCCGCGCGGCGACGCGCGCCCGGAAGCGCCACCGACCGTCCCCATTCCGGCCGTGGAGCACAGCCATGCACGTTCCCCACGGCGCGCGCCGCCACACGACGCGCGTCACCCTGCTCACCGAAGGCACCTACCCGCACAGTCACGGCGGCGTCAGCGTCTGGTGCGACCAGCTCGTACGCGGCATGCCGGACATCGCGTTCGACGTCATCGCCGTCACCGGCACCGGCCGCGAACCGGTGGTGTGGGACACGCCCGCCCACGTCACCCACGTCCACGCCGTCCCCATGTGGGGGCCGCCGCCGGCCGGCGGCCCGCCGCGCGGGCGGGCCCGCAACCGGCTCGTCCGGGCCTACGAACACTTCCTCGCCGCGCTCCTCGACCCGTCCGCCGAGGACGGGTTCGCGCCCGCGCTGTACGCCATGGCGCGCGCCGCGACCGACGGATCGCTGAGCGCGTTCCTGCGCGGGGACGACGCGATCGGCCTGCTGGCCGGGGTGTGGCGGCGGCCGGGCACGGCCGTGCGCGAGGCCCGGCCCACCCTGCACGACGCCCTGACGGCGACCGCGCTGCTGGAGCACGCCCTGCGCCCGCTGGCCGCACCGCCGCCCGAGCACGGAATCACCCACGCGGTCAGCGGCGGTGTCGCCGTACTGCCCGGACTGACCGCGCTGGAACAGCACGGCACCCCCTTCCTGCTCACCGAGCACGGGGTGTACCTGCGCGAGCGCTACCTCGGCTACCGCACCGCCCCCTACCCCTGGCCGGTGAAGGCGGTGATGCTCGGTTTCTTCCGGCTGCTGGCCGAGGAGAGCTACCGGCGAGCCGCCCTGATCACGCCGGGCAACCGCTACAACCGGCTGTGGGAGGAGCAGGGCGGGGCGGCCCCGGAGACCATCCGTACGGTGTACAACGGCGTGGACCCGGCGGCGTTCCCGCCCGCCGGGCCGGAACCGGACGGACCCACCCTCAGCTGGGCGGGCCGCGTCGACCCGATCAAGGACCTGGAGACGCTGATCCGCGCCTTCGCCCTGGTCCGCGACCGGCTGCCCGGGGCGCGGTTACGGCTGTTCGGCGGCACCCCGCGCGGGGGCGAGGCCTACCGGGAGCGCTGCGAGGCGCTGGCGGCGGACCTCGGCCATGCCGGCGCCGTGGTCTTCGAAGGGCGTGTCGACGACATCCGGGACGCCTACGCGGCGGGCAACGTCGTCATGCTCTCCAGCATCAGCGAGGGCTTCCCGTTCACCCTGATCGAAGCCATGTCGTGCGGCCGGGCCACGGTCTCGACCGACGTGGGCGGCGTGCGCGAGGCCGTCGGCGACACCGGGCTGGTCGTGCCGCCGCGCGACCCGGCGGCCATGGCGGCGGCCGCGCTGGAACTGCTGAACGACCCCGAGCGGCGGCGCGCGCTCGGTGCGGCCGCCCGCCGGCGGGTGATCGAGCAGTTCACCCTGCGGCAGACCGTCGACACCTTCCGGTCCATCTACCTGGAACTGCCGGACATCGCCCGGCGGCGCGGGGAGGGCGGGGCCGACGGGGACCCCCGCGGCGGGCGCCGCTCGGCACGCCGGCCCCCAGCGCTCGTTCCGGCGGTCTCCGTGCCGGCGGACCAGGCCGCGTCGCCCCCGTCCGGTCGGACGCCGTCGGCGGCGGTCACCGGGGCGAGGAGCCTGGCGGGATGAGCGGTCCGATGGCACTGGAGCCGGGCGGCAGCGAACAGGACACACTGGCGCTGCGGCTGGCCGCGCCGGAACCGGTCCGCCGCGCGCCGCACCGCGCCCGCGGGCGAACCGTCGGCCGCCCGGACGCGGCAACCGACGAACGGACCCTGCTGATCAGGCTGCCCCGGCTCGGTCCGGACGAGGACGCGGTCAACCTGCTCGCGGCGGAGCTGGCCGACCGGATCGGCAGTTGCGTCCACCCGTACGAGGTGGCCGCTCTGCTGGAGGCGGACGGCCTGTCCGCCGAGGCGGTCCACGAACGGTACGGCCATCCCGGCCTGTTCTCGCTGGCCGCCGCGCTGTACGAGCGGGTGCCGCGCACCTATCCGGAGCCGGCGTCCGGTCCCGACCCCTGGCGGCCCGACACCGTGCGCTGCCTGCTGCGGGGGGTGCTGTTCGCGCTGCCGGGACTGGCCTATCCGCTCACCGCGCCGTTGTGGCACCCGGGCCGGCACGCCGTGGCGCTGGTCGTCGCGGGGCTCCTGTCCTGGGCGTGGGGGCAGGCCCTCGGTCACCGCGCCCATCTGCGGATGGCGTCCGGTCGCCGGGAGGCGGGCCGTACCCTGCTGGCCGGAGCGCCCTGCGGGGCGGTCGCCGCCACCGCGGTCGCCGCGCTGCCCGCGGGCGGTGGGCCGGTGCCGGCAGCCGTGGCGGCGCAGTCGGCGTACCTCGCGGCCGCGGGGGTGCTCCTGGTGCTGGGCCGGGAGCGGCTGCTGCTGGCGGCCCTGTCCCCGCTGGTGGCCGGTACCGCGGTGCTGCCCTGGTGGGAGCCGGGTACGCCGTTGCGGCTCGGACTGCCGCTGCTGGCCCTGGCGGTGACGCTGGGCTGCGCGGGCTGGGCGGTGCGCCGGGCTGTCCTCGAACCCGCCGTGCCGGACGCGGCCCGCCCGCCGCTGTGGTGGTCGGTGCCGTACGGCCTGTTCGGGCTGGCCGCGGGCGTGCTGGTGCTGCTGGAGGGGTTGCGGGCACCGTACGCGGTGATCGTGCTCACCGTGAGCATGGGGCCGGCCGAGTGGCTGCTGTACCGGTACCGGGGCCGTTCGGTGGCCGCGCTGCGCGCCGCCGCCACCCCCGCCGGATTCCTGCTCCGCTCGGCCGGTCTCCTCGGCGCCTGTGTGCTGGCCTACGTACTGCCGCTGCTGCCCGCGGCCCTGCTCACCGGTGCCGCGCCGGCGGACCTGCTGCCACTCGCGGCCACGCTGTGGCTGGCCCTGCTTCTGCAGGCGTTCGGAACGGCCTGGCCCGCGGCGCTGATCTGCCTCACCGCCGCGGGCACGGCCGCGGCGGGCACGCTGCTGGGGCTGCCGCCCGGCCCGGCGGCCCTGCCGCTGAGCTGCGCGGCGGCGGCGCTGCTCCTGGCCGGCTGTGCGGTGCGGCTGCTGGGCCGACCCGCTCGGCACGCGTGAGGCCGCCCGCCGACCACCGCGCGCCCCGCCCCCGACCCACCGCGACACGCCCTGCCTCTTCACGCACCGCACCCCGCACTCCCACCGCCCGCGCCCCGCTTCCGGCGCTCCTCACCAGACCGCTGCCGCGCGCCCGCCCCACCACGCACTGCCACCCACCTACCTACCGGTTCCCCCGCCGCACCACCTCTCGCATCACCAGTCGCATCACCGACCGAAAGGACACCACGCGTTGACCTCCGCACCGCTCGCCGCCGTCACCGGGGCCGAAGGGTTCATCGGCTCCCACCTGACCGAGGCCCTGGTCGCCTCCGGACACCGGGTCCGGGCCATGGCGCAGTACAACTCCTTCTCCTCCTACGGCTGGCTGGAGACCCTGCACCCGGACGTGCTGGAGCACGTGGAGATCGTCCTCGGCGACGTCCGTGACCCCGGCTCGGTCCGCGGCCTGCTCGACGGCGCCGACGTCGCCTTCCACCTGGCGGCCCTCATCGCCATCCCGTACTCGTACCAGGCGCCGCACAGTTACGTGGACACCAACGTCACGGGCACCCTCAACGTGCTGGAGGCGGCGCGCGCGCTCGGCACGCCCCGGCTGGTGCACACCTCGACCAGCGAGACGTACGGCACCGCGCAGACCGTGCCGATCACCGAGGACCACCCGATCAACACCCAGTCCCCGTACGCCGCTTCGAAGGCCGGCGGGGACCGGCTGGCGGACAGCTACCACGCCAGCTTCGGCACCCCGGTCGTCACACTGCGGCCGTTCAACACCTTCGGGCCGCGCCAGTCGATGCGGGCGGTCATCCCCACCGTCATCGGCCAGGTCGCCGCGGGGGAACGCACGATCACCCTCGGCGACCTGCGGCCCACGCGGGACTTCACGTTCGTCGAGGACACGGCGCGGGCCTTCCTCGCGGTGGGCACGGCGCCCGCCGAGCACGTGGTGGGCCGCACCTTCAACGCGGGGACGGGCACGGAGATCTCCGTCGGCGACCTGGTCGCGCTGATCGGGAAGGTGATGGACGCCCCCCTGGACGTACGCGAGGACCCGGAGCGTGTGCGGCCGGCCGCGTCCGAGGTGATGCGGCTGGTCGCGGACGCGACCCGGCTCGCCGATGCCACCGGCTGGCGGCCCGCCCGCAGCCTGGAGGACGGGCTGGCGAGCACCGCGGAGTTCTTCCGCGACCCGGCCAACCTGGCCCGCTACAAGACCGGCATCTACAACATCTGACCCGTCCCGCACATCCACAGCGTCCATCAAGGAGGAACCCCATGCACGCAGTGATCCTGGCGGGAGGCAAGGGCGTCCGGCTGCGCCCTTACACCACCGCACTGCCCAAGCCGCTCGTGCCCATCGGCGACCAGCACGCCATCCTGGAGATCGTGCTGCGCCAGCTGGCGACGGCCGGTTTCACCCACTGCACCATAGCGATCGGTCACCTGGGAGAGATCATCCGCGCGTATGTCGGCGACGGGGCCCGCTGGGGCCTGGCGGTCGACTACGCCACGGAGGACAGTCCGCTCGGCACGATGGGACCGCTGCTGAACCTGCGCGAGCGGCTGCCCGAGACGTTCCTGGTGATGAACGGGGACGTGCTGACCGACCTGGACTACGCCGACGTGCTGGCCTCCCACGGCCTGTCCCGCGCTCCGCTGACCATCGCCACGTACGCCCGCAAGGTGCACATCGACTTCGGGGTGCTCACCACGGCGGACAGCAAGGTAGTCGCCTTCACCGAGAAGCCGAGCATGGACTACCGGGTCTCCATGGGGGTCTACGGCATGTCGCGCGCCACGCTCGACGCGTACACGCCCGGTCTGCCGCTGGGCTTCGACGAACTGGTCCTGGACCTGCTGGCGACCGGGACTCCCCCGCACGCCTACGAGTTCGACGGCTACTGGCTGGACATCGGCCGCCCGGACGACTACGACCGGGCCAACGCCGAGTTCACCACCCGCAAGTCCCTGCTGCTCAAGGGAGCCTGAGCACCGTATGCGCATTCTCGTCCTGGGCGGTTCCGGATATCTGGGCGGTCACGTCGTCGAGGGGCTGCGGTCCCTGCCGGACGCCGTGGTCCTCGACGGCGGCCGCTCGCCCGGCGCCGGCTTCCCCGTCGACCTCGCCCGCGACCGGCCGGAGCGGCTGGCATCGGTCGTGGCCGACGCGGCACCGGACGCGGTGGTCAACTGCGCGGGGGCGACCGGGGGTGACGCGGTCACCCTGGCCGAGGTCAACGCCCGCGGTCCGGCCGTGCTGTGCGCGGCGCTGCGCGAGGCGGCGCCCGCGGTCCGGCTGGTCCATCTGGGCTCGGCCGCGGAGTACGGTCCCGGCACGCCGGGCAGCCGGGTGACCGAGTCGGCCCCGACCTGCCCGGCGGGCCCGTACGGCGCGACGAAGCTGGCCGGCACGGCGGCGGTCGCCGGTTCCGGACTGGACGCGGTGGTGCTGCGGGTGGGCAACCCGGTGGGTGCGGGAGCGCCGCCCGCCGGGCTGCCCGGCCGGGTCGCCCGCCGGTTGCGCGCGGCCGGCTCCGATCCGGAGGCCGTCCTGCGGCTCGGTGATCTGTCGGCGTTCCGTGACCTCGTCGACGCCCGCGACGTGGCTCGGGCCGTGCGGCTCGCGGTGACGGCGCCGGGCCCGCTGCCCGCCGTGCTCAACATCGGTTCCGGCCGGGCGGTCCCGGTGCGCGATCTGGTGACCGGCCTGACCCGGCTGGCCGGTTTCCGGGGGCGTGTCGAGGAGGGCTCTGCCGGTTCCTCCCGTTCCGCGGAGGTGTCGTGGCAGTGTTCGGACATCACGGCCGCCGAGGAGGCGCTCGGCTGGCGGCCGGCGAACTCGCTCGACGAGGCGCTGACCGGGCTGTGGGCGGGGACCCGGCCGGACGGCGAGGAGCCGTGAGCGTCCTGGTCCCGCTCTACGTCCACCCCGCCGAGGACCCCGCGGCCTGGCACCGGCTGATCCGGTCCGCCGCCGCCACGTACGCGGTCGTCCTCAACCCCGGGAACGGGCCGGGCGCGGCACCCGACCCGGCCTTCGCGGCGGCGGCCGCCGCGCTCCGCGAGGCCGGGGCCCGGCTGCTGGGCTACGTCGACAGCGACTACGGGCTCCGCCCGCGCGCCGCGGTCCTCGACGATCTGCGCCGGCACCAGGAGTGGTACGGCGTCCAGGGCTGCTTCCTGGACCGGGTGAGCGCGGCGCCGGCGGGCCTGCCCGCCTGCCGCGGCCTCGTACGCGGGCTGCGGCGGCAGGGGGCCGCGACGGTGGTCCTCAATCCGGGGGTGCACCCGGCGCCGGGGTACCTCCGGCTGGCCGACCTCACCGTCACCTTCGAGGGGCACTGGTCGGTGTACGTGTCGGGGTTCAGCAGACCGGAGTGGGTGACACGGCAGCCGGCCGGGCGGCTGTGTCACCTCGTGTACGGAGTGCCCGGGGCGCTGGTGCCGCTGGCCGTGCGGACCGCCCGCGAGCGGGGCGCCGCGGTGTGCTGCCCCGTCACCGGCGAACTGCCCAACCCCTGGTCCGAACTGACTCCGGTACTGAACGGAACACCGTGATGCCTGACCGGCGAGTACGACGTCCCTCCTCCCGCCGCCGCCCCCCGTCGGCGCGCCTCCTCGTCCCGGTCGCGTCGGTCGCCGCCGTGCTGGCCGTTCTGGCCGGTTGCACCGGAGGCGGGGGCGGGGACGGACGTGGGCGTGACGACCGGGGTGGCAGCGGGGGAAGCGACCGTGGCGCCGCCCACGGCGGGGGGAGCGGCGATGGTGGCCGTGAGGGGTCCCCCGGCGCGTCGTCTCCCCCGCCCCGCCCCTCCTCCCCGGCCGGCTCGCCCTCCCCGCCCGGTGCGAGAAGGGTGTGGGTGCCCCGGCCGGGCCTGGCCTGGCAGTGGCAGCTGAACGGGAAGGCCGACCCGGGTGTGGACGTGCCGGTGTACGACATCGACGGCTTCGAGAACTCCGCCGCCGACGTGGCCCGTCTGCACCGCGACGGCCGCAAGGTCATCTGCTACGTCAACGTGGGCGCCTGGGAGGACTTCCGGCCGGACGCGGACGCCTTCCCGCGCTCCCTGCTCGGCCGGGCCAACGGGTGGGAGGGCGAGCGGTGGCTGGACATCCGGCGGTCGGACGCGCTGCGGCCGCTCATGGCGAGGCGGTTCGACATGTGCCGGGACAAGGGCTTCGACGCGGTGGAGCCCGACCTGGTCGAGGGGTACGCCGCCGACACCGGCTTCCCGCTGACCGCCCGGGACCAGCTCGCCTACAACCGGATGATCGCCGGGTTGGCCCATGAACGCGGTCTGTCGGTGGGGCTGAAGAACGACCTCGCGCAGATCCCCCAGCTCGTGGACGACTTCGACTTCGCCGTCAACGAGGAGTGCGCCGAGTTCGACGAGTGCGCCCTGCTGTCCCCCTTCATCGAGGCGGGCAAAGCGGTGTTCCACGTGGAGTACGAGAAGCCCAACAGCTCCTTCTGCGCCGAGTCGCGTCGGCTGAAGCTCTCGTCCATGCGCAAGAACCTCGGCCTCGACGCGTGGCGCGAGCCCTGCTGAGCCGGGGCCGCGAGCGCGCGCCACAGCCGTCCTTCCGGGTGTGCCGGGGGCAGGGCCCTCGGCACACCCACCTGGACCCTCTACGGGAAGGTCAGCTTGAAACTGTTGATGTAGCCCGTGTCGTACCTGGCCCGGTCCTGGACGCGGAGCTTCCAGGTGCCGCCCGCCGGTTCCGCCGAGGCGTCGACCGTGTAGGTGGTCCGGACGTCATCGGCGGAGTCCGACGACGAGTACGGCTTGAGGTTGTAGACCGTGCCGTCGGGGGCGACCAGGTCGACGACCAGGTCACCCCGCCAGGTGTGGACGATGTCCACACCGACGGCGAGGTCGGCGGGGGCGTTGCCGTTGATGCCCGTGACAACGACGGAGGAGGTCACAGCGGCACCGTAGTCGGGGATGGCCACATCGGCGGTGTTCTCGAAGACCGTTCCGGTCGGCGGGGTGGTCGTACCGGACGTCAGCGTCCAGATCGCGTGGGCGATGGCGTCGCTGTTGCGGTCCAGGGCCGTGTCGTCGATGTTGGCCGTGGTGTCGCAGGAGGAGTGGTAGCAGCGGTCGAACGCGGTGGTGGTGCCGCCCCACTTCCGCACCTGCGCCGAGGTCTTGGTCCGGCTCGCTCCGGTGAACAGGCCGCCGACGGGGACACCGGCGTTCTTGAAGGAGGCGTGGTCGGAGCGCCCGTCGCCCTCTGTCTCGATCTCGGTCGGTACGCCGAGACCCGCGAAGTAGTCCTTGAACGTCTTCTCGATCGCGGGATCGTCGTCGTAGACGAAGTAGCCCGGGTTGGGCGACCCGATCATGTCGAAGTTCAGGTAGCCCTGGATCTTGGCGCGTTCGGTGGACGGCAGGTTGTTGACGTAGAACCTCGAACCCACGAGCCCGAGTTCCTCCGCGCCCCACCAGCCGAAGCGGAGGTGTCTGGAGGGCTGGTAGCCGGCCCGCGAGACGGCGAGCGCCGTCTCCAGGATCGCCGCGGACCCGGAGCCGTTGTCGTTGATGCCCGGTCCGGCCGTCACCGAGTCGAGGTGCGAGCCGGCCATGACGACCTGGTTCGGGTCGCCTCCTGGCCAGTCGGCGACGAGGTTGTACCCGGTGGTGCCGTTGTAGGTGAACTGCTGGACGGTCGTGGTGTAGCCCGCGGCGTCCAGCTTGGCCTTCACGAAGTCGACGCTCGCCCGGTAGCCGGTCCGGCCGTGGGCGCGGTTGCCGCCGTTGGCGGCGGCGATCGACTGGAGGTCCGCGAGGTGCTGTTTGACGTTGGCCACCGAGATGTCGGGCGCCGCCGCGGCGGGCTGTTCGGCGGTGGCTGCGGGGACGGCCCCGGCGAGCAGCCCGCTGAGGGCGACGCCGGCGACCGCGAGGGCACGGTTGCGAACGGAGAGGTTCATGTGGGGCTCCGGATTCCGAACTGGGGATGGGGTACGGAACGTGCGGCACGCCCCGCGGTCGGGGTGACGCGGGGCGCGCTGGAGCTGTGTGGTGCCTGTGCCTGGTGCGGCCGTGCGAGCTGAATCGTCGACGATGGCTGACTTATCGTCAAGAGCGCTATCCGATCCGGATTGTTCGCACATCGGACAGGAGTCGCTTCCGGTGGCCGGGGACGGTGATCAGGGCATCGACGCGCCACCGGTCACACCGTCAGCGCCGCGGCGGGCGTGCAGGCGCCTCGCCGCCCGCCGCACACGCACCCCTGCCATAAGCCGGTCTTATGGCGTGATACGCGGGCGATGACTACCGGAGCCGCAGGGCGGGAGCGATCTTGGGTGCATGACCACTTCCGTCGCACCTTCCCGCCCCGCCGGAGGACGGTCCCGGCCGGCGCGGGGTTTCCTGCGTGACCTGGACCGGCCTGCCGACGTCTTCCGTCACCTGGGCCCGAACTGGTACGCGTCGGTGATGGGCACCGGCATCGTCGCCAACGCGGCCGCCGTGGTCCCGCTCCACGTCACCGGCCTGCGGGTGTTCGGCACGATCGTCTGGGCCCTCGCCACGTTCCTGCTGGTGGCCCTGACGGCGGCATGGGCGGTGCACTGGGTCCGGTATCCGCGGATCGCCCGGGCGCACGCGCACCACCCGGTCATGGGGCACTTCTGGGGCGCTCCGGCGATGGCGCTGATGACCGTCGGGGCGGGCACTCTCTCCCTGGGCAGGGACTGGATCGGCGTGACGGCCGCCGTACGCGTCGATGCCGTGCTGTGGACCGCCGGCACCCTGCTGGGTCTGATCACCGCCGTGTGGATCCCCTACCTGGCGATGACCGAGCACGAGGTCGGGGACGACTCCGCCTTCGGCGGGTGGCTGATGCCGGTGGTCCCGCCCATGGTGTCCGCCGCGACCGGGGCGGCACTGGTACCGCACGTCGCCGCCGGCCAGCCCCGGCTGACCCTGCTGCTGGCCTGCTACGCCATGTTCGGCATCAGCCTGTTCGCCGGCCTCGTCGTCATCTCGCAGATCTGGAGCCGGCTGGTCCGCCACAAGCCCGGCCCGGCGGCAACGGTGCCGACGGTGTGGATCGTCCTCGGTCCGCTGGGGCAGTCGGTGACCGCGGCCAACGCGCTGGGGTCGGTGGCCGGTCTCGCCCTGCCCCGGCCGTACGCCGAGGGCGCCGAGGTGTTCGGCGTCGTCTACGGCGTTCCCGCCTGGGGGTTCGCCATGGTGTGGCTCGTCCTGGCCGCCTCACTGACCCTGCGCACCGCACGCCGGCACCTGCCGTTCACGCTGACCTGGTGGAGCTTCACCTTCCCGGTCGGCACCTGCGTCACCGGCACCTGCGCCCTGGCAGTGCGGCTGCGCTCGGAGGCCCTCGACGCGGCGTCCGCCGCCCTCTACCTCCTGCTGCTGGCCGCCTGGTCGACCGTCGCCGCGCGCACCCTGCGGGGCTGCTTCCTCGGGACGCTCTTCCTACCCCCTGCGGCGGCATCGGGGCGGTGACCGCGTTCCGGCCAACGGGGCGTGTTCCCGCCGCAGTTCGCCACCGCCGCGGCGTCACCGGCCTACCGTGTCGCGTGACCTACAGGAAGGTTCCCGAAATGCCCAGGACGACCGCGAAGTACGACGTCAAGCGCGAGCTCAAGGCGTGCTATGCGCCGAGGAACACCGACTGGGAGCTCGTCGACGTCCCCGAACTCCGTTACCTCGCCACCGAAGGGAGCGGCGACCCGAACACCAGCCCCGCCTACCGTCAGGCCGTGGAAGCGCTGTACGCGGTCGCCTACACCCTCAAGTTCGCCAGCAAGAACGAACTCGGCAGGGACTTCGTCGTGGGCCCGCTCGAAGGGCTGTGGTGGGCGGACGACATGGACGACTTCCTGGCCCGGCGCAAGGAGAACTGGCGGTGGCGACTGCTCATCAACGTCCCCGACTGGATCACGGCCGGCCTGATCGACGGCGCCCGCGACAGCGCGCTGAGCAAGAAGGGGCTTCCGGCCGTTCGCGGCGTACGGTCGGAGACGCTGCACGAGGGCACCAGCGCCCAGGTGCTCCACATCGGTTCCTACGACGACGAGACCCCGATCCTGACCAGGTTGCACCACGACTACCTCCCCGCCCACAGGCTGCGGGAAGCGGGGCTGCACCACGAGATCTACCTCAGCGATCCCCGCAGGACGGAACCCGCCGCACTCAGAACCGTCCTGCGGCAACCGGTGGAACCGCTGCCCGGCGCGGACCCGGCGGATGACGGGGGGCCGGCGCCGGAACACCTCTCGCACGGAAGGCGCTCCGCGGCCACCGGCTCCGAGTAGGACTCGGGGTCTGGGATCAGCCTGCCCGGCAGGGCCGGATCGGTCGCCAGGCCTCGCATGACTACAGGGTTCACGCGGGCATCCTGCCGGGGCTCGGCCGTCGGGGCGCGTGCTTATCCGTGGACGGGCGTGGCTGCGGCGCAGGCGCCGGAGGCGCAGGCGGTGAGCCAGCGGTCGAAGTCGGCGTCGTAGCGGGTGCCGACGTCGGTGGCGTAGACGGCGTGGCCGCCCGCGTAGTCGCCGACGCGGAAGCGGGCGAGCATGCGGTGGATGTCCGCCGGGTGCTCCTCGGCCATGTAGCGGACGGCGAGGTAGCCCCAGGGGTAGGTGCGGGTCACGTCACTGTTGGCGTAGGTGTTCTCGAACAGTGTGCTCAGCCGGTAGGTGTGCTTCCCGGCCTCCGCGATCGCCTGTGCGTAGGGCAGGCGGCGGTAGCCGTAGGAGACGTACTCGGCCAGGCCCTCGATCCACCAGACGTCCGGCACGGAGGTCTGCCGGCCGAAGTCGCCCTTCATGTCGTGGCGCGCGTCGAGGTAGTGCGTGTACTCGTGGTTGAGGTTCCAGATGCGGGCGGTGAAGCCGTCGTCCTGGCTCTTCTGGTACATGAGGGCGACCGGCCGGTTCGCGGGATCGTCGGGATTCCCGATGAGCGTGATGCCGCCGTTGCCCGTGCTGACGCCGAACATCGCCCCGGCGTACGTCCGGTAGTCGGCGCGGCTGCCGAAGACGACGAGGTCGATGCCGGACAGGTACTGGCCGGGGATGGGGCCGCCGTCCCGCACCAGGTCGTGGAAGTCGGCGTCCTGGCCGCGCAGGTCTGCGCAGACGGCGTCCCGTTCGGCGGCGGTGAGCGCCTGGGCGCGGAGGGTGCGGGTGGGGTCGCAGACGTGGGTGACGGGCAGGACGGCCCTGCGCAGCCGGCCGGGCAGGTCGCAGATGTCGTAGTAGGAGCAGTCGGCGCGGTCGTAGTAGTCGGCCTGGGCTGCCACCGCGACCCACAGTCCGGCGGTGGGGCCGGTGATGGCCGCGGCGTCCAGGAGATCCTTGGCCAGAGGGCGGACACCGGCACGCAGCGCGGGGTGTTCGAGGTGGCGGGCGAGCGTGGTTCCGGCGTTGGACTCCAGGTAGGCGCGGTCCGTGCCGAGCAGGTCGAGGTGGCTGAGCGCGAAGGTGTGCAGGGTGCGGATGATGGCCGGGTCGGCGGTGACGGCGGCCACGTAGCGCGGGTTCCAGTTGCCCCGCCACAGGGGGGTGTGGACGCTGTTGACGGCGGCGAGCATGCTGTCGACGCCGTCGTAGGAGCTGTCGTAGCCGTCGAGGAGGCGCTGGTACACGTCGAGGTAGCGGGCCTGCTGGTCGGCGCTGTCGGTGAGGACCACGGCCTCGGCGAGGACGTCGCCGTTCGCCGGTGAGACGTCGGTGGAGTGCCGGTTGGCGAAGAAGGCGTCCAGGGCCCGGGTGGCGGCCCGCGTCAGGCGGGTGGTGTAGGGGCCCACGTCGGCGGGGTGGTTGAACTGCACGTAGTACCCGGCGCGCAGGAACAGCACGAGTTGCAGGATGCCGGTCCTGTTGTCGCCGCGGTAGCGCCGGGCCTCACGGTGGAGGGCGCGGGCCGCGGTGACCATCTGGGCCTGCCGGAAGACGCGGTGTGCCTCGGTCCCGGTGACGGCGAACAGCGTGTTGACGCAGTCGGTGGCCGCGGCTCTGACGAACTTGACGAGGGCGGCTCCGGTACGGCTGCCGAAGTCTTCCGGCCGGCAGGTGGCCGGCCGGGGTGTGCCGTACGGGCGGACGTGGGACGCCGTCGGTCTCCGGGGCGGCAGGTGGGCGGCGGTGAGGGGCCGGTCCTGCACGGCCGGGCGGTCGGTGGCGGCGCCGGTGCCCGGTCCGGACGGCGGCGGTGGTGCCGCCGCCGTCCGGGACACGGTCACCTGGTCGGTGCCGTTCCGGGCCTGGGGTGCCGCGATCGACGGGGCTGACAGCAGGCCGACGACCGTGGCGCAGACGGCGAGAACGCCGGCCGCGCGTCGTCCGGGCGGCGCGAAGCGGTTGCGCATCGGGAATCCTCCACGGGTGGCTGCGCCTCGCAGGGGGATGAGGCGCGCCAGGCACCGTCTCAGCGGCGGCCCGCAGCGACAATGCCGTGTGACATAGCACCTGGCGCCGACCGGCCATAACGGCCGTACGTGAGCCGCGTGGTGAGCGGTGCTAGGCGGGGCCCGGGGCCGTCGTCGCAGGGCCCGCGGTGCGGGTGCGCTCCGACCACTGCTTCAAGTGCGGCGATTCCCCGGCCAGTTCCCGGTAGGCGGCGGTGGCGCAGTGGTGCAGTGCCGCGGCCACGTCGTCCGGCACCGCCTCGCGCCGCCACGCCAGGACGTAACGGCACCACAGGGGCGTGCCGGCCAGGGGTCTGATCACGATGTCCGGGATCGGCCGCAGCGTCGCCTGGACCAGGGACACTCCGAGACCGTCGGCGATCATGCGCTGCAACTGGGTCTGGTCGCCCAGGAACTCGTGCACGGTGGCCGGGGCGAAGCCGGCCGCCTCGCACGCCCGGTAGAACACCCCGGGCCAGCCGGCCCCGTCGTCGGGGGTGACGAACCACGCCTCGTGGGCGAGTTCGGCGAGCGGGATCTGCGGGCGCCGGCTCAGGCGGTGGCGGGCGGGCAGGGCCACGAAGGTGGGCTCGGTGGCGATGCCGCGGTGGGTCACCGCGTCGGAGTGCCCCAGTTCCATGCCGGGGTAGTCCGCGGCGACGGCCGCGTCGACCGTGCCCTCCTCCAGCAGTTCCACGATCCGCGAGGAGGCGTAGACGCTGCTCACCGCGAGCGGGAGGTCGGGGATCCGGGTGCGCAGGCGGGAGACCATGCCGGACAGGACCGGCGAGTTGGTGGCGGCCACGCGCAGCGGGCGGCGCGTCCGCGCCGGATCGGCGGCCGGGCGCCGCCCGATGGCGGCGGCACGGGCGAGGACGTCGCGGGCCTGGGCGACGACCTGGCTGCCGTACGGTGTCGGGCGCACGCCGGAGGGGCCGCGCACGAAGAGCGACTCACCCAAGTGGGCCTCGATGCGGCGCAGTTGAGTGCTGACGGCCGGCTGGGTGTATCCCAGGTCCGCGGCGGCCCGGCCCACGCTGCCCGCGTCGGCCACGGCGCACACCACGCGCAGATGCCGAAGTTCCAGCTCCATGCGCCGCTCCCCCACCCGTCGGTCCGCCTCACGTCTCCGGCGGTCAGGAGCGTTCCACCACGTCGCCGCCCGCGCAAGGCTCGCCTCCGCCAGAGCATCGTGTCCGGCCGGATGCGGCCGGGGAACCGGCGTCAAGGAGGCCCCGGGGGCGGCCATGGGGTCGTACGGCCCTGGTGGGCGCGGTGCGGGCGTGATGGGGTGAAGGAGACGGGGAGGGCCCGTCGGGCGCGGGGAAGCAGTGGATGGCTGCGCACCGCGCGATCTGGAACCGCGAGAAGTGGTGGGGCCCTCCCCCGTCGTCCGCGCCGACGGGCCGACGGCGGCGGCCTCGGCCGCGCGAGCGGCGCGGGCCCGGTCGCAGCGCGCCCGGACGGCGCCGCCCCCATCGCCGGCGTGAGCGGGGAGGACGCCGGGGGCCAGAGCCTGCGCACAGTCCTCCGGCGGCGCCCCTCGCCGCGCGCTCGCGCCCGTCAGCGATGGCCGTGCACCGGGATGTCCGGTGCGAAGCGGGCGAGCGCGGCGAGCAGGCGCTCCTGGTCCAGGTGCCAGCCGACCACCGCACGGGAAGCCGTGGCGACCTCGGGTGGCACCGGGACGAGGTGGCGCAGAGCGGCGTGGGCCTTCAGGCCGTCGCCGGGCAGGGGCGGAGCGCCCTCGCGCCGGGTGACGCCGACGTAGGGGACGGACGCGCCGCCGGCAGCCTGGCGCCACAGGACGACGCCGGTGATGTCGCTCCAGGGGACGTGGGCGGTGGTGGCCCGGTACCGGGCGGGATTGCCGCCCAGCAGCACACCGGTCTCGTCCACGCGGAACGCGACCTTGCGGCTCAGCCCGATGTACGCGAGGAACAGGCCGCCCCCGCCGAACAGCGGCAGCCCGAGGACCCGGGCGAGCAACGGCATGTCCGGCAGCAGGAGGAGCGCCGTGAAGAGCCCGGCGAGGGCGACGTTAGCGGCGGTCCGGCGGTCCCAGCCGTAGCGGGCCTGGTAGGCGGGCGAGGTGCGATCGGGCATGGCTGATCATGGCAAGGGCGGGCGGCGAGGGGAAGCCCCCGGGCGGGACGGCGTGCGCGGGCGGGTGCCCGGAGCGAGCCGGCCGTCTGCGGGGCCGGCTCCTGCGCTGACGGGTGTTCCCGGCATTGCCGACCTACCCGGACGCGCTGCCGGTCGGCACGGGGCGCCGGGAGCGCCGCGGGCGGCCGAACGGGCCACGCTCAGTGGGCTCGGCGCGTGCGGCTGCCGTTCGTCCTCGGCCGGCCGGTCGCGCTGCCTTGTTCGCCGGCTGTTCGCAGGGGGCCGGTCGGCCCGGGACGGGGGCCGGGAGGACCTCGGAGAACCGAGGGCAGTAAGGCTAGCCTCGCCTTGCTGTGGTCGGGTCGTCGGGCAGCGCGTCCGGCGTGGCGTGGTGGAGGCGCGGATGCCGGGTGACGTGGACGGCGGGCCGGAGGCCGGGAGGCCGGCCTGTGTGCGGCGCGATGTCGGAACCTTTCTGGCCGAGTTGGAACCGGGTGCGCGGGCCACCGTGGTCGAAGTCGTCGCGGGCGGGGCACCGGAGGTGGCCCGCCGGCTGGGCGACCTCGGCTTCACACCGGGCACGCCGGTCGAGGTCGTGCGCCGGGCTCCGCTGCGGGACCCGGTGATCTACCGGGTCAAGGACTACGAGGTGTGTCTGCGCCGCGCCCAGGCCGCGTGCATACGGATCACGGAGCCGCTGCGGTGAACACGGACTGCCACGGCACCGGTGGTGCGTGCGCGGCGACGGCCGGGGCAGCGCGGATCGCACTCGTCGGCAGCCCCAACTCGGGCAAGAGCAGCGTCTTCAACGGCCTCACCGGCCTGCGCGTGAAGACGGGCAACTACCCCGGTGTGACCGTCTCGCGTTCGGTCGGCACCTGCCGGACCGGCGGCGGAGCCCTGGTGATCGAGGACCTGCCCGGCACCTACAGTCTGGATCCGATCAGTCCGGACGAGCGGATCCTCGTCGACGTCGTCGACGGCGGGCCGGCGGGCACAGCCCGCCCGGACGCGCTGCTGGTCGTGGTGGACGCCACCACGCTGCGCCGGTCGCTGGCGCTCGTCGCGCAGGTCCTCGCCCGCGGTCTGCCCACCTGTGTCGTGGTCACCTTCACCGACGAACTGGCCCTGCGTCAGGGTCGGTTGGATCTCGACGCGTTCGGCGAGGCGCTCGGGGTGCCGGTGGCCTCGGTGGTCGCCCACCGCGGCCACGGCCTGGCGGCGCTGCGGGAGCGGCTGGCCGGGTGGCGGCAGTGGGCACCACCGGCGCTGGTGCCGCCGACCGAGCCGGCCGAGCGGGACGCCTGGGCGGAGTCGGTGCTGGCTTTCGCCGGCTACCGGGCACCCGAGCGACACCGGATCACCCGCCGCGTCGACGCGGTACTGCTGCACCCCGTGTGGGGCACCCTGGTGTTCTTCGCGGTGATGTTGCTGTTCTTCCAGACGGTGTTCACGGTGGCCGCGCCGCTGCAGGACGGGGTGGAGACGCTGTTCGAACGGCTGACCGGCGCGGTCGCGAGCCATGTCGGCAGCCGGTGGCTCGCCAGTCTGCTCGGCGACGCGCTGGTCGGCGGAGTCGGCGGGGTGCTGGTGTTCGTCCCGCAGATCCTGCTGCTGTTCCTGCTCCTGTCGCTGCTGGAAGGCGTCGGCTACCTGGCGCGGGCCGCGTTCCTGATGGACCGGGTGATGGCCCGGGCCGGGCTGGAGGGCCGCGCGTTCGTGGCGCTGCTGTCCTCGTTCGCCTGCGCGATCCCGGGCATCATGGCGACCCGCACGCTGCCGTCGGCCAGGGACCGGCTGGCGACGATGATGGCCGCGCCGCTGATGACGTGCTCGGCCCGGCTTCCGGTGTACGTGCTGCTCATCGGGCTGCTCGTCGACCCCGACGAGCGGTTCGGCCCGTTCGGCGCGCAGGGCGTGGTGATGTTCGGGCTGTACCTGCTCGGCGCGGTGTCGGCGATGGCGGCGGCCTGGGTGTTCAAGAAGCTCGGCGACCGCCGGGGCGCCCCCGTGCCGTTCTCCATGGAGATGCCGCCGTACCGTCTGCCCGCCCCGCGCGCGGTGCTGACGGCGATGTGGTCGGCCGCGCGGGCCTTCCTCCGCAAGTGCACCACCGTCATCGTGGCGACCACGCTGCTTCTGTGGCTGCTGCTGAACCTGCCCCTGCACTCGGTCGCCGAGATGCGGGCGGACGGCGTGGACACCGGCAGCCCCGCGGCCGTGTCGGCCTACACCGTGGACCACAGCCACGCCGCCGGCCTGGGCCGGGCGGTGGGCCCGCTGTTCGAGCCGCTGGGCTTCGACTGGCGGGTCAGCGTCGGGGTGCTTTCGGCGCAGTCGGCCCGCGAGACGTTCGTCGCCACCCTCGGGCAGGTCACGGCCGCCGAGAACCCCGAGGACCGGGCCGAGGCGCTGCGCGCGATGACGTACTCCGAGGGACCGCGGGCCGGGCAGCGGGTGTTCACCCCGCCGGTGGTGGCCGCGCTCCTCGTCTACTTCGCGTACGCGCTGCAGTGCATGGCGACCGTGGCGGTGATCCGCAGGGAGACCGGCACCTGGCGGTGGCCGGCGATCGCGTTCGGGTATCTGACCGGCCTGGCCTGGCTGCTGGCGTACGCGGCGAAGTGGCTCACCGCCGCGCTGGGCGGGTGAGGCGCCGTGGTTCCCCTGCACCCCCAGCGGGTCACGGGCCGGCCGGACCGGCTGCGCTGGATCGTGCCCGCCGGGGTTCTGAGCGCGCGGGGCCGGCTCGTCGCCGCTCCGGCGCCGCTGGCGGGCCTGCTGGCCGACGGCACGCTCGCGGGCGTGACGGTGGAGCCGGCGGCCGTCGTCACCCGGCTGGGCGCGGGCCGCGACTGGCCCGCCGAGGGTGCCCGGGTGCGTACCGCCCTGCACGCCGCCCTCGCCGACCCCGCCGGGTGGGTGACGGCGGGAGAGCCCGACGGGGACACCGCGCTGGCGGCGGTGGCACGGGAGCTGATCGGCGGGGAGGTCGGCGACTTCGTCCGCTCGCACGGCGGCACGATGTCGCTGGTGTGCGTGCGGGACGGGGTGGTCGAGGTCCGGCTCGGCGGAGCCTGCCTGGGCTGTCCGGCCGCCTGGGCGACCCTGCACCGGCGGCTGGAGAGCCGGCTGCGCCACCGGTACCCCGCTCTGGTGGCGGTCAGGAACGTAGGCGCGGCGTCGGCCCGGGCCGACGGCGCGGGCGACTGGTTGAGCCACCGCGGGTGAGCGGTCCGGTCTCCGCGTCCGCCGGGCGGGGCCACGGGGCGCGTCGGGCGAGCGCGTCATGCGAGATGCCCCGCACGGTGTCTGCGTGCGGGGCATCGGGACGGCCGACCGTCGAGCGCGTCACAGCGAGGGGAGGGCGTCGCCTCCCGGCCGGGGCCCGCGCGGCGGCAGCCCGGACAGGGGTGGGGCCTGCATCACGCGCGCGAGGTCCCGCTGTATGCGCTCCGCCTCGGCGCGGGTCTGGGTGGGGATGTCGCCACGCTCGGTGACGAGGCGGTCGTAGATGGGGGTGAGGCTGAACACGGGTGGGTCTGCTTTCGTGGATGATCGGCCCGGCGGGCGTCGCTGAGCCGACAGGACGGGTCACAGCGCTTCGCTGCGGATCGGGTGATGAGGCGAAGTCGACGATCGTGCCGGCCGCCCAGGGGCCGGCCTCACGGCTCTCGGCACGAATCCGGTCGCGTGCTTCCCGAACTCGGTGGTGCGTCCCGGCACGGAATCCTCCCTCCTTCCCGGGCAATCTATCGCGTTCGCCGGTCGCCCCCCGGGGCGGCCGGAGACTTGCGTGCCCGCTCAGCGGCCCTGCGGCGCCTCCTCGCGGGGGGAGGCCCGGACTCCAAGTGCCGTGACCGTGCGGGAGTCCGGCGACCGTCTCCGGTGGCGCCGGCGGGGCTCCGGCCCGTCCGGGACGGGGTCGGGTTGCGCCGGAAGGCCGGACCTCGTCCGGGCGGGCGACACCGCTCCCCGCGCCGGGACGTTCCGCCAACTCGTCGCGCGGGGCGGGCCCGGTGGCCCGGGACTGAGCCGGCCCCGGTCCGGCCACGTCCCGGTGCTCCCCGGCCGTCGCGCGGGAGCGCGCTGTCCCCCGCATGGCCACGCTCGGCTGCGTCCTCGCCCGGTCCGGTGCATGCTGGGGGCATGAATGGGCTGCCTCCCGTGGTCGTGCTTCCACCGTCGCAGGACGGCGGACGGCAGGTGACGGTCGGCGGCGAGGCCGTCGGAGTGGCCTACAGCTTGTTCGAGGTGCTGGATCTGCTGCACTCCGTCGGCCTGCCCGCCACCGACACGGCGATCGACGACCCACAGCTGATCGACTGGCGCGGTGGAGGGCCGTACGACTGGAACGACGCTGTCTAGCGCGGCGCGCGGAGCGACGACGGTGTGCGGGACGCCGGTGTGACGGGGCGTCCCCCGGCCGGCCGGCGGCTGTGGGCGAGGGCCGGCCTGCTCACGGTGGGCTTGGTGACCGCGTACTCCCTCGCTGCCCTCGACCTGTTCGGCCCGCACCATCCCGCGCTCGGCTGGACCGTCCTGACGTGTGTGCTCGCGACCGTCGCCGTGCTGTTGCTGCGCCAGATCAGGGACGTGCTGATGAACCGGTCCGGCACGCGGGCCGGTCTCGTCATCCCCCTGCTGATGTCCCTGTCCGTACTGGTGTTCGCGGCCTCCTACTTCGTCCTGGCCCGGCAGCCGGGCGAGTTCACCGGCCTGCGCACCCGGCTCGACGCCCTGTACTTCACGATGGTCACGCTGGCCACCGTGGGCTTCGGTGACATCACGCCGACCGGGCAGGCGGCGCGGGCCCTGACCGTCGTCCAGATCGTCTACACGTTCGTCTTCCTGACGGCCGCCGCGACCACGCTGAGCCGGCAGTTGCACGCCCGGCTCGTCGAACGTCCGCCCCGCGACGGCGACCGGTGAGCCGGTCCCCGCAGCGGCCCGGCCCCCTGCCGTCCGGGTGAGGGGGCCGGGGTGGCGGTCCGTCACAGGCCGAGGACGCGGTTCAGGCCCTGGCGGTCGGTGCCGAGCTTGGTGAAGACGGCGCAGAGCAGTTCGGAGACCTCCTGCTCGCTGGTGCCCATCTCGGCGGCGACGGCGGCGTTGCCGAGTCCGGCGGCGGCATGTTCGGCGGCGACGAGTTCCCGCCCGGTCAGGGTGTCCCGCCCCGTCGGCAGGGGCCGTCGGGGGCGCAGGCCCACGGAGGCGAGCTGCTCTCGGGCGCGCCTGACGAGGTGGTCGGCGCCGCAGGTGGCGGCGACCTCCAGCCCGCGGTAGAGCTGGAGTGCCGCCCGCTCCATCCGGCCGATGGCGCGCAGGGTGGTGCCGTGGTCGACGAGCGCGTAGGCGAGTTCGTAGGCGGCCGGGGACTGTTCCAGGTGGTCGACGGCCTGCTCCAGGAAGTCGGCCACCTGGACCGGATCGGCGGCGGCCGCCGCGGACACCCGCAGGGCGTGCCCGATGACGCTGGCCGTTCCGAAGGCGCGGGCCCTCGCCAGAGCCTCCGCGGAGGTCTCCCTGGCCGTGTCGCCACGGCCGGCGGCCGCCTGGGCCAGGGCCAGGTCGAGCTGCCAGGGGCTCCAGGCCGGGTTGCGCGAGCCGCGCCTGTCGAGCCGCTCTCCGGCCGCGCTCAGCCGACGCTCGGCGTCCGCGGCCCGGCCCTGGGCCAGGAGCAGCTTGCCGTGCACGGCCTGGGGGTCGGGGTAGACCACCGCCTTGGGGCGGATCTCGGCGAGCCGGTACTTGTCCGCGATCTCCTGGGCCCCCGCGATGTCCCCGCGGGCCAGGAGGGTCTCCACGAGGGTGCCGATGGCGTAGGCCTGGGCCGGCACTCCCTGGCCCACGCGGTCGGCGATCTGCAGGCCGTTGCGGACGAAGTCCTCGGCCTCGGCGAGACGCCCGCGCCGGTAACGGATGTAGCCGAGCAGGGTGTAGGCGAACGACAGGTGAGGGCCGCGCCAGCCCTTCTCCTCGAACTCCGCGATTCCCTTGACGAAGAGTTCCTCGGCGCGGCCCGGCTGGTCGCAGTACATCAGCACCAGAGCGACACCGGCCGGGGCCTCGAACCCGAAGTCCTGGTCCACCCAGGACATCCCGCCCTTGAGGGCCTCTTCCGCGTAGTGCAGGGCCTCGGCCGCCGATTCGCCGCGCAGGACGGCGTCCCAGCCCCGCATGCCCAGGATGTGGCGCTCCGCCAGGCTGCGCCCGCTGATGTGCTCGGCGTAGCGGGCCAGGGTCCGCGAGCGGGCGGGTGAGTCCTGGTCGTCGACACGGATCGAGTTCCACTTGAAGAGTTCGGCCTGCATGCGCTGCCGGGTGCGGGAGCTGGTGGTGCGCTGGGCCGCGTCCTCCAGAAGTTCGATGGCCTGCTCCATCTGGCCCGAGTGCACCAGGGCCTGGGCGAGCCGGTAGGTGATGGCCTCCCTCAGTCTCTGTTCCACCTTCGGCTCCTCCAGTGCCGCCCGCAGTTGGTTGGCGGTGGCGGCGGGCTCGTGCGGGAGGTTGGCGGATCCCAGCTCGAAGAGCACCTCGGCGCGCTCCTCCACGTCCGGTGGCTCACGCAGGGCGCGGGCCAGGTAGCGGCGGGCAGGCTCGGGCGCGCCGGCGGAGAAGCTCTCGCGGGCGGCCTGGCGAAGGATCCGCACGACCCAGGGGTCGCCCTCGGGGTGCGTCTCCAGCAGGTGCCGGGCCGCCTCGCCGGGCCCCAGTCCGGCGTCGATGAGCGCGCGGGCGGCCACTCCGTGCATGGCGACGCGTACGCCGGGCGGGATCGCCCCGTACACCGCGTTGGAGATCAGCGGATGGTTGAACTCCACGACCTCCTCGCGCTTGATGTTGGTCAGGACGGTCAGGATGCGGGCTTCCCGGAGTTCCTTGACGGCCTCCCTCGCCTGGACCTCGCCGAAGGAGGAGACGGTGCCGAGGAGGTTGACGGGGATGCCGCTGCTGCCGAGGATCGCGGCGGCCCAGGCCACGTTCACCGTGGAGGGACGGAACTGCAGCAGCCGTTCGACGATGCCGCTTCCCTTGACGGCGGAGGCGAGGTCGCGAAGCCGGGTGATGCCGTCCTCGTGGGCTCTGAGGCCGAGTTCCTTGCTCTTCTGCAGCAGTTCGACGACTTCGAAGGGGCTGCCGCCGGTGATGGCCCAGACCTCCCGGCAGAAGATCTCGTCGGCGTCCTCGCCGAGGATCCTGCGGACGATGCTCGCCACCGCGCCCAGGGTGAGGGCGGCCAGTTCGTGGGGCCGGGTGCCGTGGCGCTCCGTCAGCTCCTGCAGCATGGGCGCGGCGGGCGTGACGTCGTCGGGACGGCAGGCCACCACGATGAGCATGGCCAGTTCCTCCGCGCGGTCGGCGAAGGCGGTCAGCCAGGCGAGGGACTCGGCGTCCGCCCACTGGGCGTCGTCCAGGACCATGACGAGGGGTCGGCCATGGCGTACCGAGAGGCGGGTGACGACCCAGTCCAGCCCGTCGCGGACGCCCTGCGGGTCGGGATGCGTGTCTCCGGCGGGGGCGTCCAGCCCTATGGCGGGTGCCACGATCGGGTACCAGTTCCCCAGGAGGTCGCGGTATTCGGTCTCCTCCATGAGGGCGAACAGGGGGCGGATGAGCTGCCGCATCACCCGGAACGGCACCTGTGTCTCCTGCTCGCCGCCGCGGGCGAAGAGCACGGTGCAGCCACGGTCCGCTGCCTGCCGCCGCAGTTGGTTGACCACCGTCGTCTTGCCGACTCCGGCGGGGCCCGCGAAGGCGAGCACCCCGCCGCGCCGCGATTTCGGCTCGTCCCCCTGCACCCCGCACAGTCCGTCCAACGCGTTTCGAACCGCGATGAGTTCGGATTCCCGTTCGAGGAGAGGATGTCCCTCGCTCCCCCGGGGTGCCACGGCGTCTGTCATCGTCGTCCCCTCCAGCAGGTGCGCCGAGTGTAGGCCCCAGGGGACACGGTGCAGCAGTTCACGACCCTTCTTTTGGGATTATCGCCACTCGCACGAGGCACATGGTGCATCATGCGCTGACGTCCTCCGGTTCTGCCCCGCGCTGTCCGTTCGCGGGTGGGGTGAGAGTCGTGGGACGGGGTCGGACAGCCCTCCCTTCCGGGATGTGGGAATCATGGGCAGAGCATGCGGCATCGGGATTCCGGCCGGGACTTCCCGTACGGTGACGCCGGCCGCGGGCACCAGTCGCCAGCGTGATGCCACGCTCGCCACCACGACGAGCATTTCCGCCATCGCGAAAGAATCCCCGATGCACTTGTGCTGACCCGCTCCGAACGGGAGGAATCCGCCGAGGCGCGGCGGCCGCGCGGCGTCGGGACGTGACCAGCGGTCCGGGTCGAACGCGGTGGGGTCCGGGAAGGAGGCGGGGTCCCGGTGGATCGCGTAGGGGCTGTAGGCCAGTTCGGCCCCGGCCGGGATCGACACCCCGGCGAGCGTGACCCGGCGGAGCGCCTTCCGGGTGAACACCAGGGCCGAGTGCAGCCGCAGCGTCTCGTGCAGGACCCCCGTGGTGTAGGTCAGCCGGGGCAGGTCCTCGGGCCGGACCCGCCGGTCGCCGATCACCGTGTCGATCTCGGTGTGCAGGCGTCTCTCCGCCTCCGGGTGGGCCGCCAGCTCGTGGAAGACCCAGGCCAGGGTGGTGGCCACCGTCTCCGTGCCGCCGAAGAGCATGGTGATCAGCTCGTCCCGGAGTTGTCGGGTGCTCATCCTCTCGCCGCTCTCCGGGTCGGTTGCGGCCAGGAGGAGGGACAGCAGGTCGTGCCTTTCGGGGTGCGCCGTGTCCTCCGGCTCGGTGCCGCAGGAGTCGATCACCTCGTCGATGACGGCGCGCATCCGGCCGGCCGCCGTGTCGAAGCGCCGGTTCAGGGGGATGGGCAGGCGGTCCATGGCCTTCGGCATGAGCGTGCGGGCCAGCATGCCCTCCAGGAGGACGGGGAAGGACCGGTGCACCTCCTCCACGGCCCGTTGCCCCACCTCCCCGGAGAAGATCATGTCGGCGACCGCGGACAGGGAGAAGCGGCGGAACTCCTCGTCCACGGCGATCTGTCGGCCGTCCGTGAAGGAGGCCGCCAGTTCCTCCGCCTGACGGCACATCCGCTCGGCGTGTTCGGCGATGTGGGAACGGTGGAAAGCGGGCTGGATCATGCGACGCTGCTTGCGGTGGAACGGCCCGTCGACGGTGGCGAGGCCGTCGCCGAACAGCGGCCGCATCTTCTCGAAGATCCTTCCGCGTCCGAAGTTCTGCGCCTCGCCCACCAGCACGGTGTGCACCAGGTCGGCGGTGGTGAGCACGTGCAGCGGCCAGGTGCCGACATCGACGCGGACGACGTCGCCGACGCTGCGCAGGGACTCCAGAAAGGCGATGGGCCGGCGCCACAGCTGCAGGGCGTGGCCGAGCAGGGGCAGGGCGCCGGGGGCGGCCGGGGCCCTCGCCGCGGTGGGGGGTGCGGGAGCGTGGGTCATGGTCCGGGGGTCCTCCCTCAGGCCGCCGGGACGAGATCGGGGCGGGTGTAGGCGGCCTCCAGACCGGCGGCGAAGCGCTCGTCGCGGTAGCGGGTGCAGTCGTGGCGCTGCCAGAGGTCGGAGCCGATCATCCAGTCCTCGTAGGCGCGCACGCGTCGTCGCACGGCGGCGCGTTGCCGTGGGTCGGTGACGCCGAGGGCGTCGAGGTGGGCGGGCAGGGCACGGGCCGTGGTCAGGAAGTCCTCGACACGGTGCCGGATGCGGTCCTCGACGGCCCGGACGGCCTCGGGGAGCGGCCAGCCGCGCCAGGAGGCGAGCAGGGCGACGAGGTTGTTGGTGTCCCCGCAGGAGTACTCCTTGGGGAGCGAGAAGACGTCGTTGCCCCACGAGATGACGTCGATGGCGCTCCAGGCGAGTTCCTGGACGGCCGGGCTGTCGTGCACCACCGCCGGCACGTCGATGCCGAGGGAGGCCTCCACCATGTCCATCATCGGCAGCAGCTGTGAGCTGTGGCGTCGGGTGAGGATGTAGTCGGCGACCGGTGGGCGATAGCCGGGCCTGCGGTTGCGGGCCTCCTGGTCGAGTGAGGCCAGCATCAGCGGGACGTGGGCCCGGTAGCGGGCGCGGCCGTCGGCCGGCATGCCGGCGAGGATGCGGTCGCACAGTTCGACGAAGGAGCCGACCAGGGGGGAGCGGGCGGACCTCGGCAGCAGGTCGGTGCGGCCGTGGGCCAGGTAGCCGGTGATGGCGTCGGTGACGGGGCGCCAGGTGTCGACCCGGCCGGACCTGATGAGCAGGTCGTGCTGGTCGTCGAGGACGAAGGACCAGGCCATCCACTGGGAGAGCAGGACGATGTCGTCGTAGGAGGCGCCGGCGCCGACCCGGGCGGCCAGGTGGCCGAAGCCTATGCCGGCGAACTCTTCGGTGGCCTCCTCGATCAGGCCGCGCTGTACGGCCCACGAGGTCGCCTCGTCGTTGGCCCGGTCCGCGCACGGATCCTTGGCATTCTCAAAGGGAAGGTAGAATTCCGGAATGGTGAAAGAGTCGAGATGGGGCATTGATCTCCCTCCGAAGGAAATCCTGGTCCGCCATTCCCCGCTCGCACGCCTCTCGCCTTGCGGGCAGTCACCCGCCCTGTTCCGCGATGCCCCGCAGAACACACGGAGGCGCGATTTGAAGCCATTCGGAACCATTAACTCCTGAAGAGAACCCGCCTGTCAATATAATGCGGTGCAATCATGGATTGCGAAATCACGTATTTGCCGCGCGTATTTCTTCTCGGCATATGCGCACCGGCCGGCGTGCGCAGGGCCGTGTCGGCGGCCCTCCGGGACCGTGCGGGGGTCGTGGGGCGGCCGGGTCGCCGTTTGCGCGACGGGGAACTGAAAAGCCGTTACAGCACATTCGGCAGCCGATAGTCGGACGCCCGGGAACGCCACACGGTCGCGAATTGCCGCTCACCCGGCGGTGAAGGTGCCGTCCCGGAGGACGGAGTGGAGGCCGAAGTTCGGTGCCGGCGGTCATACCGACGGCGAGTCCGCCCCCGGCGCCGACCGCGGCCGGGCGGCCGTTACCGATGCGGGAACGGGCGAGCCACTCCCCCGGAGCCGAGGATCAGCTTCCTCCGGTGGGCCCGCACGAGGTCCTGACGGCGGCTCAGTGGACGGAGAAGCCACCGTCCACGAAGATCGACTGCCCGGTGACGTAGGCGGAGCCGCGCCCGGCGAGGAAGACCGCCGCGCCCGCGAAGTCCTCGGCCAGTCCGTTGCGCCCCACCAGCGTGCGCTCGGCCAGAGCGGCCACCTTCCGGCGGTCGGACGACACCCGCGCGTTCAGCGGCGTCATCACGAAACCCGGCACCAGGGTGTTGCAGGTGACGCCGTGCGGGGACCAGGCCTCCGCCTGGGACCGGGCCAGTGACTCCAGAGCGCCCTTGGACACCCCGTAGGCCCCGCTGTTCAGCAGCGCCCGGTGGGCCTGCTGGGAGGTGATGTGGATGATCCGGCCGAAGCCCCGCTCGGCCATACCGGGTCCGAACCGTCGGCCCAGCAGGTAGGGCGCCTCCAGGTTGAGGGCCATGGTGGTGTCCCAGACGTCCTCGTCCAGTTCGCCCATCGGCGGCCGCAGGTTGACGCCGGCGCTGTTGACGAGGATGTCGGGCTCGCCGAACACCGCGGCCGCTTCTTCGGCCGCCGCCCGTACGCCGTCCCGGGTGCCCAGGTCGGCACTGACCCAGGCGGCCTCGCAGCCGTCGGCCCGCAGTTCGTCGACCGTGGCCACCAGTTCGGCCTTCCGACGGGCCACGACGACCACCCGTGCGCCGGCCCGCGCCAGCGCCCCGGTGACGGCCCGGCCGATACCCGAACTGCCGCCGGTCACCACGGCGACGCGGCCGTCCAGCGAGAACAGCTCCGCGAGGTACCCCTGCTTGCCCATGGCGCCAGCGTAGTCGGCGGGCGGCGCGGCCGTCGGAGCTGGTCCGGACGAGTGGCCCCCGGCTGGTGCGGGGCGGGGGGCCAGGCATATCGCCGCCGCACGGGGTACTTGTGGCCGGTCGACGACGAAGGGAGCGGTGGTACCGGTGAGCGGGTTCGGTGCGGTCCTCGTCCTGCTGGCCGTCGCGCTGCTGGGGGTGGCCGCCGTGTACGCCTCGGCGTGGTGGGTGCGCACCGTCTCCGAGCCGCTGGGCGCGCGCCCGTTCGGGTCCGGGCTGGAGCCGGCCGAGCACGCGGTGAGCAGGTTCCATGTGCGCTGGTACGCGGTGACGATGCTGTTCCTGGCCTTCGACATGGAGATGGTCTTCATGTACCCGTGGGTGCGGGTGATCACCGCGATGGGGACGAGCGCCGTGGTCGAGATGTTCACCTTCCTGGCGGTGCTGCTCGCCGGTGTGGTGTACGCCTGGCGGGAGGGGGCCCTGCGGTGGACCTGACCGGCCCGGTGCTGCGGGTGACCGCGGCCCGCCCCCGCGTGCTGACGGCCCCTCTGCCCGGCTCCACCGCCGTACGGCTCGCCGCCGAGCGGGAGGTTCGGCGGCGCGGCTGGGCCACCGCTTCGACCCCGGCCGACGCGGACCTCCTGCTGGTCCTGGGCACCCCGGTGTCCGCCCTGACCGCGGCGGTGGACCGCTTGGCCCGCGACATACCGGCCCCGCGCGCCACCGTACGGGTCGCCACGCCGCGCGAGGTCGCCGCGGCCCTGGACACGGGCCGCTCCCTGCTGACGGACCCGACACTGCAGCGGCGTACCGTCCGCGCGGCCGGCCCCGGCGGCGAGGAGGACGACGGCGGCCACGGCGACGGCGGTGACGACGACGGCGGTGACGACGGCCACGGGGGCGAGGAGGAGCACGGCGCACCCGAGAACGACGATCACGGCGGGCACGAGGGCCACGGGGGCCACGGGGGCCACGGGGGCGATATGGACATGCCCGGTGGGCTTCCGATGGCCGATCAGGCCGAGGACCGCGACGGCCTGACGCTCGATCGGCTCCACTTCTCGCTCGGGCCGCTGCTCGGCGACTGGCCGACGGCACTGACGGTGCGTCTGGCCGTGCAGGGAGATGTGATCCAGGAGGCGGAGGTCGATCCGACGGGCTGGGCGGACGCGGACCGGCCGCCCGGCGGGGTCTTCTGGAACGAGCCGTGGGAGCGGGCGGAGGCGGGCGGCCGGGTCACGACCGGGCAGGCGGCGCGGCGGCGGGCGGCGTGCCGTCTGGACAGCGTGGCGCGGCTGCTGGCCGTGGCGGGGTGGCCGGCGCAGGCCGTTCGGGCCCGGCGGCTGCGCGACGCCCTGCTGGCCGGGGCCGCCGCCTCGGAGGTCGCGCCGGGCGCCGCCCGGCTGGCGCGCCGGGTGGGCCGCTCGCGCGTCCTGTACTGGCTCACGCACGGCATCGCCCCGCTGTCCCGGGCGGACGCGCGGGCGGCCGGGGTGTACGGTCCGGCGGCCGACGCCGACGGGGACGTTCCCGCCCGCTACCGGGCCTGGCTGGCGGCCGTCGAGGAGGACGTGGCCCGGCTCGACGACGGTGCGCCGCTGGACCCCCGCGCGTTCCCCCCGCCCCGGGGGCCGGCCGTGGCGGGCCGGCCGCCGTCGGCGGGGCTGGTGCGGGTCCTGCCCGGTCTGCTGAGGGGCGCCGAGCTGGCCGCGGCGCGGCTCACGGTGGCCAGCCTCGACCCGGACGTCGACGAACTGATCGGCCTGGGCCCGGAGGTGACCGATGGTTGAGACCGTGCCCTGGTGGGCGGTGCCGCTCGCCCCGCTCGCCCTGCTCGCCCTTGCCCTGCTGGCGGCCGGCGGCGACGCCCTGCTGGCCGCCGCCGAGGCCGGGCGGCCGGGCGCCGCGGCGGCGGTGCGTCCGGTGCGGGACGCGGTGTGGCTGCTCGCGGTCCAGCCGCGGCGGCGCGCGGGCGCGGACGTGCCGCTGTGGCGGCTGGGCGTGGTGACGGTGCCGGTGTCGGCCGTGCTGGCGGTGCTGGTCGTGCCGTTCGGCGGGTACGCGGTGGCCGACCTGTCGGTGGGGGTCGTGTGGTTCAACGCGATGGAGGTCGCCACCTGGGCGGGGCTGTGGCTGGCCGGCTGGGGGCCGAACGCGGCCTTCTCGCTGATCGGCGGCTACCGGTTCCTGGCACAGGGGCTGGCGTACGAACTGCCGCTGATGTTCGCGCTGATCTCGGCCGCCACGGGGGCCGAGTCCCTGCGGGTCGGGGAGGTCGCGGCCGCGCAGGACGGGCTGTGGTTCGCCGTATGGATGCCGGTGGCGTTCGTGGTGTTCCTCGGCGCCGTCCTGGCGTTCTCCTTCCTCGGTCCGTTCGCCTACCCGGCCGGGCCGGACATCGCGGGCGGCGTGCTCGGGGAGGCGGTGGGGCCGGACCGGCTGCTGCTGGTGGCGGGGCGCTGGCTGTGGCTGGCGGCGGGCGCGGCGATGGCGGTGCCGCTGTTCCTGGGCGGCGGGAGCGGCCCGCTGCTGCCCGACTGGGCTTGGTCGGCCGTGAAGACGGCGGCGGTGCTGGCGCTGCTGGTGGTCCTACGGCGGCGGGTGCCGATGGTGCGCGCGGACCGCTTCATGGAGGTGGCCTGGGTGGTGCTCGTCCCGGTGACGATCGCTCAGGCCCTGGTGGCGGCCCTGGTCGTCCTGAACCGGTGAAAGGGATGGGAGGTACGGGCATGGAGACGGTGCTGTCGGTGGCCCTGGGGGTGATCGCCCTGGTGGCGGGGGCCCTGGTGTTCCGGTTCGACTCGATGGCCCGGGCGACCTTCGCGCTGCTGGCGTCGCTGGTGTGCGTGGGCGGCGAGGCGGTGGTGCTGGGGCTGCCCTATCTGGGTGTGGTGATCGTGCTGATGATGGTGATGGAGATGGTCGTCATGGCCGTCTTCATGGTCGCCTACATGATGAATCCGGCCGGGCTGATGCCCATGTCGATGGTCCACAACCGGCGGGGCGCGCTGGGCATCAGCGGGGCGCTGTTCGCGGCGCTGGCCGTCGGGGTGTTCCTGGCGCCGTGGCCCGACCGGGCCGGCCGGCCCCCGAGCGACACCACGTTCCAGGTGGGGCAGGCGCTGATGGGCGGACAGATGCTGACGATGGTGACGTTGGGGCTGGTGCTGCTCGCGACCATGGTGGGGACGGTCGTCCTGGCCACCCAGCGGGGCCGCTACGACCGGTTCGGCGACGGCCTCGACCGGCGGCCGCCCGACGACCCGGTCCGCGGAGGGGTGGGCCGATGACGCTGGAGCTGTTCCTTCTCCTGGCCGCCGCGTTGTTCTGCGTGGGGCTGTACGGAGCGCTGTCCCAGCAGTCGATCGTGATGATCATGATGGGGATCGAGCTGATGATCGGCGGGGTGATCGTCGCCGGTGCCGCGCTCTGGCACTTCGTGGCCCCGGCCGCCGCGAGCGGACAGGTGGTGGTCGTGGCCGCGGTGGTGGCGATGGCGGTGGAGATGGCGATGGGTTTCGCCGTGACCACGGCGATCTACCGGGCCCGGCAGGTGGACATGACCGACATGGCCGAGGAGCTCAAGGGATGAGCGCGGTCCTGTGGGCGCTGCTCGCCCTGCCCCTGGCCTGTGGCGCGACGCTCGCCCTGGCGGGCCGCACCGCCGGCCGCTGGGCGGCACCTGCGGGCGTCGCGGCGGCCGTCGCGACGCTGGGCCTGGCGGTCACCGCGGCGCTCGGCCGCCCGGCCCTGAGCGTGCCGCTGTTCACCGGCATCGACGCGGGGGCGCGGGTGGACGGGCTGTCGGCCGTCATGGTGGTGACCGTCGCGGCGGTGACCTGTGCGGTGCTGGTCTTCTCCGCAGGGGAGTTCGGGGCCCGGGACAACCGGGGCCGGTTCTTCGGGCTGATGCTGTTGTTCGCCGGGGCCATGCTGGTCACGGTCACCGCGACGACGCTGCCGCCGCTGCTGATGGCCTGGGAGGTGATGGGGGCCACCAGCTGGGCGCTGATCGGTTTCCAGTGGCACGAGCGGGAGCGGGTGGCGGCGGCGGACGTGGCCTTCCTGACCACGCGGACCGCCGACCTGGGCCTGTATCTGGCGGCGGGCGCCGCGGTCGCCGGCGGGGTCGGCGGGCTGCGCCTTGACGCACTGGACTCGGCGTCGTCGCCGTGGCTGCACGTGATCACCGGCGGCGTGGTCGCGTCCGCACTGGGCAAGTCGGCGCAACTGCCCTTCTCCTTCTGGCTGTCGCGGGCCATGGAGGGCCCCAGCCCGGTCTCGGCGCTGCTGCACTCGGCGGCGATGGTCGCGGCCGGCGCCTACCTGCTGCTGCGGCTCGAACCGCTGCTGACGGTGACGGACTGGGCCGGGCCGCTGGTCGCCTGGGCGGGGGCCGCGACCGCGCTGGTGCTGGGGGCGGTCGCGGTGTTCCAGGCGGACCTGAAGCAGCTGCTGGCCGCGTCCACCGCCGCGCAGATCGGCTTCATGGTGCTCGCGGCAGGGGCGGGAGGGGTGGCCGGAGGGACGGCGCAGCTCGTCGCGCACGCCGCCGTGAAGTCGGGTCTGTTCCTGGTGACCGGGGTGTGGCTGACCACGCTGGGCACCCGGCGGCTGTCGGAGCTGCGGGGCGCCGCGCGGACCCGTCCGACGGTCGGGGCCGCCTTCACGGTCGCGGGGCTGACGCTGGCGGGACTGCCGCCGTTGTCGCTGTGGGCGACGAAGGACGAGGTGCTCGCGGCCGCCTACGAGCGGGATCCGGCCCTGTACGCGGTGGGGCTGGCCGCGGCGGCGGTGGCGGCCGTCTACAGTGTGCGCGCCGTCCACCAGGTGCTGGCTCCGATGGATGTCCGGCGGTCCGGAACCGGGGCCGCCGCACAGGTCCGTCCACGGGTTCCCGTCCTCATGGTGGCGCCGGTGGTGGTGCTGGCGAGTGCCGCCGCGACGCTGGGGGTGCTCGCGCTGTCGGGGCCCGCCGCATGGCTGCGCGAGTTGGTCGGAGCGCCGGGGGAACCGACGCCGCACGCCTGGGAGTTGGTGCTCTCCGCCGTCGTCGTGGTCGCCGCGTTCGCACTGGGGTGGTGGTGGTCGGCGCGCGAGCGCCCTGCGCCGGTGCCGTCCCGGGTGCGGGCCTGGGCGGGTGACTGGCTGGGGCTGGAGGCGGTGGCCCGGCGGCTGGTGGTGCGGCCCGTGACGACGCTGGCGCGGGCTCTGGCGTCCTTCGACGACCGGGTGGTGGACGGCGCGGTGCGTGCCGTGGGCCGCGGCGGCCTGACCCTCGCGCGGGCCGCGCGCCGGGTGGACGACGGAGGTGTCGACGCGGGCGTACGGGCGGTCGGGCGCGGGGCCCGGCGGCTGGGCGGATGGGCGCGCCGCCCGCAGACCGGACTGTTGCACCAGTACTACGCCCAGGCCGCGGTCGGCTTCGCGGTACTGACCCTGATCGTGCTCCTGGTGAGGTGAACCGTTGATGCTGACCGTCGTCACGTTCTGGCCGCTGCTGGTGTGCGCCGCGCTGCTGCTGGTGCCCGCGGGCCGGCCCGCCCGGCTCTTCCTGTGGACGTGGGTCGCCGCGGCCGGCGTCGAACTCGCGCTGGTGGGCGCGGTATGGGCCGGATTCGAGCCGGGCGGCGGCCCGCGCTACGAGGAGCGGGTGCGCTGGATCCCCGGCGCCGGGGTCGGCTACCACGTCGGCGTGGACGGCCTGTCGCTGCCGCTGGTCGCGCTGACCTCGGTGCTGTTCCTCGCCGTGGCCGTGTACTCGCTGCGCGAGACCCGCCGGGTGCGGGCCTACGTCTGTCTGTTCCTGTTCCTGCAGACCGTCTGCACGGGGCTCTTCGTGGCCCTGGACCTGATCCTGTTCTTCGTCTACTTCGACCTGTCGATCGTCGGGATGTTCTTCGTGATCGCCGGCTGGGGCCACGGCGAGCGGGCACGGGCGGCGGCGCTGAAGTTCTTCCTGTACACGTTCGTCGGCTCGCTCGCCCTGCTGCTGGGCTTCATCGGCCTGTACCTGGCCGCCGACCCGCACACCTTCGACATGGTGGAGCTGTCCCGCGCCGACCCGCTGTCCGGCCGGGGCGGCTACGCCGCGCTGGTGCTGCTGGCCCTGGGCGCGGGGCTGGCCGTCAAGACGCCGACGGTGCCCTTCCACACGTGGCTGCCGCCGGCCCACACCGACGCCCCGGCGGCCGGGTCGGCGATCCTGGCGGGGGTCCTGCTGAAGATGGGCACCTACGGGTTCGTGCGCATCGCGATGCCGCTGCTGCCCGACGCCTGGCGCCGCTACGCGCTGGTGTTCGTGATCGTGGGGGTGGTGTCCGTGGTGTACGGCGCTCTGGTCGCGCTGGCGCAGACGGACTTCAAGCGGATGGTCGCCTACACCTCCGTGAACCACATGGGATACGTGGTGCTCGCGGTCGGCGCGGCCGGGATGCTCGCCGGCACGGACGCCCAGGCACGGTCGCTGGCGGTGACCGGCGCGGTGGTCCAGATGGTCAGTCACGGGCTGCTCACCGGTGCGCTGTTCCTGCTGTCCGGCGTGCTGTACGACCGGGCGGGGACCTATCGCATCGACGCGTACTCGGGTCTGGCCGGGCCCAGTCCGCGGTTCGCCGCGGCGACCGGGGTGGCGGCGTTCGCCAGTCTGGGCATCCCCGGGTTCTCGGGGTTCATCGCGGAGTTCCAGATCTTCACCGGTTCGCTGGGCTCACAGGCGGTGGCCACCGCGATCGCCCTGACCGGCATCCTCATCACGGCGGCGCTCTTTCTGCGGGCGCTGCGGCAGATGTTCCTGGGGCCGGCCCGGCTGCCGGGCGAGGTGCGGCTCGGCGGCTTCTCCGACCTGGTCGCCCGGGAGGCCGTGCCGGTCGCCGCGCTGCTGGTGATCGCCCTGCTCATCGGTGTCGTACCGCGTCCGCTGCTGGACGTCGTCGAACCGGCCGGCCGGGCCCTGGTGGGGCTGGTGGCGCGGTGAGCGGTGAGCTGAGGGCGCTGGTGCCCGAGATCGCGCTCGCGGTGGCTGCCGTGGTGGGGCTGCTCGCCGGGTCGTGGCTGCCGCGCCGCCGCCAGTGGGCCGTCGCCGCGCTGGCCGCGGTGGCCTGCGGCTTCGGCGTGGTGGCGACCGGTGTCGGCCTGGCCGGCGAAGGCGACCGCACGGTCTTCTCCGGTACCTTCGCCGTCGACACCGTCACCGGGGTGGGGCGGCTGATCGTGCTGGGCGCGCTGCTGCTGGTGATCGCCCTGTCGGTGGAGCCCTTCCGGGGGCACCGGAGGGAGAGCGAGTACTACGTCCTGGTACTGCTGACCGGGGCCGGGACACTCGCCATGATCGGCGCCAACGATCTGCTGATGCTGTTCGCGGGATACCTGCTGGCGAGCGTTCCCGCCTACACCCTGGCCGGGTACGCCAAGGACGCCCCGGGCACCGAGGCGGCGCTGAAGTACTACCTGATGGGGGCGCTGCTCGGGGTGACCATGCTCGCCGGGGCCGCCCTGCTGTACGGGGCGGGGCGGGCCACCGGGTACTGGCGGTTGCAGACGGCGCTGCCGCAGGCCGGGTACGGACTGGTCGCCGTGGGACTGGTCGGGGTGCTGGCCGGGCTGCTGTTCAAGATCGGCGGGGTGCCGGCCCACTACTGGGTGCCGGACGTCACCGAGGGCGCCACCGCCCCGGTCGCCGCGTACGTGACCACGCTGCCCAAGGTGGGCGGTCTGCTCGCCGGGTACCGGCTGGTCCACCAGGCGCTGCCGGCCTCCGGGGTGAACTGGCCGCTGCTGCTGGCCGTGCTCGCCGCGGCGTCGATGACGCTGGGCAACCTCGCCGCCTTCTTCCAGACCTCCGTGCGGCGGCTGCTGGCGTACTCAACGGTAGGTCAGGTGGGCTATCTGCTGATGCCGCTGGCCGTCGCCACCCGCTCCGACCTGGCCCAGCAGGGGCTGTTGCTGTACCTCGCCGCCTACGCGGCCACCCAGCTCGGCGCGTTCGCCGTGGTCGCCGAGCTGCCGCACGCCCGTACGCTGGAGGACTACCGGGGGCTGGCCCGGGACCGCCCCGGGCTGGCGGCGGTGCTGGTGGTGTGTCTGCTCGGCCTGGTCGGTACCCCGCCCACCGGGGTCTTCCTCGGGAAGCTGGAGGTGTTCGGCGCGGCGGTCGACGGCGGCTACACGTGGCTGGCCGTGCTCGCGGTGGCGAACACCGTCGCCTCCCTCTTCTACTACCTGCGGTGGCTGACCCCCGTGTTCCTGCCCGCCTCGCCCGCCCCGGCCCCGGCCGCCCGGGCGTCGACGGGCAGTTGGTGCGCCGCGACCGCCTACACCGCGGCCGGGCTGTCCCTTCTGCTGGGCGTGGCGGGCGGAGCCCTCCTCAGCGCGGCGGACGGTCCGCTGGTCCTGCGCTGACGTAGCCGGGGACCGAGGGCCAGCGGACGGTCAGCACGACGGACTCCTCCTCCGCCCGCCAGGAGTGGTCGACGCCCCGGCCCCAGACGACGTAGTCCCCCTGCTCGGCGAGGAGCACGCTGCGTCCGGGCAGTTCGACCCGGAAGCGGCCGCTGACGAGGACGAGGAGGGCGGTGCGCTCCTCGCCGGTGACCCACCGCTGCCGTGTGTCGCCCTTCGGGTGGACGCCCCACTTGATCTCCACGGCCTCGCTGTGGCGGGGGTCGGAGGCGTCCTTGAAATGCCCCAGCAGCCAGCCCCGGTCCAGGGCGGCGTCCGTGCCGGCGTTGCCCACGTACACGCTGTCGGTCATGGCCCGGACCGTAACAGCCTCGGGCCGCGGGGCGGAGGCGGCTACCGCCGGCGTCGGGCGGTCGTGCCGGCCGGCAGCGTCAGCAGGATCAGGCCGGCGGCCAGGACGGCCAGGCCGCACCAGGAGGCGGGGGGAAGGCGTTCGCCGAGGACGGTGACGCCCAGGACCGCCGCCACGGCGGGCTCGGCGAGCGTCAGGGTGGTGGCCACCGACGCCGGGGTGCGGCGCAGACCGTGGCCGAAGAGCCGGTAGGCCAGGTGGACGGTGAACACGGCGAGGTAGAGGGCCACGGCCGCGCCCCGGGGCTCCCCGAGCCAGCCCGCGCCGGTCAGCGGCACGACGGGGAGCACCAGCAGTGCCGCGCCACCGAACAGCACGCCCATCACGGCGTCGGAGGGGTGCCCGTGGCCGATGAGCCGGCCCCCGATCAGCGAGTAGACGGCGTACGACAGACCGGCGCAGGCGGCGAGTGCGACGCCCGTCGGGTCGATCGGGGTGGCGCCGCCGGTGAGCGCGGGGCCCAGCACCAGCAGGGCGCAGCCGAGCACGGCGGCGGCGGTGGCGCCCGCCCAACGGGCCGTGGGCCGGGTCTGCCCGGTGAGCCAGGCCAGCAGTCCGGCGAGAACGGGTGCGCTGCCCAGCGCGATGACGGTGGCGACGGCCACTCCGGTGGCGGCCACGGCCGGGTAGAAGGTGACGGGGTACGCGGCCACCGCCAACGCGCCCAGGGCGAGCAGGCGGCGTTCGTGAGCGGTGCCGGCGGCGAGCCGCGAGCCGACCCGGCGGGAGGTGAGGAACAGCAGGAGGCCACCGACGGTGAGTCCGGCGCAGCCGACCGCGGCGGCGGGCGCGGACGGCGGGGCGAGGGTGGCGGCGGTTCCGGTGGTGCCCCAGAGCACGGCCGAGGCGAGGATCGGCGCGGGGCCGCCGAGGGGGCGGGTGCGTGCGGGGCGCCGGGCGGTGGTGGCCGGGCGTGCGGGGGCCGGGCGGGTTGTGCGGTGCGGCACGGTCGTGGTCTTCCGTCGTCGGGTCCGTCAGGGAGGTGGTCCGGGACGGGCGCACGACAACGGTCCCCGGCCTCACCGCGGGGGTCGGCCGGGGTCGGGGTGAGTGACCGTCGCTGTCCGCGCCCGTCAGGCGGGGAGCGGCGGCAGGACGACGTGCCAGTAGGTGTTCACGGGGAGATCGTAGCGCGAGCGTGTACAGCCGCCTGGCCGAGCGCACGCACGTCGTGCTGCTCGGTAGGGCCGGCACCCGTGCGTCGGCCGCCATGGTGCTCCGCTGCCGGTGGCCACGACCTGCCGGGTGCGCGACCCGGGCGCATCGCCGGTGTCCACCCGGCCCGGACGCGGGCACGGGTCCCCTCCGCCGGCTCGTCGTCACACTCAGTCCCGTGGGAGGCGGAACCGGCTCGGGCAGGGATGCCCGAAGGGAGCAGCGGCGCCGCACGTTCCGCCGACAGGGACCGGCGGCGGAACGTGCGGTCGGCTGATTCCGCAGGTCTCAACCGCTGGAACACACAGCGCCGTTGAGACGGAAGACCGTCGGATCGGTGGTAGGCCCGTCGTTGGCGCCGACGAATCCGAACGCGGCCGTCGATCCGCCGGCCGGAGCGAGCGGGCCCGCGCCCTCGGGTGCGGTCACCCGTACATGCCGTCCGGTCTGGTGGAAGGTGGCGTTCCAGCCGGAGGAGACGGACTGCCCCTCCGTCGGCCAGTCCCAGTCCATGGTCCAGCCGGTGATGGGGGTGTCGGAGAGGTTACGGACGGTGACTGTGGCGACGAAGCCGTCACCCCAGCCGGTGTCGCGGTGGTACGTCACCGCGCAAGGGGCGTCCGACGGTGTGCCGGTGGTGAAGGTCAGCGGATCGGACGGGGCGGACAGACGTCCGGAGGCGTCGGCGGCCAGGACGTTGACCGTGTGGGTGCTGCCCGGGGGCAGGTTCCGCAGGGTCACGGACGTGCCGCTGGTCTCGCCGACCAGATGGGTGTGCGCGCCGTCGCGCTCCTGGACGAGGTAACGGGCGGCCCCCGTGGCACCCTGCCAGGTCAGTCGGGCGGTGGTGTCGGCCACCGCCTCCAGCCTCGGCGTGCCGGGGGCGCCGGCGGCCGATGCGCCGGGTCCGGTGCCGGCTCGCGGGGTGAGGGTGAGGGTGAGCATCCCGTACGGCGGCACGGTGACCTGTGCGGCGGATGCCTCGCCGTCGGCGACCTGGGTGATGTCGCTGTCGCCGCGAGCGTAGCGGCTGACGCGGGGTGCGTCGGCGGACGGGGTGAAGCCCGCGTACGCGAGGTCCACCGTATGTGCGGTCTCGGGGTTCTTGTTGATGAGCAGGAGGCTCAGACGCCCGTCGCGGCGCTGCACCGCGTGGGCGGAGAGGTCCTGCCCGGAGGACGCGGCGGCGACCATGGTGTCGCCCGCGGTGCCCAGTTCGCCGGTCATCTTCATGCCGTAGTAGGGGTGGAACGGCGTGTTCGGTGCCGGTTCGCAGACGTCACCGGAGCAGCCGCCGCTGGAGAGCATCCCCATGTCGCCGTAGTCGGTCTCCCCGTCGACCGTGGTAATGCGGTCCACGCCGTTGTGGGTGTTCCACCAGTCGACGGTGAACACGCCGTTCTCCAGGGCCGTCATGAAAGCGTCGGCGGCGAACAGGCCGTTGGGGCGGGCCGTGAGCCGGGCGCCGCCGGTGTTGGTGTTGATCTCGGTGAGGGCGATGCCGATGCGCGGTGAGTCGGCGCCCGCGTACCTGTCGAGCTGGTTGCGCACCTCGCGCAGCTCGCCGGGAAGTCCCGCCAGTCTGGCCGTGGCGTCCTGGGCGGTGGTGTCGGCCCCGCCCGCGTACCAGTGGACGCTCACGAAGTCGATGACATCGGTCACTTCCGGGAGCACGGTGTTGTTCCAGTCGCCGGAGTCGCCTTGACCGACCACTCCGTCCGGCCAGTTGCCCGGCATGGTGAGGACCGCACCGATCTTGATGGTCGGGTCGACGGCCTTCATGGCCGTGGCGTACGCGCGGACCTCGCGAGCGTACTCCTGGGGGCTCTTGTCCTCGTGGTCGTCGTGTTCCCAGCCGCTGCCGTAGTGGCCGTTGCCGTAGATCTCGTTGCCTATCTCCCAGTACTTCGCGTGGTAGTCCTTGGTGACGTTCGCGTAGCGGACCCAGCCGGCCGCCTCCTCGGGTGTGCCGGAGCCGTAGTTGGCGATCAGGATCGGCTGGGCGCCGGTGGCGCGGACGGTGCCCATGAAGGCGTCGAAGCCGGTGCCGGGGGCGACGTATCCGCCGGGCGCCGTGTGCGTCTCCCAGTGGTAGATGTCGGCGTACGAGCCGCCGGGGTAGCGCATCGCGCCCACGTCGGCCTCCTTCATCAGGCCGACGACCTCGGGATCGTTCATGTGCGAGTCCCAGATGGCGGTGTTGACACCCCGGGCGGTGCCGGACAGCCGGCCCAGGGCCGCCTGTGTGTTGACCCTTACCTCGACGTCCGCGACGGCGGCCGTCCGGGGCTCGGTGGCGAACGCGGGGCCCGCGGCGGCCACCGGTGCCAGCAGGGCGAGTGCGCCGGCCAGGGCGGTCGCGGTGCGCGCGAGAAGGTGGGGGCCGGCACCGGCCGGCCGGCGGTGTCTGAGCAGAGGGGGCATGGGGTCCTTCCTGGAGTCCGGCGGACGGGCGGGGGCAGGCGGCTGCCGGGCCGTGCCGCAGGCAGGGTGTCGACGCGGCAGGACGTTCCGCGCCGGTGGCATGGGACAACGGGTACGTGCGTTGATGCGGGGCGACGGCGGTGGTGCCTGGACACGCGGTGGCCTGCGCAGGTGCGCTGTGACTGCGGTGGGGCCGAGGTGGGACGGCGGTCCGACCCGCGCGTGGGAGCGCTCCCATGATGGGAGTGCGGTGCCGTTCTGTCAACGCACCGGAGTGCCGTTCCGTGAACGCGGTGGTATCGATCGCGGAACGGCGCCACCGGCTCAGGGGCGGTGTCCCGGGTGGGGCGCTGGGTTCGTCTCCCGGCTCCGGTGGCGCGGCCCGGCCGCCGCCCGGCGACTCGCCGTGCCTGCCGAGTCGTTCACGGGATCACGCGATGGCTGCCGGTCCGCCGTGCGGTACAGGCCGTGACGGCCAGGAACGCGCGCGCCGAGTTCCGAGCCCGTCCGGCCGGGCACCGCGCGGCAGGACGGAGGCACTCGTGACGCCGGACGGCACCCTGCCGGGGGTGGTGGGGGTGGCGGGTTACGGAAGCGTGGTCCACTTCTGGTTGTTCTGGCCGTTGCAGGTCCACAGGATGGCTGGTGTCCCGTTGGCCGTTCCCGCGTGGTCGGCGTCCAGGCACAGCCCGGCGTGGACGTTGCGGACCGACCCGTCGGCCTGCATGGTCCACTTCTGGTTGTTCTGGCCGTTGCAGGGCCAGATGATGACCGGCGTTCCGTTGGCGGTGCCCTGGCCGGAGGCGTCCAGGCACTTGTCGCCGTAGACGCGGATCTCGCCTCCGGCCCAGGTGGTCCACAGCTGGTTCGCGGCGGTGTGGCAGTCCCAGAGCAGCGTCGCCGTCCCGGCCGCGGTGGAGGCGCCCTTCACGTCGAGGCAGCGGCCGGACCCGGTACCGCGCAGGCGGCCGGTGGTGGCGTCGAGAGGGCTGCCGCCGGTCATCCTGAACACGGCGACACCGTGCGCGGGGACGCGCGCCGAGATCTGACCGGACGTGCTCGACGTGGTGCCGGTCCACAGGTCGGTCAGGGTGAACGACCCTCCGGACAGGCCGACCTGAGCGGCCGTGGCGGTGATGGTCGTCGCGCTGCCGCCGCGGTTGAGCAGGCCCACCGCGACCGAACCGTCCGCGAGCGGCTTGGCGAACACCTCGGTGGCGCCGTCGTCGCGCACCCTGCGCCCGCCCGCTCCCAGCGGATCCTGGTTCACGGCCAGCAGACGCGGATTGCGCAGGATCGCGCTGACATCCGCGGACATGGTGCGGATGTCGTTGCCGGCCATGAGCGGGGCCGCCATCAGCGCCCACAGGGCGAAGTGGGAGCGGGACTCGGTCAGCGACAGGCCGGGGCGGCCGACGACCAGCATGTCCGGGTCGTTCCAGTGCCCCGGACCCGACTGCGCCGCCAGCGGCGCGGTGACGTCCAGGACGTTGCCGACGCCCATCGGATAGCTGTTGGTGTTGTTGTTCTGCCAGATGTCGAGCAGGTCCTCGGTCGTCCGCCACAGGTCGGCGACGCCGCCCCAGTCGTACCTGTCGCCGGCGGGGGCGTGGAAGCTGTTGGGGTTGATGCTGTAGACGATCGGACGGCCGGTGGCGCGCAGGGCGTCACGCATGAGGGAGAACCGTGCGACCTGCTCGCTGAGGGTGCCGCTGCCGGAGCACCAGTCGTACTTGAGGTAGTCCACACCCCAGGAGGCGAACGTGGCGGCGTCCTGGGTCTCGTGGCCCTTGCTGCCCGTGGCGCCGGGGTAGGTGCCCACGCCCTGCGCGCACGTTTTCTCGTTGGGAGCCTGGTAGATGCCGAACTTCAGGCCCTTGCCGTGGATGTAGTCGCCGAGCGCTCTCATCCCGCTGGGGAACTTGGTCGGGTTGGCCCGCAGGTTGCCTGCCGTGTCACGCTGCGGGTCGAACCAGCAGTCGTCGACCACCACGTACTCGTAGCCGGCGTCGCGCATGCCCGAGGAGACCATCGCGTCGGCGGCCTCGCGGACCTGTGCCTCGGTGATCCCGCATCCGAAGCTGTTCCAGCTGTTCCAGCCCAGCGGCGGCGTGAGCGCCGGGCTGCCCGGCGCGGCCTCGGCGGTCGTGCCGACGGAGGCGGTGACACAGGCGGTGACGGTCAGTGCGGTGGCCGCGAGGAGGCGCAGCAGTCGACTGCGTGGGGGAACCATGGGAATTCCTTCCGGGTAGGCGGAGCGGAAGCCACTCGTTGGCGGGTCTGCAGGGCACGGTGACGCGCCCGTGATCAAGTGCGCGCGGGTGGCGCTGCGGAGCTGGACGTCCGGTCGGCACGACCACACCCGTACTTGCCGCCCGCGACCGAGGGAGGGCCACGGGCCCCAAGTGCGGCAGGGGACATCACGTGCCGTGGGCCGTACCGCCGCCGCCGACGTCCAGGCACGGCCCGAACAGCACCCCGACGAGCGTGTCGTCGGCGTTCGCCCGCGCCTGCCGGTTCGCACCGCCGTCACAGGTGTGGATCTGCGCTCCGGTGCCGGCCGTGGTGGCCGCCTGAAGCGGACCGCCGGCGAGCATCGCCCCCGGCGCGGCCATGGCCGCCTCCGTTGCGGCGAGCGCCACGGCCGGATGCCGGCGGCTGGAACTACCTCTGCGCATGGGGACCTCGTCATCCTTGGGCAAGCGGCTCCGGCTCGCCGCGGCAGAGGCTGTCCGGATGCCGGTGGGAACGATCCAGATGTTCGTGATATCGAACGAAGGTCGAGGTACCGAGCAACTGGATGATTGAGGTTCAGGTGGGCGGCGTCAATACCTCTCGCGCACTTCAAGTCCCGCAGATCTGCCGGGGGTTGGCGCGAGGGGCTGTTCGGATGAGTGGTCCCGGTTGCGTGACGCTCCCGTGTCCTGTGGTGCGACCGGGACGGAGCTGAGACGCTGGAACCATGAGCAAGCACCGGCCCCGGGCTGGGCGACGTTCCTTGGGCGTGGCGACCGCCGCCCTCGCCCTGTACGGCGTCTTCCTGAGACCGCGGGTGCTGACCTGGGGCGCGACCGGCGAGGAAGCCGGCCGCGGCTACCCGGGTGACGACCTCGTCCCCGACGCCGACGCGTCGTCGACCATGGCCACGACCCTGCCGGCGCCGCCCCCGGCGGTCTGGGGCTGGCTTGTGCAGATGGGCTGCAACCGCGGTGGCTGGTACAGCTGGGACCGCCTGGACAACGGCGGACACCCGAGCGCGGAACGCATCGTCGAGCAATGGCAGGACCTGCACACGGGCCGGCACCTGGACTCCCTGCCGAGCGGCGACGCCTGGTTCGTCGTCGCTGTCCTGGAACCGGAGAGGACCCTGGTGCTGCGCTCGCTGACCACGCTCCCGTCCGGACGCCCCTACGACCGGTTCGACGCGCCACCGCGGGCGTACACCGACGCGATCTGGGGCTTCCATCTCCGGCCGGAGCCCGGGGGCAGGACCCGGCTCGTCGTCCGCACGCGCGGCCGCAGCCGCCCGCGGCCCCTGACCCGGCCCATGGACATCCTGTTCTGGGAACCCGCCCACCTGATCATGCAGACCCGCCAGTTCCACAACCTGCGCACGCGCCTCAGCACGACGGCATGAACCCGCACGACACGCGCGTCGGACTCCCCTGCCGCTGTGCCCCGGTGCGGCGAAGTCGTGCGTCAGGGTGATCCGACGCAGCCCTGCCGAATGTCCGGGAGAGCCTCGGCAAGAGGCCACTTGAAGAGGAAAAACGCAACTTCGACAGAGTCGGTCGAGATGGCTATCGTCCCTGTCGTTCGGCGGCACCCGCAGCCGCGCAGAAGTCCCGTCAGGCCGAGTCGACCACGCCCGAAACTCCCCACCCGACGGGCGGGCCGTCGAACCGATCCCGCGCCCGGACGGCGAGACCGTCAGGAACTTCCCCACCAGGCCCACTCGGCCAGGGAGATACGCATGCCCCAGCTTGCTCTGTACACGTTCGGCGTTCTGCAGTCGCCCCTCACCGATCCCACGCCCAGCATGCGGGAGTTCTACGAGAGCGGTGAGGCCGTCTACCGGGAGATCGGCCGACACCCCGGACATATCGCTCGTGCCGAACCGGCACACCACATCCAGGGCGCGCTCTTCGACGCGGACTGGGGTGAGTGGGGAGAGTTCGTCGTTCCGGCCTGGTACAGCAAGGGCCGCAGCACGGAAACCACCGCCCTCGCCACGACCCTCTCGCTCTGGAGCGACCTGCGATCCGCCTTCGACGCCGTCTACACCGGTCTGCACCGCACGGCGCTCAACAGGCGTTACGACTGGTTCGAGCGGACGGCGCAGCCGGGTTACGTGCTCTGGTGGGTCGCCGACGGTGTGCTACCCACATGGCAGGAGGGGGTCTCAAGGCTGGAGCATCTCCACGCATACGGCTCCGCGCCGTACGCCTTCACCTTCCGCTCCTCGTTCGCACCGGGCGGGACACCGACCGGGCTCGATGGCGCCGGAAGGACGAGCGAGGTTCGGTGACCGGAAGCCCGGAGGGCCCGGGTTCGCCGTCGAGAGCCTTGGCGGGAGCGGGGGTTGGGGAAGGCGGTGCGGTGCCGGCAACTGTCAGACGTACGGCGGGGGAGGCGGTACGCCGGGCGTACGGGGTCGCCCGAACCACTGCTTCGCCGAGCGCTGGGTGAGCAGCACGATCACCGCGATGGCACCGCCGAGCGGAATGATGGTGAGGGGGGCGCGGTTCGCCGTGGCGCCCAGGCCGGCGATGACCTGCAGGCCGGCCAGCACCAGAGAGGTGATCCGGACGCCGTTGCCCGCCTTCGCGTACAGGAAGGCCAGGACGAAGAGCACGAGCGCCGTCAGATACTGCGCCGTGGACCGACCTGCGGCCTCTGCGCCGGAGGTGGCGCCCACGACGCCGGAGAGCAGCAGTCCGAGTCCCGCGACGGAGAAGTTCACCACCTGCGCGCCCCGCACGGAGGCGGGCATGGTGAGCGGGAGGGGCGGTGCGAACGGGTGCGGGTACGAACCCGCGGTTCCCGGCGCATAAGGGCCGGGAGCGCCGTACGGGCCGGGAGCGCCGTACGGGCCGGGAGCGCCGTGAGCGTGCGGGGCGCCATGAGGGCCGGGGGTACCACCGTAGGGGCCTGGGCCCTGCGCGGCCTGGGGCTGTGACGGGCTGAAGGGGGTGTCCGGAGTCTGCGACGCCTGGTGCTGGGGCGCCCCGTAGGGGCCTTGGGCGCCGGGCTCGGTCGGATACGCGTTCGACATGAACTGCACTGTATCGACGAGCCGGCAGAGCGGATCGGGCCAGGTCCCGGCAGCGGGGGCCGGTCACCCGGGTGTACCGGGACGGCCGGGAGGCCTGAGCGGGATGGAGACCTCGTCGGCCATGGCGCCGGAGAGACCCTGCCTCATGGCAGCCCGGCGCCCGGTCACCGGCAGGGCCGACAGGCACTCAGCCGCCTTCGGGTATCCGGGCGGACAGGCGCAGGGCCCAGGAGACACACGCGAAAGCGGCCGTTCCGGAAAGCGCCCGGACCACGTTCCAGCGGACCCAGGTGGCCTCGAAGGCCGCCCGGACGGCGGCGGGGTCGGCGATGTGGTGGGGTGCCCCGGCGGCCGCCAGGCGGTCGTTGAGCGGGACGTTGACCACTCCGGTGATGACCAGCACCGCCAACTGGAACACGGCCGCCGCGCCGATCCACAGCAGCACCGTCCGGCTGCCGCCCCTCAGTTCCAGCAGGCCTGCCACGCCGATCAGCCCCAGGGCGCCCAGGAAGGACGCCATGAACCATCCGTTGAGGATGGCCACGTTGATCCGCTGCATGACCTCGATGAAACTCCGGTCGTCGGCGCGGGCGAGTCCCGGCATGACCGAACAGGCATACGAGTAGAACAGTCCGGCGCCGAGTCCGGTGCTGAGTGTCGCCCCGAACAGGACGACCGTACGAAGAGCCGGCATTCCAGGATCCCCCGTTCTCTGGTGGTGTGCCGCCAGTCAACCGGTGGGGCCGGAGCACCGGCCATCATCGAAACGCTCGACCGCATACGCGACTGAGCAGCACATCGCCGACGCCGAAGACGCCGCCGACCGGGGAACCGGGCGGATGGGGAACCCGGGCGGCTGGGGGACCCGGGCGGACGGGGCGGTACGCCGCCCGGCCGCCCCGCGCCCGACCCTGTGCGAGACTCACCTCATGTCGGTCGAACGCGCGTACGTACGCGTGGCGGGCCGCACGGCGAGGAAAGGCCCGGGCCGGCTTTCAGGACCGTGGACCGCCGCGGGACGGACCGCGGTTCACCGCGCTGCCCGGCGCGGACACATCGGCGAGGGCCTTTTCCGTTATCCGGCTCGGTGCGGCGGCTCTCCTCTTGTGACAGGGCAGAACGGCCCAGGGACCAGAAGGAGCGTGGACGAGCGTGGAAGCGAGCAGCGGACCCGGCAGGGAGACGGTCGAGGCGGCGCGGCGTGGCGACATGCGCGCCCAGGACGAACTCGTCGCCGACTGCCTCCCGCTGGTGTACAACATCGTGGGCCGGGCCCTGAACGGGCGCCCCGACGTCGACGACGTGGTGCAGGAGACCATGCTCCGCGTCCTCGGATCTCTCGGCTCGCTGATCGACCCCGCCGCCTTCCGGTCATGGCTGGTTGCCGTCACCATGAACCAGATCCGGCACTACTGGCGTGACCACCGTCCGGATCGGACCAGTTCCGCGCTGCACGACGCGTACGACGTCGCCGATCCCGGGGCCGACTTCGTGGACCTCACGATCGTGCGGCTCGGGCTGGAGAGCCAGCGGCGTGAGGTCGCCGAGGCCACCCGCTGGCTGGACACCGACGACCAGGCGCTGCTGTCGCTGTGGTGGCTGGAGGCGACGGGCGAGCTGACGCGGGCGGAGGTCGCGGCCGCGCTGGAGTTGTCACCGCAGCACACGGCGGTGCGCGTCCAGCGGATGAAGGCACAGTTGGAGACGGCCCGGCTGGTGGTGCGGGCACTGGCCGCGCAGCCGCGCTGTGTGCTGCTCGACGACGTGGTCGCCGCCTGGGACGGCACCCCCTCGGCACTGTGGCGCAAGCGCATCGCCCGTCACGCCCGCGACTGCACGGTCTGCGCGGGCTTCCAGGCGGGGTTGGTCCCGGCGGAGGGCCTGCTGGTCGGGCTGGGACTGGTTCCGGTGGCCGCAGGCCTGCTCGGCGGCCTCGGCTCCTGGTCGGCGGACGCGACACCGCTGTCCTACGGCGGGGACGTGGCATCCGGCACGACACCGTTCTCCCCCGCCGGGAACGAGGTGCCCGACCCGACGCCGTTGTCCTACGCGGGGAACGGGGCCGCCGACACCGGGCCCGGGGGCGCCGCATTCGCGGACGCGGGAACCACATCCGCCGGTGTCCCCACCGCGTCGTCCGCGCCGGTGGCGGTCGTCGGCGCCCGCACCAGCCGCCGCGCGCAGGACCGGGAGCGCAAGCGGCGGGGCAGGACCGTGGCGGCCGTGGCCGTGGCACTGCTGATCACCGGCGGCACCATAACCGGGGCAGTCCTGCTGACGCCGGACGGCGAGGGGGACACGGTGCAGTCTGCGTCATCGGGTGGTGCGGCGTCCGCCGTGCCCACGCCCACCGCGCCGAGCCCGTCCGCCTCGTCCCCCTCGTCGTCGCCGTCGGCAGACGCGTCGGCCGGTGCGTCCCGCACGCCGAAGCCCTCGGCCACACCGCGTCCCGACAAGTCCTCGGCGCGCCCCTCTCCCGCGACGGCCTCGACGCCGCAGAAGGCACCGGCGCGGCAGAAGGCGCCTCAGGCGTCCGCGCTCGCCGCCCCTTCCGCCGGGGGACCCGCCGCCCAGGTCCTCGCCGTCACCAACACCGAGCGGTCGAAAGCGGGATGCGCCCCCGTGACACTCGACGACCGTCTGGCCAGGGCGGCCCAGTTGCACAGCGAGGACATGTCCGCCAACGACTACTTCTCCCACACCGGGCTCAACGGCAGCACGTTCGTCGACCGGGCCGAAGCGCAGGGCTACCCGAGTCCGGGGGCCGAGAACATCGCCCAGGGCCAGAGTTCCGCGGCGAGCGTGATGCAAGCCTGGATGAACTCCCCCGGCCACCGCGCGAACATACTCAACTGCTCGCTCAAGACCCTCGGGGTCGGGGTGGTCACGAGCGACTGGACGTGGACCCAGGTATTCGGCTACTGAGCAGCCCGTAGGGCAGCGCGGTCGCCTGCGGGTGGTGGAGGCCGGCGGCGCCGCAGCGGACGAAGGGTTCGCCGGCGCCGGGCGGATCGGGGTGGCGCCCCGCGGGTGCGATGCCGGCCGCTGCCGCGCGGGCGCGCCGTCACCTCGTCCGCCCTTGCCGTGGGCTCACCGGCGTCTTCCCGGCGGGTCCGCCTCGCGCGGGCCCGCCGGGCGGTCGGCGGACGTCCTGCCGGTATCGCCTCAGGCGCCCTTGGGGCCGGCCTGCTGGACGACCTCGAAGGACCACAGGGTGGAGTCGCTTGCCGCCGGCCGGGGCCGCTCGGCGCCCTCGCCGCCGCCCTGGTGGGCGGCCTTCATCGGGCCCTCCATCCACGCCTGGAACGACTCCTCGTCCCGCCAGCGGGTGTACACGAGGTACGTGTCGGTGCCCTCCACGGGACGCAGCAGTTCGAACCACTCGAAGCCGTCGGAGCCCTCCACGGTGTGCGCCCGCGAGGCGAACCGCTTCTCGAGGGTCTCCCGCTGCTCGGCGGGCACGGTCAGGACATTGATCTTCACTACGCTCATGGGACCATCCTGTCCTACGGACGACGCGCGGGAGGCCAGGGCGTCGTGTCGTCCCGGGCGAGCGTCCTCGCGTCCGAGCGCGTGTACACCGTCCGAGGGCTACGGCGGGTCCCTGCGCCCGAGCTGTCCGGTGGTGAGCGGTTTGCTGTAGACCGTGGCGCTGCGCCGGACCGTCATGCCGATCCGCTCGTACAACGACAGCGCGCCGGTGTCCGAGTGCGTCCACAGGGTGCAGGTCCGCTTCCCTCGGTGGTGGAAGGCGCGGAACGCTGTCTGCAACAGCGTGCGGGCGATGCCGCGGTTGCGGTGGTCGTGTCGTACCGCGACCCGCTCGACGTATCCCTCGTCGCTGTCGGGGGCGTCCAGGGACAGTACGGCGCCGACCATCTGGCCGCCGGCGAACGCGACGGGTGACGCCCCGGGTGCGAACGTCGACCGTCCGACCGTGTGCCGGGCCCATTCCCTGTAGGACTTGCGCCGCTGCTGCCATTCGTCGAACGCGTCTTCGGTGAGCTGGTAGGCCGCTCGTTCGTCGCCGGGCCGGAACGCCCGGACGGTGATGCGGTCCGGCGGCCCCGGCACCTCCGGCTCCACGGGCAGCGCGATCTCCAGCAGCCACTCGGTGACGAGACGCTCGTAGCCACGGGAGCGCAGGAGCGCGACGGCGGCCGCATCGCCGTCGAGGACCGACTGGGCGAGCCGATCGCTTCCCGCCTGCCGGGCCCGCGTCTCGGCCCACGCCACGAGCGCGCTCCCCAGACCCCGCTCTCGGTGACGGGGATGCACGTCGACCGTGGCCCGCCGTCCCTTCACCCACCCCCAGCCGGCCAGTTCTCCCGGGCGGTCGTGAACGAGCACGGTGTCGGACGCCAGGTGCAGCCCCGGGAGGGCGAGATCGGCAGCGACACGGTCGATGCCGGTCTCGGCACGGCCGTACAACTCGTCTTCGCGGGCGGTGATCAGACGGTGGATCGGACAGGCGTCAGCGATGGTGGCCGGCCGGCCGCGGTAGCCGACCGGCAACGGCAAGGAGGGGAGTCCAGGCATGGTCTGAACCCTATTCACCGCGCCTTGCCCGTGGGCCTGTTCAACCGGCTCGGGGTCGCCGCCGGCCCGCGCTGGCCGTCATGTGCACGCTTTCGCGGCTGCCACCCTCGTGCACTCCCGGGTGCTGTTCCGGCTGTCTCGTCGGACCGGGGCCAGGGGGCAGGTGAGGAACTCCCGTTGCCCGGCTCGCCGGTGGACGGAGCACGCGTGGCACCGCCGGGGACCGGCCTGGCGGACTCCCTCGCCGTCGGTCCGGAGGCGGAGGACCGGCCGGTGCGCCGGGCGGTGGCCCCGCGGGCGGGGGGAACTCCCGCGGGCGGGACCCGGAGGGAGTTCCCCGGGCCCCCCGCCCGAGGCCCTCGCCTCGGCGAACCCCGGGCCGCACCACGAGCCAATCCCGCACCCCGCACCCCGCAGCGCCGACGGGCCGAAGCCTCCAGGGGCGCCCCGGCCGGGCGCGGGGCCCGCAGAAGCCCGGACCAGGGCGTGCCCCGTGGAAGCGGCCCGGGCCGTGTCAGCCGATCGTGCGCGGCAGTCGCAGGCTGAGCAGCCCCGTCAGGACGACTCCGGCGAACTGCACGAGCAGGGTCGTCAGCAGCGCGTCGCGCATGCCGGTGTGGGGGGTCAGGGTCAGGAAGAGGGTGCCGAGCGTGGCCACGCCGAGGGCGAGGGACGCCTGCTGGGTGGTGGTCATCACGCCGCTGCCGACCCCGGCCCGGGCGGTCGGTACCTCGGAGAGGACGATCCGGTAGAGGACGGGGAGCTGAAGCGCCTGCCCGGCGCCCGCGACGGCACCGCCCGGCAGGAGTCCGAGGACGCCGAGGTCCGGCCAGGACCGCCACGCGGCCAGCGCGATCAGCGCGAGGCCGAGGCCCTGGAGCAGGGCGCCGGCGGTGATCACGCGGGTGCCGTGGCGGGCGACCAGCCGGGGCCCGGCGAGGGACGTGAAGAAGAACGCCACCGCCAGGGGGGCCAGGGCGAGCCCCGCGGCCACCGGGCCGAGGCCCGCGCCCTGCTGGAGGGCGACCGCCACGACGAACATGAAGCCGCTGAAGCCGATCGAGAACGGCAGGATCATGACCAGTCCACGCCGCAGCGTCACCAGCGTGAACAGGCTCGGCGGAACGAGCGGCGTCCGTCCGGCGCGGTCGGCCCGGCGCTCCACCGCGAAGAACGCGCCGGTCGCGACCGGGAACACGGCCAGCGACAGCCAGGTCCACAGCGGCCAGCCCGCGGCACGGCCCTCGGTGAGGGGCACCAGCAGGGCGAGCAGGGCCACGGCGAGCAGGACGGTGCCGGGGCCGTCGACGGGTTCGGGGCGCCGGGAGCGGGTCTCGGGGACGGTGCGCGTGGCGAACGCCAGACCGAGGACGACGACAGGGACGTTGACCAGGAAGACCAGGCGCCAACCGGTTCCCCACAGGTCGGCGGCGACCAGCAGGCCCCCGAGAACCTGGCCCGCCACCATGGACAGGCCGGCCGTCGCCCCGTAGAGACTCATCGCCCTGGCGCGGCGCGGCCCGGATGTCGCGGCCTGGATGGTGGCGAGGACCTGCGGCAGCATCGCGGCGGAGGCGGCGCCCTGTGCGATGCGGGCCGCCACCAGGCTCCACGCGTCGGGCGCGAGCCCGCAGGCCAGCGAGGTGACGCCGAAGGCGGCCATGCCGCCGAGGAAGAACCGGCGGCGCCCGAACAGGTCGCCGAGGCGTCCGCCGAGGACGAGGAGGACGGCGTAGGCGACGCCGTACCCGGCGACGACCAGTTCGAGCAGGGACTCGCCGGCGCCGAGGTCGCGGCCGATGGTGGGCAGGGCGACGTTGACGATGAAGAAGTCGACCAGGGGCAGGGCCGCGGCGAGCAGCACCGTGAAGAGGCCGGCGCCGCCGAGCGCGGCCGGTTCCGGTCGGGAACGGACGAGGCGTGGAGTGGCTGTTTCGGTCACGGCACCGAGCCTGCGCCGCCCCTCAAGGGGGTACCAGAGTGTCCTTATCCTGGTAGAAGCAGCACCTGGAAACAGTACGCGCGGGACGGCACCCTGGGACCATGACGATGTCGGCCCAGGACACGCAAGCCGCCTCCGCCGCCCCGCGCGGCACGGAGATCCGCCGCCATGAACTGGCCGCCTTCCTGCGCAGCCGCCGTGAGCGGATCCCCCCGGAGCAGGTCGGGCTGCCCCGCGGCCGTCGGCGGCGCACACCGGGGCTGCGCCGTGAGGAGGTGGCCCAGCTCTCCGCGGTCGGCGTCACCTGGTACACGTGGCTCGAACAGGCCCGTGACATCCAGGTCTCCGTCCAGGTGCTGGACTCCCTGGCCCGGGCCCTCCGGCTCGACGCCGGCGAGCGCGCCCACCTCTTCCAGCTGGCCGGCGCCGCGGACCCGACCCCGGCGCACAGCTGTCCGTCGGTGACTCCGGCGGTGCGGGCACTGCTGGACCAGCTCGAACCGCTGCCGGCGGCGGTCCAGAACGACCGGTACGACATCCTCGCCTACAACCGCACCTACGGCCTGCTGCTGTGCGACCTGGACGCGGTGGCACCGGAGGACCGCAACTGCCTGATCCTTTCCCACACCAACGACGACTGGCGGTCCTCGATCGTGCACCTGGAGGAGGCCCAGCGTCTGATGGCCGCCCGCTTCCGGGTCGCCATGGCCGGGCACCTCGGGGAACCCGCCTGGAAGATGCTGCTGAAGCGGCTGCGTGAGCAGTCCCCCGACTTCTGCGAGAACTGGGACCGGCACGAGGTCGGCGCCCACCGCACCAAGCGCAAGGAGTTCCTCAACCGCCACGTCGGCCGCATCACCGTCGACCACAGCGACCTGTGGCTCAGCCCGGAGCTGGGCGCGCGGATGGTGACGTACGTGCCGGTGGACGGTGAGTCGAGGGCGCGGCTGGAGAAGCTGCACGCGATCGCGTCGGCGCGGTGAGGCCTCGTCCGGAGCGCGGGGAAGGGGGCCGGTGGGTTCGGCCGGGTGAGTCCTCCCCGGTCGGGCTCCGCCGTCCTCGCGGCCCGGACCGGTGACGGGTCCGGGCCGCGGTGCGGTCGCCGGGCCTGGGGCGGTCGCTCAGCCCGGGGTGACCCGGCCCCGCCACTCGCCGGTTTCCCGGCCGTGCTCCTCGACGTAGGTCTTGAACCGGCGCATGTCGCCCTTGACCCGGCGGTCGACCATCCCGAGCCAGTCGGCCGTCTTGTCCGCCATCCCGCTCGGCTCGACGTCCATCGTGAGCTCCACGCGCGTGTGCGTGTCGTCCATGCTCTCGAAGCGGACGGTGCCCTTCTGCCGGGTGTCGCCGCTGATGGTCCGCCAGGTGATCCGGTCGTCGGGGAGCTGGTCGACGATCTCGGTGTCGAACTCCCGACGCACTCCGCCGATCTTGGTGGTCCAGTGGTTGTGGGTGTCGTCGATCTGCGACACCTCCTCGACCCCCTCCATGAAGTTCGGGAACTCCGCGAACTGGGTCCACTGGTTGTACGCGGTGCGGACCGGTACCTCGACCTCGACCGATTCCTTCACTGTGCTCATCTCTGTTCCCTCCGCGTAGGCCGGTGGTCGTCTGCGGCGGCACGGACGCCGGGTCCGCGCCGGAACCGCCCGGGCCGAGTACCCGTTCTTCGGCCACCCCGACCGCCCGGTCGTGTCTGTCGTGCCGAGCGGGCGCCGGCAGCCCCGTGCCGTACACGGCCGGGGCCGCGTGCGGCCATGGACGCCCGGGACACAGGGACCGCACCGACCGTGTTTGTCCAGACCATGTCACCCATGTGCTGCGGCCCCGATGATGCACCTCAGGCCGGCTCCCAGCCGTGCGGGGGCGGGCCGGAACGGGCCGAGCCGGGCCCCGCGCCCCGGCGCCGGACGAGGACATTTCCCCCCCAGGAGACCGCATCATGACAGAGCCGCTCCCCCTCACCCCCTCCCCCACCAGCCGCCTGATGAGCGGTGTGCGCCGCCCGCTCAGGGCATCGGTGGGCGCGTTGGTCCTCACCGCGGGCCTGCTCGCCGCCGGTCCGCAGGCGTCCGCCGCGGGGCTCACCCAGGTCACCGGTTTCGGCACGAACCCCGGCAACCTGTCCATGTACACGTACGCGCCCGACGGCCTCCCCCCGGGTGCCCCGCTCGTCGTGGCCCTGCACGGCTGCACCCAGAGCGCGGGCGACTACTTCGCGCACTCCGGGTGGCCCGAGGTGGCCGACACCTACGGCTTCGCGCTCGTCCTCCCGCAGACCAGCGGCGCGAACAACGCCAACTCCTGCTTCAACTGGTTCCAGCCGGGCGACAGCACGCGCGGCCGGGGCGAGGCGCTGTCGATCAAGCAGATGGTGGACGCGGCCGTCGCGCGGTACGGCAGCGACACGGGGCGGGTCCACATCACCGGGCTGTCCGCCGGCGGCGGCATGACCGCCGACCTGCTCGCCGCCTACCCCGACGTGTTCGCCGGCGGGGCGATCGACTCCGGCCTGCCCGCCTACTGCGCGGACAGCGTGGCCACCGCCTACACCTGCATGTACGCCCCGCCGGACAGGACTCCCGCCCAGTGGGGCGACCTGGCGCGCTCCGCCGCCCCCTCCGGTACCACCTCCTGGCCCCGCGTGGCCATCTGGCAGGGCACGGCCGACACCACCGTCCGGCCCGCCAACGCCACCGAACTGCGCGACCAGTGGACCGACCTGTGGGGTATAGGCCAGACCCCGAGCCGCACCGAGAGCCTGAGCGGGGGCACCACGCTGACCGTCTACGACGATCGCGCCGGCCGGCCCGCCGTCGAGGTCTACTCCGTGTCCGGCATGTCCCACGGTCTCGCCGTCGACCCGGGCAGCGGCGTCGAACAGTGCGGCAGCACCGGCACCTACTACCTCGACACCATCTGCTCCAGCTACCACACCGCCCGGTTCTGGGGCCTGGACGGCGGCGGGCAGGACGGGGACGCCCTGCCCGCGCCCGCGGGCCTCACGGTCACCGGAACCACCGACACCACCGTCGGCCTGCGCTGGCAGGCCGTCGACGGGGCCGCCTCCTACACGGTCCACCGGGGCGGCGCCCGGGTGGGCACCGCCCCGGCGACTTCGTTCACGGACGTCGACCTGGCGACCGGCACCACCTACGGCTACAGCGTGGCGGCCGTGGACGCCGCGGGCAGGGTCGGGGCGGCTTCCGCGGTGGTGACCGCGACCACCACCGGCTTCACCCCCACCTGCCACACGGCCGACAACTACGACCACGTGGCCGCCGGACGCGCCTATCGGAGCGGCGGCTACACCTACGCCCAGGGCTCGGGCCGGCCCATGGGGCTGTGGAACACCTTCACCGTCCACACCCTGCTGCAGACCTCCCCGGGCTACTACGTCCTCGCCGACTCGGGCTGCCCCGCACCGAGCCGGTGACGCCCCCGGCCGACCGGGGCCTCAGCCCTTGGCGTCCTGCGGGTTCTCGGTGTCGTACCGCTCCCGTGCCGCGTGGACCTCGTCGAAGTGGGTCTCCGCCCAGACCTTCACGGCCTTCAGCAGCCGGGCGAGGCTGCTGCCGAGCGGGGTGAGCCGGTAGTCGACGCGGACGGGGACCGACGGGGTGACCGTGCGGGTGAGGATGCCGTCGCGCTCCAGGGCACGCAGGGTCTGCGTGAGCATCTTGGGGCTGACACCGGCGATCTTGCGACTGATGTCGCTGTAGCGCAGAGGACCCGAGGACAGGGCCGCGACGACCAGGCTGACCCATTTGTCGCTGAGGCGGCCGAGGAGCTGGTTGGTGGGGCAGTCGCGGAGGAACGCGTCGTACTCCACCCGCGCCTGCTCTCGCCGCTGGGCCGCTGTCATGGTCGCCATGGCTCTCCTCCCGGTGAGGTAGGCACCTCCAGGTAACTACTTCCTCGGAGATAGTAACTCTTCCTAGGGTTGCGTGCGGCGGGGCGGAAGACGGTCAAGTCCCCCGCATCTGACGACGATATGAGGAGTTCTGACCATGCGTGCTGCAGTGGTGACGGAGTTCGGTGGCCCCGAGAACGTACGGATCGTGGACGTCGATGTGCCCGAGCCGGCCGCCCGGCAGGTACGGATCAAGGTCGCGGCGGCCACGCTGAACCCGGTGGACGCCGGGGTGCGGTCCGGGATCTTCGGAGGCGCGGGCCGGCAGACAGGGCTCGGCTGGGACGTCGCCGGGACCGTGGACGCGGTCGGTACCGCCGGCACCTGGAGCGTCGGGGACGAGGTGGTGGCGCTGGACCACGGCGTGGACGGCGCCCTCGGCGCACACGCCGAGTACGTCGTCGTGGACACCGACGCCGTCGCGGCCGCGCCGGCCACCGCCGACCCTGTCCACGCCGCGACGCTGCCGCTGAACGCGCTGACCGCCGCGCAGGCCCTGGACCTGCTGGAGCCGGCGCCGGGGCGGTCGTTGCTGGTGACCGGCGCGGCGGGCGCGGTCGGGGGGTACGCCGTCCAGCTCGCCGCGCGCCTCGGCATGTCGGTGACCGCGCAGGCCAGAAAGGACGACGAGGAACTCCTGCGGTCGTTCGGGGCGGCCCGCTTCCTCACCGGTGACGGCGCGGACAGCACCGGCTTCGACGCCGTACTCGACGCCGCCGTGCTCGGCGCGCCCGCCCTGGAGCGGGTGCGGGACGGCGGCGTGTACGTCGGTGTCATCCCGCAGGCCCAGCCGGCCTCCGTGCGCGGGGTGCGGACCCACGCGGTGGAGGTGCGCGCGGACGGAGCGCGCCTGGCCGAACTGGTCCGGCTGGTGGACGAGGGGGCGCTGACCCTGCGGGTCGCCGAGACGTTCGCCCTGGACGACGCGGCCAAGGCGCACGCGCGGCTCGCGGAGGGCGGGCTGCGCGGGCGACTGGTGCTCCTCCCTTAGAGCCCGCGGCCGCCTCGGTGGGCGTGCTGTGCCCGGGGAGGCGTTCCGTGCCCGGACGGTGTGACCCCGGGCTCGGCGGACGTGCCGTGTGTGCCCGCACGGTCGAGGCCCCGGGCCGGTGGGGAACACCGGCCGCCGGGCGGGCGCGCTCCGGCGAGGCGACGCGGCCGGCGACCTGGCGGTGTCCCGACCGCCGCCCGCGCGGCCCCCTCGCTCCGGCGGCCACCGATCCCTGCGAAGTGGCGGCGACGGCCCGGAGCGGGGGCGCGGGCTCGCTCGCGGAGCTCCTCGGGGGGCTCTCGCGGCCTGTCAGCGGTCCGAGGTCCTCGGCGGCACGAGGTCCCCCGGCGCTACCGGTCCGCCGTGGCCGGCATGGCGGGTCCGGAAGCGATCGGGGTTCGCCGGATCCCGGTCGACGACGTGGACCGGCGCTTCGGCCCACTGCCAGACGGTGCTGCCCGGCGGTCGGGAGAACCGGATCCGGCCGCGGGTGCCGTCCACCGCGAGGTGCGGCCACGACGCCGCGACGCGCGACCGGTCGACTCAGCCGACCCGCAGCGCCTCGGCGAGGACGGTGACGGTGTCGTGGCCCTCGAAGGCCACGAAGGAGGGCGCTTGGCCCAGTCGCTCGCGCAGGGCGCTCGCCACCCGGACGCCCTGTGGGCCGAGGGGTTCGGGCAGATAGCGCAGGAACGGGGTGGCCGAGCCGTCGTCGCCCAGCGCCGTCGCCCATGCGGTGAACTCGGGCTGCCCGGCCGGAGCCCCGATCACGACCTCGGCGAGGCGCTGGTCCCGGCGCACCGCCTTGACGATCGAAACCGCCGGTTCCGGGAAGCCGACGAGAAGGAGAAGGGCGGTCGCCCGGTCGTCGAGCAGGGCGGCGCACAGGGCGGGGGGAGTCAGGTCACGCATGTCGAGTTCGGTGACGGTGCCGCCGTGTGCGGCGAGGCGGTCCCGCAGGATCCCCGTCCCCGACGCCCAGTACGCACTCGGCTGGGTCGCCACGGCCACACGGCTGTGACCGGCGCCGAGCAGGTGGTCCGCGTAGATGCGCCAGCCTCGCGACTGCGCCGGGGGCAGGCGCGCCACCCAGTCCGTCGGCTGTTCGACGAGTTCGTCGAGCACCGCCGACGAGCAGAGGAACGGCAGGCGGAGTGTGTCCGCCCGGCCGGCGGCGGCGCGAGCGACGACGCTGTGGTACTCCCCGGCCACGGCGACCACGCCGAGCCGAGCCAGTTCGTCCACGGCCGCCACGGCCCGCCGCGGATCAGCCGCGGTGTCCCGCACCACGAGCTCCAGCGCCCTTCCGCCGACCCCGCCGGCCTCGTTGACCTCGTCCACCGCCAGCTGCAGACCGGCGAGCAGGTGGCGGCCCGCTTCGACCCAGCCGGGCGGGGAGAGCGGGACGAGGGCACCGATCCGCACCGGCGGGCCGGCCGCCGCGCCGGCTGCCGGGCTCGTTGCTGGCGTGTTCATGCGCCTACATGTATCACCGGCGGCGGCCTCCCGGCTGCCGGTCCGCGCGGTCTCAGGAGTCACTCACGAGGGAGCAGCGGGCCCAGCGGGCCGAGGTCCAGGTTGAGGTCCTCGGGGCGCAGGCCGTAGCGCTCACGAAGTTCGGTCATGCGGTCGTCGAGGAGCATCAGGGTCAGGCCGATCCGTTCCTCCTGCTCCTCGGTGAGGTCGCCGCTGACGACGACGCCCCCGGCGAGGAGTCGGTCCAGCGTGTCGACCAGAGCGATCTCACCGCCGCCATCGCGACCGTAAGGCTCCGGAATGCGGCATCGTCAACGGCGGCTCCCGCGGCCGGCGCGCTCGGACTCCTCAGGCTCTTCCTCCTCGTTCGCGCCGTCGTCCGCCTCCCCCTTGAGGGTGATGAAGCGGACGTAGTTCTTCAGGTCGAGGCGTGCACGGTGGCCCTGGGCCCGCCAGATGTTGCCGGTCTTCTCGAACAGGCCGCTGGGGTTGTACTCGATCACCAGCAGGTCCAGGCGATCCGGTCGTCGGACACCTGCTCGGTGGTGGTGGCCTTCCAGCTGCGGTTGGACCAGAAGATCTTCATCTGCCAGTCCGAGGTCGTCGTTCCCCTCCGGGCGCACCGCGGCGGCGACCGCCTTCACCGTCGCGGCGGCCGGCACGGTGTGCGGGACGGCGGCCGCCCTGGTGGCCCTCGAGCGCGTCCAGTCCGGCGCGCACTGTCCCAACGACGTCACGTCCGGCGCCCTGATCGGCCTGGCCTGCGCCCGGCTCGCCCGGCGGCGGCCCCGGCTGCTGCCGCGGCGCCGGCCGTGACGGCGCGGGCCGCGGGGCACAGGCGGCGCCGGGGTGCTCACCGTCAGACCCGGCGCCAGCGGGCCATGGCGAACGAGAAGGCCCCGAACAGCACGAGCCCGACCGCGACACAGGCCAGCAGGCTCGGTCCGGCGGGGGTCTCGGCGAAAGAGCGCAGGGTGTCGTCGAAGCCCTTGGCCCGGTCGGGCTCGTAGGCGATCGCAGCGCGTATGGTGAAGGAGCCCGCGACCGCGAAGACCAGACCGCGGGCAGCGCCGCCCACGACGCCGGTCAGGTCGACGGGTCGGCGCAGACGCGGCGGTATCTCCCCCGTCCGCAGCTTGTCCCGGTGGGCGCCCATCAGGGAGCGGCCACCGATCCACAGGCCCGCGACGACGATGCCGATGCCGATCGCGGCGACGATCCACCGGCCGCCGGACACCCCCAGCAGCCGGGCCGTGACATCCCGGGACCGCTCGTCGCTGGAACCGCCCCCGCCGCCCGAGCCCGCGGCGAACTGCAGGACCGAGTAGGCGACGAAGCAGTAGAAGAGGCAGCGGGCGCATGCCAGCGCCCGCTTCTTCGCCTTCCGGCCCCCGGGGCCGACGGAGCCGAAGACCGCTTCCGACAGCCGCCACAACGCCATGCCGACCAGACCGGCGCCCAGGGCCCACAGCAGAACCGAGCCGAAGGGCTTCTCCCCCAGTTCGGCGAGGGCGCCCCGGCGGTCCGCCTGCCGCCCGGAGCCGTCGCCGAACGCGATCCGCAGGGCCAGCACCCCGACCATGAGGTAAATGACGCCGCGTGCGGTCAGCCCGGCTCTGGCGGCCCATCTGGTACCCGAACCCCGCGCCGCCCGCTCGGCCTCGATCCTGCTCCGACTCGCCATCACTCCGCCGTTCACCGCACCTCCCGGGGGATATGTCGACAGTCCGGATGCCCCGCAACGGCCCGCGCACACCCCGCCTCCGGGGCGATCGTCGCCGTTCGGCATCACCCGATGCGGCGCAGCGCTGTGCGCCACCGTCCACCTCTCGTGTGACTGTTACGGCAAATCACCGGATTTCAAGCGTTTTTGTCTGATTAGTATGCGTGGTCCGTTTTTCTCGCCCTTTCCTGAAAGGACGTCAGATGGCGCGCACGGGCCACCGCACCACGCCGATCGAGCTCACGTCCCCGCACGACGCGGTGCTGCGCGCCGCCGCCCCGCGCGTCGGCCGCCGCCGCTTCCTCACCTTCACGGCGGCGGCCGCGGCCCTCGCCTTCACCACGAACCTGCCCGCCCAGGGCGCGATGGTCGCACCGCAGCGGGACGCGGCCCGGATCACGGAGGACCCCTTCACCCTCGGCGTGGCCTCGGGCGACCCGCTGCCGGACTCGGTCCTGCTGTGGACACGGCTGGCCCCGAGACCGTTCGAGGCGGACGGCGGGCTCGGCGCGGAACGGGTCGCCGTGCTGTGGGAACTGGCGCTGGACGAGCGGTTCACGGTCGTGCTGCGCTCCGGAACCACCACCGCCTTCCCGGAGTACGGGCACAGCGTGCACATCAACGTCCAGGGGCTCGCCCCGTCGAGCGTCTTCTACTACCGGTTCCGGGTCGGTGCCTGGATCAGCCCGACGGGCCGTACCCGCACCGCGCCCGTCGCGGGCGCCGCGACCCCGAGCCTGCGCCTGGCCGCGGTGGCCTGCCAGGCGTACCCGGACGGCTACTACACCGCTCACCGGCATCTCGCGCGGGAGGACGTCGACGTCGTCTTCCATCTCGGCGACTACATCTACGAGTACCCGGTCGACCCGGCCGGCGGCGCCCGCGGCTACACCGGTGACGCGGTCCTTCCCGACGTGTTCGGCCACGAGACCACGACGCTGGCGGACTACCGCCTGCGCTACGCGCTCTACCGCAGCGACGCCGACCTGCAGGCGGTGCACGCCGCCCACCCCTTCGTCCTCACCTGGGACGACCACGAGACGGAGAACAACTACGCCGGCTCCGTCAGCGAGAACGGCGAGCCCCCGGAGCAGTTCCTCGCCCGGCGCGCCGCGGCCTACCGGGCCTACTGGGAGAACCAGCCGCTGCGCGCCGCCCAGTTGCCCAGCGGGCCGAACGCTCAGCTCTACCGGCGGCTGATCTGGGGCGACCTCGCGCAGTTCGACATCCTCGACACCCGGCAGTACCGCTCGGACCAGGCCTACGGCGACCGGCCGCACGTCCCGGGCCCGGAGAGCACCGATCCGTCCCGGACGCTGACCGGCGACGCCCAGGAACGCTGGCTCATCGACGGCTGGCGGTCGTCGCGCGCCCGGTGGAAGGTGATGCCCCAGCAGGTGTGTTTCGCCCAGCGCAGGTTCAACCTCAACGCGCAGTCCACGGTCTCCGTGGACGCCTGGGACGGCTACCCCGCGTCCCGGCGGCGGGTGATGGACGGGGCCAGGGCGGCGGGGCTGGACAACTGGCTGGTCCTGACGGGGGACGTCCATGTGGCCTACGCCTTCGACCTGAAGGAGGACTTCGACGACCCGGGGTCCAGGACGGTGGGGACGGAACTGACGTGCAGTTCCATCGCCAGCGGCAAGGACGGGGCGGAGAAGCCGGGCAACTGGGACACGCTGATGACGGCCAACCCCCACATGAGGTTCTACAACGGCAGACGCGGCTACGTCCGGGTCGAGTTGGGGCGCGACGCGGCCCGCGCCGACTTCCGGACCGTCGCCGCCGTCAGCCGGCCCGGAGCGGCGATCACCACGGCCGCCTCCTTCGTCACCGAGGCGGGCAGCCCGGGGCTCGAGCGGGCCTGACCCGCCTACTGCGCATGCCTCCCTCCGCGTCCCCCTTCGCGCGAAACCCCCGCGCGGGCCGCGTCGGAACGGGCCGGTACGGCTAGATCTCCGGTTCCCGGCGTCCGGCGTCGCGCCGGTCCCGGATCCGAACCCTCAGGAGGCACACGCATGGTCGGAACACGCTTGGTCAGAACACTCCGCGGAGGCAGACGCCGCGCCGCCCTGGTGGCGGCCGGCGCGCTGGTCCTCGGCACCGCCCCCGCCGCGGCGGTCGCCGGACCGGCTCCCGCGGCCGGTCCCCTCCCGACCGCCGCACAGACCCTCGGCGCCGACAAGCCGTCCCCGCAAGTGCTCCGCGCCATGCAGCGCGACCTGCGGCTGACGGCCGCCCAGGCGCGGGACCGCCTGGTCAACGAGGCCGAGGCGGGCGCCCGCGTGGGCCTGCTGCGCCACGCACTCGGCGAACGCTTCGCCGGGGCCTGGGTGAGCGGCGCGACGTCCGACAGGCTCACCGTGGCCACCACCCGGGTCGGCGACGAGGCCGCCATCCGTGCCCAGGGCGCCGAGACCGCCGTGGTGACCACCTCGCTGAGCGACCTCGGCGCCGTGAAGAAGAAGCTCGACGCCACGGCCGCCCGCACCCGGTCCATCGCCCTGGACGCGCCGGTCTGGTACGTGGACGTGCGGGCCAACCGGGTGGTCGTGCAGGGCGTCAGCCGGGCGGCCGGGGACGCCTTCGTCGAGGCGGCGGGCGTGGACGCCGCGCGGGTGACCGTCCAGGTGGTGAAGGACCGGCCCCGCACACTCGCCGACGTCGTCGGCGGCGACCCGTACTACATCGACGACTCCGCCCGCTGCTCCGTCGGGTTCTCCGTCACCAAGGAGGAGCAGCAGGGCTTCGCCACCGCCGGTCACTGCGGCGACCCCGGCGCGAAGACCGCCGGCGCCGACCGGACGGACCAGGGCACCTTCCAGGCGTCCGTCTTCCCGGGCAAGGACATGGCGTGGGTGGCGGTGAACAGCGACTGGACGGCCACGCCCCGGATCAGGGGGGAGGCCGACGCGCTGGTGGACGTCAGCGGGTCGGTCCAGGCGGTCGTCGGAGCGTCGGTGTGCCGTTCGGGTTCCACCACCGGCTGGCACTGCGGGACGATCCAGGAGGAGAACGTGACGGTGCGTTACTCCGAGGGCACGGTACACGGCCTCACCCGCACCACCGTGTGCGCCGAGCCGGGCGACTCCGGCGGCCCGTACGCCTCCGGCGCGCAGGCCCAGGGCACCACCTCCGGCGGCTCCGGGGACTGCGCGAGCGGCGGCACCACCTTCTTCCAGCCGGTCAACCCGGTGCTGAAGGAGTTCGGGCTCACCCTGAAGACCGCGGGCTCCGAGTCCGGCACGCCCGGCCCGCAGGACGACGCGACCGTCGACACGTGGGCCGAGGGGCGGGTGTACGCGCCGGGCGCGACGGTGACGTACGGCGCGGAGCGGTACCGCTGCCTGCAGTCCCACCAGGCGCGGGGCGCGTGGCTCCCGGGCGGCACGCCGGCCCTGTGGCAGCGTCTGTGACACCGCCCGGCGGTCAGTGCTCGGCGGGCAGTGCGTACGCCGTGGCCACGAAGGGGTCCCGGGCGCGGAAGCGGCGGGTGCACACGGCGGCCACCGCGGTGCCGGGCCGGAATCCGAGGAACGCCTGCTGGCCGAGGGTGGCGCCGCTGTGGAAGTACATCGGCCCGCCGTCGGTGGGGTGCCGGAACCACGTCAGCGTGTGGACGTGCCGGTGATCCAGGCCGCGGCGCAGCAACGGGGTGCGGACCGCCCGTAGGGCGCCGGGGATCGGGGTGGTGTCGGGGCCGAGGTGGGCTTCCAGGAAGGTGAGCAGGTCGTGGGGGGGGGTGGCGCGGAGGGCGCCCGTCGCCCGGCGCACGGCGCGTACGAAGCCGCGGCTGACGTCGACGACCCGGTGCTGTGCCGCGCGGTTCAGGGCGCAGTCCTCGCCGGGCAGGGCGAGCGCGGCGAGGACCGACAGCCGGTGTGTCACGGACTGCCAGGGGGCTTCGTACAGCCACCCGGCGTCGGGTTCGGCGCCCGCGTCGCCGTGGGCCGGGCCGTGGGCGGCGTCGACCGTCCGCAGGCCGCGCACCATGCCCCAGTGGCTCCGGCGCACGGTCGGGGCCGCGTCGGCCTGCGGCCGGAACGCCTCGATCGCCCCGCGGAACACGGCCAGTTCCTGTCCGGCGGGCGGGGTCCGGTCGAGTACGCGGGGCAGCAGTACATCGGCCCCGAGGACGCGGACGGCGGCGAGGAGGACCCCCTGGGCCCGCTCGTCCGGTGGTGCCCCGCCGGGGAAGGGGGCGTGGCCGCCGCCGCGGAGGGCGGAGGCCACGCCCGAAGCGAGGTCCTGCACCACGCCCTGCAGGAGGGCCGAAGTACCTGACTGCTCCATCTACGTGCTCCCGTTCGTCGTGCCGCTCAGCCCCTCTTCGGGCGCGGGGTCGGCGGCGAGGGCAGCAGGGTGGTGGTCCCGGACTGCAGGGCCAGGGCCGCGCACTGCCTGCTGTCGCGGTAGACGCCGTCGGGTTCGGCGGGATCGAGGGCCTGTTCCAGCTCGACGTCACGGACGGCCGCGAATGCGTCGGTCAGCTTCTCGGCGGAGGTCATGTCACCGCGTCGGGCGGGCCTGCGCCGTACGACGTACGGGCGCCCCACCAGCCGCTTAGAACACATGCGCCTCATGTGTCATACTCGGCGCCGCTCATCGCACGAATTGACTCCGGGGGGACGCCAGGTGCACGCCATTTCCCTGGACGCCCCCTATCTGGACACCGACGCGGACCAGCTCTGTCTGTCACTGGACCTGGACGAGCGTCCGGCGCTGGCCGAGCGCGAGAGGGTCGTCGGCGGGCTCGTCGTACGGCTGCGGCTGCTCGGCGCGTCGCACCAGGTCTTCGCCGGACCCGTGCGCGAGACCGTGGCCTGTCTGCGGGGAGCGGTGACGGGCCTCCCTACCGCGCACCGGCGGGAGTTGCCGGGCTGGCACTACGCATTTACCGCCGAGACACGGCGGTTGCCGCCCGAGGAGTTCGGCGCGCGGGTGGCACGGATCCTCGGCCGCGTCGCCGACCGGGAGGCGAGCCTGTGCGGAGTCTTCCCGGGCTCGCCGGAGGCGGTGACGGCGGTACTCGTCGAGGAGGCGGACGGGCCGGCCGGCGGTGGGCTGGTCTGGCGCACCTGGCACACGTATCCGCAGTACGGCCAGATCGTATCGACGCACACCCGGCTGGAGGCCCGATGAAGAGCACCCGACCCGTCCGCGCGGCGGCTGCGGCGGTGGCGGCGATGCTGGCCGCGGTCCTGCTGACGGCCTGTTCCGGCGGTTCGGACACCGCCGTGCCGCGCGGCTGGATAGCGGACACGTACACCGTGGACGCGGGGGGTTGGCGCGACCGGGACAGCGTGCCGGGCGACGTCGCCGACGCGATAGACGACCACAGCCACGCGCTCGACCGCGCCTCCGGCGACAGCATGGAGTTCCTGCGGTACGGCGACGACATGGTCACCGTCTCGCCGTACCGGAACGGCAGCCTCATCCAGATCGAGGACTACCGCAACGGCTACAACCGCCACTCCCAGCACCTGAGCCACTGGCCCAACCCGTACAGCGAGAGCTTCCGCGGCGGCGGTCCCGGCACGGGCAAGTGACCGCGGCGCCCACCACACCCTGACCCGCCCCCGACGACGCCCTGAAGAAAGGCAACGCAGTGACCGAGATCTTCGAGTCCACCGGCCAGGCCCTGCTCTACGGAGTCGTCGGCCTCGCCGTGATGGCGGTCGGCTTCATCGCCCTCGACCTCGTCACGCCCGGCAAGCTCTTCCACGTGGTGTGGTCCGACCGCAACCGCGGCGCGGCCGTCCTGCTGGGCAGCCAGTCGGTGGCCGTGGGTCTCGTCATCATGGAGGCGATCCGGGCCAGCGAGTCCGAGCGGGGCCTGGGTTACGGCCTGACCAGCACACTGTTGTACGGGCTGGCCGGGGTGCTGGTGATGACCCTGGTGGGCATCGTGATCGGCGCTCTCACGCCCGGTCAGATGGGCTCGGTCGTCCTCGACGACAGCGACGGCCGTCCGCACCCCGCCGCCTGGGTCCAGGCCGGCATGTACCTGGGCACCGGGTTCATGGTCGGCGCGGCGCTCTCCTAGCCCGGTCGCCGCCTCCATGAGCACACCCGTCCTGCGCGGCCGCGACACCTCGGCGCCCGCTCCTGCCCCGGCCCGCCGGCATCCCCGGGGGGCGCGCTTCCTGCTGCTGTTCGCGGTGTTCCTCTGCGCGGCCTGCGGTCTCGTCTACGAGCTGGCGCTGACCGCGCTGGGCAGCTACCTCATCGGCAACTCCGTGCTGCAGACCTCCGTGGTCATCTCCGTGATGGTCTTCGCCATGGGACTCGGCTCGCTGGCCGCCAAGCCGCTGCGGCGCCGCCCGGTCGGCGCGTTCGCCCTCGTGGAGGCGGCGCTGGCGCTCGTCGGCGGGCTGTCGGTGCTGACGCTGTACGCGGCGTTCGCCTGGCTGCAGTTGTACACGCCGGCGATGGTCGTCATCGCCCTGGTGGTGGGGCTGCTGATCGGCGCCGAGATACCGCTGCTGATGACGCTGCTGCAGCGCATCCGCAGACAGGAGGCGGGCAGCGCCGTCGCCGACATGTTCGCCGTCGACTACATCGGCGCCCTGGTCGGCGGGCTGTGCTTCCCGCTGCTGCTCCTGCCGACATTCGGGCAGTTGAAGGGCGCGCTGGTGGTGGGCGCGGTCAACGCGGTGGCCGGTGTGGTCGTCGTGGTGTTCATCTTCCGCCGGCAGACCCGGCGTTTCGTACAGGCGGGGCTGCTCGCCGGGGTCACCGTGGTGCTGGCGGTGCTCGGCACGGCCTACGTGCTGGCGGACGACCTGGAGGTCACCGCCCGGCAGCAGATGTACCGGGATCCGATCATCCACGCGGAGACGACCGCGTACCAGGAGATAGTGCTGACCCGGTCCACCGCCTTCACCGGCAAGCCCGACATGCGGCTCTTCCTCAACGGTGACCTGCAGTTCAGCTCCGTGGACGAGTACCGGTACCACGAGTCGCTCGTGCATCCCGCGCTGTCGGGGGACAGGCAGAAGGTGCTCATCCTGGGGGGCGGCGACGGGCTGGCGCTGCGCGAGGTGCTGCGCTATCCGGACGTGCGTCAGGTGACACTCGTGGAGCTGGACCCGGCGATGACGCGGCTGGCCCGCGGCTTCGGGCCACTGCGCACGCTGAACGGCGCGTCACTGGAGGACCCGAGGGTGCGGGTGGTCAACGCGGACGCGTTCACCTGGCTGCGCTCCGCCCGGGAGCGGTACGACGCCGTCATCATCGACTTCCCCGACCCGGACACGGCGGCGCTGGCGAAGCTGTACTCGGTGGAGTTCTACCACCTGCTCGGCCAGGTGGTGACGCCGCGGAGCAAGGTGATGGTGCAGAGCGGATCGCCGTTCTTCGCACCGAAGACGTACTGGTCGATCGCGGCGACCGTCGAGGCCGCCGGGTACGCCACGACCGAGTTCCAGGTCGATGTGCCGAGCTTCGGCAACTGGGGGTTCGTCCTCGCCTCGCCGGGCGGCACGCCCCCACCGCTGCGGGTGGCGGCGGACGCGCCGCGGCTGCGCTATCTGGACGACGAGGTGCTCGAAGCGGCGACCGTGTTCCCCGTCGACCGCCGCCGCACGGACGTCCGGCCGAGCACGCTGATGGATCCGGCGGTCCTGGACTACGAGTTGGACGAGTGGCAGAACTACTGACCTGCCGGGGGACGTTGTCCGGCGCCGATCAGGGTGCGTCCGGGGGCGCCGGGACGGAGGCGGTCCGGTAGCGGCCGCGGAACACGGCCAGCAGGTCGTCGGTGGGTTCGGCTCCCGCGCTCACGGCGGCGTGGACGTCGCGGAAGTAGTTCTCGTAGCCGGCCGGGGTGTAGAGGCACAGGGCGCGGGCGGTGGCCGGGCCCGCGTTGCGGAAACCGTGCGGGGTGCCCCGGGTCGCGGCGAGCAGGTCGCCCGGGCCGGCCGTGATCTCGCCGTCGCCGGTGTGCAGCGTCAACTCGCCTTCGAGGACGTAGAAGTACTCGTCGTGTCCGTCGTGCACGTGCGGTCGGGCCCCGATGGTGCCGGGGGCGAGGGTGAACTCCTCGAACGCGAAGCGCCCGCCCGTGTGATCACCGGTGAGCCGGAAGAAGTGCGCGACACCGGCGACGTCGATGAGCTCACCGTCCTGACGGCGACGCAGCAGCGGGCGGGCGGCGGGGGTGCGGGGCCGGTCGTCGGTCATGGGGGCATTGTGACCCAGCGGGCGGCTGAGGTTCGGACGGGGGCCGCGCAACAGGGCCGGGGGGGTGGGGCGGGGGCCGGGCAACAGGGCCGGGGGGCGGGTCGGGGGCCGGTCGGAGACCGGGGAAACGACCGGCCGTGATTGAGGTACCGGACGGGGAGACGGACGGCCATGGGTGAGGTGCCGGGCGGGGAAACGGACGGCCATGGGTGAGGTGCCGGACGGGGAAGCGGGGGGGCCGCTCGCGGCGTCGGCCGACGGGCGGTTCGGGAGCCCGGGTCACGCCGGCGGGCTCCCGAGGCTCAGCCCAGCGTGACGCGTGCGGCGACCGGGAGGTGGTCGCTGCCGGTGGCGGGCAGGGTGCGGATCCGGGAGACGGTGGCCGAGCGAGCCATGACCTGGTCGATCCGGGCCAGCGGGAAGCGGGCGGGGAAGCTGAGGGCGAAGCCTCGCTGCGCGACCTCCAACCGTGAGGTGAGCGGGGTCAGTCCGCGGTCGTGGACGGTGCCGTTGAGGTCCCCGAGGAGGATGACCGTCCCGCGCTCCTCGGCGGCGACCGCCCGGCCGAGGAGGCGGGCGCTCTCGTCGCGCCGCGCGGAGGCGAGGCCGCTCACCCCGACGCGGACGGAGGGCAGGTGTGCGACGTACACGGCGATCTCCTCGTGCGGAGTGTGCACCACGGCCCGCAGACCGCGGTTCCAGGGCTCCTCGATGCCCCGCGGCTTGATGTCCAGCGGCCGGGCGTCGGTGAACGGGTACTTCGACCACAGGCCGACCGTGCCCCGCACGGCGTGGTACGGGTAGTCCCGGGCGAGCGTCCCCTCGTAGACCTGAAGCGCGGGGGGCACCAGTTCCTGCAGGGCGATGAGGTCGGGCGCGGCGGCGGTCAGGGCGCGGGCGGTGCCCGCCGGGTCGGGGTTCTCGTCGCTGACGTTGTGCTGGACCACGACCAGGTCGCGCGGCCCGGGCCGGGGAGCCGGCAGCAGCAGCCCGCCGAAGAGGTGCGTCCAGGCCGCCACCGGCAGCAGAAGCGCCAGCAGGGCGAGGGCCGACCGGTGCAGCAGCGCCAGGAGGAACAGGGCCACGACGACCAGGCCGAGCCACGGCAGGAACGACTCCAGCAGACTACCCAGGCGCCCCGCGGAGTTGGGGACCGCCCGGGGGAACGCGAGCAGGCCCGCGGTCAGCACGGCGAGTACGGCGAGTACGGTCGGCCCCCGCCCCGGACCCGGGACCCGGCCGCGTCCCGGGCGCCCGGTTTCTCCCCCGCCCCGCGACTCGTCCTTCACCGGGCGCCGCCCTCGGTCGCGAAGCCGCGCAGGCCGGGGGCCCACCACCGCCGCCTTCACCGCCGACGGCACACCACCACCCGCCCGCTCCACCATGGTCTCCCGTCCGTTCTGCCTCATCGCCCACAACGACGTGCGGGCGGGCACGTCAGGTTCCCCCGGAGCCGCGACGGGGGCGGCCTGTGCGTACCACTGGCCCGCGTTCGGCGAGCGGTCCGCGCCCGCTCGCCTCGTGCCGGTGGCCGGAGGGACGGCGGCCGGACTTGACGGGACGTCAGGCCTAGATCGCCGAAGGCCCGGTACCCGCGGTGGCGTGGCACGGCCGGTTCGGTGGTCACGAGCGGCGCGCCACTTGACCTTGTCAGCCGATTTCCCACCATAGTGGGGCCTCATGAGCACCGAACCGATTGATCAGTCCCGGCCGTCACCGCCGGCCGACGCCTCGGTCGACGGCACTCCCGACCGCGTTCTCGTCGCAATCGGCATGGCCGCCGTCATCGCCGTGGTCCTGTGGGCCTGGCTCGGCGACGACAACTTCGACAGCGTCTCCTCCACGAGCCTCACGTGGGTCCTGAACAACTTCGGCTGGCTTTTCGTGGTCGCCGCCGACGTGTTCCTGGTCCTGTGCCTGGTGATCGCGTTCAGCCGGTTCGGCCGGATCAGGCTGGGCACGGACGACTCCGAGCCGGAGTTCGGCAACCTCGCCTGGATCGCGATGATGTTCAGCGCCGGTATGGGCATCGGCCTGATGTTCTACGGCGTCGGGGAACCGCTCACCCACTATCTCGCGCCGCCCCCGGCGAGCGGGGTGCGGCCCGAGTCGTCCGGTGCGGCGCGCACGGCCATGGAGTACTCGTTCTTCCACTGGACGCTGACCCCGTGGGCGATCTACGGGGTCGCCGGGCTGGCGCTGGCGTACGCCGGGTTCCGCAAGGGGCGCGGCAACCGGCTCAGCGCCGCGTTCGTCCCGCTGATCGGGGCCCGGCGGGCGGCGTCGTGGCAGGGCAGGGGGATCGACCTGCTCGCCGTCTTCGCGACCGTCTTCGGCACGGCGACCAGCCTCGGCCTCGGGGCGCTGCAGGTCGCGGAAGGGCTGGACATCACGGTGGGGGTGGACGCCAGCCGGAACACGGAACTGGTCGTCATCGGGGCGCTGTCGGCGGCGTTCGTCGTGTCGGCGTTCTCGGGTCTGCACCGGGGCGTGAAGTGGCTGTCGACGCTGAACATCGTGCTCGCGGCGGGGCTGATGGTGTTCGTCTTCCTGCTCGGTCCGACCGTCTACATCCTGGACACCATCCCGGCGTCCGTCGGCGGCTATCTGGAGAACCTGCTGCCCATGGCCACGCGCACCGGGGCCTTCTCCGACCAGGAGTGGCTGGGCGCGTGGACGATCTTCTACTGGGCGTGGTGGCTGTCGTGGGCGCCGTTCGTGGGGACGTTCATCGCCCGGATCTCGCACGGCCGGTCCATCCGCGAGTTCCTCATCGGGGTGCTGCTCGTGCCGAGCGGCGCGACCGTCATCTGGTTCTGCGTGATGGGCGGTTCGGCGCTGCGGATTCAGTCGACCGGGGAGGCGGACCTGGCGGGCGCGGTGGAGAGCGGTGCGGAGGCGTCGCTGTTCGCGATGCTGGACGCACTGCCGATCGGGACGGTCACGTCGTTCGTCGCGATGGTCCTGGTGATGACCTACTTCATCACCAGCGCCGACTCCGCGTCGCTGGTGATGGGTTCCCTGACCAGCCGGGGCGCGCTGCATCCACCGTCCTGGCTGGTCGTGATGTGGGGCGTGCTGATGGCGGCGGTGGCGGCGGTGCTGCTGGTGGTGGGCGGTCTGAGTTCGCTGCAGACGGCGACGATCCTGGTGGCGCTGCCGTTCGTGGTGGTCATGATGGTGCTGTGCTGGGCGCTGCTGAAGGAACTGCGCGAGGATCCCGGCGCGGGTCCCGCACGGCACCACGCCCTGCACCGGCTGACGGACGTCGTGCGGACGATGGTCGGCGACGCGGTCACCCAGCAGGCGTCGGCCCCGGCGCGCCATCACCGGCTGCGGCGGGCGGCGAAGGCCCGCTCGGACACCGACGACGAGAGCTGATCCCTCCGGAGGTCGTCCGCGCCGTCACGGCCGCCGACGCGGGTGGTGAACCCCGCGGCGCGAGGCGACGACCGGCCGGGGCCGGGCGCCCCGGCCGCCGTCGGGCGTCAGGTGGGGCCGCCGGAGCCCCCGGAGCTGAGACAGCCGCGTGGGAGCCGTCGGGGAACAGGGTGCGGGCGAGCTCGTCGTCCAGCGCTTTGCGGAGCTTGTCGGTCAGGCCGCCCCGGGTGGCCTCGTCGGCGAGTTCCATGACGGCACGAGCCTCGTGAGCGGCCCGGGTCCGGGTCCGGTCCTCGCCCGCCCGTCGGGCGACACGGTCGAGGAACGTTGTGCGGTCCATCCGGACGCCGGACGCCGGTCGCCTGTCGCCGCCTGGTCCGGCGCGGACGCGACACGGCGCAGGTGCTTCCCGATCTCGCCTGGCAGCTGGGCGGCGAGCCGGCCGGTCGGCGAGGAGGGGGATGCGCTCGCCGAGGGGTCTCCGGCGTGACCCGGGGCGCGGCCTCGGCGCTGCCCCGGCTGTCGAGGCGGGCCCGTGCCTGAAGCTGTCCGATGAAGGGGTCGTGGTCCGCCCCGCCCCTGCGTGGTGTTCCCTCTTCCGCTTCCTCGGGCGTCGGGTCTTGCCCGGATTGCCACCATTTCCGCGGTTCATGTCCGTCAGCGGGGCACTCGACGCGACGGAGTCCCAGGGGACCGGGCGCGGGCCTGCCCGCCCGCCCCGGCCGCACCAGCGGGAGGCAACATGATCAGCCATGAGCAACTGGTCGAGGACGTGTCGACGCGGGCCCGACTGGACGACACCGAGGCGGCCGACGCGGCCGTGCACCTCGTGCTCGCGGCGCTCAGCCGGCGTCTCGACGACCGGCGGCGGGAGCACCTGCGCCAGGCCGTGCCGGCGCACGAGCACGTCGCCCTGGTGGCCGGCGGGGGTTCCGGGCGCGGTCAGGCGAACCGGCTGACCGATCTGCTGGCCGAGGTCGCAGGGCCGGCGGGCGGCACACCGGAGCAGGCCCTGTTCCTGTCGCAGACCGTGCTGTCCCGGGTCACCGACGAGGACAGCGGCCTGGAGGCGGACCTCCGCGGCTGCCTGCCCGACGAGTTCGGCCCGCTGTTCGCGGCGCCGGGTACGCAGCCCCAGCGCTCCGGGCGCGCGAGGCCGGCGCCCCCGCCCCGCTGAGCGGGGAGAGGGCGGCCGGACCAGTGCCGCTCGGGGCGTCGCCCCGGGCTGTGACGCCCGTGCCACACCGGCGCTCCCGCCCGGGGGGCCGGGATGTGTCGTACGCCGGCCGCGGGCGACGCTGCTCGTCGGCCGACGGCCGGTCTCGCAGGAGAGCAGGGCGCCGCGCCGAGGGCGGCCGCGGTCCTCACCGACGGCTCCAGCGGCGGATCGCCACGGCTGAGAGCCAGGCTCGGTCTCGCAGAGAAAAGCAGGGCGCCGCGCCGCGGACGGCCGCGGCCCTGACCGATGGCGCCCAGCAGCGGGCCGCCGCGGCTGAGAGCCACGGTGCCGGCACGGGGTGTCCGGCGCGTGCCGGACGGGCGGCGGCCGAGCGCCGGGAAGGGCGGTGAGGCTCGGATCACTCCGCGCGCAGCCCGTCTCGCAGCGGCTGCCGACGCACGCCCACCGCCCCGCCGGAGTCGCCGGTGTGTCGGGATGTGCCCAGTCAGACGCCGGCGCAGCGGCCGGGCGGCTTCGACGAGCGGTGATCTCTTGCCGGCCCCGCGGGCCGTGGTCACGGGGCCGCGGTCGGCTCCGCCGGGGGTGCGGGGCGGGGACGGGGCCAGGCGGTGGTGCCGCCGCCGCGCCACTCGATGAGGGGGGTGGTCGCGGCCTCCTCGTGGTTCAGGGCGATTCCGATCCGCCGCACCACGCCGAGCACGTCCGACAAACTCCACGCCACGCCCACCGGCCGGCCACCGACCGACACCTGGCGGCCTCCGGCACCGGACGGCTGGTGCACGACCACCGGCGCCGTCCGCCCACGCGCGCGTCCGGGCGGCTGCGGACAGTCCCAGGGCCCCAGCCCGGGCCCCGCCGACCTGGTACGCCGCTCTTCGGACGCGTCCGCCATGTACCGATGCTCCCCCGACGCGCTTGCCGTGACCATGACTCAATTGTTGCACAGTGCAAAAAGAGCGCTCACAGACGGCCGGACCGGACCCCGGCGGCCGTGCGACTTGACACGTTTTGCATAATGCAAACGTGAGGGAGGCAAAGGAGATGCGCACCATCAAGTCGGCCGGGCCCGCGATGCCCGGGCTCCGCTCCAAGCCATGGGGCCTGATGGCACTGGCCGTGACGATCGGCGCGGGCGCCGGTGTGGGCTCCATCGTGTTCCGGTGGTGCATCACGGCCTTCACCCGTCTGTTCTCCGGCCACGAGGACTACGCGGCCGTGCCGGGCGCCGGCCATCCGCACGTCCCGTGGCTGGGCCCGTACTTCGTCCTGCTGGCCCCGGTGCTCGGCGGCCTGCTGTACGGCCCGCTGGTGCAGCGCTTCGCCCGGGAGGCGCGCGGGCACGGCGTGCCGGAGGTGATGCTGGCGGTGGCCCAGCGCGGCGGGCGGATCAGCCCGAAGGTCGCGGTCGTCAAGACGCTCGCCTCCGCCCTGACCATCGGCTCGGGCGGCTCGGTGGGACGCGAAGGCCCCATCGTGCAGATCGGCTCGGCTCTCGGCTCCACGCTGGGCCGGGTGACGAAGGCGGCCGAGGGCCGGCTGAAGCTTCTGGTCGCCTGCGGCGCGGCGGGCGGCATCGCCGCCACCTTCAACGCGCCGCTGGCCGGCGTGTTCTTCGCCATGGAGCTGATCCTGAGCACCTTCAGCGCGGAGGCGTTCGGCGCGACGGTGCTGGCCAGTGTCACCGCGAGCGTGATCGGCCGGGCCGCCTTCGGCGACGTCGCGTTCCTGGACCTGCCCGACTTCCACGTCGACCACCTCGCCCAGTACGGGCTCTTCGCCCTGCTCGGAGTGGTCGCCGCGGTGGTCGGGGTGGGCTTCTCGCGGTTCCTGTACCTGATCGAGGACGCCTGCGACTGGCTGTGGCGCGGTCCCGAGTGGCTGCGGCCCGCGGTCGGCGGGCTGGCGCTCGGCGTGGTGCTGCTGACGCTGCCCGAGATGTACGGCGTCGGCTACCCGGTGCTGGAGAAGGCCACCGAGGGCGGGTACGCGATCGGGTTCCTGCTGGTGCTGCTGGCCGGGAAGGCGTTGGCGACCAGCTTGACGATCGGCATCGGGGGCTCCGGCGGGGTCTTCGCGCCGAGCCTGTTCATCGGGGCGATGCTGGGCTCGGCGTACGGCATCGGCGTTCACGACCTGCTGCCCGGCACCGCGGGTGCGGTGGGGGCGTACGCCCTGGTCGGGATGGGGGCCGTCTTCGCGGGGGCGTCCCGCGCGCCGATCACCGCCGTGGTGATCCTCTTCGAGCTCACCGGGGAGTACTCGATCATCCTGCCGCTGATGCTGGCGATCGTGCTGGCGACCGCGACCAGTCGGCTGCTGTCCGGCGACACCATCTACACGCTCAAGCTGCGCCGGCGCGGCGTCGACCTGGAGGGCCCCGCGCAGGGGGCCCGGCTCGGGGCGCAGCACGTCGGGTCCGCGATGGAGCCGCTGCCGGCGCCCCTGCCCGCGTCACTCGCCCTGGTCGACGCGGCCGACCTGCTGAGCCGCTCGGGGCACGGCGCGCTGCCGGTGGTGGACGGCGCCGGGGCGTATGTCGGGGTGGTGTCCGCGCAGGCGGTCGCCGAGGCGCTGGCGGAGCAGCCGGACGGGGCGCCGTCATCTGTCGGGGCGCTGGCGCAGCCGCCCGCGCCGGTGACCGAGGACCAGCCGCTCGCCCAGGCCCTGCACGTCCTGCTCTCGGCGCCGGGCACCGGGGTCCCGGTGCTCGCCGCGGACCGGGACAAGCCGGTGGGCTGGCTCAGCCATCAGAGCGCCCTGCGCGCGGTGCACACCGCGGCCGTCCCCAGCGCCGCGGTGTGAGCGGGCCGTGGCCGTGCGGTCCCCGGGCCGACGGCAGGCCCGGGGACCGCAGGGCCACGGTCATGCGTCGCCGGAGCGCGTCCCGCACACCGCGAGGCCCCGTGTCACACGTCGCGGGACACCGGCACGTCCACGGCCCACCCCAGCGGAGGCGGCCCCGCGTCGTCGGTCCCGAAGGCGAGGGGCTCGCCGCCGGCCTCGTTGAAGGCGGCCAGGGCCTCGATGAGGGCGAGGCGCTGGGTGGGGCTGAGCCGCTCGACGATCGCGGCGATCTCGGTGCGGCGCCGGGCGGTGACGTCCTCGACCGTGCGGCGGCCCTCGTCGGTGAGCTGCAGCAGTGTCTCGCGGCGGTTGTCGGGGTTCTGGTGCCGGTCCGCCAGGCCGGCCGCGATCAGCCGGTCGACCATCCGCATCGCGGTCGACGGCGCCACCTGCAGCAGCTCCGCGAGCGCGACCAGCTTGGTGGCGCCGCGCGTGGACAGCACGACCAGCATCCGGAACTGCGGCAGCGTGACCCGGTCCTCGACCGCGGCCAGCGAGCGGGCCGACACGGCCACCAGCAGCCGCGACGCGGTCAGCACCGCACGGGTCACCGCATCGACATCGTCCATCGCCCCCGCGGGGGTCTCGCGCTCCGGCATGTGTCCTTTCTACCGCGCCGCCTCGCCCGACGACTCACGCGGTGGGAACGGATTTTCCCTCCCCTCGCCCGCGCCGTGCCCGTGGTAGCGCAGCAGGAGCATCGCGGCGTCGTCGTGCGGCGGGCCGCCGGTGTGCTGGGCGATGTCCGTGCGCAGGGCCTCCAGGGCCCGGTGCGCATCGGGATCCTTGAGCAGATGGGACCGCTCCCCCAGCGGATAGAACCGGCCCTCTTCGTCGCGGGCCTCGGTGACGCCGTCGGTGTACAGCAGCAGTTGTTCGCCGGGGGCGAACCGCACGCGGTAGGGCTCGGGGGCGTCTCCGGCGTGTGCGCCGAGGCCCAGCGGCAGGGTGAAGGCGGGCGGCTGCGGGAACTGCACGCCGCCGTCCCGGCGGACCAGCAGGGGGGCGGGGTGACCGTAGTTGAGGAAAACCGCCTCCTCTCGGGTGCCGATCTGGGCGAGGATGGCAGTGACGAACTTCTCGCCCTCCAGTTCGCGGGCCACACTGCGCTCCAGGCGCTCGCCGAGCCCCACCAGATCGGGTTCGTCGTGGGCCGCCTCGCGGAAGGCGCCGAGGACGACGGCGGCCGTCTCCACGGCCGCCAGTCCCTTGCCCTGCACATCGCCGACGATGACGCGGATACCGTGCGGGGAGGCGACCACTTCGTACAGGTCACCGCCGATGCGCGCCTCGGCGACCGCCGAGGTGTACGAGACGGCCGCCTGCAGCGGCCCCGCGGTCAGCGGCACGGGGCGCAGCAGGACCCGCTGGGCGACCTCCGCGATGGAGCGCATGCTGGCCAGTTCGCCCTCGCGGCGCGAGCGCATCACGGCTGCCGCGATGCCCACTCCGGTGACGCCGGCGACCGAGGCCACCGCGGAGTAGCCCCGGCGCTCCTCGAAGAGCCGGTCGTACCAGCCGAGCGCGGCGCACAGCACCATGGCCGCGAGGCCGAAGACCGCGGTACGGCGCCAGCCGCCGACCAGTCCGGCGAAGGCCGGCCCGAGCGAGACCAGCGGCAGGAAGCCCACCCCGGGGCCCGCCACGACGTCCGCGACGGCCACGAGCGCCATCACCACCGCCGGCATCCAGGACAACACGGTCCCGGTGGACGGCGTCCTCTTGTCGATCACGCGTGCTCCAGCCGTGTCGCGGCGTCCGAGAGCCGCCCCTTGCCCTCGCAGGCGCCCCTCCCCCACCTTTAGACTATGCAAAGGTTGCCCGGGTGCGGTGGGCCTCCCTCCCGGTCCTTTACCCAATCGAGTCCGACACCCGGTGTTCCCGACCCGCGGAAGGCGACCATGGCAGACAGACAGATCCCGTCCTTGCGGCTGCGGCCGCCCACCGGCTGGCGTCGCCTGTTCTTCCGGGCGCCGATCCTGTTCTTCCGCGTGGGACTGGGACCTCTCTTCGGGAAGCGGCTGCTCCTGCTGCACCACACGGGCCGGGTCACCGGCCTCGGGCGGATGACGGTGGTGGAGGTGGTCTCCCACGATCCGGCCGGTCCGAGCTGGACGGTCGCCTCCGGTTTCGGCCCGAAGGCCGCCTGGTACCGGAACCTGCGCGCGCAGCCGAAGACGCTCATCCAGCTCGGCAACCGGCGCCACGCCGTCACCGCCCACTTCCTGCCGTCCGAGGAGGGTGCGGCCATCATGGCCGACTACGCGCGCCGTCATCCGCGGACGGCCCGCCGGCTGTGCGCTTTCATGGGGCTGCCGGCCGGCGGCGAGGAGTCGTACCGCGCGGCGGGCCGGGCCGTCCCGTTCGTCCGGCTGGAAGCCGACGGCGAGGACGGGCCGCACGGGCGTGGTCCGGGCGGGCCGACGCACAGGGAGAGGTGAGGACCGTGACGATCCGACGGCCGGGGGACGACGCGACCCCCGAGGGTCCGGACGGCGCAAGAGCCGGCGCGGAGGACGTGTGGCTGAAGTTCCTCGCGGACACCGAGGACGCCATTCGTGACTCCGCCCCGAGGGAGCTCTCGGCGCGGGAGCGCGCCCGCCGGGCGGCCGGGGGCGAGGACCGGCAGCCGAAGGGGCCCACGGTGGACGCGGTCGGCAGTCTGTGGGTGCCGGAGGGCCCGCGGCCGGCTCCGGCTTGGCGGGAGCTGGACGGTCCGGCCCGGGCCCGGCGGGTCGTCCGGGTGCTCGCCACGGCGGCCGCGGTGGCCCTGGCGCTGTGCGCCTGGTCGTGGCTGTCCACCGGTGCGGGGGCGCCGGCCGGCGGGCCGGGCGATCCCAGCGCGCGCCATCTGGAGGAGGCGTCCGAGGAGCCGCCGCAGGCGGGGCCGTCGGCCGCTCTCGTTCCCCCCGTTCCGGCGGGCGCGGAGCGGGACGCGGCGTCGCGGACCACCGGGTGACAGGGCCGGCTCGACCGGGTCGGCGACCGGCGACGACTCTCACGTGATCCGAGGCGGTGGCGACGGAGCCGCCGCCTCGCGACAGCGACTCCGGGCTGGGCTCGGGCTCGGCGTGCTGTTCCCGGCTCCGCCTGGGGCAGGCGGGGCGGGTTCGGTCCGCTCACCGGGCACCACGCCACATCCTCACTGTCAGGCGCTGTCAGGCGAGCTCGGCGAAGGCCTCGACCGCATGGGTCTTGCCGGTGACGATGATGACGTCGCCCTTCTGGACGACCGTCTCGGCGGTGGCGTACGTGAAGTCCTCACCGGGGCGCTTGATGCCGACCACGGTGATGCCGTAGCGGCTGCGGACCTGGCTGTGGTCGAGGGGGACGCCGGTGGCGATGTCGGGGGCGACGGTCTTCACCAGGGCGTAGTCGTCGTCGAACTCGATGAAGTCGAGCATCCGGCCGGTGACGAGGTGGGCGACGCGTTCGCCCATCTCGTGCTCGGGCAGCACGACATGGTGGACACCGAGGCGCTCGAGGATCTGGCCGTGCTGACGGCTGACGGCCTTGGCCCAGATGTTGGGCACCTCGGCCTCCAGCAAATTGCTGCTGACCAGGATGGACGCCTCGACGTCGGTGCCGATGCACACGACGGCGCTGGTGAACTCGTGGACGCCGAGCTGGCGCAGGGTCTCCATGTCGGTGGAGTCGGCGACGGCGGCGTGGGTGAGGCTGTCGCTGTACTTCTGGACCAGCCGGGCGTCGGTGTCCAGACCGAGCACGTCCCAGCCGCGGCGCATCAGTTCGCTGGCCAGCGAGTAGCCGAAGCGGCCGAGACCGATGACCGCGACCCGCTGGTCGCCGGTGACCCGGCTGTAGGTGTCGGAGAGACGCTTGCGCCGCCGCTGGCGCAGGGAGTGCAGGTAGTTAACCAATGACGGGTCGCTCCTCGGGCAGTTCGTAGCGGCGCGTGCGTTCACGCAGCGCCAGCGCCGACACCAGGGTGATGGGGCCGAGACGGCCGACGAACATCAGGACGGTCAGCAGCAGGTCCCCGGAGACGGGCAGGCCGGCGGTGATGCCGGTGGACATGCCCACCGTCCCGAACGCGGAGACCACCTCGAACAGCACCGCCTCCGTCGTCTCGTGGGTGAGGGTGAGCAGGGCGAGCGAGGCCCCGATCACGATGCCGACGCCGAGCAGGGCCACGGTCAGCGCCTGGCGCAGGGTGTGGGGAGCGAGGCGGCGGCCCAGCATGGAGGAGGTGGGTTCGCCGCGCACCTCGGCGAGCATGGCGGCGGCCAGCACCGCGAACGTGGTCACCTTGATGCCACCGGCGGTTCCGGCGCTGCCACCGCCGATGAACATCAGCACGCTGGTCATCAGCAGGGTCGAGGCGTGCATCGCCCCGATGTCGACCGCGTTGAACCCGGCCGTGCGGCTCATCGCCGAGTGGAAGAAGCCGTCGAGGATCTTGCCGGGCACGCTGTGCGCGCCGAGGGTGCCCGGGTTGGACCATTCCAGCAGACAGGTGAGGGCCGTGCCGGCGAGCAGCAGGACGACCGTGGTGATGAGGGTGAGCTTGGTGAGCAGGGACCAGTTGCGGCGGCCGGTGGTGCGCCGCCGCCGGCGGTGGCGCAGTATCTCCAGCAGGACGGGGAAGCCGAGGCCGCCGAGGATCACGGCGGCCGCCACCGGAAGGCAGACCCAGGGATCCTGGGAGTAGCGGGTCAGGCTGTCGGGGAACAGCCCGAAGCCCGCGTTGTTGAACGCCGACACGGCGTGGAAGCAGCCGAGGTAGACGGCCCTGCCGATGCCCTCGCCGTAGCCGAAGCGGAAGCGCAGGGCGAGCAGGGCGGCGACGGCGAGTTCGACGACGACGGTGATGCGGGCGACGCCGAGCAGCACGCGGCGTACGTCGCCGATGCCGAGGCTCTTGGTCTCCGCCTGCGCGGTGAGCTGCATGCGCAGCCGCAGCCGTCCGGAGACCAGCAGGGCCAGCAGGGACGCCATCGTCATGATGCCGAAGCCGCCGACCTGGATGAGCGCGAGGATGACGCCCTGGCCGAAACCGCTCCAGTAGCCGCCGGTGTCCACGACCGCGAGACCGGTGACGCAGACCGCGGAGGTGGAGGTGAACAGCGCGGTGACGAAGCCCGTCGCGGTGCCGTCGGCGGAGGACACCGGCAGGGTCAGCAGGGCCGCGCCGAGGAGTGTGACCAGGGCGAAGGCCATCACGACCGCTCGGGCCGGGTGCGTGGCCAGCAGCGCCGGCGCCCACAGCCGCACCCGTTGTGCCAGTCCCGCCACTGCCGTCCCCTCACCGCCCGCCGCGACGCCGTTCGCCGTGTCCGTCCCGGTGGGAACCCGTCAAGATCTCGAACGCACACCCTACATCCGGTGCCCTCACCCGGCGCACCCGCCGTGCGGGCGCCTGTCCGGGCCGGACCTGCGCGGATGCGCCCCGGGGGGGGGCCGTGGGCGGCGGTGCGGGCCGGCCGGTGCGGCGGGTGCTCCTGCGCGCGGCAGGGCAGGACGTGGGCGGAGCGGTAGGCGCCGGCACACCGGCCGATCGGCCCGGTTCCGGTGGACGGCGACCCGGCTTCGACGGCCGGGCGGAACTGACCCGCTCGGGTGGACGGACGACCCGGCGCCGCCGTACGGGCGAGCCGGCCGACCGGTGTGCGGGCGGGCGAGCCGGTCGGTGTGCGGGCGGGCGAGCCGGGCGGCCGGATGCGGCGCAGGGGCCGCTCGTCGGCCCCCGGTGCCAGGGGTCCAGCGCCCGGGAGGCCGGCGGACCAGCGCCCTGGGGGCACGCTCCGCGTGCGGTACCGGGGCGGAACCGAGTACGCGTACTCAGGCGGGCCCGCCGCCGGACCGCGGACGATGTCGGTCACGTCCTCGGCCCCGTCCGCCCTGCCAGGAGAGAACCATGCTCGCCCGTCTCGCCCACACGCTCGTCCCGGCCGCCGGTCGGCTGACCGTCACCGCCGATGCCGGGGCGGCCTTCGCGCCGGGCAGCATCGTCGCCGCGAACCACACCTCCCTTGCCGACCCCGCCGTGGTGCTCGCCGCACTGCACCGCCTCGGCGTCCGTCCCACGGTGATGGCGGCGGCCGGGCTGTGGCGGATACCGGTGCTGCGCGGCCTGCTGTCCCGGGAGGGCCACATCCCGGTCCACCGGCACGACCGACGGGCGGCGCAGGCGCTGCGGCTCGCCGTGCGCGCGCTGGAGCGGGGACGGGTCCTGCTGATCTACCCGGAGGGCGGCCTCCCTCACCGGGCAGGCTCCGCCGAGAGCGCGCCCGGCGCCTTCCGCAGCGGTCTGGCCCGGCTCACCGAGGAGACCGGGGCGGCCGTGATCCCGCTGGGGCAGGCGGGCGCCCGCCGGCTGCTTTCCGGCGGGCCGGTCCGGCAGTGGACGGGGCTGCTCAGCTCTCCGCTGCGGCGGCCCCGGCTGCACGCGCACGCGGGCGCGCCGGTGACCTTGTCCGGGGACCGGTGCGCCCGGACCGTCCAGGCGCACCGGGCGGTCACCACCGCCTGGAGCACGGCGGCCGCCCGGCTGCGCACCGGCTGATCCCCGGGTCCCCGGGGGGAGCGGCTACTTCAGGGTGTAGTTGCAGCCCTTGGGGTCCTTGCCCCCGTCGTTGTCGGCGACCTGCTTGCCGTCGACCTTGATGACACAGGGGGCGGCGCTCAACGTCCCGTCCGCGGCCTTCACCGAGCCGGGGACGATGCTGAGGAGGTAGCCCAGCTTCTGTTCGGCGGGCGTGAGTTCCACGGTCTCCGTCTTGGACCAGGGCAGTTGCTGCTGGTCGAAGCCGTCGCTCTCGGCGTGGTACATGATCTGCGTCGATCCCTCGCCGGTGACCTCCAGGGTCACCTCGTGGGTCGCGCCCCCGGGAGCGGCCTGCTTCGACGGGCTTTCGGCCGCGGTGGCGGCCGCCTCGGTCCTGTCGTCCTTGCCGTCGCCGTCCCCGCTGCCGCAACCGGTCAGCAGCACGGCCGCCGTGACGAGCAGGGCGGCACCGGTCATGGTCCTTCGCATGTTCCCCGTTCCCAGCTTTCTCGTTGTCGTCGTTCTGTTTTCCGCGGCGAAGGGCCGACGCCCCCGCCCCGTAGATCCAATCACCTCGTCGGGCCGGTGCGCCAAATCGCGGGAAGGGCCGTTCGGCCCTGGCGGACGGGCGGCCGACGGAGTTCGCTGGAAGGGTCGGAGGAGGCTGCCATGACTGGCGACAAACCGGCTCCGCGCCCTCGAGGGCGCGTCTTCTTCGTTCTGGTCTCGGCGCTGGCGGCCTTGCCGCTGGCGTCCCTCACGGCCTGCGACTCCTCCTCCGGGGGGAGCACGTCACCGACCGGCCCCCCGAAGGCGTCCCGCTCGCCCTCCCCCGCCACGACCGGTGTCCCCTCACCCTCCGCAACCGCAAGCAGCCGCCCGCGCACCGGGACGGCGTCACCGTCGACGAGCCGCCCCGCCACGCCCGCCCCCGCTCGGGTCGCCACGGCGGTGTACTTCCTGCACGGCGAACACGTCTCGGCCGCGCCGCGCACGGTGACCACGCCGGCCACCGCGGCCGGTGCCCTGCGCGCCCTGCTCGCCGGGCCCAGCGGCTACGAGCGCCACAACGGCCGTACCACCGCCATCCCCTCGGGCACGGCCCTGCGCTCGATCGCGGTCCACGACCGGGTGGCGACCGTGGACCTCTCCGGACGCTACGACGACGGTGGCGGCACCCTGTCGATGCGGGCACGCCTCGCCCAGGTGGTGTTCACGGTCACCCGCTACCCGACGATCGACAAGGTGAGCTTCCGGCTCGACGGCAAGCCCGTCACGGCCTTCGGCGGCGAGGGCATCCTGCTCAACCACCCCGTCGGACGGGCCGACTTCGAGGACGTCTCACCGGCCGTGCTGATCGAGTCGCCGCTCATCGGGCAGAGCGTCGGCACGCCGGTGCGGGTGCGGGGCAGCGCCAACACCTTCGAGGCCGAGTTCCGGCTGAAGGTCACGGACGTCTCCGGCCGGGTGGCCGCCGACGTACGGGTCATGGCCACGTCCGGCACCGGGACGCGCGGCACCTTCGACGTGCGGTTCCCGTACCGGGCCGCCCGCAGCGGGGCCGGACTGCTGACGGCGTACTACCTCTCCCCCGAGGACGGCAGGCCCGTCACCGTGGACACCGTGCCGCTGACCGTGAACCGCTGACCGCCGTCCGTCACCGTGCGGGCATGCGGAACCGGACAGGGCCGGTCGGCACTGGACGCGTCACCGGCGCGGTCGCAGCCTGTAGGTGGGGGAAACGCTCACGGAGGCGATGACAGTGGAAGCCAAGCAGTGGACCGTGCAGATCTACATCACCGAGGACGGCGACGACACGCGGGCGCGTGCCGTGCTGAGCACCCGCGACACCGCCGCCCTCACCGGCCGGGGCACGGCGCGGCGCAATCCGATCGACCGGCCGATCCCCGAGGTCGGTGACGAACTCGCGGCCAGCCGCGCCCTGGAGGACCTGGCCATCCGGCTGCACGACGTGGCAGCCGACGACATCGTCGAGATGGCCGGCCCCCTCCGGGCGTGACGCCGGGCAGCGTCCCGGCGCCGGCCGGCCGACGCCCGCCGGGCGGGTGCTTCCCGCCCGGCGCACGGCCGTCCGTCCGCGCCCCGCGCACCCGGGGCGTGCATGTGATGCCGTGACCTCTGTATGCGCCCCTGCCCGCGCGGGGAGAATGCGGGTGCCACTGATCATGTGTCGCGCCCCCACCGCGCACCCTCCGGGAAAGCAGGTCGGCTGCCGTGCTGTTGCGTGTGCCAACGTCCGTGTCGGAAGTCCGGGAGTACGTCGCCCAGGGGGTGGTGCCGATCGGCGGCGCGACGCTGCTGTGGGCGTCCTTCCAGCGGGAGGGGTTCCCCCAGCAGGTGATGTCGCTGCGTCAGGTGCCGGAGGCCACCGTGGTCGGGCCGGAGGAACTGGGGTCCGCCGCGCTGCTGAGCGAGGTGGACGAGCGGGTGCCCGCGGTGCTGCGCCGGGCGGCCGGCACGGTGGGCACGGGCGCCGTCCGCCGCACGGCCACCGTCGGCGGCAACATCGTGGGCAGCTCCCTGCGCTGTCTGCTGCCCCCGGCACTGGTCCTCGACGCCCGGGCGACCGTCCTGGACCAGAACGGCGTCTACGACACGGACCTCGCCGAGGTGGTCGCGAAGCGTCCCGTGCTGTTGTGCCTGCGCTGGCGCGCGCCCCTGGCCGACGCCTACCACAAGGAGCCCGGCGAGGTGGGCGGCCCGCCGCCGGTGGTCGTCGCCGCCGCCGTGCACGCCGAGGACGGGGGGCGCCGGCTCCGGGTCGCCGTCCGCGACGGCTACGAGGTCCACACGGGGAACGTCGCCTGCGACGATGTTGACCCCGCCGCGGTGCTCGGTGCGCTGGCCGGCACCGGCCTCGGCGCGCTCTCCGGCGGCGTCCGCCCGGTGGTGCGCGAACAGGTCACCGGCTTGCTGGCGCGGCTCTGAGCAGGCGCCGATCTCGCTGTCGGTGAGGGGCCTTCCTCGCTGTCGGTGAGGGGCCTTCGGACCCCGCACGTCCGTCGCCGGGTTCGCGGCGCGCCGTGGTCGACCGGCGGCGCCAAGACCGTCACCGGGCCGACGTGGACGACCCGGCGATCCGGTGTGCCCGGAGCACCGGGGGCGTGGTCGCCGGTACGCGTTCCAGGACGCCGCCCGCGAAGACGTCGTACAGCGGCAGGGTCTCCAGGTGGACGTAGCCGATGTGGCAGTCGCAGACCGCCAGCGGGCAGGCGCGCGGGCGCAGCGCCGCGCGGTAGGAGCCGTCGTAGAGGTTGCCGAGTTCGGCGCGGACGAAGTGGCAGCGGCGGACGGTGCCCTCGCCGTCGACCGAGAGCACCGACTCGCCGGTGCGGCAGGGCAGTCCGGCGCTGCGGTGGGGGTGGCGGCTGTAGGGGAACAGCGGGTCGAGGGCCGTCCAGCGGGCGGCCTCCTCGTCGTCGTAGGCGCGGCCCTCGGCGGCGTTCACCCACAGGTAGACGTGGTCGGGCAGCTCGGCGCGCAACCGGCGGGCGGCATCGAGGTGTTCGGGCAGGCCGACGATCCCGACGCTGAAGCGGACGCCCTGACCGGCGAGGTCCTGGGCCTTGGCCAGGAAGCGGTCGTGCGGGGTCTGCCCGGGGTGGTAGGTGCACCACAGGGCGAGGGTGTCGCGGTCGGCGCCGGCGAGCCAGTCGGTGCGGCAGCTGAGGTTGGTCTGGATCGCCACCCGCGCGATGTGCGGCAGGTGGGACAGCCGCACCAGCGCCCGCCGGTACCAGGAGCGGACCAGTCCCTCGCCCCAGGGGGTGAACAGGATCGACAGGCGGTCGCCGGTCTGGCCGGCGGCCCAGTCGGTGAAGCGCTCCAGGGCGGCGCGGTCGGCGCGCAGTTGCCCGGTGCTGTCGCGCCGCTTGGCGAAGGGGCAGTACGGGCAGTCGTAGTCGCAGGAGGCCAGCGGGCCCCGGTAGAGCAGGGTGAGGTCCATCGCGGTACGGCCTACTTCCGTTCGTACTGGGCCATGGCGGCCCGTACGGCCGCGGAGAACAGCTCGGGGCCGATCGCGTCGGAGTGGGCCAGGCCCTCGGGGGTGAGCCGGAGGTGGGCGCCGTCCCCGGTCAGCCAGCCGCGGTCGGCGAACCGGTCGAGTTCGGTGCCGAAGTCGTCGTGGGGCAGCTTGCCGAAGCGGGTGCGGTAGTCGTCGACGGGCAGTCCCTGCGCCTGCAGCAGGGACTGCAGGAGGTGGCGGCGGCGCGCCTCGTGCCCGTCGATCCGCCGGCCGTGTTCGGCGCGGGCGAAGTCGGCGGCGGGGCGGGAGACGTAGTCGTCGATGATGCCGCGTATCTCGGACATGCCGACGGCGTAGTCGAAGCTGTAGTGCAGGTGCCGGGTGTACGAGCGGGCGCCGCAGCCCAGGCCGATCATGCCGTCGGTCTGGCAGGCGTAGTCGTCGGGGCCCTCGGCCGGGGCGTCGGCGCGGCGGAACATGCGCATCGAGTGCTGGACGTAGCCGTGGGCGAGGAGGTGGTCGCGGCCGAGGCGGTACAGGCGCAGGCGCTGTGCGTCCCAGGCGGGGTCCGGGGCGGCCGGCCCGCGCCGGCCCAGACCGGTGAGGGGGCGGACGTAGAGCGGGTAGAGGTACAGCTCCTCCGGGTGCCAGGCCAGGGCGGCGTCCAGGGAGTGCAGCCAGGTGGCGTCGGTCTGGCCGTCGATGCCGTAGATCAGGTCCATGTTCAGTACCGGGATGCCGGTATCACGGACGCGGCCGAGGGCGGCCTCCACGTCGGCGCGGCGCTGCGGGCGTACGGCGGCGCGGGCCTCGGAGTCGACGAAGCTCTGCACGCCGATGCTGAGCCGGGTGGTGCCGCGCTCGGCCAGGACGGCCAGGCGGTCGGCGGTGGCCGTGGCGGGCGAGGCCTCCACGGAGAGCGGGATCGCGCGCAGGTCGGCGCCCATGCGGTGCTCGGCGAGGTCGCACAGCCGCTCCAGTTCGGCCGCCGTGAGGAAGGTGGGGGTGCCGCCGCCGAACGCGGCGGTGGCGAACCGCACCTCGGCGCTGTCGCCGAGGGCCTCCCGGACGGCGGTCGCCTGGCGTTCCAGTGCGTCGAGATAGGCGGTGGTCAGGCCCTCCGGGGCGCCGATCCGGGTGAAGAGGTTGCAGAAGCCGCAGCGGACCTCGCAGAACGGGATGTGCGCGTAGAGCGAGAGGGCGTCCTTGGGCTCCCCCGCCCACAGGCTGCGCAGCGACGGCCGGTCCGGCAGCGGGCGGTAGGCCGTCTTGTGCGGGTAGGCGTAGACGTACTGCTGGTAGGGGGAGACGGTGGGCGTCATCGGGTGGCCTCGGCGGTGGTGCGGTGCTCGGGGTGGAGGAGGAAGTGCGCGTAGGGCACGGTCCACACGCAGGGGTGGCCGAGCCGGTGGCCGGTGTAGCCGTCGTCGCCGTAGGCGGTGCCGTGGTCGGAACAGACGATGGCGAAGCAGGGGCGTCTGCTGCTCGCGGCGGCGAAGAGGCGCCCGATGTGCCGGTCGACGTACTCCAGCGCGGCCGCGTGGGTCTCCCGGGTGTCGCCGGCCTCGCGGGTGGCGCCGGGCAGGTGGAACCAGTTGGGCTGGTGCAGTGCCGAGACGTTCACGAAGAGGAAGAGGCGCCGTTCGGCGGGGAGTTCCCGCACGACCTGTTCGGCGCGGGCGACCTGGGCCTCGAAGGAGGTGGGCGAGGTGACGCCGAACTCCGGCTCCCAGTGGGACTCCTGGAAGAGTCCGGGCAGGACTGAGCCGAGCGGGCCGCGCTTGTTGAAGAAGCCCACTCCCCCGATGCACACCGTGTGGTAGCCGGCCGCGGCTAGGCCGGAGACCAGGTCGGGGGTGTCGTAGACATAGGTGCCGTCGGCGGTGGTCTCGCTGCCCGCGAACCGTGCGGCGAACAGTCTGGGGTGCGGGCCCGGGGCGGCTGGGGTGGGCAGGAAGCCCGCGAAGATCGCCTGGTGGGAGGCGTAGGTGAAGCTGCCGGGGGCGTGCCGCCGCGACCAGCGGCCGCCGGGGAGATGACGGGCGAGGTGGGGGATGCGGCCGGCGGCGGCCAGTTCGGCGGCGACGTCGTGGCGCAGGGTGTCGAGGGTGACGAGCAGCAGGTCGTGGCTGCCTACGATCCGGTTCATGTCGGGCCGGTCCGGGTCCGGGCACGGGTCCGGCAGGGGCATGTCCGGTGCCGCCGGGTCCGGTTCAGGCGATCGCATGGGGGTCCGTTCTGTCATGGTGCCGGTCGTGCAGGTCGTGCAGGTCGTGCCGGTCGTGCCGGTCGTGCTGGTCGTGCTGGTCGTGCCGGTCGGAGCGGTGTCCGTGCTGCTCGTGGTGGGCGGGCGCGTGGCGGCGCAGCGCGGCGGCGACCTGTGCCGCGTAGGTGTCCCGGCCCTCGGCGCCGCTGCCGGGCAGGCCGGTCAGCCGGGGCAGCAGGTCTCCGAAGGCGTTGACCTCACCGACCGCGACGCGGCCCCAGCCCACGGCGGGCAGCAGGTCGACGCCGACGCTCAGGGTGTGCGGGAAGCAGGCCGCGGCGTGTTCGCAGACGGCCAGGACGTCCGTCCAGGGGGCTCCCGCCGCGGACAGGGCGGCGCGGGCCTCGCCGAGGTCGCCGCGCCGGCCGCCCAGGTGGAGGTTGGTGATCGGGGAGGCGCTGGTGCGCACGACGGCGTGCGTGGCGCGTCCGGCGGTCACGACGACCCGCAGGTCGGCCGCCCGGCCGCGCTGTGCGGCCTTGGGCAGCCAGCGCTCCAGGTGGAGGCCGTCGGGGGCGAGGGTGTCCACGATGGCCGCGATGTTCCGTTCGTCGTCGTACCGCCGGATCCGCAGCGAGTTGAACAGGCGTCCGTCGGGGGCGAGTTCGACGGAGGTGGTGGCGCGAATCCGGCCACCGCCGGCCGACTCCACCGCGAGCACCCCGGAGGCGGAGGAGCCGTGGGCGAGCTTCACGAACAGCCGGGGCATCCGGTGCTCGCGCATCAGCGCGCGGACGTCGTCCCAGCCGCGCACCGGGGCCGCGTCGGCCCCCGAGGTGGGCGACGCGGGGACGGGCACGCCGGCCTCGCGCAGCACGGCGTGGCAGCGGCGCTTGTCGAACAGCACGGCGAGGTCGGCAGGGTCGTCGAGGCGGACGCCGCCGCGCAGGTCACCCAGCGCGGCGGTGAACGCGGCGTACCAGCGGGCCGAGCCCTCGACCCGGGTGGGATCGTCGGTGCCGCGCAGCAGCCGGTCGACGTGGGCGTCCTCGCCCGGGGAGTCGAGCCGGACGATCTCCTCGGGCGCGAAGTCGGCGCCGCCGGCGGCAAGGACGTCCGCCCAGGCGACGACGCGTGGCGCGGACAGTCCGGCGGTGCGCACGGCGTCGGCGAACAGCGCGACCCGGCGGTTGCCGGGGTTGCCGACCACCGCGAAGCGGGCCGCCGGGCGGGCCGAGCGGGCGGGAGTGCGGCCGCCGGAGCCTTCAGTGCGCCGTGGCCGCGCGGGGGGTGCGTCGGGCACGGCGGGTCACTCGCCCACCGCGACGTAGCGCCACACGGTGCCGTCGTCGTCCTCGTCCCAGTCGGCGTCGGCGCGGTCGAGGTCCAGCTCGACACCCGCGGGTTCCAGGGTCTGCCGCAGGCGCTCCAGCAAGGGCTCGGAGACGTAGTGGTGGTGCAGGTCGAGCTTCTTCAGGTGGGTCAGCGGCTGCCCGCCGAGCAGCGCGGCGGCGCCGTCGTCGGTCAGGACGCCCATGGACACGTCGAGCGTCTCGAGCCGGGCCACCACGGGCGCGGCGGCGAGGGCCGCGGCGACGGCGTCCTGCATCTCGCTGTTGCGCAGGGCGAGATGGCGCAGGCTGGGCAGGCGGGCGCCGGACAGGACGGGCTCCAGGTCGGCGATCTCGCTGTCGCCGCCGTAGTCGGGGGTGCCCAGCCACAGGTCGAGGTGGACGAGGGCGGGCAGGTCGCTGGCGCCGATGCCGCGTACCGCCGCCGCGGGCAGTCCGCCGGTCTCGACGGTCAGGGTGCGCAGCGACTCGTGGCGCAGGGCGGGGAACTCCAGCCCGGACCCGCCGCGCACGCCGAACTCCTCCAGGTCGGGAAAGCCCGACAGCAGGGGGGTGACGTCGGTCTGGTTGATCCAGGAGATCTCGCACTCCTCGGAGCCCATGTCGCCGAGGAACAGCGCCCGCAGGGCGGGCAGCCGGTCGCGGGCGGCGAGCAGCGCCTCGATCACGGAGGAGGAGTCGGTGTCGTAGGCCTCCTGCCACGCGCCGACGATCAGGGCGCGGACGCCGGTGGGGTCGACGGTGCCGAGGAACCGGGCGAAGGCCTGCTCCCACGGCTCGTCGGCGTCGTACACGTCGCTGGTGACGCGCCAGGCGACGGAGGCCGGTTCCGGGAGCCGGTCGGCCTTCGTCGCCTTCGGTGCGGGGAACGTGTACGCGGGCAGCCCGTGCAGGGACTGCAGGTGGTCGCCGAGGGTCATGGGGGCTGCTCCTGATCGGGATGCGGTGTGATGCCGCAGTTCTACCAACCGCCACTGACAACGCGCGGCGGCGGGGCGGCTTTCGGGGGGCGTTGTCAGTGGCGGGTCGTACGGTCGCGGTGTGGAGGCGGTGCGTCGTGTGCCGCCGTCGAGGGGAGCGCCGATGTACCGGCAGGGAGATGTGCTGATCGTGCCCGTGGCCGAGGAGGCGGTTCCGCCTCATGTCGCGGGGGCTCCGGGGGAGCCGCGGGACGGTCGGGGCCGGCTGGTGCTGGCGCTCGGCGAGGTGACGGGCCATGCCCACGCGGTGGTCGGGCCGGGCGTTCTGGTGCGCGAACCGGGGCCGTTGGGGCCGATGCTGCTGCGCCTGCCCAAGGGCGGCCGGGTGGTGCACGAGGAGCACGCGGCGATCGCCCTGCCCAAGGGGTGGTACCGGGTGATCCGGCAGCGGGAGTACGTGCCGGGTTCGGTGCGGATCGTGGCGGACTGAGGCCCGGCAGCACGGTGTCGCGGGTGACGGACAGAGGCGGACAGAGGCGGATCGAGGGTGAGGCGACGATGGTGACGCGGGTGGCGGACGTACAGCGGGGGACGGACCTGGACGCGGTCGCGCGGTGGCGCGGGTGGGCGGCCTCGACGGCGCCGGCCGACCGGGCGCGGGCGGAGGCCGGCATCCGACTGGCGTACCGCAACGCCGGGCTGGCCGAGCCGGAGCGGGTGGTGTGGGCGGCCTCGCCCCGGGAGGGGGTGGCGCTGGTGCGGGCCCTGGTGGACCCGGGCCCCGGGGTGCGGGAGGCGGTGCGCAGCGCGCCCTGGGTGCGGGAGCGGCGGCGGCTGCACGAGGAGTTGGGCGCCGAGGGCTGGGCCGCGCACTGGTCGGCGACCGGCGGCAGACTGTGGGACCTCACGCAGGCGCTGGTGGACCGGATCCGCGCGGGGGTGCTGGAGGAGGCCGGTGCGGACGGCTCGGCCGAGGTGCGGCTGGTGCTGCTGGACGCGGTGCTGGGTCAGCACGACGCGCCGTGGCTTGCGGCCTTCCCCACCGAGGGGTCGTCGCTCGACGGGCTGGCGGAGGTGTGCCGCAGCGCGGGCTGGTGGTGGCCGTTCGCGAAGGTGGCCGTGGTGTGCGAGCGCCCGGTCACCCTGCACCGGGACGAGGCGGGACGGCTGGACCGGGGCGACGGCCCGGCGCTGGCCTATTCCGACGGTTTCGCCCTGCACGCCTGGCGGGGCATGCCGGTGCCGGCGGCGTTCCTGGCGGAGCTTCGGACGCTGACCCCGCGCCGCATCCGGGAGGAGGAGAACGCCGAACTGCGCCGGGTGATGCTGGAGTTCTACGGCTACGAGCGATATCTGGCGGACTCGGGGGCGCGTCCGGTGCACCGGGACGAGACCGGTGTCCTGTGGCGGATCGACCTGGAGGGCGACGAACCGGTGGTGATGGTGGAGGTGGTCAACTCCACGCCGGAGCCGGACGGCACCCACCGCACCTACTGGCTGCGGGTGCCGCCCACGGTCCGTACCGCGAGGGAGGGCGTGGCCTGGACGTTCGGCGTGGACGCCGAGCAGTACGCGCCCGTTCGTGAGACCTGAGCCGGTCAGGCCAGTTCGACGAGCAGGTCGCCGCCCTCCACCTGCTGGATGCGGTTGATGGCGAGCCGGGCCACGCGGCCGGCCTTGGGTGCGGTGATGGCGGCCTCCATCTTCATCGCCTCGATGGTGGCGACGGTGGCGCCGGCGTCGACCTCGTCGCCCTCGGCGACCGACAGGGTGACCACGCCGGCGAACGGCGCCGCCACGTGCCCGGCGTTGGCGCGGTCCGCCTTCTCGGTCACGGGAACGTCGGTGGCGGCCGACCGGTCGCGGACCTGGATGGGCCGGAGCTGGCCGTTGAGGGTGGACATCACGGTGCGCATGCCGCGGGCGTCGGCCTCGCCGACGGCCTGCAGCTCGATCAGCAGGCGCACGCCGGGCTCCAGGTCGACGGCGTACTCCTTGGCGGGGCGCAGTCCGTAGAAGAAGTCCTTGCTGTCAAGGACGCTGGTGTCGCCGTAGGCCTGGCGGTGGGTGTCGAACTCGCGGGTGGGGCCGGGGAACAGCAGGCGGTTCAGGGTGGCCCGGCGTTCCTTGTCGAGGCCTTCGCGGTCCTCGGCGGTCAGCTGCGGCATCGGCCGGGTGTCGGCGCGGCCGCGCAGGGCCCGGGTGCGGAACGGCTCGGGCCAGCCGCCGGGCGGGGTGCCCAGCTCGCCGCGGAGGAAGCCGACGACGGAGTCGGGGATGTCGAAGCGCTCCGGTGTCGCCTCGAAGTCCTCCGGTTCCACGCCGGCGCCCACCAGGTGCAGGGCGAGGTCGCCGACGACCTTGGAGGACGGGGTGACCTTCACCAGGCGGCCGAGGATCCGGTCGGCGGCGGCGTACATCGCCTCGATCTCCTCGAAGCGGTCGCCGAGGCCGAGCGCGACCGCCTGGGTGCGCAGGTTGGACAGCTGACCGCCGGGGATCTCGTGGTCGTAGACGCGGCCGGTCGGGGAGGCGAGGCCCGCCTCGAAGGGCGCGTAGATGCGGCGGACGCTCTCCCAGTAGGGCTCCAGGTCGCCGACGGCCTGGAGGTCGAGGCCGGTGGGGCGGTCGGAGTGGTCGGTGGCGGCGACGATCGCCGACAGCGACGGCTGCGAGGTGGTGCCGGCCATGGAGGCGACGGCACCGTCCACGGCGTCGGCGCCGGCCTGGATCGCGGCCAGGTAGGTGGCGAGCTGGCCGCCGGCGGTGTCATGGGTGTGCAGGTGCACCGGCAGGTCGAACTCGCGGCGCAGCGCGGAGACCAGCGTGGCGGCGGCGGGGGCGCGCAGCAGTCCGGCCATGTCCTTCACGGCCAGGACGTGGGCGCCGGCCTCGACGATCCGCTCGGCGAGCCGCAGGTAGTAGTCGAGGGTGTAGAGCCGCTCCCCCGGGTCGGACAGGTCGGAGGTGTAGCACAGGGCGACCTCGGCGACGGCGGTGCCGGTCTCCCTTACGGCGTCGATGGCGGGGCGCATCTGGTCGACGTCGTTGAGGGCGTCGAAGATGCGGAAGATATCGATCCCGGTGGCCGCGGCCTCGTGCACGAAGGCGTCGGTGACCTCGGTCGGGTAGGGGGTGTAGCCGACGGTGTTGCGGCCGCGCAGCAGCATCTGCAGGCACAGGTTGGGCACGGCCTCGCGCAGGGCGGCCAGCCGTTCCCAGGGGTCCTCGGCGAGGAAGCGCAGCGCGACGTCGTAGGTGGCGCCGCCCCAGCACTCCAGGGACAGCAGTCCGGGCAGGGTGCGGGCGACGGTCGGGGCGACGGCGAGGAGGTCCTTGGTGCGCACCCGGGTGGCGAGCAGCGACTGGTGGGCGTCGCGGAAGGTGGTGTCGGTGACGCCGATGGTCGGCGACTCGCGCAGCCAGCGGGCGAAGCCCTCCGGGCCGAGGCTGACCAGGCGCTGGCGGGAACCGGCGGGCGGCTCGCCGTCGGGCAGCGGGGGCAGCTTGGTGGCCGGGTCGATCAGGTCGGGCCGCTCGCCGTGCGGCTTGTTGACGGTGACGTCGGCGAGGTAGGTGAGCAGCTTGGTGCCGCGGTCCGCGGAGGAGCGGGCGGTCAGCAGGTGCGGGCGTTCCTCGATGAAGGAGGTGGTCACGCGCCCGGCCCGGAAGTCGGGGTCGTCCAGCACCGCCTGCAGGAAGGGGATGTTGGTGGCCACGCCCCGGATGCGGAACTCGGCGACGGCGCGCCGGGCGCGGCCGATCGCGGCGGTGAAGTCGCGGCCCCGGCAGGTGAGCTTGACCAGCATGGAGTCGAAGTGGGCGCTGATCTCGGTGCCGGCATGGGTGGTGCCGCCGTCGAGGCGGATGCCGGAGCCGCCCGGGGACCGGTAGGCGGTGATGCGGCCGGTGTCCGGGCGGAAGCCGTTGGCGGGGTCCTCCGTGGTGATGCGGCACTGCAGGGCGGCACCGCGCAGGGTGACGGTCTCCTGGGACAGCCCGAGGTCGGCGAGGGTCTCCCCGGCGGCGATGCGCAGCTGGGCCTGGACCAGGTCGACGTCGGTGACCTCCTCGGTGACCGTGTGCTCGACCTGGATGCGCGGGTTCATCTCGATGAAGACGTGGTTGCCGTCGCGGTCGAGGAGGAACTCGACGGTGCCCGCGTTGCGGTAGCCGATCTCGCGGGCGAAGCGCACGGCGTCGGCGCAGATCCGGTCCCGCAGGGCGGGGTCGAGGTTGGGGGCGGGCGCCAGCTCGATGACCTTCTGGTGGCGGCGCTGAAGGGAGCAGTCGCGTTCGTAGAGATGGATGACGCCGCCCTGGCCGTCGGCGAGGATCTGCACCTCGATGTGACGGGGATCGACGACCGCCTTCTCCAGGAAGACGGTGGGGTCGCCGAACGCGGAGGCCGCCTCGCGGGACGCCGCCTCGATGGCCTCGCGCAGCTGGGCGGGGTCCTCGACGCGGCGCATGCCGCGTCCGCCGCCGCCGGCGACGGCCTTGACGAAGACCGGGAAGCCGATGTCGTCGGCGGCGCGGACGAGTTCGTCGACGTCGGTGGAGGGGGCGGTCGAGCCGAGCACCGGGACGCCCGCGGCGCGGGCGGCGGCCACCGCGCGGGCCTTGTTGCCGGTCAGTTCGAGGGTGTCGGCGCCGGGCCCGACGAAGGTGATGCCGGCCTGCTCGCAGGCCCGGGCCAGCTCGGGGTTCTCGGACAGGAAGCCGTAGCCCGGGTAGATCGCGTCGGCTCCGGCGCGGCGGGCCGCGCCGACGATCTGGTCGACCGAGAGATAGGCGCGCACGGGGTGTCCCGGCTCGCCGATCTCATGGGCCTCGTCGGCCTTGAGCCGGTGCAGCGAGTTGCGGTCCTCGTGCGGGAAGACGGCGACGGTGCGCGCGCCCAGCTCATAGCCCGCGCGGAACGCCCGGATCGCGATCTCGCCTCGGTTGGCGACCAGCACCTTGCGGAACATACGGATCCCTTCAGCCTGCCGGTGAACGGGACCATGGTGTCGGTGCGCGGCGCTGATGGCCATGTGAGCCGGGCCACTCACCGGCCGTCCGCGGCCCCTGTCCGGGCACGTGGGAGGCCGCCGGAGAGCGCCGGGCAACGGCTGGGAGAGCGCCGGGGAGGGCTGCGGGGCCGTGCGGTACCACCGCGGGGCGAGATTCCGGCGGTGGTACCGCTCCGGGGCGTCAGCCGATGTGGTAGCGGTCGCCGTAGACCTTCCAGTCCAGCGGCGGGTCGAGGTCGAGGTTGCCCTTGCGCAGGAAGACGCGCTGGGCCGTGTCGACGCGGCTGGTGTCGCTGTGGGCCTCTTCCTGCCGCATCGCCCATACGCGCGCGTCCAGGAACGCGTCGAGGTACCGCGTCTCGTCGCCGCCCCGGGCCGGCGGCTTCGCCGTGCGCAGGGCCCGTCGGCGTATGTTGCGGAAGCTGGTCGGGTCGTCGCCGTCGCCGTGCATGACGATCGCGTCGTAGTAGGCGAACTGGCCGAGGGCACGCAGGCCGTCCGTCCTGCCCTGGCGTACGGCCGGGTTGAAGTAGACCCGGTCGCGTTCGTCGTTCTGGGCGCGTTGGAACGCGGTGTCGCGGGCGGCCCGACGCCAGTCGCGCGGGAAGTCCGGGTCCAGGCCGGCATGCGAGTCGGTGCCGTCGACACGCCGCAGGGCGGGAAGGTAGCGGGCGAGGACGTTGCCCGGTTCGCGGTCGGTGTAGAGCTGGACGAGGTCGAGCATGTCACCGGTGCCGGAGCAGAAGCCGATGATGCCGGCGGTGTAGCCGCGCCCGTCACCGATGTCCTCGATGTAGCCGTACTGGGCCTTCCAGTCGAGCGAGGAGTTCTCCGCGCTCGACACCAGTTTCATGGCGATCTCCTTCTTGGCCGGGTCGTCCAGGCCGACGGCGGCGGGCGACGCGTGGGTCGCAGCCGCGGGTGAGCCGGCGAGCAGCGGCGTCACGGTCAGCGCGCCCATGAGGGCGAGGACCGTGCGGCGGGGGGTGTGCACCACGGGGTACTCCATCCGCTCGACAATTGTTAGGAAGCTTTACTACCAGATTGGAAAGGGGGGCGTAACCCTTCCGACCGCCTTGCTCCGTCCGAGTGGTCGCGAGCGCCGGGCCGTCGTAGCGTCGAGGGGTGTGGTGCCGACGGCCGGAAGGCCGCCGGGCCCACTTGATCGGACCGGCCGGGGAGCGGCGCATGCGCGGACACACCAGGACATCGACGGTCGCCCTCTGCGCGGCGCTCGGGCTCGCCGCCTCCCTCGGCGCGGCGACGGCCTCTCCGAAGGCTCCCGCGGCGCGGGCCACGGCACCGAGCGTGGCGGCCTCCGCCGCGGGCCGGACGGTACTCGTCGACTGCCTCGGGCACCCACGGGTGCGGCCGGGCGAGTTCGTCCTCGCCTGCGGCGACGGCAACAGTCGGCTCGCCTCGCTCCGGTGGAAGCGGTGGGACGCCGACGTCGCGGTGGCCACCGGCGTCAACTGGCTCAACGACTGCGACCCGTACTGCGCCGCCGGTACCTTCCACGCCTATCCGGTGACGGTGCGGCTGGACCGGCCGCAGAGCTGGAAGACCCATCCCGAGCAGCGCCGCTACGGCCGGATCGGCCTCACGTACACCGAGCAGCGGCCCGACGGGACGGCACGCACGGTGTCCTTGCCCCTGATGGGCTGACCGCACCGGGGGTCCGGCCGGTCAGCCCATCAGGCCGGCGGCGACCGCCGCCCCCAGCTCCCAGCACGCCTCGACGTCCGCCTTGGTGGGAGCCCCGGTCACCGTGACCGGTTCGGCGGCGCGGCGCCAGCCCAGCCCGGTCGTGATGGCGTCGATGCCACGCACCGCGCCGGTCACGTCGTTGCCGCCGTGCACGCAGTAGCCGAACGGCCGGCCGCGGGTGGTGTCCAGACACGGGTAGTAGACCTGGTCGAAGAAGTGCTTGAGCGCCCCCGACATGTAGCCGAGGTTGGCGGGGGTGGCCAGCAGGTACCCGTCGGCTTCCAGGACGTCGGAGGCGGTGGCGGCCAGGGCCGCCCGGCGCACCACGCGGACGTCCTCGATCTCCGGCGCGCTCGCGCCGGCGAGGAGCGCCTCGAACAGCGCCTGGCAGTGGGGAGAGGGAGTGTGATGGACGATCAGCAAGGTGGCCACGTCTGCGAACCCTAGAGCCACCCGTCCCGCGCCCGCATCCCGGAAGACCCGGATCTGCCCGCGGGGTTCGACCGGGCACTGCGGGCGCGGCCTCGGCCGGACGTCGTGGTGGCGCTGACCGACGGCCGGACGCCGTGGCCCGCCGCCCGGCCGCCTTGGCGGACGGTGGGGGGCCTGTCCCCCCGGAGGCGGTCGGCACGGCCGGCCGTGGCTCGGCCGTTCGCAGCGGCCCGCCCGGAGGCCGGACGTGCGAGGACCCGGGCCCGTGCACGAGCCCGGGTCCTCGACCGGCGGGTCAGCCGGTGAGGCGGGAACGCAGCAGATCCTTGCCCAGCTCCGCGCCCTTGCGGCTGTCCGCCTGAGCCTTGCGGAACAGGTCCGCCAGCTCGGAGTCGTCGGTGCGCTCGGCATCCTGGATGTACGTCTCCAGGCGGAGCGCGTTGTCCAGGCACGCCTCGACGTACCAGATCAGGTTGTAGTCCTTGTCCCGGGTGCCGATCACATCGCCGGTCTCGGTACCGGTGGCCATATACGGGCCTCCTCCCTGCGTGCGCTTGGTCGTCGGCTGCAGCGCGGGACGGGTACCCCGCGGGGCACGGGCCGAACAAGGGCGCGGGCATCGAACGAAACAGGGCGAAACGCCAGGCCACGCCACCCCTTCCGCCACGTAGAAATATCTACCAGCATGCATATGCCAGGCGGCCGCACGGACGGACACGGAGCCGGACATGAGCGATGCGATGTGGAACCGCGGCGTGGAGTGGCTCGCCGCCGCGGCGACGGATCCCCGGGCCTGCAAGCGGGAGTGGGACCAGGGTCAGGGCATCGCCCTGCTGGCGGCGGGCCGGTTCTGGGACGTGCTGAGCGTCCCGGACCGGCTGGGGTTGCTCGCCCTGGATCTGCTGTGGCAGCCCGCGCTGCCCCTGCCGGGGCCGACGTTGGTCGACACCGCCGCGCGCCGGGTCGGCTTCTTCCTGCCGCCCGAGCCCGGCAGCCTGTGGGTCGGGGCGGGGGTGCGGCACTCCGGCCGGGGTGCCTGGATCGCCGTGCCGCCGCCGTACCGGCCCACCCGGAGCCTGGAGTGGCTCGTCCCGCCGGACGGCAGCGGGCTGCTGCACATGCCGACGAGACTGGAGGCCGCACTGCGCCGCGCCAACGGCACCCTGGCCGTGCTGACACCGCCGCTGGAGGCGTGACGGCCCGGCAGGCCCCGGCGCCGGGCAGGACCGGACGGGCCGCTCGCGGCCCCGGCGTCCGGCACGAGTTCGGGCGGACGCCCGCCCCCGGCGCACCCCGTCGCACCCTTGTCGCGCCCCCGGAGTCAGCGACGGGTGCGGGCGGGCGCGCCCTCGTCGACGCGGTCGCGGGGCCCGGGACCCGTGGACAGGACCGGCAGGAAGTCCGGTTGCCCGGGGACGGTGCGCCCCTGGGCGCGCCATTCGCGGACGAGATCGGCGTAGATCGGCGCACGGCTCCATGCCGCGGGGCCCGGTTCGACGACGGTGGGGGCCGGGGCGGCGCCGAGGGGCGGCGGCGCAGGCGGGAGGTTCTGTCCATGCCGGGGCAACGCCGGGGGCGGGCCGGCGGTACGCGCGTACGGCGCCACTCACCGCCCCGGGTGACCGGAGTCCCCGAGCGGAGGCCGGGATCGATGTGATGGTCGTACGCCGGTGACGGGACCACGCGTGGCACGGTACCGTTCCGGCCAACGGGGCGAGTGATTTCGGGCACCCCAACTCTTCGTTGCCGTAAGGCAATTCGGTCACTCGCCGCAGATGTGAACAGAAGGCGGGCGCATCCCGGGCGAAGTATCGCTCGACCGTGCGAGAGCGTTCGATGACGGTGTGTACTGTGCTCGTCAGCGCCCCGCCCCCGGCAGCCCCGCTCCTGGAAGATCCTCTGGAACCGTATCGATGATCCAATTACCGGACCTCGCCGTCGGCGGCCTCGCCGCCGGCACCCTGTCCGCGCTGGCCCTCGGCGGCGGTCTGCTGCGGGCACGGCGGCAACAGGCCCGGCAGCGCGCGGAGATCGCCGCGCTGCGCACCCAACTCGACGGAACCGTCGCGGCGTCCACGGCGGAGGTCGAGCACCTGGCGTCGCGCCGGGTACCCGCCGCCGTCCGTCAGGTCGCCCACCCGCACCTCGACGTGCCGGGTCCCCTGCAACCGTTGACGGCGGGGACGCCCCTCGGTGCCGCGCTGGACGACGTACTGGCGGCGCTGCGCGCCGAGGTGGTCGCGCAACGCACCCGGGTGGACGCGGCCGCGCAGGCCGGCATGCGGGGCGCCACCCGGGAGATCCAGGCTGCGCTGTACCGGCTCCAGGACGCCCTGCGGGGACTGCAGCAGCGCTACGACGACCCGGAGTTGGCGCAGACGCTGTTCCGGCTCGACCACGAGAACGAGCAGTCGCTGCGGCGGGCGCAGGTCGCCGCCGTGGTCTGCGGCGCCTGGGTTGGCCTGGCCCGCGAGGAGTCGCACGTCGTCGACGCGGTGACCGGCGGCCAGGCCAGGCTGGCCGGCTACCACCGGGTCAAGGTGCACCACCACCTCGAACCCGGCACCGCCCTCGTCTCGCACGCGGTGGAGCCCGTCGCGATCATCGTCGCCGAGCTGCTCGACAACGCGCTGCGGCACTCCGCCCCGGACACCGACGTGCTGGTGAGCCTGGAGCACGTCCACCACGGCGTGTGCGTGACGGTCGACGACGCGGGCCTCGGGATGACCGAGGACGAGCGGGAGCGGGCCCGGCGGCTGGTGGCAGGCGACGAGCCGATCCTGCTGACCGACCTCGGCGACCCGCCCCGCATGGGACTGGCCGCGATCGGGCGGCTGACCCGCCAGTTCGACCTGCGGGTCGACGTGTCGTCGGCGTCGCCGTACGGCGGGGTGCGGGCGGTGCTGCGCATCGACAGCCATCTGCTCAGCCGTATCGACCCGGTCGAGCGTCCTCCGGCGGCCAGCGCCCCGCGCACCACCCGGGCCCCCGAGCCGACCGCCGCGCCGGCGGCGGCGCCGGCGTCGGCGGCCCACGCCCACGGCGCCGACGACGAGGTCACCGGGGCCGGCGAGCACCTGCCGGTCGCCGACTCCGGGGGGCTGCCGCAGCGGCGCCGCCGTGACCGCGGCGGGTCCGCGCCGTCGCCCGCCGCCCCTCGCCCGCCGGCCCCGCGTCGGCCCGCCCGCCGTCCGGAGGAGTCCGCCGCCGCGCTCGGCGCGCTGCAGGCGGGCACCGAGGCGGCCCGCTCCATGGCGGCGGCCGCCTCGGCCCCCGCCGCGGCGGAGCCCTGGGACCACCGGGCCGGCGGCCCCGACCCGGTCGCCGACCGTATGCACGACGACGAGCACGAAGAGAACGATCACGAAGGGGGCGCACCTCGATGACCAGCCGCAACGCGGGCGACACGGCATGGGTGCTGGAGCCGATCCTGCAGGTGCCGCACGTCGTGGCCGCCGTGATGCTCACCCGGGACGGACTGGTGACCGGCTACACCGACGCGCTGTCGCAGCCGTCGGCCGAGCGGGTGGCCGCGATCACCAGCACCGTGCAGGGCGCCTGCCGCACGGCGGCGGCGGCGTTCGCCGACGCCGAGGGGGCCGAGGTGCGCCAGATCGTCATCGAGTCGGACCACGGATACGTGCTGATCGTGCCGACCGACCACGGCACCTGTGTCGCCGCCTACGGCGACGGCGAGGTGCGGCTGGACCTGCTGGCGCACCGGGTGCACTCCCAGGTGGCACGGCTGGGCGAGAAGGCCATGGTGGCCGCCCCCCGAGGAGCCGACGACATCCCGCCGGCATGACCGGCCGTCCGGCCGGGCGCCCCCTGGTCCCCGCCTATCTGTCGACCGGCGGTGTGGCCCGGCCGAGCCGCCCCCAGCTGGAGCGGCTGTCGGTACTGACGCGCGGCGAGGCGCCGGTCCCCGGCGGGCTGACCGCTGCCGAACTGGCCCTGCTCGACGTCCTGGAGGGCGGTGCGCTGGCGCTGGTGGAGGCGGCGGCACTGCTGCGGCTGCCGGTGTCGGCGGTGCGCGTGCTGGCGGCCGGTCTCGCCGACCGGGACCTGGTCCTCGCCCGCGCGCCGATTCCGCCCGCCGAACGCTTCGAACCCGACCTGCTGAAGAGAGTGGCCGATGGCCTGCGCGCCCTCAAGCACTAGCGACTCGTTCCCGAGCCCCGACGCCCGTCCCTCCGGCACCACCGGGACCGCCGACGGCGTCCATCTCCCCGACAGCGCCCGGGATCTGGTGAAGATCCTGGTCGCCGGGCCGTTCGGGGTGGGCAAGACGACCCTGATCGACTCGGTGTCGGAGATCCGCCCGCTGCACACCGAGGAGCGGCTGACGGAGGCGTCCGCGCAGGTCGACGACCTGGCCGGGGTCCGGGACAAGTCCACGACGACCGTCGCCATCGACTTCGGCCGGATCAGTCTGCCCGGCGGGGTCGTGCTGTATCTGTTCGGAACGCCCGGCCAGGAGCGGTTCCGGTCGCTGTGGGACGACATCTCCTACGGGGCGCTCGGTGCGCTGGTGCTGGTGGACAGCCGTCGTATCGACGCCTCGTTCGACGTGCTGGGGCTGGTGGAGGACAGCGGGCTGCCGTACGCGGTGGCCTTCAACGCCTTCCCCGACGCGCCCCGGCACTACCGGGACGACCAGCTGCGGCGCGCGCTGGACCTGACGGCTCAGACGCCGATGGTGACGTGCGACGCGCGGGACGCCGACTCGTCCGTCGACGCGCTGCTCGCGCTGGTGGACCACCTGATCGACCGCGCCCCGGCGGAGGCCCGATGACCCCCTACCCCCCGGACCGGGACGACTTCTCGCGCTCGGCGCCGGTGCGGCTGTGGGAGGAGGCGTTCGCGGTGGACCCGGAACGCCACTACGCGGCACTGCGCGCCCAGGGCCCGGTCGGCTGGGCGGAGCTCGCGCCGGGCATCCCCGCCTACGTCGTCACCGAGCGGCGGGCCGCGCTGGAGGTGCTGCACGACACGCGGCGGTTCTCGCACGACCCGCGCGCCTGGGAGGCGACCGTGCCCGCGGACGCGCCGGTGCTCGGCATGATGCGGTGGCGGCCCAACGCCCTGTTCGCCGACGGCGCGGCGCACACCCGCTACCGGCGCACCCTGCTGGACGTGTTCGACCTGGTCGAACCGTACGACCTGCGCGCCCGGGTGCACCGGGCGGTGCGGCTGCTGGTCGGGCGGATCGGGCCGAAGGGCGAGGCCGACCTGGTCGGGGAGTTCGCGCGGCCGCTGATGGCGCTGGTCTTCAACGACCTGTTCGGGCTGCCGGACAGCCAGGGTGACCGGCTCAACGAGGGCCTGTTGCGGATGATGGAGGGCGGCGCACAGGCCGCCGAGGGCGAGGCGGAGTACGCCCGGTACGTGCTGGAGCTGATCGCCGCCAAGACCGCGCGGCGCGGTGACGACCTGCCGAGCCGCCTGCTGGACCATCCGGCGGGGCTGACCGCCGAGGAGGTCACCTGGCAGGTGTTCCTCACCCTCGGCGCCGGCTACGAGCCGACCGCGAACCTGCTGTCGAACACGCTGTCGCGGATCCTCGGCAACCCCGCCTACTACTCGACGCTGACCAGCGGCGCCCGGCCCGTCATGGACGCCGTGGTGGAGGTGCTGCACCACGAGACGCCGCTGACCAACTACGGCGTCTACTACGCCCGCGAGCCCATGGCCTTCCACGGGGTGTGGCTGCGGGACGCCATCCCGGTGGTGGTGTCCTTCGGGGCGCTGGCCCGTCCCGCAGGCCCGCAGTCCGCCGGTGCCCGGCACCCCCACGACGCCTCGCACCTGTCCTGGGGCGCCGGCCCGCACGCCTGCCCGGTCAGGCAGCACACGCTGCTGATCGTCACCGAGGCGATCGAACGGCTCACCCAGTGGCTGCCCGACCTCGATCCCGCTCTGCCGCGCGAGCGGCTCGACTGGCGGCCCGGCCCGTTCCACCGGTCGCTGACCGCGCTGCCGGTCCGCTTCAGCCCCCGTACCCCCGACCAGCCAGGAGTCCCGTCGTGACCGTGACCGACCGCATCGCCCTCGACCCGTTCGGCGCCGACATCCCGGCCGAGACCGCCCGGCTGCGCGCCCTCGGCCCGATCGTTCCGGTGGAGCTGCCCGGCGGCATCCCGGCGTGGGCGCCCACCGGGTACGACACGCTGAGGGGGCTGATCCTCGATCCGCGGGTCAGCAAGGACCCGCGCCGGCACTGGCGGCTGTGGCCGCAGCTCGGCGAACACCCGTCCTGGGCGTGGATCCTCGGCTGGGTCGGCGTGGTCAACATGCTCTCCACGTACGGCGCGGACCACACCCGGCTGCGCAGGCTGGTCGCGCCGAGCTTCACCCAGCGGCGCACCGAGGCGCTGCGGCCGCGCGTCGAGGCGATCACGGCGGAGCTGCTGGACGCGATGGAGGCGGGCGAGGCCGCCGCGGACCTGAAGGCGGCGTTCGCGCATCCGCTGCCGATGCGGATCATCTGTGAACTCTTCGGCGTGCCCGACGGGATGCGGGAGCCGACCGCGCGGCTGATCGCGGCCATCATGGACACCTCGGACCCGACTCCGGAGCACGCGGCGTTCGTGCAGGAGCAGATCGGCGCGGTGCTGGGCGGGCTGATCGCCCACAAGGTGGAGCACCCGGGTGACGACATGACCACCGAGCTGATCCGGGTGCGCGACGAGGACGGCGACCGGCTGAGCGACGAGGAGCTGCTGTACACGCTGCTGCTGGTCATCGGCGCCGGGTTCGAGACGACCGTGAACCTGATAGGCAACGCCGTGGTGGCGCTGCTGCGCCGGCCCGAGCAGCTGGCGGCGGTGCGGCGCGGGGAACTCGGCTGGGACGCGGTGGTGGACGAGACGCTGCGGGTGCACCCGTCGATCGCCTCGCTGCCGCTGCGGTTCGCGGTGTCCGACCTGATGGTGGGCGACGTGACGATCCCGGCCGGCGACGCCATCATCACGACGTACGCGGCGGCCGGTCTGGACCCGGCGCACTACGGGGCGGACGCGGACGTGTTCGACGCGGCGCGCGGCGCGGACGACCACCTGGCGTTCGGGATCGGCGTGCACCGGTGCATCGGTGCCCCGCTGGCCCGGATGGAGGCCCTGACGGCGCTGCCCGCGCTGTTCGAGAGGTTCCCGGAACTGGCCCTGGAGAGCGGTGAACTCAGGCAGGTGCCGTCGTTCATCGCCTTCGGCTGGCAGGAGGTCCCGGTCCGGCTGCGGGGCTGACCCGCGTCGGGGCGCGACCGGTCCCCCGCCCCGGTCGCGCCCCGACGCATCGAACATACGGGGCGGGTGGCCGGGTTGTGAATCGTGGCGATGCCCACTCGGCGGGGCGCGGGACTCACCCGTGCACAGATCCGCCCGGAAGGCCCCGTTCGGCCCGGAGCCGTCCGGGCCGGTCAGGGCGCCGGCAGCCCGGGGCCGTCGAGCTCCCCGAGGGCCAGGTGGGCGAGGACCACCTCGTACAGGTCCCGGCCGCCGGCGAGGAGCTGGCGTTCCAGGACGGGCTCGGCGCTGCGCACGTGCTCGCGCACGGTCTGGGGGTGGACGCGCAGCCGCCGGGCGGCGCGTTCGGCGTTGCCGCCGGCCGCGATCCAGGCGCGCAGCGTCCGGCGCAGATCGCGGGCGTCGGTGTCGAGGCGGGCGAGCAGGTCGCTCGCCCAGACGCGCAGGGCCGGTCCGGCCAGCAGGGCGCCGAGTCCGTCCGGCGCGGGGGCGTCGGAGGCGGGCGGCTCCGCGGGGCGGACGGCCTGGGTGTTGAGGGCCAGGTGGACGGCGGCGCGCGCGGCGAGGTCGGTGAAGTCGGTACGCAGCAGCCCCTCGACGCGTTCCATGCGGGCGCGCACGGTGTTGCGGCTGACGCCGAGGACCTTGGCGGTGCCGACCGCGGTGAACTCCAGGCCGAGGCGGGTGGTGGCGAGGAGCTCGGCGCGGGTGTGGTGCGGCAGGGTGTCGAGCGGGCGCAGCAGGCGGGCGGTCCAGCCGTGCAGGGCGGCGGTGTCCATCAGGCGTTCGGGGCGGGTGCGTTCGGCGTAGACGGCCGCCCTGTCGGTGCGGTGACGGGCGACCGCGAGGGCGCTGACGGCCTGCCCGTAGGCGGTGGCGGTGCGGTCGAGGCCGACCGGGGCGCTGCCGCCGAGGAAGGTGCCGGGGTGCCGCTCCAGCAGGGGCCGCAGGCGCGCGGCGACGGTGTCGTCGACGGCCACGACGATGACATGCCCGTCCATCGCCGGGCAGCGCACCACCAGGGCTCGGTCGTCGGTGGCGGTCAGGCACTCGGCCGCGAGCCGGTCGCGGCGCTCGGGGCGGGTCTCCACGACGTAGACGCATGCGGTGTCGGTGTCGAGGAGGCCGGGCCAGCAGCCGGCCGCGACCCGGCGGGCGGCGACGGTGTCCTCGACCATGAGCAGCTGCAGGACGGCGAGCCGCAGGTCCGCGGTGGCGCGCTCCAGGCGCCGGCCGGTGGCGGCGGTGTCCCGAAGACGCAGCAGCAGTGCGAGGACGGCGGCCGTGCGGGCGACGATGTCGGAGGCCCGGCGGTCGAAGGGCTCCGGGCGGGAGACGGCAAGGACGCCGGCCGGGCCCGGGGACGGCTGGTCGAGACGGATCAGGCGCAGGTGCCGGCCCCCGTCCGTCCAGGCGGCGGAGGCGAGGCGGCCGCCGGCGACGTCCGCGACCAGGCCCGGTTCGGCGGGGAGGCCGGGGCCGGCGAGGAGGGTTCCGGTGCCGTCGCGCAGCGAGACGGCCGCCTCGACGGTGGCGGCGAGCCAGCCGACCACCTTCTCGACGTCACCGTCGGCCGACTGCAGCTGGTCGAGGAGCTGCTCCGCCCAGGGGGCGTCCGTGGGGCGGGGTGTGTCGTCCCGGCCGGGCATGTGGGTGTCTCTCCTCGTCGCTGGTGTCGCTGTGTCGTTGGAGTCGCTGTGTCGCTGGTGCGGAGCCGGGTTGGTGGCCCGGCGCACGGCTGGAACCGGGGTCCCCCGACGCTGGTGCGCGGCCCGGGCTTCCTCGGCGCTGGTACGGGGCCCGGGTGGTTCCGGGCCGTCCCGAGGGGGCTCCGGGCCGTCCCGTGGGGGCTCCGGGCCGTCCCGTGGGGGCTCGGGGCCGTCCCAAAGTGGCTTTGCGGTGTCCCGGGTGGGTTCCGGGCCGTCGGTCGGGGACGTTACCTCACCGGTCGGCGCCGCCCGGGACCGTCGCCACCTGCCCGAACGCGGGACGCGTGCCCTCGCGGGCGCCCCTGGCCCGGCCCGGGGCATAAGCTCGGCGGATGGCGAAGTACTACGACGTGCACCCCGACAACCCCCAGCCGCGCACCCTCTCCCAGGTCGCGGCCGCCATCCGGGCGGACGCCCTGGTCGCGTACCCGACGGACTCCTGCTACGCGCTGGGCTGCCGGCTCGGCAGCCGGGACGGCATCGACCGGATCCGGACCATCCGCCAGCTCGACGACCGCCACCACTTCACGCTCGTCTGCCAGGACTTCGCGCAGCTCGGGCAGTTCGTGCGGGTGGACAACGACGTGTTCCGGGCGATCAAGGCGTCCACGCCGGGCGGCTACACCTTCATCCTGCCCGCGACGAAGGAGGTGCCGCGGATGCTGCAGCACCCCAAGAAGAAGACCGTCGGGGTGCGCATCCCGGACCACGTGGTCACCCAGGCGCTGCTCGCGGAGCTGGGCGAGCCGCTGCTGTCCAGCACGCTGCTGCTGCCCGGCGAGGAGGAGCCGATGACCCAGGGCTGGGAGATCAAGGACCGGCTCGACCACGTGCTGGACGCGGTGCTGGACTCCGGGGACTGCGGTACCGAACCGACGACCGTCATCGACTTCTCGGGCGGCGAGGCGGAGATCGTACGGCGGGGCGCGGGGGACACGGCCAGGTTCGAGTGAGAGCGGCGGGAGCGGCGGCATCGCCCCGGGCGACGCAGGCAACGAAGCGTCGGGGACACGGCGGTGACGGTAGGTCAGATCGTCACCCGCCGTGTCGCCGGCCGGGCGGCGTTGTTACGGTGCACCGATGTCTGACTCCTCGCGCGACACCGCGGCGGGCGCCGGCTGGGGCGCCGCCGACCGGGGCACCTACCGGCGGCTGATGCCGGGGCGGGTCGAGAAGATCTCCTGGCTCGACCCGCGGCTGCTGTGGGCCGCCCGCAACGGCGTGCTGGCCTCCTGGTTCGGTGACCCCACCGGCCGCATCCGGTCCCGGTGGGTGGCACAGCGGGCGGCGGCCGGGGCGCCCGCGGACAAGGTGATCCGCCGCGACGACCCGGACCGCTTCTCCTTCATGGTGATCGGCGACCCCGGCGAGGGTGGCGAGCCCCAGTACGCGGTGGTGCCCGGACTCCTGACGGCCGGTGAGGGCTCCGCTTTCGCGGTGGTGGCCAGCGATGTGATCTATCCGGTGGGCAGCGCCGACGACTACGACACCAAGTTCTTCCGGCCCTACCGGGACTATCCGGCGCCGATCTACGCGATCCCCGGCAACCACGACTGGTACGAGGGCCTCGGCGCCTTCATGCGGGTTTTCTGCGACGACGCGCCGCCGCTGCCCGCCGAGCCGCGGCCCCGGCCGCTCACCCGCGCCTGGCTGCGCTCCCTGCTGTGGCACCGGCCACGCCCCGGGGACGGCGAACGCCTCTCCGAGGCCCGGGGGGTCCGCTCCGCGCCGGTTCTGCGAGCCGTCCAGCCAGGGCCGTACTGGGCGATCGACGCGGGGCCGGTGCGGATCGTGGGCATCGACACCGGGCTGCTCGGCACGCTCGACGCCGAACAGGGCGCGTGGCTGCGCGAGGTGTCCCGGGGGCCCCGCCACAAGATCCTGATCACGGGTTCGCCGCTGTACGTCGACGGCGAGCACCACCCGTGCCCCGTCGAGGGCGGCGGCACCGTCGACGACATCGTGCGCGCGCCGGAGCACCGCTACGTGGCGGTGATCGGCGGCGACATCCACAACTACCAGCGCTATCCGGTGCGGCTGCCGGACGGACGCACCCTGCAGTATGTCGTCTCGGGCGGCGGCGGGGCCTTCACGCACGCCACGCACACCATCCCGCGCGTCGACGTCGCCGGCGTGGCCGAGGACGACTTCCGCTGCTATCCGCTGCGCGGGGACTCCCTGGCCTTCTACAGCCGCCTCTACGCCCGCCGGCTGCGGCTGCGCCGCTTCCTCGCCCTCAGCGAGGACGAGGCGACGGCGGTGGTGGAGGAGCGGCTCGGCATCCGGCCGGGCCGCGCGCCGGCCCCCGGGGCGCGGGTGACGCGGCGGACGCGGCTGGTCGCCGGCCTGTTGGGCACCGGGCGTCGGCCCGGCCGGGCCAGGCGGTTCCGGCTGCCGGTGCGCAAGATGTACGCGCAGCTGTTCTCACCGGGCTCCGCGACGTACAGCCCGCCGTTCTTCAAGTCCTTCCTGCGCGTGGACGTCTCCCCCGAGTCGGTGCGGCTGCGCTGCTACGCCGCCACGGGCAACCGGGCGCAGGAGGTGGACCCGCCCGTCGAGGACGAGGTCGTGATCGCGTTGGCCGGGAGCGGCCCCACGGTCGGTGAGGAGCCGCCGCCCGGCATCCGGGCGGCCTGAGACCCCCGGCGTGCGCCGGGCCGGTCACCAGCGGCCCGGCGCGGTGCCGACGAGCGGCTCGGAGGGACTGCCGTCCACCCCGACCGGCACGTCCCCGGCGAGCATCACCCGGTGCATGATCCTGGGCGCGTCGAGACGGGTGGTGTCGGCCGGGGCGAGGTGGATGGTGGCCCGGTTGTCCCAGAAGGCGACGGAGCCCGGCTCCCAGCGGAAGCGGACGGTGTACTCGGGCCGCACCGCCTGTTCCAGCAGCATGTCGAGCACGGCCCGGCTCTCGGGGCGCGACAGGCCGGCGATCTGCTCGACGTAGTAGCCGTTGACGTACAGGATCCGTTCGCCGGTCTCCGGGTGGATGCGCACCAGCGGGTGCACGGAGGCGACCTGGTGGTCGAGGAGGTGGCGCAGGTAGGCGTCGTCGCCGGTTCGGGCCTGGTAGCCGACGCCGAGACGGTGCTCGGCGCGCAGCCCGTCGACGAACCGCCGTACGGGTTCGGAGAGTCCGGCGTACGCGGCGGCCAGGTTCGCCCACGTGGTGTCGCCACCGTACGGGGGGACGGTCTCGGCGCGCAGGACGGTCGCCGCGGGCGGGTCGACGCGGGCGCCGTGGTCGCAGTGCCAGCCGCGCAGCAGGGTGTGCCGGCGGCGGCGCAGCCACTCCTCGTGTTCCATGCCGAACCGGCCGCCGAGTTCCAGCCGGTCGGCGGTGGTCTCGACCTCGGGGACGTCGGCCGGTGAGGCGCCGCCGCGCCGGCCGAGCACGACCGGCTCGCCGAACCGGCGGGCGAACGCCACGTGAGCGGCGTGGTCGAGTTCCTGGCCGCGGAAGAAGACCACCTTCCAGCGCAGCACGGCCGCCCTGATCGCGGCGACCGTGGCGTCGTCGAGCGGGCCGGCCAGGTCGACGCCGCCGATCTCGGCGCCGATGTGCCCGGCGGCCGGTCTCACATCCAGCGCGGTCGGTTCCTCGGCTGTCTCCCGGTCCGTCGTCATGCGCGCTCCGCGGGTCGTGGTCGGATTACCGCTCCGGGAAGATCGTGGCAGCGGACGGGCGCGATGGCGACAGGGCACCGTCGCACGGTCGCCGCACACCGGTCGAGGTCATCACGATTTCGGCTGAACGGTCATGGGAATCGGCGGACTTGCTGCCCCTGTGCCACCACGGGGTTACCGTATGTCCCCCAGTTCGCGCGTCAAGGAGTCGAAGCAGAGGCCCGGTCGATCACGTGACAGACTCTCGTCCCACCGTGGTAATCCTCACCGCACTGCGTCTGGAGTACGACGCAATGCTGCGGCATCTCGCGCACGTCGAACAGCGGGAGAACGACGCGGGGACCGTCTTCGACGTCGGCCGGCTGCGCGGTACCGGGTGGCGGGCCGCGCTCGCGCTGATCGGGCAGGGCAACATCGCGGCGGCCGTGATCACCGAGCAGGCCCGGGCGATGTTCCGCCCCGCGGCGCTGCTGTTCGTCGGCGTCGCGGGCTCGTTGAAGGACGACGTCGAGATCGGCGACGTGGTCATCGGCACCCACATCTACGCCTACCACAGCGAGAAGCACGACCCGGGGGTCAGCCTCGCCCGGCCCCGCGTGTGGGAGACCCCGCACTGGCTGATGCAGCGCGCGATGCGCGTGGCCGAGGAGCCGGGGTTCCGGGTGCACCACAAGCCGATCGCGGCCGGCGAGGTGGTGCTCAACGATCCGCGCTCGCCGCTCAAGGAACAGCTCGCGCACCACTACAGCGACGCCGTCGCGATCGAGATGGAGAGCGCGGGGGTCAGTCAGGCGGCGCATGTCTCGCGGATGCAGACCCTGACGATCCGCGGCATCAGCGACAAGGCGGACGGGCGCAAGCACGCCGCGGACGCGGCCGGCAAGCAGCGGATGGCGGCCGAGCACGCGGCGCTGGTGGCCGTGGCGGTGCTGCGCGAAGTGGGCCAGGCGCTGGTCCTGTTCACCCCGTGGGGCGGGACACCGGTGGGCGCGTTCGCCGAGGTGGCAGACAGACCGCCGGTCGGCGCACCGACGGACCGTCGTCCGGCCGGGGTCGTGCACGAGGTGGGCAACGAGGCCGGGAACGAGGTCACGGACGAGGTGCCGCCCGCGGTGCGGCTCCCCGACGCGGCGGTACGGCCGACGGCCGTCGCGAGCGGCACGGGCGGCGGCACGGGCGGCGACACAGGCGGCACGGGCGGCACAGGGGCGGCCGGTGCGACGGGACACGGGCCCGCGGCGGGCACGGGCGACGCGGGGTTCCGCTCTTCCCCCGCTCCGGTCGACGGGACGCCGCCCCCGGCCGACGCCGGACCGCGGACCGTCGGTGACGGCCCGTTCGCGGCCGACGCCGGCACCGAACCCGCCCGCGGCACCGGACCCCGGGGTGCCTCCGCCGGCGGCGGGTCCCGTGCGGACGACGCCGGTGCGGCGCCGGGCGCCGGGACCGGGTCCCGTGGCGCCCGTGCCGGAACACCGCGGACCGACGGCGCCGCCGCATCCCCCTCCCCCACCGCATCCACGTCCCCTGCGGCATCCGCCTCCCCCGGCATCCCCTTGCACCCCGGCGGCGCCGCGCCCGGCACCGCATCCGGCTCAGCCGCCGGTGGTGCGGCCCCGACGGCGGACGGTGAGGCTCCCCGGCCGCGGCCCGGCCGCCGGCCGGCGAAGCCGTCGGGGAGCGGGACGTTCCGGCTGCTGTCCCGGCCGTTCGGCTCGCGGCGGTCGGCCACCGCGACCGTGCTCGGGGTCGCCGCGGCCGTCACCGCGCTCGTCCTGGCCCTGCTGCCGTCCGGCGGGTCGGACGACGGCGAGGACGGGGTCCGTACCACCAAGGCGGGCTCGGCGCTGGCCCCGTGTCCCGCGGCACAGGCCGACGTCACCCTGCGGATCGCGGCGTCCGTCGACCTGTCGACGCCGCTCGGCGACGCCGCCACCGGGTACGGGGCCCGCAGGAGCGACGGGCACTGTGTGAAGGTCGTCGTCGCCGGCGTCAACTCCGGAACCGGGATGCGCGCGCTGTCCCGGGGCTGGTCGGAGGACGACGGGCCGACGCCCGACGTGTGGTCGCCCGCCGGACGCGACTGGCTCGCCCTCGCCCGGTCGCGGGCCACGCCCCAGGCGCTGAAGGTGCTGCCGGAGACGGCCGAGCCGATCGTGACCAGCCCGCTGACCATCGCCATGCCCAAGAAGATGGCCCAGGCGCTGGGCTGGCCGGAGCAGCGGATCGGCTGGAAGGACCTCGCCCGGTGGGCGCAGGACCCGAAGAACTTCTGGGCCGAGCGCGGCCAGCGGCAGTGGGGTGCCCTGAAGCTCGGCAAGACCAACCCGAACTACTCGACTTCGGGGCTGAACGCGACCGTCGGCGCGTTCTACGCCCGCACCGGCACCAGCGCCGAACTGTCCGTCAAGGACATCGACGACCCGGACAACCAGGCGCTGGTGCGGGACATCGAGAAGTCGGTGGTGCACTACGGGGACGACACGCTGACGTTCCTGTCCAACCTGCGCGCCGCCGACGACCACGGCGGCTCGGACGAGGCGCTGGACTACATATCCGCGGTGACGGTGGAGGAGGCCGCGGTCGTCGCCTACAACCAGGGCTACCCGTGCGGCTCGTACTCCACCGACGGCACCCGGGGGTGCGCGCGCACCAGCCCGCCGACCACTCCCCTGGTCTCGCTGTACCCGAAGGACAGCAATCCGGAGAGCGACCACCCGTACGTCGTCCTCAACGGGCTGCCGGCGCCCAAGCAGACGGTGGCCGCGGACTTCCTCGCCCATCTGCACACCCGTGCCGTGTTCGACCGGTACTTCGCGCCCTACGGCTTCCGCACCCACGACCGGCTGCCGGGCTCGGAGGTCACCACGGACAACGGCGCCCTGCCCGACACCGAACTCTCCCCCTACCGCGCGCCGCAGGGGCCGGTCCTGGACCGGATCCAGCAGGCGTGGTCCCGGCTGCGCCGGCCCGCCAACGTACTCGTCGTCATCGACACCTCGCTGTCGATGGAGGACAAGGTGCCGGGCACCGGCAGGACCAAGATGGAACTGCTGAAGGAGGCCGAGCCTGCGCTGTTCGGCGGGTTCGGGGACGCCGACCGGGTCGGGCTGTGGCGGTTCTCCAACGCGGCGAACATCGACGGCGAGCACCACTACCAATCGCTGGTGCCCATCGGGCCGATGTCCGCCGGCCTGGCGGGCGGCGGGTCCCGCCGCGAGCAGCTCACCAAGGAGGTGAAGGGGCTCGTCCCGAACGGCGCCACCGGGCTGTACGGCACGGTCGACGCGGCCCTGGCCACCCTGCGCGGAGGCTACGCGGCGGACTCCATCAACGCGCTCGTGCTGCTCACCGACGGGCGCAACGAGGGGGTGCCGGACACGCCGACGCTGGACGACGTGCTCGCCCGGATCGACGGCATGAAGGAACAGATCCGGATCTTCACCATCGCCTACGGTTCCGAGGCGGACGAGCAGGACGCCGGCGGCCGGACGGTGCTGGAGAAGATCGCCGCCGCCGGCGGGGGCCGGGCCTACAAGGCGCAGGACCCGAAGGTCATCAGCGATGTCCTCACCAGTGTGATCTCCAACTTCTGACCGGCGCGGCCGTCCGGGCCGCGCGCGGCGTCCGGCCGACCGGTTCACGGGGGCGGCGGTCGCCCCCGTTCGGCCCAGAGGGTCTTGCCGACGACGGTCCGCCGGCCGCCCCAGCCCTGGGTGAGCTGGGCGTCAAGCGGTCGGCGGGACCGCCGGGACGGGTGGGTCCCGCCGCCCGGCGGTCAGCGGTCAGCGGTCAGCGGTCAGCGGTCGACAGTCAGCGGCGCGGGTGGCCCGTCGGCCCGGCGGTTGCGGACGCGGGCGGGCGGGTCAACCGGTTGCGCGGCGGGCGCGCAGCGCGGCGAGGGCCCGGTCGGCGTGGGTGTTCATGCGCAGCTCACTGCGGACCACCTCCAGGACGGTGCGGTCCTCGGCTATGACGAAGGTGGCCCGCTTGGTCGGCGCCAGCGCGAAGCCCCGTGACACCCCGAACCGGTCCCGCACCGCGCCGTCCACGTCGGACAGCAGCGGCATGCCGAGGGTGTGCCGTCCGGCGAACTCCTGCTGCCGGTCGACGGAATCACCGCTGATGCCGACGGGCCGCGCGCCGGCCTCGGCGAACTCCGCGGCGAGGTCGCGGAAGTGGCAGGCCTGAGCGGTGCAGCCGGGGGTGAGGGCGGCCGGGTAGAAGAACAGGACGACGGGGCCGTCGGCGAGCAGTGTGGTCAGGGTGCGCGGAGTGCCGGTCTCGTCGGGCAGCGTGAAGTCGTCGACGCGGTCACCGGCCTTCGGGACGCGGCTCATGCCCGGCCCTCCGCCCGCTCGGCCACCCCGCGGGCCCACAGGACGAGCGGCACCTGCAGGGGCAGCCTGCCGAGGGCCGCCGCCCGCTGCGGGGCGGGGCGCTCGCGCCAGTCCAGCGCCATCTTGACGTTGGCCGGGAACACGCCGACGAAGAACGCCGCCGTGGCCAGCGCGGCGGCGCGCCGGGTGCGCGGCAGCGCCACCCCGGCCGCCAGCACCAGTTCGGCGGCGCCGCTGGCGTAGGTCCAGGCACGGGGCGAGCCGGGCAGGGCACGCGGCACGATCGCGTCGAAGTTCCTCGGCACGGCGAAGTGGGCGGCGCCCGCCGCGGCCAGCAGGCCGGCGAGCAACAGGGGTGAGCGTTCGGACCGGGGCACGGTTCCTCCTCCGATGGACGGGCGCGCGATATTACTCGACGGTAGGGGCGTGGTGGCAGGCGCCCCTCGGCGGACGCCGTCACGGGTGGCGCTGCCCGTGCCGCCGGTGCTGCCCCGGCGTGCGGCCGGACGGCCGGCGGAACATGCCGGTGAACGCGCCGGCCGACGACCAGCCGCAGCGGTGCGCGACGACGGTGACGGGGGCGCCGTCGGCGAGCAGGCGCAGGGCGTGGTGGAGGCGGGACCGGGTGCGCCACTGGGGGGAGGTCATGCCGGACTCGGCGCGGAAGAGAACCGCTGAGAGTGCGTTCGCCGGCGCCGGTCGCGGCGCCGAGGTCGACGACGGTGAGCGCGGTGGCGGCGGAGGCTGCCCCGTTCAGGGGAAACCAGCCGCCCGGGGGCGTGCGCACGGGCGGAGCCGTCGACAAGTGACCCGTGGAGCTGCCCCTGATCGCACCGATGCTCGCCACCCCGGGCGGGTTGCCGTCCGCCTCGCAGGACGCGCGGTGGGCGTACGAGACCAAGCAGGACGGCCAACGGGCCGTGGTGTATCTGCCCGGGGACGGCGGCCTGGTGCTGCGGGCCCGTTCGGGGGAGGACATCACCGGGGCCTATCCGGAGCTGCGGCCGCTGGGCACGGCGCTCGGCGGGACGCCCGCGGTGCTGGACGGGGAGATCCTGGCGCTCGACGCGCGGGGGCGGGCCGACTTCCAGGCGCTGCAGTCGCGGATGGGACTGGCGCACGCGCCGGCGCGCGCGGAGCGGCTGGCGGCCCGGGCGCCGGTGCACCTGGTGCTGTTCGACGTGATGCACCTGGCGGGGCGCGCGCTGCTGCGGCTTCCGTACGTCCGGCGTCGCGCCGAGCTGGAGGGCCTGGAACTGACGGGGCCCACGTGGTCCACGCCGTCGGCGCTCGTCGGACACGGCCCGCAGGCGCTGGCGGCCACCCGGGAGCACGGCCTGGAGGGGCTGGTGTGCAAGCGGCTGGACTCGCCCTACGAGCCCGGTGTGCGTTCCCGGAACTGGATCAAGATCCGCAACATGCTGGGCGTGGACGTGGTGATCGGCGGATGGTCGCCCGGCAGGGGCCGGCTGACGGGAACCTTCGGCGCCCTCCTGGTGGGGCAGCGCGCCGGGACGGCCCTGCGGTACGTCGGCGGTGTGGGCACCGGCTGGAGCGAGGCCGAGAGGGCCGATCTGGCGGCGCGGCTGCGGGACATCGCGACGCCCCGCTGCCCCTTCGACCCGGTGCCGCAGGTCACGGGCGCGCACTGGGTGGAGCCCCGGCTGGTGGGCGAGGTCCGGCACAGCACCCGGACCCGTTCGGGGCTGCTGCGTCAGCCGTCCTGGCTGCGGCTGCGGCCGGATCTCACGCCCGAGGAGTCGGCGGCGGACGTCCCCGACGGCACCGGCTGACCCGGGCCGGCTCCCGCCCACCCGTCTGTCGAGCCGGGCTTCACCGCGAGTACACCCCCTCCTCTTGGCATGGACGCGATAAGCCGGGAAGCTGAACTCCGTTTTGCATCCCAGCCGTTGGGCTGCACTCGGATTCTTCGAGGAGGACGCAGTGGCGTCACCGTCGTTCAAGGCACACCGCAGGAGATGGCTCACCGGACTCGCCGGTGCCGCGGCGCTCGTGCTCGCCGTCCCCACCGTGGCCCACGCCGCGCCGCCCCCGGCGCTGCCGCAGAACGCGACCCAGGAGGAGCTGACGTACCGTCCGGCGTTCGACTACGACACCGACGGCTGCTACTCCTCCGCCGCGATCGGCCCCGACGGCACGGTCAACGGCGGCCTGAAGCCGACCGGCGCGCTCAACGGCAACTGCCGCGACGCCGGTGACCTGGAGAACACCAACAGCTACTCGCGCGCCAAGTGCGACCACGACTGGTGCGCCTACCTCTACGGCCTGTACTTCGAGAAGGACCAGGCGCTGCCGGGCATCAGCCTCGGCGGGCACCGGCACGACTGGGAGCACGTGGTGGTGTGGGTGCAGGGCGGCCAGGTCCGGTACGTGGCGACGTCCAACCACGGGTCGTTCACCGTGCACGCCGCCTCCACCGTCCGCTTCGAGGGCACGCACGCGAAGGTCGTCTACCACAAGGACGGCATCGGCACCCACTGCTTCCGGCTCGCGAACGGCAACGACGAGCCGCCGGAGAACCACCGGGGCACCTGGCAGTACCCGCCGCTGGTGGGCTGGGACGGCTACCCGGCGGGCCTGCGCGACAAGTTGAGCTCCCACGACTTCGGCAGCGCACACTTCGGCCTCAAGGACGCCTCGTTCGCCGGCCACCTGGCGGAGGCCAAACCGTCGGGCATCGCCTTCGATCCCTACGCCTGAGCACCGTCCGAGGGAGCCGGCCCCCTGGTCCACCGGGGGGCCGGCCGCCCATGACGGCCGGAACAGTGGCGTCCCCCGGCCTGGAACGAGGGCGCGATCCGCTTCTACGACCGGCTCGGGGCGCGCGCCGTGCACAAGGTGCGGTACTTCCCGGACGTGGACCGGTGAGCCCGCGCGAGGGTCTATCGTGTCCCGCATGCCCTCTCACCGCCTGATCCGGATCGTCTCCCGGGACTCGCCCATGGCGCTGGCCCAAGTGGAACGGGTGCGCGCCGAGTTGGCCGCGGCGCAGCCCGGCGTGCGCACCGAGGTGGTGCCGGTGCGGACCACCGGCGACAAGTGGCTGGGCGACCTGTCGAAGGTGGAGGGCAAGGGCGCGTTCACCAAGGAGGTCGACGCCGCGCTGCTGGCCGGTGAGGCGGACCTCGCGGTGCACTGCGTGAAGGACGTCCCGGCGGACCGTCCGCTGCCGGCGGGCACCGTGTTCGCCGCGTTCCTCAAGCGCGACGACATCCGTGACGCCCTGGTGCACCCTCGGGGACTGACCCTGGACGAGCTGCCGGCCGGGACGCGGATCGGGACCTCCTCGGTGCGCCGCGCCGCCCAGCTGGCCGCCAGCCATCCGCAGCTGCGGTGCGTGCCGTTCCGGGGCAACGCCAACCGGCGGCTGGAGAAGCTGGCCGCCGGGGAGGCGGACGCGCTGCTGCTCGCCGTGTCCGGCCTGGAACGCATCGGCCGGACGGACGTGATCAGCGAGGTGCTGTCGCCGGAGACGATGATGCCGCCGATCGGCGCCGGCATCCTCGCCCTGCAGTGCCGCGAGGGCGACACCGCCCTGATAGAGGCGGTCAGCGCCCTCGGCGACCCCGCGACCCACCGGGAGGCGACGGCCGAGCGCATGTTCCTGCACGTCCTGCAAGGGCACTGCAACAGCCCGATCGCCGGCTACGCCCACGCGGAGCGGTCCGGCGACCTGTCGCTGCGCGCGTGTGTGTTCACCCCCGACGGCAAGACCCGGCTCAACGCCCACGAGTGGGCGGGCCCCCTGGACCCGGCCACGCTGGGCACCTCGGTCGCGGTGACCCTGCTGCGGCAGGGCGCCCGGGAGCTGATCGACGGCATCCCGCACTGATCCCCGTCCGGGTCAGGCGGTGCCCTCCTCCGCCTGGCGGCGCAGGAAGCAGCTCACCTGGTGCGCGAGCCCGTCGGCGAGCCCGTCGTGTGCCGCGCCACCGGCCGGGGCGGCGACGGACTCCCCCTGGGCGCCGATACGGCCGGTCCACATCCGGCGCTCGCTCCACTCGTCGTCGACGCGCAGCTGGATCTGGACGTCGATCTGGCCGAGGGCCGCCTCGGGGCCGGCCGCGTACAGCACGGCGGTGGCCCGGCGCAGCGGGTAGACGTCGAAGCCCTCGATGAACTGGGTGCTGCGCCAGTCGACGAACGCGCTCTCCCCGTCGGGGCCCGTGCGCACATCGATCTGACCGTCCTCCAGATGGACGGTGCGGGGCCGGTCGCCGCGGTTCTCCACGGTGACGCGCAGCCGGAAGTAGGTCAGTCCGTCGGCGGCGTCGTCGCGTCCGCGCGGCGGCTCGCCCCGCTCCAGTCGGTGGACGCGCAGACGCAGACCGGCATGCTCCTCGTACTCCTGCCAGTCCCCGACCACGTTCGGCTCGTACACAATCCGCCCTCTCGCCTGCTCCCGGGCTGCTTCCTATCCGTGTGCTCAGCACACTGTCAAATGAGCGGAATGCGCTGTGGCCAGGGCAATCGCCCCTTTTGATCGATGATCAAGCGCTGCCCAGCGGTAATCCGCCAGGCGCTCCCCGAAGCCGCCCGGGCGGGCGTGCCGCACATCACGTCGACCGGCAAGATCATCGGTTCGCCCGTACGTGTTTCGAACCACCCGGTCGGGGGAACGAGACCAGATGTGCTTCGGACCGGAGGCACCTCCGCGGGTTCCCGCGCGGCGGCTCCGGCAGTTCTGCGTGGTCCGAGCGCGCTTTCCCACGGTGCCCGTCCCCACGGCACACCCCTGAGGGAGGCGCGCACGATGCGTCCCACCGTCAGAACGCGACCGCATCCGCACGACGACGCCCCGGACACCACCGCCGGCTTCACCCGGCTGGCCTCCACGCCCGAGGGCACGGAACGCCAGGCACTGAAGGACGAACTGGTCCAGGCATGGCTGCCGATGGCCGAGCGCATCGCCGTCCGGTTCCGGGGCCGCGGCGAAACGCTGGAGGACCTCTACCAGGTTGCGGCACTCGGCCTGGTCAAGGCCGTCGACCACTACGACCCCACGCGTGGCCGCGCCTTCGAGGCGTACGCGGTACCGACGATCACCGGCGAGATCAAGCGGCACTTCCGCGACCACATGTGGACCCTGCACGTGCCGCGCCGCGTCCAGGACCTGCGCAACCGGGTGCGGCACGCGGTGAAGGAGCTGGCGCAGGTCACCGAGGGCCGGGAGCCGACGGTCGCGGAGATCGCGGACCACGCGCAGCTCACCGAGGAGGAGGTCCGCACCGGCGTGGAGGCCCTCGAGTGCTTCTCCGCGCTGTCGCTGGAGGCCGAGCTGCCCGGCACCGAGGGCTACGCCCTCCAGGACGCGCTCGGCGACCGCGACCCCGGCTTCGACACGGTGGTGGACCGGGTCGCCGCCGCGCCCTGTCTGCGCGCGCTGCCCGAGCGTGAGCGGACCATCCTCTACCTGCGCTTCTTCCTGGGGATGACGCAGAGCCGGATCGCCCAGCACCTCGGCATCTCGCAGATGCACGTCTCACGGCTGCTCAACGGCTGCTTCGACCGCCTGCGCGAGGAGATCCTCGCCGGGTCGCGCTGAAGACGGGGCACGCTGAGCGGCGAAGGCGCTGAGCAACCGGCCGGGACGGGCCGGCGGTCCGTCCCGGCCGGTTCACTCCGTCGGCGGCGCCCCCGGGATCTGGGTGGGGCCGAGCCGGTCCAGGCAGTCCTCCAGTGCCGCGTGGATCTCCAGCGGCATCCGTCCGGTGCGGCCCCAGAGGAGGATCAGCTCGGCGACGTTGCGCAGCTTGATGTTGGTGTGCTGGGACACCTCCCTGAGCACCGTCCACGCCTGGTCGGGCGAGACCCGGCCGAGGGCCACGACCATGCCGATGGCCTGGTCGACGACAGCGTGCGAGGCGACCGCCTCCTTGAGCTGGTCGACCTCTTCGCGCAGTTGCGCGGCAGTTTCGTCGGGTGTGCCCCGCGGTACTCGTGCCACGACTCCATCGTGCCACCGGCCCTCTCGGCAGGCGCCCCGAGCGGTTCCCGTCGGACACTGGGAGCACGACCACCCCACCCCCGGCCGGCAGCCGACCAGATCAGGACGCGAGCCCATGAACCAGCCGTCTTCCCCTCCCGGCACGACCCGGGTCACCACGCACTCCGTGTTCGGAGCGCCCTGCTGGGTGAGTCTGACCAGCCGTGACCTGGAGGCCACGCAGGACTTCTACGGTGCGGTGTTCGGCTGGCGGTGGCGCAAGGGGCGGCTCGGCGACCGCTTCCGGATCGCGCTCGCCGACGAGATGCCGGTGGCGGGGATCGCCGCGGTCGCCACGATGTGGCAGATGGCCGTCGCCTGGACGCCGTACTTCGCCGTGCCCAGCGCGGACGTGGCCGCCTCCCGGGTGCGCGAGCGCGGCGGCACGGCGGCGGTGGGGCCGATCTCGCTGCCGCCCGGGCGGGCCGCGCTGCTCGCCGACCGGGACGGCGCGACGTTCGGGGTGTGGGAGGGCGAGCTGATCGGCAACTGGGATCTGTGGCGCTCCTCGGCACCGGCCTTCATCCGGCTGCACACCCGCGACGCGTTCGCGGCCGCCATCTTCTACGGGGAGATCCTCGACTGGGCCACCGACCTGCCCGGCTGCTGCGAGGTGCACTACGAGGGCGACGAGGTGGTGCTGCGCAGCGGCGGCGACGTGGTGGCGCGGATCGTCTCCGGGGCTCTGGAGGCGGCGCCCGACCCGACGATCCGGCCGCACTGGCAGGTCCACTTCGCCGCGCCCGACGTGGAGGTCTGCGCGCGGACGGCGGAGAAGCACGGCGGCAGCGTGCTGCAGGTGACCGAGGACGAGGCGGTGCTGCGCGACCCGGACGGCGCCCAGTTCACGGTGACGTCCCGCTCGCGCCGCTGACCCGTCCCCGAACCGACGACCGCGGACCAGCCCCTTGGTGGGCCGGTCCGCGGTCGCGTGGGAGCGCCGGTCAGTCCCGGGCGCGCGTGGAACGCGGGGCCCGGGCGCGCGAGGAACGCGGGGTGCGCGAAGGACGGCCGCGGGAGGGCCGCGACAGCACCATCAGGCTGCGGGGGATCAACCGCACCAGGGCACCCGCCTTGTACTCGGTCTCGTCCGGGCCGCCGTCCGGCTCGGCGGTGTCGACGCACACGGTCCACCGCTCCCCGTAGGCCGCCGGGGGCAGCCGGAACCGCGCCGGCTCCCAGTGGCCGTTGAACAGCAGCAGGAAGGAGTCGTCGACGACGGGCCGGCCGCACTGGTCCGGTTCGGCGATGGCGTCGCCGTTGAGGAAGGCCGACAGGCAGTGCGCGTCCGGCTCCTGCCAGTCGGCGTCGGTCATCTCCCGCCCGTCCGGCAGCAGCCACACCAGGTCGGGCAGCGGCTGGTCGGCGTGGGTGACCGTCTCGCCGAGGAAGAAGCGGCGCCGGCGCAGCACCGGGTGGGCGGCGCGCAGGGCGAGCAGCCGACGGGTGAAGTCCACCAGGTGGCGCTGGTCGTCGCCGAGCCGCCAGTCGATCCACGACAACTCGTTGTCCTGGCAGTAGGCGTTGTTGTTGCCGCGCTGGGTGCGTCCGAGTTCGTCGCCGTGCAGCAGCATCGGGATGCCCTGGGACAGCAGCAGCGTCGCCAGCAGGTTGCGCTGCTGGCGGGCGCGCAGCGCGAGCACCGCCCGGTCGCCGGTCTCGCCCTCCACGCCGCAGTTCCAGGACCGGTTGTGGCTCTCGCCGTCCCCGTTGCCCTCGCCGTTGGCCTGGTTGTGCTTGTCGTTGTACGAGACGAGGTCGCGCAGGGTGAACCCGTCATGCGCGGTGACGAAGTTGACGCTGGCGCGCGGCCGGCGCCGGCTGCGGGCGTACAGGTCGGAGGAGCCGGTCAGCCGGGAGGCGAACTCGCCCAGCGAGCCGGGCTGGGCGCGCCAGAAGTCCCGCACGGCGTCCCGGTAGCGGCCGTTCCACTCCGACCACAGCGGCGGGAAGTTGCCCACCTGGTAGCCGCCCTCACCGACGTCCCACGGCTCGGCGATCAGTTTGACGCGGCTGATCACCGGGTCCTGCTGGATCAGGTCGAAGAACGCCGACAGCCGGTCCACCTCGTGGAACTGCCGGGCCAGGGTGGCCGCCAGGTCGAAGCGGAAGCCGTCGACGTGCATCTCGGTCACCCAGTACCGCAGTGAGTCCATGATCAGCTGCAGGACGTAGGGGTGGCGCATCAGCAGGCTGTTGCCGGTGCCGGTGGTGTCGTAGTAGTGCGCCCAGTCGCCGTCGACGAGGCGGTAGTACGAGGAGTTGTCGATGCCCCGGAAGGAGAGCGTGGGCCCTTGCTCGTTGCCCTCGGCTGTGTGGTTGTAGACGACGTCGAGGATGACCTCCAGGCCGGCCGCGTGCAGCGCCTTCACCATGGCCTTGAACTCGCTGACCTGCTGACCCCGGGTGCCGCCCGCCGCGTAGGCGTTGTGGGGCGCGAAGTAGCCGATGGTGTTGTAGCCCCAGTAGTTGGACAGGCCCCGGTCGGTGAGGACGCCGTCCTGGACGAACTGGTGGACCGGCATCAGCTCCACCGCGGTCACCCCGAGGTCGACGAGGTGCCCGACGACCGCCGGGTGGGCGAGTCCCGCGTAGGTGCCCCGGAGTTCGGGGGGTACGTCGGGGTGGGTGCGGGTCAGGCCGCGTACGTGCGCCTCGTAGATGACCGTGTCGGCGTACGGCTGCCGGGGCGGGCGGTCGCCGCCCCAGTCGAAGGCCGGGTCGGTGACCACGCCGAGCAGGGTGTGCCCGGCGCTGTCGGCCGGATCGGGGCGGTCGCCCGCCCGCTCGAAGAGGGAGGCGTGGTTGTCGACCTGTCCGTCGACGGCGCGGGCGTAGGGGTCGAGGAGCAGCTTCGCGGGATTGCAGCGGTGTCCGGCGGCCGGGGCCCAGGGCCCGTGCACCCGGTAGCCGTAGCGCTGGCCGGGGCCGACCCCGGGGACGTAACCGTGCCAGACGAACCCGTCGACCTCGGTGAGCGGCAGCTGCCGGGCCCGTCCGGCGTCGTCGACGAGGACCAGCTCGACGCGCTCGGCGACCTCGCTGAACACGGCGAAATTGGTGCCCTGGCCGTCGAATTCGGCACCCAACGGGTAGGGATGCCCGCTCCACACGGGCACCCCTGCCTTCCTGTTCCGCCCCCCGGTCACCGGGCGCCCCCGGCGGCGCCGGCGAGTACGGCGACGGGTACCGCGCGCGGCACCTGGAGCCCCTCACGCAGGCTGGGCGCGGGCGCGACCGGCACCAGCGGGGCGCGCTCGTCGGCGCGGGCGCGCTGCGAGAACCAGATGACGTTGCCGCCCCCGTTGGTGGCGCAGCACCCCCAGCCGTCGCTCATCGCGGCGATGCGGCCCAGGCAGGCGCGCAGGTCCGGGTCGGGACGCAGGTCCCGGTCGTGGCCCCCCACGGCCGTGATGAGGTGCTGGCCGTTCCACCACATCTCGATGGAGGTGTTCTTGTCCGTCGCGTGCTCGTCGATGGCGCGCAGCAGCATCTCGGCGCCGCGGCAGACGGGGTCGACGAGTGTGTCGAGGTCCCAGTACCGCAGGTGAGCGGCCAGGATGCGCCTGACCTGTCCGACCCGCTCGGGGCTGACCTCCACGTCGAGGTGGTAGTAGCAGGGCACTGCGGTCTTCATCTCGTTGGCTCCTCACCGCGAGGCTCGCGCTGCCGGAACACCCGGGTGGGCCGGGCTGAGGGATGCGGAGCGTGAGCACGGTTCGCTTCTGAGTCACCTCCACGGTGCAGGGGTTAGTCCATTCGTGCAACACGAGGGGCCGATGAGAGTGATGGGGCTCCCGATGCGGTAGTTGAACCTCCAACAGGACGTTGGGTCGTGGTCCGTGCACCATGAGTAGCCATGGAAGCTCGCGAGCCCCGGCAGGCGGACGGCGTCATGCTGCTGCCCTCGAAGGCCGAAGTGACCCGGCAGTTGCGGCGGTACCGGACCTGGGAGCAGATGATGCTCGCCTCCCCCGCCGACCGTGCCGTGCGCGCGGCCTTCGAGGACTCGGGCTACACCTTGTGCGTGCTGATGGGGAAGCGGTGCGCGCGGGAGGCCGCGGACGCCGCCGAGCACTATCTCGGCGCCGGCCGCGGGGCGACGGCACGCACCGGCACGCCGGGGCGCACCCGGCCCGGTCCGCCGTCGATACGGCGGTCACCGGAGACCCGGGCGGGGAGGTAGCCCCCGTCCGGCGCAGGACCCAGGCCCGATCGGCGGGCCCGGCGCGACTACGGCGGAGGTGAGACCTGATGAGTGCGACCCCGGCCATCGGCCGTATCCCGGTCCGGGACGTCCGTCCCGCAGTGGAGTGCGGCAGGCGTCCGGCGAAGGCGGTCGTCGGTGAGACGTTCCAGGTCACCGCGACGGTGTTCCGTGAGGGACACGACGTCGTCGCCGCCAACGTCGTACTGACCGCCCCCGACGGCCGGCACGGCCCGTGGACCCCGATGCGCGAACTGGCGCCCGGCACCGACCGGTGGGGCGCCGAGGTCACCCCGGACTCCGAGGGACGCTGGACCTACCGGGTGGAGGCGTGGAGCGATCCGATCGCCACCTGGCGCCATCACGCCCGCATCAAGATCCCGGCCGGGATCGACACCGGGGTGGTCCTGGAGGAGGGTGCCGACCTCTACGAGCGGGCCGCCGCCGGAGTGCCGGAAGGCCCCGACCGCACGACGCTGCTGACGGCCGCCGCGACGCTCCGCGACGACCTGCTGCCGGTGTCCGTGCGGCTGGCCGGAGGACTCGTCCCGGAGACGGACCAGGTGCTGGCCCGCCACCCGCTGCGGGAGCTGATCAGCGCGTCGGATCCGCTGCCGCTGCTGGTGGAGCGGGAGCGGGCGCTGTTCGGTTCCTGGTACGAGTTCTTCCCGCGTTCGGAGGGTACGCCCGAGCGCCCGCACGGCACGTTCCGCACGGCCGCCCGGCGGCTGGAGCCGATCGCCGCCATGGGCTTCGACGTGGTGTATCTGCCGCCCGTCCACCCGATCGGCACCACCTTCCGCAAGGGCCGCAACAACACCCTCAGCGCCACCCCTGCCGAT
>NZ_CBDQZH010000018.1:0-142106 GCF_965341775.1 Streptomyces sp. bgisy159 | reverse complement strand
CACCAACGCGTAGGGCCGGCCGGCTCCGGCCCCACCGTCCCACTGTTCCGCCCGAGGCCCCTCGGCCCGGCAGACCTTGAGCCCTAGGAAACACGTCATGCGACACACCAGACAGGCACGCCTCGCCGCGGTCGCCACCGCCCTGATCGCGGGGCCGGTCGCGCTGTGCGCCGCGCCCGCTTCCGCCGTCACCGGCGCCCCGGTGACCGACGGCACGTTCGCCGCCACCGCGCAGATCATCGTCGGCGACGACTACCAGCACGGCTGCTCCGGCGTCCTCGTGGACACCGAGTGGCTGCTCACCAGCGCCAGTTGCTTCGCCGACGACCCGGCGACCTCGCTCGCGGTGCCCGCCGGCAAGCCGGCGCTCAGGACGACGGCCACCATCGGCCGTTCCGACCTGACCGGCACCGGCGGCGCGGTGCGCCAGATCGTCGAGCTGGCCCCGCGCACCGACCGCGACGTGGTGCTGGCGCGGCTGAACCGGCCCGTCACCAACGTCACCCCGGTCGCCCTGGCCACCGCGGCGCCCGCCGCCGCGCAGCAGCTGAGCTTCGCCGGGTACGGCCGCACCAAGACCGAGTGGGCGCCGCTGAAGCTGAACAGCGGTTCCCTCACCGTGGACTCCACCGACGCCACGACGGCCACCTTCACCGGCACGAACGGCGCGGCCGTCTGCATGGGCGACGCCGGCGGCCCGGTGCTGAACACGAGCAAGCAGCTGGTGGCCCTCAACAGCCGTTCCTTCCAGGGTGGTTGCTTCGGCATCGACGCCACCGAGACCCGCACAGGCGGGGTCGCCGCGCGCGTCGACGACCTGGCGTCCTGGATCGCCTCCAAGGTCGACGCGGTCCGGCAGACCGACTTCAACTGCGACGGCGTCGAGGACGTCGCCGTCGCCGACCCGGGCGCCACGGTGGGCGGCGACAGCGGCGCCGGTCTGGTCCGCGTGGTCTACGGCGGCGGCAAGGGCACCGCCCAGATCGACCAGGACCTCGACTGGGTCCCGGGCGGGTCCGAGGCCGGCGACGGGTTCGGCCAGGCCCTCGACACCGTCGACTACAACGAGGACGGCTGCACCGACCTGGTCGTCGGCATCCCCTCCGAGGACCTCGGCTCCGTCGCGGACGCCGGTTCGGTCCAGCTGCTGTTCGGCGCGCCCGGCGGCCTGGGCACCGGCTCGGTCAAGGCGACCGTCTACGAGCAGGGCGCGGGCAACGGCTCGCTCGCCGCGTCGACTCCCGAGTCCGGCGACCGCACGGGCGAGGCCGTCGCGGCCGGCACCACCGCCGCGGGTGAGCCGTACATCGTGATCGGTGTGCCCGGCGAGTCGCTGAGCGGCAACGCCAGGGCCGGCATGGCCGTCTACGTGCACGGCACCACCAACACGGTCGTCCACCAGGACAGCACCGGTGTGCCGGGCGGCGTGGAGGCCGGTGACCGGTTCGGCAGCGCCGTCGCCGCCGACGGCAACTACATCGCCGTCTCCGCCCCGCACGACGGCATCGGCGGCGACGCCGACGCGGGCAACGTGGCGGTCTTCCGGCACACCCTGAACTCCGAGGGCCGTCCGACGCCGGTGTTCGGCCTGGACCAGGACGTCGAAACCGTCTCCGGCGGCGCGGAGGCCGGTGACGTGTTCGGCTCCTCGCTGGCCCTGGTGGCGTACCGCCCGTCGGGCTCCGCGACCGCCTCGGACTCGATCCTCATGGTGGGTTCGCCGGGTGAGGACCTGACGATCGACAACGCCGACAAGACCGACGCGGGCATGGTCCACGCCTTCCACATCACCGCGGCGGGCGCCGTCAGCCAGACCAGCACCTACCACTCGGGCACCAGCACGGACGACGTGGCCGGCACCGCCGAGTCGGGCGACCGCTTCGGTTCGACGCTCACCGCCATCAACACCAAGCCGCGCTCGGTGAGCACCACGTCGACGCTGAAGATGGCCGTGGGCATCCCGAACGAGGCCCTCGGTTCCACGGACAACGCGGGCGCCGTGCTCACCTTCTCGCTGCTCGGCGCGCGGGGCGACAACGACCGCTGGCTGGAGGTCGGTGACGGCGACGGCATCCCCGGCACGCCGGGCGCCAACCAGTACCTGGGCCGCAGCATCCACTTCACCGGCACCCACCTGTACGTCGGCATGCCGTACGGCCCGTCCTCGTACGGCGCCCTGTACGCCCTGCCGCTGTCCAACGTGACGGCCGGCGGCACGGTGGCCCCGGTCACGACCTACCAGCCCGGCACCGGCGGACTGCCCGCCGCGGGCGCGCGCTTCGGTTACGCGGCGCGGTAAGTCACCGTAGGAGAACGACGGTTGCACGAAAGCCCTCGGGGGACCGCCCGGTCCGCCGAGGGCTTTTCGTGGTCCGCCGCCGGTCAGCCCAGCAGTTCCCGGACGACCGGGACGAGTGCCCGGAACGCCTGGCCGCGGTGGCTGATGGCGTTCTTCTCCTCGGCGCTCAGCTCGGCGCAGGTGCGCGTCTCGCCGTCGGGCTGGAGGATCGGGTCGTAGCCGAAGCCGCCGGTGCCCGCGGGCGTGTGGCGCAGGACGCCGCGCAGCCGGCCCTCGACGACCCGCTCGCGCCCGTCGGGCAGGGCGAGGGCCGCCGCACAGGCGAAGTGGGCACCGCGGTGGGCGTCGTCGATGTCGCCGAGCTGGGCGAGCAGCAGCTCCAGGTTGGCCCGGTCGTCGCCGTGCCGGCCCGCCCAGCGCGCGGAGAAGATGCCGGGGGCGCCGCCCAGTACGTCGACACAGAGCCCGGAGTCGTCGGCGACCGCCGGCAGGCCGGTCGCCCGAGCCAGCGCGTGCGCCTTGAGCAGCGCGTTCTCGGCGAAGGTGACCCCGGTCTCCTTGACGTCGGGCACGTCCGGAAAGGCGTCCGCCCCCACCAGCTCGTGCGGCAGTCCGGCGTCGGCGAGGATGGACCGAAGCTCGGCGATCTTCCCGGTGTTGCGGGTGGCGAGAATCAAACGCGTCATGCCCGCACCCTAACGGGAGGGCCGGGGCCCTTCCGGCGGATCTCCGTGGGGGAAGAGGGCGGCGTTCGCTGCGCGCTCCCGGCCGTGCCGCGCGGTGCGGTGAGAGTGCGTGTCAGGGCGTCGCGACGCCGCGGAGATCCGCCAGGAGGGCCCTACGGCGTGCAGACCTTGGTCAGTTCGCCCGCGGCGTCCACCACCGGCCCGAGGTCCGGCGTGGTGTCACCCCCGTTGACCGCCGTGCGCACGTTGTCGACGGCCTTGGTGAGGCTGTCGACGGCCTTGCCGACGTCCGCGTTGTCGGTCTTGTCGCTGATCTGGTCCAGGTCGCGGTCTATGGAGTCCAGGGACTCCTTCAACTGCGTGGGGTCGTCGGAGGCGTTCTCCACGGCCTGCTGGAGATCGGTGACGCTGTCGGCGATGGCGTCGGCGGTCTGTACGCAGTCCAGCGCCTTGCCGACGGCGTCGCAGCCGGTGGCGAACCCGGCGGTCAGCGTGACGGCCGCCACGGCGGCGGCGATGGCGGTACGGCGACCTCGGCGTCGTCGGCTCGCGGCCATGGTGCTGTGTCCTCCCCTGTGACGGCCCGCTCGGGCCCTGTCGTGTACTGCGCAAGACGCGGCGGCGGGCCGCGGGGTTGCCCGCGCCCGCCGCCTTTCTTGGCGTGCCTTTTACTTTTCCAGGACGGTACCAAGGGCGGCCCGTTGCGCCGAAGCCAGTTCGGTGCAGCCGGAAACCGCGAGGTCCAGGAGGGAGTTGAGCTCCTCCCGGGCGAACGGCTCGGCCTCGGCGGTGCCCTGGACCTCCACGAAGCGGCCGTCGCCGGTGCAGACGACGTTCATGTCGGTCTCGGCGCGCACGTCCTCCTCGTAGCAGAGGTCGAGGAGCGGGACCTGGCCGACGATGCCGACCGAGACCGCCGAGACCGTGCCGGTGAGCGGTTTGCGGCCGGACTTGACCAGCTTCCTGCCCTGCGCCCAGGCGACCGCGTCGGCGAGGGCGACGTACGCGCCGGTGATGGCGGCGGTGCGGGTGCCGCCGTCGGCCTGGAGGACGTCGCAGTCGAGGACGACCGTGTTCTCGCCGAGCGCCTTGTAGTCGATGACGGCGCGCAGGGATCGGCCGATCAGGCGGGAGATCTCGTGCGTGCGGCCGCCGATACGGCCGCGGACGGACTCGCGGTCGCCGCGGGTGTTGGTGGCGCGGGGCAGCATGGAGTACTCGGCGGTGACCCAGCCCTCGCCGCTGCCCTTGCGCCAGCGCGGGACGCCCTCGGTGAAGGAGGCGGTGCAGAGGACCTTCGTATCACCGAAGGAGACGAGGACGGAGCCCTCGGCGTGCTTGCTCCAGCCGCGCTCGATGGTGACCGGGCGGAGTTGTTCGGGGGTGCGGCCGTCGATTCGAGACATGGGCCGCAGCCTAGCCGCAGCAGGACCGAGGGCCCCTCCCGCGGTGGGAAGGGGCCCTCGGGGCAAGCCGGTGGGTTCACCGGGGCAAGCCGGTGGGATTCACCGGGGCGAGCCGGTGGGGCTCACATCATGTCCTCGATCTCCGCGGCGATCGGGTCGGCGTCGGTGCCGATGACGACCTGGATGGCGCTGCCCATCTTCACCACACCGTGGGCGCCGGCGGCCTTCAGGGCGGCTTCGTCGACCAGCGCGGGGTCGGAGACCTCGGTCCGCAGGCGGGTGATGCAGCCCTCGATCTCCTCGATGTTGTCGATGCCGCCGAGCCCGGCGACGATCTTCTCAGCCTTGCTGGCCATGTCCGTCTCCCTGTGTTCCCTGGTGCGGATCACTTTGTCGCAGTAATCCACAGTTGGCCCATCTTCGCGAGCGATACCGCGGCCGGTACCGAATGATGACGGCACGACCACGACACCGCCCGCAACTGGTCTACACCAGAGGATGCCATGAGTAGCGAGAGCGACGTCAGCCCTGCGCGGGCGAGGTGGCACAAGCTGTTCCAGGGCCTGCAGAAGATGGGCCGCAGCCTGCAGCTGCCCATCGCGGTCCTGCCCGCCGCTGGCATCCTCAACCGGCTCGGCCAGCCCGACGTGTTCGGCGACGACGGTCTCGGCTGGACGGACGTCTCCAAGGTGATGGCGGGCGCGGGCGGCGCCCTGCTGGACGGCACCCTGGGGCTGCCGCTGCTGTTCTGCGTCGGCGTGGCGATCGGGATGGCCCGCAAGGCGGACGGCTCCACGGCGCTCGCGGCGGTGGCCGGCTTCCTCGTCTACTACAACGTGCTGCGCCAGTTCCCGGAGGACTGCCCGGAGGGCTCGACGGCCGTCAGCACCGGGTGCCAGGTGAGCGACGGGGCGGTGGACCCGTTCACCTACCAGAACCCGGGGGTGTTCGGCGGCATCGTCATGGGCCTGCTGGCGGCCTTCTTCTGGGCCCGCTACCACCGCACCAAGCTGGTCGACTGGCTGGGCTTCTTCAACGGCCGCCGCCTGGTGCCGATCATCATGGCGTTCGTGGCCATCGCCGTCGCGGTGGTGTCCCTGTGGATCTGGCCACCGATCGGTGACGCCCTGGAGAACTTCAGCGACTGGCTCAGTGACGCCGGTTCCTGGGGCGCGGGCATCTTCGGCATCGCCAACCGGGCGTTGCTGGTGGTGGGCCTGCACCAGTTCCTGAACGTGCCGATGTGGTTCCAGTTCGGGACCTACACCAAGCCCGACGGCACCGAGGTGCACGGCGACATCAACATGTTCCTCGCCGGCGACCCGGACGCGGGGCAGTTCCTGAGCGGATTCTTCCCGATCATGATGTTCGCGCTGCCCGCGGCGGCCCTGGCGATGACGCACTGCGCGCGGCCGGAGCGGCGCAAGGAGGTCGGCGGCCTGATGCTGTCGGTGGCGCTGACGTCGTTCGTCACGGGCATCACCGAGCCGATCGAGTACTCGTTCCTCTTCATCGCGCCGGCGCTCTACGCGGTGCACGCGGTGCTGACGGGGGTGTCGATGGCGGTGACCTGGGCGCTGGGGGTGCACGACGGGTTCAGCTTCTCGGCGGGGCTCATCGACTACGTCATCAACTGGAGCCTGGCGACACGGCCATGGTTGATCATCCCGATCGGGCTGGGCTTCGCCGTCGTCTACTACGCGGTGTTCCGGTTCGCCATCACGAAGTTCGACCTCAAGACTCCGGGGCGGGAGCCGGAGGAGGAGCACGAGGACGTCACCAAGGCCTGAGAGGCCGTACGCCCCAAGGGGCAGGGGCCCTCGGACCATGTGTCCGGGGGCCCTTCGGCATGCCCGCGCCGGGCCGTTCGCCGGGTACTCGGCGTAGCCCTCCGGTTGCAGGTTTGACGGGTTCCTTATATCGCCCCCATCGTGCTACAACAGGTCTACACCACTGAGTGGTGTAGACCACCACCCGATGGAGGACATCCATGAGCACCGCCACCGCCTCGGCGCCCCCCACGAAGAAGTGGGGATCCGGCCTGTTCCAGGGCCTGCAGAAGGTCGGCCGCAGCCTGCAGCTGCCCATCGCCGTGCTTCCGGCGGCGGGCATCCTGCTCCGGTTCGGGCAGCAGGACATTCACGACAAGCTGAACCTGCCCGACAAGGTCTCGGCGGTGTTCGCCACTGCCGGTGGCGCGATCTTCGACAACCTCCCGATGCTGTTCTGCATCGGTGTCGCGATCGGCTTCGCCAAGAAGGCCGACGGCTCCACCGCCCTGGCCGCCCTGGTCGGCTTTTTGGTCTACAGCAACGTCCTGAAGGCGTTCCCGGTCACCGAGGCCAAGGTGCAGGCCGGCGAGGACATAGCCGCGACGTACAACAACCCCGGCGTCCTGGGCGGCATCGTCATGGGCCTGCTGGCCGCCGTGCTGTGGCAGCGCTACCACCGCACCAAGCTCGTCGACTGGCTCGGCTTCTTCAACGGCCGCCGCCTGGTGCCGATCATCATGGCGTTCGTCGGCACGCTCATGGGTGTCTTCTTCGGTCTGGTCTGGGAGCCCGTCGGTGAGGTCATCTCCGACTTCGGCGAGTGGATGACGGGTCTCGGCGCCTTCGGTGCCGCCCTGTTCGGCCTGATCAACCGTGCGCTGATCCCCGTCGGCATGCACCAGTTCGTCAACACCGTCTCCTGGTTCCAGCTCGGCGACTTCACCAACGCGGCCGGCGAACTGGTCCACGGTGACCTCAACCGCTTCTTCGCGGGCGACCCGGACGCCGGTCAGTTCATGTCCGGCTTCTTCCCGATCATGATGTTCGGCCTCCCGGCCGCCGCGCTCGCCATCGCGCACTCCGCCCGGCCCGAGCGCCGCAAGGTCGTGATGGGCATGATGGTCTCACTCGCCCTGACCTCGTTCGTGACGGGTGTGACCGAGCCGATCGAGTTCTCGTTCATGTTCATCGCGCCGCTGCTGTACGCGATCCACGCGCTGCTGACCGCGCTGTCGATGGCCGTCACCTGGGCGCTCGGCGTCCACGCGGGCTTCACCTTCTCCGCCGGTGCCATCGACTACGGCCTGAACTGGAACCTCGCCACCAAGCCCTGGATGATCATCCCGATCGGCCTGGTCTTCGGCGCGATCTACTACGTCGTCTTCCGCTTCGCCATCACCAAGTTCAACCTCCCCACCCCGGGCCGTGAGCCCGAGGAGGAGGTCGAGGACCTCACCAAGGCGTGACGGCTCTCCGAGAAACGCGTGACGCCCGGCCGGGACCCCCGGCCGGGCGTTTCGTTCGTGGGCGGCGGCCCGGGTGTCAGACCTCGTACGTCGCCCGCGGCACCGCCAGCTCCACCGGACCGTCGTAGACCGCACGCGCGTCCGCCAGGTTGACCTGCGGGTCGGTCCACGGCGGGATGTGGGTGAGGACCAGGCGCCGGGCGCCGGCGCGGGCCGCCGTCTCGCCCGCCTCGCGGCCGTTGAGGTGCAGGTCGGGGATGTTCTCCTTGCCGTGCGTGAACGCCGCCTCGCACAGGAACAGGTCGGTGTCGCGGGCCAGTTCCTCCAGGACCGGCGTCACGCCCGTGTCACCGGAGTACGTCAGCGACCTGCCGCCGTGCTCGATGCGGATGCCGTACGCCTCCACCGGGTGGGCCACGCGTTCCGTGTGCACCGTGAACGGGCCGAGGTCGAAGGTCGACGGCTTGACGGTGTGGAAGTCGAACACCTCGCTCATGGAGGAGGCCGAGGGGGTGTCGGCGTAGGCCGTGGTCAGGCGGTGCTCGGTGCCCTCGGGGCCGTAGACCGGGAGGGGGGCGCATCGGCCGCCGTCGTGGCGGTAGTAGCGCGCCACGAAGTACGCGCACATGTCGATGCAGTGGTCGGCGTGCAGATGGCTCAGAAAGATCGCGTCGAGGTCGTAGAGACCGCAGTGGCGCTGCAGCTCGCCCAGGGCGCCGTTGCCCATGTCGAGAAGCAGCCGGAAGCCGTCGGCCTCGACGAGGTAGCTCGAGCAGGCCGATTCCGCGGACGGGAACGACCCCGAGCAGCCGACGACGGTGAGCTTCATGAAACAGAAACCTCCGCTGGCGGGAACGTCGATGAGAGGGTCACGGGGGTCGTGCGGTCCGTCGAGCGTAAGGCGCGAAACCTCAGGTCGCTCCTCCACCAGGGGCCGTTGTGGGGGAACTCACCTGCACTGTCACCGGTTCGGCTGGAAGCGGTGCGGGTGGAGTGCGCACGGGGCGCGCGGAGACGGGCGCACGCCGGTACCGTCATGCTCATGGACACGTCCTGGTGGCTGGCGCTCGCGGCGGTGGTACTGCTCGCGCTGGTCGCCACGCTCGTCGACGGCTGGGGGCGCGGCGCCCGGCCGCCGCGGCGCGGTCGGCGCGCGGGAACGGGAACGGGCGAGCGCACGGGCCGCGACCGGGCGGCGGACGGCGACGCCCGGCCGCGGCCCGCGGAGATCTGGTGGGCCCGGGTGCCCCACGAGGAGGGGCCGGCCTCACCCGAGGGGGTGAAGGACCGGCCCTGCCTGGTGCTCGGGGTACGGGGGCGGCACGCCACCGTCGCGAAGATCACCAGCCGGTACCGCGACGAGCGGACCGGGGTGATCCCGCTGCCGCCCGGCGCGGTCGGCGACGCCCGCGGGCGCCCCAGCTTCCTGGAGACGGACGAACTGCGCGAGGTCCCCGTCGGTCACTTCCGCCGCCGGGTCGGCGTGGTGGACCCGGTCCTGTGGGACCAGGTCCGCCACCTCGCGACATAACGCCCGGGAGACGTAGCGCCCGGGGAACACGGCCCTACGCCCAGAGCTGCCCCTGGAGGGTCTCGATCGCTTCCTCGGTGGTGGCCGCCGTGTACACGCCCGTCGACAGGTACTTCCAGCCGCCGTCGGCGACGACGAACACGATGTCGGCGCTCTCGCCGGCCTTGAGAGCCTTGCGGCCGACGCCGATCGCCGCGTGCAGCGCCGCGCCGGTGGAGACGCCCGCGAAGATGCCCTCCTGCTGGAGCAGCTCACGGGTGCGGGTGACCGCGTCCGCCGAGCCGACCGAGAAGCGGGTGGTGAGCACGGAGGCGTCGTACAGCTCGGGCACGAAGCCCTCGTCGAGGTTGCGCAGGCCGTACACCAGGTCGTCGTAGCGCGGCTCGGCGGCGACGACCTTCACGTCGGGCTTGTGCTCGCGCAGGTAGCGGCCGACGCCCATCAGGGTGCCGGTGGTGCCGAGGCCCGCGACGAAGTGGGTGATCGAGGGGAGGTCCGCAAGGATCTCCGGGCCCGTCGTGGCGTAGTGGGCCCCGGCGTTGTCCGGGTTGCCGTACTGGTAGAGCATCACCCAGTCGGGGTGCTCGGCGGACAGTTCCTTGGCGACCCGTACGGCGGTGTTGGAGCCTCCAGCGGCCGGCGAGGAGATGATCTCCGCGCCCCACATGGCGAGCAGTTCCCGGCGCTCCTGGGAGGTGTTCTCGGGCATCACGCACACGATGCGGTAGCCCTTGAGCCTGGCCGCCATGGCCAGGGAGATGCCGGTGTTGCCGCTGGTGGGCTCAAGGATGGTGCAGCCGGGGGTGAGCCGGCCGTCCTTCTCCGCCTGCTCGATCATGTGCAGGGCGGGGCGGTCCTTGACCGAGCCGGTGGGGTTGCGGTCCTCCAGCTTCGCCCAGATCCGGACGTCGGCGGACGGCGACAGCCGCGGCAGGCACACCAGAGGGGTGTTGCCCACCGCGGCCAGCGGGGAGTCGTAGCGCATCGCCGGTCAGACCATGCCGCCGGCCACGGCCGGCAGGATCGTGACCGTGTCGCCGTCGGACAGCTTGCTGTCGATGCCGTCGACGAAGCGGACGTCCTCGTCGTTCAGGTAGACGTTGACGAAGCGGCGCAGCTGCCCCTCGTCCACGATGCGGGCCTGGATGCCCGCGTGCCGGGTCTCAAGGTCGGCGAACAGCTCGGCGAGGGTGTCACCGGTCCCCTCCACCGCCTTCTGGCCGTCGGTGTACTGGCGGAGGATGGTCGGGATGCGGACCTCGATGGCCATGGCTTCAGGGCTCCTGTCGGGAGTAGTCAGTCGGGGCGCGCGGCAGCGCAAGGAGGCAGGGTGTTGCGGTTTCGGGCGCCGCGGCTCACGGCCGTACGGCGGCAGGGCGGCGTCAACAGATGGCGCTGGCGAGCCTGCACAGGTCGACGTGCAGCCGCGCCACGAGCAGTGTGCCCGGCGTCTTGTCGCTCACGTCCTTCTCAACCATGGGTTCATCGTATCGATTCCCGGTCCGGCTCCTGGAATGTGATCCCACATGGCGGACGGAATCGAGCCGGTGGGTGAGACCGGTGCCGGCCGGGACCGCTACGCGGACGCCCGCCGCACCAGGCGGGTCGGGGTGACGACCGAGGTGAGAGCGGTGTCCTCGCACAGCAGGCGGGCCATGAGCCGGCCCATACCGGTCACGTCCTGGTGGACGGTGGTCAGCGGGGGGTCCGTGGTCTCCGCGACGGCGGGCAGGTCGTCGAAGCCGACGACGGCGACGTCGTCCGGGACCCGTCGGCCACGGCGGCGCAGGGTGTGCAGGGCGCCGGCGGCGGTCAGGTCGGACGCGGCGAAGACGGCGTCCAGGTCGGGGCGGCGGTCCAGCAGCGCGGCCATGGCCTCGGCGCCGCCCCGCCAGGTGTAGTCGCCGTGCTCGACCAGGTCCGGGGAGGCGTCCAGCAGGACGTCCCGGTAGCCGGCCAGCCGGTCCTCGGCGGACTGCTCCTGCGCACAGGGACCGGTGATGGTGGCGATGTGCGCGCGGCCGAGAGAGACCAGGTGCTCCACGGCCTGGCGGGCGCCGCCGCGGTTGTCGCCGTCGACGTAGACCCGGTCGCGCACGGTGTCGCCGGCGCGCAGCCGGGGCCGGCCCCCGAAGACGACCGGCAGCCCGATCCGGTCGACCATCTCGTCCAGCCGGTCGTCGGGGCGCAGGTTGAACAGCAGGGCGCCGTCGACGTGGCCGGCGCCGAGGAATCCGCCGACGCGCGGGTAGTCGTCCGGGTCGTCGACGAACAGCAGCACCGGCTGGGCGCCGTGCCGGGCCAGCTCGCGGCGGATGCCGCGCAGCAGGCAGTCGAAGAACGGGTCGAGGAAGAGCCGGTCGCGGGGCTGGGTGGCCACCACGGCCACGGCGTCGTTGCGGCGGGTGACGAGCCGGCGGGCGGCGTGGTTGGGCACGTAGCCGAGCTCGGCGATCACCGCGCGGATCTGCGCGGCGACCTCGGCGCGCACCTTGGGCTCCCCGTTGATCACGCGGGAGACGGTGGACTTGGAGACCCCGCAGCGGCGCGCGACGTCCACCAGGGTGGGGCGCCGCACGGTCGTTGGGTGTGTCAACAGCAGCTCCACGGTGGCGAGTTGGAGATGCGGCGAAGGTCTGTCGGCCGCGCTGCGCACACCGTAACCGTCGATCCTGACCGGCGCCCCGGGGTTTCCGGTCAAGGTCGCGGGCCGCGCCGACGCGTTCAGTACGCCTCGACGACCCGGACCTCCTCCTCGGTGACCACGCCGTCCACGATGCGGAACGAGCGGAACTGGAACTCGCCGAGGCCGTCGGTGTCCGCCGTGGAGACCAGGACGTAGTGGGCGCCGGGCTCGTTGGCGTAGGAGATGTCGGTGCGGGACGGGTAGGCCTCGGTGGCGGTGTGCGAGTGGTAGATGACCACGGGTTCCTCGTCGCGGTCGTCCATGTCCCGGTAGAGCCCCAGCAGGTCGCCCGAGTCGAACTCGTAGAAGGTGGGCGACATGGCCGCGTTCAGCATGGGGACGAAGCGCTCGGGGCGGTCCGAGCCCGCCGGACCGGCGATCACGCCGCACGCCTCGTCGGGGTGGTCCTTGCGCGCGTGGGCGACGATCTGGTCGTGGAGGGCCTGGGTGATGGTCAGCATGCCCGCCAGGATAAGCAGAGGGCCGCCCCGTACCGGTGGGTGGTACGGGGCGGCCCACATGCTGGGACGTGCGGTCAGACCGTCTTGGCGGTCTCCACGTCCTCGGGCTCCACGGAACCGAGGGCCTCGCGCGCCTTGCGCTCCCGGACGTAGTCCAGGAAGTGGTTCAGTTCGCGCTTGACGATCGGGGCCAGCAGGTAGAGGCCGATGATGTTGAACACCGACAGCAGGAACAGCGCCGAGTCGGCCAGGTCGATCAGCGCGCTGAGGGACATCAGCGAGCCCAGCAGGACGAACGCGCTCCACACGGCCTTGAAGACGGTCTCGCTGGCCTTGGAGCGGCCGAAGAGGTACGTCCAGGCCTTCAGGCCGTAGTAGCCCCAGGTGAGGATCGTGGAGAAGGCGAACAGCAGCACCGCGACGGTCAGCAGCTTCGGGAACCAGGGCAGCACGGTGGCGAACGCGTCCGAGGTGATGGTGACACCGCCGACGTCGGCGCCGGCGCGGGCCTGCTCCCAGCTCGCGGGGTTGGCGATGACGATGGTCAGCGCGGTCATGGTGCAGATGACGACCGTGTCGATGAACGGCTCCAGCAGGGCGACCAGACCCTCGGAGGCGGGGTGGTTGGTCTTGACCGCGGAGTGGGCGATCGGAGCGGAGCCCAGGCCGGCCTCGTTGGAGAAGGCGGCGCGCTTGAAGCCGACGATCAGTGCGCCGATCACACCGCCGGCGACGCCGTCGGCCTCGAAGGCGCCCTTGACGATGGTCTGGAAGGCGTCGGGCACCGCGGTGACGTTGACCAGGATGACGATCAGGCAGGCCACGATGTACATGCCGGCCATCGCCGGGACCAGCTTGCTGGTGACGGAGGCGATGGAGCGGATGCCGCCGAGCAGCACCAGGCCGACCAGCGCGGCGACGACCAGGCCGAAGAGCACGGCACCGGCGGAGGAGGCCAGGAAGCCGTCCTCGCCGCCGAAGGTCGAGGAGATCTGCGCGTAGCTCTGGTTGGTCTGGAACAGGTTGCCGCCGAACAGGCCGAAGAACAGGACCATGATCGAGGCGAGGACGGCGAGCACCTTGCCGGCCTTGGCGCCGCGGGCGCCGAAGCGCTCGGCGAGGCCCTTGGGCAGGTAGTGCATCGGGCCGCCGGAGACGGTGCCGTCCGCGTGCTTCTCGCGGTACTTCACGCCGAGGGTGACCTCGACGAACTTGCTCGCCATGCCGAGCAGACCGCAGAGGATCATCCAGAAGGTGGCGCCGGGGCCGCCGATGGAGACGGCGACGGCCACACCGGCGATGTTGCCCAGGCCGACGGTGCCGGAGACGGCGGCGGTCAGCGCCTGGAAGTGGTTGACCTCGCCGACCGAGCCCTCTTCGTCGTACTTGCCGCGCACCGTGTCGATGGCGAGCTTGAACTTGCGGAACTGGATGAACCCGAACCAGGTGCTGAACACCAGGCCGGCGATCACCAGCCACGCGACGATGAGCGGCAGCTCGGTGCCGTTGACGGTGACGGAGTAGAAGACCTTTTCACTGACCCAGGTCGACACGGGATGAACCGCGTCGCTGACGGCGTCGTCGATCTTCTGGGTGATGGAGTCGAGTGACACGAGCTACCTCAGTGGCGCAGGGGACGTGCTGGCGTGGCGCAGCAGTGCGGCGACGTGCAGCTTTGCGGGTTTTGAGCGAACGCCGTTGTCCGTTCGGCGACGGGAGAAGCACTGCCCCCGCGGACCCGGGGTGAAAACTGCTTCTTGTCGTGCGAGCCGGCGATGACCGGCTCCCCCGATCCGGCGAGGGGTGGTGCCGAAGCGGAGTTGCGAATTCTTACCACAGCGTTTACGCGGCCTTTGGTGACGCATCTCACACGACACCGCCCCCGGGGCGTAAAACCCCAGGGGCGGTGACAGGATCGTTATCCGGATTTGAGCGTCCGCTGAGCGAACGCGCGGGTAACCGGAACCCGGACAGTCACGGCATAAGGGTGGACACCAGCGTCTCCTGGAGCCCCCCGAGCCAGAGGTAGGCCATGACCATCGGCTTGCGCGGATCCTCGTCGGGGAGCCGGTAGAGCAGGTCGGTGTCGTCCTCGTCGCCGATCTCCAGCCGGGAGCCGATGGCGAGCCGCAGGTCGTTGAGCGCGGCCAGCCACCGCTGGGACTCCTCGGGGGACAGTTCCAGCACCGCCCCGGCCTCGTCGACCGGCGCCAGCGCGTCCAGGGAGCGGATCACGGCGAGGGCGTTGTCCCGCTTGCCGGCCCGCAGGTCGTTCTCGGTGAAGCGGCGGAACTCGGCGGAGTGGGCCTGGTTCTCCTCGGCCCGGCGCGGGTCCGCGGGCGGCTCGACCGGATCGGTGTAGGCGTCCGGGAACAGGCGGCGCAGCACGGGGTCGGAGGGCGGCTCGCTGGGCCCCTCGGCGAACAGCTCGGCGAGCGGGTCGCCGGGGGCGTCCTCGGCGGGCCCCGGGCCGATCAGCTCCAGGAGCTGGACCGCGAGGGAGCGGATGATGGAGATCTCGACCTCGTCGAGCGCGACGGCCGCGCCGCCGCCGGGAAGCGGTTCGAAGTGTCCTGGCATCGGCGTGGTGGCTACTTCCGGTCCTGCTGGAGGGTGGCCCACAGACCGTAGCCGTGCATCGCCTGCACGTCGCGTTCCATCTCCTCGCGGGTACCGCTGGAGACGACCGCCCGGCCCTTGTGGTGGACATCGAGCATGAGCTTGGTGGCCTTGTCCTTGGGATAGCCGAAGTACGACTGGAAGACGTACGTCACGTAGCTCATGAGGTTGACCGGGTCGTTGTGGACGATCGTGACCCAGGGGACGTCCGGCTCGGGGACGGCGAAGACCTCCTCCGCCGACTCGGTGCGTTCGATCTCTAGGGGAGCGGGTGACGTCACACCGACCATGCTGCCACGCCGGGCAGATATCGTCACACTGACGAGATTGGCGTACGATGACCGCATGAACACAGCGGACCTTGGCCTGCCGTTGGACGTGCCCTCCACGGCGCTCTTCACCGACCAGTACGAACTGACGATGCTCCAGGCGGCCCTGCGGGCGGGCACCGCCGGGCGGCGCAGCGTGTTCGAGGTCTTCACCCGACGGCTGCCGGACGGGCGACGGTACGGCGTCGTGGCGGGCACCGGGCGGGTCCTGGACGCGGTGGAGAACTACCGCTTCGACCCGGGTGTCCTGGGCTTCCTGAGCGAGCGGTCCATCGTCGACGAACGCACCCTGGAGTGGCTCGCCGGATACCGCTTCTCCGGCGACATCTGGGGCTACCCGGAGGGCGAGGTCTACTTCCCGGGCTCGCCGATCATGCGCGTGGAGGGCAGCTTCGCCGAGTGCGTGCTGCTGGAGACGGTGATCCTGTCGATCCTCAACCACGACTCCGCCATCGCGGCCGCCGCCTCCCGGATGTCCGCCGCCGCCGGGGACCGCCCGCTGATCGAGATGGGCGCCCGCCGCACCCACGAACTGGCCGCCGTCGCCGCCTCGCGCGCCGCCTACATCGGCGGCTTCGCCTCCACCTCCGACCTGGCGGCCGGCTACCGCTACGGCATCCCCACGGTCGGCACCTCCGCCCACGCCTTCACCCTGCTGCACGACACCGAGCGCGACGCCTTCCGCGCCCAGGTCGACTCGCTCGGCCGGGGCACCACCCTCCTGGTGGACACCTACGACGTCGCCGAGGCGGTCCGTACCGCGGTGGAGGTGGCCGGGCCCGAGCTGGGCGCGGTGCGCATCGACTCCGGCGACCTGCTGCTGGTCGCCCACCGGGTGCGCCGGCAGCTGGACGAGCTGGGCGCCCGCGACACCCGCATCATCGTGACCTCCGACCTCGACGAGTACGCCATCGCCTCGCTCGCCGCGGCCCCCGTGGACGCCTACGGGGTGGGCACCCAGCTGGTCACCGGGTCCGGGCACCCGACCTGCTCGATGGTGTACAAGCTGGTCGCCCGCGCCGAGTCCGACGAGCCGCGGGCCCCGCTGACGCCGGTGGCGAAACGGTCCACCGGCGGCAAGACCTCCATCGGGGGGCGCAAGTGGGCGGCCCGGCGCCAGGACGCGTACGGCGTCGCCGAGGCCGAGGTGGTCGGCACCGGGCCGGTGCCCGCCGAGCTGGCCGACCGGCAGCTGCCGGTGGAACTGGTCAAGGGCGGCGAGGTGGTCGCCCGCGAGCCGCTGGACGCCGTACGGGACCGGCACATCGCCGCCCGTGCCGGTCTGCCGGTGTCCGCGACACAGCTCTCCCGCGGGGAACCCGTCCTTCCGACGGAGTACGCGGTGCAACGGTCGGGTAGCTAGCGTCTGTCCCCTCCCCTACCGCCGCCGAAGTCTCTAGGCTCAGTCACGTCACCCATAGTCGAAGGACACCCACCATGCGCCGCGCCTTGATCGTCGTAGACGTGCAGAACGACTTCTGCGAGGGGGGCAGCCTCGCGGTGGCCGGGGGTGCCGACGTGGCCGCCGCGATCACCGAGCTGATCGGGCAGGCCCCCGCCGGGTACCGGCACGTGGTGGCCACCCGTGACCACCACATCGCGCCCGGCGGCCACTTCGCCGACAACCCCGACTTCGTCCACTCCTGGCCGGCGCACTGCGTCGCCGGCACCGAGGGCGTCGGGTTCCACCCGAACTTCGCGCCGGCGGTCGCCTCGGGGGCGATCGACGCGGTGTTCGACAAGGGGGCGTACACGGCCGCCTACAGCGGGTTCCAGGGCGCCGACGAGAACGGGACCCCTCTCGCGGACTGGCTGCGCGCGAGAGGGATCGACGAGGTGGACGTCGTCGGGATCGCCACCGACCACTGCGTGCGGGCGACCGCGCTGGACGCCGTGCGGGAGGGTTTCCGTACGCAGGTGCTGCTGGACCTGACGGCCGGGGTGGCCGCGGAGACCACCGAGCGGGCGGTCGACGAGATGCGGGACGCCGGGGTGGAGCTGTCGGGGAAGCCGGTGGTGCTGTAGCCCCGGCTACAGCCGCGCCCCCCTCTTGAGGTGCCTGATCGGGCGCCACAGCTCCACGGCCAGACCCGTGGTCGCGACACCGTTGTCAGGGGCGGTACGCCATATCAGGCCGTCGGGGTGGTGGAGCACCGCGGTGATCTCGTCCGGGGTCGGAGGGGCCGCGTTGCCGCGCAGGTAGACGGCGCGCAGCCCCAGGTTGCGGAGCCTGGTCAGGGCTCGGGCGCGGTTGGCGGCGAGGACGAGCACCCGGACGCCGCCCGGGCCGTCCCCGGCGGGGCTGGGCAGGTTGAGTGCCACCACCACCGAGCCGTTGGGCAGTTTGCAGAAGCCTCCTGCGGCCATGCGGTCACATCCCCGTTCTGGTCGGTCGTCGCGAAGGTGTCAATAAGCGAGCCACAGCACGCACCTAAACACGATCGGCGGCAACCCGCCAGGGGTTGCCGCCGATACGCTTCTGACCTGCGAGAACGTCGACTACTTCGCCGACGGACCGACCAGGAGGGTCATCTTCGAGCCGCTCAGCGGCTCCCAGAGGATCCGGATCGAGGTGTTGGTGTCAGTGACCTTGACACCGGCACGCGGGTTCGACGGGTCGTAGTACGTCGACTTGCCGTCGTCGAAGACCGGGACGCCCATGCGCATCGGGACGCGGGTGGCGACGCCGTTCTTGTGCAGGGTGATCGAGTCGGTCGGGTACCAGCTGAAGGTCGAGTCGTACGCCTGGACGCGGTTGCGCATCAGCGTGCCGTCGGAGAACTTCAGCGGCGCGGGGTGGGAGTCGATCGGGAGGACCAGGCCCTCACCCTCGTGCTGGCTGGTGTTGTTGTCCTTCTGGGAGGTGTCCCACTTCCAGATCAGCAGACCGTTCTGGTACGGGTAGTGCTCGACCCAGCCCGGTCGGGTGTCCGACCAGCCGAAGTTGTACGGACCCGTCTTGAGGGTCTTGTCGTACGACACGTACTGGCGGTTCTCGGCGATGTAGAACTGGTCGTAGTCGTCCGTGATCGCCGCGCCGATGCGGGTGAAGCCGTTGGCCGTCCAGGCGGCGTCCGCGGACTCCGCGTCGTCGGCGAAGAGGGTCGCGCCGTCGGCGGTGACGGTGATCTCGTCCGCCGCGAAGCCCTTCTGGGCCACGCCGCCGTCGGTGGCGTAGCGGAAGCGCAGGTCGATCTTCTTGCCGGCGTAGGCGTCCAGCGGGAAGGTCAGCTTCTGGTAGGCGTCGACCGAGCCGGTGAGGGCCGGCTTGTCGCTGCCGTCCCGCGGGATGGCGGTGCCGTCGGCCAGGGTGCCGTCGATCGGCGTGAAGGTCGCGCCGCCGTCGGTGGAGACCTCGGTGTAGAGGTAGTCGTAGTCCGTCTCGATGTCCCACCAGCCGTCGAGGCTGAGGCTCGCGGAGGACTTGCCGGTGAGGTCCACCGAGCGGGTCAGGGTGTTGCGCAGGTCGTCACCGCTGCCGCTCCACCACTGCGTCGCGCCCTGCGCCGGCGGGACCACCTCGGTGGTGACCGTCTTCTGCGGCAGGGTGACGACGACGGCCTGCGGCCGCTTGGTGTTGTACTCGGCGACGCCCAGCGTGTGCAGGGAGCGCTTGCCGGCCTTGGCGGTGTCGTACTTCAGCCAGCCCAGCTGCAGCTTGTCCCAGGCGTTCATGTCGCCCGGCATGTCGCCGATGGACTCCTTGCCGGTGCCCAGCCAGGAGCCGGAGGACATCAGCGTCCAGAAGCCGGTGGAGTTCTCGCCGCCCTGGGTGTCGTAGTGGTCCGGCAGACCGAGGTCGTGGGCGTACTCGTGGGCGAAGACGCCCAGTCCGCCGTTCTCCGGCTGGATGGTGTAGTCGCCGACCCAGATGCCGGTGTCACCGATCTGCGTGCCGCCGAGCTTGTTGTTCTCGGGGCCGGTGGCGCCGGCGTCGGTGCCGAAGGCGTACCAGCGGTGCGCCCAGATGGCGTCCTCGCCCTGCGCGCCGCCGCCCGCGGACTCGTCCTCGCCGGCGTGCACGATCTGGAAGTGGTCGATGTAGCCGTCGGGCTCGTTGAAGTTGCCGTCGCCGTCGTAGTCGTAGCGGTCCCACTGGTCGTACTGGGCCAGCTGCGCCTTGATGTCGGCGTCGGACTTGCCGGCCGCCTTCTGCCCGGCGACGAACGCCTTCAGGCCGTCCTGGACGGCGTACCAGGCGCCCTGCGGGGCCAGGTTGGAGCCGTAACGGGCCTCGTTGTACGGCACCTTGACCCAGTCGGCGACGTCGCCCTCGACGGAGTAGCGGCCCGAGGACTGCTTCTCGTAGTAGGTCTTCAGCGAGGCGGTGCCGTTGCCGAAGTACATGTCCTGGTAGTGGGCGCGGTCGTAGTCCGCCTGCCAGGCCGTGCTGTTGTCGTCCGCCCGGTCGGGCTGGGCTATCTGGTTGTGCAGCGGACCGGGCGTGCCGCCGTAGCGGGGGTCGACCTGGTCACCGAACTCCACGAGGATCGTGAAGATCTTGTCGGTCTTCTCGCGGCCGAGCTCGACGTACTTGGAGCCGCGGCCCCAGCTGTCGAGCTGGACGACCTTGGAACCGTTACGGTCCTTGACCGCCGCCTCGCCGGATATGACCTGCTTCAGGGCTTCTTCGCGCTGGGCCTCCTGCCGCTTGCTGAGCGGCCCGTCGAAGTCGTGCTCGCGGGTCTCGACGGGCTGCGGGTCGTGCCCGTCGGCCGCCGGAGCCGCCGACGGCTTGTTCTCGGCGGCGGTCGCCACGGCGAACGTCGAGAACGTGGCCGAGGCCGCCGCGAGGGCGACGACGGTCGCCGCCGTTCTGAACGTCCAGGATCTACTGGTCACTTGGTGTCCTCCCCTAACGCGCCCGTACGCGCGGAAGGGGCGTCCTCTTGTCAAGGGAAGTCCGCGCGCGGTTATACGCGTGTAGTCAAGTGACGCCATTTGACTACTGGTTTGCTGGAAAAGACAGACCTTGACTTGGTCAGGTCAAGTGCACTATTGGGAGACGCCGGTTCGCATTGCGGACGTGTGACCCTGTGCGCCCCCCGTGCACCGGCACCGTGGGTCAGGTCACGCTTACCGTTCGTTCCCCTCGGGCATGCACGCCCTTAGAGTCGAGTCGCCCCCGCTTCCGAGGACACGATTGCCATGCCTCGTCCGACTGTCGCACAGCTCACGTACGGTTCCTGCACCGTGGTCTTCTCGACGCTCGCCATGCTGCTGCTGTCGCAGGCGAGTTCGGGCGTCGCCGTCACTCTGATCGCCGTCGCGGCCCTCGCGCTCGGCCTGCTCGTCGCACTGACCGCACCGGCGCCGAAACCGCGGCCACCGGCCGCCGCACCGGCCGCGCCCGAGCGCAGCGGACAGCCCCGGCGGGAGCCGGTGGCACGCTGACCGGCCGCCCGGCGCGGTGAACGGCGCCGCGTGGGAGCCGCGTTGTGTGACGTAAACCGTGCACCGGGTCAGGAGTGTTCCGCTTCGGCTCAGTTGACGGTGACCACCACCGTCTTGGCCGCCTTGTCGTGCAGGCCCTGTTTGTACGGCTTGTCGAAGAAGCTCCAGCCGCCCGCGATCGCGGTCCAGAAGACGAAGCAGCAGAACGCGAACGGCACCCACAGCACGAGGGCGCGCAGCAGCGAGGTCTGCAGGGACGGCGTGGCCCCGTTGTCGAGGTTGGCCACACGCAGGCCGAGCCACTTCTTGCCCAGCGTCTGGCCGGTCCGCGCGGTCAGGAAGGTGTCGTACGCGATGTAGAGCACCGCGGCGACCACGGACCGCGACAGGGACCTGCCGACCTGGACCTCGTCGCTGTCCACGCCGTAGTCGCCGAGGCCGAAGGCCCACGAGAGCAGCGCCAGCGCGATGAACACCAGCACCATGTCGATCAGCCGGGCCAGCGTGCGCCGGCCGCTGTCGGCGAGCGGGGGCATGCCGGCCTGCGGGTCGGCCGGGTGACCGCCGTACGGGTCACCGCCGTGGGCCCGACCGCCGTACGGGTCACCGCCGTACGGCTGCCCGCCGTAGGGGTGGCCGCCCTGCGGTGGGGGCGGCTGCTTCCGGAACGGGTCGTCCTCCGGCGGTTCGCCGCCGGAACCGGGGGGCGGTTCGGTCGTCATGGCCCGAGTGCACCGCGAACCCGGCGGCCTCGCACCCGGCGAGCCGCCGTCCGGAGTACCGGCGTCCGCGGTCCCCCGGCCGAGGCCCCGGCGTCCGCTCGGAGAGGCGGCCGGCCGCCGGGGCGACGGGTCAGCCCGCGACGAAGGTGTGCGCCGCCTTGTCGTGCCAGCACTGCCGCCACGGCTTGTCGATCAGGCCCCACAGCACGCCGACGACCCCGACGGCGAGCAGGCCGGGGACGCTGTAGACCAGCCAGCGGCGCAGGGCCGCGCCGAAGGTGGGCGGCTCGTGCCCCTCGATGTCGCGCACCTCCAGTCCGAACAGCTTCTTGCCGAGGGTGCGGCCCCACCTGGCGGTGGGCAGCGCCTCGTAGAGCGCGCCGAAGAGGAGGAGGACGGCGAGGACGACGCCCAGGTACGCCGCGGTGGTGCCGTCCAGGATCCAGACGGTGACCGTGCGGCCGGACAGCTTGGCCGCGTCGATCTTCTCGTTCACGTGGTCCAGGGCGCGGGTGCCGAGCGGCACGGCGGCCGCGGTGGTCACGGCGCCCAGGACGACGGTGTCCACCAGTCGGGCGGCCAGCCGCTTGCCCAGCGGGGCGGGCCGGGCCGCCGCCTGGCGCCGGGCGGCTGCCTGGAACACGTCCTCCACCGGGGGCTTCCACGGTGCGACGGGCTGCTCGCCGCCGCCGGCGCCCCCGGCCAGCTGGTGCACCTGCTGCGCCCAGGAGGGCTGACCGCCACCGGGCCCGGACGTCACGGGGGCGGCCGGGGACGCCTGAGCCGCGGCGGCGGACGCGTCGGGCGCGGGCGTCGTGCCCGGGAAGGCGGGTGCGGAGGGCGTGTGCGAGGCGGCGGCGTCGGGGCTCTGGGGCCCCGAGGGGGCCGGGGCGGAAGGGCCGGGGACGGCGGGCGACGCGGCCCGGACCGCCGCCCGGTCGGCCGACGCCCGCTCTGCGGCGGCCTTGCCGGCGGCGAAGCCGGGCTTGGCGGGGGCGGGCACGGCAGGGCCGGCCGCGGGCGCCGCCGGCGCGGTGCCCGCGGGCGCCGGGACGCCGGAGGCGGGCGGTGTCGGACCCGCAGGGGTGCCCGGCAGGGGCGCGGGCGGTGCGCCGAAGGCCGGACCGGACGGGGCATGACCCGACGACGCCTGGCCGGGCGGGACATGGCCGGACGGCGCCTGGCCTGACGAGGCATGGGCGGACGGGGCATGGGCGGACGGGGCACGGCCGGGGCCGGCACCCGCCCCGGAGCCGGCGGCCGACGGCCCCGCCGCCGGGTCGGCGAACACCGCTCCGCCGGTGGGGACCGGGTCCGGGGCGGCCGGCCGCGCGTCGCGGGCTCCGTCGTGGTCGGCGCTGCGCGGCTGGGGCGCGCGGAAGGTCATGGTGCCGGGGTCGGCGTCACCCGCTGCGGAGCCGCCGGGGGCGGGGTCGGCCGCCCGGCCGGCGGGGCCGACGGTCGGGCGGCGGAAGACGAACGTGCCCGACGGATCGGGCGCGGCCCCGCCCGGGTCGCCGCCGGACCCCGCCGCCGGGGTCGCCCGCTCGCTCTGGTTTTCGGGGGGTGCCGCGGACGGCGCCGGTGTCCTCGGGTCCGCCCCCCAGGAGACGCGCCGGTCGTGGTCACCGCCGAAGCCGGCCTGCCGGGAGCGGTCGGCCGCCCAGGCGGAGGCGGGTTCCGCGCGGTCGCCGGAGGGCCCCGGGCCGTCCGCGGGGGCGGACGGCCCGGTCGGCTGCGGGTCCTCGTCGAAGAAGTGCGGGCCCGTCTCCTCGACCGCAGGGACGGGGAACGCGCCCGGCGGCGGGGCGAGCGGCTCGCCGTCGCCGGGCGCCGGACGGCTGGTGCCGGGCACCCAGGAGGCGCCGTTCCAGTACCGGACGTATCCAGGAATGGACGGGTCCGGGTAATACCCTGCGCGGGGCCGGTCGTCGCCGGGGGCCGGGGTGGGGGCGCTCATGTCCGTCGTCCCGTATCTGCTCGGGGGTGGGATGGGGGCCTCCACATCTATCAGACCGGCGCAACCTCCACCGCCCCTCGCGCACGACCCACTCCTTTCCGTGCAACCTCGTGCATCCGTCTGCACAGCCGGAAAAGAAAGGTGCCCGAACCCGCGTAATGCTTCCGGTCCGGCCCCCTCTCTCTCCTGTGCGCGGGCCCGTCCGAGGGCTCCACGAGAGGAAGGAACCGCCATGCACACCGTGGTCGAACGCGAACTGGAGCTGCGGCTGATCCTGTCGCCCGAGCGGAGCATCCCGGTGCCGGCCCGGCTGGGCTACCGCAGCGACGACCCGTTCGCCGTCCATGTCACCTTCCACGTCGACTCCGAGTTCCCGGTGCACTGGACGTTCGCCCGGGAGCTGCTGGTGGAGGGGGTGTTCCGGCCGTGCGGGCAGGGGGACGTGCGGGTGTGGCCGACGAAGGCGGAGGGGCGCGGTGTGGTGCTGATGGCGCTCAGCTCACCGGACGGCGACGCGCTGCTGGAGGCGCCGGCCGCGCAGGTCTCGGTCTGGCTGGAGCGCACGCTGCGGGTGGTGCCGCCGGGCACCGAGAGGGAGCAGTTGGGCATCGACGACGCACTCGACCAGCTGCTCGCCCGGTGAGCCGCCCTCGGCCTGCCCGGGGGCCGGGTCAGAACAGCTTGCCCGGGTTGAGGATGCCGAGCGGGTCGAAGGCCTCTTTGATCCGCCGCTGCATCTCCAGCCCGACGGGGCCTAGTTCGCGGGCCAGCCACTCCTTCTTGAGGAGGCCGACGCCGTGCTCGCCGGTGATGGTGCCGCCCAGTTCGAGGCCGAGGGCCATGATCTCGTCGAACGACTCCCGGGCGCGCCGTGACGCGTCGGGGTCTTGGGCGTCGAAGCAGACGGTGGGGTGGGTGTTGCCGTCGCCGGCGTGGGCGACGACGCCGATGGTGAGCCGGTGCCGGGCGGCGATGCGCTCGACGCCGTCGAGGAGGTCGCCGAGGCGGGAGCGGGGCACGCACACGTCGTCGATCATCGTCGTGCCGCTCACCGCTTCGAGCGCGGTGAGCGACGAGCGCCGGGCCTGCAGCAGGAGTTCGGACTCGGCGGCGTCGTCGGCGGGCACCACCTGGGTGGCGCCGGCCGCCTCGCACAGCTCGCCCACGGCCGCCAGGTCGGCGGCGGGGTCGGCGGTGTCGAAGGCGGCCAGCAGCAGCGCCTCGGTGGTCTCCGGAAGCCCCATGCGGGTGAGGTCGTTGACCGCCTTCACGGTCGTACGGTCCATCAGTTCCAGCAGGGACGGGACGTGACCGGCGGCCATGATCCGGCAGACGGCGTCGCAGGCGGCGCGGGCGGAGGCGAACTCGGCGGCCAGGACCAGGTGTCGCGGTGGCCGGGGGCGCAGGGCCAGCACCGCCCGGACGACGACGCCGAGGGAGCCCTCGGAGCCGACGAACAGGCGGGTGAGGTCGTATCCGGCGACGCCCTTGGCGGTGCGCCGGCCGGTGGACATCAGGCGGCCGTCGGCCAGGACGACGTCGAGTCCGAGGACGTACTCGGCGGTCACCCCGTACTTCACGCAGCACAGGCCGCCGGACGCGGTGCCGATGTTCCCGCCGATCGTGCACGTCTCCCAGCTGGAGGGGTCCGGGGGGTAGGCGAGGCCGTGCTCGCCGACGGCGCGGGACAGGTCCGCGTTGACGACGCCCGGTTCGACGACGGCGATCCGCTCGACCGGGTCGATCTCCAGGATGCGGTCCATCCTGGTCAGGGACAGCGCGATGCAGCCGTCGCCGGCGTTGGCGCCGCCGGACAGGCCGGTGCGGGCGCCCTGCGGGACGACGGGAACGCGCAGTGCGGTGGCGGTGCGCATCACGTGCCGCACCTGCTCGACCGTGCGCGGCAGCACCACGACCGCCGGGCGGCCGGCCGGGCAGAAACTGGCCATGTCGTTGGCGTAGGAGGCGGTGACGTCGGGGTCGGTCAGCACGGCGTCGGCCGGCAGGCCCGCGAGCAGTCGGCCGGTCAGTTCGTCACGGTCCGCGCCGGAGGCACCCTCGATACGGCTCATGATCACAGCGTGTCACCCGCGGCCATCGGTGTGAACCCCACCTGCTCCGTCCCGGGGCCGCCGCGAGGGGCTCGTTCCGCTGACGCACAGTGAGCGTCATGGACAACGCCGCCGCAGCGCCCGCCGAGCCGCCCGCCTCGCCCGCCGCCCCCGCCTCGGCCCCCCGGACCGCCCCGGCACCCGCGCCCCCTCACCCCTCCCCGGAGCAGGGCCCCTCAGCCGATCCGGGCCCCTCGGCGGGCTCGGCTGCCCCGGGGGACACCGGTCCCGCCGCCCCGCCGCTCCCGGACAGCTCCGCCGCCCGCGTCCCGGCGCCCGGCGTGAGCTCCGAGGCCCTGCCGGCCGCCGGACGGCGCCCCGACCCGGCCGCGGAGAGCCCCGCGCACCCCGGCACCCCGGGCTCCGTACCGGCCGCCTCGGACAGCGGCGCCCGGAGACAGGGGGACGCCGCGTGCCCGGGCCGCCGTCCGGGACGGCGGTGGGGGCGGTGGCTGCTGGTGGGCTCGCTGGCCGGCGGGCTGCTGGCGGGGGCCGGTGTGGTGCTGTGGGGGTCCGGGGGGCCGGGGCCGCGGCCGGCCGTGGGGCCCGCTCCCGCGGTGGAGGCGCGGGGCGCCGTGGTCAGGGGGGTGGCGGCCTCGTTGCCCGGGCTGGCAGCGCTGATCGGCGAGCAGGAGGCGTTCGTGCGGCGGCACCCCGACGACCCGCGCGGGTGGGCGCTGCTGGGCCGGGCGTACGTCGAGCAGGGGCGGCGGACCGCCGACGCCGCCGGGAACTTCCCGCGGGCCGAGCGGGCGCTGCGCGCCTCGCTGGCGGCCGGCCGCACCCCGGAGGCGCTGGACGGCCTGGCCGCGCTGGCCGGCGCGCGGCGCGACTTCCGGGCCGCCCGCCGCTGGGGCGAGGCCGCGCTGAAGGCGTCGCCGCGCCGGTGGACGACGTATCCGCTGCTGATCGACGCGTACACCGGGCTCGGCGACCACAAGCGGGCCGGGGCCGTCCTGGACAAGCTGACGGCGGCGCGGTCGGGGCCGGCGGTGCTGGCGTGGGCGGCCGGCGTGTACCGGGACCGCGGCTGGCGCGAGGACGCGGCCGCCGCCCTGTCCGACGCCGCGGCGGCCGCCGTCTCCCCGGCCGAGCAGGCGGCCTGGCGGGAGCGGGCCGGGCAGCTGGCCTGGGAGCGCGGGGACCGCGAGGAGGCGCTGCGGCAGTTCGAGGAGGCGGTCCGGCTGGACCCCGACCAGCGGGCCGCGCAGGCGGGGCAGGGCAGGGCGCTGGCCGCGCTGGGCCGCGCCTCGGAGGCGCTGACCGTGTACCGGATGGCGCTCGCCAAGCAGCCGCTGCCGCAGTACGCCCTGGAGCTGGGCGAGGTGTACGAGTCGCTGGGCCTCACCCAGGCCGCGCGCGTGCAGTACGACCTGCTGCGCGAGCAGGTCCGCGAGCGGGCGGCCGGCGGGGTGGACGGACGGCTGGTCCTCGGGCGGTTCGAGGCGGACCACGGCGACCCGGCGCTGGCGGTCCGGCTGCTGCGCGAGGAGTGGCGGCGGCAGCCGGGCACCGCGGTGGCCGACGCGCTGGGCTGGGCCCTGCACCGCGCCGGGAACGACGAGGAGGCGCTCGGGTTCGCCGTGCGGGCCACGGACCGGGAGCACGGCGGCACGGTGCTGAGTGCGCCGTACTCCTACCACCGGGGCATGATCGAGCGGGAGTTGGGGCGGACCGGCCCGGCCCGCCGCCATCTGGCGGAGGCGCTGCGGATCAACCCGTACTTCTCGCCGGTGCACGCCCCGGCGGCCCGGGCCGCGCTGACTGCGCTGGGCGAGCCGCCGGACGTCCGGGCGCCGCGGTGAGCCGGCACTCCCCCGGGCCGGCCGGGGGGCCGCCGCCTACAGGTTGCCGCGCTTGGCCTGTTCCCGCTCGATCGCCTCGAAGAGCGCCTTGAAGTTGCCCTTGCCGAAGCCCATCGAGCCGTGCCGCTCGATGAGTTCGAAGAACACGGTCGGACGGTCCTGGACCGGCTTGGTGAAGATCTGCAGCAGGTAGCCGTCCTCGTCGCGGTCGGCGAGGATCTTCAGCTCGCGCAGCGTCTCGATCGGCACCCGAGTGTCGCCGACCCACTCGCCGAGCGTGTCGTAGTACGAGTCGGGGGTGTCGAGGAACTGGACGCCGGCGGCGCGCATGGTACGGACCGTCTGCACGATGTCGTTGGTGTTGAGCGCGATGTGCTGGACGCCCGCGCCGCCGTAGAACTCCAGGTACTCGTCGATCTGGGACTTCTTCTTGGCGACGGCGGGCTCGTTGATCGGGAACTTGACCTTGAGCGTGCCGTCGGCCACGACCTTGGACATCAGCGCGCTGTACTCGGTCGCGATGTCGTCGCCCACGAACTCCTTCATGTTCGTGAAGCCCATGACCTTGTTGTAGAAGCCGACCCACTCGTTCATCCGGCCGAGTTCGACGTTGCCGACGCAGTGGTCGATCGCCTGGAAGGTGCGCTGCGCGGGCGGTTCGACGATCGGCCGGGCGGCGACGTAGCCGGGCAGGTAGGGGCCGTCGTAGCCGGAACGCTCGACGAGGGTGTGGCGGGTCTTGCCGTAGGTGGCGATGGCGGCCAGCACGACCGTGCCGTGCTCGTCCTTCACCTCGTAGGGCTCGGCGACCGAGGTCGCGCCGTGTTCGAGGGCGTACGTGTACGCGGCGCGCGCGTCCGGGACCTCGATGGCGAGGTCGATGACGCCGTCGCCGTGCTCCGCCACGTGCTCGGCGAGGAAGTGGCCCCAGGTGGTGGCGGGCTTGACGACCGAGGTGAACACGAAGCGGGCCGAGCCGTTCTCCAGGACGTACGACGCCGTCTCGCGGCTGCCGTTCTCCGGTCCGGAGTAGGCGACCAGCTTCATGCCGAAAGCGGTGGAGTAGTAGTGCGCCGCCTGCTTGGCGTTGCCCACGGCGAAGACGACCGCGTCCATTCCCTTGACCGGGAAGGGGTCGGCCTGCCGGGCGGTGTCGGGAGTGTGGTGTGTGGTCTGCGTCATAGGCGCAGCCTCACCCGACTCGGCAGAGTGCGCAATAGTTTCTTCTTTCACTGGGCAATATGCCCAGCAGCGGGCCCGGATCGGCGGGCTCTCTGTACAGGATGACCACCGGGAGGCCGGTATGGCGATCGATCATCTGGACGGGCGGATCATCGTGCTGCTCGCACGGGAGCCGCGGATCGGCGTCCTGGAGATGTCCCGGCGCCTCGGCGTGGCCCGCGGGACGGTGCAGGCGCGGCTGGACCGGCTCCAGTCGAACGGGGTCGTCCGCGGCTTCGGCCCCCAGGTGGACCCGGCGGCGCTCGGCTACCCGGTCACCGCGTTCGCCACGCTGCAGATCCGGCAGGGCCAGGGGGCCGACGTCCGGGCCCACCTGGCGTCCGTGCCGGAGGTGCTGGAGCTGCACACCACGACCGGCAGCGGGGACATGCTGTGCCGGCTGGTGGCCCGGTCCAACGCGGACCTGCAGCGGGTGATCGACCGGGTCGTCGGCATCGACGGGATCGTGCGGGCGTCGACCGCGATCGTGATGGAGAACCCGGTGCCGCTGCGGATCATCCCGCTGGTGGAGCAGGCGGCGGGCACGGAGCCGGCCTGACGGCACGCAACGGGACCCGCCAGGCACGACGGAACCGGCCCAAGGTTACAAAGAACTGCTTGCAAAGCTCTCTTTGCAACGCTACCTTTGCATGCATGCCCGAGAACCCCAAGCTGCATGTGCTCGACGCCCGCACCCTGCGCGGCCTCGCCCACCCCCTGCGGATGCGGCTGCTGTCCGCGCTGCGCCGGGGCGGCCCCGCCACCGCCTCCCGGCTCGCGGCGAAGCTGGGCGAGTCGAGCGGGGCCACCAGCTACCACCTGCGCCAGCTCGCCGCCTACGGCTTCGTCGAGGACGCCCCGGAGCACGGCAAGGGCCGGGAGCGCTGGTGGCGGGCGGTCGACGAGGGCGTCCGGTTCGACGACGAACTGCTGACGGACCCGGACCCGGCGGTGCGGGGCGCCGCCAGCGTGTTCATGCACGAGGTCGCCGGCGTCCACGCCCAGGAGCTGTCGACCTACGTCGGCACGATCCACGAGTGGGGCGAGGAGTGGTTCGCCGCCTCGGACATCAGCGACTTCACGCTGCGCCTCACCCCCGAACTCGCCGGTGAGCTCGGCGAGCGGATGCACGACCTGATCGAGAGCTACCGCGCCCGGGCGCTGCCCGAGGGCTCACCCGGCGCCGAGCAGGTACGCCTGCACACCCACGTCTTCCCCACCCGCACGGACCGAACGGACTGAGAGGCCCGCCCGATGCATCCCGAGACCCATCTCGCCCTGCACCACACCCGCGCCGCCGAGCTCCGCGCCGAGGCCGGCCGGGACGCGGCCGCCGCCGGATCCAGGCCCGCGCGACAGCTCCGGACGAAGGTCGGCTGGACGCTGGTGGAAGTCGGCCTGCGCCTGGTGTCCACGCCGCGCGTCCTTCCGGCGCAGTAGGGGCTGGTGTCCACGCCGCGCGTCGTGCCCGCCCGGTGGGAGGACCGTCCCCGGCTCAGCAGGCGGGGACGGAGCCCTTGCCCGACGCCAGTGCCTTCAGGGCGGCCACCGTGCCCCTGAGGGTGGTCACCGGGACCAGTCTCAGGCCCTCGGGCAGCTCGCCCTTCGCGTCGGAGCACTCCGCCTTCGGGACCAGGAAGACGGTCGCCCCGTCACGGCGCGCCGCCTGCGTCTTCAGGGCGACGCCGCCGACCGCGCCGACCCGGCCGGCGGCGTCGATGGTGCCCGTACCGGCGATGACCCGGCCGCCGGTGAGGTCGCCGCCGACGCCGTCACCGTCGAGCTTGTCGACGATGCCGAGCGAGAACAGCAGACCGGCACTGGGCCCGCCGACGTCGGCGAGCTCCAGGTCGACCTTGACGTCGTCGGAGTCCAGCTTCAGGTACGCCAGCGCCGCCTCGGTCGCGTCGTTCTGCGACTCCTCCATCTGCGCGGTGTTGTGCCGCTGGATCTCCTCGACGCTGTCCCCGCTCGGGTAGACCGAGTCCCGGGGCATGACGGCACGGTCGGTACGGAACCAGCCGTCGAGCACCTCGGGGAGCGTGATCCGGGTGTCCGGATTCGTCGCCTCGATCGTCGTCATCCTCAGCTGGCCGGAGGTCTCGCGGGTCGGCGCACCCGAGATGGTGATCACCGGGGTGCCCTTGTCCGCCCCCAGCACGTTCGCCGTCATACCGGGCTGCGCCACCGAGAACGGCAACGGCGCCAGACCGGCGGTGGCGAGCAGCGCGACGAACGGCACCGCGTACAGGGCGACGGCCCGGGGCCTGCTGAGACGAGACAACCGAGAGAACACGGCCTCAATGTACGTGGTCCGGCGCGGGCGCCCGCCCGCCGCCCGGCCGTAGGGCGTGCGGTCCGCCTGACACAGCGCTTCGGCGGCCTCTCTCGGCCTGCCCGAAGCGCGCGACCCGGCCGACGGAGCGCTTCGGCGACCTCGCCGGGCCGCCAGGGCGTGCGCCGCCCGGCTAGCGCAGCGCTTCGGCGACCTCACGGGCCGCGTCGACGACCCGAGGGCCTACGCGTTCCGGCACCGCGTCGGCCAGCATGACGACACCGACGCTGCCCTCGACGCCCGTCACCCCGAGCAGCGGTGCGGCGGCCCCGCAGGCGCCCGCCTCCAGTTCGCCGTGGGTGAGGGTGTAGCCGGGCTCGGACAGCGTCCGCTGGCGGGCCGCGAGTATCGCCCGCCCCGCCGCGCCCCGGTCCAGCGGATGCCGGAAACCGGCCCGGTAGGCCACGTGGTAGTCGGTCCAGGTGGGCTCGACCACCGCCACGGCCAGCGCGTCGGCGCCGTCGACGAGGGTCAGGTGGGCGGTCGCCCCGATGTCCTCGGCGAGCGACCGAAGCGCCGGCAGCGCCGCCTCCCGCACCAGCGGGTGCACCTGGCGCCCCAGCCTCAGCACCCCGAGCCCCACCCGGGCACGGCCGCCGAGATCACGCCGGACGAGCGCGTGCTGCTCCAGCGTGGCGAGCAACCGGTACACCACGGTCCGGTTCACGCCCAGTTTCTGGGAAAGCTCGGTGACGGTCAGTCCGTGGTCCGTGTCGGCCAGCAGCTTGAGGACACGCAGTCCCCGGTCGAGCGTCTGAGAGGTCTCCGCGGTCACGACGCCCACTCCTCCAACTGGTGAGGTCGGCAGACCCCCGCGCGGCGGATGCGTCATCGAGTCCCGTCGCGTGACGCGCGTCAGAGGCCGCCGATCGATGACGGCCCGGGTCGTTCCGGGCAACAGTCGCTTCACGGCTGCGCTCCGCGGCGGCACTGCCACGGGGCGTGTGCGTAGCGGGACAGTAGCCGCACCGGTTCGCTGAGCGGAAGGCTCCGTCCAGAATCCGGTCAACAGCTCGACAGGACTACCTGCATTTGCCCCGATACGTACGGCGCGCGCCGACGGCGTGCCCGCCCCCGCACCACCCCGCCGGTCACTTCATGCGCGTCGCCCACTCCTGCACCTTGGCGATGCGCTGCCGCAGCTGTCCTGCCGTCGCCTCCGCGCTCGGCGGCCCACCGCACACCCGGCGCAGCTCGGTGTGGATCACCCCGTGCGGCTTGCCACTCTGGTGGACGTACGCGCCGACCATCGTGTTGAGCTGGCGGCGCAGCTCCATCAGCTCCTTGTGGGAGACCACCGGCCGCCGCTCGGCGGGAAGCTCCAGCAGGTCGGCCTCCTCGGCCGGCTTCTTCCGGCTGTGCGCGATCTGCTTGGCCTGCCGCTTCTGCAGCAGCAGCTGCACCTGGTCGGGCTCCAGCAGGCCCGGGATGCCGAGGTAGTCCTGCTCCTCCTCGCTGCCGGGGTGGGCCTGCATGCCGAAGTCGGCGCCGTTGTAGGTGACCCGGTCGAAGACGGCGTCGGACTCCAGCGCCTCGAAGGGCAGCATGTCCTGCTCGCCGGTGTCCTCGTCCTGCTCCCGGTTCGCCTCGTCCATCTCCTTCTCGGACTCGGCGTAGGGGTCCTCGTCCTCGCCGCCCTTCTTGGGCTTGTCGAGGACGTGGTCGCGCTCGCGTTCCATCTCGTTGGCGAAGCCGAGCAGGTCGGGGACGGTCGGCAGGAACACCGACGCGGTCTCGCCGCGCCGCCGCGACCGCACGAAACGGCCGACGGCCTGCGCGAAGAACAGCGGCGTGGAGATCGTCGTCGCGTACACCCCGACCGCGAGGCGCGGCACGTCGACGCCCTCCGACACCATCCGCACCGCGACCATCCACCGGTCGGTGCCGCTGCTGAACTCGTCGATCCGCTTGGACGCGCCCACGTCGTCGGACAGCACCAGCGTCGCCTTGCTGCCCGTGATCTCGCGGATCAGCTTGGCGTAGGCGCGCGCCGAGTCCTGGTCGGAGGCGATGACGAGGGCGCCGGCGTCCGGTATGGCCTTGCGCACCTCGGTCAGCCGCTGGTCGGCGGCGCGCAGCACGCTCGGCATCCACTCGCCGCGCGGGTCGAGGGCCGTACGCCACGCCTGGCTGATCGCGTCCTTGGTCATCGGCTCGCCGAGCCGGGCCGCGATCTCGTCGCCGGCCTTGGTCCGCCAGCGCATGTTGCCGCTGTAGGAGAGGAAGATGACCGGCCGCACGACGTGGTCGGCGAGCGCGGAGCCGTAGCCGTAGGTGTAGTCGGCGGCGGAGCGCCGGATCCCGTCCTGGCCCTCCTCGTACGTCACGAAGGGGATCGGGTTGGTGTCGGAGCGGAACGGCGTACCGGTGAGCGCGAGGCGCCGCGTCGCCGGTTCGAACGCCTCCAGGCACGCCTCGCCCCAGGACTTACTGTCGCCCGCGTGGTGGATCTCGTCGAGGATCACCAGCGTCTTGCGCTGCTCGCTGCGGTTGCGGTGCAGCATCGGCCGCACGCCGACGCCCGCGTACGTCACGGCGACGCCGTGGTACTCCTTGCTCAGCGGCCCGGCGCTGTACTCCGGGTCGAGCCGGATTCCTATCCGGGCCGCGGCCTCCGCCCACTGCTTCTTCAGGTGCTCGGTGGGCGCGACCACGGTCACCTGCTGGACGACGTGGTGGTGCAGCAGCCAGGAGGCCAGGGTGAGCGCGAAGGTCGTCTTGCCGGCGCCGGGCGTGGCGACGGCGAGGAAGTCACGCGGCTGCTCCTGGAGGTACTTCTCCATCGCCCCCTGCTGCCAGGCCCGCAGCTTGCTGGCGGTGCCCCAGGGAGCGCGGCCCGGGAAGGCCGGGGAGAGGTGGTGGGAGTGCGAGGAGGAAGCGGCGGTGGTAGTCACGGTCTCCGGGTTCGGTGCTCTCGGTGGGCCGGTTCTCGGCTACGAACGACAGTGGCTCTCGGCTGCGTACGACAACCGGGCCACCCTACCGGCGCCCCGGCCCCCACACGCCGCACCCGCCCCGCCGCCCCCGCCGGGTGGGACCCACATCACAACGCCCGCAACCGCCCGGCGATCCCGGCGATCTCCGTCTCCTCCCCCGCCGCGACATCGATGACCAGCGCGTACGCCACATCCTGGTCGCAGTCGGTCAGATCGACGCCGTTGACCGCCAGGAAGGTGGCGGCGGCCAGCCACGCGGTCCGCTTGTTCCCGTCCACGAGGGGGTGGTTGGCGGCCAGGGCGTGCAGGAGCGCGGCGGCCTGCTCGTGGAGGTCCTCGTAGGCCGCCGCCCCGAACATCCGCGCCCGCGACCGGTGCACGGCGGACGCCAGCAGCCCCGGCTCCCGCACCTCGGGCTCCCGCCCGCCGAACGCGAGCGCGGCGATGTCCGTGACCTCCGCGACGGTGAGGTGCCGCGTCATTCGCCCAGCCTCCGCAGCAACTCGGCGTGCGCGACGGCAAGCCCCTCGGCGACGCCCCGCACGCCTGCCGCCTCCCGCGCCACCCGCTCCCGTACGGCGTCCAGGACGACGTCCTCCGCACCGCGCCCGGTGGCGTCGGCGAGGTCGTCGAGGGCCTGGCGGAGATCGGGCGGGAGGCGGAGAGTCAGCTCGGACATGACCGCAGCGTAGGCGGCCCGCCCGGCCCGCCGCGAACGCTTTGCGGGCCGGACGGCCTGCGTTCCCCGGGGCCGGCCTCGCCGCGGCCCCAGGGCGTCAGGCAGGTCGGCGGGCGACGGCGAGCAGGTGCGAGCTGGCGGCCATGAGTTCCGGATACGGCTCGGCCATGCGGGCGGCGGTCAACGCCGACGCGAAGAGCGGGGAGTCCCGGAAGTCGCCGCCCGTGTTGCGCTCGGCCGCCGCGAGCATGGACCAGGCCGGGCCCTCGATGCCGAACACCTCCGCACCGTCGAAGCCCGCCGCCGACACCTCGTCGCGCAACTGCCCGCCGCTGTGGAAGTAGGCGGCGGTGAACGCCTTCTTCCCGTCATGGATCTGGGAGGCGAGGATGCCGCCGATGCTCTCCCGCATCGGCTCCTTGTGGAGGTGCCCGAAGGCGGCGTGCTCGAACAGGCTGGAGTATCGGTTGATACCGGCCGCAGCCAGCAGGCCGACCGGGCGCAGGACCCGGTACGCCTCCGCCAGGGCGCGGTCGCGGTCGGCGCGGTCGAGCAGGTGGTAGAGCGGTCCCAGCAGGAGCACCACGTCGTAGGTGGCGTCGTCGGCGGAGAGTTGACGGGCATCACCGAGTTCGACGGTGGCGCCGGTCCGTTCGGCCTGCTCGACGTGGCGGGGGACCGGATCGACGAGGTGGACGGTGTAGCCGTCGGCGACGAGCCATCGGGCGTGGGCGCCGGGCCCGCCGCCGATGTCGAGGATCCGGGCGGGCGGTGGCGGCAGGTACCGGCGCAGCAGTTCTTGGGTGCGCACCATCTCCAGGCACCCGTCGGCCGTCGTGCTCAGCCGGTCGGCCTCGTCGATGGTCTCGGTGTAGAACCTCACGATCTCCGGCGCTGGCTCAACGTTCGTCATGGGGGCATTCTGGGGCTCACCGGTGGACCAGTCCAGTGATCGGAACAGTGCCCATGCCTTTGCTGAAGTACGAGCAGATCGCCGAGGATCTGCGGTCGCGGATCGCGAACGGTGAGTTCGGACCCGGTGAGCTGCTGCCGTCCGGACGTGACCTGGCCGAACAGTGGAGCGTGTCCCGGGCGACGGTCGTCAAGGCGTACGACGTGCTGCGCGGTGACGGCGTGGTCGTAGCGCGGCAGGGTGCGGGGTTCACCGTCGTGGACACGCCGCTCGCGCGCCCCGCGGGTGGCCGCCGCGCCGGGACGGCTCGGGTGTCCGGCGGTGCGCCGTTCCGACGTCTGGGGACGCCCGACCGCGTCGTTCCGCCGGATCACGTGAGCGATGCTCTCGGGCTGGAGGCGGGTGAGACGGCCCTGCGGCGGGCTCGGCTGGTCCTGCTGGACGACGGAGCCCCGGGCACGCTCGTCACCGCCTGGTTTCCCCCGGACATCACGGACGCCGCTCCTCGGTTGTCGATGGCGGGCCCGATCTCCGAGGGAACGACGCATTACGTGCGCCGGGAAACCGGCCGCTCACCCTCCGAAGGCGTCGATGTGAAGACGGTTCGCCTGGCCACCGCCGAGGAGGCGCGTCTGCTGGAGGTCGAACAGCCCGTGGCGGTCGCCGTGGTGCTCCACGCGGCGTACGACCAGGAGCGACGTCCGCTGGTGTGCGAGGAGGGCGTCACGGCCTCGCATGTGTTCGAGGAAACCGAGAGGTACCCGATGGGGTAGCGCAGACCATCAGCCGCTTGACTGGACCGGTCCACCGGTCCAATCTCTGTGGTGCAGGACCCACTCCACGGGAACTGCGCATGTTCAGTGCCCCGAAGGAGGCCCAGGTGACCAGAACTGCGGAGATCACCCCCGAGGCACTCGCCGTCCTACGGCTGCCCGCGCGGGACGCCCTGGACGACGAGCGGCGGCGGGGTGCCGCCTGCGTGTGGTGCGGGCACGGGCTGGACGGCGAGTCGGCCGTCGACCTCGGGGAACAGGCGCCGCCGGAGCGATGGTTCCCGCGGGCGTGCCGCCCCTGTGTCGGCGCCCGCGCGCACTCCGCGTTCCTCCCGCACGCCACGGCCTGCGAGCGGTGCGCCAACCACTCCGAGCTGTGCGGGACCGGCCGTCTGCTGCACCGCCTCACCCTGCGCCACTGGGTGACCTGCGACCGCTGCGGCCGGCGCATCGAACCGGGGCAGCCCTACGACGCGTTCCTCCCCGAGTCCGGCAGCGGCTTCCCGCCCGCGGTCCACCTGCACCGGGAACCGTGCGGGGCGGAGCCGGTCCGCCGGCGGTGACGCGGGGCCGGGCGGGGCCTGTTCCGCCCCCGGGCGGCGCGCCCGGTCCGGTCGCGCCGCCCGGTGCCGTCAGGGCAGCATGCGGGCGGGGTGTTCCTCGGGTACGGGGGTGCCGGTCGTCGGGGTGCGGTCCCGCAGCCGCCGGGTCACCCACGCCCCCAGCAGCGCCACGCCCGCCATCGGCAGGAACACCGCGAGGTACGCGGCGGGGTGGGAGCCGGTGACGGCGGTGTCCCCGGTCGGGTGGGCGGTGGAGCCGCCGCCCAGCGCGGCGAAGGCGGCGCCGCCGGCGGCGAGGAGGAGGACGTTGGAGAGGGCGTCGGAGATCTGGAGGGCGGCGGAGTTGGCACCGGCCTCCTCGGGGGCGGACAGCTGGAGCAGCAGGACGCTGGAGGAGGAGATCACCAGGCCCATGCCGAAGCAGCCCAGGGCCCAGGCGACGGCCACTGTCCACACCGGTACCGAGTCGGCGAGCACGCCCGGCGCGGTGGTGATCGCGGTGGCGGTGAGCAGCATGCCCAGGGTCATCAGCCGCTCCCGGTACGGCATCACCCGCGGCCGCGACTGCACCCAGGAGCCCAGCGCCCAGGTCGCCCCGCCCGCCGCGAGGGAGAACCCGGCGAGTGTCGGGGACAGCCCCCGCTGGGTGACCAGCATCAGCGGCACGAAGGACTCGGCGGCGATGAAGGACCCCGCCGCCAGGCCGCGCAGCAGCACGACCGACGGCAGACCGCGGGCCGCCCGAAGCGTGCCGCGCGGCAGCAGCCCGAGCGCGGCGGGCACGAGCAGGGCGGCGCCCAGGGCTGCCGGGAGGAGGGAGAGGGGGCGCAGCTCCTGGGCGGCGTACTGGAGGAGTCCCGCGCCGAGGGAGACGGCGAAGGCCAGCCGGATGCGGCGCCGGTCGAGGGAGCCGGAGCGGTCGCCGTCGCCGGGGCCGGTCTCCGCCGGGCCGGCCGCCCGCTGCCGTATCCGCGGCAGGGCGAGGGCCAGCGGGAAGGCGACCAGGGGCGGGATGCCGAGGAAGACCCAGCGCCAGCCGAGGTGTTCGGTGACCGCGCCGGATGCCAGCGGCCCGACGACCGACGGGACGACCCAGCTCGCCGCGAAGGCCGCCATGATGGCGGGGCGGAGCCGCTCCGGGTAGGCGCGGCCGACGACCACGTACAGCGCGACGATGACCAGGCCGCCGCCGAGGCCCTGGACCGCCCGGCCGGCGACGAAGACCCACATGGCACCGGCGGTGCCGCACAGCAGCAGACCGCCCGCGAAGGCGACCATGCCCCAGGCCAGCGGGGCGAGCGGGCCGCGCCGGTCGGACCACTGCCCGGACAGCACCATGCCGAGCAGACTCGTCGTGAAGAACCCGGAGAACGCGAACGCGTACAGCGGCACCCCGTGCAGTTCCCGCGCCGCCACCGGCATGGCGGTCCCGACGGCCGTCGCCTCGAAGGCGATCAGCAGGACGACGGAGACGATGCCGATGCTGAGGGACCGGTAGGAGCGTCCGAGCACGGTGTCGGCGCGATCGCCGCCGACAGCGGCGGCAGGGGGCTTGAGGACAGTCACGCCCGCCAGAGTAAGGCGCGAACCCGCGTTTGACCCCTGTCGGAGGTCGGTCAGCGCCTCCGTCGTCGGTCGTAGGGCCGGGGCCTACGACGCTCGGCCACAGACCCGGCGGCTACGCGTACAGTCCGCCGCCCGCCTCGTCCTCGAACATCTGCGGCCAGTAGCGCCGGCCGTCGTCCGTGGGACCGACCGGGGCGGGGTCGCAGGCCGTGCGGTCGACGGCGGCCAGGGTGCGGGACATGGCGTCGGCCAGCTGGTCGTAGGCCTCCGTGAGGTCGTGCACGGCGTCGAGGGAGCGCTCGCGGTGGATCAGCCAGAGGGTGAAGGCGAGGGTGGACACGTCGGCGTTCAGGGGCCGCAGCACCGCTTCGGCCTCGCTCCACGCGAGGACCGCGCCCGTCGCGCCGTCGACGACCAGGCTGGTGTCCTCCAGCAGGTACCCGAGGCGGATCAGGCTGTCGGCCCGCGGCGGGAGCGCGGCGGCCGGGTCGTCCGCCACGTGCTCGGCCATCGTGGGCAGTGGCGCGTCCGTGTCGAGGAAGAACCAGACGCATTCCTCCGGCAGCCCGGCCTCCCGCAGGAAGCGGCGGGTCGGCTCGTGGGTGAGCGCGGCCGGGAAGTCGACGTCCTCGAAACGGACCACGGCACGGGCGCCGAACTCCTCGTCGAGCAGCCGGGGCGGCAGGTCGAGGGCCAGCTCGGAGCGGGTGCCGGGGCCCGCCATCAGCGCCAGCGGGCGGATCACCGCCGTCAGCCGCCAGAACGGCGGCACCTCGCCGCCGTCGGACCCCGCCTCGTACAGCGCGAGCAGCTGGGCCGACGCCCGGTCCACCACCTCGGGTCCGAAGCGGCCCGCGTAGGCCGCGAACTGGCCGCGCAGCGCCGCCAGTTCGTCGGCCGCCGTGGCGAACCGCACCAGCTTCTCCAGCGACGGCGCGAGTCGGCGGCGGTCCATCAGGCCGGGGCGGTCGTGGAGGAAGTACGTGGTGGTGACCTCGCCGGTCGCGCCGTCCAGCAGCACCGACTCGGTCCGCGGCCCCTCCGCGCCGATCAGGCCGCCTATCACCAGCTGGTCGCGCAGCCCGGCGGGCAGCAGGTCGGCGGGGTGGTCGCCGGTGGCGTCCGCGACCGTGCGCAGCCCGTCCGCGCGCAGCGCCTCGAAGGTGACCAGGGCGCCCACGCCCGGCAGTCCGGGGCCGGTCAGCCAGCGGCGGGTCGGCCCGTGCGTGACGTACGGGTCCAGGTCGGTCTCGGTCAGGGTGATCACACTCGTACCGGCCGTGTCCGTCGCGCCCATCGCTCCCCCGTGCATGCCGTTCACCCGTCCCGGGCAGGTTCTCCCACTGCCCGGAACACTACGCGGCACCACTGACATTGATGCTGATACTCAGGTCCCGGTGGTCGTGGCTCGACCACTGACTGACGCCCTGCTGGGCTGTCTTCGTGTTGTTCTGTCCGGCTGCCGGGACCCGTTCTCATGGCTCCGGCCGGGCGGAACATGACCTGATAGGAGCTTGGTCAGAAGCCCCCTCAATGTCCTGTCTGCGCCACCCGGCCGGCGCCTACCTTCGGCTGGAAGGCAGCATCAGCATGACAACACCGGCCGTCCCCTACCGGGGAGACGTCCGGGGCCGCCCGGCGCGCGTTCCCGCCCCGGGCCGCGACCGCGGTTCAGCGGGGCGTGACCACGGCCGCCTGCGGGCGGATCGGCAGGCGGTTGACGGGGCGGCCGGTCGCGGCACGCACGGCCGAGGCGACGGCCGCCGGGGAGGTCACCACGGGAACCGCGCTGACCGCCTTCGCGCCGAACGGGGCCACCACGTCGCGCTCCTCCACCAGTTTCACGATCCGGATGTCCGGCACGTCGAGGGCCGTGGGCAGGGCGTAACCGGTCAGGTCGGGGTGGCGGATCACGCCGCGCGGGGTGCGCAGGTTCTCGGTGAGGGCGATGCCCACGCCCTGGGTGACGCCGGCCTCGATACGGGCCGCGAGCTGCGCCGGGTTGAGGATCCGGCCGACGTCCTGGGCGACCGCCAGCTCCACCACCCGCACCGAGCCCAGCTCGATGTCGACGTCCACCACCGCGCGGATCGCGCAGAACGCCATGCCGACGAACGCGTCGCCCTGCCCCTGCTCGTTCAGCGGCTCGGTCGGGTGCGGACGGCACTGCGCGGTCGCCCACAGCTCCTTGCCGTGCAGCTCCTCCGTCACCGTCGTCGACAGGACACCGTCGTACGAGGTGATCTTGCCGTCGGTGATCTGCAGCAGCTCGGTGGACATCCCGAACTTGTGGGCCAGCGGCTGCAGGAGCTGCGTGCGCACCATCTTGGCGGCCCGCTCGACGGCGCCGCCCGACACCCAGGTGTGCCGGCCGCGGCAGCCGGCGCCGGCCGGCGGCTGGTCGGTGTCGACGGGTGCGACGTGCACCTCGTCGATGCCCAGCGTCTCCTGGACGATCTGGCGGGCCAGCGTGGAGAAGCCCTGGCCGGTCTCGACGGCGGCGCACAGCACCGTCGCCACGCCGTCCTGCACCTTCACCGTCGCCGTGGAGACCTCGTCGGCGCCCTCCGCGCCCAGCATGTGCACCATGCCCAGGCCGTAGCCCACGCCCCGGCGCACCGCGCCCGGTTCGCCCGCGCCCTCGGGCCCGCCCGGCAGCAGCCACTCCTCCTCGGGGGTGTCCTTCGGCAGCGGCGGCAGCGGGAAGTCCCTCACCGCCTGGAGGAGTTCGGCGACCGGGGCGGGACAGGTCACGGTCTGGCCGGTCGGCATGACGTCGCCCGTGGCCAGCGCGTTGCGCAGGCGCAGCTCCGCCGGGTCGAGGGCGAGTTTCTTCGCCAGCTTGTCCATCTGGGCCTCGTAGGCGGCGCAGACCTGCATCGCGCCCTCGCCGCGCACATGGCCGGAGGGCGGGTTGTTGGTGCGCACGGCCCAGCCCTCGATGAAGGCGTTCGGCACCACGTACGGGCCGCAGGCGAAGGAGACGGCGGCGGCGAGCGCCTCCGACGAGGTGTCGGCGTACGCGCCCGCGTCGAGCAGGATCTGCGCCTCGACCTTGACCAGCCGGCCCTCGCCGTCCGCGTGGTGGCGGTAGCGCAGCAGGGTGGGGTGGCGGTGGACGTGGCCGAGGAAGGACTCCTCGCGGGTCGCCGTCAGCTTCACCGGGCAGCCGGTCCTGAGCGCCAGCAGGCCGAGCGGGAGCTGGAAGCCCTGGTCCTCGCGGTCGGCGGTGGCCCCGGGCACCCCGGTGACCACGATCTTCACGTGCTCCGGCGGAAGCCCGAAGACCGCGGCGGCGGTGTCGCGGTCGGCGTGCGGGTCGGTGGAGGCCAGGTACAGCTCCACCCCGCCGTCGGGGCGGGGCACGGCGAGTCCGGCCTCGGCGCCGATCGGCGCCGGGTCCTGGCGGCCGATCCGGTACAGGCCCTCGACGACGACCTCGCCGACCGCCTCCGGGTCGCCGTGGCGCAGCGGGATGTGCCGGATCAGGTTGCCGTCCGGGTGCAGGGGCTCCGCCTCGAACGCCTGCTCGGGGTCGGTGACGGGGTCGAGCACCTCGTACTCGACGATGACGGCCGCCGCCGCCATGCGCGCGGTGTCCGGGTGGTCGGCGGCGACGGCGGCGATGGGCTCGCCGTGGTGGCGCACGACGTCGGAGGCGAACACCGGCCGGTCGGGGGTGCCGCGCCCGTGGCGCGGGGTGCCCGGGACGTCCTCGTGGGTGACGACGGCCCGCACGCCGGGCATCTCGCGCGCGTGGGAGGTGTCGATGGACACGATGCGCGCGTGCGGGTGCGGCGCGCGCAGCACCGCCGCCCACAGCAGGCCCTCGGCCCACAGGTCCGCCGCGTACGGGAAGGTGCCCTCGGTCTTGGCGCGGGCGTCGGCGGGTGGCAGGGGGGAGCCGAGCCCGTGCGGGATCGGCTCGGGGGCGGGGGCGGCCGCCGCGGCGGTCGACGCGGTCGCGGCTTCGTTGCTCACGCCTGGCCTCCGTCCTGGTCATGGCTGTCCATGGCGCCCGGCGCCTCGAAGAGGGACGGGCCGCCCTGGTGGGGGATGCGCGGCGCGTCGCCGTCCGGTTCGCCCTCGCCGGCCGCCGTACGGTGCGCCTCGCGCTCGGCGACGACCTCCTTGACGGCCTCCAGCACGCCCCGGTACCCGGAGCAGCGGCACAAGTTGCCGCAGAGCGCCTGGCGGGTCTCCAGTTCGGTCGGCGCCGGGTTGCCCTCCAGCAGGTCGTGCACGGTCATCGCCATGCCCGGCACGCAGAAGCCGCACTGCACGGCGCCGCACCGGGCGAGCGCCCGCTGCACGTCGGAGGGCTGCCCGTCGGCGGCCAGGCCCTCCACGGTACGGACCTCGCTGCCGGCCGTGGTGACCGCCGGCACCAGGCACGACGCGACGAGCCGGCCGTCGACCTGCACGTTGCACGCGCCGCACTCGCCCTGCGAGCAGCCGTCCTTGGCGCCGGCCAGGCCGAGCCGTTCGCGCAGCACGTAGAGCAGCGACTCGCCGATCCAGGCGTCGTTGACGGGGCGGTCGGAGCCGTTGACCCGCAGGACGTAGGAGGCGAGGGGGTGCTCGTCGGCCGGCGGCGGAGGCGGGGCGTCCGCCTGGGTTTCGGCCGCCGTCGTGCCCGGCCGGGTGTCGTCCCCGGGGGCGTCCGCCACGCGCGCGTGAAGGGCGTCAGCGGGCGCTTCGGGGGTGGGGGGAGCCGCGGTCTGCGGGCCCCCGGGGCCGGCGGGCGGCTCCTGGGCGCCGGGCTCGTCCGCGCCGGGGGCTTGGTCCGGGCCCGTCGCACCGGAGGCCGGGTCTTCCGCCGCGGGGCCGGGTGAGGCCCCCGGGGCCGTGGTTCCGTCGGCCGGCCGGGGCTCCTCGGTGGACTCGCCGGGCCCGTGGGCCCCCTGGTCGGCGCCGACGGCGTCACCGGCCGCCGGAGCCTGCGAGGACGCGCTCCCGGCGGCACCGGTGGGGTCGTACGACGACTCGCCGGGCCGTGGGGAGTCCTGCGGAGGGTACGGGGGGCCGGGGGGCCGGGGGTCGTCACCGGCCGCCGGTCCGGGCACGCCGGGGTGCCGCGGCCCTTCCGCGCCCTGTGAGGCGTCACCGGCCGGGTGCGGCGCACCGGGGTGCGGTACGTCGTCTCCGGCCTGGTGCGGCGCACCGGGGTGCGGTACGTCACCGGCCGGAAGCGGCGCACCGGGGTGCCGCCGCTCGCCCGAGTCGTACGGCTCGCCCACGCCGTACGGCGCGTGCGGCGCGGTCGACCGCCCGTGCTCGGCTCGGTGGGCCGCCTCGCCGGGGTGGGCCCCGCCGGGCCGCGCCGTCTCACCCGCGAGGGGGACGCCCCCCGCCGGAGTCGCATCGCCCGCGTAGGTCACCTCACCCGCGTGGCCCGCGCCGCCCGCTTGAGGCACGTCGTCCGGGTGCGGGGAGCCCGCCTCGCCCGGAGCTCCGTCGCCCGGGTGCAGGGCGCCGTCCGTGTCAGGCAGCGCCCCGGGCTCGTTCCGCGACGCCCCGTCGCCGCCGGGGGGCGCCCCGTACGGGGTCTCGCCGGGGTGGCCGCCGGAGGTGCCGGGGCCGGCCGCGTCGCCGTGGCCCTCGGCCGGCCGCTGCTCGGCCGCCTCCGGGGTCCAGGGTCCGCCGGGCGCCTCGGTGGCCCACGGGGCGGGCGCGCCGCCGGGCAGGGTGGCGGGCGCGGTGCCCCACTGGTCGATCAGGGCCGACGTGGTGAACTCGCCCGACTCGTCCGGGAGGTCGCCCCCGGCGACGGGGATGGACCACTGCCCGGTGACGTCCTGGCCGGGGACGGGGGCGGCGGGCGCCTCGAAGGTCCACTGGCCGGTCTCACCGGGGTTGTACGTGAAGCCGTCGTCACCGGCCGGCCGGCCGCCGTGCTGTCCGCCCGCGCCCGGCTCGGGCCACTCCCCGCCGCCCGCGGGCAGGGGCCAGGACGCGGTGCCGGTGGCGCCGGGGTCGGGCGCGTCCGGGGACGCCGTTATCTGCGGCGGCACATAGCCGTGACCGGGCGCGGCGAGCGGGCTGTCGCCCGCCATCAGCGCGTCGATGCCGCCCTCGGGGAGCTGCACGAAGGCGGTGGCACCGTCGTCGTAGTCGCCCTGGGGCAGGGGGTCCCAGCGGCCACCGCCGGCCGGCGTGCCCTCCCCTGCCCGCTCCCGGTCTCCGTGCTGTCCGTGCCGTCCCTGGTGTTCGTGCCGGTCGTGCTGGTCGTCGGTCACGACAGCGCCCTCCCCAGTGCTCGTCGGGCCAGCGCGGCGACGGTGCGCCGCAGGTGCAGTACGGCGGGCGGCAGCTCGGGCACGAAGCCGTCCTCGCCGGGGACCGGGTCGGGGATGCAGGCCGCGGCCACGTACTCCCCGAAGGCGGTCAGGGCCTCGGGGACGATCGCGCGGTTGTTGTCCCAGTCGATGAGCCGGGCGACCCACTGCTCGGCGTCCAGGGGCCGCAGCGGCATGGGCGCTATGGCGCCGACGGCGCACCGCACCCCGCGCCGGGCGGGGTCGAGCACGAGCGCGACGGAGGCGACGGCGCGGCCCGGGCCGGTGCGGCCGGTCGCCTTGAGGAAGACCTGGGGGGCGTGCAGCAGCGGCACGCGCACGTAGCCGATGAGTTCCCCGGCGCGCAGCATCGCCATGCCGGCCAGCAGGTGCGAGACGGGGATCTCGCGGCGGGCACCGCCCTGGCCCGCGACGATCAGGGTCGCCTCCAGGGCTGCCAGCACGGGCAGTGCGTCGCCGGTGGCAGCCGCCGAGGCGATGTTGCCGCCCAGGGTGCCCGCGTTGCGGATGTGCGGCGGTCCGGCGGCGCGGGCGGCGGCGGCGAGCGCGGGGATGAGCGCGGCGAAGTCGGGGCGGCCCATGCGCGCGTGCGTGAGGCCGGCGCCGAGCAGGGCGTGGCCGTCCTGGTACTGCCAGCCGCGGATCTCGCTGATCCGGCCGAGGCCGACCAGGGCGGTGGGCCGCAGCTGTCCGGAGTTGACGGCGGCCATGAGGTCGGTACCGCCCGCGACGGGTACGGCGGCGGGCATGGCCGTGAGGGCCGCCACGGCCTCGTCCAGTGTCGTGGGCAACGTGACGGCCTGCGCCGCCTGCGGTGCGTGCGTGGTCAAAACCGGCTGCCCCTTCCCGCTGCCCCACCTGGTCCCACCTGTTGCGCCGTACGGTACGTGCTCACAGGGCGGACGTGGCAACTCTGGCACATCTTCGCGGCTCCCGAGGACGGGGGTCCACCAGGAGGCGTTCGCGCACCTCACCGGGCAGGTGGTCCGTTTTCGCACAGCATCGCCGATCCGCGCGAATTGCCTCTCTTCGGTGATTCCGCCGGGGGTTTTCCCCGTACTTGTTCGGAATTCCGTATACGTGTCCTACCGCTGTGCGCGACCTGCCGCTGTGCGCGGCCTACCGCTGCGGCGGCGGCCCTTCCTTCGGCCGGCCGAGCACCCCCGGCCGCCGCTGCCACGGCTTCGGCCCGCCCGGCGGCCGGTAGGCGACGCCCAGGGCGTCCAGCCGCTCGTAGTGCACGGCCATCCGCCGCTCGAACCCGGGGAAGTCCCGCTCGGCGGGCGGCGGCAGGGCGCTCCAGGCCACCTCGGCGAAGGCGGCCAGCCTCGGGAACGCCTGGTAGTCCACGCGCGCCTGGTCCTCCGTCACCTCGGTCCACACGTTGGCCTGCGTGCCCAGGACCCGCCGCGCCTGCTCGGGCGTCAGCTCCGGCGGCACCGGCTCGAACCGGTAGACGTCCTCCAGGGTGCGCACCCAGCCGATCGGCACCGGCTCGTCGTCGCCGGGCGCCTGACGGTGGTCCAGGTACACCTGCTCCTCGGGGCACATGACGACGTCGTGGCCGGCCCGCGCGGCGGTGACGCCGCCCGCGTACCCCCGCCAGGACGACACGGCGGCGCCGGGTGCCAGGCCGCCCTCCAGGATCTCGTCCCAGCCGATCAGCCGCCGGCCGCGGGCCGCGAGCCAGGAGTCGAAGTGCCGCACGAACCAAGACTGCAGCGCGTCCTCGTCCGCGAGTCCCAGCTCCCGCATGCGGGCCTGCGCGGCCGGCGAGGCCCGCCACTGGTCCTTGGGGCACTCGTCGCCGCCGATGTGCACGAACTCCCCCGGAAAGAGGTCCAGGACCTCCTCGAACACCCCCTCGTAGAAGCGCAGCACGGTCTCGGTCGGGGCGAGCACGTTGGGGTTGACGCCCCAGGTGTCCCAGACGGACAGGGCCGCGGTGTCGACGACATCGGTGTTGCCGAGTTGCGGGTAGGCGGCGATGGCCGCCTGCGAATGCCCCGGCACGTCGATCTCGGGCACGACGGTGACGTGCCGCTCGGCGGCGTAGGCGACGATCTCGCGCAGGTCGTCCTGGGTGTAGTAGCCGCCGTGCGGCCGCTCGTCCCACAGCGGGGAGGCCCGGTGCCCGATCTTGGTCCGGGACCGCCAGCCGCCGACCTCGGTCAGCCGCGGGTGGCGCCGGATCTCCACCCGCCAGCCCTGGTCGTCCGTCAGGTGCAGGTGGAGCACGTTGAGTTTGTGCGTGGCCATCAGGTCCAGGTGGCGCAGCACCCCGTCCTTGGGCATGAAGTGCCGGGCCACGTCCAGCAACAGCCCCCGCCAGCGGAAGCGGGGCGCGTCCTCGACGACCTGCCGCGCGAGGACGTGGCGGCGGCCGGGCCGGACGGCGGCGCGGCGGAAGACCTCCGGCCCGAGCAGCTGGCGCAGGGTCTGGGCGCCCCAGAACACGCCGGCCGGGTCACCGCCGCGGATCTCCACACCGCGGCCGGCGGTCACGGCCAGCCGGTACGCCTCCGGGCCCAGCGCGTCGTCCAGCACCAGCCGCACGCCGGGGCTGCCGTCCGGCGGGCCCGGCGGCAGCGGCAGACCGTGGACGGCGAGCGTGGCGCGCAGCCAGCGCTCGGTGCCCTCCGTGCCGGGCGCGGCCCACAGCGTGGTGGAGCCGTCCAGCACCACCTCGCCCGGCCCGGGTCCCTCGATCACCCGCGGTGCCGGAATCAGATCGCTCACGTCGCTCCCGGGCGGACGGCACGAAAGCCTCCGGGATCCACCGCGGGCGACGGTCCCGGAGGCCGTGAAGACGTGGAAGAGGCGGAAGACGGGGAAGAGGCGGGACGGCTACTTGCCGTCGCCCTTGCCCTTGTCGTCCCCGCCGGAGCCCATGGACTCGTAGATCTCCTTGCACATGGGGCACACGGGGTACTTCTTCGGGTCGCGGCCCGGCACCCACACCTTGCCGCACAGCGCCACGACGGGCGTCCCGTCGAGGGCGCTCGCCATGATCTTGTCCTTCTGGACGTAGTGGGCGAAGCGCTCGTGGTCACCGTCACCGTGCGACACCTGCGGCGTCGGCTCTACGAGAGTCCCCGTACCGGTTCCACGCTCGGGCTCAAGAGTGCTCATACCGCCAAGAGTACTGAAGCCCACCCGTATCAGTTGAGGGAAGGGTCGTCCGGGTACGTGGCCACCATCGCCAGCTCGTTGCGCTGGCGGCGCAGTACCTCGCGCCACAGGCGTTCCGGGGACGGGGAGGAGACGTCGCCGGGCTCGGACTCGACGACGTACCAGGCGCCGTCGACGAGCTCGTCCTCCAGCTGGCCCGGCCCCCAGCCCGCGTAACCGGCGAAGATGCGCAGGGAGCCGAGGGCCGAGGCGAGCAGCTCCGGCGGGGCCTCCAGGTCGACCAGGCCGATCGCGCCGTGCACCCGGCGCCAGCCGAGCGGGTCGCGTTCACCGGAGCCGCCCCCGGGGATCACCGCCACACCGAGCGCCGAGTCGAGGGAGACCGGGCCGCCCTGGAAGATGACGCCGGGCTCCCCGGTGAGGTCGGCCCAGCCCTCCAGGATGTCGCCCACGTCCACCGGGGTGGGCCGGTTGAGGACGACACCGAGCGAGCCCTCCTCGTCGTGGTCGAGAAGGAGCACCACCGCGTGGTCGAAGTTCGGGTCCGCCAGGGCGGGCGTGGCCACGAGCAGCCGCCCTGTGAGCGAGGACACCTCGGTCATGCCAGACATGATCCCGCATCTTGCCCCGCGGGGGGAGGCAAAGCGGGGACGGCGGCGAGGGCGGCCGAATCAGAAGGGGCCCACGGGACCACGGACCGGCAGGTGGCGGCGACGGGCGGGTTCCCCGGTGCGCCCCCGGCGCACACCCCCGCCGCGGTGACCCCCCGTGCCCGCGCGGGAGCGGTTCGTGTTGTGACACAGCCATGACGTGGCTGGGTCTCCTCTTCGCCTACTTCAGGGGGGTGGGCGGCCATTACTCTGTCTCCTCTGGCCCCTGCCCCACTCCACGGAACGCGAGTTACATGACCGTCAACGGCGCTGATGACGTACTGCTTGTCCACGGCGGAACCCCGCTGGAGGGCGAGATCCGTGTCCGGGGTGCGAAGAACCTCGTACCCAAGGCCATGGTCGCCGCACTGCTGGGCAGTGAGCCGAGCCGGCTGCGCAACGTTCCGGACATCCGTGACGTGCGGGTCGTCCGCGGTCTGCTGCAGCTGCACGGTGTGACGGTGCGCCCGGGCGAGGAGCCCGGCGAGCTGGTCCTCGACCCGACCTACGTCGAGAGCGCGAACGTCGCCGACATCGATGCCCACGCGGGTTCCAGCCGTATCCCGATCCTGTTCTGCGGGCCGCTGCTGCACCGCCTCGGGCACGCCTTCATCCCGGGCCTGGGCGGCTGCGACATCGGAGGCCGCCCGATCGACTTCCACTTCGAGGTGCTGCGCCAGTTCGGCGCGAAGATCGACAAGCGGGCGGACGGCCAGTACCTGGAGGCTCCGCGGCGGCTGCGCGGCACCAAGATCCGGCTGCCCTACCCGTCGGTCGGCGCCACCGAGCAGGTGCTGCTGACGGCGGTGCTCGCGGAGGGCGTCACCGAGCTGTCCAACGCGGCGGTGGAGCCCGAGATCGAGGACCTCATCTGCGTGCTGCAGAAGATGGGCGCGATCATCGCGATGGACACCGACCGCACCATCCGCATCACCGGTGTGGACAAGCTCGGCGGCTACGACCACCGGGCCCTGCCGGACCGCCTGGAGGCCGCCTCCTGGGCATCCGCGGCGCTGGCCACCGAGGGCGACATCTACGTCCGGGGCGCCCAGCAGCGCTCGATGATGACGTTCCTGAACACCTACCGGAAGGTGGGCGGCGCCTTCCGGATCGACGACGAGGGCATCCGGTTCTGGCACCCCGGCGGGCAGCTGAAGTCGATCGCGCTGGAGACGGACGTGCACCCCGGTTTCCAGACCGACTGGCAGCAGCCGCTGGTGGTCGCCCTGACGCAGGCCACGGGTCTGTCGATCATCCACGAGACGGTGTACGAGTCGCGGCTCGGCTTCACCTCCGCGCTGAACCAGATGGGCGCCCACATCCAGCTGTACCGCGAGTGCCTGGGCGGCTCGGACTGCCGGTTCGGCCAGCGCAACTTCCTGCACTCGGCGGTCGTGTCGGGCCCGACGCGGCTCCAGGGCGCCGACCTGGTCATCCCGGACCTGCGGGGCGGCTTCTCGTACCTGATCGCGGCGCTGGCCGCGCAGGGCACCTCCCGGGTGCACGGCATCGAGCTGATCAACCGCGGCTACGAGAACTTCATGGAGAAGCTCATGGAGCTGGGCGCGAAGGTCGAACTCCCGGGCAAGGCCCTCGGCTGACCTGACCGGAGCGCCGGCCTGCGGCCGCACACAGACGCCGATGGGGCGGTCATCCCGGAGTCCGGGTGACCGCCCCATCGGCGTTGTCAGCGCGCCCTGAGCGGCGGAACGCTTACTTGCCCTTGGCGGCTTCCTTGAGCTTGCTGCCCGCGGACACCTTCACGCTGTAGCCGGCCGGGATCTGGATCGGGTCACCGGTCTGCGGGTTGCGCGCGGTGCGAGCGGCACGGTGGGTGCGCTCGAAGGTCAGGAAGCCGGGGATGGTGACCTTCTCGTCGCCCTTGGAGACGATGTCGCCGACGACCTCGGCGAACGCGGCCAGCACGGCGTCGGCGTCCTTGCGGGTCACCTCGGCGCGGTCGGCCAGCGCGGCCACCAGCTCACTGCGGTTCATGTTGTTACTCCCGTGTTCTTCTTGCCGTTGGGGCGCCCCACGCGGCGGAGCCGCATAGTAGGCACTGCGAGATGCCGATGCGCTCGCGCCCAGGGACGCATCCTGCCCCCACCTGCGGCGGGAAAGCCAATCCGGCGCCCATGGAGCTCGTGGGAACACCCTGGGGAGTCACACGAAAAGCACCTGCTCGGCCGCCCACCATAGAGTGCGCCCGGGCGCGGGGGGTTCCACGACGCGCCGGTTTCCCGGCCCGCCGTGGCGAGCCTCACAGCCATGGGCGGCCCCGTGCGGGTCAGGCGGTGGCCCCGGCGGCCTTCGCCGCGTCGCGCACCGCGCCGGCCACGGCGCCCGCGACCTTGTCGTTGAAGACGCTGGGGATGATGTAGTTCGGGTTCAGCTCGTCCTCGGTGACGACGTCCGCGAGGGCCTTCGCCGCGGCGAGCATCATCTCGGTGTTGACGGTGCGGGACTGGGCGTCCAGCAGGCCGCGGAAGACGCCCGGGAAGACCAGCACGTTGTTGATCTGGTTGGGGAAGTCGGAGCGGCCGGTGGCGACCACGGCGGCGGTCTGCCGGGCCACCGCCGGGTCCACCTCGGGGTCGGGGTTCGCGAGCGCGAACACGATCGCGCCGTCGGCCATGGCGGCCACGTCGCCGGCGTCCAGGACGTTGGGCGCGGAGACGCCGATGAAGACGTCGGCGCCGCGCACGGCCTCCCTGAGGGTGCCGGTCAGGTTCTCCGGGTTGGTGTTGTCGGCGATCCAGCGCAGCGGGGAGTCGGCGGGGGCGCCGACCAGGTCCTCGCGGCCGGCGTGCACGACGCCGTGGATGTCGGCGACGACGGCGTTCTTCACGCCCGCTGCGAGCAGCAGCTTCAGGATGGCGGTACCCGCGGCGCCGGCGCCGGACATGACCACCCGGACGTCCCCCATGCCCTTGTTGACGACGCGCAGGGCGTTGGTGAGGGCGGCGAGCACGACGATGGCGGTGCCGTGCTGGTCGTCGTGGAAGACGGGGATGTCGAGGGCCTCGCGCAGCCGGGCCTCGATCTCGAAGCAGCGCGGCGCGGAGATGTCCTCCAGGTTGATTCCGGCGAAGCCGGGGGCGATGGCCTTGACGATCTCGACGATCGCGTCGGTGTCCTGGGTGTCGAGGCAGAGCGGCCAGGCGTCGATGCCGGCGAACCGCTTGAACAGGGCGGCCTTGCCCTCCATCACGGGCAGCGCGGCCTTGGGGCCGATGTTGCCGAGGCCCAGCACGGCGGAGCCGTCCGTCACGACCGCAACGGAGTTGCGCTTGATGGTGAGGCGGCGGGCGTCCTCGGGGTTCTCGGCGATGGCCATGCAGACGCGGGCGACGCCGGGCGTGTAGACCATGGAGAGGTCGTCACGGTTGCGGATGGGGTGCTTCGACGCCATCTCGATCTTGCCGCCGAGGTGCATCAGGAACGTACGGTCGGAGACCTTGCCGAGGGTGACGCCCTCGATGGTGCGCAGCTGCTCGACGATCTCGTCGGCGTGGGCGGTGGAGGTGGCCGCGATGGTGACGTCGATGCGCAGCCGCTCGTGGCCGGACGCGGTGACGTCGAGGCCGGTGACGGAGCCTCCGTGGGACTCGACGGCGGTGGTGAGCTGGGAGACCGCCGTTCCGCCGGCGGGCACCTCCAGCCGGATCGTCATCGAGTAGGAGACGCTGGGCGCCGTTGCCATGGCCGACTTCCTCTTTCACCGTGTGACGCTTGGTATGCCCACAGATCGTCGCACCTACCAGCGAGTAGGGGTTAGCCGCTCAGGGATTGCGAACGTTTTGTTCGCCACACCGTGCGCACCGCGCGGGCACGAAGGAAGGCCCACGTCACACAGGGTGACGTGGGCCTTCCCGACGTTCATGACACCGGCCCGCCATGCTCGCCTCGCGGCAAGTGGTCGCTCGTAGCGACGAAGGTTGGGCCCGGGGGCTTGGATCGGGCCGGTGCCACGTCCAGGCTAACAAACGGATCCCGTCAGGCCATTCCCTCCGGAGGGTTCCTTCGGAATCAGTCCCGCAGCAGGTCCGGGACGCCCGTCGCGTCCGGTTCGTCGCGGTCGCCGGAGACGACGGTGAGCTGCTGGGTGGCCCGGGTCAGCGCCACGTACAGGACGCGCAGGCCGGCCGGGCTCTCGTCGGCGATCTCGGCGGGCGAGACGACCACCGTCGCGTCGTACTCCAGGCCCTTGGCCTCCAGGCTGCCGAGGGCGACGACGCGGTCGCCGAGCCCGGCCAGCCAGCGCCGGGCCTCCTCGCGCCGGTTCATGGCGACGACCACGCCCACCGTGCCGTCCACCCGGCCGAGCAGCCGGGCGGCCTCGGCGCGCACGCTCTCGCCCAGCGACTCCCCAACGACGGTGAAGCGCGGCACGACGCCCGTGGAGCGCACGGCGGTCGGGGACTCGGCGCCGGGCAGGGCCAGGGCCAGCACCTTCGCCGCGAGGTCGGCGATCTCGGCGGGGTTGCGGTAGTTCACGGTGAGCCGGAAGCGGCGGCGGGGCCGGGTGCCGAGGGCCTCGTCGCGGGCCTCGGCGGCCTCGTCCGGGTCGGACCAGGAGGACTGGGCGGGATCACCGACGACCGTCCAGGTGGCGTGCCGGCCGCGGCGGCCCACCATGCGCCACTGCATCGGCGTGAGGTCCTGCGCCTCGTCCACGATGACGTGCGCGTACTCGACGCGCTCGGCGGCCAGCCGCTCGGCCCGCTCGCGCTGCGACTCCTCGCGCACGGGCATCAGCTCCTCCAGGCCGGTGAGCTGGTCCAGCGGGTCCAGCTCGCGCCGCTTCCTCGGGCGGGCCGGGGTCCCGAGGATCGCGTGCAGCTCGTCGAGCAGGGCGATGTCGTGCACGGTGTAGCCGTCGCGGCGCAGGGAGCGGGCGACCTTGCGGACCTCGCCGGGGTTGAGGATCCGGCGGGCCCAGCGGCCGAGGCGCCGCTCGTCGGCCATGGCGGTGAGGACGTCCTTCGGGGCCAGCTCGGGCCACCAGGCGTCGAGGAACGCGAGGAAGGCGTCCTCGCCGGTGACGTCCTCGTCGAAGGAGGAGCGCAGCTCGGCGGCCAGCTCCGGGTCGGTGTGCCGGGCTGCGGCGCCGGACTGCTCCCACAGGGCGTCCAGCAGCAGCTTGCGGGCGCGGGGGCGCAGCAGGTTCACCGGCGCGGTGCCGCCGAGCGCGATGCGGCGGACCCGGTCCAGCGCGTCGGCCTCCAGCTCCAGCCGGCGGTTGAAGGCGACGACGCGCAGACGCTGGGGAGAATCGTTCAGCTCCAGGGCTCCCCGGGCGGCCTTCCGCAGCACCTTCAGCATGCGGTACGAGCCCTTGGCGCGGGCCACCGCCGGGGAGTCGTACAGCGTGGCCTCGGCGCCGGCCGTGTCACTCGCCAGGGAGCCGATGGCGCGGATGGCGACCTGGCCCTCCTCGCCGAGGGAGGGCAGCACGCCCTCGGTGTACGCCACCAGCAGCGGGGTCGGGGAGACGATCAGGATGCCGCCCGCGTACCGGCGCCGGTCCTGGTAGAGCAGGTAGGCGGCGCGGTGCAGGGCCACGGCGGTCTTGCCGGTGCCCGGTCCGCCCTCGACGTAGGTCACGGAGGCGGCGGGGGCGCGGATGACCAGGTCCTGCTCGGCCTGGATGGAGGCGACGATGTCCCGCATGGTGTGGCCGCGGGCCTGGCCGAGTGCGGCCATCAGGGCGCCGTCGCCGATGACCGCCAGCTCCCGGCCGTCGAGCCGCGCCGTGAGCTCGGGGCGCATCAGGTCGTCCTCGACGCCGAGCACCCGGCGGCCCTTGGAGCGGATGACCCGGCGGCGCACGACCCGGCCGGGGTCGACGGGCGTGGAGCGGTAGAAGGGCGCGGCGGCGGGGGCCCGCCAGTCGATGACCAGCGGGGCGTACTCCTCGTCGAGGACGCCGATGCGGCCGATGTGCAGGGTCTCGGCGATGTCGGCGGTGCCGTCCTCGCGGACCGCGCCCTCGGCCGGCTCGACGGCGGTGTAGGCGCCGTCCGGGCCCTTCTTGCCGTCCTTGCCGAGCAGGAGGTCGATCCGGCCGAAGAGGAAGTCCTCGAACTCGTTGTTGAGCCGATTGAGGTGGACGCCCGCGCGGAAGACCTGCGCGTCGCGCTCGGCGAGCGCGCCCGGCGTGCCGACCTGGCCGCGCCGGGCAGCGTCGTTCATCAGGAACTCGGCCTCGTGGATCTTCTCCTCCAGGCGCCGGTACACCCGGTCCAGGTGTTCCTGTTCGACGCGGATCTCTCGGTCCCGAACCGATTCGACCGCGGTTTCCTGTTGAGCCTGAACGGCCACCGGGCCCCCTTCTGACGTGCTGGGCAGCCGTCAACCGTACGCGAAGGGGACCCGTGCGCGGAAGCTACGCGTCGATCTCCACCAGCTTCTTGCCGTCGAAGGTCATGACCTCGTAGTGGTCGATGTCGTTGGCGTCGAAGGAGGTGCCGCCCTGGATGTACAGGGGGTTCTTGGCCTTCTCGGAGGTGGCGCCGGGGATGCCGTAGCCCCATTCCGGGACGGTCCAGGAGGCGGCCGTGTCGCGTTCGCCGTTCTTGCCGACGGCGATCACGGAGCAGCGCTCGGGGCCCTTGACGTTCTTCAGCTCCAGCACGACCTCGGTGCCCCACGCCTTGGGGGCGGTGGCGACGGTGCCGCTGACCTGGGTGGACGGGTCGGTGCCGGTCACCTTGTCGGGCATCTTGTCGAAGGTCTGCTTGGCGGAACTGGCGAGCACCGTGGGCTGCTCCGAGGTACCGCCGTCGCCGCCGGTCGCCATGACGGCCAGCGGGCCGGCGATGATCAGCGCGGCCGCGGCGGCCACCATGTAGAAGGAGCGGCGGCGCTTGAGGGCGCGGCGTTCGGAGACCTCGTCGACCAGCCGCTCCACCAGCCGGGGGCCGGGCCTGGCGGACAGGGACTCGCCGATGGCGGGTGTGCCGGAGCCCGGCAGGTCCGCGAGGGCGGCGAGCACGGGTTCCATCCCGGCCAGCTCGTCGAGCTGCTGGGCGCACCACTCGCAGCCCGCCAGATGCGCTTCGAAAGCGGTTGCCTCGGCGTCGTCGAGAATCCCGAGGGCGTAGGCGCCGACGGTCTCGTGTTCGCTCGGGGTCGGCGATCCCTGTGCGGCTCCCTGCATGGGGCCAGACATACCCGAACCACCCGTGCCGAATCCCCCGTACATACTCATCACGCCGTCACCCCCCGCTCCTCCAGAGCCAGCTTCATCGACCGCAGGGCATAGAAGACCCGTGAGCGGACGGTGCCGCTGGGGATACCCAGGGTCTCGGCCGCCTCGTTGACCGTACGCCCCTTGAAGTACGTCTCGACGAGCACCTCCCGGTGGGCCGGGGTCAGGTCGTCCAGCGCGTCCGACAACGTCATCAACCACAGCGCCTTGTCGATCTCGTCCTCCGCGGGGATGACCTCCAGCGGCGACGGGTCGACCTCCTGCGGCCGGGCCTGCCGGCTGCGGTGGCCGTCGATGACGATGCGGCGCGCGACCGTCACCAGCCAGGGGCGTACAGATCCGGTCGCTCGATTGAGCTGGCCGGCGTTCTTCCAGGCACGGATGAGCGTTTCCTGCACGACGTCCTCGGCACGCTGCCGGTCTCCGGCGACCAGGCGCAGGACATACGCGAGGAGCGGTCCGGCGTGCTCCCGGTAGAGCGCACGCATCAGGTCCTCGTCAGGTTCCGAGGGTGCGGACATGCGATGTCGGGCCCTCGTTCCACGTTCATTGGCCACGGCCGCATCCTTGCGCACGCCCACCTCCGGTGTCCGGGGGTTCCCCCACTCGGTCGCTCCACCACCCGTACGCAGCGGGCCGGTTGCGTGTTCAAACCGAGACGACAGTTTTCTTCGGGGTGACCTGACGAGACAGGACATGAGCGCACATTCCCCCACCAGCCTCTTTACATTTCCGCCACATCGTCAAGGGCGGCCGGGCTGCCCGCGAAGCGCCGCACGGAAACCGGGTGTTGCCGAAATCACTCCGGCAACACGCCGGAGGTGAGGGCGGAACGGCGCCGATGGCGGGCCACGCGCTCGCGGTTGCCGCACAGTTCGCTGGAGCACCAGCGCCTGCGCCGCCCGCGCGAGGTGTCGACGTACACCACGGGGCAGTTGTCCCCGGCGCACTGGCGCAGGCCGGTCCGGGCGTCGGGGTCGGTGAGCAGCGCGATGGCGTCCCGGGCGACGGCCGCGAGCAGCGCGGCGCACTCCGGCGGCGCGGCCAACTCGCGCACCAGGGTGCCGTCTTCCGCGGGTACGGCACGGGGGGCGGGGGGCGCGGGGCGGGCGAGGTCGTTGACGCGGGCGAGCGCGGGGCCGTACGGGTCGCGGCCGTCGCCGCCGAGCCAGGCGTGCACCAACCGGCCCACCTGGGCGCGCAGTTCCCGGAAGCCGTGCAGCCAGGAGGCGTCGGCCGCCGGCAGCTGCGTCGCGCGGGGGACGAGGCCGCTGCCGGTGATCCAGGCGCGCAGCGCGGCCGGGGAGTCGAGCCGTTCGACGGGGTGCGCGGTCGCCAGCAGGTCCAGACAGACCCGGCCCGTGTCGAACCGCAGCTCGTACCGTCCCGTGGCCGCACCCAGTGTCATGCGCCCGTCACCGCCTAGGTAGGAGCGAGTACCCCTCCCACAGTGCCTGCCCGCTCCGTCTCCCGAAACCCCCCGGCACCCGCGTCCGCCGCCGCGCCCTCTCCGCCTCCGTCTCCGGTGGGACGTCACCGGTCACCGGTCGGCGAACCGGGACGCGGACGTGGACGTGGGCCTGGTCCTGGTCCTGGTCGTGGTCGTGGTCGTGGACCCACGTACCGCGAACCGCGTACCAGGAACCGCGTACCAGGAACCGCGTACCAGGAACCGCGTACCGCGAACTCCCTCAGGCGTCCGCGTACTTCGCGTCCGCCGCCGGGTCCAGGGCCAGGCGGTAGCCGCGTTTGACGACGGTCTGGATGAGTCTGGGGGCGCCGAGGGCGGTGCGCAGCCGGGCCATGGCCGTCTCGACGGCGTGTTCGTCGCGGCCGGTGCCCGGGAGGGCGCGCAGCAGGTCGGCGCGGGGCACGACCCACCCCGGGCGGCGGGAGAGCGCCCGCAGGAGGGACATCCCGGCCGGGGGCACCGGCTTGAGGTCGCCGTCGACCAGGACCGCGTGGCCCCGGATCTCCACCCGGTGCCCGGCGACCGGCAGTGACCGTGCCCGGCCCGGCAGCTCCTGGCACAGCAGCTGCACCAGCGGGCCGAGCCGGAACCGCTCCGGCTGCAGGGTGTCCACCCCGCGGGCCTGCAGCGGCAGGGCCGTCACGGGGCCGACGCAGGCCGGCAGGACGTCGTGGTGCAGGGCGGACAGCAGCTCCGGCAGCAGGCCGCGCTCCTCCGCGCGGGAGAGCAGTGACGCGGCGGCGGGGGCGCTGGTGAAGGTCACCGCGTCCAGGCCACGCGAGACGGTCGCGTCCAGCAGCCGGTCCACCGGCCCGATGTCCTCCGGCGGCATCCAGCGGTACACCGGCACACCCACCACCTCGGCCCCGGCCGCGCGCAGCGCCTCCACGAAGCCGGGCAGCGGCTCGCCGTGCAGCTGGACGGCGACCCGGCGCCCGGCGACGCCCTCGGCGAGCAGCCGGTCCAGCACCTCGGCCATGGACTCGCTGCACGGCGACCAGTCCTCGGTCAGCCCCGCGGCGCGGACGGCGCCCTTGACCTTGGGCCCGCGGGCGAGCAGCTCCACCGCGCGCAGCCGGTCGAGGAGCGCCTCGCCGAGTCCCCAGCCGTCGGCGGCCTCCACCCACCCCCGGAACCCGATCGCGGTGGTCGCCACCACCACGTCCGGCGCCTGGTCGATGAGGCCCTTGGTGGCCGCGAGCAGCTCGCCGTCGTCCGCGAGCGGCACGATGCGCAGGGCCGGCGCGTGCAGCACGGCGGCACCGCGCCGCTGGAGGAGCGCCCCCAGCTCGTCGGCGCGGCGCGCGGCCGTCACGCCCACGGTGAATCCCGCGAGGGGCCCGTGTTCCGGTCGCTGTCGTTCGTCGTACATAACTCTCGTCCCGCGCTTGAGTCGTGTCCTGCAGGAGGCACGGCGTGCCCACATGCCGATCGAGCCTGTCAACGGTCCGTGACAGGCTCGGATCGGCTTCATGTCGCCGGTGTTACGTCACACCTCGGCATAGCTGAGCTGCGGCTTCGTCTCCTTGGCGGAGATCGCCTCGGTGGTGGCCGCGGGCCGGCGAAGGTATACGGCCCAGGTGACCACGAAGCAGACACCGTAGTAGGCGAGGAAGCCGGCGAAGGCACCGGTGCCGGAGCCGACGGAGAGGAAGGACTGGCGCAGCGAGAGGTTGATGCCGAGTCCGCCGAGTCCGCCGACCGCGCCGATGAGCGCCATGGACGCCCCGGACAGCCGCCGCCCGTAGACGTCCGCGGCCTCGCCGGTCAGGCCGATCGCGGCGGCCTTGGCGCGGTAGATGCCCGGGATCATCTTGAACGTCGAGCCGTTGCCGATGCCGGTCAGGATGAACAGCACGATGAAGGAGCCGATGAACAGCGGCAGCGACTCCTGCACGGAGGCGATGACGACACCGGCCGCGGCGACGGCCATCAGCCCGAAGTTCCACAGGGTGACCCTGGCCCCGCCGAGCCGGTCCGCCAGCCGGCCGCCGACGGGCCGGATCAGCGAGCCCAGCAGCGGGCCGATGAAGGTGAGCGAGGCCGCCTGCAGGGGGGTCCGCCCGAACTGGTTCTGCAGGACCAGGCCGAAGGCGAAGCTGTAGCCGATGAAGGAGCCGAAGGTGCCGATGTAGAGGACGGACATGATCCAGGTGTGCGGGCTGCGCACGGCCTCCTTGGCGGCGCCGGTGTCGTTGCGCACGGGCGCGAGGTTGTCCATGGAGCGGGCGCTGAGGACGGTCGCCAGCACGATGAGCGGCAGGTAGACCGACAGCAGCACCCGCGGGTGGCCGGCGCCGGCGACTCCGATGACCAGCAGACCGAGCAGCTGCACCACGGCGACGCCGATGTTGCCGCCGCCCGCGTTCATGCCGAGCGCCCAGCCCTTCAGGCGCAGCGGGTAGAAGTTGTTGATGTTGGTCATGGAGGAGGCGAAGTTGGCCCCGCCGACACCGGTCAGGATCGCGACGATCATGAAGGTGGTGTACGAGGTGCCGGGCTCCATGACGAGCAGCAGGGCCGTGGTCGGCACCAGCAGCAGGCCCGCGCTGAAGATCGTCCAGTTCCGGCCGCCGAACCGGGCCACCGCGAAGCCGTACGGCACCCGCAGCACGGCGCCGACCAGGGAGGCCACGGCGACCAGGAAGAACTTGCCGGCCGGGTCGATGCCGTACTCCGGGCCCATGAACAGGGCCAGGACGGAGTACATGCTCCACACGGAGAAGCCGATGTGCTCGGAGATCACCGAGAAGGTCAGGTTGCGGCGGGCGATGTGCTTGCCCTGCGACTCCCAGAACGTCTCGTCCTCGGGGTCCCACTGCTCGATCCAGCGGGACCCCTTGTGGGGTGCGCCGGCACTGGTCGGGGCTGTCATGTCAGGCCTCCACGGTCTCCGGGACTCGCATCGCGCTACGAGTGGCTGAGTCCCGAAGGTAGGAAGACCGCGTTTCGACGCTGTGGCTGTGGGTGACCGGAAGGGAACGTTGCTCTCACCACGGCCCCGGGCCGGGTGAGAGGTGCGGCGGCTCGGTGTCCCGCGTCAGCCGGTCCACTCCAGGGTGTCGGTGCCGCCCTTGTCCCAGGCGATCTTCACGGAGTCGCCGACGCGCGTGCAGGTCCCCGCCCGCAGCTCGCTCTTGTCGGTGCTGCCGTACGGCGCCACGGCGATGCGGAAGGTCCCGCCGCCGGCGTCCGCGCCCATGCCCATGAGGATGCCCTCCTCGCCGCCGAGGATGTTGAGCGGGTACTTCCCCTTGTACTCGCCGGACGTGTACTGCTGCCCGACGGTGAGCAGCGCGCCGCCGGGCTCCCGCCACTGCCCGACGAAGCCGGTGGCGGGGGCCGGTCCGGGGTCGTCGGCGGGTTCCTCGGTCGGCTCGTCGAGCGGGTCGTCGCTCGGTTCGTCGGTGGGCTCGGCCGTCGGCTCCTCGGTCGGCTCGTCGGTAGGGCTGTCCGACACGGTCGGCGCGGCGGACGTGCTCTCGGCGCCCTTGGCCGTCCCCCCGTCCCCGTCGTCCCCCCTCGTCGCCAGGAACACCCCGCCCACGACCAGGACGACGGCGGTGACGGCCGCGCCGACGATCAGCGCCGTACGCCGCTTCCCGCTCCCGCCGCCGGGCGGCGCGGGCGGGTACCCCGTCGGCCCGTACGGGGCCTGCGGGTAAGGGGTCTGTCCGTACGGCGGCTGCCCCCCGGGAGGCGGGGTCGTACCGTACGGGGGCTGCGCCCCGGGCCCCGGCGGGGTCCCGTACGGCCCCGGTATCGGTGCCGTCGGCTGCCCGCCGACCGGGGTCGTCCCGTACGGGTTCGGCTGATGTCCCGCACCGTCCGGCCTCTGCGGCGGCGGCCCGTACGGCCCTGCTCCGTATCCGTCTCCAGGGCCCTGTCCGTCCTGCGGCGGCTGCGCGGGAGGGTATGTCATCGGTGGTGTCCTCCTGTCGGGTCCCTGCGGACCGGCGGCACTGTGTGGACCACATGCCTCGCCAGTCTCCACGCCCCACCCGCACGGCACGGTTCCTTCCGGCCTCCGCGCGTGGCTCGCCCCACAGCGGTTCTCCGGCGCGCCGACGAGGCACGCAAGGGGCGGGTTTCCTTCGTTTCAGACGAACAGGTCGTACGGGCGCAGACGCAGGAAGAGCATGCCGATCTGGGCCCGGGGGGGCGAACGGGGCGCGCCAGGCTCCGGTGCCCCGGTAGAGGTAGGGTTCGTGGCCCTCGTCGCCCAGCCGGGTCGCATACAGGTCGGGGCGGCCCTCGCGGTCGGCGTCGCCGAGGGCGGCGAGGTGGTCGGAGGTGTTCCAGCCGGCGCCGATGCGGACGCGCGGCGCGAAGGAGCCGTTGCCGTGGCCGAGGCCCTCGGACGGGCTCACCCGAGGTCACGAGCCCGGCCGGACATCGTGTCCATGTCGAGATCGGGAAGCCACGCTCCGCCGGGCACCCCCAGCCACGACTCCGCCTCCGTCAGCTCGGCCGCCGCCCGCCGCAGCGCGGCGAGCGCCGGGTGGATCAGCCCCCTGCGCCACACCAGGGACACGGGGGACAGCGGGACGGGGTCGACGAGCGGCCGGACCACCGTGCCCGGCAGGGCCGGGAAGCCCACCACCACGAGCACGGACGTCCCGTTCTTCTCGATGAGCCGCCGGAACTCCTCGTCCCCCACGGCCAGCGGCGCCGGCGGCGCGACCTCGATGCCCCGGCCGTCGAACAGCCGGTGCGCGAGGTCGGTCCACTCCGGGGTGCGCGGGTTCCCGGCCCCGGCGTACACGCGCTCCCCCGCGAGCGCCGACAGGGGCACCCGCGCGAGCCCGGCCAGCCGGTGGTCCTCGGGCAGCATGACCGCCATCGGCTCCCAGCGCAGCGGCTGGTGCTCCAGCCCGGACCGCAGCGCCGGGTCCAGGCCGGCGAACCGGCCGAACGACGCGTCCAGGCGCCCCGCCAGGATCTCGACCGCCGCGCCGGTCAGCCCGCTCTCGTAGCGGGCCATCAGCTCCAGTTCGGGCACGAGTTGCCGGGCCCGCGCCAGCACCCGGCGTCCGGTGGCCAGGCCGGGGGAGTTCAGGTCGACGAGGAGCGGGCGGGCCTGGCCGAAGGCGGTGAGCAGGTCCTCCTGCGCCGACAGCACACGGCGGGCGTACGGGACGAGCCGCTGTCCGTCGGGGGTCAGTGTCACCTGCCGGGTGGTCCGTACGAACAGCTCGGTGCCCAACTCCCGCTCCAGGCGCCGCACGTCGCGACTGAGGGCCTGCTGGGCGACATACAGCCGGGCGGCGGCACGGGTGAAGTGCAGTTCCTCGGCGACGGCGAGGAAGGCGCTCAGGAGGCGGGGGTCGAGGTGGGCGGGCACCGGGCGAAACTACAACGCGGGTGCGGCGCTCCGCCATTGACAATCCAGGTGCGTGAATCGGGCGCTTTCAGGTGTTGGACGCGGTGATCGCCGCGGCGGGACGGTTGCCCCATGCCGCCCACACCCGCACGTCCCCCGTCCGCCCCCTCCCCTCCGCAGCGCCTCCACACCGTCACCGCCGACGCCCTGGTCACCGTCGACCTGGCCCCCAGGACCCGCCGCCCCGCCCGCGGCCCCGGCCCGTACCGCCGTCTCCTCGCCACCCCCGGCGCCCGCGCCTTCACCGCCGGCAACCTGATCGCCCGGCTCCCCATGGGCATGTTCGGCGTGAGCGCGATCGTGATGATCGCCGGCAGCCGCGGCTCGTACGCCCTCGCGGGCGCCGTCACCGCCACCGGGCTCGCCGCGACCGCGCTGGTCGCCCCGTGGACCGCGCGGCTGGTCGACCGGTACGGCCAGGCCCGGATCGCCCTGCCCGCCGCGCTCCTCGCGGCGCTGGGCTCGCTGGCCCTGCTGCTCTGCGTGCGCCACGGCGCCCCCGACTGGACGCTGTTCGCCGCGTACGCCGCCACCGCGACCACCCCCAACACCGGCGGGATGTCCCGCGCCCGCTGGCGGCACCTGCTGCGGGGCGACGCCGCCGCCCTGCACACCGCGAACTCCTTCGAGCAGGCCGTCGACGAGCTGTGCTTCATGCTGGGCCCGGTCCTGGCGGCGTTCCTGTGCGGGACGTTCTTCCCGGAGGCGGGCACGCTCGTCGGGGTGGTCCTGCTGGTGACCGGGGTGGTGCTGTTCACCGCCCAGCGCTCGACTCAGCCGCCGGTGCGGCCCGCGCCGCGCGGGGAGCGGCGCCGGGACTCGCCGCTGCGCGCCGCGGGCATGCGGCCCCTGCTGGCCGTCTGCCTCACGATGGGCGCGGTGTTCGGCGCCACGGAGGTCGTCACCATCGCCTTCGCCGACGGGCTCGGCCACCGCACGGCGGCGGGTCCGATCCTCGCGCTGCAGGCCGCCGGGTCGTGTGGGGCGGGGCTGGTGTACGGGGCGGTGAAGCCGGCCGGGCCCGCCGAGCGCCGCTACCCGTGGTGTGTGGCGGCGATGGCGGCGCTGCTGACGCTGCCGCTGCTCGCCGCGTCACTGACCGGCTCGCTGCCGGTGCTGGCCGCGGCCGTGCTGGTCGCGGGCATGGCGACCGCCCCCACGATGATCACCAACATGACGCTGGTCCAGCAGCGCACCCCCGAGGGGCGGCTCAACGAGGGCATGACGCTCGCGGTGACCGGCCTCCTCGGCGGCATCGCGGGCGGCAGCGCGCTCGGCGGCTGGGTGGCCGAGCATCTGTCCCCCACGGTCGGATACGGCGTGCCGGTCACGGCGGCGGCCGTGGCGCTCGTCATCTCCGTACCGGCCGCACGGGTCCCGTCCGGCGCGACGAGGAGACGGTGACCTCATTCATCGACGGCATCCGGGAACGCGAGTTCCCCGAGCGGGCGCTCACCGGCCCGGAGGGCATGCTGGCCCGGCTGCACGCGCGCGGCCCGCGGGTGTGCGTGTGATCAACCCGTACATCGCGCAGCACCCCCCGGTTCGCCGAGGGCATGGCGGTGGGACTGCTGGCGGTGGGACTGCTGGTCAAGATCACCGATGTGGCCGCAGCGGGCCGGGGTGCCCCCCGGACGCCCCACCCCCGTCGGCACGTCACTCCGGCCGCGGCCGGGAGCGCAGGTGGGCGAGCTGGGTGCGGCTGAGGGCGTTCGCCTTGCGGAAGTGGCGGATGACGACCTCGAGTTCGTCGTCGGTGTGGTCGTCGGTGAGGAGCTGCCAGGTGCGGCCCAGGTCGTCCCAGAGCGCGGCGACCCGGGCGAGGCGGGCGGGCACGGGGGTGACCAGGACCCGGCGGCGGTCGTGCGGGTCGGGGGTGCGGGAGACGTAGCCGTCGCGTTCGAGGCGGTCGACCAGGCGGGTGGCGGAGCCGGTGGTGAGGCCGGTCAGGTCGGCGATCTGCCGCACGGTGAGGGGTGCGGGCTCGGCGGTCAGCAGGCTCAGGGCCTGGACGTCGGTCGGATGGAGCCCCAGGTGGTCGGCGACGGCCTGGTTGAACAGGACGCACACCGCGAGATAGCGGCGTGACTCCTTGGACAGCTCCTCGTGCAGCCGGGCTCGGCACGGATCGGTCACGGGACGGCTCACCCTCCTAATTCGCTGCGCGGCGCAGCAATCCCGGGCTATTCTGCTGCGCGACGCAGCTAATGCGTTACGCAGTAATTCTAACGTCCCACCGGGGACCGTCCTCCCAGGAGACCTCATGCCCACCGTCGCCGTCACCGGAGCCACCGGCGCCCAGGGCGGAGCCACCGCCCGCGCCCTGCTGGCCGCCGGCCACCGGGTCCGCGCCCTGACCCGCCACCCCGGCTCCCCCGCCGCCGACGCCCTGCGCGGCCTCGGCGCCGACGTCCGGCACGCCGACTTCGACGACCGCGCCTCCCTCGACGCCGCCCTCACCGGCGCGGACGCGTTGTTCGCGGTCACCACCCCCTTCGGCACCGACACCGCCACCGAGACACGCCAGGGCATGACCCTCGTCGACGCCGCGGCGGCCGCCCGCCTCGGCCATGTCGTCCTCACCTCCGCCGCCCACGCCGACCGCGGCACCGGCGTCCCGCACTACGACAGCAAGCACGCCGTCGAGCGGTACCTGTGCGCGTCCGGCGTGCCCTGGACCGTGATCGCCCCCGCCGCCTTCATGGACAACTACGCCTCCGGCTGGGCCCTCGCAGAGCTGCGCGAGGGCACCTTCGCCTGGCCGATGCCCGCCGACCTGCCCCTCACCCTGATCCCGGCCGCCGACATCGGCGCGTTCGCCGCGCTCGCCCTGCGCCGCCGCGCCGAGTTCACCGGCCGCCGCATCGACATCGCCTCCGACACCCGCACACCCCGGCAGATGGCAGAGGTGCTGACCGCCACCACCGGCCGCCCGGTCGTCCACCGGGAGGTGCCCCTGCGGGAGGTCCGCGGCCATTCCGAGGATCTGGCCGCCATGTTCGCGTACTTCACCACCGCCGGCCTCGACGTCGATGTCGCCGGACTGCGCCGCGCCCATCCCGAGGTCCGCTGGCACGGCTTCGACGACTGGGCCAGCCGGCAGGACTGGCCGGCGCTGCTGGGCCCCCGGTGAGCGGGCGCCCGGACAACGCCGAGGGCCCGGCGGTCTGTGCGACCACCGGGCCCTCGGCTACATGGAGATTGTGGAGATGGCGGGAATCGAACCCGCGTCCAACGGTGCGGAACCAGGGCTTCTCCGTGTGCAGTTCGCTGTGCTTTTCTCGGCCCCGGCGATCACGCGAACAAGTCGCCGACGGGCCCAGTCACTGTTTGGTTTCCCTCTTCACCCCGTGACCGGGATCAAGGTTTAGTCCCCTAGCTGATGCCAGGATCCGGGTCGGGAACAGCCCCGGGCTGACACTCCTATGAGAGTTCGCTCAGCTGCTGATTAGGCAGCGAGGGCGAACGAGGAGGAATCGCGCTTGGTGTTGGCGATTATTGGTTTCGGCCTGTGGTTTACGAGATCATGGCCGCTTCCTCGACACGCTTCCCCTGCTTCGACATCCGCTGTCGAAACCGATCATCCCCATGTTGTTTTTTCAAACCGCGCACCCGCTGTGAGGTGCAGGTGCCATCGTACGTGACCAACGCGGGCCGATGCCAGCGTATTCCCCGGCCGGCCCGCCCCCGCTACGCGCCCCGCTGCCTGCGCTTCGCCGCCGCGATCGCGCGGGCCGCCTCGCGCCGGTCCTGCTGCTCGCGCAGCGTCTGCCGCTTGTCGTACTCCTTCTTGCCGCGCGCGAGCCCGATCTCGGCCTTCGCCCGGCCGTCCTTGAAGTACAGGGCGAGCGGCACGATGGTGTGACCCGTCTCCTCCGCCTTGACCGCCAGCTTGTCGATCTCCTCGCGGTGCAGCAGCAGCTTGCGCTTGCGGCGCGCGGAGTGGTTGGTCCAGCTGCCCTGGCTGTACTCGGGGATGTGCGCGTTGAACAGCCACGCCTCACCCCCGTCCACCTGGACGAACCCGTCGGCCAGCGACGCCCGGCCCTGCCGCAGCGACTTCACCTCGGTCCCGGTGAGCACCAGACCGGCCTCGTAGGTGTCGATGATCGCGTAGTCGTGCCGCGCCTTCTTGTTCTGCGCGACGATCTTGCGGCCGCCGCCCTTCTCGCCGTCCTTGGCCTTCGCGGCCGTCCCGCCGCCCTGCTTGGGCTGGGACTCCTTGGGTACGTACATTCCCTTGCTCATAGTGCCGTCCATTTTGGCACCAGGCAGGGGGTCGGCGGGAAGCCGATTAACGGGCTCGGCGGCGGCGACGGCCGCTCGGCAGCCGCTCACCCGTCACCCACCGGCCGCCCACCGGCCGCCCGGCAGTCACTCAACGGCTGCTCAGCGGGTGCTCAACGGCCGCTCAACGGCCGCTCGGCCGGCTCAGCGGGCGGATTCCGCGGCCTTGCCGCCCAGCCCGCTGAGCACCGTCCGCGCCTGCCGCAGCGCCGCCGTGTCCGACCCGTCCGTGTCCAGGTCGGGGGTGATGCCCCTGCCGTCGACCGCCCGGCCGGACGGGGTGCGGTAGTGGCCGACGGTCAGCTCCGCCACGGAGCCGTCGGGCAGCCGGCTCGGCATCTGCACCGAGCCCTTGCCGAAGGTCCGCGACCCCACGACGACCGCGCGGCCCCGGTCCTGCAGCGCGCCGGTGAGCAGCTCGGCCGCGCTCATGGTGCCGCCGTCGACCAGCGTGACCAGGGGCCGGTCGGTGTCGCCGCCGGTGTCGGCGTGCAGGGCGCGCTGGTCGCCGTCGACGTCGTAGGTGGCGACCAGCCCGCCGTCCAGGAAGGCGGACGCCGCGGTGACGGCCTCGGTGACCAGGCCCCCCGAGTTGCCGCGCAGGTCGAGCACGATCCCGGCGCCGGCCGGTGCCTCGCGCACGGCGGTCCGTACGGTCCTGCCGACGCCCTTGGTGAACGCGCCGAGCCGGATCACGGTGACCCCGTCGGCGAGCTGCCGCACCGTGACGGACTCGGTGGACAGGCTGGCCCGGCGCAGCGTCTCGCGCCACGCGCGCGTGCCGCGCTGCACACCGAGGGTGACGGCCGTACCGGCGCCCGCCTCGGTGGCGTCGCCGCGCAGCAGGGAGACGACCTCCGTGACGGGCAGCCCGTCGACCTTGCGGCCGTCGACGCTGACCAGGCGGTCCCCGGCGCGCAGCCCGGCCTGCGCCGCGGGCGACCCGCCGCTCACCCGGATCACCTCGATCCGTCCGTCGCCCTCCTGGCGGGTCCACAGCCCGACGCCGGTGTAGCGCCCGTCCAGCGCCTGCTCGAACTCCTCGTACTCGCCCTCGGAGTACACCGCACCCCACCGGTCCCCGCTGCGGCTGACGGCCCGCTCGGCGGCCTCGGCGGGCGACTTCCCGTCGGCCAGCGCCTCGGCGGCGGCCTCGGCGACCTCGGCGTGCCGCGCGGTCGGCGCGGCCGCCTGCCGCGCCTCGCCCTCCGCCGCGTCCCGGCCCTGCCCGGTGTCCCCCGGCAGCGACCCGGTGGCCGCCCCGGCCGCCAGCACCCCGGCGAACACCAACGTCAGGAGAGCCCCGCGGCCGAGACGGCGGGGCTGGCAGAACAGGTCACGACCTGACATGGCGGTGAGTCTAGGGGAACGAAAAGGGCCGTACGGCGACTTGCCCGTACGGCCCTCTTGGCAAGCGTCACACCTTGAGGTACTTGCGCAGCGCGAAGAACGCTGCCAGGGCGGGCATCAGGAGACTGGTCATCAGGATGAGGGGCAGGTACTTCAGCACCGCGTCCCAGCCGATGAAGTTGATCAGCGTCAGCTTGTCCGACAGCGCGAGTCCGTGATCGATGATGAAGTACCGTGCGATCACCAGGAATCCGCAGGCGACGGTGCCGCCGATGAGGCCGGCGACCGCGGCCTCGGCGATGAACGGTGCCTGGATGTAGAAGCCCGAGGCACCGACCAGGCGCATGATCCCGGTTTCACGCCTGCGGCTGAACGCCGAGACGCGCACCGTGTTGACGATCAGCATGAGCGCCACGACGAGCATCAGGGCCATCACCGCGCGCGCGGCCCAGTTCATGCCGTTGAGCAGCTGGAAGAGGTTGTCCAGGATGCCCTTCTGGTCCTGCACCGACTGCACGCCCTCGCGCCCGTCGAAGGCGGTCGCGATGACCTGGTACTTCTCCGGGTCCTTCAGCTTGACCCGGTACGACTCCTGCATCTGGTCCGGGGTGAGGGAGGCGGCCAGCGGGGAGTCGCCGAACTGCTCCTTGTAGTGCTTGTAGGCCTCGTCCTGCGACTCGTAGGAGACCGTGTCGACGACCGTCATCTTCTTCAGGTCACCGAGGATCTCCTTCTTCTGGTCCTCGGTGACGGCGCCCTTGGCACAGTTCGGGTCGGACGCGGCGTCGCTCTTGTTGCAGAGGAAGATCGAGACGTTGACCTTGTCGTACCAGTAGCCCTTCATGGTGCTGACCTGGTCGCTCATCAGCAGCGACCCACCGAAGAGCGCCAGGGACAGGGCCACGGAGACGATGACGGCGAACGTCATCGTCAGGTTGCGGCGGAGACCGACACCGATCTCGGACAGTACGAACTGGGCGCGCATGGCGACGGATCAAGCCTTTCCGTGGAACAGGTGCACAGGTGCGGGAGGGGGGCGGGCGGTCTCAGTGCTGGTAGCCGTAGACGCCGCGCGCCTGGTCACGCACGAGACGGCCCTTCTCCAGCTCGATGACGCGCTTGCGCATCTGGTCCACGATGTTCTGGTCGTGCGTCGCCATCACCACGGTGGTGCCGGTCCGGTTGATCCGGTCCAGCAGCTTCATGATGCCGACGGAGGTCTGCGGGTCGAGGTTGCCGGTCGGCTCGTCGCAGATCAGCAGCTTCGGCCGGTTGACGAAGGCCCGCGCGATGGCGACACGCTGCTGCTCACCACCGGAGAGCTCGCCCGGCATCCGGTCCTCCTTGCCGCCGAGCCCGACGAGGTCGAGGACCTGGGGCACGGACTTGCGGATCTCACCGCGGGACTTGCCGATGACCTCCTGCGCGAAGGCGACGTTCTCGCCGACCGTCTTGTTCGGCAGCAGCCGGAAGTCCTGGAAGACGGTCCCCAGCTGGCGGCGCATCTGCGGCACCTTCCAGTTGGAGAGGCGGGCGAGGTCCTTGCCCAGGACGTGCACCTGCCCGTGACTGGCCCGCTCCTCGCGGAGGACCAGCCGCAGGAAGGTGGACTTTCCGGAGCCGGAGGACCCGACGAGGAACACGAACTCGCCCTTCTCGACCTCCAGGGAGACATCCCTGAGGGCTGGACGGGTCTGCTTGGGGTAGACCTTGGAGACGTTGTCGAATCGGATCACGGGTGCACCACGGGTCGCCGGGGGTAGATGGCGTGACCATACGCGACCTGGGCACGCGAGCGCAGGCGCCGTACGGGGTTGGGGGCGGGTTGTGCGCATTTGTCGGCGGGGTACCCGTCCGGGGTGAGGAAGGCCCCTCGCCCCCTTGACCGAGGCCCCGCGCACGCTCCGCGGGAACCTGGCACAGTGGTAGGGGAACGTTCGGGTTTCCGTCGGCGTTGTACGGAGCAGAACCGGTGCGAGGAGGGCGAGGCGCATGACGTACGACCGGTTGGTGTGCGCGAACTGCGCGGCGCCCGTGAGCGAGGGCCGGTGCCCGGTGTGCCGTGCGAACCGCGAGCGGCTGCAGCAGGAGAATTTCTTCGCGGGGCTGAACCCGATGGCCCTGATCGCGCTGCTGGCGGTGCTGGTGGCGGCGGTGGCCCTGCTGGCGCACGTGTGACGCCCACGGCCACGCAAGAGCGCTGAAGAGGCCCGGAGCCGGCTGCTCCGGGCCTCTTCTTTCATGTCTTTCACACTGAGGCGCGTCTACGTCCCGTAAGGGACCGCCTACGGTACGTCGACCGTCAGGCGGCGGCACCCCGGCCCGCGGCGAGGCGCGGGAGGACACGGAAGCCGACGCCACCGGCGATCATGGTGGCGGCACCGATGATCAGGAAGGTGGTCTCACCGGCACCGGTCTCGGCGAGCTCCTTGCCACCGCCCTGGGCGTTGGTGTTGGAGGAGCCGCCGCCCGAGCCCGAGGTCTCGGAGGTGTCGGTCAGCGCGGAGGTACCGGCCTCCTGGGCGGAGTTGTCGTTGCCGCCGCCGTTGGTGTCGGTGTTGGAGTTGCCACCGCCGGAGTTGCTGTTCGAGCCGCCGCTGGCGTTGCCGGAACCGCCGCCGTTGGCGTTGTCCGAGCCGCCGTTGCCAGAGCCGCCGTTGCCGTTGCCGCCGTTGCCGTTGCCGTTGCCGTTGCCGCCGTTGCCGGAACCGCCACCCGGGTTGTCGGGGTTCTCACCGCCCGGGTTGTCGGGGTTCTCACCACCGGGGTTGTCCGGGTTCTCACCACCCGGGTTGTCGGGGTTCTCACCGCCCGGGTTGTCGGGGTTCTCACCACCGGGGTTGTCCGGGTTCTCACCACCCGGGTTGTCGGGGTTCTCACCACCCGGGTTGTCCGGGTTCTCGCCGTCGTCCGTGCACTCAGGGTTGGTCGGGAAGAGCTCGCAGACATCGCCGGGCTCTTCGCCGTCCAGGGTGGAGACAAGCCCGCTCTCGCCACCCTCGTTGCCGTCGACGGCCTGGGCCACGCCGGCCACGGTCAGCGAGGCACCCGCGGCGATCACGGCGCCGGCGGCGATGCGCGCGACCCGGATCCGCGTCTTCTTGGTCATATGGTTGCTACCCCCAGTAGCTGTTCGTCGAAGAGGCAGCGCTCGGGGCCGTGATCAACGGAGGTAGCTGAGATGAAGCGAATCCCCCCGGTTCACATGCGCCCCAGAGATACGCATGCCAGCCTTCACCCTTCCGAGTTTTCAAAGGATCGTCAAGGCCGTTGCGTGCGCAATGTCCAGGTCCGGTCACTATGCCGGATCTCCGGCCTGTGAGTGTGATGTAAAACCCAGACACACAACAACCGCCCCCGAGTTGGGGGCGGTTGCCATGTCGACAAAGCTACTTCTCTTGCTGCTTGCGCCAGCGAATGCCGGCCTCCAGGAAGCCGTCGATCTCGCCGTTGAAGACGGCCTCGGGGTTGCCGACCTCGAACTCGGTCCGCAGGTCCTTGACCATCTGGTACGGGTGCAGGACGTACGACCGCATCTGGTTGCCCCAGGAGTTGCCGCCGTCGCCCTTGAGGGCGTCCATCTTGGCCTGCTCCTCCTGGCGGCGCCGCTCCAGCAGCTTGGCCTGGAGGACGTTCATCGCGGTGGCCTTGTTCTGGATCTGCGACCGCTCGTTCTGGCAGGAGACGACGATGCCGGTGGGCAGGTGGGTGATGCGCACGGCGGAGTCGGTCGTGTTGACGCCCTGACCGCCCGGCCCGGAGGACCGGTAGACGTCGATGCGCAGCTCGGACTCGTCGATCTCGACGTGGTCGGACTGCTCCACCACGGGCAGCACCTCGACACCCGCGAATGAGGTCTGCCGCCGCCCCTGGTTGTCGAACGGCGAGATGCGGACGAGCCGGTGCGTCCCCTGCTCCACGGACAGCGTGCCGTAGGCGTACGGCACCTGCACGGAGAAGGTGGTCGACTTGATGCCGGCCTCCTCCGCGTACGACGTCTCGATCAGCTCGGTCTTGTAGCCCTTCTGCTCCGCCCACCGCAGGTACATCCGCTGCAGCTTCTCGGCGAAGTCGGCGGCGTCCACGCCACCGGCCTCGGCGCGGATGTTGACGAGCGCCTCGCGGGAGTCGTACTCACCGCTCAGCAGGGTCCGGACCTCCATCTCGTCCAGCGCCTTCTTCACGGCGGCCAGCTCGGACTCGGCCTCGGCACGGGTGTCCGGGTCGTCCTCCTCCTCGGCCATCTCGAAGAGCACGGCGAGATCGTCGATCCGCGAGCGCAGGGCCTCGGCCTTCCTCACCTCGGCCTGGAGGTGGGACAGCTTGCTGGTGATCTTCTGCGCCTCGTCCGGGTTGTCCCACAGGGACGGCGCGGCCGCCTGCTCCTCGAGCACGGCGATATCTGCCCTCAGCTTGTCGAGGTCCAGAACGGCCTCGATCGACTCCATGGTCGAGGAGAGGGACTTGAGCTCTTCGGATACATCGACGACTGCCACGCCTCCCAGCGTAACGGCTCCGCCAACCGGCGTGCCCCGACGTCGCCCTCGGTCACGCTCCGTAACGCGCCACGAACGCGACCCAGGCCGCGCGGCTGACGGTCAGCACCGGGCCGCCGGGATTCTTACTGTCACGGACGGGGACGACGCCGGGGATAGCGGGGGCGATTTCGACGCAGTTGCCGCCGTTGTCCCCGCTGTAGCTGCTCTTGATCCAGGTCGCCGCGCCGCGCTCGGGCCTGTTCACCGAGCGGCCCGAACGAACGCCAACCATGCCGACCGGCCAACAACGAGCACCGGGCCGTCGGGACACTTGCTGTCACGGACGGGGACGACGCCGGGGATACCGGGGGCGATTTCGATGCAGTCGCCGCCGTTGTCCCCGCTGTAGCTGCTCTTGATCCAGGTCGCCGCGCCGAGTCCGGGCCTGTTCATGATGCTCGCACCTCTCCATTGCGTCACTGATCAGAGCGGCGGAATCGCGGGCTGACAGAGCGTCCGCCCTGAGCACATCATAGGCCCGGAGGTGACGCAGGTAGACGGCCGGATCGTTGTTGAAGTGGCCACGGTCGAGCGACTCCGAGTAGACCCAGCGCTCACCCTTCGGCAGCGTGATCAGCGACATGGAGCCGTTGGGGCGCCGGATGTCCGGGGCATCCGGCGGAACCACTTGGATGCAGATGTTGGGGCATCGCCCGGCCTCCAGCAGGTGTGCGTACTGGTCCCACATGACTGTTGCGCTTCCCACCATGTTGCGCAGGCAGCTCTCGTCCAGCAGCACGACGTACAGCGGACCGTCGCCGGACAAGAAGCGCTGCTGCCGACTCAGCCGAGCACGGACGCGCACCTCGGCCTGGTCATCGCTCAAGACACGCGAGAACAGCGTCCACGCATAGTCAGGCGTCTGCAGCAGGCCCGGGACAACCCGCTCTTGGTACGCACGCAGCTCCACCGCCTCCGCATCCATATCAGCCCGCCGCTGGAACCAGTCCGGATGCTGCACCTCCGGATACCAGTCGATCTTCCCCCAGAGACGCCCCAACACCCCGCCCGTGCCCAGCAACTCATCGCACTGCTTGGCGAACGTGTCCGTCGGTACGCGAGTGCCCGCCTCGATACGGGCCACGTGGGACCGGTCGCACGGGATCTGCGCGGCCAGCGCGCCCTGCGTGAGACCGGCAGCCTCCCGGAAATGTTTCAGCACCTCACCGAAGACGGCTGCCGTGGTGACCCCGGCGCCCCCGTCCGCGTTGCGTCGGCTCATGCCCCGCCCCCCCTGTGTCAGTCGATCAATGACACTCGTCCGCCCTTGCGACCGGACGCCGCACTGAGCAACGCTCGATATACACAGAGTAATTGGCAAGGTGTGGAGCCAGGATGGAAACGACGGCATTCGAGCCCGGTATGCAGGTCTTCGACCCGGTGGCGCGGAAGGTCGGGGAGTACCGCGGGCAGGCGGGCCCGTACGTGATGCTGCGGCCGGTCGGCGGCGGCCGGGAGTGGGAGGCCGATCCGGCGCGGGTCCGCCCGGCCACGCAGGAGGAGCGGATCCGGGCCGGCGTACGGGCGGCGAACCGCCGCACGGGCCAGGAGGACCCGGCCGGCCCTCCCATCCCCTCCCCCGGCTGCGAGACGTGCGCGGGACTCGCCGCCCGGCGCGACGAGGCCCGCGCCCGCCACGATGCCAGCGCAGTGACGGACGCGAACGTCCTGATCCGCCGCCACCAGGAGCAGGCCCACCCGGCCACGCGGACCCGCCGCGTCTTCCGCTACGTCCCGTACTCGATCGTCCAGGACCCCGCGGCGATGCCCGAGTACGAGGCCCGCTGCGTCTCCGGCGACGAGAAGGACTGCGGCGCCGGGTCCGGCGTACACCACGATCCGTCCCAGGTGGAGGAGTGGCAGCGCAGGCACTCCCAACAAACACGGCACCTGCGCTACCGCCGCACCTTCGGTGACTACGCGGTGCTGGAACCTCAGGAAGAGGTACCAGGCTTCCGGTGATCAACGGCGAAGTCAGCGCGAGGATCCGACCAGGGCCGCCTCGACATGCTCGCCTGTCATTTCTATGACAACGGCGTCCTCCCGCATGTCCGAAGGGAGATGAGTCAATTCTTCCTCCCGGCACAAGGCTCTGCCGGCACTCAGGTCGAGAATCACGGCTCCCAGCCTGTTCACCACTTCAGCAACGATGCCGAAGACGCCTGTCACGCTGCCGCTTTCGCCACGAGTTGGGCGGTCGAAGGAAACGCAGTACTCGTCAGTGGTGACGTCGGCGGAGCTTCCGTCGGCAGCACGGACCCAGAATTGCAGGTTTCCATCCTCGTCGACCGTGAGACCCTGCACCCCCGCATCGTACGGTGCAAGGACTTCCCGCACCTTGTCCTTGTCAACCGGGACAGGGTCTGCTGCCCCATCGACGAACTTGTAAATCCACACTTGGTAGCTCACGGATGTTCCCCTATTGCCATGAGGCGGGCCGGTACACGATCTTGATCCCCTTGATCCCGTGGTCGGCGACCGCATGCTGAAGAGCGGTGGCACCTCTCTGTGTAGCCACATACCACACGACGGGAATACCCCCTGCTGCTTCGACCTGCTTCTTCATTTCGTTGATCGGCTTCGTTACGAACGGTTTGAACTTTCCGGTACTGTCGTCGATGATTTTGCCGAAGCCCTGGTATTTGGCATCGATGAGAGTTCCGTTCTGGAAGCCGTCGAACTTGACATATCCGCTCGGGGTTTTTGCGGGGACCTTGTACACGAAACCATACGGGACCTTGCCCGTGACCTCGTACTGGTACAGGAATTCTGGGGCATCAGACTTCATTGCCTCCCTCTCCCACCTCCATCTTCCCGGACCTCCTAGCTGAGCCCAGTTGGGGCAGACGCGCGCACCGGAAGCTGCGACACGTACGCTGAAGGCGGCAGTACGAATACTCCCCTTCGCGCATGCCTCTTCGAGGTCACTGAGAGCCTTGGTTCCGATGCCAGCAAGGGCTTCATCGGACAGGCTGAGGGCGCGCAAGCCCTTCCAGGCGTCTTCGAAGCCGATGCCTGTTCTGGCGGCGGCGTCGAGGGCCTTGACAGCGTCGGCGAGGGCGCCGAGCGGCTTTTCGAGGGGGAGGAACATCGCCGCAGTCCAGGCGCACGCCTTCTTGCTGCCGTGCCAGCATGCGAAGACGTCACCAAGGACGATCTCGAACAGGACGGCGCCGAGCTTGTCGCCGAAGAACGCCTGCCATCCGGCCTTGATGATGTCCTGGCCCGTGAAGTGGTGGTCCCACTCGAAGGGGTCAGTCCGGATCCGCTCGGTGGTCAGGTAAGTCCAGGCGGCCTTCGGGCAGCCCTCAGCCGTGGCTAGAGCAGCCACGTCGCTGCACAGATAGAAGTCGGCGGTGACGTCCAGAATGAATTCGTACCTGGCGTCGCAACCGACAATGACGGCGTTGGACGGGCATGTACCGATCTGCTTGCCGTTGACCATCTCGGCTGTGTCCTCGTCGAGGACATAGAACACGCCTCCGACGCCCGTGGCCCCTCCTGTGGCGACCTGTCGGTTGGCCTCCTTCTTCAATGCCGATTCGTACGCTTCCTGCGCTTGCTCGGCGTACTTGTCAGCGTCCTTCGCAGCCTGCTCGGCCTCGGTAGCCAAGGTGGCCGCACGGTCCGCCGCAGCACGGGCGTCCTTCGCCGCCTGCTCGGCCTGGGATGCCGCTGTGCGGGCGGCCTCAGCATCAAGGGCGGCCTGGTCGGCGGAGGCGCGGGCATCCTTGGCGTAGCCCTCGGCACGGCCGGCTGCCTTGTCCGCCGCTGCGGCGTCCGCTGCTGCCTGACGGTCGTACTCGACGGCGCGGGCAAGACTGGTGGCGGCTTGTGCCGCGTAGCCTGCCGCCTCGGCCGAGTAGGCGAGGGCTTCCTTGGCATACTGGCGGGCAGTCGCCGCGTAACTCGCTGCGGTCGCCGCATGGACGTACGCCTGCTTCGCGTCACCGGCGGCCTGGTCGGCTAGGTGCTGCGCCGCCTCTGCCTCGGCCTTGGCATTCGCTGCATGCGCCTGCGCGACGGCCTGCTGCCGTTCGGCGACCGTCTTCGCCCCCTGCCCTGTGAGGACGACCAGACCCGCGACGGCGTCGGTGTCCACGTACGGAGCGCCGATCTCGATGGCGTCGTTAGCCGGCTTGGCTACCTGGGCGGCTGCCGTGGACGCGTCCGCCGCCGCCTGGGCGGTGCTGTACGCGAAGCCGGCGGCCTTCGCGGCGGCGGCTCGGGCCTTGCCCGCTTCCGCGTTGGCCCCGTCGGCCTGCTTCTGCGCGTCCTTGGCGTGCTGCTCCGCCTCGTCGGCGAGCTTCACCGCCGTCGTGGCCTCCCGGGCGGCGTGCTCCGACGCCGTGATCGCGTCGGCGGCCGCGGACGTGGCGGTCGCGACAGCGGCATCAGCTCTGAGCTTCGCCGCGTTCGCGGCGTCCGCGTCGGCCCGTGCGCGCTTCGCCGCGGCTTCCGCCCTCGTGGCGGCGGCGTCCGCCTCGGCCGCGGCTCTGGTGGCGGCGTCCGCCTCGGAACGCGCTGTGACGGCGGCGTTCTCCGCATCGGTCGCGTGTTTGTCGGCGTCGGTCGCGGCCGTGCGAGCGGCATCTGCCGCTTCCCCCGCGTCGAGTGAATCCGCGTACGCCTGTTTGGCGTCAGCCTTCGCGCGGGCGGCGTTGGCCTTCTGCTCGGCGTCCCACGCGTCGTTGCGCATGGCCTGGGCGTGGTCGCGGGCCTTGACCGCGGAGTCACGCTTCTCGGCGGCCGTCTTCTCGGCGGCCTCTGCCTTGGCTCTCGCGTCGTTCGCCTTGGCCGCCTGGGCCTGGGCGTTCTGCTTGTGCTGGTTCGCTTCCGCCTGTCTGGCGGCGGCGGTTTCCTTCTCGGCCCTGGCCGTCTGCTCCTCCGCTTCGGCGGCGAGCCGCTTGGCGTGAGCATCTGCGGCAGCCGCCTTCGCGTCGGCTTCCGCCTTCAGGGCATCGTTCAGCTTCGCTTTCGCCGTCGCCGCGTCCCTCTGGGCGTTGTCGCGGTGCAGCTTCGCCGCGTCACGGGCGGCCTTGGCCTGTCGCTCCGCCTCCTCGGCGGCCTCCCTGCGGAACTCCGCACGCACTTGAGCGGCCTGCGCGCGAGCGCGCTGTGTGATGGCTTCGCTGTCGGCGGCGGAGGCCCTGGCAGCTGCCTGGGCGGTCTCGCCGGCCTTCACCATCGCTTCCAGTGCGGCGACCGTGCCCTTGGTGACCTGAGCCTTCTGCTGTCCGGCGATCAGCCCCCGGCCGCGGGGCGTGCCGTTACTGTCGGCGATTGCGTAGGCGGCCTGCACAGCAGTGTCGGAAGTGGCAGCAGCCTCCTTCGCCGTCTCCAACTGATTCTTCAGCGCGACGAAGTGCACCGTTGCCTTCGTCCGCGCCTTGATGAGTCTTCTGTTGGCGCCGAAGAGCTGATCGGCCGACGGAGCTGTGCCAGTGTGTCCCTGCGGGACGATCCGAAGGTGTTGTCCCTGCGTCTTGTTGCAGGTGTAGAGCTCGGCGAGCTGGCCGCCGGCCAGCGCCCCGAAATTCAGGCACTTGCCTGTGTCTACGTTGCGCAACGCGGTCACGGCGCGTACGTCGAAGGCCCACTGAGGCGCCTTCGCGCTGTCGCACGACCAGATCTGAACCTTGTTCCCGTTGGCGCTGCCGCCATCCCCGACGTCGAGGCATTTCTGGGAGTTGACGTTGGAGAGGGCGAAGCCACCGCCGTGGTGGTAAAGCCGCCACTTCTGAGCCGCCGACCCGTTGCAGGCGTGGAGCTGCACCGGGGTGCCGTTGTTCCTCCTGCCGCCCTGGACGTCGAGGCACTGCCCGGAGTCGGCGGCGGCCTCGATCACGAGGTCCGCGTCACCGATCCAGCCGAGACCGCCCTCAGTCCAGTAGTCCTTCCAGCGAGTGATGTAATCGGCGACCCATGCCTGGCCCAACAACTGCCCCAAAGCGAACGTACCGTCCTGCAGCGCCTTCGAAGCGGTGGCGCCGGCATCGAGGATCTGCTGCCGCTGGTCGGCCTGCGAGGCCATCTCCTGCTGCCACTCCGCCGACGCCGCAGCGACCTCCTTGCCGAGGACTCGGTTCGGGTCGATCGGGTCATGCCAGTTGCAGGACGCGAAGCGGGCTTTGAGATCCTCCACCGCGATACGGAACTCGGGAGTGCCGGTTGCAGCAGCGGTGCGGGGAAAGCCTCCGGAGGCGAGGAAGATGCGGGCGTCGTCAGCGAACACCCGGGGGACGAAAAGCTTGTTCGGTTCGATCTCCCCGGAGTTCTTCTTCCACAGCTTCCACGCCGCCTGCTCCTGCGAGGTCCCGCCCGACGCGTACAGCGCGTCGCCGACCGCCACGGCGGCGTCCTTGGTCTTCCGGTCGGCTTGGGGCGACGGGTCGTAGAACAGGGACAGCATGTCGGCCGGCTTCAGGAACGACTGGTACAGCCACGGCAGGAGACCGATCCGGTCGAAGGTCTCGTCTCCGCCCTCGGGGGCACCGGGGTAGTCGTCGAGTCCGGTGACGGAGCTGGAGATGTCGTACGAGGTGTCATTGATTTTCTTGAGCCAGGCCGAGTTGGCGTCGTCATCCGCGTCGAAGGCCCTGTGTATCGGGCTGTCGCCGTCGAACGGGTCCCAGCCGAGGGCCTCGTGGAGCTGGTTGGCCGGAAGCGCGACGGCGTTCCGGCCCAGAGCCGACAGGTTGGGTCCGCCCTTGCGGATGGCGTCGACGGCCGTGCACTGGTCCAGACGGAGCTGTTCGGCCGCCTTGACGTCGTAGCCGTCGTAGCTGTCCGCCACCGGAACAGTGGCGTCCTGCGAGTTTCCTTCCCGTGGTCCGGACTGGACCGCCAAGGTACTCAGGACCGCTACGGCCACGGTGGACGAGACAAGAGACGTGAGGACTTGAGGCCTTCGTGAACGTGACCTGCTCGGCCACGGCTTCGGACGCAACAGGACTCCCCTTCCTTCGTTGGCACACGGGTGTTGAACCCGACGAAGCGTTTGGGAACTGCCTGTGGCCTTGAGTGGGAAGAGCAGACGTCAGCAGCGCCTGGCCGGATCCAGGCCGGCTCAGGGCTGATCGGTGTGACGGCATGACAACGCATTCCCCCTTGGCGACGGTGTTCCCCCGGTCGCCGGTGACGCGCTCGTCAGCGGGAGTGGTCAGGCTCCTCCGCCGAGCGCAGCGATCATCGTACGCACACACGTTCGAGTGCGGGCAAGGGTTTTTCACGCCGGTCGGCCCGGTGAGGTGACTGAGCGTCGCCAGGGCCGCTACGGCGCGGCCGGGACCGATGTCGTGGCGGGGGCCGGTGGAGAGTCGTCGGAAGCGTCGTCCATGAAGGGGCCAGCCACGCCCTCGTCCCCAAGGCCGCTGCGAGGGCGACGCCGGGGACGAGGGGGAACAACGCGCCGCACGCTACGGCCGTGCCGGGGCCGAAGTGGTCGTCCCGTTCTCGGGCTGGTCGGTGGAGCCGTCGTCCGAGGTGGCCAGCCAGGCCCCCACCCCCAGGGCCGCCGCCAGGGCGGTGCCCGCCACGGTCAGGGTGATCCGGCGACGGCGGGCCGCGGCGCGGGCGCGGGCCGAGCCGGGGCGGGGGGCGCCGGTGGGGCGGGGGACGCGGGCGGTGCCGTGGGCGCCGCCGGCGAGTTCGTCGGGGGCCGGGACCCGCATCGAGGTGTGGGTGTCGCGGTTGGAGTCCGGCCGGGCGCCGGGGACGAGGGGGACGGCGCCGCGGCGTGCCCGGGGGGCGGAGGGGGGTGTGGGTGCGGCGGTGCGGTCCGGGTCCTCGGAGTCGTCGTCGGCCTCGGGGTCCGGTTCGTCGACGTCCAGCGGGGGGATGCCGGCCAGCAGGGGGAGGAGTTCGCGCAGGCGGGCCGCCAGTTCGGAGGCGCGCAGGCGGGAGGCGGGGGCCTTGGCGAGGCACTGGATCACCAGTTGCCACAGCTCGTCGGGGATGCCGGGGAGGGGCGCGACGGACTCGGTGACGTGGCGGCGCAGCACGGCGCCGGGGTGGCCGCCGCCGAAGGGGGTGAAGCCTGCCAGCAGCTCGTAGAGGACGGTCGCGAGGGCGTAGATGTCGACGGCGGCGCGCGGCGGCAGGCCCTCGACGATCTCCGGGGCGAGGTAGTCCGGCGTGCCGATGATCTTGGTGGTGCGGGTCCGCTTCGGGATGTCGATGAGCTTCGCCACGCCGAAGTCCGTCAGCAGGGCGTGGTGCGAGCCGCCGGGGCCGAGCGGGCCCTGCATGTCCAGCAGGATGTTCTCCGGCTTGACGTCGCGGTGGACGACGCCCGCGGCGTGCGCGGCGGCCAGGGCCTCCGCGACGTCGGCCGCGATCGCGACGGCGGCCTCCGGGGCCAGGCGCCGGTCGCGGTCCAGGCGGGTGCGCAGGTCGGTGCCCCGGACCAGGTCCATGATCAGCGCCAGGTCGTTGCCGTCGACGACGAGGTCGCGCACGGAGACGACGTTCGGGTGGTCCAGGCCGAGCAGCGCGGTGCGCTCCTGCACGAAGCGGCCCACCAGCTCCTCGTCGGACGCGAGGTCCTCCCGCAGCAGCTTGATGGCGACGGGACCCTCGGGGCCCTCGCCCAGCCACACCGTGCCGGCGCTGCCCCGCCCGAGGATCTGGTGGGCGGTGTACCGGCTGCCGATCTTCCGTGCCAAGGCTGCTCCTACCGACGCGTGTTGTCGTTAAAAGTACGCGTCGGACGAGCCAACCTTCACCGCGGGGACGTAAATCACCCGTCAGATGTCGACAAATCCGCAAACTCGCCGGGATCGAACCCCGGGTGAGGGCTGGTCAGCCCGTCCCCGTGCTCGCGCCGCCGCCGTCGGAGACGCTGCTGCCCAGGTCCTCGATCCAGCCGGTCACGGTGGTGAACCAGTCGCCGAGCTGCTCCCAGTAGCCCTTGCCCGTGCCGATCCAGTCCTGCAGCGGGGTGAACTCCCAGATCATCCAGCCGGCCACGACCATGATGACGATCGAGAACAGGCAGCCCTTCAGGCAGCCCAGCCCCGGGATCTTCATGGGGTTGGCGCCGCGCTGCCGGGGCGCGCGCGGCTCCCGGGGCTCGGGGGCGGGGCGCTGCGCCTGGCGGGGCCGGGGCTCCGGAGCGGGCGGCGGCGCGTACCGCTGGGGCTGCTGGTGCGGCTGCTGGTGCTCGGGGGGCGCGTACTGCTGCCGCTGGGGCTGCCGCTGCGGGGCCTGCTGCGGATAGCCGTAGCCGCCCTGGGGCGGCTGCTGCGGCCGGGCGACCTGCCGCTGGGGGCGTCGGCGGCGCAGGGGGTCCTCGTCCGGGTCCAGGTACTGGATCTGGGTCTGCTCGTTGCGGTCCCGGGCGGCACGCAGCTGGGTCTGCCAGGGGTGCGGCTGCTCCGGCTCCCCGCCCTGCTGCCCGTACGGGTCCTGGCCGTACTGGTCCTGCTGTCCGCCGGGCCGGTGCGGCGGCACGGGCGGCATGACGGCCGTCGGATCGGCCCCGCCGGGGCCGCCGGAGGTGTGCGGGAGCACGCTGGTCGCGGCGTTCGGGTCGTACGCCCCCTGCGGTCCGCCCGCTCCCGCCGCCGAGCCGTGCGGCAGCACCTGGGTGGCGTCGGCGCCGCTGCCCGAGCCGGGGACGGCGGTCGGGGCCGGGTCGGGGGCGAGGACGTGGCCCACACCCTCGGCGGCGGCGATCTGCATGGGGTTGGCGTGCACGCCGACGCCCTCGGCGACGATGCGCAGCCCGCGCGCGAGGCTGACCGCGCTGGGCCGCTCGTCGGGGTTCTTGCGCAGGCAGCGCTCGATCACCGTCCACAGCGGGTCGGGCACCGTGGAGGGGCGGCGGGGCTCGGCGCTCAGGTGCTGGTGCAGGACCTCCAGGGCCGAGCCGCCGGAGAACGGCGGACGGCCGGTGACCAGCTCGTACAGCAGGATTCCGGCGCCGTAGACGTCGACCGCCGAGGTCTGCGGGCGGCCCTCGGCGGACTCCGGCGCGACGTACGCGGGCGTGCCGACGAACTCGCTGGTGCGGGTCAGTCCCGGGGAGTCGGCGAGGCGCGCGATGCCGAAGTCGGTCAGCAGGGGGTGGAGCTGGTCGCCCTGCTGCTGGAGCAGCACGTTGGCGGGCTTCAGGTCGCGGTGGACGACGCCGTCGGTGTGGCTTGCGGCGAGCGCGTCGGCGATCTGGGCGGTGAGCAGGGCGGCGGCGACCGGGGTGAAGGGGCCGTTCTCCCGCAGGTAGCGGTGCAGGTCGGGGCCGTCGACGAGGTCCATGACCAGCGCCAGCAGGTCACCCTCGACGACCAGGTCGCGCACTCGGACGATGTTGGGGTGGGTCAGCCGGAGCAGCACGGAGCGCTCCCGCAGGAAGCGCATCACGACGTCGGGGTCGCCGGCCAGCTCCTCCTTGAGGACCTTGATCGCGACGGTCTCGCCGGGCCGGCCCGCGACGGCCGCCTCGTCGCCCGCCGTCTCGCGCTGACGTCCTCGCCACACCGTCCCCGTGGCGCCGCGCCCCAGCGGTTCCTCAAGGAGGTACTTGCTCCCTACCGGCCGCACGTCATGCGCTCCCTGCTGCTTGCCCTACGTTCCGAACCACTGTAGTGCCGGAGACCGTCGTACCGGCCTGTCGTCATTCTGTGCGTCTTACGTACCGTCCCCCGTTCACGTTCGAACCGCCTCCCGGGCATGTTCGGAGGAAAGACGCTCGGGTCGGTCCGCCGGTTGCCCGATACGGACGTGACCGATCTCAACACCGGTCCTGAGCGATCACCCGGGCGGTCCCGGTCAGGCACTTTTACGGGCAGAGCCGACCAATCAAGATCACTTGTCACCGGACGGCGGGCGCATTGTCGGTGACAGGTGCGAGGATGCGGGGGGTAGGGGAGTACTGGCCGACGTGCTCGTGCGGGGTGGGGGGAGTTCCGCGCCGCCCGCGCAGAAGGGACCGCTGACGGCGATGCAGATCCGGCTGACCGTCGTAGACCCGCAGGGCCCGCCCGGGGACCGGGCCCGGGGGCGTGCAGTGCGCCGGGACGTGCTCGTGACGGCGCCCGCGGGCACGGCCCTGGCGGCGGTGGCGACGGCGCTCGCCGCGGCGGCCGGCGGCGAGGGGTCCGGCGGCGGCGCGGTGGTGCTGTACGCGGGGGCGGAACGGCTGGACACCCGGCGCGCCACACTCGGCGAGCCCCCGCTGACCGACGGCGCCGTGCTGTCCCTGGGCACGCCCGCCGACCCCGAGCCGCATCCCGAGGTCGACGACGCCCCGGCCCGCCTCCACGTGGTCGCGGGGCCGGACGCGGGCGGGGTCCACCTGCTGCACGGCGGGCAGGTCCGGGTCGGCCGCTCCGCCGACGCCGACGTCCCGCTCGACGACCCCGACGTCTCCCGGCTGCACTGCGCGGTCACCCTCGCCGCCGACGGCCGGGTCACGGTCGTGGACCTCGGCTCCACCAACGGCACCACCCTGGACGGCACCCCCGTCCGCGACCGCCCGCGTCCCTTCCCGCCGGGCGCGCTCCTGCGGATCGGCGAATCGACCCTGCGGCTGGCCTCCCCCGGCGGCCCGGAGGCCCGCGTGCCGACGGCCCCGGACGGCGAGGGGCACATACGCGTGCCCTGCGGCGCGGCGAGCGACGGCGTTACGGCAGGGGACGGCGTTACGGCGGGGAACGACGGTACGGCTGCGGGGGCGAGCGCCCCTGGTGCCGGCACCGGGGCCTGCCCCGGCGGCCGCGGTACGCGGGCCGAGGCGGACCTCGGGGGTACGGCGGCGGGTACGCGCCCCGGCGGTACGGCGACGGGTTCCGGCAGCGCGGGCGCGCCGGCCGGCGGACGTCCCGGCGGCACGGCGACGGGCACGGACACCGGCGGTACGCCGACAGGCGCGCGTCCCGGCGGCACGACGGGGGCCGGTGACGGCGGCAGGGCGCGGGGCGCCGACGCGGCGGGGGCCGCCCCGGCCGCGTCCGGCGGGCGGGGTGGCCCCTCGGGGCCGACCGGTCATGCCCGCGGCACGGTGCACTGGGACGCCTCGCGGGCGCCGCAGGTCCCCGGGGCGCCCAGGGGCGACCGGCCGCCCCACGCCCCGGAAGCGAGCCGAGTCCCCGGTCAGGGCCTCGCCCCGTCCATCGAGAACGGCGGGCCCGGCGCGCACCACCCCGCCGACGGTGACCGCCACGCCCCGGGCGACCGCACCGACGGTGACCGCTGCGCCCCGGCCGACCGCGCCGCCTACACGGGTCCCACCGCCTACTCCAATCCCACCACCGGCTCCGAGCGCACCGACGGCTCGGGCCGTACCGTCGGCTCCGACGACCGCGGTGGTGGCGCCCGAGGGTGGCCGGGGCGCCCCGACGCCGACCAGCCCAGCGGGGCGCACCACCCCGCCCCGCGCAGCCGCACCACCGCCGAGAGCCACCCCGTCGCGAAGAACGGCGCCCCTGCGGCGCACGCCCCCGTGACGGAGCTCCCGCTCCCCGGGGACCCCCGCCTCCCTCGCGACCCCCGCCTCCCCCGGCAGCTCGGCAACGGCTCGGCAGACCGCCCCGCCCCCACCCCCGCCGCCGCGTCGGCCCCCACGTCCACGGCCGGTCCCCTCCCCCAGGCCGCCGTCGAGTCCCGCCCCGCCCCCGCCGCCCCGGGCGACACCCACGGGGGCCGTTCCGGGCCGGGTCCGTTCGCCGTGTCCTCCGACGGTGCCCGGGGCGCCCATCCGCAGGACGGCGCCGAGGCGGCCCCCGCCCGCAGGCGCGGCGGTCTGTCCGCGTGGGCGCGGCGGCTGGCCGGCGGACGGTCGGGCGGGCGGCCCGGCGCACCGGACCACGCCGAGGGCGCGGCCGCGTACGGCGACGCCGTCGCCCCGGCAGCCACCGAACCCGCCACGACGGCCGCCGCCCTGCCCGAGACCTGGCCCGACCTGGCGGGCCTGCTGCTGACGGCGCTCGGCCCGGGCCCCCGGCTGTGGGAGCGCGCCCCCGGTCACCCGGAGGCGCTGACCGTGCGGCTCGGCGCGGCCGACCGGCCCGCGCCCGACGGTTCGGGACTGCTGCCCGCGGTGCCGGTGACGGCGGGCCTGCGCGAAGTCGGCTCCCTGGGTCTGGCCGGGCCGCGCGAGCGGCTGTCGGGGCTGGCCCGCGCGGTGCTGGCGCAGCTCGCCGCGCTGCACTCCCCGGACACCCTGGAGATCGTGCTGCTCAGCTCGGACCCCGCGCGCCCCGTGGAGGAGCGCACCGCGGAGTGGGGCTGGCTCGGCTGGCTCCCGCATCTGCGGCCCGGCCACGGCCAGGACTGCCGCCTGCTCCTCTCCTACGACCGCGAACAGGCCGCCGCGCGCACCGACGAACTGCTGCGGCGGCTCGCGGACCGGCCGTCCCGGCCGTCCGCGTCCGACGCCCACCGCCCGTCCGAGGGGCACACGGAGGGCGCACCGGCGGGGCCGGCGGCGTCGGCTGCCAGCCCGCACCACCCAACCGCCCACCACGCGCCCGCCGACGACACCCCGGGCCCGTACGCCGTGCTCGTGGTGGACGGCGACCCCGGCACGTCCGCGCTGCGTTCGGCCGTGGCGCGGCTCGCGCTGGACGGTCCCCGGGCCGGGATCCACGTCGTGTGTCTGGCCGAGACCCCGTCCGCGTCCGCCGCCTCCCCGGTGTCGGAGACCTACGAGGCCGCCTGTGCGGCCGTGCCCGTGTTCCGGGAGTGCGGCGCGGTGGCGCTGCTCAGCGGGGACGTGGCGACGGCGCTGCGGCTGCTGCGGGTCGCCCGCGGCGGGTCGCCGGGGCAGCCGGCCGGACCGGTGGGCCACGGCACGCTCGGCTCGGTGGACGCGGTGTCGGCCGCTTGGGCGGAACGGTTCGCGCGGGCGCTGGCCCCGCTGCGACCGGACGGCGCGGGCGGCGAGCGGCGCCCTCGGGTGTCGGCGCCGCTGCCCCCGGCGGCCCGGCTGCTGGACGAGCTGGGCCTGGCCCGGGCCACCCCGGCGTCGCTGATGGCGCGCTGGGCGGACGCCGCCGACGACGCCCGGGCGCTCGGCGGCAGGGCGACGGCCGTGCTCGGCGCCGGTCCGCGCGGCCCGGTCGCGGTGGACCTCGCCGCCGACGGACCGCACCTGCTGATCGAGGGCCCGCCCGGCAGCGGCCGTACGGAACTGCTGCGGGCGCTCGTCGCGTCGCTGGCCGCCGCCGAGCGGCCGGACCGGCTGGCGATGGTCCTGGTGGACGGCCGGGACGGCGTCGGCAAGGGCGGCGCGGGGCACGGCGACGGCCTCGGGGTCTGTACGGACGTACCGCATGTGACGACGCGCCTGACGGCCAACGACCCGGTGCGGATGCGGGAGTTCGCGCAGGCGCTGAGCGCCGAGCTGAAGCGGCGGGCCGAGTTGCTGGGGCGGGCCGACTTCACGGAGTGGCACCGGCACCGCGAGGTGTCCGGGCGGATCGGCGCACAGCGCGCCCCGCACGCCGCGGGACCGACCGGCACCCGGCCCGCCGCCGACGGCACGGGTCCGGCCGGTGCCGCCGACCTCGACTCGCCACCCAGTTCCACCCTGCGGCTGCGGCCCGGCGCGGCGGCCCGGCAGCGGGCCGAGGCGGCGCCCGCGCTGCCCCGGCTGGTGGTCGTGGTCGACGACCTGGACGCGCTGCTGAGTCCGGCGCTGGGCTCGCCCGGCCGCCCGGCCGCGGGCTCGGTGACCCGGGCGCTGGAGGCGGTGGCCCGCGAGGGCGCGCGGCTCGGCGTGCACCTGGTGGCGGCGGCCGGGCCGGGCGGCCGTACGGCGGAGTGGGAGCCGGCCCGCCGGGCGACGCTGCGGGTCGCGCTCGACGCGCCCGCCCCCGGGGGCCCGGACCAGCCCTCGCCCGGCCGAGGGCGGCTGACGGGACCGGACGGCGGCGTCACCGGCTTCCAGGGCGGCCGGGTCACCGGCCGTATCCCCCGCACGGCCACCCTGCGCCCCACGGTGGTCCCGCTGGAGTGGCACCGCATGGGCGACCCGCCGGCCCGCCGCCCGGTGCGCGAGCTGGGCAACGGGCCGACCGACCTGGCCCTGCTGGCGAGCGCGCTGGAGCGGGCCGCGCGGGAGGTGTCGGCGGCCCTGGTGCCTCCCCTGCTCCGCTGACTCCGCCGGTTCCTGTCCCGGAGTCCGGAGGAGAACGGGCTCACGGCCGGTCGGAGAACGGGCTCACGGCCGGTCGGAGAACGGGCTCACGGCCGGTCGGAGAACGGGCTCACGGCCGGTCGGAGAACGGGCTCACAGCCGCTTGGCGCTGCGCAGCGTCTTCGCGTAGTAGCCGTTGCCGTCCAGCCGGGAGACTCCGCCGATGTCGCCGATGGTCGGCCCGTCGACCTCCTCGCGGCTGGACACGAAGATCAGGTGGCCCTCCGTGTCGTGCCCGAGGACCATGCCGACGTGGTCGAGGCGCTCGCCCGTGCGCGTGTCCAGCTTGAAGAAGACGAGGTCGCCCGGCTGCAGCTGGTCGATCGCGGACGGGCGGTCCTTCGCCGAGATGCCGGTCAGCGGCAGTACGTCCACGCCCTCGCCGGAGCGGGCCATGCCGTTGGCGGTACGGGGCAGGCCGTCGCCGGACTCGTCCGAGGACATGAGCGGGTAGCGGGCGCGGTAGCCCCACACCATGCGGATGAACCCGGAGCAGTCGATGGACCGGGCCCGCATGCTCTCCGGCCGTCCCACGACGCCGTCCCGGAAGGGGTACGGGACGCCGAGGTAGTCGTAGAAGTCGGACTGCTCCAGGCGCAGGTCGTTGCCTGCGGAGCCGTTGGGGTTCAGGGGACCGAACTTCGCGTCACCGGCGTAGACGACGCCCTGCTTGTCCTTCTTCTCCGGGGCGCCGGCCACGTAGTCGAACGCGAAGGCGAAGATGTCGTCCTTCTCGCTCGTCGCGTACTCGGCGTACCAGTCCTTGAACCACTTCTCCTTCTCCGCGCCCTTGGACCACGGTTCGGGCATCAGCCGCACCCAGTCGGTGGTGGACACCTTGGAAGCGGTCGAGGCGGGCTCCTGGAAGGTGCGCGCCGGACCGGTCAGCGTCGCGGTCAGCGCACCGTCGGTGAACACGCCCTTGATCCGGCCGTCGGCGCCGCGCAGCACGGAACGCGCCGGGTTCTGCAGCCGGGACCAGGTCTCCTCGCCGGTGTCCGCGGAGGCGCTGGAGCCGCCCTTGAGGATGCCGACGTTGCGCACCTCGGTGATCCCCGGGTCCTCCTGCTTGCGCAGCTCCATGGTGAGGTAGCCGGAGGTCCCCACGAGCGCGAGCAGCACCAGTGCGCCGACGAGGGGACGCGTCTTCTTCTTCCCTGCCATCGTTTGCTCCTGGGTTCTCAGACGGTCGGCATGACGCCGAGCAGCAGGCCGGCCGCGACGACGATGTAGGCCATGAGGGAGACGGTTCCGGTGGCCAGCAAGGTGGCGCCCTTGGGCTGGCGCACCATCTGGTAGGCGATCAGGCCCGGCACGATGAAGCCGAGGGTCTGGTTGCCGTACATCAGCGGGAACTCGAGGGAGAGCACGATCATCACCGTGGCCTGCAGCAGCACGCCCAGCAGCACCACGGCGGCGAACAGCCGCTTGCCGTAGAGGATCACCAACCGCTGCATGATCTTCGTGCCGCCGTAGGTCAGAGCGGTGACACCGACGACCATGGCCGCACGCTGGACGTCCTCGATCAACGTGAGCGCCAGCCAGCCGGGAGTGATCATGCCTCCGGGCGACAGGTTGGTGGTGAGGTAGCACAGCAGTGAGAAGAACAGGCCTATGGCGATGCCCAGGGCGGCCATCTCGGGGGTCAGGGCGGCGGTGGTCAACGGATTCTCCGGGCGGGGATGCGAGTGCGGGGTCGGGGCGGGGGGCAGCCGGCTTCGGCCGGCACGGCCCCGGCAGCCGCGCGGGTGTCAGGCATGCGGCGGGCCGCCTCGGTCGTCGTCGGCGAACCTCTCCGGTGCCTGCCGCCGGCGGCCCGCGGCAGGCTGTTCGGCGGTGAACCACGAGCCGCCGCCCGTGGACGAGGGTTCCCCGGCGGGGCGCAGCCCGTGGCCGTGGGGCCGCTCCGGGACCTCGCCGTACGCGGGCGGCTCCGAGGCCTCGCCTCGGGCGAAACGGTCCGTGCCCTCTGCATACGCGGACCGCTCCGGGACCTCGCCGCTTCCGGCCGGCTCGGCGGGCGAGCCGTGGGCGGACCGTTCCGGGGCCGTGGTGTACGCGGCCCGCTCCGGGCCCGTGCCCTGCGCGACCGACTCGGTGTACATGCCGTGGGCAGACCCGTCCGAGGCCCTGTCGTATCCGGCCCGCTCCGGGAAAGCGCCGGTTCCGGCGTGCCCCGTCGTCCCGTACGCCGCCCGGTCCGGGGAGGCGCCGTCCGGGGCCTGCCCCCGGGTCATGGGGTGCGGGCCGGCCTGCGCCGGGGTGCCGGCGTACGCCTGCGCGCCGTCGCCGTAGGTCCCCGGCACGTCCGGGTGGTAACCGTGCGCCGGCTGGGCCGGGATCCGGATCACCGGGATCTCCTGGGTCTGCGAGGCCTGGTAGCGCTCCTCGTAGGCCGTGGGGTACGAGGCGTAGGGGTCCAGGCGCTGGGGCCGCGCCGGGGCCGCCGCGGCCTCGGCCGGCACGGGCTCCGGGTCGGTGTCGTCGGCCGGGAGCTCGGCGAGGTACTCCAGGAGTTCCTCGCCCTGTCCGTGGATGTTGCCGACGGCGACCAGGGAGGAGCCGTCGGACATCCGGTCGAGCATCGCGGGCATGAACTCGTCCGCCGAGCGCCGCTCGCCCCCGAGGTCGACCGCGCGGTTGCGCCACTCGGCGGGAATGGCGTCGATGGCGCTCTTCGAAGGGTGTCCGATGACGAAGACGTTGTCCGGCCGGAGGTCGGGGATGATCTCGCCCATCTGGCCGTTGCGCTCCACCCGGTCCGGGCGGCAGTTGATCACCACGTTCACGGGACGGCGGATCGCGCCGAGGTCCAGGAGCTGGTTGATGTTCATCAGCGTGGACTCGGGGTCGTTCGCCGCGAACACGTTGGCGAAGGCGAGCCGCCTGCCCGCCGGGGTGACGTAGCGCTCCACGGACAGCACACCGGGGTCCGGCGGAGCGTCGTACATTCCCTGCAGGGCGACCTGCCGCTCCACGCCGAGCAGTTCGGCGACGACCAGCGCGATCGCCACGTTCTCCTTGAAGGTGAACCAGCTGAACCCGCGCAGTTCCTCGTCGGTGACGGTCTCCGGGTCGGCGTAGATCAGCCGGCAGTTACGGGCGTCCGCCTCCTCCTGGAGGATGTGGAAACGTTCCTTCTCCGCCGTCACGCAGATGCCGTCCTCCGGCATCGAGCGGCACAGCGAGCGCGCCACGTCGTCCAGGGTCGGCCCCATCTCGGCGAGGTGGTCCTCGCGGACGTTGCACAGCACGCCGATCGTGGAGCGGATCAGCTTGCTCTGGTTGACCTCCTGGAGGGCCGGCATGACGGCCATGCACTCGATGACCAGCGCGTCGGGGCGGTAGGCGGCGGCCCGGCGGACGATGCCGATCTGCTCCACCACGTTGGCGATGCCGAACTTGCGGTAGACCGGCTCCTCGGTGGCGTCGGGGTGGATGAACCGCGCTGCGGTGCCCGTCGTCTTCGCCACGGTGACCAGGTCGCCGCCGCGCAGGGCGCCCGCGCACAACCGGGTGATGGAGGACTTGCCGCGGATGCCGTTGACCAGCACCCGGGAGGGTATGGCGTGCAGGGCGGCGTAGTGCCTGCGCTGCTCCACGATGCCGGCGACCAGCAGGGACACCCCGCCGATCAGCAGCACGAAGTAGAGGTAGAGCACTACGGGTCACCTTCCTCCGGCGACGGACCGGGGTTCGGCCTGCTGTCGCGCCTGGTTCTGTCTGCGGGCCTGCAACTGCTGGCGGATCAGTTCGAGGCTGCGGACCACGGCCCCCACCTCGTCGTGGTAGCGGGGGTAGAGCACGGTCTTGAGGTCGCCGTCGGCGAGCTGCTCGGCGGAGGCCGCGAGGGCGCGCAGCGGCCGGACGACCACCAGGTGGATCCAGCCCAGGCAGACGACGATGGCCGCGAGCCCGAGCAGCCCGGCGAGCACGCTGCGGTCCTCGCGCTCGTAGGGGGTGATCTCGAAGTGCTCGGCGTTCTGCCAGCTCACCAGCGACCAGCCGATGTCCGCCGCCACGCCGCCGCCGGAGAACGGAGCCGCCGCGGCGACGGTGACCGAGCCCCCCTCGCGGATCAGCAGGCCGTTCTCCACCGGCCCCTGGCCGACCCGCAGGTTGCCCGCGGTGACCAGGTCGGTCAGTGCGTCGCGCGGGAGCCCCTCGAACGCGAGGAAGCCGTCGCTGGCGGCGATGGTCCTCGCCTGGGAGTCGACCACGCGGACCTCTCCCAGGCCGGGCCGCTTCAGCAGCGAGTTGAGGAACTCCACCCGCACCTCGCCGACCAGGGTCGTGCCCTTGTGGCCCGGCACCGCGGCCGATGCCTGGACCACCGGCTTCTTGCCGCCCCGCACGACCCGGATCAGCGCCCGGTTCCCGTCCTCGTCGCCGTCCCGGTTCCACGCGTGCGGGTCGCCGCCGGACCGGGCGACCACCCGGCCGTCCTCGTCGACGACGTACAGGGCGTCGTACCGGGCGTGCCGGCTCAGGGCGTCCTCCAGCACCTTGGTCGCGGCGCCGGGGTCCTCCGCGTCGATCAGGCGGGTGGTGGAGACGAGGTCGGCCTGCGCCTCGTTGAGCGCGCGCCGGACCCGGTCGGCGATCAGGTCGGTGCGGTCCCGCTGGTCGTTGACCATGGTGGCGGGCACGCTGACGGAGGCGTCCGTGCGGTTGAGCAGCAGGCCGACCGGTACGCACCACAGCAGGAGCAGGGCGGCGGTCAGGGCCAGCGGGACCCGCAGACCTATGCGGCTCCTGCGGCCGGGGGCGGCGGTCTCCTCGGAGCCGCTCAGCCGGCCGCGCAGCCGCTCCAGGGCCGCGCCGATCCGGGCCGCCTCGCCCCAGCCGGACGCGGTGACGGACCGCGTCAGGTCGCCCCGGGCCAGTCGGCGGGACTCCAGGAACAGCCGCAGCAGGGGCCGTTGCACGGCCATCCACAGCACGGCCGCGGCCAGCAGTCCGAGCAGCACCAGGAGACCGGCCGCCACGAGTCCGTACAGGCCCCGCTCCTGCCCGTCGGCCTGCTGCTGCACCACCGGCAGCAGGGCGACGACCGTGAGGCCGAGTCCGGCGCCGACGCTTCGCTTCTCCTCCGGGTCGGAGGAGGCGAGGGAGGCGTAGCCGACCGTGGCGACACGGCCGTTGTAGTCGTCGCCGACCAGTGTTCCGCTGACCCCGGGGTAGCCGCGGGAGCCGGGCTCCCTGGCGCTGACGGGGTCCTGCTCGGTCTTCTTCGCCGCCTGCTCGCCGAGCCGGCTCATCTGCTGGTGAAGGAAGGAGAGTTCCTTGCGTTCCTGGTCCGAGTTGAGCGCCTCGGCCCGTTCGAAGCCGGCCGTGGCGAGGATCTCGCCGCCCCTGGCCACGACCGCCATGGAGCGGAACGGGCCCAGGTTGATGGCGGGCACGGACAGGCTGTTGGAGGCGATGAGCAGGTGCTGCGACCGGTCCTTCCCCTCGAGGACCGCCATGGTCATCAGCCGTACGTCGCCGGTGGCCAGGCGGACCATACGGGGGGTCAGGGCGTGGTCACCGGTGAGGACGTCCTCGTCCAGCCAGCCGATGGGGATGGTTTCGCCGCGGGCGGCGAGCACCTTCCCGCTCTCCAGGTCCACGATCGTGGTCCCGGTCCACTTCTGGTACGTGGTGCCCAGGTCGGACAGGATGCGCTCCGGCTCGACGGGCTTGCCCGCGTTCAGCGTGGCCGCGGTGCGCTCGAGGTCGGTGACCCGCTCGTCGATCGAGGCCCGCAGGGCGATGGCGCCGTCCTCCGCGAAGTAGCGCTGCGAGGACAGCACCGCCTCGGGCACCACCTGCTCGCCCGTGGGGCCCAGCACCTTGGCGGTCAGTCCGGCCAGGGCCAGGATCAGCACGCACAGCAGCGCGATCGGGGGCCGTATGCCGCCCAGCAGCGGCATGTCCGCGCGTCTGCGGGCACGCCGCCGTCCTCTGCGCACGGGGCGTGCGCCGCCTTCGGTTGAAGTCACCGGTGAGTCCTTCGCCTCTTCGTACGCTCAGCACGCGTAGAGGCCGTCGTGTGCGCGGCCGTGCCGGCCGTTTCCGTCTTCCATGACTGCCGAGGCGGGCGAGGGTTGTGCTCGTACGCCACGGCTGTGCTGTTCGTCACGCGCCCAGCGAGAGCCGCTCCAGTCCGTCTCCGCCGGGGGCGCCCCGGTTGTAGAGGAAGCCACGGGTCCGGTCCTCGGCGAGCCGGTAGCGGGCGAGCCGGTTGCGGGGCAGGTCGCCGGGGTGGTCGATCCCCTTCTGCACGTCCACCACCCGGATGTCCTCGACCGCGTCCGCGGGCGCCTTCTCGCCGTCCTCCAGCTCCGGCGGGATCTCGACCAGCGTGGTGCGGTAGCGGGCCTGGACGTCCCAGCCGCCGTCGGTGGTCTCCCTGAACTCGAACCAGCCGATCGCGCCCTCCTCGGTGAGCCCGGTCGGCGAGGAGTGCCGGGCCACCTGGTTGCCGACGCTGTAGGCGACCCAGGTGCCGTTCAGCTTCTGGATGGGCTGCACCACGTGGGCGTGGTGGCCGATCACCAGGTCGATGCCGGTCTCCTTGGTGATCCGCTCGGCCAGCTCCAGCTGGGGGACGCTCGGCTCGTTGTAGTGCTCCAGCCCCCAGTGGAGCGAGAGGATCACCACCTCGGCGCCCTGCTTGCGGGCCCGGGCCTCGGCGTCCTTGATGTCCTGGGTGTCGATCCGGTTGAACGCCCAGCGCTCCTTCTCCGGGGTGGGGTTCAGGAAGGACTCCCAGGAGTAGGCGAGGTGGGCGACCTTGACTCCGTTGACGTCACGGATGTTGATCTGTTCTGCTTCCTCCGGTGTCCGCGCGGACCCGGTGTGCCCGAGACCTGCCTTGTCCATCGCGTCCAGAGTGCGCCGCACGGCCTTGAGGCCGTGGTCGTACGTGTGATTGGAGGCCGTCGAGCAGGTGTCGTACCCCACATCCTTCAGGGTCGTCAGGATCTGCGGTGGCACGAGGAATTCGGGGTAGCCCTCGAAGGGGCCCTCGGGCGTACCGACGGGTGTCTCCATGTGACAGATGGCCAGGTCGGCCTTGCTGATGATCGGTTTCACACCGGCCATGAGCGGTCCGAAGTCCAGACCGTCCTTGCCGTTGCCCGTCTTTTCGGCATCCTTGGCCGCCTGGGCGACCAGCTCGGGGTGGATGAGCACATCGCCGGCCGCGGCCACGGTGAAGCTTCGTCCGCCCGGCTTGACCTGCGCCTTCGGTGTACCGGAGGCGCAGGCCGCGGTCAGGCCGGCCATGAGGCCCAGGACCATGAGCACGCGAGCTATGCGGAAAGACCTACTAAATGTCACTGAGACATGCTCACACAGGATGTAAAGCCACCCCCGCCTCGGCCGTCACAAGAACATCACGTTTCACTCTCGCTCTCTGTGTCGCGGGGCTGGTATGGGCGCTGGCCGGATGCCAGTCGGCGGTGGAGGACGAGCCGGAGCCGTCGGCTCCGCGGGCCCACGAACTGGTCGACCTCCGCGACCGCGTCCTCACGTACACGTCCGGGCTCCACCCCGACGGCCCGTACGACCCGCCCAGCGCCTCCGAGCGCGAGCAGATCGCGCGTGGCGTGGGTCACCTGCTCGACGGAGACGCGGCCCGGGCCGAACGCGCGCTGGACCCCGTCGGCCTGCGTGTGACCCGCCTCACCGACACCGGCTCCGGCCGCCGCTACGACGAGGTCGCCGCCGCCCGCGACGGCAGGGCCGCGCACTGGGGCCGCCTCTACCTCACCGCGGACTCGGCCGTGCACTGGAACGTGCAGGTGCCCCACCCGGTCTCCGACCAGAACACCGAGTCGCTCGGCCTGCGGCTGCTCGAGGACACCCCTGGCGGCTCCCTGGTCCTGGCCGGTGCCCACCGGCGGGCCGGGCGGGACGGCTCCGCGGACGTCGCCCACCGCGAGGACAGCGTCTTCCACACCGTCGCCCTGGAACTCCAGAAACGTGACGTGCCCGCCCTCCAGGTCCACGGATTCGCCAGGTCGTCCGACCGCCCCTACGAGGCCATCCTGTCCGGGGGCGCCTCGCTCGGTGGGGTAGGCGAGGCCTCCGCGCTGGCCGACCGCATGGAGGCGGACGGGCTGCGCGTGTGCCGGGGCTGGTCGGCGCGCTGCCCGCTGGAGGGCACCACCAACGTGCAGGGCCGGTCGGCGCAACGCCGGCACGCCACGTTCCTGCACGTGGAGCTGGCGCCCCAGGCCCGGGACGACGGGTCCGAGTCCGACGACACGGCGGACGCCCTGGAGGGCCTGCTGCGGAGCTGGGCGGTCGGCGGCTGACCGAGTCGGCCGGCGGCCCCGCCCCACCGCCCCGTCGGCACGGCCGTCGCGGGGTCACTCATCACCCGGGGGCACCGGTCCGCACCGGGACCCGCCGTCCGGGACTTCGCACCGCCCGTTTTCCGACGCCCCGTCACGAGGCGGTCACGATCCCCGGGTTGACAGGGCACGCGCACTTGCCGACCTTCCGTGCCCGGCGTAGACCAGAGCCCACGGGACAGCGCTCGAACGTTCGACGAGGCACGAAGAACGGGGCAGTGATGCGCAGGACGAGCAACACCATCCACAGGAGCCGGACCGTGCGGACCGCGGCGGTCCTGGCGGCGGGGGCGCTGGCGCTCTCGCTCACCGCGTGCGGCGGCGACAACGACGACGACACCGGCGGCGACGCCCGCGGCACCGCGCCCGCCACGGACTCCGGGGTGAGCCTTCCCCGGCTGAACGGCACGACCCTGGAGGTCGCGGCCGTGTGGACGGGCCCGGAGCAGGCCAACTTCAAGAAGGTCCTGGCGGAGTTCGAGAAACGTACCGGCGCGAAGGTCACCTTCGTGCCCGCGCAGGACCCGATCATCAATTTCCTCGGGTCGAAGATCGCGGGCGGCGCCCCGCCGGACGTGGCGATGCTGCCGCAGCCCGGCGCGATCAAGCAGGCCGTGGACAAGGGCTGGGCCAAGCCGCTCGGCGACAAGGCGCTCGCGGAGCTGACGAAGAACTACTCGCAGGGCTGGCAGGACATAGGCAAGGTCGGCGGCAAGCAGTACGGCGTGTACTACAAGGCCGCCAACAAGTCGCTGGTCTGGTACAACGCCACGGTCCTGGAGAACGCCGGGGCGAGTGAGCCGAAGACGTGGGACGACCTGCTGAAGACCGCGCGGACGGTGTACGACTCCGGCGTCACCCCGTTCTCCGTGGCGGGCGCGGACGGCTGGCCGCTGACCGACTGGTTCGAGAACGTGTACCTCTCGCAGGCCGGCCCGGAGAAGTACGACCAGCTCGCCCGGCACGAGATCAAGTGGACGGACCCCTCGGTGAAGGAGGCCCTGACCACGCTGGCGCAGATCTGGGGCAAGGACGACTGGCTCGCGGGCGGCCGCTCCGGCGCGCTGCAGACGTCGTTCACGGACTCCGTCGGCAACACCTTCACCGGTGGTGAGCAGCCGAAGTCGGCCATGGTGTACGAGGGTGACTTCGTGCAGGTGAACATCGCGCAGACCAAGGCGAAGGTCGGCGAGCAGGCCAAGGTGTTCCCGTTCCCGAGCGTGGGCGGCGCCGCTCCCGTGGTCTCCGGCGGTGACGCGGCCGTCATTCTGAAGGACTCCGAGGGCGCGCAGGCGCTGGCGACCTGGCTGGCCTCGCCGGACGCGGCTCAGATCCAGGCGAAGCTGGGCGGCTACCTCTCGCCGAACAAGAACGTCGACGCGTCGGTGTACCCGAACGACGTGCAGCGCAGGATCGCCGAGGCACTGGTCGCGTCGGGCGACGACTTCCGCTTCGACATGTCGGACCAGACGCCCCAGGCGTTCGGCGGGACGCCCGGCAAGGGCGAGTGGAAGATCCTCCAGGACTTCCTGAAGAACCCGTCGGACGTGGCGGGCACGCAGGCGAAGCTGGAGGCGGCCGCGGTGCAGGCGTACGGGAGCTGACGTCGTGGCGTCGGCGACGGCGGGGGCCGGCAAGGCCCCCGCCCCTCGTACGCGCAAGAGCGTGACCGGCACCCGGGGGATCGTGGCGGCGCTGTTCCTGCTGCCCGCCCTGGTGCTGCTCGGCGCGCTCGTGGTCTACCCGATCGGGTACTCGGTCGTCCGGAGCTTCTACGACCAGTCCGGCGACGGGTTCACCGGCGTCGACAACTACAAGGCGCTGTTCACGGACCACGGCATCCGCACCGCCCTGAAGAACAACGTCGTCTGGATCGTGTTCGCGCCGACGGTCGCCACCGCCCTCGGACTGGTCTTCGCGGTGCTGACCGAACGGGTGCGCTGGGGCACGGCGTTCAAGCTGGTCGTCTTCATGCCGATGGCGATCTCGATGCTCGCGGCGGGCATCATCTTCCGCCTGGTGTACGACCAGGACCCGGACAAGGGCGTCGCCAACGCGGTGTGGGTGGGCGTGCACGACACGTTCGTGGAGGCGTCGGCGTTCCCGAAGGCGCATCCGGGACGGGACTCGCCGCTGGTCGCGCAGGGCGGCGGCTTCGTCACCCGCACGGCCGTCCACGCCGGTCAGCCGGTGCTGCTGCCGCTCGTCGGGGTGGCCCCCGGCAACATGCCCGGCGGCGCGCGACCGGCCGGGGCGGCGCGGGCCGAGCCGGGGAAGGTCACCGGCACCACCTGGCAGGACTTCACGCGCGGCAAGGGCGTCGGCGAGCTCAACGCGCCGGACGCCTCCGAACTCGGCTACGCCGGGATGCGGATCGAGGCGGTGAAGGACGGCGAGGTGGTGGCGTCGGCCAAGGCGTCCGCCGACGGCACGTTCACGCTGCCGGAGGAGGCGGACGGGGCGTTGCTGCGGCTGCCGGCGAGCAACTTCGAGGAGCCGTACAACGGTCTGGACTGGCTCGGTCCGTCCCTGGTCACTCCCGCGATCATCGGCTCCTACATCTGGATGTGGGCCGGCTTCGCGATGGTGCTGATCGCGGCGGGGCTCGCGGGTGTGCCGCGGGAACTGCTGGAGGCGGCCCGGGTGGACGGGGCGAACGAGTGGCAGGTGTTCCGCAAGGTCACGGTGCCGCTGCTGGCGCCCGTCCTCGCGGTCGTCACCGTCACCTTGATGATCAACGTGCTGAAGATCTTCGACCTGGTCTTCATCATCGCCCCGGGTTCCTCCCAGGACGACGCGAACGTCCTCGCCCTGGAGCTGTACCGCAAGGGCTTCTCGGAGGACCGGCCCGGCATCGCCAGCGCCATCGCGGTGTTCCTGCTGCTGCTGGTCATCCCGGTGATGTGGTTCAACATCCGGCGGCTGCGGCGGGAGGTGCGGCGATGACGGCCAAGACGTTCGCCGGGAAGATCGTCGAGAAGGTCAACGGCGGTGCGGTGCGGGCCTTCCTGATCGTCGTCGCTCTGTTCTGGCTGCTGCCGACCGTCAGTCTGCTGGTCTCGTCACTGCGCGCGCCCGAGGAGATCGGGGCCGACGGCTGGTGGAAGGTGTTCAGCGAGCCCTCCCAACTCACCTTCGACAGCTATCAGAAGCTGCTGGACAACGGCGACATCACCGACTCGCTCGTCAACACGGTGATGATCACCGTTCCGGCCACGCTGCTCGTCGTGGTGATCGGCTCCCTGGCGGGCTACGCGTTCGCGTGGATGGAGTTCCCGGGCCGCGACTGGTGGTTCCTGCTGGTGGTGGGGCTGCTGGTGGTGCCGGTGCAGGTGGCGCTGATCCCGATCGCCGAACTGTTCGGCAACCTGGGACTGTTCGGCTCCATCCTGGGTGTGGTGCTGTTCCACACCGGCTTCGGTCTGCCGTTCGCGGTGTTCCTGCTGCGGAACTTCTTCGCGGAGATCCCCCGCGAGCTGCTGGAGGCGGCCCGCCTGGACGGCGCGGGCGAACTGCGGCTGTTCGCCCGGGTGGTGATGCCACTGGCCGGGCCGGCCGTCGCGTCGCTGGCCATTTTCCAGTTCCTGTGGGTGTGGAACGACATGCTGGTCGCCCTGGTGTTCACCAACGCCGACAGCCAGCCGATCACGGTCGCCCTGCAGACCCAGGTACGGCAGTTCGGCAACAACGTCGACATCCTGGCGCCCGGCGCCTTCATCTCCATGGTGGTCCCGCTGGCCGTGTTCTTCGCGTTCCAGCGGCAGTTCGTGTCCGGCGTGATGGCGGGCGCCGTGAAGTGACGAGGACGGCGAGGGGCGCGCGCCCCTCGCCGTGCGCCCGCTTCCCCCGTATGCCGCAGAGTCCGTAACCAGGTCACTCCATTGGCCGTTCCCGGGCCGAACGCCCGCGCCGACCCATGGATGTGCCGTGCCCAGGTTCAGTGTCATCGTCTCCGCGTACCCGGTTCAGGCGTACCTGCGCGGGTGTCCGGATTCGGGGCGCGCCCGGTCGTGGGCGGATCTCGAAGTGACCGCCGCGGGTGACCGGTGGCCGGACGCCTGCGGGAAGGCCGTCGGCGAGCGGGCGGCGCGCGGCGCGCGAGTGCGGCCGCTGCGCCTGCCGGAGAACGTGGGCCGGGGAGGCGCGCGCGAGGCGGGGCCGGAGCGGACGGCCGGCGACTCCGCGGTGTGCCTCGACGGCGACGACACCCTCACCCCGAGCGCGCCGCGCGCCCTCGCGCGGTTCTGCCCGTACGACGACTCGCGGGCCGCCGAGCGGTTCGTACGGCGGGTCGTACGGCGGGTCGGACAGCGGGTGATGCTCGGGGCGGTGCCGCACGGGCCGGGATCGGTGGTGCCGTCGGCCGAGCGCCGGCCGGTGCCGACGGCGGGCACGGCGGCCGCGGCGGGCGCGGGCGCCCCCGGCGCGCCGGACCGGGCGGTGGGCGCACCGGCGTCCGCGCGCTCCCCCCTCGCGACGCTGCCGCATCCGGCCGGCCCGCGCACCGTCACCGAGAGCCTCCGAACACCGTTGTCGTCTCCGGGAGTTCCCATGCCCCCCAGTCCTTCCCGGCCCGCTCCGAGCCGGCCCTCCACCTGGCGTCCGTCGGGCCGCCCCAGCCGTACCCGCAGGGCGTGACCAGCCCCTACCGGACGACGAGAGAAAGATCAGAATGCCCCGCTTCAGCATCATCGTGCCGTCCCATGGCGTCGCGGGCCGGCTGTCCCTGGCGCTGGACTCCGTCCTCGCCCAGTCCTTCGGCGACTTCGAGCTGATCCCCGTCTGCGACGGCCCCGGCGCACCGGCCGCGTCGGTCGCCGCCGGGTACGCCGAGCGGGACTCCCGGGTGGCGCCGGTGCACTCGCCGCCGGCCGCCGGGCTGAGCGGGGCCCGCACCGCCGGGATGCGCACGGCGACCGGCGCCTACCTGCTCTTCCTCGACGGCGACGACACCCTCGCGCCGGGCGCGCTCGCCGCGCTCGACGCCCGGCTGACCGAGACCGGCGCCCCGGACCCCGCGCCCGAACCCACCCCGGCCACCCCGGCCACCGCGGACACGCCGGGCACCGGCGCCCCCGTGGACGTGCTGCTCTTCGAGCACGAGCGCACCCCCTGGTGGGACGGCGAGCCCGCCAACCCGGCCGCCCCGCTGCTGGCCAGGGCGCCCGAAGGGGCGTTCGCGCCCGCCGAGGCGCCCTGGCTGACCGGGGTGCAGCTCCCGGCGTGGAGCGCGGTCTACCGGCGGGCCTTCCTCGCCGAGCACCGGCTGGCCTTCCCCGACGGCCGCTTCACCGACCTGGTGCTGGGCGCCCTGGTGATGCTGCACGCCGAGCGGGCGGCGGTGCTGCGCCGGGTCGTCGTACGGCACCTGCTGCGCCGGCAGGGCAGCCGGCTGAACCAGCCGGGTCCGCACCAGGCGGAGCTGCTGGACGGGGTGGAGCTGGTGCTCACCCGGGTGGCGGAGCTCGGGGTGCCCGCCGAGCGGTCGGGGCCGCTGTTCGAGCAGCTCTTCGGGGCGGTGCTGCGGACGGCCGCCCATCCGACCCGGCTGCCGGCCGGTATGCGCCGGGCCTTCTTCCGCCGCGCGAGCCGGCTCTACCGCCACCACCGGCCCGCCGGATTCCGCCGGCCGGGCGGCAGTCTGGGCGTGCAGCACCGGCTGCTGGCGGCGGGCGCCTACACGGCGTTCCGGGCGCTGCGCGGCGCCAACCGGGCGGTGTCGGCCGCCGCCCGGCGCGTGCCGCGCCCGCGGGGGCTGCGCACCCGCCTGTTCTACCGGCGCCAGCTGCGCCGCCGTATCGACCCGAACCTGGCGGTGTACTGCGCGTACTGGGGACGCGGTTACGCCTGCAGCCCGGCCGCGATCCACGCCAAGGCCGCCGAACTCGCTCCGCACATCCGGTCGGTGTTCCTCGTCGAGCCCGGCCAGGAGCACACCGTGCCCGACGGCGTCGACCGGGCCGTCATCGGCAGCCGGCGGTACTGGCGGCTGCTGGCCCGCGCCAAGTACCTGGTGAACAACGCCAACTTCGCGGAGGGCGTGGTCAAGCGGCCCGGCAGTGTGCACCTGCAGACGCAGCACGGGACGCCGCTGAAGACGATGGGCGTGGACCAGTCGACGTACCCGGTGGTCGCCGCCTCGACCGGCAGCTTCACCAAGCTGCTGGGCCGGGTGGACCGGTGGGACTACAACCTGTCCTCCAACACCCACTCCACCCAGATGTGGGAGCGCGCCTTCCCCGGCTCGTACGAGCACCTGGAGTACGGCTATCCGCGCAACGACGTCTTCTACACGGCGACCGCCGAGGACGTCGCCCGGATCCGCCGCGAGCTGGGCGTCCCGGACGGCAAGACGGCCGTGCTGTACGCGCCCACCCACCGCGACTACCGCAGCGGCTTCGACACCGGCCTGGACCTGGAGGCGTTCTGCGCGGCGGCCGGCGAGGACGTGGTGGTGCTGCTGCGCGCCCACTACTTCTACGACCGGGGCACGCGGGGCGGCAGCGGCCGGGTCATCGACGTCACCGGGCACCGGTCCTCGGAGGAGGTCGCCCTGGCCGCCGACGCGCTGGTCACCGACTACTCGTCGATCATGTTCGACTACGCCAACCTGGACCGGCCCGTCGTCGTCTACGCCGACGACTGGGAGGTCTACCGGGAGACGCGGGGCGTGTACTTCGACCTGATGGCGTCCCCGCCCGGTCCGGTCGCCCGGACCCCCGAGGAGCTGGCGCGGCTCTTCCGTGACGGCGGCTGGGCCGGCGAGGAGTCGGCGCGGCTGCGGGCCGCCTTCCGGGAGCGGTTCTGCGAGTTCGACGACGGCCGGGCCGCCGAGCGGGTCGTGCGCCGGGTGCTGCTCGGCGAGCCGCCGGAGGCGATCGACCCGGTGCTGCCGCTCGCCGAGCGCGTCCCCGCCCCCGCCGCGACGACCCTGGTCAGGAGCTGACATGCCCCGCTTCAGCATCATCGTCCCCTGCTTCAAGGTGCAGGGCTTCCTGCGCGAGTGCCTCGACTCCGTCCTGGAGCAGTCCTACCGGGACATCGAGGTGATCGCCGTCGACGACCTCTCGCCCGACGGCTGCGGCGCGATCCTCGACGAGTACGCGGCCCGCGACCCCCGGGTGACGGCGCTGCACCTGCCGGAGAACGTCGGTCTGGGCCGCGCCCGCAACGCCGGGACGCCCCACGCCACCGGCGACTACCTGTTCTTCCTGGACAGCGACGACACCCTCACTCCGGGCGCGCTGCGCGCCCTCGCCGACCGGCTCGACGCCACCGGCGACCCGGACGTGCTGGTCTTCGACTACGCCCGCACCTACTGGTGGGGCGGCACCCGCCGCAACGCCCTGGCCCAGGTGCTGGCCGAACGCGACGACCCGTTCACCGCCGAGGAGTTCCCCGAGATCCTCGACCTGCTGATGGTGGTGTGGAACAAGGTCTACCGGCGGGACTTCGTCGGGAAGAACGGCTTCGAGTTCCCGCCCGGCTACTACGAGGACACCCCGTGGACGTTCCCGGTGATGCTCAGTGCCGAGCGGATCGCCACGCTGGACCGGATCTGCCTGCACTACCGGCAGCGCCGCCAGGGCAACATCCTGTCCACCACCAGCCGCAAGCACTTCGACGTGCACGACCAGTACGAGCGGGTGTTCGCGTTCGTCGACTCGCGGCCCGCGCTGGCCGGCTGGCGCCCCTACCTGCACCGCAAGTTCGGTGAGCACTGCCTGGACATCCTCGCCAAGCCGGACCGGCTGCCGCCCGCCGACAAGGGCGAGTTCTTCCGGCGCACCGCCGAGCTGTTCCGCGCCCACCGGCCCGAGGGCGCCGAGGTGCCGCGGGAACTGCGGGTGCTGGAGGGCGGCTACACCGCCTACCGGGTCGGGGCGCGGGCACGGCGGGCCGCGCGGGAGCTGGCGCGGCAGGGCGGCCGGGTGCGGACGGCGGCCGGGGTGCGGGCGCGCCGCGCGGCCACGGCGCTGCCGGCCCGCCGCTCGCCCGACCCGCGGCTCGTGCTGTACTCGGCGTTCTCCCACCGGGGTGTGCTCGGCGACCCGGGGGCGGTCTACCACAAGGCCCGGGAGATCGCCCCGCAGTTGCGCGGCGTGTGGGTGGTGCGCGACGCGGAGACGGCCGCCGCGCTGCCCGAGGGCGTGGAGCACGTCCTGCTGGACTCGCCCGAGTACCGCAGGCTGGCCGCCCGCGCGGGGTTCCTCGTCAACAACGTCAACTGGCCCGGCGGGCTGGTGAAGCGGCCCGGCAGCGTCCACGTCCACACCCACCAGGGCACCCCGCTGAAGTACATGGCGGCGGACCTGCTGGACCGGCCGGGCGCCCGGTTCGGCGTCGACGTGCCGCAGATGCTGCGCCGCGCCGACCGCTGGGACTACAGCCTGGTCGCCAACGAGCACTCGGAGCTGGTGTGGGAGCGGGCCTACCCGTGCCACTTCACCTCGGTGCGCACGGGCAGCCCGCGCAACGACGTCCTGGTCCGCCCGCCGGCCGGCCGGGCCGAGGAGGTCCGCGCCCGGCTGGGCGTCCCGGAGGGCCACATCGTGGTGCTGTACGCGCCGACCCGGCGCGAGTACCGGCGCGGCGGGCACGTCGACCGGATCGACCTGGCCCGGTTCGCCGCCGACCTCGGCGAGGGCCACACCCTGGTGGTCCGTCTCCACCCGTCGCTGGCGACCGGCCCGGCGCGCGGCATGGGCCTGTCCGACCTGCACCGGCGGGGCGTTCTGGTGGACGCGACCGACGAACCGCACGTGGAGGACGTCATGCTCGCCTCCGACGTGCTGGTCACCGACTACTCCGCCCTGATGTTCGACTACGCGCACCTGGACCGGCCGATCGTCGTGCACGCCGACGACTGGGCGTCGTACGCGGCGACCCGGGGCACCTACTTCGACATCACCGCCGAACCGCCCGGCCATGTCTCGCGCAGCTACCGCGAGCTGGCCTGGCTGCTGGCGTCCGGCAACTGGCGGGACGAGGAGTCCGGCCGGCTGCGGGCCGCCTTCCGGCAGCGGTTCTGCACGTTCGACGACGGCCGCGCCGCCGAGCGGGTGGTGCGGACCCTGCTGCTGGGCGAGTCGTGGCCGGTGCCGGACGCGACGGTGCCGGGCCCGCGCCCGAGCGTCGACGGCGACGTCCTCGCGGCGACGTGAAACGGCTGCGGATCCGCCCGCGCACCCGCGCCTGGGTGGTGCTCCTGGCCACCGTGTTCGCGCTGCTCCAGCTCGCGAACGTCACCGGCCGGGACACCCCCGACAGCGGCAACTACCTGTCGTACGCGCTGTCCCTGCGCGGCTGGGACAAGCGGGCGGTGGCCGCCGCCACCATCAACTACGGGTGCGCCGGGCGGGCCTCGTGGGCGGCCCGGCGGCAGAGCGTGGACGTGATCCGCTTCCGTCGGCCCGACCCCGCCGCGCGGGTCATGGCCGAGTGCCGGGCCGAGCGGTGGCGCCGCGTCGAGGCGCGGCTGCGGGCGGGGCAGACCGGCGGGCACACCGTGCCGTTCACCCGGGAACGCTTCATGCGGATCTTCGAGGCGCGGCCCGGCTATCCGGTGTTCCTGCTACCGTTCCTCACCCTGTTCGGGGTGACGTGGGGGGTGTGGGCGGCGGGTGTCGCGGTGACCGTGGCGGGCGGGCTGCTGGCGTTCCTGGTGCTGCGGACGCTGCGCGCGCCGGCGCCGGTGTGCCTGGCGGGGCAGGGCCTGTACTACGTGCTGCCGTGCGGGACGACCGCGATGCGCCCGATGGCCGAGGGACTGATGCTGGCGCTGACGCTGGCGGCGGTGTGGGGGTGCGCGCTGGCGCTGACCGGCCGGGCGCGGGCGGGGCTGTGGCTGGTGGGCGGCTCCCTGGCGGCGCTGTTCACGGTCAAGCACTCGCAGGCCCTGTTCCTCGGGCTGTGCCTGGCGGCAGCGGCGGGTCTGCTCCTCGTGCGGCGCCGCGGGCGCGGCGGTGGGGCGGGGGCCGGGGGCTCACGTCCGGCGTGGGCGCTGGCGCTGACGGGCTGCGGCGCGGTCCTCGGCACGCTGCTGCTGGCGCGGCTGCTGCACCTCCCGTCGACCGCGGAGAGCGTGCAGGACCTGCTGACCGGTCACTTCACCCGTCCGGACCGGGCCCGGCCATGGCCGGAGCTGCTGGAGCTGGAGGGCCACTTCTGGGTGGAGTGGCTGCGCCGGCAGCTGTGGCAGCCGCTGTTCCTGGTGGCACTGGCGGGCGGGGCGTGGGGGGCGGCGCGGCGGCCCGCGGCGGGGCTGTTCGTGGCGGCCGCGGCCACGACCGGGTTCCTCACCCAGGCGGGGCACCCCGACATCACCATCTGGGGCGACCGGCTGATCGTCCTGGCGTGGCTGCTGCCGGTGCTGGGACTGCCGCTGCTGCTGGAGCCGGCGGTGCGCGCCCGGGTGGTGGTGCCGGCGCAGGAGCGGGCCGATCGGACTCACTCGTTGAGGTGACGGGCGCAAGGCCGTTGACCGGGACGGGAACATACGGCCAATGCGCCCTACCTCCCTTTCGCGGTCCGTCCGGTGAGCGCCGGTGTCCTGATCCGGCGGCCGGTGCGCGGTGCGACGGCGCTGCGCGGCGGCCCCCGGTGGCGTCCGAGCCCGTACCAGGCCGCCGGAGGCCTGTTCCTGCTGGTGATGACGCTGGCGTACTGGCGGGTGCCGCTGTGCTGCGACGCCGGCCAGCACGCCGCGGTCGTCGAACGGCTCGCGGCCGACCTGTGGCATCCGCGCCACCCCACCGCGGACCTGCCGGGCGCGGGCAGCCCCTACTACTCGCCGTACGCGGTGGCCGAGGGCGTCCTCGCCCGGCTGACCGGGCTGTCCGGCTGGGCGGTGCTGCGGGTGGCGGGCCCGGTGAACCTGCTGGTGCTGCTGACGGGCGTCGGGCGGTTCGTGCGGGTGCTGACGCCCCGGCCGTGGGCGCCGGTACTGGCGCTGGCCGCGATGACCCTGCTGTGGGGCACCGAGCGGGCCTGGTGGAGCGGCTTCCTCGGGCTGATGTCGATGACCGGCAACCTCGGCTATCCGTCCACCTTCGCCATCGGCCTCGCCTTCTGGGCGTGGGCGCTGACCGGAGCGCGGGCGCGGGACGCCCGGCGGGTGCGGTTCGTCGGCCCGAGCGGGCGGCGCGGCCTGATCGGGTACGCGGGGCTGGGCGGCCTGTACGGGCTGATCCTGCTGGTCCACCCGATCACGGCGGTGGCGGCGGTGCTGGGCGCGCTCGCGTGTGTCGCCGGATGGCAGCGCGGGTGGGGCGCGGCGGTGGCCGGCCGCTGGGCGCTCACCGGGGCGGTGGCCGTGGTGCTGGCGGCCGGCTGGCCCTACTTCGACGTGTTCGCGCTGGCCGGCGACACCAGCGTGGACGCGATGCACCGGCGGCTCTACGACGGCCTGGCCGGGCACTTCTGGCTGGCGCTGCTGGGGCTGCCGGCCCTGTGGGCGCGGGCGCGCCGGGCCGCCTCGCCGGGCGGGCCGGCGCTGTCCGCGCTGCGGGATCCGCTGGTGCTGATGTTCGCGCTGGACGTGCTGGTGGTGACGTACGGCTGGGTCAGCGGTCACTACACCTACGGCCGCATCCTCGGTCTGACGCTGGTGGCGCCGCAGTTCGCGCTGGCCGTGGAGCTGGCGGCGCCCCGGCCGTGGCGTCCGGCGCGCCGGGTGCTGGGCGTGGCCGCGGCCGGGGCGGCCGTGCTGGGGTTCGGGACGGTGCAGGCGGGTGCGGTGGTACCGCGCGCCCTGGACCCGGTGGGTTTCGAGCAGCCGCCGCACTGGCCGGCGTACGACTGGGCGGCCCGCTACATCCGGCCCGGCGAGGTGGTGGTCACCGACGGGTACTACGCGATGCACGCCATCGCCGGGTACGGGCCGAACCTCGCCGCGCCGGCCTGGCCGGACGCGGCCGTCGACGAACGGGAGCGGCTGCGGCGGCTGGCGGACATGCGCGCGTACCTGTCGCCGGCCTCGACCCGCGCGGAGCGCGCGGCCATCGCCGAGCGCCGCCACATCCGCTGGCTGCTGCTGACCCGGTGGCAGCGGGTGCCGGCCGAGGCGGTGGTGGTGGCGTGGAGCGAGCGGACGGGGGAGGTGCTGGCCCGCGTGGGCTGAGCCCGTCCGCCGCCCCCGGGTGAGGCCGGTCCGTCGGTGCCGGGGCGGGTTCCCCCGTCGCCCCGGCACGGCCTACTCGATGACGAGGTCGACCTCGATGTTGCCGCGGGTGGCGTTGGAGTAGGGGCAGACCTGGTGGGCCTGCTCGACGAGCTTGCGGCCGGTCGGCTCGTCCACGGTGTCGGGGAGTTCGACGCGCAGCGTCACCTGCAGCCCGAAGCCCTCGCCCTGCTTGCCTATGCCGACCTCGGCGGTGACGGCGGCCTCGCTCACGTCGACCTTGGCCTGGCGGCCGACGAGGCCGAGGGCGCTGCCGAAGCAGGCCGCGTAGCCGGCGGCGAACAGCTGCTCGGGGTTGGTGCCCTGCCCGTTGCCTCCGAGTTCCACCGGCATGGCGAGGGCGAGGTCGATCGTGCCGTCGGAGGAGACGGCCCGGCCCTCGCGGCCGTGGGTGGCGGTGGCGACGGCGGTGTAGAGCGCGTCCATGGATGAACCATCCCTCTTGAGTCGGTGTCCGGACCGGGTGTCCGGATGGATCGAGTGTCCGGACCGGGTTCCGGCGGGCCGGGCGGTCCGTGCGACCACAAGTAGAGCACACAATTAAATTGCACACAACCGAATGGCGCGCAGCGCTACCCTGGAGACATGAGCGCGACCCCGCCACCCCTCGACGAGCAGAACTGGCTGCGCCTTGACCGGCAGATCTGCTTCTCCCTGCACGCCGCCTCGCGCGCCTTCAACGGCGTCTACCGGGTGATCCTCAAGGACCTCGGGCTGACCTACCCGCAGTACCTGGTGATGCTCGTGCTCTGGGAGGAGGGCGAACTGCCGGTCAAGGAGCTGGGGGCCCACCTGCGACTGGACTCCGGCACGCTGTCCCCGCTGCTCAAGCGGCTGGAGGCGGCCGGTCTGGTGGTGCGCGAGCGCAGCGCCCGCGACGAGCGCTCGGTGGTGGTCCGGCCGACCGCCGAGGGCACGGCGCTGCGCCGGCGGGCGGCCGGGGTCCCGCACCGCATCGTCGAGGCGACCGGCTTCGACGTCGACCAGATCCGCGCGCTGCGCGAGCGCCTGGACACGCTGACCGCCGCGCTGGACGCGGCGGTGGACGCCACGGGGGCCCCGACGGCCGCACCGGCCGCCGCGGAGGGGACGGCGGGGTGAGCGGGCGGTCCCGCGCCGCGTCACGCGGGGGCGTGACCCTGCGGGCCGCCGCGCCCCCTGCTTCACTGTGACCCTGAGCAACACCGCAGCCGGGGGGCCACCGAAGCCGACCGACGAGGGGAACGACCGCGGATGACCTGGCTGATCACAGGCGGCGCCGGATACATCGGCTCCCACGTCGCACGGGCCATGACCGAGGCCGGCGAGCGGGCGGTGGTGTACGACGACCTGTCGGCGGGCGCCGCCGACCGGGTTCCGCAGGGCGTGCCGCTGGTGGTGGGCTCGATCCTGGACGGCGGGCGCGTGGCCGACGCCCTCGCCGATCACGGCGTCACCGGGGTCGTCCATCTGGCGGCGCGCAAACGGATCGGCGAGTCGATGGACCGGCCGCTGCACTACTACCGCGAGAACGTGGAGGGCCTGCGCGTCCTGCTGGAGGCGGTGGTCGCCGCCGGCGTCCCGTCGTTCGTCTTCTCCTCCTCGGCCGCTGTGTACGGCATGCCGCACACAGCGGGGAACGACGCGCTGGTGACGGAGGAGACGCCGTGCGTGCCGCTGTCGCCGTACGGCGAGACGAAGCTGGCCGGCGAGTGGATGGTGCGCGCCGTGGGCCGGGCGACCGGGCTGTCCACCGCCTCACTGCGTTACTTCAACGTCGCGGGCGCGGCGAGCCCCGAGCTGGCCGACACCGGTGTCTCCAACATCGTCCCGATGGTCTTCGAGAGGCTCACGGAGAACGCCCCGCCGCGCATCTTCGGCGACGACTACCCCACACCCGACGGCACCTGCGTCCGCGACTACATCCACGTCGTCGACCTGGCGGAGGCGCATGTGGCCACCGCCCGCGCCCTGCAGTTCTCGCCCGGCCGCCACCTCACCCTCAACATCGGGCGGGGTGAGGGCGTGTCGGTGCGCGAGATGATCGACCTGATCAACGCCGTCACGGGCTACGACCGGCCGCCCACCGTCACCCCGCGCCGCCCCGGCGACCCGCCCCGCGTCGTCGCCTCCGCCGACCGCGCCGCCACCGAACTGGGCTGGACCGCCAAGTACGACGTCCAGGACATGGTCGTCTCCGCCTGGGAGGGCTGGATCCGCCGCCATCCGGAGGCGGCACTGGTCTAGAGCCCTTCTGCCGCCGGTGCCGGTGCTGGTGCCGGTGCCGGTGATGGCGCGCCGGTGCTGGTGCTGGCGCCGGTGCTGGTGCCGGTGATGGCGCCGGTGCTGCTGCTGGCGCCGGTGCCGAGTGGGGGGTCAGAGCGCCTTGAGGGCGGCCGTGGTGGTGCGGGCCAGGGTGGCGAGGTAGTCCTTGGGCAGGCGGGGGCTGCGGATGACGACGGAGCGCCAGTAGAGGGGGCCGGAGATCAGGTCCAGGGCCAGTTCCCCGTCCGCGCCCGCACGGACCTCGCCGCGCCCCTGCGCCGCCGCGACGATCTTCACCGCGACGCCCTCCTGTCCGTCCCGCAGCGCCTTCTGCAGGGCCTCGGCGATCTCCGGGCTGCGGGCCGCCTCGGCCTGCAGGTCGGGGATGATCTGCGAGGCCACGGGGTGGCGCAGCGCCCGCGACGTCACCTCGTACAGCATCCGCAGATCGCCCTCCAGGCTGCCGGTCTCCGGGGCGGGCAGGCCCTGCACGGCGATCGCCGACACCACGTCCAGGACGAGGTGCAGCTTCGAACGCCAGCGGCGGTAGACGGCCGTCTTGCCGACGCCGGCGCGGCGGGCGATGCCCTCGATCGACATCCGCGCGTAGCCGGCGGCGGCCAGTTCCTCGAAGACGGCCGCCCGGATGGCCTGCGTCACGTCCTCCCGCAGCACGGCCGCACCCGCGGGGCTCCGGCGGCGCGGACGTGGCTGGGGTCCGTCGGCGTTCGCGGCGTTCGTCGTCATGCCGCCCAGCATAGGGCGTTACGACGATACGGTTGCGTTCCGACGCAGGCGGGCATACGCTCCCGTTGCGACGATACGGACCCGTCCCGACGTAAGAGCGCGGGAAGAAAACGGGAAGAGAAACGCGCGCCCCCTCCCCCACCGAGCGAAAGCAGCGGATGTGACTCAGGTCCTCGACACACCGCCCCCTGCGACGGTCCTTGATCCCCCGCACCACCCCCCGCACGAAGACCTCGCCGCCCTGGCGGCCCGCCACGGCCTCTCCGTCAGCGGCGCCCGGCCGTCCCTGCCGGAGTACGTCCGCCAGTTGTGGGCGCGGCGCCACTTCATCACCGCGTTCGCCACCGCCAAGCTCACCGCCCAGTACAGCCAGGCGAAGCTCGGCCAGATCTGGCAGGTGATGACGCCGCTGCTCAACGCGGCGGTCTACTACTTCATCTTCGGCGTCCTCATGGGCACCCGGGACGGCATCGCGGACTTCGTCCCCTTCCTGGTCACCGGCGTGTTCGTGTGGACCTTCACCCAGAGCTCGATCCTCGCCGGCACCCGGGCGATCTCCGGGAACATCGGCCTGGTGCGCGCCCTGCACTTCCCCCGGGCCGCGCTGCCGATCTCGTTCTGCCTGCAGCAACTGCAGCAGCTGCTGTTCTCGATGTGCGCCCTGCTGGTCATCCTGTTCGCGGTCGGGGTGCCCCCCGCCCCGTCCTGGCTGCTGGTGGTACCGGCGCTGACCCTTCAGTTCGTGTTCAACACCGGTCTGGCGATGGTGATGGCCCGCCTCGGCGCCAGGACCCCGGACATCGCCCAGCTGATGCCCTTCGTCCTGCGCACCTGGATGTACGCGTCGGGCGTCATGTTCAGCATCGACAACATCGTCAGGAACCACGCCGACCTGCCCGGCTGGGCCGTGGAACTGCTGCGGGCCAACCCCGGCGCCCTCTACATCGACCTGATGCGGTTCGCCCTCATCGACAGCTTCCACGCGGACCAGCTGCCGCCCCACGTGTGGCTGACCGCGGCCGGCTGGGCGCTCCTCGCGGGCGTCGGCGGCTTCATCTACTTCTGGAAGGCTGAGGAGACGTACGGCCGTGGCTGACAGCACCGCGCACCCCGACGAGCCCGTCCCCACCGTCGTCGCCGACGGCGTCGACATCGTCTACCGCGTCAACGGCGCGTCCGCCGGCCGGGGTTCGGCGACCGCCGCGCTCAGTCGCATCATGCGCCGCGGACCGGTCGAGAAGGCCTCCGGCACCCGCCTGGTGCACGCCGTGAAGAACGTGTCCTTCGTCGCCTACAAGGGCGAGGCCATCGGCCTGATCGGCACCAACGGATCCGGCAAGTCGACCCTGCTGAAGGCCGTCGCCGGCCTGCTCCCCGTGGAGCGCGGCAGGATCTACACCGACGGCCAGCCCTCCCTCCTCGGCGTCAACGCCGCCCTCATGGGCGACCTGACCGGCGAACGCAACGTCCACCTCGGCGGCCTGGCCATGGGCATGTCCCGCGAGCAGATCAGGGCCCGTTACCAGGAGATCGTCGACTTCTCCGGGATCAACGACAAGGGCGACTTCATCTCCCTGCCCATGCGCACCTACTCCTCCGGCATGGGCTCGCGGCTGCGCTTCTCCATCGCCGCCGCCAAGGACCACGACGTCCTGCTCATCGACGAGGCCCTCGCCACCGGCGACGCCAGGTTCCAGGCCCGCTCGGCCGACCGCATCCGCGAGATGCGCGCGCACGCAGGCACCGTGTTCCTGGTCAGCCACAGCAACGGCACCATCCGCGACACCTGTCAGCGGGTGCTGTGGCTGGAGCGCGGCGAACTGCGCATGGACGGCCCCACGGACGAGGTCATGCGCGAGTACGAGAAGTTCACCAACGTCGGCAGGAAAGCGGCCTGACCCGCCACCCGGCCCACACACGAGCGGGGGCGCCCCGGCCGACACGGCCGGGGCGCCCCCGTCGTCACGACGCCGACGGTCAGGAATGCGTACGCAGCAGGGTGCGCATCGTCCGCATGGCGACCGACAGGTTGGCCAGGTCGAACGTCTCCGAGCTGCGGATCTCCTCCAGGGTCGCCCGCGCCCGGCCCAGGATCGCGGCGTTCTTCTGCTCCCACGCCTTGAACCGCTGCTCCGGCGTGGAAGTGCCGTTGCCGACGGCCAGGACGTCCGCCGTCAGCGCCGCGTGCGCCGCGTACAGGTCCTCACGGATGGAGGCACGGGCCATGGACTGCCAGCGGTCGCTGCGCGGCAGCTCGATGATGCGGTCCATGAGCTGGGTGATGTGCAGCCGGTCCGCGAGGTCGTAGTACACCTCGGCGACGTCCAGCGGGTCCCGGCCCATGCGGTCGCCCACGGAGACGATGTCCAGCGTCGGGAACGCCGAGGAAAACCCGGCCACCCGCGTCGCCAGCTCGTCGGTGACGCCGGAGCCGGTCAGCTCGTCGTAGATCTGCTGGTACCAGTCCAGGTCCGCGCCGCGCAGCAGCTTCGGCAGCTGCGTCCACACCTGCTCGACCCGGTCGGCGAAGAAGTCGACCGTCTCGGCCAGCTCCAGCGGCTGCGGCCGGTTGTTCAGCAGCCAGCGCGTGCCGCGCTCGACGAGACGCCGCGAATGCAGCCGGATCCGGGTCAGCACGTCGGCCTCGACCCGGTTGTCGAGCGCCTCGACCCCGTCCCACACCGGGGCCTGCCGGAAGATCGTCCGGGCCACGGTCTGCGCCCGCACGATCTCCTCCAGCGAGGCCCCGGTCTCCTCCCGCAGCCGGTGCAGGTACGTCGTACCGCCGGTGTTGACGGTGTCGTTGACCAGCACGGTCGTGGTGATCTCGCGGCGCAGCGGGTGGCTCTCGATGTGCTCGGAGAACCGCTCGCGCAGCGCCGTCGGGAAGTACGCGTACAGCAGCCCGCGCAGGTGGGGGTCCTCGGGCAGCGAGGTCGCCAGCAGCTCCTCGGAGACCGTGATCTTCGTGTACGCGAGCAGGACGGCGGTCTCCGGACCGGTCAGGCCCTGCCCGGCGGCGAGCCGCTCACGGATCTGCCGGTCGGTGGGCAGGAACTCCAGCGCCCGGTCGAGGTGGCCCTCGCGCACCAGGTGCTTCATGAAGCGCTGCTGCGCGTGCAGCATGTCCTTGGACTGGGCGAGCGCGTTGGCGATCGCCGTGTTCTGCGCGTAGTTGTTGCGCAGGACGAGCCCGCCCACCTCGTCGGTCATCTCGGCGAGCAGCTTGTTGCGCTGCTTGACGGTCATGTCGCCGTCGGTGACCACCCCGTTGAGCAGGATCTTGATGTTCACCTCGTGGTCGGAGGTGTCCACGCCCGCGCTGTTGTCGATGGCGTCGGTGTTGACCTTGCCGCCGGTCTGCGCGAACTCGATGCGGCCCAGCTGGGTCAGCCCCAGGTTGCCGCCCTCGCCGACGACCTTCACCCGCAGGTCGGCGCCGTCGACGCGGATGGCGTCGTTGGCCTTGTCGCCGACGTCCGCGTGGGACTCCGAGGCCGCCTTGACGTACGTGCCGATGCCGCCGTTCCACAGCAGGTCCACCGGGGCCGTGAGGATCGCCCGCATCAGGTCGGCCGGCGTCATCTTGGCGATCTTGTCCTCGATGCCGAGGGCCTCACGGATGTGGCTGTTCAGCGCGATGGCCTTCGCACTGCGCGGGAACACCCCGCCGCCCGCCGACAGCAGCTCCGTGTCGTAGTCCGCCCAGCTGGAACGCGGCAGCTCGAACAGGCGGCGGCGCTCGGCGTACGAGGTCGCCGCGTCCGGGTCCGGGTCGATGAAGATGTGCCGGTGGTCGAACGCGGCGACCAGCCGGATGTGCTCCGACAGCAGCATGCCGTTGCCGAACACGTCACCGGACATGTCGCCGACGCCGACGACCGTGAAGTCCTCGCTCTGCGTGTCCACGCCCAGCTCGCGGAAGTGCCGCTTGACGGACTCCCAGGCGCCGCGCGCGGTGATGCCCATGCCCTTGTGGTCGTAGCCCGCCGAGCCGCCGGAGGCGAACGCGTCGCCCAGCCAGAAGTCGTACGACTGCGCGACCTCGTTGGCGATGTCGGAGAACGTCGCCGTGCCCTTGTCGGCGGCGACCACCAGGTAGGTGTCGTCACCGTCGTGCCGGACCACTCCGGTGGGCGGGACGACCTCGCCCGCCACCATGTTGTCGGTGATGTCGAGCAGCGCCGAGATGAACGTCCGGTAGCTGGCGACGCCCTCGGCGAGCCACGCGTCGCGGTCCGCCGCCGGGTCCGGCAGCTGCTTGGCGACGAACCCGCCCTTGGCGCCGACCGGCACGATGACGGTGTTCTTCACCATCTGCGCCTTGACCAGGCCGAGGATCTCGGTGCGGAAGTCCTCCCGCCGGTCCGACCAGCGCAGACCGCCGCGCGCAACCTTCCCGAACCGCAGGTGCACGCCCTCGACGCGCGGCGAGTACACCCAGATCTCGTACGCCGGGCGCGGCGCCGGCAGGTCCGGGATGGCCTGCGGGTCGAACTTCATGGAGACGTAGTCGTGCGGCGTGCCGTCCTCGGTCTCCTGGAAGAAGTTGGTGCGCAGCGTCGCCTTGATGACGGTGAGGAACGACCGCAGGATGCGGTCCTCGTCCAGCGAGGCCACCTGGTCGAGCGCCGCCTCCACCTCCTCCAGCAGCGCGTCCACGATCTCGTGGCCGGCCCGCTGCCGGTCCGGCGACATCCGCGCCTCGAACAGGGAGACCAGCAGCCGGGTGGTGTGGACGTTCGTACGGAGGGTGTCCTCCATGTAGTCCTGGCTGAACGTGGAACCGGCCTGGCGCAGGTACTTGGCGTACGCGCGCAGCACCATCGCCTGCCGCCAGGTCAGCCCGGCGCCCAGCACGAGCGCGTTGAAGCCGTCGTTCTCCGCCTTGCCGGTCCAGGTCGCGGCGAACGCCTCCTGGAAGCGCTCACGGGCGTCGTCGGCGAGGTAGTCGCCGCTTCCGTTGGCCGCCTTGGCGAGCATCGACCTGGGGATGCGCATGCCGAAGTCGTAGATCCACGCGTGGCTGCGGTCGGCGCAGCGCAGCTCGTACGGCCGTTCGTCGATGACCTCGACGCCGAGCCGGTTCAGGACCGGCAGGACCGCCGACAGGGAGACGGAGTCGCCCTTGCGGTAGATCTTGAAGCGGCGCTCGTCGGGTGCGGCGCCCACCGGCTCGTACAGGCTGAGCGCGAAGTCGCACTGCTCGTCGAGCTGTTCGAGGTGGACCAGGTCGGCGACCGCCGCACGAGGGGTGTGGTCGGCCTTGTAGCCCTCGGGGAAGGCGTTGTTGTAGCGGCGCAGCAGCTCGGCGGCGCGCTCCTCGCCGAACTCGGCGCCCAGCGCCTCGGTGAATCCGTCGGCCCAGGAGCGGGCGGCCTCCACCAGCCGCGCCTCGATGCGCTCCTTGTCGCGGTCGCTGAGCTCGGGCAGCTCGGTGCCCTGCGGGACCCGCACCACGAAGTGCAGCCGGGACAGGATCGACTCGGTGTTCCAGGCGGTGAAGTCGACGCTGGTGCCGCCGAGCTCCTCCTTGAGGATGTCGATGATCCGCAGTCGCACACCGGTGGTGTAGCGGTCCCGGGGCAGGTAGACCAGCGCCGAGTAGTAGCGGCCGTACTCGTCCTGGCGCAGGTACAGCCGCAGCCGGCGGCGCTCCTGCAGGTACAGCACCGACGTCACGATGGAGCGCAGCTCGTCGACCGGCGTCTGGAACAGCTCGTCGCGCGGGTACGTCTCCATGATCTGGAGCAGGTCGCGCCCGTCGTGGCTGTTGGGCGAGAAGCCGGCGCCCTTGAGGACGGCGTCGACCTTGCGCCGGATGACCGGCACGCGCAGCACCGACTCGGTGTAGGCGGCCGAGGAGAACAGTCCGAGGAAGCGCCGCTCACCGACGACGTTGCCCTCGGCGTCGAACTTCTTGACGCCGACGTAGTCCAGGTAGGAGGGGCGGTGCACGGTGGCCCGGCTGTTGGCCTTGGTCAGCACGAGCAGCTTGTGCTCGCGGGCCTTGGCGCGGGCGTCGGCGGGCAGCCGCTCGAAGGAGGGGCTGACAGGGTGGCTCTCGTCGTCGGCGTGGTGCGGGTCGGAGCGCAGTATGCCGAGGCCGGTGCCGGGCACCGCGGCCAGCGAGTCGTCCTCGCGCAGCTGGTACTCGCGGTAGCCGAGGAAGGTGAAGTGGTCGGCGGCGAGCCAGCGCAGCAGCTCGCGGGCCTCCTCGATGTCGGGGCCGGGCAGGTCGCCCGGGACGGACTCCTCCTCCAGGTCCTCGGCGATGCGCAGCGCGGCGTCGCGCATCTTCTCCCAGTCCTCGACGGCCTCCCGGACGTCGGACAGGACGCGCAGCAGATCGGCGGTGATCTGCTTGAGGTCGGCGCGGTCGGTCTCCCGGTCGGTCTCGACGTGGATCCAGGACTCGACGTGGGCGTCGTGGGGCAGCGTGGCGGCCGGCGGCGGGGTGCCGAGCACCTCGACGAGCTTGCCGGTCACATCCCGCCGCACGACGACCTGCGGGTGGATGACGAGGTGGATGCCGCGGCCCTGCCGGGTCAGCTCGTTGGTGACGGAGTCGACGAGGAAGGGCATGTCGTCGGTGACGACCTCGACGACGGAGTGGCTGCACGTCCAGCCGTTCTCCTCGACGGTGGGGGTGTGCACGCGGACGTTGGCGGTGCCCTGCGGCCGGTTCTCGGCCAGCCGGTAGTGCGAGAGCGCCGCTCCGAAGACATCGACCGGGTCGCGGTCGGTCAGGTCCTCCGCGGCGGTGTGCAGGTAGTAGCGCTGGAGGAACGAGAGCACGGATTCGGTGTCCGGGGTGTCCGGGGCGCCCTCGCCCGTCGTCCCGGTCGGTAGGTGCCCCCCGACCGGGCTGTTCTCAGCGACCCGGGCGGCCCTTTCGAGCAGCTCGGCCTTGGCTTCGTCCAGCTTGGTCTGCATTGTCCTCTGGCTCCTGTCGCGCGCCGTTGCGTGACGTAGAAAGAAGTACGGTCTCTGCCCCTGCGGCACGACGTCGCGGCGCGGGGTGTCCGTTCCGCTCGGGCGCCGGGCCGTGGGGGGAGATGAGCGGGCGGGCATCGGCCCTGTCCTGACCTCGCGGCGGCCGGTGCGCCACGGTCGGCGCCGGTCCCGTCCGAGGTGGGTACGGCGCCCGGGGTCCCCTGAGGGTCCCGACCCGCCCGTGAGGACCAGCGACCGCCGCCCGGTGACGGAGACGGTCCGTACACGCCGGGCGCAGAGCAGGGGCACCGTCGCCCCCGCGAGCTATCGCGCTGATCACGCCCCTAAGGCTATCGCTCCCTACGGGTGCCCCGTCATGAGCCGTATGTGTACAAAACAGGGGGCGGAACTTTGACGTTCTGCACAGGGGATCCGCGGCTGAACATGTGCGGTGGCGGCGAGACGGCGGGGCAGGGGTCGACGGGCCCACCTCGGTCGGCGCACTCTGAAAGCGACCGCGCCCCTCGGCAGGAGGGCCGGCAACCGGCGCGTTGCCCCTGGCAGTGCGCGGAGCCCGGCCCGCGGCGGCGTCCGCGGCACGGCTCCGGGCACGGCTGCCGGCACCGCGCACGACACCGCCCACGGGACGGTCCACGGCACCGCCCACGGCCCGCGACCCACGGAGGAGTCCCGCACCATGACCGCGAAAATCCTCATCGTCACCGGCGACGCAGCAGAGTCCCTGGAGGTCCTGTACCCCTACCAGCGCCTTCTCGAGGAGGGCTACGAGGTGCACATCGCCGCCCCCACCCGCAAGACGCTGCGGTTCGTCGTCCACGACTTCGAGCCCGGCTTCGACACCTACACCGAGAAGCCGGGATACACCTGGCCCGCCGACCTCGCCTTCTCCGAGGTCGACCCCGGCCAGTACGCCGCCGTCGTCGTCCCCGGCGGCCGTGCTCCGGAGTACCTGCGCAACGACCCTGAACTCCGCAAGATCCTCAAGTCCTTCTTCGACTCCGACAAACCCGTGGCGCAGATCTGCCACGGCCCCCTCCTCACCGCGGCCGTGGACGCGCTCAGCGGCCGCCGGGTGACCGCGTACCCGGCGCTGGAGATCGACATGCAGACCGCGGGCGCGACCTTCCAGGATGCCGAGGCCGTCGTCGACGGCACCCTCGTCTCCTCCCGCGCCTGGCCGGACCACCCGGTCTGGATGCGCGAGTTCCTCACGGTGCTGCGCGCGAAGGCACCGGTCAGCTGAGTCGGGGGCGCGAGGGGGGTCTGCTCTGTTCCCGCCGGGCGCCCCCGCCGCGGAGGAACGGTCAGGCCGCCAGCTCCGCCGCCGTCTCGACCGCCTCCGCCAGCGTGTCCACGACCGGTACGCCCACCCCTTCCAGGCTCGTCCGGCTGTGCGAACCGCCGGTGTAGAGCACCGCCCGCGCCCCGGCGTGCCGCGCCGCCAACGCGTCGTCCGCCGCGTCGCCGATCACCACCGTGCGCGCCGGGTCCACCCCGGCGAGCGCCCCGAGATGGCGCACCATGTGCTCCGCCTTGCTGCCGCCGGACGGTCCCGTCCGCCCGTCGACGCGTACGAAGTGCGGCTCGATCCCGAACCCGCGCACCAGCGGCACCAGGTCCTCGTGCCCGTACATGCTGAGCAGCGACTGGCTGTGCCCCGCCGACCGCCACCCGGCGAGCAGTACCTCCACGCCCTCGGCGAGACCGCACCGCGCCCGCTCCTCGGCGTAGTAGCGGTGGAAGGCCTCGTCCATGACCTCCCACTCGGCGTCCGTCGGCAGCCGTCCCATCAGCCGCTCGTAGAACTTCGGCACCGGCACGCAGTACAGCGACCGGTACCGCTCCAGCGTGATCGGTTCCAGGCCCAGTTCCGCGAAAGCCGCGTTCGTCGCTCCGATGATGGCCTCGTTGTCGTGGAACAGGGTCCCGTTCCAGTCCCAGACGATGTGGGCCGCTGCCGACTTCCCCATGCGACAAACCTACCCGCCGCCACTGACATCGATGCTGGTACTCGGATTCCGGTGATCCGTCGAGAGCGGGCCGGTCAGACCAGAGCGGGCCGGTCAGACCAGAGCGGGCCGGGCCCGTCGGCCCGTCACTCCCCGGCAGCCACCAGGCCCGCGATCTCCTGTGTGGCGTACCACAGCAGTTCGTGGTCCTCGGCCCCGTCGACCACGAACTGCGCGTCGTCGTCACCGCCGTCCGCCGCCGGCAGCGCCCCCGCCGCGGCCGCGACGTCCGCCTCGGCGTCGGCGGCGTCGACGTGCACCGACGCGGCCTCGGCCAGCCGCACTGCCTGCGCGACCCGCACCTCGCCGAGCGCGGCCGGATCCAACCCGCGGTCGGGGTCGGCGGCCGCCGCGCCGTCCGGCACGTCCACCGCGACCACGACCCGCCGGCGCGGGGCCGCCGGGTCCGCCGCGAGCAGCCGCAGCGAGGCCAGCGCGGCCCGGCTCAGCGCCGCGTACTCCAGTTCCTCGATGTCGTCGGAGAGGTACCACTCGCGCAGCGCGGGCGTGACGGCGTGGGCGAGCAGCGGCCCGGGCCCCAGCTCCCCCGTCCTGTGCGCCTCGGCGAGACCGGGGAGGGTCAGGGGGACGTAGACGCGCATGGCTGGCCGCTTTCGTGGTCGTCGTGGGCGGAGACCCCGCTGGGCGCTCCGGGTGACTCAGGATACGTGCGGGATCCCCTTTCGAGTTCCGGCCCGCCCCCGCCCCCACGTCAACCGGACGTCCGGAATTCACCCGCCGAGGCCGCACGGTTGCGCGGCTCGCGCCGCCTCGCTCACTCGGATAAGCGAATTCCCCGCTGCGCCGACGCCGACGCGCCGTGTCCTTGCCGCAGGACCCTGCGAACCCGTACAAGATCACCATCGCGAAGTTACCCCCCGGTACCAACCGGGTGCGCAGCGTGCTCAGCAGAACGGGGATCACCATGCACAAGGTCATGACGAGGACCCACCGGCGTCACCGCCCGCCCAACCGGCCCACCGACAACCGGCCCACCGACAACCGCCCCGCCGGGGTGCCGTCCCGCACTCCGGGCGCCGACCCGGCCGGCCCCGCCGCCCCGGCCGACACCTCACGGGCCGCCCCGGGGGCCGCCCCGGCCGGACCCGGAGGCGGCACCGCCCCACCCCCTCCGCCCCACACCCACGCCCGCGCGGCACGCCCCACCCCCGACGCCCCGGACGCCCCCTGGCCGCGCCCCGCGTACGGCGCCTCCACCCGCGCCCCCGGCGGCACCCCCGTCGGCGGCCGGGGCGCGCGTGGGGATACGGGACCACGCAACTCCGCCGACAGCCCTGGCGCCCCGCTCACGGCCACCTCCGGGAGCCGCCCCCAAGATGCCCCGCGTCCCCCCTCCGCGCACTCCCCGACAAGCCCTCCGGGCGGCGGCACGGACAGCCCGCCCCCGGCCGCCCTCGGCCAGGGCGCGCGCGGCCCGGCCGCCGGCGCCGCCGCGCGCGCCCTGGGCGGAACGCCCCCGCGTGCCCCCGGAGGCCGGGCGCCCGCCGCGGCGGGCGGTGGCAGGCCGGCGCGCCCGGCGGCCGGCCCCGCGCGCGCGACGACGCGGCCCGCCGACAACCGGCCCGCCGCCGCGCCCGGCCGGGCCCCCGCCGGGACCAGGGTCCCGGCGCCCCGCCGCCCCGCCGTACCCCAGCAGCGCCCCACCGACGTCTTCGCCGAGCGACTCCTCGCCGTCCTCAGCGGCCGGAGCCCCGTCCACGCGATGCTCCGGCACACCATGGGCGCCGCCTACGACGACCTCGCCCACCTCGCCGCCCACGGCCCCCTGCGCGCCGCCCATGGCCCGCGCCCCGTCATCCGCGACATCGGCTACTACGAACCGCGCCCCGGCGCCCTGGAGGCCTTCGCTCGCATCGGCACCGGCGACCGTCTGCGCGCCATGGCCTTCCGCCTGGAACGCGGCCCCGACCAGCGCTGGCGCTGCACCGCCGTGGAACTCGGCGGCCCCCGCCGCCACCCCGCCCCGCACGACGACTAGCCACCGCACATCGCCGGCCATCGCGCACCATCAGCGGGACCGGCAGCCCCGCCCAGCGGAACCGGCCACCGAGCCCGGCGGGACCGAACGGCCGGACGTCCGAACCGTCACCCCCGGCCGCACGCCGAGGGGCCGGCCACCCCCAACGGGATGACCGGCCCCTCAGCACGTCCACGACGCCGCAGCGGCGCCCCGCTACCCGAGAGCGCCGCCACACGCCCTACTTCTTGCGGCGCCGACCGCCCCGGGCCTGCTTGCGGCGCTCGGCACGGGTGAGCCCGTCCGCCTCGGAACGCACCGGCTCCTCGTCACCGGCGAAGTCACCCTCGATGGTGCCGCCCTCGCCGTCCACGGTCGGCGCGGAGAAGTGCAGGTTCCGGCGCTGCGGCGCGTCCAGCCCCTTCGCCCGGATCTCCGGACGCCCGCCCGCCTGCGCCGGCACGGCGTCCCGCTTCTCCAGGTCGGCCACCGGCTTGGCGTCCTCGACCGGAACCTCCTCGACCTGCTGCTCGACCTGGACCTCCAGGTTGAACAGGTAGCCGACCGACTCCTCCTTGATGCCGTCCATCATCGCGGAGAACATGTCGAAGCCCTCACGCTGGTACTCCACCAGCGGGTCCTTCTGCGCCATCGCGCGCAGGCCGATGCCCTCCTGGAGGTAGTCCATCTCGTAGAGGTGCTCACGCCACTTGCGGTCCAGCACCGACAGCACGACCCGGCGCTCCAGCTCACGCATGATCTCCGAGCCGAGCTGCTCCTCCCGCGCCCGGTACTGCTCGTGGATGTCGTCCTTGATGGACTCACCGATGAACTCGGCGGTCAGACCGGCCCGGTCGCCCGCCGCCTCCTCCAGCTCCTCGACGGTCACCTTCACCGGGTACAGCTGCTTGAACGCGCTCCACAGCCGGTCCAGGTCCCAGTCCTCCGGGAAGCCCTCGGCGGTCTCCGCCTGCACATAGGCGTCGATCGTGTCGTCCATGAAGTGCTGCACCTGCTCGTGCAGGTCCTCGCCCTCCAGGACGCGGCGCCGCTCACCGTAGATGACCTCGCGCTGCCGGTTGAGCACCTCGTCGTACTTCAGGACGTTCTTACGCGTCTCGAAGTTCTGCGTCTCCACCTGCGACTGCGCCGACGCGATGGCCCGCGTGACCATCTTGTTCTCGATCGGCACGTCGTCCGGCACGTTCGCCATCGACATCACGCGCTCGACCATCTGCGCCTTGAACAGCCGCATCAGGTCATCGCCCAGCGACAGGTAGAACCGGGACTCGCCCGGGTCGCCCTGACGGCCGGAACGACCGCGCAGCTGGTTGTCGATACGCCGCGACTCGTGCCGCTCGGTGCCCAGCACGTACAGGCCGCCGAGCGCCTCTACCTCTTCCTTCTCGGCCTTGACCGCGGCCTCGGCCCGCTCCAGCGCGGCCGGCAGCGCCGCCGCCCACTCCTCGATGTGCTCCTCCGGGTCGAGGCCGCGCTGACGCAGCTCCGCCTCCGCGAGGTCCTCGGGGTTGCCGCCGAGCTTGATGTCCGTACCACGGCCGGCCATGTTGGTGGCCACCGTCACCGAGCCCTTGCGGCCCGCCTGGGCGACGATCTGCGCCTCACGCTCGTGGTGCTTGGCGTTCAGCACCTCGTGCTGGACGCCGCGCTTGCTGAGCTGCTGCGAGAGGTACTCCGACTTCTCCACGGAGGTGGTGCCGACCAGGATCGGCTGGCCCTTCTCGTGCTTCTCCGCGATGTCGTCGACGACGGCCTCGAACTTCGCGACCTCGGTGCGGTAGATCAGGTCCGACTGGTCAGCGCGGACCATCGGCCGGTTGGTCGGGATCGGCACCACACCGAGCTTGTAGATCTGGTGGAACTCCGCGGCCTCGGTCATGGCCGTACCGGTCATGCCGGACAGGCCCGGGACCTCCTTGCCGGCGTGGTCCTGCCGCTTGTAGAGGCGGAAGAAGTTCTGGAGGGTGATCGTGGCGAGCGTCTGGTTCTCGTCCTTGATCGGCACCTCCTCCTTCGCCTCGATCGCCTGGTGCATGCCCTCGTTGTAGCGGCGGCCCGCGAGGATACGGCCGGTGTGCTCGTCGACGATCATGACTTCGCCGTCCATGACGACGTAGTCCTTGTCCTTCTTGAAGAGCTCCTTGGCCTTGATGGCGTTGTTCAGGTAGCCGACGAGCGGCGTGTTCACCGACTCGTACAGGTTGTCGATGCCCAGCCAGTCCTCGACCTTGGCGACACCCGACTCGTGGATGGCGACCGTGCGCTTCTTCTCGTCGACGTCGTAGTCGCCGGTCTCCTCGATGCCCTTCAGCGGGTTGCCCGCCTCGCCGCGCTTCAGGCGCTTGACCAGCTTGGCGAAATCGCCGTACCACTTGGTCGCCTGGTCCGCCGGACCCGAAATGATCAACGGCGTGCGGGCCTCGTCGATCAGGATGGAGTCGACCTCGTCGACGATCGCGTAGTTGTGACCGCGCTGCACCAGCTCGTCCTTCGACCACGCCATGTTGTCGCGCAGGTAGTCGAAACCGAACTCGTTGTTCGTGCCGTACGTGATGTCGCACGCGTACTGCTCACGGCGCTGGGCCGGCGTCATGTTCGCCAGAATGCAGCCCACGCTCAGGCCCAGGAACCGGTGGACCCGGCCCATCATCTCCGAGTCGCGCTCGGCCAGGTAGTCGTTCACCGTGATCAGGTGCACGCCCTTGCCGGACAGCGCGTTCAGATAGGCCGGCAGGGTGCCGACGAGGGTCTTGCCCTCACCGGTCTTCATCTCGGCCACGTAACCGAGGTGCAGGGCGGCCCCACCCATGATCTGCACGTCGTAGTGACGCTGGCCGAGGACACGCTTCGCGGCCTCACGCACCGTCGCGAACGCCTCGGGGAGCAGATCGTCGAGGCTCTCCCCGTCCTCGTACCGCTGCTTGTACTCATCGGTGAGGGCCCGCAGCTCGGCGTCGGAGAGGGCCACGAAGTCCTCTTCGATGGAGTTGACCTGGTCCGCGATGCGGTGCAGCTTGCGCAGGATCTTGCCTTCGCCTGCACGCATGATCTTCGAGAGGACGGACACGGGGGTTGGTCTCCTTGCCGGTCGGGCCTGGGACGGTCGGTTCGATTCGACTTGTTGAGCAACGGCCATCGTATGCGAGGACCCCACCGCGCCGGGAGGCCTGCCGCCACGAGGACCGCACACGGCCGCGCAACCGCTCCATCACCGCTTCGCCGACCGCTTCTGACAGGACAACGGACGGGCCGCCCGAATGGTGCCGCATCCACCGGCCGAATTGCGCGAATTGTGATCACGCCCTCACGCACCGCAAAACGATGGCGCCACCGCACACCCCCGCGCACAATCGCCCGATGGACCCCGTCACCCTGACCTCGGACCGCCTCGTCCTGCGCCCGCTCACCCCGCACGACACCGACGCGGTGTACACGGCCGCCCAGGACCCCGACATCCGGCGCTGGACGACGATCCCCTCCCCCTACCACCTCGAACACGCCCGCACCTTCATCGAACAACAGGCACCCGACGGCTGGGCCACGAGCACCCTGTACACCTTCGGCGTCTTCCTCCCCGACGACACCCTGACCGGGCTGCTCAGCCTCACCGTGCGCTCCCCCGGCACCGTCGAGATCGGCTACTGGACCGCCAAGGAACACCGCGGAAACGGCTACACCACCGAAGCCACCCGCACCGCCGCTCACTGGGCCTTCACCCGGCTCGCCGTGGACCGCGTCGAATGGCGGGCCGAAGCCGGCAACACCGCCTCCCGCGCGGTCGCCGAGAACGCCGGATTCCGCCTCGAAGGCACCCTCCGCAGCGCCCTCACCAACAAAGGAACCCGCACCGACGCCTGGATCGCCTCCCTCCTCCCTCGCGACCTCGGCCTGCCCTCCCCCACCCCTTACCGCCCTCACCAGGAAAACCCCAGCTCGTCGCCCACTGTCAGTCCCAGCGCCTATCGTGCGAACTCATGACGACCCCGCGCCCCACGACCACGCTCTCGGCGGACGAGGCCCGCCGTATCGCCCTCCGCGCCCAGGGCTTCCTCGGCGCCCCCGACCGCAGAGCCGGCGCCCGCGGCGTCCTGCGCCACCTCGGCGCCGTCCAGCTCGACACCATCTCCGTCCTCGCCCGCTCCCACGAACTCATCCCCTACGCCCGCCTGGGCGCCATAGGCCGCGCCACCGTCGAGGACGCCTACTGGAAGGACACCCACGCCTTCGAGTACTGGTCCCACGCCGCCTGCATCCTCCCCATCGAGGAATGGCCCCACTTCGCCTTCCGCCGCCGCGCCTACCGCGACCGCCCGCACTGGAACCACACTCTCCCCGACGGGGTCTACGACCAGGTCGTCAAACAACTCCGCGCCGAAGGCCCCCTCACCGCCACCGAACTGGGCGGCGCCAAGAAGACCAGCGACTGGTGGGACTGGTCGGGCACCAAGGTCGCCGTGGAACGCGCCCTCATGTACGGCGAGGTCGTCTGCGTCGAACGCCGTGGCTGGAAACGCGTCTACGACCTGGCCGAACGCGCCGTCCCCGAGCACCTCCTCCACGACGACCTCGACGACCGCGAATGCCTACGCCGCCTGGTCCGCCTCGCCGGACAGTCCCTCGGCGTCGGCACCCGCGCGGACATCGCCGACTACCACCGCCTCAAAGGCGAGCAGGTCGACGCCGTGATCGCCGACTCCGGCCTGGTCCCGGTCACCGTCGAAGGCTGGACCAGACCCGCCTGGGCCGACCCCGCCGCCCTCGCCACACCCCCGCGCGGCCGCCACCGCACCACACTGCTGTCCCCGTTCGACTCCCTCATCTGGGACCGCGCCCGCACCGAACGCCTCTTCGGCTTCACCCACCGCCTGGAGGCCTACGTCCCCAAACCCAAGCGGGTCCACGGCTACTTCGCCATGCCCGTCCTGGCCGGCGGCCACCTCGTCGGCCGCGTCGACCCCGCCCGCGAAGGCAGGACCCTCGTCGCCAGACAGATCACCCTCCGCCACGCCAAGGACGTCCCCGCCCTCGCCCGGGCCCTCGTCGAAGCCGCCGGCTGGGTCGACTGCACCGACGTACGCGTCGAACGCGTCGACGAAGCCCTGCGCGCACCCCTCACCCGGGAACTCACGCACCTGCTCACCTGACCGGCCGCCCGCCGGCCCGCCTCACCGGATCTCGAGGATCTTCTCCCGCATCGCGTACACCACCGCCTCCATCCGGGAGTGCAGCTGCAACTTCTCCAGGATGTTGCGGACATGGTTCTTCACGGTGTTCTCGGAGATGAACAACTCCTTGGCGATGTCCCGGTTGTTCATCCCCGTCGCCACCAGCTTGAGCACTTCCAGCTCACGGTCCGTGAGCCGCGGCGCCGGCACCAGCCGCCGCTCGTCGGTGCGCTGGATCATCGACTTGAACTCGGTGAGCAGCTTCGACGCCATCGACGGACTGATCTGCGACTGGCCGTCCGCCACCGCGCGAATCGCGGTGGCCACCTCGTCCGTCGAGATCTCCTTCAGGAGGTACCCCGTCGCCCCCGCCTTGATGGCGTCATAGAGATCGGCCTCCTCGTCGCTGATCGTCAACATGATGATCTTCGCGCTGGGGGCCACCTCCTTGATGGACGTGCACGCCTCGATCCCGCCCCGCTTGGGCATGCGGACATCCATCAGGACGATGTCCGGCAGCAGATCCGCCGCCTTGTCCACCGCCTCCGCACCGTCCCCGGCCTCACCGACCACCTGGATGTCCTCCTCGGCAGCCAGGACGATCTCCAGACCACGGCGGAACAGGGCGTGGTCGTCCACGACCAGGACCCGGATCGGCTCCTCGCGCGAAGAACCCGCACCGGTGTCCGTGCCCGCGCCCGGGCCCATGCCGGGGACACCACCGTCGGCGTCACCGTCCCGCATCGGTCCGAAGCTGTCCACCATCGTTCCTCCCCCTGAAGGCTGTGGCCGTGGGTCCAGTGCCAGCGCCAACGCAAGGCCACGGCCCACCGGTTGGGCCGCTGCGGCCATGATTCCATGCCCGGACGACACCACGGTGACAGAGCGGGGCGCGAAGGGGGCGCACACGGGTGCCCCTGGGGGCGCACACGCGCTCCAGGGGCACCGCTCAAACCGTCACCGGGGCGATTCAGCCGCCCAGCACGCCCCCGGACTCGGGTGCGTGCGCCTGCGTGACCATCGTGTCCGTGCGGAGGTGGATCACGCCGTAGTCGTATGCGTGCCGCCGGTAGACGACACTGGGCTCCTTGGTCTCGGAGTCGACGAACAGATAGAAGTCGTGTCCGACCAGCTCCATCTCGTAGAGGGCCTGGTCGAGCGTCATCGGGGCAGCCACATGCGTCTTCTCGCGGACCACCAGGGGACCTTCGCCCTGGATCTCCAGCGAACCGATCTTCTTGGTGGGGACACCCTCCGGCTCCTCACCCACCAGGGCGTGACCGTTGCCGTTGAGCGTCGCCACACCCGGGACGTGGTCGGCGACCTCCGCTGCCGTGAGCCGACGCGCGCCGCGCCGCGTGTACCGCTTGTCGTGCTGCTTGCGCAGCTGGGCGTCCAGCTTCTCCGCCGCCAGATCGAGTGCCGCGTACGGGTCACTGGCCGCCGCTTCCGCCCGGATCACCGGACCGCGGGAGCGGAGCGTGATCTCCACTCGGTCACTCCGGTCCGCCTGCCGGGGGTTGGGCTCCTTGGACACCTCGACGTCGAGGCTGATCACCTTGCCATCGAGCTTCTGGATCTTCTCCAGCTTCAGCTTCTCGGCCACGTGCTTGCGGAACCGCTCGGGCACCTCGGTCTTGCGGCCCTTGACGACGATGTCCACGCAGAACTCCGTTCCCGGATCACTCCGCAACCCTGGCGGAGCATCTCCCTTTCGCACCAGACTCCGGTGAGCACCGGAGCCTCGGACTCGGTGACTTCCACCTCCTCCTCCCCCACGGGCGCGATCTCCACCCCCGATGCTGCGGGTGATTACCCACCACCACAGCACGGCATTCGGATTTGAGAGGTGTGGCCTGCGGCTTTCCCTCACAACCGAACATATCTCGCCCGGACGGATGTCGTCACCCTCTACCGCGGCGTACCTCCGTTCAGGTGAATTCCCCTTCTCATTACCTGCAACGACGCGACTTCACACTCAGTTCCGGTTTATTCAGGAAAGAATCCGGTGACACGGCCACCACCGCGGCACACACCACGCCGATCCCGCCGCGACCAGCCCGTTCGCCGCCACCGGGACCGCCGGAGCCGGCGGTTCGCCACCGGCCCCGCGGCCCCTGCCCGGCGCCCGGACCGAGCACCGCGGACCTCGCCTTTACGCCTCCCCCCGCAGCCCCGTCGTACACATCCGTCAGGGCCTCCCGCACCGCCCGCGCGGCCTCCGCGAGCGACGCACCCGTCGTCACCAGGTCGTCGACCAGCACCACCCGCCCACCGGCCAGTACCCGCTTGCCCGCCGCCGTCACCCCCAGCGCCCCCACCACATTGCCCAACCGCTGCCGGGAGTCGAGCCCCGACTGGTCCACGACCGGCCGCCGGTGCCGCAGCACCGCCGCCACCCGCGCCGCCGTCCCCGACCGCCGCAACGCACCGGCGGCGGCGAGCGCGATCCGGCGAGTGGGGTCGTGGCCGCGGGAACGGGTGGCGCGGGGGGCGGAGGGGACGGGGACCAGGAGGAGAGCGCTCGGGGGTCCTGCCGGGGGCCCCTCCCCCTCCCCGCCCTCCCCGACCCCCACCCCCACAGCCCCCGCCAACGCCTCCCCCAACGCCCGCCCCAGCCCCAGGGCGCCCCGTTCCTTGTGTGCGAGCAGGATCGCGCGCACCGCGTCGGTGTAGGGCGCCGCCGCGTACACGGCGGGCAGTCCCGGTGGCTCGGGCACCGGCCGCACCCGGCGTGGCAGGGATCCGCCGAGCGCGGCCCGGCATGCGGGGCAGAGCACGGTGCGGGGGCGTCCGCAGCCTCCGCACTCGCCCGGCAGCATGAGGTCGGTGAGGTCCTGCCACCATTGCCGTACGCCGTTCACGGGGTCCAATGTGCCGTGCGGCGGCGGGGGCCACCACCCCTGTGGAAAACTCCCGAGCCCCCTGTGGAAAGGCTTCAGGGGGCTCGGTGGTGGCTGATGGCCTCGCAGGTCAGCCGGGGTAGAAGACGGCTGACGCCGGCTGCTTCAGGGTCCTCCAGCCGCTGCCGCCGGGCAGCCAGAGCAGGCCGTCCTCGGAGGTGGCGAACAGCGGGGTCTCACTGTCGGCGGACGCGGCGATGCTCTGCACGTCGGTGAGCCCGGGCAGGGTGCTGCCCTCGGGGATCGAGCCGTCGCACTGCACGTACTGGACCTGTTCCACGCCGCCGGACTCCTGTCCGGCCACCACGAGCCGGCTGTCGCCCGCCCAGGACATGGCGGTGACCTTCTCCAGCTCCGGTGTCGCGGAGCGCAGTTCCTGGACCGCAACGGCCGCCTCCTCGCCGCTCTTGGTGTCGCGTTCGATCCGGCCGATGAACAGGGACTGCTTGCCGTTCTTGGCGACGACGAGCGCCACCCGCACCCCGTCGGCGGCGACCCTCACGGCGTCGATCCGCCCGTCGAGACCGGGGGTGCGCACGGTGACGGGGGCGCGGGTGCCCTTGGGCAGGACGTACAGCCGGGGTGCGGCGGTGTCGCGGTCGGCGACCCACAGGTCGCCCTGTGCGTCCCAGCTGGGGGTGGTGAGGCGGTCGTTCTCGGTGACGCCGTGGCTGCGCAGGGCGGGTTCGCCGAGGGTGCTGCCGGTGACCAGGGAGCCGACGTAGAGGGCGCTGCCGTCGAGGGTGACTCCGGCCGCCACGTGCTCGTCGCGGGTGACGGCGACCGAGCGCAGTGCGCGGATTCCCTGGCCGAGGGCGCCGGGCACGGGTTCGGCCGCCTTGTGGCTGCTGTCGGTGTTGGCCATGCGGACAAGCCGGTGCTCGCCGTTGATGAAGTACAGGTAGTCCGCGCGGGCGTCGGAGCCGCGGTCGGCGACGAGCCGTGCCCGGTCCGCGCTGAGCGAGCAGAGCCTCTTGTCGCCGGCGCGCAGTTCGACCTCTTCGACGGCGGGGCTGAGGCTCTTGAGGGTGAACAGCAGTTGGGCGGCCATCTCGTCGCACCGGCCGTGCCCGACTCCGGCGGCCTTGTCGTTGAGGGGCACGGTGAGCTTGTTCTGGTCGTCGGGTGTGAGGGTGTCGGTGCCCTTCTGCAGGGCCGTCCCGGTGGGGAAGCTGGAGCGGACGACCGGTCGCAGCCAGATGGCGGGGCCGCCGAGCAGGGAGCGCACGACCTGGGTCATGGGCTCGACGCGCTGGCGCACGTAGATGGGGTCGGCGACGGCGTCGGGCTGGCGGGCGGTGCCGTCCGTGGTGTTGGAGGCGAAGTAGTACTTGTCGACGGACGTGTAGTTGCGCTGGAAGTCCGACTTGCCCATGACGACGCCCTGGGGCAGTGCGTCGATGCGCCACTGCCCGGATCGCTTGTCGCGGGTGAGGTGCACGGCCTGGCTGTAGTCGCCGGGGGTGGCGGTGTACGACTGCTGGGCGTCGACGGTGGCCAGGCGGGTGCCGGTGAGGGTGAAGGCGTAGTCGGTGCCGTCGACCTGGTCTCCGGTGCGGTCGGCGACGGCCTCGGGGCCGTCGAGGAGCACGGTGGTGGACAGTTCGGGCCGCCAGGTGCGTGCCGCGTCGCCGGTCAGGTACTGCTTGGCGGTGGAGAAGTGCGGGTCGTCGCTGGTCAGGGCCTCCAGAAAGCCCTGGACGATCGCGGAGGGCGGTGCGTCCTCGGAGGGCGGCAGGGCGAACACGCGGACCTGGCTGTCCTGTTTGGGGGTGGACTCCACGCCGCGCAGGTCGCCGCTGTCGGGCATGGAGGCGCATCCGGCCAGCAGTGCGGCTCCGAGCGCGGCGCATGCGGCGGCGCGTGCGGCGTGCCTGGCGCCGGCCGCGGCGCGCCGGTCTCGCGTCGGGCGGTCAGCGCCCACGGAAGTCCTCCCCTTGGTCGTCGGAGGCCTCCGCCGCGCTGTGCTCGCGGTCGCCGCGGTCGGGGGGCTCCTGGTGTGCCGCGTCGGCGGCGGGTGTGCCGTGCTGTCGTTGTGCTGTCGCGGTGGGCCGGGGCACCACGCGTGCGCCGTTGCCGGGCAGCGCCGTGGGGTCGGCGGTGGGGGCGGCACCCGCGGTGCGGGGGCCGAGCGGTGTCCGGGCGGGTGAGAGGTGTTCGCCGGCCGTCTTCAGGGGCAGGGTGGCGGTCTTCTCTCCGCCGTGGGGCAGGCCGGCGTCACTGAGTCCGCGGTTGCGGCGCGAGTCCCTGGGTTCGAGGGGTATGGGGGAGCCGCGCAGGGGTTCGTCCGCGGTCCGGGGCAGGGTGAGCCGGAACTGGGAGCCGCCGCCGGGTTCGCCCCACGCCTGCAGCCAGCCGCCGTGCAGGCGGGCGTCCTCCAGGGCGATGGACAGTCCGAGGCCGGTGCCGCCGGTGGTGCGCGCGCGTGCCGGGTCGGCGCGCCAGAAGCGGCTGAAGACGCGGGTGGCCTCGCCGGGCTTGAGCCCTACGCCGTAGTCGCGGACGGCGACGGCGACCGCTCCGCCGGCCGCGGCGAGTTTGACGACGACGTCCTTGCCCTCGCCGTGTTCGACGGCGTTGACGACGAGGTTGCGCAGTACGCGTTCCAGGCGCCGGGCGTCGGCCTCGGCGACGACGGGCTGCTGGTCGCCGGTGATGCGGATGGTGGTGCCCTTGCGGTCGGCGAGCGGTGCGGCACCGCCGACGACGCGCCGTACGACTTCTCTGAGGTCGATGGGTTCGGCTTCGAGCTGGGCGGCTCCGGCGTCGAAGCGGCTGATCTCCAGGAGGTCGGCGAGGAGCGACTCGAAGCGGTCGAGCTGGTCGGCGAGGAGTTCCGCCGACCGCTTGGTGACGGGGTCGAAGTCCTCGCGGGCCTCGTGGATGACATCGGCGGCCATGCGGACGGTGGTCAGGGGGGTGCGCAGTTCGTGCGAGACGTCGGAGACGAACCGGCGCTGCATCCGGGACAGGTTCTCCAGCTGCTGGATCTTCAGCTGCAGGTTCTGCGCCATCTTGTTGAAGGCTTCGCCGAGGCGTGCGATGTCGTCCTCGCCGGTGACCTTCATGCGTTCCTGCAGGCGTCCGGCCGAGAGCCGTTCGGCGATTCCGGCGGCCATGCGGACGGGGGTGACGACCTGGCGTACGACGAGCCAGGCGATGGCGCCGAAGAGGACGACGACGAAGAGACCGGCGGTGGCGAGGGTGCCCTTGACGAGGCTGAGGGACTTCTCCTCCTGGGTGAGCGGGAAGAGGTAGTACAGCTCGTAGGGGTCGCCGTTGGGGTCGTTGACCTGTTTGCCGATGACGAGGGCGGGCTGGGACGGCTTGTGGGGGTCGAGGTAGATGATGCGGGTGTAGCTCTGGGCGGCGCCGTTTCCGCTGTTGATGCGTTCGCGCAGGTTGGCGGGCACGCTCTTGTTGGGGGCGACGCCGTTGGAGGTGCGGGGGCCGCGGCCGCCGCCGCTGTCGTCGCCGGGGGGCAGGGTGACGACCTCGAAGGCGCCCTGTCCGCCGCTGGACAGCGATGACACGAGGGCGCTCATCCACTCGATGACGTTCTGCGAGGAGCGTTCGTCCGAGGGGGCGCCGTCGGCGGCTGCGGCGGTCGCCGCCTCGTCGGCTTTCTGCTTGGCCGCGGCGAAGCCGCCGGTGGCCTGGCTCTGGGAGGCCTTGACCTTGGCGTCCAGGAGCCCGTTGCGTACCTGGCCGATGACGACGAAGCCCAGCAGCAGCACGACGCCCAGGGACATCAGCAGGGTGGTGGCGACGACCTTGAGCTGGAGGTTGCGCCGCCACAGCCGCATGAGCGGCAGCAGGGGGCGGCGCACCCAGCGCAGCAGCAGCCTCAGGACGGGGCTGCCCTGCACTCCGCCCTGCAGCAGTCCGCCCGCTGCGAGGCGCTGCCGGCGGGTGCCGGTCTTCTTCCGGCCGACAGGCCGCCCCGGACGTTCCCCGGACCGGCCGGGGGCCGAAACGGCACTGTCCCCGGCCATGTCAGCTCGGTCCGGCCTTGTAACCGACGCCACGCACGGTCACCACGATCTCGGGGCGCTCCGGGTCCTTCTCGACCTTGGAGCGCAGCCGCTGGACATGGACGTTCACCAGCCGGGTGTCGGCGGCGTGCCGGTAGCCCCAGACCTGTTCGAGGAGTACCTCGCGGGTGAACACCTGCCACGGCTTGCGCGCGAGTGCGACCAGCAGGTCGAACTCCAGGGGCGTCAGCGCGATCGACTGTCCGTCCCGCTTCACGGAGTGCCCGGCCACGTCGATGACCAGGTCGCCGATGGCGAGCTGTTCCGGCGCCGGTTCCTCGGACCTGCGCAGCCGTGCGCGGATGCGGGCGACGAGTTCCTTCGGCTTGAACGGCTTGACGATGTAGTCGTCGGCGCCGGATTCCAGGCCCACGACGACGTCGACGGTGTCGCTCTTGGCCGTGAGCATCACGATCGGCACGCCGGACTCCGCCCGGATGAGACGGCAGACCTCGATGCCGTCCCGCCCAGGCAGCATCAGGTCGAGCAGCACCAGATCGGGCTTGGTCTCACGGAAGGCAGCCAGCGCCTTGTCGCCGTCGGCTACGAAAGACGGCTCGAAACCTTCACCACGCAACACGATGCCGAGCATCTCGGCCAGTGCGGTGTCGTCGTCGACGACAAGGACTCTTCCCTTCATAAACGACATCATCCCATTAGCTCATCGTTAAACCTGGCGTGACCTGGCACACAGCTCGGCGAGAGCTTCGGCGGTCACGGGTGACACTGCGCCTTCCTCCGTGACGATCGCCGTCACCAGCTCGGGTGGCGTCACGTCGAACGCCGGGTTGTACGCCTGGGTCCCCAGGGGTGCCACCGGTGTACCGCCTCCGGGCCCCGTCACGGCGACCTGGGGTGCGGTGACCTCGGTCACCTCGAAGCCGGGGCGCTGCTCGACCTCGATCGACGCCCCGTCGGGCGTCTGCGGGTCCACCGTCGTCACGGGGGCGACCACGATGAACGGCACGTGGTGGTAGCGCGCGAGCACGGCGAGCGGATAGCTGCCCACCTTGTTCGCCACCGAACCGTCGGCCGCGATGCGGTCCGCGCCGATCAGCACCGCGTCCACCTCTCCGGCCGCGAACAGGGAGCCCGCGGCGTTGTCCGTCAGCAAGGTGTACGCCATGCCGCTGCGCGCCGCCTCGTACGCCGTCAGGCGAGCACCTTGCAGCAAAGGACGCGTTTCGTCCACCCAGAGGCGTCGCAGCCGTCCCGTCCGGTGTGCGTTGAGGGCCACCGCGAACGCCGTTCCCTCTCCGCCCGAGACGAGCGATCCGGTGTTGCAGTGGGTGAGGATCCGGTGCCCGCCGCCGGGCAGCAGCTCGTTCAGCAGGGCCAGCCCGTGCGCCGCCATGCGGGCGCTCGCCTCGGCGTCCTCCCGGTGCAGCTGCCGGGCCGCGGCCAGTGCGGCCTCGGCGGCCTGCCGGGGGTCGCCGTCGCGGGTGTACGCCGTCCGGTACGCGGTCTGGGCGCGTCGCACGCCGACGGCGAGGTTGACGGCGGTGGGCCGGGCCTCGGTCAGTGCGGTCGCGGCCTCCTCGACCTCGAAGCCGCGCGCGGCGGCGAGCGCGACCCCGTACGCGCCGGCGATGCCCAGCAGTGGCGCCCCGCGAACGGCGAGCGAGCGGATCGCCTCCACGAGCGCGGACGGGTCGGTGCAGACCAGCTCGACCTCCTCGGCCGGCAGTCTCGTCTGGTCCAGGAGGACCACCACGGGGCCTTCGGGTGGCTCCTCCCAGCGGATGACCGGGATCTCGGTGGGCCGCTCGCCCTCGCCGGTTTGCGCGTACTGATCAGCCATGCGGCCAGTCTGCCCCCTGTCCGGTGAACTATTGAAGGTCTGCAGGCCGGACAGCGGCAGGTTGCCTGATGACCGGCCCATGGCACGATGGCTGCGGAACTGCCGCCGCGACCGCGGACGGGCACCGTGAAGGAGCGACGATGAACGACACTCCGGGCTGGGCCTCGCCCGGATCCGCCCCGTCCGACGGGCAGCGGCCGCAGCCGTCCGGCCCTGCCGAGCCCGTGGAGCGCCCCGACGCCGCGCAGCTTCCGGAGCAGCCCGGCGAGCAGTCCGCCGGGCGGTCCGGGGCCGCGTCGCCGGATCCGGGCTCGAAGTGGTCGAAGGAGCAGCCTCCGGCGGGGCAGTGGAGTGCGCCCGCGGGCCCGGAGGGGCCCGGCCAGGCTCCGACGCCCCCGGCTGCCGCGGGCCCCGGGTGGGGTGGCCCGCCCCCGGCAGGCCCGGCGGGCGGCCACGGCTGGGGCGCCCCGGCGGGCCCTGGCGGTTACGGCCCGTCCGGCGGCCCTCCGGGCTACGGCGCCTCCGGCTGGGGCGCGGGCTGGGGCGGTCCGCCGCCCGCGGCCAAGCCCGGCGTCATCCCGCTGCGCCCGCTCGGCGTGGGCGAGATCCTCGACGGCGCGGTCTCCACGATGCGCACGCACTGGCGCACGGTTCTCGGTATCTCGTTGACCGTGGCCGTCGTCATCGAGGGCGTCGTCGTCCTGCTGCAGGGTCTGGTCCTCAACGACGTCGCGGGCTCGGCAGCCCTCAACGACGCCGGCGCCACCCTGGACGAGCGGCTCGCCGCCGCACGGGACGCGCTGTTCGGCTCGGGTGCCGTCATGCTGATCACCGTGATCGGCAATGTCATCGCCACCGCTCTGCTCACCGCCGTCACCAGCCGGGCCGTCCTCGGCAGGCCGGTCACGGTCGCCGAGGCCTGGCGCGACGCCCGCCCCCGGCTGCCCAGGCTGTTCGGGCTGATCGCCCTGCTGGTGCTGATCCTTTCCGGTGTCCTCCTGGTCGGCGCGCTCCCGGGCATCCTCCTGGCTCTCGCGGGCGCCGGTCAGGCGGGGGCGGGTATCACCGCCCTCGGCCTGATCGGCGCGTTCGTCGTCGCGGTCTGGCTGATGGTCCGCCTGTCCCTCGCCTCGCCGGCGCTGATGCTCGAGAAGCAGAGCATCCGCAAGGCGATGATCCGCTCCGCGAAGCTGGTGCGCGGCTCCTGGTGGCGCGTCCTGGGCATCCAGTTGCTCGCCGCGGTCATCGCCAACCTCGTCGCCATGATCGTCATCGTGCCCTTCTCCCTCGCCGGCGCCGCCGCGGGCGACGGAGGCGTCGGTGCCTTCTTCGACACCGACGCCCACCTGGGCTGGACCTACCTCGTCATCAGCGGGATCGGCTCGGTGATCGGGTCGACGATCACCTTCCCGATCACGGCCGGCGTCACGGTGCTGCTCTACATCGACCAGCGCATCCGCCGCGAGGCCCTCGACCTGGACCTGGCCCGCTCCGCCGGCGTCCAGAACCCCGGCGCCGCCGCTGCCGGCCCGAGTCCACGGAGCTGATGCGGTGAGCGTGACGGGGGGAGTGCTCACCGCCGCACCGGCGGCGCAGGGCCCGGCCGCCACAGCAGTCCGGGCCCTGCTGCACACCGCCCGCGACGCGCGCCCAGGGCCGCTGCCCGGCGTGTCCGACACGGCCACGGCACTGCTCTCCCACGCCACCGACCTCGCCCTGAGCGCCTTCCTGCCCGCCGGCCACACCGCGCACGCGCTGTCCGTCGTGCGCCCTCTCTCCGTCGTGCGCCCGCTGTCCGGGACCGCCGACGACGACGGACCGCCCCTGACCGTCCCACGCGACCCCGCGCGGGAGGCCGCCCGCCGCGAACTGGCCGAGCGGCGATACCACGAGGACGCCCCGAGCCTGTTCGAGCGGGCCCTCGACACGCTGTGGGACTGGGTCGGCGACCTGCTCGACTCCGCCTCGTCCGCGACACCCGGCGGCGCGGTCGGCCTCGTCGTGGTCGTCCTGGCCGTCGCCGCCGTACTGGCCGCCCTCTGGTGGCGGCTGGGCACACCCCGCCGCCGGCCCGTCTCCGCCACCGCCTTGTTCGGCCACCGCCCGAGCAGCGCCGCCCAGCACCGCGCGGCCGCCGGGGAGCACGCCGCCCGGGGCAACTGGAACCAAGCCCTCCAGGAGACCGTGCGCGCGATCGTCCGCGCCCTGGAGGAACGTGCACTCCTCGACGCCCGCCCCGGCCGCACCGCCGACGAGGCCGCCGCCGAGGCGAGCCGCGCCCTGCCCGACCACGCCGACCGATTGCGCGCCGCCGCCCACGACTTCGACGAGGTCACATACGGCGGCCGCGCCGCCGACGAACCGCGGTACCGGCGCATCGCCGAACTCGACCACGACCTCGAACGCGCCAGACCCCACCTCACCACCGGCACCGCCACCACCCACCGGGCCCACGGGGACGCCGCCCCGTGACCACCACCGGCCCCCCGCTCTCCCCCCGCCCGGCGGCGTCCCCGACCTCGGCATCCCCCACCGCCCGCCAGAGGTGGACGCGCGCGCGAGGCGTCGTCCTCGCCGTCGCCGTGCTGCTGGCCGCCGCCGTCGCCCTCGCCGTCGTACGCTCCGGCGAGCGTGAAGGTGCCCTCGATCCGCGGTCCGCCACCCCCTACGGCAGCTTGGCCGTCGCCGAACTCCTCGCCGACCGGGGCGTGACCACCCGCGTGGTCACCACCCTGGACGAGGCCCGCGCCGCGGCCGCCCCCGACACCACCCTCCTCGTCGCCCAGCCCGACCAGCTGACGGAGGACCAGCAGGCGCGTCTGCACACCGCGTACGCCACGTCCGGCAGCCGGACCGTCCTCGTCGCGCCCGGCAGCCCGTCCGTCGGCAGCCTCGCCCCCGGCGTCACCGCCGACCCCGTCACCAGCCGCACCTCCACCCTCTCCCCCGACTGCGACCTGCCCGCCGCCCGCCGCGCCGGCGCCGCGGACACCGGAGGCATCCGCTACACCACCACCCGCCTCGACGCCGACCTCTGCTACCCCAGCGTCCGGCTCGCCACGGTGCTGCGCCTGCCCGCCACCACCGGAGACGGGGACACCGTCGTCCTCGGCGCGCCCGACATCCTGCACAACGAGCGACTCGCCGACGAGGGCAACGCGTCCCTCGCCCTGCAACTCCTCGGCTCCCGCCCGCACCTGGTCTGGTACCTCCCCTCACTGTCCGACCCCTCAGCCACCGCCGACGACGAGAAGACCTTCTTCGACCTGATCCCGTCCGGCTGGCTCTGGGGCACACTGCAACTCTTCGTCGCGGCAGCCCTCGCCGCTTCGTGGCGGGCACGCCGACTCGGCCCACTCGTCCCCGAGAAGCTCCCCGTCGTGATCCGCGCCGGCGAAACCGTCGAAGGCCGCGCCCGCCTCTACCACCAGGCCGACGCCCGCGACCGCGCCGCTGACGCTCTTCGCTCCCGCACCCGCACCCGCCTCGCCCCTCTCGTCGGCGTCCCCGCCGCCCGCGCCCACACGCCCGAAGCCCTCGTCACCGCCCTGTCCGCCCACCTCGGCACCGGCGGACAGCCCCTGAACTCCCTCCTCTTCGGCCCGCCGCCCAGCGACGACGCGGCCCTCGTCTCCCTCGCCGACCGACTCGACGCCCTCGAAAGAGAGGTACGCCGTCCATGATGGCCCCGACCACTGACAACGCCGGGAACACCGGGGACCCGGACGGGGCCCGCGCCTCTCTGGAGGCCCTGCGAGCCGAGATCGCGAAGGCCGTGGTCGGCCAGGACCCCGCCGTGACCGGCCTCGTCGTCGCCCTCTTGTGCCGCGGCCACGTACTCCTCGAAGGCGTCCCCGGCGTGGCGAAGACCCTGCTCGTACGCGCCCTGGCGGCCACACTGGAACTCGACACCAAACGCGTCCAGTTCACCCCCGACCTGATGCCCAGCGACGTCACCGGCTCCCTCGTCTACGACACCCGGACCGCCGAGTTCTCCTTCCAGCCCGGCCCGGTCTTCACCAACCTCCTCCTCGCCGACGAGATCAACCGCACCCCGCCCAAGACCCAGTCCTCCCTCCTCGAAGCCATGGAGGAACGCCAGGTCACCGTCGACGGCACCCCCCGCCCGCTCCCCGAGCCGTTCCTCGTCGCCGCCACCCAGAACCCCGTCGAGTACGAGGGCACCTACCCCCTGCCCGAAGCCCAACTGGACCGCTTCCTCCTCAAACTCACCCTCCCCCTCCCCTCACGCCGGGAGGAGATCGACGTGCTCACCCGTCACGCCGAGGGCTTCGACCCGCGCGACCTGCGCGCCGCCGGCGTGCGCCCCGTCGCGAGCGCCGCCGACCTGGAGGCCGCCCGCACCGCCGTCGCGAAGACGGCCATCTCCCCCGCCATCACCGCCTACGTCGTCGACCTGTGCCGCGCCACCCGCGAGTCACCCTCCCTCGCCCTCGGCGTCTCACCGCGGGGCGCCACCGCCCTCCTGGGCACCGCCCGCGCCTGGGCCTGGCTCACCGGCCGCGACTACGTCATCCCCGACGACGTCAAGGCCCTCGCCCTGCCCACCCTGCGCCACCGTGTCCAACTCCGTCCGGAGGCCGAGATGGAAGGCGTCACCGCCGACTCCGTGATCAACGCGATCCTCACCCACGTCCCGGCCCCCCGCTGATGGCCCTCACCGGACGCACCGCCCTCCTCGCGGCCCTCGGTTCCCTGCCCGTCGGCCTCTGGGCACCCAGCTGGACAGGCATCCTCGCCGTCAATGCGCCCCTGGCCCTGGCCTGCGCCTGCGACTACGCCCTCGCGGCCCCCGTACGACGCCTGCTCCTGACCCGCTCCGGCGACACCTCGGCACGCCTCGGCGACCCCGCCGACATCACCCTCACCGTCACCAACCCCTCCTCACGCCCCCTGCGCGCCGTCCTCCGCGACGCCTGGCCCCCCAGCAGCTGGCACCCGGGCACCGAGACCGCAGCCTCCCGCCACCGCCTCACGGTGCCCGCCGGCGAGCGCCGCCGCGTCATCACCCGCCTGCACCCCACCCGCCGCGGCGACCACCACGCCGACCGCGTCACGATCCGCTCCTACGGCCCTCTCGGTCTCCTCTCCCGCCAAGGCGCCCACAAGGTCCCCTGGACGGTCCGTGTCCTGCCGCCGTTCACCAGCCGCAAGCACCTGCCTTCGAAACTCGCCCGCCTGCGGGAGCTCGACGGCCGCACCAGCACCCTGCAACGCGGTGAAGGCACCGAGTTCGACAGTCTCCGCGAGTACGTGCCCGGTGACGACACCCGCTCCATCGACTGGCGTGCGACAGCCCGCCAGACCGCGGTCGCCGTCCGCACGTGGCGCCCCGAACGCGACCGCCACATCCTTCTCGTCCTCGACACCGGCCGTACCTCCGCGGCCCGCGTCGACGACGCGCCCCGCCTGGACGCCGCCATGGATGCGGCTCTCCTGCTGGCCGCCCTGGCGTCCCGCGCCGGCGACCGCGTCGACCTCCTCGCCTATGACCGCCGCGTCCGCGCTCTCGTCCAGGGCCGCACGGCCCGAGACGTCCTGCCCTCCCTGGTCGACGCAATGGCCGCCCTGGAACCGGAACTCCTCGAAACGGACGCCCGCGGCCTCACCGCAGCGGTCCTGCGTACGGCACCACGCCGCTCTCTGGTCGTCCTGCTGACGACGCTCGACGCGGCTCCCGTCGAGGAGGGCCTCCTGCCCGTTCTGTCACAGCTCACCCAGCGCCATACCGTACTGGTGGCGTCCGTGGCCGACCCCCACATCGCCCGCATGGCAGCATCCCGCGGCAGCGCCGAGGCGATCTACGAGGCCGCGGCCGCCGCACGGGCCCAGACGGAACGCCATCGCACCGCCGAACAACTCCGCCGGCACGGAGTCACCGTCGTCGACGCGACCCCCGGCGAACTGGCCCCCGCCCTGGCGGACGCGTACCTCACCCTGAAGTCGGCAGGACGCCTCTGAACGAAAAAGGGCTCTCTGACGAGAGCCCTCAGGTGCGCACCCGG
>NZ_CBDQZH010000017.1:0-147044 GCF_965341775.1 Streptomyces sp. bgisy159 | reverse complement strand
CCCCCGGCCACGCCGAAGCGGCCGGGGCGGGGTCATTCCCGTACGCCCGCCAGTTCCACGGCCCGGCGCCGCAGGGTGAGCGCGGTGGGGACGACGGTGGAGAGCACGGCGAGGAACGCGCAGGCACCGGCGGCCGTGGTGATCGTGGCCCAGGGGAGCGCGGGCGTGACGGGTGCCGACACGAGTGCGAGCGCGCCGCAGAGACCGGCCAGGCCGAGCCCGGCGACGGCGAGACCGAGCAGCGTGCCCGCCGCGACCACCGTCAGGGCCTCGGCGCTCACCAGCCGCAGCACCTGCCACCCGGTGGCTCCGGCCAGCCGCAGCACGGCGAGGTCGCGGACCCGGTCGGCACGGTCGTCGACCCGGAGGCCGTACGGCAGTTGCTGCGCCGCCGCCGCGACCCGCTGCAGCGGCTCACGCCACGTGAGCGCGAGGTCCTCACCCTGATCGCGCAGGGCCGGTCCAACAGCTCGATCGCCCGCGAACTCGTCGTCTCCGACGCGGCCGTGGGCAAGCGCATCGGCAGCAGCCTCACCAAGCTGGATCTGCCGCCGGCGGACGACACCCACCGCAGGGTGCTGGCGGTCCTGACGTATCTGCGGGCCTGAACGGTCCTAGGGCCCAGGCCCGGCCAGGGGCGCGCGGTTCGCCGTTTCCGCCGGAGGCCGGCAGCCGCCTCTGACGGGCCGGCCCTTCGCCTTCCTCATCGTAATGGCCGGGTTGTGCACCGGGGGACCAGCGCTCTCGCCGCGCGGTCCGGCGTGTGCCCGTCCGTTCGACGGCGCTGCGGACCAGCTCCGTGCACGACCGGCGGCCGACACCACGAGGCCCGGCGAGCAGCAGCTCCCATGCGGTGCCCCGCGGCTCCCCCATGGTGGGCACACGCACACCTGCGCCCAGAACTATGGTGTCCCACCACATGTGCCCCTGACCTGCGGCTTCCTACGGTGTGCCGACACGTACCCGTCCCCACCGCACCCGAGGAAGTGGCGAAACATGACCTCCGCAGCAACCGCTCCCCCACCCCCCGCCAACCTCAAGCGCATCGTCGCCGCCAGCCTCATCGGCACCACCATCGAGTGGTACGACTTCTTCCTCTACGGCTCGGCGGCGGCGCTGGTCTTCAACAAGCTGTTCTTTCCGGGCTCGGATCCGCTGGTGGGCACGCTGCTGTCGTTCCTGACGTACGCCGTCGGGTTCGCGGCCCGGCCGATCGGCGCGCTGGTGTTCGGGCACTACGGGGACCGGCTCGGCCGCAAGAAACTGCTGGTGCTGAGCCTGTTGCTGATGGGCGGGGCGACGTTCGGGATCGGGCTGCTGCCGACGCACGCCACGATCGGCACGGCCGCGCCGGTGCTGCTGACGGTGCTGCGGCTGGTGCAGGGGTTCGCGCTCGGCGGTGAGTGGGGCGGCGCCGTCCTGCTGGTGTCCGAGCACGGGGACGCACGGCGGCGCGGATTCTGGGCGTCCTGGCCGCAGACGGGTGCGCCGGCCGGGCAGCTCCTCGCCACCGGGGTGCTGTCGCTGCTGACCGCGGTGCTGTCCGACGAGGCGTTCGGCAGCTGGGGCTGGCGCATCCCGTTCCTGCTGTCCGGGGTGCTGGTGATGGTCGGTCTGTGGATCCGGCTGTCCGTCGACGAGTCGCCCGTGTTCCAGCAGGCGCTGCGGGCCGCCGAGGCGCGCAAGGCGGCCCGTGCGGATGTCGCCGAGAAGCTGCCGGTCGTCGCCGTGCTGCGCCACCACTGGCGGGACGTGCTGGTCGCGATGGGGGCCCGCATGGCGGAGAACATCTCCTACTACGTGGTCACCGCCTTCATCCTGGTCTACGCGACCAGGGAGGCGGGTGTCTCCAAGCAGACCGCCCTCAACGCCGTGCTGATCGCCTCCGCCGTGCACTTCGTGGTCATCCCCGTCTGGGGTGCCCTGTCGGACCGGCTCGGGCGGCGGCCCGTCTATCTGGCGGGCGCGGCCGGCGTCGGCCTGTGGATGTTCCCGTTCTTCGCGCTCGTCGACACCGGGGGCTTCGGTGCCCTCGTCCTCGCCGTGACCGTCGGCCTGGTGCTGCACGGCGCGATGTACGCCCCGCAGGCCGCCTTCTTCGCCGAGATGTTCGGGACGCGGATGCGCTACTCGGGTGCCTCCATCGGCGCCCAGTTCGCCTCGGTCGCGGCCGGCGCGCCCGCCCCGCTGATCGCCACCGCGCTGCTGTCGGACTACGGCAGCTCCACCCCGATCGCCCTCTACGTCATCGCCGCGGCGCTGCTCACCCTGGTAGCCGTCGGAGTGGCCCGGGAGACCCGGAACCGGGATCTCGCCGACCTCGACACCCCCGCGGAGGGCGATACCGCGCCGGCGCCGGCCGAGGTGGAGGCCCGCACCGTCTGACAGCCGGGCCCGGCCGCGGGCAACGGTGACCCCGTACGCCCCTGGCGTGCGGGGTCACCGCGGTGCCGGGGCGGACAATCGGTGCAGCCGGAGGGCGAGTTGTATCTCCAGGGTGCGGGCCGGGTCCTGCCAGTCGTCGCCGAGGAGCCTGCCGACGCGTTCCAGGCGCTGGGCGACCGTGTTCACATGGACGTGCAGGGCGTCCTTGGTGCGGGCCGGACTCATGCCGCAGGTGAAGTAGGCGTCCAGGGTGCGCACCAGGTCGGTGCCGCGGCGCTCGTCGTACTCCACCACCCGGCCGATGGTGCGGTCGACGAACCCGGTGATGTCCCTCTCCCCGGCCAGCAGCAGGCCGAGGAAGCCGAAGTCGTCGGCCGCCGCGCCGTCGCCGGAGCGGCCGAGCAGCCGCAGCGCGTCGAGGCAGCGACGGCTCTCCGCGTAGGCGGCGACCACCGCGTCGGGGCGGACCGCGGGCCGGTCCACGGGAGCGGAGGCGCCCACGGTGACCGGTTCACGGACGGCCGTGCCCAGATGGCGGGCGGTGCGGCGGGCGAGGTCGGTGGCCGCGTCGCCGGGTGCGAGCGGCAGCAGCAGGACGGTGCCGCCGTCGCGGGCGGCCGCCAGGCCGTGCCGGGTGGCCGCGAGGTGGGAGGCGGCGGACCACAGGCGTCGCCGGGCGGCGGCCTCCTGGTCGGCGTCGGCGGCCACGGTGTCGAGGCGGGCGGCGAGCAGGACGTGCGGGGCGTCGAGGTCGGCGTGCAGCCGGTCGGCGCGCTCGCGCAGCAGGCGCGGGTCGCGGTCGCGGGCGTCGAGGAGGTCGTCGAGCAGTTCGCCCCGGACCCGCTGTTCGGCCTCGGCGGCCGAGCGGCGGGCGAGCAGGAGCAGCGAGGTGACCATGGCGGCGCGTTCGAGGGTGCGCTGGTCGACGGGGTCGAGGCCGGGGTGGCCGTGCAGCACCAGGGCGCCGAGCAGTTCCTCGCCGGCGGCGACCGCGGCGATCCACTCGCTGCCGTGCCGTACGGCGTGGCCCTCGGCGCGGGAGGCCTCCAGCGCGTCGGCCGGTGCGGCGGTGGCCTCGGTGAACTCCACGGTGCCGTCGAGGACCTGCGCGACCGCGGCGGCGACGTCATGGACGCCACCGCCGCGCAGGACCAGCTCGGCGAGCCGGTCGTGGACGTCGGAGGCGCGCTCGATGACCCCGCTGCGGTCCTTGATGATCTCGTTGGCGCGCTCCAGGCCGGCGAGCGCTGAGCGGGTCTCGGTGAGCAGATTGGCGGTGTCGATGGCGGACGCGGCGAGCGCGGCGAAGGAACCGAGCAGCGCGATCTGCTCCCGTTCGAAGACCCGGGCGCGCCGGTCGGCGGCGAACAGCACGCCGATCACACCGGGTCCCAGCATCAGGGGCACGCCGAGGATCGCCACCAGGCCCTCGTCGCGTACACCGGCGTCGATGGCGGTGGTGTGCCGGAAGCGCTCGTCGCGGAAGTAGTCGTCGGTGACGTAGGGGCGGGCGGTCTGGGCGACCAGGCCGCCGAGCCCCTCTCCCATGCCGAGGCGCAGCTGCTGGAAGCGGGCGGCGACCGAGCCCTCGGTGACCCGCATGTAGGTGTCGCCGCGGACCGGGTCGTTGAGGCTGAGGTAGGCGACGTCCGTGCCGAGCAGGGAGCGGGCGCGCTGCACGATGGCCTGCAGTACGGCGTCGACGTCGCGCAGTCCGGCCAGGTCGTGGGCGGTCTCGAACAGCGCGGACAGCTCGGCCTCCCGTCGGCGCCGGCCCTCCAGTTCCGCGCGGACGCGCAGTGCCAGCAGCTTGGCGTGCTCCAGCGCGGCGGTGTGCTCCGGTGGCCGGCCCGCGGCGCGGGCGCGCAGCACCGGCTGCTCGTAGGCTTCGGCGGCCGCCCCTCGGGCCAGCAGCTCCAGGTACGGCGTCTCGGCGCCGCCGGGCAGCGCCGCGCCGTCTTCGGCGGGACGCTCGGCGGACTGCACGTGATCGCGGGACATGTTCACAGGATCACCCATGACCGGGCCGCTTCGTCAGCCCTGTGGAAAACTCCGGGAGCAAGCGCGGCGGGGCCGCTCAGTGGGCCGTCCAGCCACCGTCGAGCACCAGGGAGGTGCCCGTCACGAAGGCGGTGTGCGGGCCGCACAGGTAGGCGACCGCCTCGGCGACCTCCGCCGGTTCGATCAGCCGCCGCACGGCGCTGTCCCGCAGCAGCACCTCGGTCAGGACGCGTTCCTCGGATATGCCGTGCTCGCGGGCCTGGTCGGCGAGCTGCCGTTCGACCAGGGGGGTGCGGACGTAGCCGGGGTTCACGCAGTTGGAGGTGACACCATGCGCGGCGCCTTCGAGGGCTGCCGTCTTGGACAGGCCCTCCAGGCCGTGTTTGGCGGCGACGTAGGCGGCCTTGTACGGCGAGGCGCGCAGCCCGTGCACGGAGGACACGTTGACGATGCGGCCCCAGCCCTGTCCGTACATATGGGGCAGGGCGCCGCGGATGAGCCGGAACGGTGCCTCCAGCATCACGGTCAGCACCGTGTGGAAGACGTCCGGCGGGAACTCCTCCAGGCGGCTGACGCGTTGCAGGCCGGCGTTGTTGACCAGGATGTCGGTGCCGGCGGCGGCGTGTTCGGTGGCGTCCAGATCTGTGAGGTCCAGGACGTGGGGCGCGACGGAGCCGGGCAGTCCGGCGGCGGCCGTGACGAGGGCGTCGAGTCCGGCCGCGTCGCGGTCGACCGCTCGTACCTTGGCCCCGGCGGCCGCCAGCCGCAACGCACAGGCGCGGCCGATACCGCCCGCGGCGCCGGTGACGAGGGCGGTGCGGCCGTCGAGGTCGAGCGGAGGGGTGGGGGGAGCCGGGAAGGGACTGGGCGCGGTCATGTGCCGACCCTAGGCAGCGCCAGAGCCCCCTCCCATGTGGTCCGCGCCCATACTTCAGTCGGCGCTCATAGGGTCGAACCATGTCGGTGTGTCGGACTGGGCCTGCTTGATCCGGAACAGTCCGCCCTCGGCCAGCTCCGGCAGGGCGTCGGGCTCGAACCAGGCGACCTCCAGCGACTCGTCGTCGTTGACACGGGCCTCGCCGCCCACGGCGCGGCAGCGCACGGTGATGTCCATGAACTGGCAGACGTCGCCGTTGTCGTACGTGAGCGGGTCCAGCGCCTGGACGAGGACGACCCGCTCGGCGACGCACCGCACCGCGGTCTCCTCGAACACCTCCCGCACCGCGCAGGCGGCGGGCTGCTCGCCCGGCTCGGGGATGCCGCCGATCACCGACCACTTGCCGGTGTCCGAACGGCGGCCCAGCAGGACTCTGCCCCGCTCGTCGAAGACGATCGCGGTGACGCCGGGCAGCCACAGGGGGTGGTGGCCGACGGACGTCCTGATGGCGCGGATGAACTCGGGAGTTGCCATGGCACCGACCCTAATCGGCCGATGCCGTGGTCCGCGGGGGAAGTCCCCGGACCGGGAGAGCCTCCGGCTAGCGGTCGGCGGCGCGTCGCCCGCGCACGCCCGTCGCGACCGCCCGGCCGAGGCCGCCCACGGCGACGAGCACCAGGGCGATCTCCGGCAGGATCCCCAGCCGGGTGGCGGGGGTCTCGGAGGAGCGCAGGGGCACCTTCTGCACCAGGTGGCCGGCGACGAACATGCCGGTCTTCTGGCTGATCGTCCCGTCCGGCAGGATGATCGCGCTGACACCGCTGGTCACCGGCACGGTGACGGTGCGGCTGTGCTCGACGGCGCGTACCCGCGACATGGCGAGCTGCTGGTAGGTCATCTCGCTGCGGTCGAAGGTGGCGTTGTTGCTGGGTACGGAGATCAGCTGGGCGCCGTGGGTGACGGTGTCGCGCACGGCCCAGTCGAAGGCGGCCTCGTAGCAGGTGGCCAGCCCGATCCTGGTGCCGTCGACGGTGAACACGCCCGGTGTGGTGCCCCGGCTGAAGTCCTGGTGGACCATCGACGTCCAGGTCTCGTTGATCGCGCCGATCAGGGAGCGCATCGGCAGGTACTCGCCGAAGGGCTGGATCTGCCGCTTGTCGTACGTCTGTGTGGGGCCCTCGGCCGGGTCCCACAGGATCTGCTCGTTGTAGAGCTTGCCGTCCCGCTCGACGACACCGCCGACGGAGACCGGGGCGCCGATCGCCTTGGCCGCGTGGGCGATGACCGCGGAGGCGTCGGGGTTGGCGAAGGGGTCGATGTCGGAGGAGTTCTCGGGCCACAGCACGAAGTCGGGGCGCTCCACCCTGCCCGCCGCGACCTCGGCGGCCAGCCGCTCCGTCTCGCGCGCGTGGAAGTCGAGCACGGCCCGCCGCTGGGCGTTGAAGTCGAGCCCGAGCCGGGGCACGTTGCCCTGGATGACGGCGACGGTCGCGGTGCCGTCCTCGGCCCGGTCGCTGACCAGGGAGCGGGCGGCGAGGGCCGCGCCCACGGGCACGGCCAGGCTGAGCACGGCCAGCGCGGCGGCCGACCGGCGGACCTCGTCGGCGCGGCGCCGCGCGAGCGCCAGACGGACGCATTCGTAGAGGCCGAAGCCGCACAGGACGACCGCGAAGCCGAGCACCGGGGTGCCGCCGACCGCCGCGAGCGGCAGGAAGACGCCGTCGGCCTGACCGAACGCGATCTTGCCCCAGGGGAAGCCGCCCACGGGCACACGCGCGCGTGCCGCCTCGCCGGCGGTCCACAGGGCCGCCGCCCACACCGGCCAGGCGGGCAGCTTCGACACCGCGGCGATGCCCGCGCCGACCAGCGCGACGAAGACCGCCTCGACGACCACCAGGGCGAGCCAGGGTCCTGGACCGACCTCGACGCCGGTCCACACCAGCAGCGGCAGCAGGAAGCCCAGGCCGAAGAGGTAGCCGAGGCCGAGGGCCGCCTTCCAGGTCCGGTCGCGCAGCACCCAGCCGAACACGGCGAAGGCCGGCAGGGCCAGCCACCACAGCGGGCGCGGCGGGAAGCTGAGGTACAGGAGCACTCCGGCGAGCGCTGCGGTGGCGGCCGGAACCAGCCGACGGAGCCGCGCGGCGCGCGACACGCGCGCGTTGCGGGGTTCCATCTGGTCCGACGGGCCGACGGGCGTTGCGGTGACGGTCACTGTGGGAGTGTACGGCGGGCGGCCGGGCGGCGGACAGGACGGTGTCGATCACCGTCGGCCGAGCGGGCCGGCCGGCGAGGCCGGGACAGTGCCGGAGCGACCCACCCGAAGCCGCTCGCCCCGCCCACCGCGCCGCGGTGGGCGGTACCGGGCGTCGTGCCGGGCTTCACGGGGCGTGAAGGGCGCGTGCCGCGGCCCTCGCGCCACCCACGGTGATCGGCGACGGCACCCGTCCCCCACCACGGCACCCGCTGCGACAGCCGCCGCTCAGTGGGCGGTACCGGGCTTCGTGGGGCGCAGACGGGTGCGAATGGCGTGCACGGCGGCCTCCGCGTCGTCCACGGTGATCGTGAAGGTGTGCCCGTCCCCCAGCCGCAGCACCACACCCTCGCCGCGCCGTACGACGACGGCGGTGCCCTGCTCGGGCCGCCAGCGGTAACCCCAGCCTCCCCAGTGGCGCGGGGTGATGTGGGGGGCGAAGTCGGCGCCCACGACACGGGAGAGCGGGATCCGGCGGCGCGGCACGCCCATGTGGCCGCAGCGCACCTCGACGGACTCCTTGTCGAGTCTCAGGTCCACGTGGACGAAGGCGAGGGTGCCGAACATCACCAGCAGCCCGGCGGTGATACAGCCGACGACGGCCATCACGAGGGCGGCGGTCCCGGAGGTCCACGGGGCGTCCACGGCCAGCTCGATGCCGAGCGCCATGAAAGCCGCGCCGACGAGCGCCGCTACCCACTGGAACCGGTTGGTGGCGCGTCCGGTCCAGATGTCGGGGTGGGGGGCCTTCTCGCCGGGGGCCTGCTGCCTCATGCCCATGAGGTTACTCAGGTTTCGCTGTGCGGGGAGCGCGTCGCGCAGCGTGACCGCGCCGGCCGCGTCCACCACCTCACGGGTCAGTACGGCTGGGCGGCGCTCACCGTCCGCAGCAGCCGCCCCTCGGCGTAGGCCAGGGCGGCGGCCGGGAGGTCGCCCTCGCGGCCGCTGAGCAGCACCGTGACCGTGCCGGAGGCCGGGGCGTCCGGCTCCGGCCGGGCACCGATGCGGCGCAGGGTCTGGGCGGCGACGGCGTCCGCCGAGCTGTACAGGGTGAGCTCCGGGCCGCCGGGCCGGCACGTGGCGGCGCGGATCCGCTCGGCGACCAGTTCGTAATGGGTGCAGCCGAGGACGATGCCGGTGACGTCGTCGGGCGTGAGGGCGGCGGCCGCGGCGACGGCCGTGGCGACGGCGGTCTCGTCCGCGTGTTCCACGGCCTCGGCGAGGCCCCAGCACGGGACCTCGGTGACCGGTACGCCGTCGGCGAAGTCCTCGATCAGGCCGCGCTGGTAGGGGCTGCCGGTGGTGGCGGGCGTGGCCCAGATGGCGACGGGGCCGCCGCCGGCCGCGGCCGGTTTGATCGCCGGGACGGTGCCGATGACGGGGAGGTCCGGTTCGAGGCGGGCGCGCAGCGTGGTCAGGGCGTGCACGGTGGCGGTGTTGCAGCCGACGACCAGGGCGTCGGGCCGCAGGGCGGCGGCAGCCTCGGCGACGGCCAGGGCACGCCCGGTCAGGTCCTGTGGGGTGCGCGGCCCCCACGGCATGCCGTCGGGGTCCAGGGAGAGCACCAGATCGGCGTCGGGGCGCAGCCGCCGCACCGCGGCGGTGGCCGCCAGCAGCCCGATCCCTGAGTCCATGAGCGCGATCTTCACCCGGCCACGATAGACGATGGACGCCCTCGGGCCGGTCGAGTGGGGCAGACTGCGCGGGTGAGCGCCAACGAGTGGATCGCCTGGACCGCCGCCGTGTCTCTCGCCGCCTGGCTGTGGCTGCTGCTGTGTCAGGGCTTCTTCTGGCGCACCGATGTCCGGCTGCCGCTGCGCGCCGATCCAGGCCGGTGGCCGTCCGTCGCCGTCGTGGTGCCGGCCCGGGACGAGGCGGCCGTGCTGCCGGCCAGTCTGCCCTCGCTGCTGGCGCAGGACTATCCCGGGCGGGCGGAGGTCCTCCTGGTGGACGACGGCAGCTCGGACGGCACCGGGGATCTGGCACGCTCGCTGGCACGGCGGCACGGTGGCCTTCCGCTGACGGTGGTGTCGCCGGGCGGGGAGCCCCCGGCCGGCTGGACGGGCAAGCTGTGGGCGGTGCGGCACGGGATCGCGCGGGCACGCTCGGGTGAGCCGGAGTACCTGCTGCTGACGGACGCCGACATCGCGCACGCGCCGGACAGCCTGCGCACGCTGGTGGCGGCGGCGCACGCCGGCGGCTTCGACGTCGTCTCGCAGATGGCGCGGTTGCGGGTGGCCGGCCTCTGGGAGCGGCTGGTCGTGCCGGCGTTCGTCTACTTCTTCGCGCAGTTGTACCCGTTCCGGTGGATCGCGCGGCAGGGGCGCCGGACGGCGGCCGCGGCGGGCGGCTGCGTCCTGATCCGCGCCCGGACCGCCGAGCGGGCGCGGATCCCGGACTCCGTCCGGCACGCCGTCATCGACGACGTGGCGGTGGCCCGGGCGGTCAAGCGCGGGGGCGGGCGCATCTGGCTGGGGCTGGCGGAGGGGGTGGCCAGTGTGCGCCCGTACCCGCGCCTCGGCGACCTGTGGCGGATGGTGTCCCGCAGCGCCTACGCGCAGCTGCGGCACAGTCCGCTGTTGCTGGCCGGGACGGTGCTGGGCCTGGCAGTGGTGTATCTGGTGCCGCCGCTCGCGCTGGTCGCCGGGCTCGGGCTCGGCCTTCCGGCGGCCGCGGTGCCGGGCGGCCTGGCGTGGCTGGTGATGACGGGGACGTACGTGCCGATGCTCCGCTACTACCGTCAGCCCCTGTGGCTCGCTCCCCTGCTGCCCTTCACCGCGTTCCTCTACCTGCTGATGACGGTGGACAGCGCGGTGCAGCACTACCGGGGGCGCGGCGCGGCGTGGAAGGGCCGCACCTACGCCCGTCCGGACGCGGTGACCGACGAAGGGTGACCGGGCGCCGGGCCCTACTTGCGGCCGGGGGTCCAGTTCATGCCCCAGCCGTAGGCGTGGTCCACCGTGCGCTGCGGGCTGACCCCGCGCTCGGGCACCAGGTAGCGGGCCTCTCGCTGCACGACGAGGTCGCCGCCCTGGTTGGTGATCAGGGCGAGCGCGCACACGGTCGACGGGACGGTGCACTCGTCGAGCGAGAAGTCGACGGGGGCGCCGTGCTGCGGGGTCAGGGTGACGGTGGCGTGCAGGTCGGCGAACGAGCGCGCGCCCTCGTAGACGGTGACGAAGACGAGGATGCGCCGGAAGGCGTCCCGGTGGTCGAGGTTGACCGTGAGGTTCTCGCCGCTCGCGACGGCGCCGGTGCGGTCGTCGCCGTCGAGGTGGATGTAGGGCGGGTGGTGCAGGGCGCCGAAGGCGTTGCCGAGCGCCTGGACGACACCCTTGCGGCCGTCGGCGAGTTCGTACAGGGCGCACAGGTCGAGATCGAGGTCGTTGTGGAGGGCGACCGCCCGGCCGAACTTGCTGCCCCATCCGGAGAACTGCTTGCGGGTCTGCCAGTTCAGGTTCACGCGCAGGGCCCCCGAGGTGCCGCCCTGTTTGGTCAGCGACACCGACGGCGCCGCCTTGGTGAGCGTCACCTTGGTCAGCCGTACCGGCGCTGCGGGCCGCGGGGTCGGCGGCGCGGCCGGGGGCGGCGGCGCGGCGGCGGCCGACGAGGGCATGGTGACGGGGGGTGCGGGCGGCGAGGGCATGGTGACCGGGGGTGCGGGCGGCGCCGTGTGCTGCGGCTCGTCGACCGTGATCCCGAAGTCGGTGGCCAGTCCCTCCAGCCCGGTGTCGTATCCCTGGCCGACGGCCCGGAACTTCCAGGCGCCCTGGCGGCGGTAGAACTCGCCGAGGACGAACGCGGTCTCGGTGCCGGCTCCGGTGCTGTCGAACCGGGCGACGACGTCGCCCCGGGCGGCGTCGCGGACCTCGATGTACAGGCCGGGCACCTGCCCGAAGGAGCCGCCGTCGGCGGAGGCCGCGAGGACCACCGTCTCGACAGGGCCCTCCACGCGCGCGAGGTCGACGAGGAGCGTGTCGGTCACCTGGCCGCCGGCGGTGCGCTTGCCCTCGTGGCGGACCGCCCCGGAGGAGTGCGCGGGCTGGTTGTAGAAGACGAAGTCGGCGTCGGAGCGGACCTTGCGTCCGGCCAGCAACAGCGCGGAGGCGTCGGCGTCGGGCACGCCGGGTCCGGTACGCCAGCCCACCTCGACCCGTAGGGCCGTGGTCGGCACCGGTGTGTTGGAACCCTTCGACATCGACATGTCCGCCCCCTCGTGCGTCTCTCGCTTCTTTTCATGGTCAACCTATTGCGCGAGGCGGCGTACGCCCACCGGGGGCGTCGCAACGGACCGCGCAGACCGCCGGTAACCCCTCCAGAACTCGGGCTTTACACGATTTACATCCGGCGCGCTGCCCCTTTTTCCCAAGTTCGCTCGCATTGGGGATCCCGAGCCCCTGCCGACACGGAAAACAACCCTCTTATCGGTCTCCCCAACCAGCACATCGTGGGCTTAACTTATGTGCCATGACCTCCCCCCGCTCCACCTATGGTGGCGGCTACTACTCGTCCGCCTCCTTCCCGGACACCCCGATCTACGACTCGCTCGTGGCCGAGCGGGGCACCCCGCAGATCGCCCCGATCCGGGTCCCCGCCGCGTACGACACGGGCAGCTCGCTGCCCGCGCTCCCCTCGGCGCTGCCCGCTCTCCCGGCGGCCCCGTCCCACCCCTCCTACGGGTACCCGCAGGCGCCGCAGCCCGCCCCGCTGCAACAGGCACCCGCGGCGGCCTACATCCCGCCCCAGGCCACCGCGCCGCGCGGCTATCCCGGCCCGCAGGGCGGCCCGATGCAGCAGCCCCGGGCCGGCATGCCCGGCATGGGGTACGAGGCGATGCGCCCGGCGGCCCCGCGGCCGGGTCCGGCGCCCTACCAGGATCCGTACAACAACCAGCAGTACCGCGGCTACTGAGCCTCGGCCGTTCGCCGTCGGTGCCACCTGGCACCATGGCGTCATGACTGAGGCGCGACTGCTGTCGATTCATGTCCATCCGGTCAAGGCGGCCCGCGGCGTGGCACCCCGGGAGGCCGTCGTGGAGCCCTGGGGCCTGGCCGGAGACCGGCGCTGGGCGCTGATCGACGACGGGGGAAGGGTCGTCACGCAACGCCGGCACCCGCGCCTCGCCCTGGCCGCCGCCGAGCCCCTGCCCGGCGGCGGCGTCCGGCTGTCCGCCCCTGGTCTGCCGTCGCTGGACGTGGCCGTGCCGGAGCCGGGGGAGACGGTTCCCGTCGAGTTGTTCAGCGACAAGGTGGAAGCGGTCCCGGCCGGCGCCGCGGCGCACACCTGGTGCAGCACCCATCTCGGCGCCGACGTGCGGCTGGTCCATATGGACGATCCCGCGGGGCGTCGGCCCCTCGCCCCGGAGTACGCCCTGCCCGGTGAGACCGTCTCGTTCGCGGACGGCTTCCCCCTCCTGGTCACCACCACCGCCTCCCTGGAGGCCCTCAACGCGCTCATCGCCGGCGGTGACCACCCTCAGGAGGGCCCGCTGCCCATGAACCGCTTCCGTCCGAACGTGGTCGTGTCGGGCACCGAGCCGTGGGCCGAGGACGAGTGGACCCGGCTGACCATCGGCGCGGTGCCCTTCCGGGTCGCCAAGCCGTGCGGGCGGTGCCTGGTGACCACCACCGACCAGGGCACCGCGGCACGCGGCGCCGAGCCCCTGCGCACGCTGGGCCGGCACCGCCGCCGGGACGGGAAGCTGGTCTTCGGGCAGAACCTGGTCCCGCTGGCCCGCGGCACCATCCGGATCGGCGACCCCGTCGAGGCCGTGGGCTGACCGAACCGTTCGACGCGCCCGGAGTTCCGCACCCGGCGAGGTCCCCGCCGTGCTCCCCGCACGGCCCGGCCCCTCGTCTCCCGCTCGGCGGGAACCCCGCCGCGTCCCCCGCTCGTTGGCGGGTCGTGAGCGGTTCGCGAGGGGGCCCGCGAGCCGGTGGTATCCCCCGCTTCGTCCCGGAGTCCCGGGCGGGCGGCTCGGGCGGGGGCCGTCACGGAGCGGGAGGGGGTGCGGGACGATGCGGGCGATCGGCGGGCTCAGGCGCTGGCGGCACAACCCGCTGTGCCGTACGACGGATCTGGTCGAGGCCTGGACCGCCCTGACCGTGCTCCTGCTCATCCTCCTTCTCGCGCCCGTCGCGGGAGTCCTGACCGGCAAGGCGGCATACGCGGCCCTGCAGCGGTCGGTGCGCGAGCAGCACGCCTCCCGTCACGAGGTGGCGGCAACCGTGGTGCGGCGGACTGCCGAGTCCCCGTTCCGGGCGGACCCCGACGGCGGCTCCGGACGCGGCACCCGCACGCGGGTGCTCGCCGAGTGGTCCGCCCCCGACGGCACCCTGCGCCGGCAGCCGGTGCTGACCGGCATCGCCCGACCGCGGGCAGGTGACCGGTTCCGCATATGGACCGACCGTCAGGGCCGGGTCGCCGCCCGCCCGCTGGACTCCGCCACGGCCACCGTCCATGCAGTCCTCGCCGGGTTCGGCGCCGCGCTCCTCGCCGCCGGCGCCGGCGAGGCGGCCCGGCGCACCGTGGTCCGGTGCCTGATGCGCCGCCGGTACGAACGCTGGGACCAGGCATGGGAGCGGGCGGGCCCGGACTGGGGCCGGACCGGCGCCGGCAGCTGACCGCCTTCCGCCTCTGGTCAACTCACCGCCCGCGCGCACGCTACGGTGGACCGGCCGAGGCTTTCGGCATCGACCCGCGCACGAGGGAGAGCCACCGGGGTGCGCCCCGACGGCGAACGAGCCAACCGGTACGACGAGGTGGGGGCACAGCAACACCATGGCACAGGGCACGGTCCAGGTGACGCACACCGGCACATCGCGGTGGCGGCGCCGCACGGGTGAGTACGCGTCGCTCGCCGCCGCCCTGGAGGCCGCGGCGGACGGTGACGTCCTGACCGTCGCCCCGGGGACCTACCGGGAGAACCTCGTGGTGCAGCGGGCGGTGACCCTGCGCGGACCGGACGGTTCCCCCGGGTCGGTGCGCATCGCGCCCGTGGACGGGGTGCCGCTGACGGTGCGGGCCTCCGCGGTGGTGCAGGACCTGCATGTCGAGGGCCAGGACGCGGCGGCGCCCGCGGTACTCGTCGAGGAGGGCACGCCGGAGCTGATGGACCTCCGGATCGTGACCCGTTCGGCGGCCGGCATCGAGGTGCGCGGCATGGCGCGGCCGACGGTGCGCCGGTGCGCGGTGGACAATCCCGCGGGCGTCGGCATCGCCGTACTCGACGGCGGGGGCGGGGTGTTCGAGGAGTGCGAGGTCCTCGCGGCCGGCCAGGCCGGGGTCGCGGTGCGCGGCGGCGCCCACCCCCGGCTGGAGCGCTGCCGGGTGCACCACGCGGCCGGTACGGGCCTGAGCGCGACCGGTGACAACTCCGCGCTGGAGGCGGTGGGCTGCGAGGTCTACGAGGTACGCGGCAGCGGGGTGCAGGTGACCGGCCGGGCCACCGCGCACCTCACCGACTGCGATGTGCACCGCACCACCGCCGACGGCGTCACCCTCGACACCGACGCGGTGCTCACGCTGGCCGACTGCCGTATCCACGACATCCCGGAGAACGCGATCGACCTGCGCTCGCGCTCGGTGCTGACCCTGACCCGCACGACGGTGCGTCAGTTCGGGCGCAACGGCCTGTCGGTGTGGGACCCGGGCACCCGCGTGGACGCCAACCAGTGCGAGATCTTCGACAGCACCGGGGACTATCCGGCGGTGTGGGTCAGCGACGGCGCGACCGCCGTGCTCGACTCCTGCCGGGTGCACGACGTGCCGGACGCGTTGTTCGTGCTGGACCGCGGTTCGCGCGCCGATGTCGTCGACAGCGACCTCTTCCAGGTGCGCAACACCGCGGTGTCGGTGAGCGACGGCGCGACCGCCCAGCTCGACGACTGCCGCATCCGGGACGCCGCGACGGGTGCCTGGTTCCGCGACCACGGCAGCGGCGGCACCCTCGCCAACTGCACCGTGGACGGCACCCAGACCGGGGTGATCGTCACCAAGGGCGCCGATCCCACGGTCGAGCGGTGCACGGTCGACTCCCCCGCCGAGGCCGGCTTCTACGTGTCGGCCGGTGGCCGCGGGAGCTTCCTGCACTGCCGGGTGACGGGCAGCGGCGGCTACGGCTTCCACGTGATAGACGGCTGCCGTACGACGCTGAGGAGGTGCCGCACCGAGCGCTGCGCGCGCGGCGGGTACGAGTTCGCGGACGGCGTCGACACCGCGCCGGGGGCGGGACCCGATGTGGAGGACTGCACCAGCGACGAGTCAGCGGGCCTCAGAACCCCGGTGCCCGCGGTGCGGGAGACGGCCGTGGAGACGGCGGGCGTGACAGCGGGCCTGCTGGGTTCCGTCCCGGAGCAGCGGCCGACCGCGTCGGACCCGCCGGCCGCCGTTCTGGGTGCGGACGCGCCGGAGCAGCCGGTGCGGACCTCGAAGGACGTCCTCGGTGAACTCGACGCGCTGGTGGGCCTGGACAGCGTCAAGCGCGAGGTGCGCGCGCTCATCGACATGATCGAGGTGGGCAGGCGTCGGCAGCGGGCGGGGCTGAAGGCCGCCTCCGTGAAGCGGCACCTGGTGTTCACGGGCTCCCCCGGCACCGGCAAGACGACGGTCGCCCGGCTGTACGGCGAGATCCTCGCCGCGCTCGACGTGCTGGAGAAGGGCCACCTGGTCGAGGTGTCCCGCGTGGACCTGGTCGGCGAGCACATCGGCTCGACCGCGATCCGCACCCAGGAGGCCTTCGAACGGGCGCGCGGCGGTGTGCTGTTCATCGACGAGGCGTACGCCCTCTCCCCCGAGGACGCCGGGCGCGACTTCGGCAAGGAGGCCATCGACACGCTGGTGAAGCTGATGGAGGACCACCGCGACGCGGTCGTGGTGATCGTCGCCGGGTACACCGCCGAGATGGAGCGCTTCCTCTCCGTGAACCCCGGGGTGGCGTCCCGTTTCTCCCGCACGATCACTTTCGGCGACTACGGCCCCGAGGAGTTGCTGCGCATCGTCGAGCAGCAGGCCGAGGAACACGAGTACCGGCTGGCGCCGGGTGCGGCGGAGGCCTTGCTGAAGTACTTCACCGCGCTCCCGAAGGGCCCGGCCTTCGGCAACGGCCGCACCGCCCGCCAGACCTTCGAGGCGATGGTGGAGCGCCACGCGAGCCGGGTCGCTCAGGTCACCGAGCCGAGCACCGACGACCTGACCCTGCTGTACGCGGAGGACCTGCCGGAGCTGAGCTGAACGCACTCTCCGCTGCCGGGCCGCTCGGCACGTCCCCGGGCCGGCCGCCGTCCCGCGCGAAGACGGCGGGGGCTCAGGGGCGCAGCCGGGCCAGCAGACGCTCCCGTTCCTCGGCGAAGGCCGGGTCCGCCTGGTAGTCGGAGTGGCCGAGGAGCGGTGCGGGCAGCGGGTGGCGTCCGGTACGGCCGTACTCCAGCGGGTCGCGCAGGGGCGGGCGGTCGACCGCGGGACCGCAGTGCCCGCACAGTCGGACCGGGCCGCCGATCGGGTCGGTGAGCCGGTACAGATTGCGCCAGCAGTCGACGTCCTCGTGGAGCGCGGCGAGGGCGACAGGACCGAAGTGGGCGGGGAACCAGCGGCCGTAGAGGCGCTCGATCGGAGAGCCGTAGGTGAGCAGGGCGACGCGTCGTCGGGCGCCGGGTTCCAGCTGCCAGGCGGCGGCCGCCGCGAGCACGCTGCCCTGGGAGTGCCCGGAGATCACCAGGCGGCCGCCGGTCTCCCGGGTCCAGGTCGCCATCCGCCAGGTCAGGTCGGGGACAGCGCGTTCGGCGTAGCAGGGCGGGGCGAAGGGGTGGGCGGCGCGGGGCCAGAACGTGCCGACGTCCCACAGGATGCCGATGGTGCGGCGCGCGGCGGCGTCCTTGTAGGCGCGGCGGCCCCAGGTGACGAAGAGCAGGAAGCCGAGCCCGATCAGCCAGGAGCCGAGCGCCTGTGCGATGTGCGCGGCGCCGTGGACGAAGGGGTAGGCGTCCTCGGTGGCCCCGATGGGGGTTCTGCCGCTCAGCCATGAGCCCACGAGGGCGCCGGCGCCGAGGAGCAGGGTGGCGGCGGCGGTGACGGCGACGACCAGGGGCGCGCGGTCGGTGAGTGTGGCCATCGCGCGGGCGCGGGCGATGGCCCCGGTGCGGGCGGTGTCACCCTGCCGGAGCGAGTAGTCCCGGATCACGGCGGCCCGCTCGGCGCGGGCCAGCAGCCAGGCGCGGCGGCCGAGCAGCGCGGTCAGTGCCAGCAGCACCAGGAGGACGGCCGGGATCACCGAGGCCTGCCAGGTCAGCATCACCGGGGGGCCGGGCGTCGACCCTCCGGTGCCGTCCAGCCAGTCGCCGACCCGCTGGGCCACACCACCGGACATCAACCCGCCCAGCGCGCACGCCAGCATGACGACGGCGGGACCGGCGAGCCCGCGCAGGGCGGCCCGGTCGACGGCACCGGCGTCACGCTCACCCTCGGCGCCCGGAGCCTCCTCGGTGTCCGGAGTCTCCTCGGCGTCCGGGGCCTCCTCGATGCGCGGCCCGCCCTCGGCGTCCGGGTCGGCGGCCCGCGTGCGGCCGGTCGGCGGGGCTGCACCCTCACTCGCCCGGGTCCCCCGTCGAGGCTGCTCGTCTCCTCGTGGCAGTTGCCGCTCCTGGTCCATCGAGCCCGTCGGCTGTACGCCCGCGCCGTCCGTTCCTGCCCGGCGGACCGTCTCGTCCCCCGGGACCGCCGACCTGGAACGCCCGCCAGGTGAGCCCGCTCCGCGCGTCTCCACGCCCGCAGGCCCGGCCTGGCCGGGTACGGCGTCCAGTGGAGGGCCGTCGAGCCTCCCGGGGTGCCGTCGGCCGGGGTCCGTGTCCGGTGCCGGCGGGACGCACTGGTGCGAGGTGGTCCCGGGGGCCGGCGTTCCGGTGGGCGCGGTGGAGCCGCGGTGCAGGACGCGGGCCACCACGGCGAGGGCGAGCACCAGTAAGCCCTGGACCAGGGCGATGGCGCCGAAGGTGACGTCCCCGGGCAGCCGGTCCGCCGACTGCCACCCGGGGCGGGACCAGCCGGCGTACACCAGGGTGAGGACGAGCAGCAGCAGGGCGGCCGACGGCAGGCCACGGACCAGGTGCCGGTCCAGCGCCCGGTCCAGCCGGTGTTCGCTGCGGCCTCGGCGGCACACCGCCCACAGGACGGCGAGGCCGCCGCCGCCCAGCCCGCCGAGCAGCAGCCAGCCGAGGGTGTCGAGCAGCGCCGGGCCCCCGGGGCTGCGGTCCTCGCGCGCGGCCGCCGTGGCGACGGCGGCGGCCACCGTGAGCAGCCCGGCCGAGGTGTGGGCGGCGCGCAGCCGCGCCACCAGGCGGCGCCCGTACCAGAACCCCGGACGACTCAGGGCGGTCGGGCTGAGCCGGTCGACCGGTTCGGGCGCGCGTGCCAGCGGCTCCTGGGACTCGTACGCCCGCCAGGTGCGGTGCGAGAGGAACCACAGCAGTCCGGTGAGGGCCGCCGGAACCAGCGCGGCGAGGGCGAGCCGGCGGCCGGGCAGACTCCACCAGCCGTCGCGGGAGGAGGCGGGCGACAGGAAGCCGAGCCAGGTGTGGCGCGCGGCGCACGCGCGCGTGCCCGCGCACTGCCAGGCGGTGAGGTCCAGGGCGACCTCGCAGGCGGCGGCGACGAGCAGCACCGTCAGGCTGAGCGCCGCGAGCCGGACCAGCAGTCCGTACACCCGCACGAGGCGGACGCGCCCTTCGGTGGCGGGGCGCATCCAGTGGGCGAGGTTGACGACCATGAAGGGCAGCAGCACAAGCCACAGGGCGCGGGTGCCGTTGCCGGAGGTGAGGTTGGACCAGACGTAGGCCTCGGGGACGGGCCGGTCGCGGCGGCCCGCGGGGCCGTACTCGGCGTCGACGTCGTCGGCGCGCCGGTGGACGGCGGCCGTGTCGTCGCCGGTGATCCGCACGGTGCGCGGATCGTTGAGCATCTTCTCGGGCGTGGCGCCGCCCACCCCGTGGACGAGGAGTTCCAGGGCGGCTCGGGATCCGGTGGGGCGGTCGGGGCTCGCGGCCCCGTCGGTCAGGACACGTTCCACTGATACGCACTTCCCCCGTGACGCGCGGGCGGATGTCTCCGTGCGGGCACAGGATCTCCGCTCGGGGCGCGCTCCACACCCGTTGTCACCGAATCTCCCCCGAGGATCGGGCCGCCGTGTGTCCGGGGCAGGCCCGCGGCGTGCCCGGCGTGCGCCCCGGACAGCCCCGGAGGTGACATGCGCGCGTCGGGTGGGTGGTGGCGCGTCCCGCACCCCGCCGTGCGAGGATGGGACGCCCGCACGCGCCCGACCGGGGACGTCCTCGTCGCCGCGGGTGCGCGACCGTGTCGGACGGAGGGTATCGGCTTGAGGCGAGAGGACCGGAGCGTACGTGAGTGAGAATCAGAACCTCCTCGCCGAGCAGCGTCGCGCCCTGATCCTGGACGAGGTCCGGCGGCGTGGTGGTGTCCGCGTCAACGAACTGACGCGCAAACTCAGCGTGTCGGACATGACGGTCCGCCGCGACCTGGACGCGCTGGCCCGGCAGGGCGTGCTGGAGAAGGTGCACGGCGGCGCGGTTCCGGTCGTGGAGGCGAGCACCCACGAGCCGGGGTTCGAGGCCAAGTCGGGCCTGGAGCAGAGTGCCAAGGAGGACATCGCGCGTGCGGCCGCCGCGCTGGTGTCCCCGGGCAGCGCGATCGCACTGTCGGGCGGTACGACCACGTACGCGCTGGCCCACCAGCTGGTGGACGTGGCGGACCTGACCGTCGTGACCAACTCGGTACGGGTCGCCGACGTCTTCCACCTGGCACAGCGCACCTCCGGGCCGCGGCAGGGCGCGGCGACGGTCGTGCTGACCGGCGGGGTGCGCACACCGTCCGACTCGCTGGTGGGCCCGGTGGCCGACCAGGCGATCGCGACGCTCCACTTCGACGTGCTGTTCCTCGGGGTGCACGGCATATCGCCGGACGCCGGGCTGTCCACGCCGAACCTCGCGGAGGCGGAGACCAACCGGCGGCTGGTGCAGTCGGCGCGCCGGGTGGTGGTGGTCGCGGACCACACCAAGTGGGGTGTGGTGGGGCTGAGTTCCTTCGCGACGCTGGACCAGGTCGACACGCTGGTGACGGACGCGGGGCTGGCCGCGGAGGCGCGCGCCGAGATCTCCGACCATCTGCGGGTGGTGGTGGCGGGCGAGCCCGACGACGGTACAGACATCTGACGGGGCTTCGGCTAGGGTGACGCCGCCCGTCGTCGAAGGGGGTGGCGTCACCATGGCCCGCGGTCTGCGCCCGGTGGGGCTGGACTTCGTCGAGTCCGCGCCCGTACGCCTGGTGTTCGCCCGGGAGGTGCGTGCCGGGCCCGAGGCGGTGTTCCGGGCGCTCGCGGAGGACGTCGCCGGGTGGGCCGACTGGTTCCCGGCGGTGCGCAGGGCCCGGCCGACGGCAGGCGGGCGCGAGGTCTGGCTGCGCGGCGGCACCCGGTTCGAGGAGACCGTCCTGGTGGCCACGCGGCCCGAGGTGTACGCGTACCGGGTGGACGTCACCAACGCGCCCGGTGCGCGGGCCCTGGTCGAGGAGTGGCGGATCGATGCCGCGGGCCGGGGGTCGCGGGTGCGGTGGACGTTCGCGGCGGACGGTTCGAGGGCGTTCCGGGCGGCGCTGCGGTTGGCCCGGCCCGGGCTGGGGCGGGCCTTCCGGGAAGCGGTGACGGCGCTGGACCGGCGGCTGCCGAGCGGGTGAGCACCGTCCGCCCCCGTCGTACGGGAGGCGCTACGCGCGGTCCGCCGACCACACGCCCGTCTCCAGCAGCGACTCGATCGCCGCCGTGTACGGCGCGATGTCCAGGCCCTGTTCGCGCAGCCACGCGTCCGAGTAGTACTTGTCCAGGTAGCGGTCGCCCGGGTCGCACAGGAGCGTGACCACACTGCCCCGCCGTCCCGCCGCGACCATCTCGGCGACGATCTTCAGGGCGCTCCACAGGCCGGTGCCGGTGGAGCCGCCCGCCTTGCGGCCGATGGTGCGCTCCAGGGCCCGTACGGCGGCGACGCTGGCCGCGTCGGGCACCTTCATCATCCGGTCGATGGCGCCGGGCACGAAGCTGGGTTCCATGCGGGGGCGGCCGATGCCCTCGATGCGGGAGCCGCAGTCGCAGGTGACCTCGGGGTCGCCGGTCGTCCAGCCCTCGAAGAAGCAGGAGTTCTCCGGGTCGGCGACGCAGATGCGGGTGTCGTACTGCATGTAGTGCACGTAGCGGGCGAGGGTGGCGGAGGTGCCGCCGGTGCCGGCCGTGGCGACGATCCAGGCCGGTTCGGGGAACCGTTCCAGCTCCAGCTGGCGGAAGATCGACTCGGCGATGTTGTTGTTGCCGCGCCAGTCCGTGGCCCGTTCGGCGTAGGTGAACTGGTCCATGTAGTGGCCGCCGGTCTCCGTCGCGAGGCGGGCGGACTCCTCGTACATCCGGCGCGAGTCGTCCACGAAGTGGCACCGGCCGCCGTGGAACTCGATCAGGCGGATCTTCTCGGCGCTCGTCGTGCGCGGCATGACCGCGACGAAGGGCACGCCGATCAGCTTGGCGAAGTACGCCTCCGAGACGGCGGTCGAGCCGCTGGACGCCTCGATGACCGGGCGGTCCGGCCGGATCCAGCCGTTGCACAGGCCGTAGAGGAACAGGGACCGGGCGAGCCGGTGCTTGAGGCTGCCGGTCGGGTGGGTCGACTCGTCCTTGAGGTAGAGGTCGATGCCCCAGTGCTCCGGCAGCGGGAAGCGCAGCAGATGGGTGTCGGCCGAGCGGTTGGCGTCGGCCTGAACCTTGCGGACGGCCTCTTTCAGCCAGTCGCGGTAGGTGGGATCGGTGTGGTCGACGTCGAGGGTGGCGCCGGAACGGGTCTGCTGGTGGGTGGGCACGGCGGGGCTCCTTACGCTGCGTGCCGACGGCGCACCAGGCGCGGCCGACGCACCGATCATAAGCACCTTCCGCACGCCTCCCCACCTGCATAAACGCCTCTTTGGGCGGCTCAAAGCCAGCCCTGGGGAACCCCCGGGGACGGCTGTACGGCACATCGAAGGGGCGCATTCGGGTGAGTGCTCCGAACGGATCCGGCCGAGCCGGCGCACGCACTGGTGCTCGCCGTCGGGCGGGGGCAGACTGCACCGCACGGGGGCGCACACGCGATCACGGCAGGAGCCGGTCTCCGGTCCAGCGGGGAGCCGGCACCGCGCACGGGGCACCACGAGGCACAAGGGGGCTGGGCGGCATGGCGGAGCCGGAGTTCACGGCGACGGGCGTGCGGATCGGGCGGCGACTGCGCTCGCTCACCAGGGCGGGGCAGATCCGGATCAGCGGCGGCCGGGTGGAGTTGCTGGACAGTCGCGGCATCGAGATCGACAGCGCCCCGGCGCGGGCGGTGCGCGCCTCCCGGCCCTGGTTCGTCCCGGAGGACCGGGCGGTGGCCGACCTCGCGGGCCACCGGTACCTGCTGACGCTGGGCGAGGACGAACCCGCGCCGGGCGAGCCCGGGCCGGCCGCGGCGCGCCGGTTCGTCGAGGCCGTGCGGCGGGCCGCGGGAGGCGGTCGTTGACGGCTCGCGCGGCGGGAGTGACGCGAGGGACGCGAGTTGCGGTCGGGACCCTCCTGCGGCACGCTGTTGTCACGTCACTCTGGGTTTACCGGCGATAACGCTGCGAACCAGCCCGCCGGCCACGACAGCAGGCGACCGCTTGGTGCAGGGCCCCTGCTGGATCGATCCGAACTCCGTGTTCTTCCGGACCTCACGTCGGGGAGTCGCAGCCGTGATCAGCAACCCAAGCAGGCACTGCGCGGTGGAGCTCCAAGCTCTGCCGTCGCGGATCGGCCAGGTCCGCAGAATCGTATCGGCGCAGTTGCGCTACTGGCATCTTGATCCCCTGATAGACCGGGCCGCGCTCGGTGTGACCGAGTTGTTGACCAACGTCCACCGGCACGCCCGGTCCGACAAGACATGCGTCGTGGAGATGGAGCTGCTGCTCGACCGGCTCACCGTCTCGGTGCGGGACCACGATCCACGGCTTCCGGTCGTGGAGGACACCGCGGACGGCGACGCGCTCGCCACCCGCGGGCGCGGGCTCGCCATGGTGGCCGCGGTCAGCGAGAGCTGGGGCGCCCGCCCGGACGGCGAGTCCGGGAAGGTGGTCTGGTTCACTCTGCCGACCACCACCTCGGCACCGGCCCGGCCGGCGCGACTGCCTCGCCGTACGACGGCGGAGACCACGGCGGTCCGGTTCCCGGACGTCGAGCAGGTCGACGTCCATCGGCCGGCCAAAGCTCCCGCCCGGTCCGCCGTCGCCGGCTGACCGGGCGGTGAGACCGCCCTCGGCTGCCTGCCGTCGAACGGCGGGCCGGCCGGTCGGCGGAGACCGCCGACGCGCCCGGGCGGATCCCCGCCCGGGCGCGTGGCGCCGGCGCACCGCGCGACGCCCCGGCGCGGTCACATCGCTCCCCCGTGGCCGGCGCGGCCGAACTGCTCGTCCAGGACGGACAGTCGCCGCCAGTACTCGTCCTCGTCGATCTCACCGGAGGCGAAGCGCCGCCCGAGCACGGCGAGGGGCGAGTCCCCCGACGGGCGGGGGCCGGGGCCGACGCCCCACGGGCCGCGGCGGCCGCGCCACACGGTGCGGCGCAGCAGAGTGACGGCGCCGACGACGACGGCCGCCCAGATCAGCGGGAAGAACAGGATCCACGGGCCGGGTCCGCCGTCCCAGTGCGCGAGGGTCTGCATCTCGGTCATCTCCCTGGTGGTTTCCTCGGTGACCCTTCGAGACTCGCGCGGACAGGGGGCCGCAGTCGTCGTACGACCGGCGGCAGTGCCGGTACCACGGGCGGAGTACGCCAGGGTCCGGGGCTCGCTCCCGTGCGAGCCGGACGCTTGTAACTACTAGTATGTACACTGTCTTCATGAGCACCGCCGAGCGACTGATCGAGTCCACCCGCGAACTGCTCTGGGAGCGCGGCTACGTGGGCACGAGCCCCAAGGCGATCCTGGAGCGCGCCGGCGCCGGCCAGGGCAGCATGTACCACCACTTCAAGGGCAAGCCAGATCTGGCGTCGGCCGCGATCCGCCGCACGGCCGAGCAGATGCGCGCCGCCGCCGGTGCCGTACTCGACGGCGAGGGCACCCCGTACGACCGGATCCGGGCGTACCTGCTGCGCGAGCGTGACGTGCTGCGCGGCTGCCCCGTGGGACGGCTGACCATGGACCCGGACGTGATCGCCGACGACGAGCTGCGTGCCCCGGTCGACGAGACCCTGGACTGGCTGCGCGAGCGGCTGGCCGGCCTCGTCGAAGAGGGCGTGGAGCAGGGACAGTTCGGCCCCGGCCTGGACGGGGAGGAGATCGCCGCGACGATCGTCGCCACCGTGCAGGGCGGATACGTCCTGGCCCGCGCGTCGCGCTCGCCGGCCGCCTTCGACGCCGCTGTCCGGGGGCTGCTCGCCCTGCTCCGTCCCACCCGCTGAGCCCTGGGGAGGCCCTGTTGCACGCCCTGCAGTACGAGATCACCCTGCCCGCCGATTACGACATGGACGTCATCCGCCGACGGGTGGCCGGCAAGGGGCATCTGCTCGACCGGTGGGACGGCCTCGGCCTCAAGGCCTACCTGGTCCGGGAACGCGGCGTGCACGGCTCGCCGGTCAACCAGTACGCCCCGTTCTACCTGTGGCGCACCGTGGCGGGCATGAACGCGTTCCTGTGGGGCGGCGGCTTCCAGGGGGTGGCCGACGACTTCGGGCGTCCCGCCGCCCGGCAGTGGTCCGGGCTGGCGTACGAGGAGGGGACGGCCGCCGGCGCGGACGCGCGGTTCGCGGTACGGCGGCTGCGGCCGGTGCCGGACGGGCCGGCACTCGCGGACGTCGTGGCCGAGGTGGTGGCCGAGACCGGGCGGCTGGCACGGGAGGACGGAGCGGTCCTGGCCGCGGCGGCCGTGGACACCGGGCGCTGGCTGGTCGTGCAGTTCTCGCTGTGGGAGCACGACGCCCCGAAGGCCGAGGGCGATCTGTTCCAGGTGCTGCACCTGTCCGCGCCGGGGCGCCCGGGTCTGCCCCGGGGGCGCCAGTGGTGACCGCCCGCCGTCCGTAGGGTGCTCGGCGGCCTGCCGCCCGGACGGTGGGGTCTCCGCGACACCCACGACCATCTGTTCCTCAGCAGTCCGCGGGTGCCGGGCAGGAGCCGGCCGCGGTGGCCGACGCGCGGGCGGCACCGGCCGCCTTCCGGGCGGAGAGCGGGGCGGCCCTGGTGTAGTGGACGCCGTACGGGATGGGGCGGCGGGCCGCGCATCTGCCGCCGCCGGCACGGGAGTCGGGCGTGCACGTGGTGGCCGCGACGGGTCTGCACGAGGCAGCGCACTACAACGGGGCGGCCCTGCGGGGGCCGCGCCGGCGGCTCGCCGAGGTGTTCGTGGCCGAACTGACCCAGGGGATCGGCACGTCCGGGGTGCGCGCCGGCCTCGTCCAGGTGGCCGGCCGGCGCCGACCTGGCGGTGGACGGACGGGGTGCGGAACCGGGCCCCCGCGGTCCGTCAGCTCGCCAGCGCCCCGAGCGGGTCGTCCAGGACGGGCTGCCAGGCCAGCTCGGCCGCGCCGACGAGGCTGTTGTGGTTCAGGGAGCAGGCGAGGATGGGCACACCCCCGCTGCGGCCCCACAGGCTGCGGTCGGCCACGACGGCGCGGAGCCGGTCCGGATCGGCGTCCAGCAGGGTGCGGTGCAGTCCGCCGAGGATGATCCGGTCGGGGTTCAGGATGTTCACCAGCCCGGCCAGGCCCAGGCCCAGCCGGTCGATCAGGGCCTCGACGGCGGTGCGCACCACCGGGTCGGCGTACTCCTCGCGGATCAGCTGGTCGGCCTGGTGCAGCAGGGAGCCCTCGGGCCCGGGTTGCCGTCCGGCGGTGGTGAGCAGGGCCAGCGGGTCTGCCTCGACGTCCAGGCAGCCGCGGCTGCCGCAGTGGCAGGGGCGGCCCTCGGAATTGACCGTGAGGTGGCCCACTTCGAGGGCCAGCCCCGAACTGCCGGTGTGCAGGCGCCCGTCGAGGACGAGCGCCCCGCCGACGCCCCGGTGCCCGGTGGCCACGCACAGCAGGTCGCGGGCGCCTCGCCCGGCGCCGTGCCGGTGCTCGGCGAGCGCGGCCAGGTTGACGTCGTTGCCGACGAAGGTCGGCCCGGTGACACCGGCCGCGTGCACTCGCTCGGCGAAGATCTCCCGTACCGGCGCCCCCACCGGCCAGGCCAGGTGCAGCGGGTTGAGGGCCAGGCCCTCCGGTTCGGCGACCGCGCTCGGCACGGCGAGCCCGGCGCCCGTGCAGCGCCGCCCGGTGGCGCGCAGCAGGTCGGCCGCGGCGTCGACGACCGTGCCCAGGACCTTGGCCGGGTCGGCGTCCACTGCCTCGCAGCTCGGGGTCGTCGCCACGATCCGCCCACCCAGACCGACCAGCGCGGCACGGAACCCGTCGGCGTGCACCTGAGCGGCCAGCACGACCGGGCCGTCGTCGGCGATGTCCAGCCGGTGCGAGGGCCGGCCCTGGGAGCCGGCGGCGGCGGTGGGCCGGGCGTCGACCCGGATCAGCCCGAGCGCCTCCAGCTCGGCGGCGACCGCGCCGGCGGTGGCGCGGGTGACACCGAGTTCGGCGGTGAGGACGGCGCGGGTGGGCGCCCGCCCGGTGTGCACGAGCTGCAAGGCGGGGCCGAGCGCTGCGCGTCCCCGGTCCAGCCGCGTCTTCGAGGTGGTCCCTTCCCCCGCCGACCGGGGGTCCGCCATGCCGCTCATGAGGGCGAGTCTCCCATGATCCGCTCCACGGCGGTGCCGCCGGTCAGGCCGCTCACCCGCCGGGGGCGCCGAACCCGAGGACGCGGGTGTCACCGGACCGAAGACGCGGGTGCCACCGAACCCGAGGACGCGGATGACGCCGAACAGGAAGACCCGGATGACGCCGAACCCGAGGACCCGGATGACGCCGAACCGCAAGACGCGGGTCTCACCGAAGCCGAGGGGCACCGCGGGCGCGTCGGACCGCTCCTCGGCGTCGCGGTGCCTCTCCCCGCGGGTGTCCCCCGTCGTAGCAGTTGATCAGCGCGACGCCGTACGGCGGTGTCGTGGCCGCCCGCGGTCCGAGCGTGTCGGTGACCGCGCGGCGGGCGAGGCAGTCGGGCCGGGCCGGGCCGGGAAGAGGCTGCCCCGGGTCGCCCATCCCCCCACCCACCTCCCCCACCGCCCCTGAGCTGCGGCTCGGCTAGCCTTGACCCGGTGGACGACCGTATGACGACGCCGTGGGGCGAGTTCTCCCTGGCCCGCTTCCCCGAGGACCCCCGCGATCGGCTGCGCGCCTGGGACGCCTCGGACGCGTATCTGCTCCGGCATCTGGCGGAGGAAGGCGTGCCGCTGTCGGGGGCGGTCGTGGCGCTCGGGGACCGCTGGGGCGCACTGGTCACGGCACTCGCGCGGTTCCGGCCGACGCAGATCACCGACTCCCATCTGGGACAGGAGGCGACCCGGGCCAACCTGGCACGTGCCGGCGCCGCACCCGGCGCGGTCCGGCTGCTGACGACCCAGGACCCGCCGCCCGCGCGGGTCGACGTGCTGCTGGTGCGGGTGCCCAAGAGCCTGGCGCTGCTGGAGGACCAGTTGCTGCGGCTGGCGCCGGCCGTGCACACGGACACCGTCGTCATCGGTACCGGCATGGTGAAGGAGATCCACACCTCGACGCTGCGGCTCTTCGAGCGGATCCTCGGGCCGACGCGCACCTCCCTGGCCCGGCAGAAGGCCCGGCTGATCTTCTGCACTCCGGATCCGGAGCAGGCCAGGCCCGCCAATCCGTGGCCGCACCGGTACGACCTGCCGGAGGGGGTGGGAGCGGTCTCCGGGCGGCCGGTGGTCAACCACGCGGGGGTGTTCTGCGCCGACCGGCTCGACATCGGCACCCGCTTCTTCCTGACCCATCTGCCGCTGACCAGGGGCGTGCGCCGGGTGGTTGACCTGGGCTGCGGCAACGGGATCGTGGGTACGGCGGTGGCGCTGGCCAACCCGGGGGCCGACGTGCTGTTCACCGACGAGTCGTTCCAGGCGGTGGCCTCGGCGGAGGCGACGTACGAGGCCAACGGGAGCCCGGGGCGAGCGGAGTTCCGCGTCGGGGACGGGCTGGCGGGGGTGCCGGACGGCAGTGTGGACGTCGTGCTGAACAACCCGCCCTTCCACTCGCACCAGGCCACATCGGACGCCACCTCCTGGCGGATGTTCACCGGGGCGCGGCGGGCACTGCGGCCGGGCGGCGAGCTGTACGTGATCGGCAACCGGCACCTGGCGTATCACGTGAAGCTGCGCCGGCTGTTCGGCAACAGCGAACTGGTCGCGTCCGACGCGAAGTTCGTGGTGCTGCGGGCCGTCAAGCGGGCGTGAGGACCCTGATCAGCCGGGTCGCCGCGGCGGCCATCGCCGCCCGTCCGACGTCGAGGTAGTCCCGGGAGTCGACCGCCTCGGGGTGTGCGTCGAGGTACGCGCGGATCGCGTTCGTCAGGGCGAGGTTGAGCGCGGTGCCGATGTTCACCTTGGCGATGCCGCCGGCGACGGCGGCGGTGAGTTCCGCGTCGGGCAGGCCGGAGGAGCCGTGCAGTACGAGGGGCACCGTCAGGGCCGAGTCGAGCCGTTCGAGCAGGGCGTGGTCGAGCGTGGCGGTGCGGGTGGTCATCGCGTGGACGCTGCCGATGGCGACGGCCAGCGCGTCGACGCCACAGTGCGCGACGAACGCCCGGGCCTCGACCGGGTCGGTGCGGGCGCCGGGGGCGTGCGGGTCGCGGGGAGGCTCGCCGTCGCTCCGCTTGCCGTCGATCCGCCCGAGCTCCGCCTCGATCCACAGTCCTCGGGCGTGCGCCCAGTCGACGGCCGCGCGGGTGGCGGCGAGGTTGTCGCGGTAGGGAAGGCGGGAGGCGTCGTACATCACGGAGCTGAACCCGGCGTCCGCGGCCTGGCGCAGCAGCCGGTCGCTGCGGACGTGGTCGAGGTGCAGGGCGACGGGGACGGCGGCCCGTTCGGCGGCGGCCGTGGCGGCGCGGGCGAGCGGGAGGACCCTGCCTCGGCGGAAGCGGACGGCGTTCTCGCTGACCTGGAGGACGACGGGCGCACCGGCCGACTCGGCGCCCGCGACGACGGCCTCGATGTGCTCCAGGGTGACGATGTTGAAGGCGGCGACGGCCCTGCGGTCGCGGGCGGCACGGGTGACGAGTTCCCCTGTGGTGGCGAGCGGCACGGTGGCTCCTGACGTTCGGGGGCGAGGGGGTGGACCTCGGCAGCGTGGGGGATGTCAGGGAGTGCCGGGGGCCAGGATCACCGAGCGGGTGAGGTGGCGCGGGTGGTCCGGGTCGAGGCCGCGGGCGGCGGCCAGGGCGACGGCGAGCCGCTGGACGCGGACCAGTTCGGCGAGCGGGTCCAGTCGGCCGGCGACCCACCGTGCGCCGGTGGCGCGGACCTGACCGGGAAGTCCGTCGGGCGCCTCGCCCAGCATCCACACGGCCCGGCCGGGTCCGGCGATGCTGATCGGGCCGTGCCGGTACTCCATGGCCGGGTACGCCTCGGCCCAGGACCGTGACGCCTCGCGCAGCTTGAGCGCGGCCTCCTCGGCCAGCCCGGTCGTCCAGCCCCGGCCGAGGAAGGTGAACTGCTCGCAGTCCAGGAGCCCTTCGGGCAGCGGGGCGGTGAGCGCGGTGCGGGCGTCGGCGACGGCGGCGCCGGTGTGCAGACCGAGGTGGGCGCGGAGCAGGGTGAGGGCGGTGGTCGCGAACCGGGTCTGGACGACGGATCGTTCGTCGGCGTGGTCGAGGACGACGAGGTCGTCGGCCGCGGCGCGGACGGGGGTGTCGGGGTCGGCGGTGATCGCGGTGGTGGGGGTGTGTCCGCGCAGTCGGGCGAGGAGGCCGAGCACCTCGGTGGTGGTGCCGGAGCGGGTGAGGGCGAGGACCCGGTCGTAGGCGCGGCCGTGGGGAAACTCCGAGGCGGCGAAGGCGTCGGTCTCGCCCTGGCCGGACGCCTCGCGCAGGGCCGCCGCGGACCGTGCCATGAAGAAGGAGGTGCCGCAGCCGACGACGGCGACCCGCTCGCCGGGGGCGGGCAGCACCCGGGCGGTCACCGGGTCGGCGGCCGTCGCGGCGGCCCGGTTCCAGCACTCCGGCTGGCTGGTCAGTTCGTCCTCGACATGCGTCATGCCGTGTTCCTCCCCGACGCGAGATGCTCGTTCCTGCACGATAGGGCTGAGTTTCGCGCAGTTTCAAGCATCAGGGCTCGGATAGGGTCGCTGCGGACACCGAGACGGATGCCGGACGGAGGGGTCGTCGATGGCGCGGGACGCCCGCTGGAAGACGCTGCTGGAGCTGCTCGGCGAGCGCGGCCGGCTGGACGTCGAGGAGGCCGCCGCCGAGCTGGCGGTGTCGGCGGCCACGATCCGGCGCGACTTCGACCGGCTCGCCGAGCAGCGAATGCTGGTGCGCACGCGGGGCGGCGCCGTCGCGCACGGCGTGTCCTACGAGCTGCCCCTGCGCTACAAGGCCGCCCGGCGCGCCCCCGAGAAACAGCGGATCGCGCGGGCGGTGGCGGCGCTGATCATGCCGGGCGAGGCAGTGGGGCTCACCGGCGGCACCACCACCACCGAGGTGGCCCGTGCCCTCGCCCTGCGCGACGACCTGGGGGCCGGCTCGCCCGCGCTGACCATCGTCACCAACGCGCTGAACATCGCGGGCGAGCTGGCGGTACGGCCCCAGTTCAAGATCGTGGTGACCGGCGGGGTGGCACGGGCCCAGTCGTACGAGCTGGTGGGTCCGCTGGCCGACGGGGTGCTGGGACAGATCACCCTCGACGTGGCCGTGCTCGGTGTGGTCTCCTTCGACGTCGTGCACGGCGCGGCCGCGCACGACGAGTCGGAGGCTGCGGTCAACCGGGCCCTGTGCGAACGCGCCGAACGCGTCGTCCTGGCCGCCGACTCCACCAAGCTCGGACGGCGCGCCTTCGCCCGCATCTGCGCGGCGGACACGGTGGACACCCTGGTCACGGACACGGCGGCCGACCCCGCGGTGCTGCGCCGCTTCGAGGAGACGGGGATCAGGGTGGTCGTCGCCTGAGGGACGCAGCGGGCGGCGTTCGCCGCTCCTCGACGGGCCGACGTCGCCCGCCGCGGCACCGGGACCGCTCGTGGACGGGTGCCGTCGCCGACGGCACCCGTCGGGCTGTTACAGGTCCGCCTCCAGGCGCTCCGCCACCAGCTTCACGAAGCGGCCCGGGTCGGTGGGGCGGCCTCCCTCGGCGAGGACCGCGAGGTCGTGGAGGAGTTCGGCGGTGGGGGCGAGGTCCGTGTGGTCGTCGCGCTCCCGGTAGGCCTTGTTGAGGCCGCGCACCAAGCGGTGCTCGGGGTTGAGTTCGAGGATCCGCTTGGCGGTCGGCACCTCCTGGCCCATCGCGCGGTACATGCTCTCCAGCGCCGGGGTGAGGTCGTGGGCGTCGGAGACCACGCACGCGGGGGAGACGGTGAGCCGCGAGGACAGCCGTACGTCCTTGACCTCCTCGCCGAGCCGCTCCTTCATCCAGCCGAGCAGGTCCGCGTACTCCTCGTCGCGCTTCTCGCGTTCCGCGTCACCCTGCCCGTCGTTCTGCCCGCCGAGGTCGATCTCCCCCTTGGCGACCGATCGCAGCGGCTTGCCGTCGAACTCGCCGATCGCCTCGGCCCAGACCTCGTCGACGGGGTCGGTGAGCAGCAGGACCTCGATGCCCTTGGCCCGGAAGGCCTCCATGTGGGGGGAGTTCTCGATGCTCTGCCGGGACTCGCCGGTCATGTAGTAGACGGCGTCCTGGCCGTCCTCCATCCGCTCCACGTACTGCTGGAGGGTGGTCGGCTCGTCGTCAAAGCGGGTGCTGGCGAAGGACGCGACCGCGAGGAGCGCGTCGCGGTTGTCGGGGTCGGTGACCAGACCCTCCTTGAGCACGGCCCCGAACTCCCGCCAGAAGGCGGTGTACTTCTCGGTGTCGTTCGCCTTGAGGTCCTTCACCGTGGCGAGGACCTTCTTGGTCAGCCGGCGCTGGATCATCCGGATGTGCCGGTCCTGCTGGAGGATCTCGCGCGACACGTTGAGCGAGAGGTCCTGCGCGTCGACGACACCCTTGACGAACCGCAGGTAGGGCGGCATCAGCGCCTCGCAGTCGTCCATGATGAGCACGCGCTTGACGTACAGCTGCAGGCCGCGGCGGTAGCCCTGGGTGAACAGGTCGTGCGGGGCGTGCGCGGGGAGGAACAGCAGCGCCTGGTACTCGAAGGTGCCCTCCGCCTGCAGCCGGACGGTCTCCAGCGGTTCCCGCCAGTCGTGGCTGACGTGCTTGTACAGCTCGTGGTACTCGTCGTCGGACACCTCGTCGCGCGAGCGCGCCCACAGTGCCTTCATCGAGTTCAGCGTCTCGGGTCCGGGAGTCTCCTCCCCCTCGCCGGATTCCGGCGTCATCCTGATCGGCCAGGTGATGAAGTCGGAGTACCGCTTGACGATCTGCCGGATCGTCCAGGGGCTGGTGTAGTCGTGGAGCTGGTTCTCGGGGTCGGCCGGTTTCAGGTGGAGGGTGACGGACGTGCCCTGCGGGGCGTCCTCGACGCTCTCCAGGGTGTACGTGCCCTCGCCGCGCGAGGACCAGCGGGTGCCCTGGGCCTCGCCCGCCCTGCGGGTCACCAGGGTCATCTCGTCGGCCACCATGAAGCCCGAGTAGAAGCCGACGCCGAACTGGCCGATGAGTCCCTCGGCCCCGGCGGCGTCCTTGGCCTCCTTGGCCTCCTTGAGCTCCTGCAGGAACTGCGCGGTGCCGGAGTTGGCGATGGTGCCGATGAGCTTGCCGACCTCGTCGTACGACATCCCGATGCCGTTGTCCCGCACGGTGAGGGTGCGGGCCTCCTGGTCGGCCTCGATCGTGATGTGCAGGTCGGAGGTGTCGGCACCCAGCCCGTCGTCGCGCAGCGCGGCCAGGCGCAGCTTGTCCAGCGCGTCGGAGGCGTTGGAGATCAGCTCGCGCAGGAACACATCCTTGTTCGAGTAGACCGAGTGGATCATCAGCTGGAGCAGCTGACGGGCCTCTACCTGGAACTCAAACGTTTCGGTCGCCATGATTCGGATTTACCTCACAGGTCCCACAGTCGTCGGCTCTGCCAGAGGCAACTGTAAAACACCAAGTCAGCGGGGGTGCGCGATTCTTCCTTACCGAGCCGGCACGCGTGCCCGCGCTTCCACCCCCTGAGACCCGTCTCCCCTCGGGCCCGCCCTGTCCGGCAGACTCCACGCATGGAGACTGACGTGTACGTTCGTGTTCTCGACCGTGAGGGGCGGCTGCTGGCCGACGCCGCCGAACGGGCCGGGGCCGACGCCAAGATGCCGACCTGCCCCGACTGGCAGGTCAGGGATCTGCTGCGGCACACGGGCATGGTGCACCGGTGGGCGACCTCCTTCGTCGCCGAGCGCCGCACCGCGCCTTACGCCGCCGACGACCCGCCCGAGCTGGACGGCATCGAACTGCTGGACTGGTTCCGCGCGGGGCACGGCGCGCTCGTGGAGGCCCTCACCGCCGCGCCGACCGACACCGCGTGCTGGTCCTTCCTGCCGGCTCCGTCCCCGCTGGCCTTCTGGGCCCGGCGGCAGGCGCACGAGACGGCCGTGCACCGCGTCGACGCCCAGTCGGCGCTCGGCGAACTCGACGCCGTGGACAGCGCGTTCGCCGCCGACGGCATCGACGAGCTGCTGTGCGCCTTCCACGCCCGCCCCAAGAGCCGCGTCCGCAGCGAGACGCCCCGGGTGCTGCGGGTGCGGGCCACGGACACCGACGGCGCCGTGTGGACCGTGCGCCTGTCGCCGGAACCGCCGGTGACCGAGCGGACCGGCGCGGGGAAGGCCGACTGCGAAGTGGCGGGCCCCGCGGCCGAGTTGTACCTGGCGCTGTGGAACCGCGCGCCGTTTCCCGCGGTGACCGGTGACGCCTCCCTGGCCGAGCTGTGGCGTGAGACGTCCGGGATCACCTGAGGCTGAGCCGCCGGGGGCGGCCGAGGGTCAGCCCTCGGCCCGGGTCAGCATCCGCCCCAGCACCGCGCGCTGCACCGGCAGCACCTCGCCGTGCAGCGCGCGCCCCTTGGCAGTGAGGGCCACCCGTACCCCGCGCCGGTCCTCCGGACACATGCGTCGCTCGACCAGGCCGTCCTTCTCCAGGCGGGCCACGAGACGGGACAGGGCGCTCTGGCTGAGGTGGATGTCCTCGGCGATCTCCTGCACCCGGTAGCCGACACACGGGTCCTCGTCGTCGTCGGCGAGGACGTCGAGCACCTCGAAGTCGCTGGCACACAGCCCGTGCCCGCCGAGGGCCCGGTCGAGTTCGCACTGGGTGCGCGCGTGCAGCGCGAGCAAGTCCCGCCACTGCCGCACCAGCGCCTGCTGGTCGCCCTTCGTCGCCGCCATGCCGGGCACCGTAGCAGAGCACCGAGTTCATTGCACGCGAATTAAATGCACTTGCATTCGATGCACGCGCATGCAATTGTCCTCGGCATGACCTCTCCGCTCCCCTCCTCCGCGTCCCCCGCCCCGGCGGTCCGCTGGACCCCCCGGCTGTGGGGCACGCTGCTGGTGCTGTGCGCCGCGATGTTCCTCGACGCGCTGGACGTGTCGATGGTCGGCGTGGCCCTGCCCTCGATCGGCGCCGACCTCGACCTGTCCACCTCGACCCTGCAGTGGATCGTCAGCGGCTACATCCTCGGCTACGGCGGGCTGCTCCTGCTCGGCGGCCGGACCGCCGACCTGCTGGGCCGGCGCCGGGTCTTCCTGGTCGCCCTCGGCGTGTTCGCGCTCGCCTCGCTGCTCGGCGGACTGGTCGACTCGGGTCCGCTGCTGATCGCCAGCCGCTTCATCAAGGGGTTGAGCGCCGCCTTCACCGCCCCGGCCGGTCTGTCGATCATCACGACGACGTTCCCCGAGGGCCCGCTGCGCAACCGCGCCCTGTCCATCTACACCACCTGCGCGGCCACCGGCTTCTCCATGGGCCTGGTGCTCTCCGGCCTGCTCACCGAGGCCAGCTGGCGCCTGACGATGCTGCTGCCGGCCCCGATCGCGCTGCTCGCCCTGCTCGCGGGCCTGAAGCTGCTGCCGCACAGTGAGCGCGAGCGCGACCACAACGGCTACGACATCCCCGGCGCCGTCCTCGGCACCGCCTCCATGCTGCTGCTGGTCTTCACCGTCGTCCAGGCGCCGGAGGCAGGCTGGACGTCCGCACGGACCCTGCTGTCGTTCCTGGCGGTGGCCGTGCTGCTGACGGCGTTCGTGCTGGTGGAGCGGCGCTCGCCCGGTCCCCTGGTCCGGCTCGGCGTGCTGCGCTCGGGCCACCAGATCCGCGCCCAGCTCGGCGCCATGGCCTTCTTCGGCTCCTACGTCGGCTTCCAGTTCCTGGCCACCCTGTACATGCAGTCGCTGCTGGGCTGGTCCGCGCTGCACACCGCGCTGGCCTTCCTTCCGGCGGGCGCGCTGGTGGCGGTCTCCGCGACGAAGATGGGCGCGGTCGTCGACCGGTTCGGCACCCCGCGGCTGATCACCGTCGGCTTCGCGCTGATGGCCACCGGCTACCTGCTGTTCCTGCGGGTCGACCTCGACCCGGCGTACGCGGTGGTGATCCTGCCGTCGATGCTGCTGATCGGCGCGGCGTGCGCGTTGGTCTTCCCCTCGCTGAACATCCAGGCCACCAACGGGGTCGACGACCACGAGCAGGGCATGGTGTCCGGGCTGCTCAACACCTCGGTGCAGGTGGGCGGCGCGATCTTCCTCGCGGTGGTCACGGCGGTGGTGACCGCCCACGCCCCGGCCGACCCCACCCCGCAGGCCGTGCTGGACAGTTACCGCCCCGGGCTGACGGTGACGACGTTCATCGCCCTCGCCGGCCTGCTGATCTCCCTGACCGGCCTGCGCACCCGGCGCGCGCGGCCGTCGGTGGTGGTCGCCCGGTCCACGGTGCAGGAGGCGCACGCGGACCGGGTGCCGGTCCGCGACTGAGGGGGACGCCTCCGCGACGGTGCCCGGTGGGCTCTTGGCCCGCCGGGCACCGGTCTGTGAGACTGCGTCATATGACCGAGCAGACAGGACGACGCAGCCAGGCCGACCGTGACGCGATCACCGTGGAGATCGGGTACGCGCTGTGCAGCGCCGCGTTCGCCGCGGCGGTCGTCTTCGGCGCGGTCGCGGGACCGGCGTTGCTGTTCCGGCTTCCGCAGCCGGTCGAATGGCTGCTCCCGCGCGCCGGACTCGCCCTCGCGGCCCTGCTGTTCCCGGCCCGGGTGATCTCCGTACTGCTCCGGTTCCGGCCGGGTGCTCAGCCCAGCCAGCCCGGCCGCACCAACCCCGACTCGTAGGCCAGCACCACCAGTTGGGCCCGGTCCCGCACCCCCAGCTTGACCATCGTGCGGCTGACGTGGGTCTTCGCGGTGAGCGGGCTGACCACCAGCCGCCGGGCGATCTCCTCGTTCGACAGGCCGATGCCGACCAGCGCCATCACCTCCCGCTCCCGCTCGGTGAGCCGGGCCAGCTCCCCGGCGGCCGCCGGCTCCTTGGACCGGGCGGCGAACTCCGCGATCAGCCGCCGCGTCACGCCCGGGGACAGCAACGCGTCCCCGGCGACCACGGCCCGCACGGCGCGCAGCAGTTCGTCCGGTTCGGTGTCCTTCACCAGGAAGCCGGAGGCGCCCGCGCGGATCGCCTCGAAGACGTACTCGTCCAGTTCGAAGGTGGTCAGCACGACCACCCTCACCCCGGCCAGTTCCGGGTCCCCGGTGATCCGCCGGGTGGCGGCCAGCCCGTCGAGCAACGGCATACGGATGTCCATGAGGACGACGTCGGGCCGCTGCTCACGCGCCTGGCGCACCGCCTCCTGCCCGTCGGCGGCCTCGCCGGCCACCTCGATGTCGGGCTGCGCGGCCAGCAGCGCCCGGAACCCGGCCCGGACCAGGGACTGGTCGTCAGCGAGCAGTACCCGGATCACTGGTCCTCCCTGGACTTCCCGTTCAGCGGCAGTACGGCGAGCACGCGGAACCCGCCGTCCGGGCGCGGTCCCGCCTCGATCGTGCCACCCAGCGCGGCCGCCCGCTCCCGCATTCCCGCCAGCCCGTGGCCACTGCCCCCGGCGTCGGCGCCGGTCGCGGGCCCGTCGTCGTCGATCCTCAGCCGCACCTGCCGGCCCGCCCGGTCGACGCTCACCCGTGCGCGCCGGGAACCCGAGTGCCGGACGACATTGGTGAGGGCCTCCTGGACGATCCGGAAGGCGGCGAGGTCGGCGCCCGCGGGCAGCCGAGGCGCCGCCCCCTCCACCTCGACCGTCAGGCCGGCCCGCGCCGCCTGCTCCACCAGTTCGGGCAGCCGGTCCAGGCCGGGTGCGGGGGCGCGCGGGGCGTCACCGGGCGTACGGAGCGTGCCGAGCACCTGGCGCACGTCGCCGAGGGCCTCCTTGCTCGCGGACCTGATGGTGGTCAGGGCCGTGCGCGCCTGCTCGGGGTCGGAGTCGAGCAGGGCGAGGCCGACGCCGGCCTGGACGTTGATGACGGAGAGGCTATGCGCGAGGACGTCGTGCAGTTCGCGGGCGATGCGCAGCCGTTCCTCGTCCGCACGGCGGCGGGCGGCCTGGGCCCGCTCCGCGCGCTCGCGGGCCCACTGCTCGCGCCGGGTGCGGGCCAGCTCGGAGAGCGCCGCGATCACCACGACCCAGGTGGCGACCAGGAACTCCTGCCCGAGGGGCGCGGCCGTGTCCCCGGACGGCGGCAGCCACCGGTACAGCCACTGGGCGACCAGCACGTGAACGGCCCACAGCATGCCGACCGCCGACCAGGCGGCGGCGCGATGCCCGGCGACGACGGCGGAGAAGAAGGCCACGGCCACCGTGAGCAGGACGGGCCCGTACGGGTAGCCGGCGCCCAGGTAGAGCGCGGTGGCGGCGGCCGTGCCGAACAGCACGGCCACGGGCCGGCGCCGCCGCCACAGCAGCAGGGCGGCCGACACGAACAGCAGCACCCGCGCGAACGCGTCGAGCCCGGCCCGCTCCCCCGCCTGCGCGTGCGCCGCGAAGGCCGAGCCGACCAGCACGAAGACGGTGATCACCGCGGTGGACCGCCAGGGCAGGGGCGGGGTGCCGGTCCCTTCCGCGCGGTGGTGGGGCCCCGGCGGGCCGTACCGCCACGGCAGGCCGTGCCGCCGCGCCCCGCCGGGGTCGCCCGTGGGCGGCTGCTGTTCCTCCATGTCCGCCACGCTAGACGGCCCGCGCCGTGGCGGGCGTCAGCCGGGCGAGGTGATCACGCGTACTCCCCCGGAAGTACGGACGGCCGGAGCCGGTACCCTGCACACTGCTCTGCGGGGGACAGGTGATCCCCCGCACGCGATCACATCGGGTACCGGGAACCGGAGAACGGGGACCGGAGAACGGGGACACACCATGGCGTCATCGCCGTACTACCGCGAGGGCAGCGCGCTGACGGTTCGGTTCAACCGTCTGGTCGGCTGGCTGGCCCGGCACGGGGTGAGCATCGCCGGCTCGGCGGAGCTGTCGGTGCGGGGCCGCAAGAGCGGCCGGATGCAGCGGATCCCGGTCAACCCGCACACCTACCGGGACGCGCTGTACCTCGTGTCGGCGCGGGGCCACTCCCAGTGGGTGCGCAACATGCGCGCGGCCGGCGGCGGAGAGCTGCGGGTGGGCCGCAGGGTCCGGACGTTCACCGCGGTGGAGCTTCCCGACGAGGAGAAGCTCCCCCTGCTGCGGTCCTACCTGGAGAAGTGGGGCTGGGAGGTCAACCAGTACTTCCAGGGCGTCACGGCGAAGTCCTCCGACGAGGAGATCGGCGCGGCGGCCCCGGACCACCCGGTCTTCCGCATCACGATCGAGAAGTGACCCGCCCCGCTCACTCGGTCTCGTCGGCCGGGGCCGGCGCCGCCCGCCGGTCCAGCGCGTTCAGGGCGCGCTGGGCCAGCGGATGACTGCGGACCAGCTCTCCGAGCGAGGTGGCGCCCCGGGTGATGTCCGTGAACGCCCGCCAAGCAGGCCGGAAGCCGGTCAGGGCGGCGTGGAAGACCCCGGGGCGCCGCTCGAAGATCGCCAGCATCCGCTTGCCGACGGCCATCTCCACGCCCAGCCCCGCCTTGACGGCGAAGGCGTAGTTCAGCGCCTGGCGCCGGGTGTCCACCGCGTCGTGCGCCTCCGCGATGCGCACCGCCCACTCGCCGGCCAGCCGGCCCGAGCGCAGCGCGAAGGAGATGCCCTCCCGCGTCCACGGCTCCAGCAGCCCCGCGGCGTCCCCGCAGACCAGCACGCGCCCGCGGGAGAGCGGTGAGTCGTCGGCACGACAACGGGTCAGGTGCCCGGAGGAGAGGCTCGGTTCGAAGCCGGCGAGGCCGAGCCGGCCGATGAAGTCCTCCAGGTACCGCTTGGTCGCGGCGCCCTCGCCGCGACGCGAGATGACCCCGACCGTCAGCGTGTCGCCCTTGGGGAAGACCCAGCCGTAACTCCCTGGCATCGGGCCCCAGTCGATGAGGACCCGGCCCTTCCAGTCCTCGGCGACGGTCTCCGGCACCGGGATCTCCGCCTCCAGGCCGAGGTCCACCTGGTCCAGCTTGACGCCGACGTGCGCTCCTATGCGGCTGGCGCTGCCGTCGGCGCCGACCACCGCGCGGGCCAGCACCGTCTCGCCGCCCTGCAGGACGACCGCGACCGTGCGCCGGTCCGGCACCGCCGAGCCGTGCTGCTCCACCCGGGTCACGGTGACGCCCGTACGCAGCTCGGCGCCCGCCTTCTGGGCGTGCTCGACCAACTGCTGGTCGAACTCGGGGCGGTTGATCAGCCCGAAGAGCATCTGCCGGGAGCGGCGGGTGCGGGTGAAGCGGCCGTTGTGGGAGAAGGTGACGGCGCGCACCCGGTCCCGCAGGGGCAGTTCGAAGCCGGGCGGCAGGGAGTCGCGGGAAGGTCCGATGATGCCGCCGCCGCAGGTCTTGTAGCGGGGCAGCTCCGCCTTCTCCAGCACCAGTACGGTCCGCCCCGCGACCGCCGCCGCGTACGCGGCCGACGCTCCCGCGGGTCCCGCGCCCACCACGACGACGTCCCATACCTGCCGCACGTCGTCCGCCGAAGAGTTCTCGCTGCTCACGATGGTCTACTGCTCCCGATCCAGCCGCCTGCCGCTTCCGTCCCCCGCATCCTACGGCGGAGATCGCCGAGGTCCGCGTGGCAGGATCGACCGGGAGATGCCCGGGGCTCCGCCGGGCGCGTACCCTCGCACGGTCGCCCGCACACACGTGCGCGCGTGGAGTACAACGTCGCACCCACAAGGAGCGTGCCCATGTCGTCGAATCCGATCGCCGAGACCATCGCCTCGCTGATGCCCCGGGCCAAGGCGGAGCTCACCGAACTGGTGGCCTTCAAGTCGGTGGCGGACTTCGACCAGTTCCCGAGGAGCGAGAGCGAGGCGGCCGCCCGCTGGATCACGGACGCGCTGACCGCCGAGGGCTTCGAGGACGTCGCACTGCTCGACACGCCGGACGGCACCCAGTCGGTCTACGGCTGCCTGCCCGGCCCGGCGGGCGCGCGCACCGTGCTGCTGTACGCGCACTACGACGTACAGCCGCCGCTGGACGAGTCCGGCTGGACCACGCCGCCGTTCGAGCTGACCGAGCGCGACGGCCGCTGGTACGGGCGCGGCACCGCCGACTGCAAGGGCGGTCTGATCATGCACCTGCTCGCACTGCGCGCCCTGAAGGCGAACGGCGGTGTCCCGGTGCACGTCAAGGTGATCGTCGAAGGCTCGGAGGAGCAGGGCACGGGCGGCCTGGAGCGGTACGCCGAGGCGCACCCGGAGCTGCTGGCCGCCGACACCGTCGTGATCGGCGACGCGGGTAACTTCCGGGTCGGTCTGCCCACGGTGACCTCCACGCTGCGCGGCATGACCATGGTCCGGGTCCAGGTCGACACGCTGGCGGGCAATCTGCACTCGGGACAGTTCGGAGGGGCCGCGCCGGACGCGCTGGCCGCGCTGATCCGCGTACTGGACTCGCTGCGCGCGGAGGACGGCTCGACGACGGTCGACGGCCTGGGGCCGACGGCGTCCTGGGAGGGTCTGCAGTACGACGAGGAGCAGTTCCGCGCGGACGCCAAGGTGCTCGACGGGGTCGGCCTGACCGGCTCCGGCACGGTCGCCGACCGGATCTGGGCCCGGCCGGCGGTGACGGTCCTCGGCATCGACTGCCCGCCGGTGGTGGGGGCCACGCCGTCCGTGCAGGCGAGCGCCCGCGCGCTGATCAGCCTGCGGGTGCCGCCGGGTGTGGACGCGGCGGAGGCCGCCAAGCTCCTCCAGGCGCACGTGGAGGCGCACACGCCGTGGAACGCGCGCGTGCGCACCGAGCAGGTCGGCCAGGGTCAGCCGTTCAGCGCGGACACCGACAGCCCGGCGTACGCGGCGATGGCCGACGCGATGGCGGTCGCCTACCCGGGCCAGGAGATGCAGTACGCCGGCCAGGGCGGCTCCATCCCGCTCTGCAACACGCTGGCCGCCCTCTACCCGCAGGCGGAGATCCTCCTCATCGGCCTCAGCGAGCCCGAGGCCCAGATCCACGCGGTCAACGAGAGCGTGTCCCCCGACGAGCTGGAGCGCCTGTCGGTGGCGGAGGCCCTGTTCCTGCGCAACTACGCGGCGAGCTGACGGCTCTCACCGCACCCGGCACGGGTTCCCGGCAGCCGCCCGCGCCGGGAACCGCACCGCACCGTCACCCGCAGCGTCCAGGGCCCGCCGCATCGCGCACTCGGCCGTCGCCGCCCTCGTCACCCGGGTCTCGCAGGGCCGCTCCACGGCTTTCCGGCAGCGTCCTCGGGCGGCCGGCCGGAGGGCCTCAGCCGAGGGGGACGCCCGCCTCCAGGTAGAGGGCCGCGCCGCGTTCGCGGGCGCGCAGGGCCCAGCGAAGGCGTTCGTGGCGGACGGGGGGCAGCAGGTCGGCCGCCTCCGCCTCGGTGACGAAGCGCCAGGCGCGCAGTTCGGGGCCGGGCAGCAACAGGCCCTCCACCGCCTCCGGTTCGAGCCGGCCGCCGTCGAAGAGGAGGCGCAGGCCGCCGTAGCCGGGGGGCCGGGGCGGCTCCCAGTCGACCACGAGGAGCCGGGGCACCTCGTCGAGCCGGATGCCGGTCTCCTCCTCGACCTCGCGCATTCCGGCGCGGGCCGGCGCCTCCCCCGGTTCGACGACGCCGCCGGGAAACTCCCAGCCGGGCTTGTAGGTGGGATCGACCAGCAGCACCCGCCCCCGCTCGTCGAAGAGCAGCACCCCTGCGGCCAGCGTCTCCGCCGTGGGCTCGGGGGTCTGCACGATGTCGCTGACGCGCGCGGTGCCGGTACTGACCGCCTGCGCGATCCGGGTGGCGGCCTCGCGCGGGGTGAGCGCGCCGGTGTCCACGAGATGTGCGTCGGCGGCCAGCCAGGAACCCAGCGCCGCCCGGTACGGCTCGATGTGGTCGTAGGCCCACTGCCGGACCCGCATGTCTCCGTCGGGCAGGTCCGGCGGCACCTCGCGCCCGGCGATCCGGGCGCGCAGGATCGTTTCCGCCGGGGCCAGGAGCACATGCCGCACGGGTATTCGGCGGGCCGCGAGACCGCCGAAGATCTCGTCGCGGTACTCCTGGCGCAGCAGGGTCATGGGGACGACGAGGGTGCCGCCGACCTCGGCGATAAGCGCGGCCGCCGTGTCGATCACGAGGCGGCGCCAGATCGGGAGGTCCTGGAAGTCGCCCACCTCGGCGAGGTGTTTGGCCGGCAGCAGGTGCGCGAGCCCCGCTCCGATGACCTCGGGGTCGAAGAGCGTGCTGTTCGGGATCAGGTCGATCAGTTCCCGTGCGGTGGTCGTCTTCCCCGCACCGAACGCGCCGTTGATCCAGACGACGGTCACTTTTCCCCCTCTTCTGTTGGCCCCCTGAGGCTTGCCCGCTCCACCCTGCCACGGAAACCAGTTCCGGGAGACGACCCCCGAGAGCGAGCCACCGGAGACCCTACTGACGGGCGCCGGTGGCTCGCGACGGGCAGGGCCCGGTTCAGTCGGTCCGGACCGGCCCGCCCTCGTCCATGGCCAGGCTGTCGCTGGCGAGGGTGTGGTCGACGGCGCTGAGGGTGTCGTCCACGTTCAGGTCGCCGAGCATCGTGTCGTGTTCCAGCCCGTGGCTCGGGGTGATGGCCGCGACGACGAACCCGGTGGCGAGGGAGGCGATGGCCAGCATGCTGCGCTTCTTCATGCCGGGCTCAACTGCCCGGCGCCGCAGAGGTCACGGTGGTCCGACGAAGGGACGCGGGCCGGTGCGCCGTACGGCCGCGCCGTTCGGCGCACCGGCCCGCGCGCGGAGGTGCGGACGGCCCGGCGCTTTCAGGCGGTCACGGCAGGACCGCCTGAACGTTCCTGCGCACGCGCCAGTGCCGCCGCGGCCGCCCCGACCAGCCCCGCGTCCGTGCCCATCTGTGCCGGCACCACGCTCAGCCCCCGCACGAACGACAGCGTCGCGTAGTGCTCCAACGCCTCGCGCAACGGCGCGAACAGCACTTCACCCGCCTTGCCCACTCCCCCGCCGATCACCGCGACGTCGATCTCGACCAGGCTGGCGGTCGCCGCGATGCCCGCGGCCAGCGCCTGCGCGGCCCGCCGGAAGGAGGCCACGGCCACCGGGTCACCGGCCCGCGCGGCGGCGGCCACGGCGGCGGCGGAGACGTCGCCGTCGGCCCCCGGCCGCCAGCCGTCCGCCAGGGCGCGCCGGGCGATGTTGGGTCCGCTGGCGATGCGCTCGACGCAGCCCCTTCCCCCGCACGGGCAGGATGCGCCGTCGAGGTCCACGCTGATGTGACCGATGTGCCCGGCGTTGCCGGTGGGGCCGGGGTGCAGCCGGCCGTCGAGCACCAGTCCGCCGCCGACACCGGTCGACACCACCATGCACAGTGCGTTGTCGTGCCCGCGCGCGGCGCCCTGCCAGTGTTCGGCCGCCGTGATCGCCACGCCGTCGCCGATCAGTTCCACGGGCAGCCCACCGGTCACCGCCCGGACCCGTTCGACGAGCGGATAGGAGCGCCAGCCTGGGATGTTCACCGGGCTGACGGTGCCCGCGGACGCGTCCACGGGACCGGCGCTGCCGATGCCGAGCGCGCTCACGCGGTTCCACGGCGGCGACGCGGTCAGGCCGCCGAGCACCTCCTCGACGGCCCGCATGACGGTCTCGCCGCCCTCCCGGGCGGGCGTCGGGCGCTGCGTGCGGACCAGGATCGCGCCGTCGCCGTCCACCAGCGCTCCGGCGATCTTGGTGCCACCTATGTCGAGCGCGGCCACGAGGTCGGTGTACATGAGTCTGGGATCTCCCCGTCGACGTCAACCGGAAAATGGGCTGGCCGGTCCAGCGGTGGGGGACGTGGGCCGGAGATTGCGGTGGACAGTCTCCCCCGCATCTGACAACGTTGTCCAGGGCCTATGCTCGACGCCACATCCTCATACAAGGCAAGGGACTCACGCATCCTCGCGGGCGGCAGACCTGCGGGGAGCCGTCCGGGACGGTCGCGGAACGCGGCCGGCGCGGTCCGTGCGTCCCCGTGGACGACAGGACAGGACACCGCATCGTGCCCGAGACGCCCCGCCGTGCAACCCGTGTCGCCGACCGTGTCTCGGTGACCCGTTACGGCAACCGTCCCACCATGAAGGACGTGGCCGCCCGCGCCGGAGTCGGTCTGAAGACCGTCTCCCGGGTCGTCAACGGCGAGCCGGGCGTCACGCCGGAGACCGAGCGGCGCGTGCAGGAGGCCATCGACGCGCTGGGGTTCCGCCGCAACGACAGCGCGCGGGTACTGCGCAAGGGCCGTACGGCGAGCATAGGCCTGGTCCTGGAGGACCTCGCCGACCCGTTCTACGGCCCGCTCAGCCGCGCGGTCGAGGAGGTGGCCCGCGCCCACGGAGCGCTGCTGATCAACGGTTCCAGCGCCGAGGACCCCGACCGGGAGCAGGAACTGGCGCTGGCGCTGTGCGCGCGGCGGGTGGACGGACTGGTGGTCATCCCGGCCGGCGACGACCACCGCTACCTCGAACCGGAGATCCGCGCGGGAGTGGCGACCGTGTTCGTGGACCGGCCGGCCGGCCGGATCGACGCCGACTGCGTCCTGTCCGACAACTACGGCGGGGCCCGCGAGGGAGTCGCCCACCTCGTCGCGCACGGCCACCGGCGGATCGGCTTCATCGGCGACATGCCCCGCATCCACACCGCCGCCGAGCGGCTGCGCGGTTATCGGGCCGCTCTGGAGGACGCGGGTATCACCGTCCGGGACGCCTGGATGTCCCTCGGCGCCACCGATCCCGCGCGGGTGCGGCGGGCGACCGAGGAGATGCTGGCGGGGCCCGAGCCTGTCACCGCGGTCTTCGCGGGCAACAACCGGGTGACGGTCACCGTGATCCGGGTGCTCGCCGAGCGGCCCCGCCCGGTCGCCCTCGTCGGCTTCGACGACCTGGAGCTCGCCGATCTGCTGCAGCCCGGGGTCACGGTCGTCGCCCAGGACGCGGCGGCGCTCGGTCGGACAGCCGCCGAGCGGCTCTTCCGGCAGCTGGACGGCGCCCTGACGGTGCCGGAGCGCATCGAGCTGCCCACCCGGCTGATCGAGCGCGGTTCGGGCGAACTGCCGCCGGCCGACTGAGCGGCCCCCGTGGGCTCGCGAGGGGCCTCGTGCGCGCCCGCCGCCGACCGGTTCGCCGCCTACGGCGCCGAAGCCGTGAGATCACCGCGCCGGGGCGCCGCGAAGGACTCCAGGGCGGCCCGGCTCAACCCCGTCGCGGCCGACACCTCACCCGCGTCGAGCGCACCGCAGTCCAAGCCGCGCAGGAGGTAGCCGCTGAGCGCCTTGGCGGTGGCGGGCTCGTCCATGACGTCGCCGCCGGTCCGGCCGGCGTAGCGGGCGAGGCGGGCCGCGGCGGCGGCGAAGCCCTCGCGGTAGAAGGCGAAGACGGCCGCGTAGCGGGTCGGCAGGTGGCCGGGATGCATGTCCCAGCCCTGGTAGTAGGCGCGGGCGAGCGCGCGCCGGGTGAGGCCGTAGTGCAGCCGCCAGGCGTCATGGACCTTCTCCGTCGTCCCCACCGGGAGGACGTTGGTGGAGCCGTCGCACACGCGGACGCCGGTACCGGCGGCGGCGACCTGCATGACCGCCTTGGCGTGGTCGGCGGCGGGGTGGTCGCCGGCCTGGTGGGCGGCGGAGACGCCGAGGCAGGCGCTGTAGTCGAAGGTTCCGTAGTGCAGGCCGGTGGCCCGGCCCTCGGCGGCCTGGATCATGCGGGCCACGGTAGCGGTGCCGTCGGCGGCGAGGATGGCCTGGCTGGTCTCGATCTGGATCTCGAAGCCGAGGCGCCCCGGGGTGAGCCCGTGCGCCTTCTCGAACGCCTCCAGCAGCCGCACCAGGGCGGTGATCTGCTCGGGGTAGGTGACCTTGGGCAGCGTGAGCACCAGCCCGGCGGGCAGGTCGCCTGCCTTGGCCAGGCCGGTGAGGAAGATGTCGAGGGTGCGGATGCCCCGCTCGCGGACGGCGGCCTCCAGGCACTTCATGCGGATGCCCATGTACGGCGCCGCCGTACCCTCGGCGTACGCCTCGGCGACCAGGCGGGCCGCGCGGGCGGCGGCCTCGTCCTCCTCGGCGTCCGGGCGCGGCCCGTAGCCGTCCTCGAAGTCGACGCGCAGGTCTTCGACGGGTTCCCGCTCCAGCTTGGCGCGCACGCGCGTGTAGACGGGTTCGGCGAGGTCGTCGGGGAGGCCCAGGACGGCGGCGAAGGCGGCGGCGTCCGGGGCGTGCTCGTCGAGGGCGGCGAGCGCCCGGTCGCCCCACGCACGGAGGGTGCCGGCATCGAAGAGGTCGCCGGGCACGTACACCGTGTGGACCGGCTGGCGGGTGCCCGGGTCGCCGGGGTAGCGACGCTCCAGTTCGGCGTCGACCGGCGCGAGGGAGGCGCTGATCTCCTGCCTGACGGCGTCCGCGAGGCTCGTCGCCACCGTCTCCTGCTGGCCCTGACCCATCCCAACACCCTCTCTTTTCCGTATTACGGAATCAACAATCCGCATAATGAAGCTAGCGGTGGATCTTCTCATGGGTCAACACCCAGCGGCCTCCCTTTCGCTCGCCATCCGCTCCCCCTCATCCTGACTCGGGTGTGGACGGAGCACACCGGACGGACGGCAGCGGGCCGAGGCGTCGCCCGGGAGGGCGCACCGTGCTCGCAGGCAGCCGTCACGCTCCCGCTGCTCACCTCCTCGCGTGCTTCCGGCGTCGCCCCTTCCCGGCGGCGCCCCCGGCCGGACCGGCCGTTGTTGGAGGTCAGCTCCGCGGGTTCCCCGGTTCGAGTTACCTGGGGCGCGGCCGTGCCGCGGGTGGTCGCCTGGGTGCGGTTCCGGGAGCGGCTCGGCGGTGGGCGGCGGGTCTGCGCCTTCGCCCGCGCCTCGACCACGCGCGCGTGCGGAGGCGCCGATCGCCCGGCGCGTGCCGCGCATCACCCGCTCAGGACCACTGGCGGTGAACGGCGGCTTCGGCGCACCCCCGCCCGCGGGGGGCGGGGTCCACGGCACCCTCCCGGGCGCCGGTCTCACCGACGCCCGGCCCGCTGCCGGGCGTCGCGGGTCGTCGTACGGCGCCTTCCACGGGTTCCGACCGCCGATGCCGGCCGGAAAGCGGAGCGCGACTGGATCCTCACGACACCCGACGTGACGGTGGCGCGGATCTCGTGGACACCTACGGATGGGGCGTGCAGGCGCCCAGCGACCATTCCCGGTGCGGGCGTCGCTGCGCCTGGGACGAGCCGAGGCCCCCGCGACCGGAGCGGTCGCGGGGGCCTCGTGCAGCCGGTGGCCGGCAGAGGAACCGGATGGTCAGCCCTTGCGGGTCTTGATCTCCTCGGTCAGCTGCGGGACGACGTCGAACAGGTCGCCGACGACGCCGTAGTCGACCAGGTCGAAGATCGGGGCCTCGGGGTCCTTGTTGACCGCCACGATCGTCTTCGAGGTCTGCATGCCGGCCCGGTGCTGGATGGCGCCGGAGATGCCGTTGGCGATGTAGAGCTGCGGCGAGACCGACTTGCCGGTCTGGCCGACCTGGTTGGTGTGCGGGTACCAGCCGGCGTCCACCGCGGCACGGGAGGCGCCGACGGCCGCGCCGAGGGAGTCGGCGAGCGCCTCGACGATCGCGAAGTTCTCGGCGCCGTTGACACCGCGGCCACCGGAGACCACGATCGCGGCCTCGGTCAGCTCCGGACGGCCGGTCGACTCACGCGGCGTACGGCCGGTGACCTTGGTGCCGGTGGCCTTGTCGGAGAAGGTCACGTCCAGGGCCTCGACGGCACCGGCGGCCGGGGCGGCCTCGACGGCGGCGCTGTTCGGCTTGACGGTGATGACCGGGGTGCCCGTGGTGACGCGGGACTTGGTGGTGAAGGACGCGGCGAACACCGACTGGGTGGCCACCGGGCCCTCGTCGCCGGCCTCCAGGTCGACGGCGTCGGTGATGATGCCGGAGCCGATGCGCAGCGCCAGCCGGGCGGCGATCTCCTTGCCCTCGGCGGAGGAGGAGACCAGCACGGCGGCCGGGGACACGGACGCGTAGGCGGCCTGCAGGGCGTCCACCTTCGGCACGACCAGGTAGTCGGCGTACTCGGCGGCGTCGTGGGTGAGGACCTTCACCGCGCCGTGCTCGGCGAGCGTTGCGGCGGTGTCCGCGGCGCCGTTGCCGAGCGCCACGGCGACCGGCTCGCCGAGGCGGCGGGCCAGGGTCAGCAGCTCCAGGGTGGGCTTGCGGACGGCACCGTCCACGTGGTCGACGTAGACGAGGACTTCAGCCATGGGACTTCTTCTCTCCTGCTTGCGGAAGTTGAGGGGCGGTCAGCGGTTGCGGGCCTCAGATGAACTTCTGGCTCGCGAGGAACTCAGCGAGCTGCTTGCCGCCCTCGCCCTCGTCCTTGACGATCGTGCCGGCCGTGCGGGCCGGGCGCTCGGCCGCGCCGTCGACCTTGGTCCAGGCGCCCTCCAGGCCGACCTCCTCGGCCTCGATGTCGAGGTCGGACAGGTCCCAGGACTCCACCGGCTTCTTCTTGGCGGCCATGATGCCCTTGAAGGACGGGTACCGGGCCTCACCGGACTGGTCGGTGACCGACACGACGGCCGGCAGCGACGCCTCCAGCTGCTCGGAGGCGGCGTCGCCGTCGCGGCGGCCCTTGACCGTGCCGTCCTCGACGGAGACCTCGGAGAGCAGCGTGACCTGAGGAACACCGAGGCGCTCGGCCACCAGGGCGGGGACGATGCCGCCGGTGCCGTCGGTGGAGGCCATGCCGGAGACGACCAGGTCGAACCCGGCCTTCTCGATGGCCTTGGCCAGAACCAGGGAGGTGCCGATGGCGTCGGTGCCGTGCAGGTCGTCGTCCTCGACGTGGATGGCCTTGTCGGCACCCATGGACAGCGCCTTGCGCAGGGCGTCCTTGGCGTCCTCGGGGCCGACCGTCAGGACGGTGACCTCGACGTCGTCGTCGGAGTTCTCGGAGATCTGCAGCGCCTGCTCGACCGCGTACTCGTCCAGCTCGGAGAGCAGGCCGTCCACGTCGTCCCGGTCGACGGTCAGGTCATCGGCGAAGTGCCGGTCGCCAGTGGCGTCGGGCACGTACTTCACAGTGACAACGATCCTCAAGCTCACGCCGGCTCTCCTACTGCATCGTCAGTTCTCGGCTGCCTACTTGCAGGCAGCATAGGCGCCTGAAGCGGCCGTTCCCGGTTCGGGGCGACCCACGCTCCGACCGAAATATTACTCGTCAGTACACCCAGTTCGTTCCCGCTAAGCAAGCGCTTTGAACTGTGACCTTTGCAACGCAGCGTAACCGGAACCCGACGACTTCGCAGGCCCGGCGCCCGTGATCAATCACGCAGCGCGGTGAAGGCACCCTGGTGGTAGAGCAGGGGCCGGCCGGCACCCGTGGGGTCACCCACGACCACTTCGGCCAGCACGATGCGGTGGTCGCCGGCCGGCACCCGGGCCACCACCCGGCACACCAGCCAGGCCAGCACGTCGTCGAGGACGGGGACCCCCTCGGGGCCCTCGCGCCAGGAGGTCGGCGGGCCGAAGCGGTCGGCGCCGCTGCGGGCGAAGGTGGCGGCCAGGTCCCGCTGGTGCTCGGAGAGTATGTGCACGCCCACGTGGTCCGCCCGGGACACGGCGGGCCAGCTGGAAGCGCGGGTCCCGATACCGAAGGAGAGCATCGGGGGGTCGGCGGAGACCGAGGTCAGCGAGGTGGCGGTGAAACCGGCCGGACCGCCGGCGCCGGGCGCGGTGATCACGGCGACTCCGGCCGCGTGCCGCCGGAAGACGGAGCGCAGGAGCTCCGGGGAGCCGAGCCGGGCGGTGCCGAGGTCGGGCAGGGCCGTCATGGAGTGGTCCTTCTGCGAGAGGTGACGTGGGTGTCCGGGGCTGCTCAACGGCCCGGACAGCACGCGCTCGCGGTACGGAGCAGGTCGACGTGGACCCGTCCGTGGAGAAGGAGTTCCTGACGCATACGGTCAGGCTGACGACAGGCAGCGTGTCCAGTCAAGTACGTACCGCGATGTGGGAGATGGCTCACTGACCGGCCGTACGCGCCCCGGAACCGCTCACAACGCCCGGCCGAGAGCCGCGATGACGTCCGCCTTGCGGGGCTGACCGGCGGCCCGCCGCACGATCCGGCCGGCGGCGTCGAGGACCAGCACCGTCGGCGTCCGTACGACGTCCAGCTCCCGGACCAGGTCGAGCCGGGCCTCCGCGTCGATCTCCAGGTGGGCCACGCCGGGCACCAGGCCGGCCACCTCGGCCAGCACCCGCCGCGTGGCCCGGCAGGGCGCGCAGAAGGCGGTGGAGAACTGTACGAGCGTGGCGCGCTCGCCGAGTTCGCCGCCCAGCCGGTCGGCTCCGAGCCGCCGGTCCTCGTCGTGCCCGCGCACACCCGCCTCCCACCTGGTCGCTCCTGCTTCCGTCGAGGATAGGAGGTCCCGGCACGGACGTGACGAGAATCTCGCCGCCCACGGGCACGAGGACTGGCTGTCCGGCCGTTGATGGGGCACGATCTGCGAAAGCCGTAAACCTACGGCTGCGTAACTTTCCGCGCCGGAGAGACCCCTCTTCCAGGCTGTGAGAGAAGAAGGAAGGGTCCGCCCCGCACATGGCAGAGCTTGTGTACCGTCCCGTCGTCGGTCTCGCGAAGACGATGTTCAAGATCTGGGACCTCAAGATCGACTGCACCGGGTCGGAGAACATCCCGCGCACGGGCGGGGCGGTGCTGGTCAGCAACCACATCAGCTACCTCGACTTCATCTTCGACGGTCTGGCCGCGCTCCCGCAGAAGCGCCTGGTGCGCTTCATGGCGAAGGAGTCGGTGTTCCGGCACCGGATCTCCGGCCCGCTGATGCGCGGCATGAAGCACATCCCCGTGGACCGCGGGCAGGGCGAGGCCGCCTACGCGCACGCCCTCGACTCGCTGCGGGCAGGCGAGATCGTCGGCGTCTTCCCGGAGGCCACGATCTCGCAGTCGTTCTGCCTGAAGAGCTTCAAGTCGGGTGCCGCCCGGCTCGCCCAGGAGGCCGGCGTCCCGCTGGTCCCGATGGCCCTGTGGGGCACCCAGCGGCTGTGGACCAAGGGCCACCCGCGCAACTTCCGGCGCAGCCACACCCCCATCACCATCCGGGTCGGCGAGGCGATCGAGGCGTCCAAGGACAAGTACGCGGGCGCCATCACCCGCCAGCTGCGCGAGCGCGTCCAGGAGCTGCTGGAAGCCGCGCAGCGCGCCTACCCGGTCCGCCCCAAGGGCCCGGAGGACACCTGGTGGATGCCCGCCCACCTGGGCGGGACCGCGCCGACTCCGGAGCAGGTCCGCCAGGCCGAGGCCGGCTGACCCCCTACGACGGTCCGCGCACGGCGGGCGACAGGGTCCGGGCGGTGAACCGGAGGCCGGCCGGGGCCTGACGCCGCCCGCGAACGACCGGCAGGCCGAACGCGCCACGGGGGCGAGGAATGCGGCGCCGAGTCGGTGAGCGGCAGCGGCAGCGGCGCGACCGTGGCGGTCGCGGCGGGCGGCGCCGGCACCACGACGCGCCGAGCAGCCGGTGCCCGCGCAGCACCGCCGCCCACAGACCGACCCGACCGGACGGGATCCGCCGCGCGCACCCGGGTCCCGGCGAAGCCCCGCACGGCCGCGGTGGGCACGCCTCACCGCGGCCCCCGTGGCGGGCCGGGAGCCCGGCCACGCGGTGGTGGCCACCCGCGCCGACGGCGGCCGGCGTCAGATGGCCGGCTTCCTCGGATCAGCGGGAGCCGCTCACCGGACCGGTGTGACGGCGCGCAGCGCGGTCGGCAGGGTCGCCCAGAGCTCCGGCAGGTCGGAGGCCGCCCGCAGGGCTCGCACGACGTCCGGGTGGGGGGCGGCGTACAGCTCGGGGTGGTCGCACTCGTCGGCGGCCGGGTCGGGAACGAAGGCCGGCCGCTCGCCGTCCAGGGAGAACTGCGCGTCGATCCCGGGTTTGTTGCCGCGCGGGTCCTGGCGGTGCCAGGACCCGCGGAAGCGTACGGCGACCAGGCCGTGGACCACGTCGAAGCTCTGGTAGCACAGCGCGGTCGGGATGTCCTCGGCCCGCAGCAGGGCGGCCAGCGCGTGGGCCTTGGCGTAGCAGATGCCGGTGCCCAGGGCGAGGACGTCGGAGGCGCGCCAGGTGACGCGCGGGTCGCCCGAGTCCTGGGAGTGGGGGATCGCGTCGCGGACGAACTCGAAGGCGCTCCGCGCATAGTCATACGAATCCGCCGCGCTCTTGGCGAGTCGCGAGGCTGTGTCACGGACCACCGGGTGGTGGTGGTCGATGACCTCGTCGGCGGCCAGATATGCGGATAGGTCAGGGTCCGTCTGGATCAGCTGCATGCCCCGAGAGCATAGGAAAGCGATCACCTGACAGTCAATGACTTTTCAGGTGACCGCATACCTATGCAGTGAGCTCGGCGACTACCGCGCCATCTCCTCCTTGAGGGCCGCGACGAACGCGTCCACGTCCTCCTCGGTCGTGTCGAACGCGCACATCCAGCGCACCACCCCGGCCGCCTCGTCCCAGAAGTAGAAGCGGAACCGCTTCTGCAGGCGCTCGCCGACCTCGTTCGGCAGCTTGGCGAAGACGCCGTTGGCCTGCACCGGGTACAGGACCTCCACCCCGTGCACCGCGCGGACGCCCTCCGCGAGGCGCTGGGCCATCTCGTTGGCGTGGCGGGCGTTGCGCAGCCAGAGGTCCTTGGCGAGCAGGGCCTCCAGCTGCACCGAGACGAAGCGCATCTTGGAGGCGAGCTGCATGGACAGCTTGCGCAGGTGCTTCATCCGGCGCACGGCGTCCTGGTTGATGACGACGACGGCCTCGCCGAACAGCGCGCCGTTCTTCGTCCCGCCCAGGGACAGGATGTCGACGCCGACCGCGTTGGTGAAGGTGCGCATGGGCACGTCCAGGGACGCCGCCGCGTTGGCTATCCGGGAGCCGTCGAGGTGGACCCTCATGCCGTGCGCGTGGGCGTGCTCGCAGATCGCGCGGATCTCGTCGGGCGTGTAGAGGGTGCCCAGCTCGGTGCTCTGGGTGATCGAGACGACCTGCGGCATCGCGCGGTGCTCGTCCTCGAAGCCCCACGCCTGCCGGTCGATCAGCTCGGGCGTGAGCTTGCCGTCCGGCGTGGGCACGGTGAGCAGCTTCAGGCCGCCCATCCGTTCGGGCGCGCCGCCCTCGTCCACGTTGATGTGGGCGCTCTCGGCACAGATCACCGCGCCCCAGCGGTCGGTGACCGCCTGGAGCGCGACGACGTTGGCCCCGGTGCCGTTGAAGACCGGGAAGGCCTCGGCGGTGGGGCCGAAGTGACCGCGGATGATCCGCTGGAGGTTCTCGGTGTAGTCGTCCTCGCCGTACGCCACCTGATGGCCGCCGTTGGCCAGGGCCAGGGCGGCCATCACCTCCGGGTGCGCTCCGGCGTAGTTGTCGCTGGCGAAACCGCGGACCTCCGGGTCGTGATGACGACGCGCGTCGGTCCTGGGAGGGTTCACGGCTTCTCGGTGAGCCACAGGCGCTGTCCGTTCACTTCGGCGGCGGGCTTGTCCCAGACACCCACGATGGCCTCGGCGAGGTCGTTGACGTCCGTGAAGCCCGCGAACTTCGCGTTGGGGCGGTCGGCGCGCATCGCGTCGTGCACCAACGCCTTCACCACCAGGATGGCAGCCGCCGACGTGGGCCCCTGCTCGCCCCCGGCCTTGCGGAAGTAGTCGGCCATGGCCAGTGTCCACGCCTCGGCGGCCGCCTTGCCGGCGGCGTAGGCGGCGTTGCCCGCGGTGGGCCTGGTCGCGCCCGCCGCGCTGATCAGGACGTACCGCCCGCGTTCGCTGCGCTGCAGCGCCTCGTGGAAGGCGAGCGAGGTGTGCTGCACCGTACGGATCAGCAGCAGCTCCAGGAAGTCCCAGTCGTCCAGACTGGTCTTGGTGAAGGTCTCGCTGCCGCGCCAGCCGCCGACGAGATGGACCAGGCCGTCGACGCGGCCGAACTCCTTCTCGGTGCGGTTGGCCCAGTCACGGGTCGCGTCCAGGTCGAGCAGGTCGACGGTCTCGCCGGTGACGGTCGCACCTCCCCGCGCGTACCGGGCCGCGTCCACGGCCTCCGACAGCCGCTCCGGGTCGTTGTCGGCGCCGACGACGGTCGCACCCGCCTCCGCCAGCCGCAGCAGTGCCGCCCGGCCGGCCGGACCGCCCGCGCCGGCAACCGCGATCACCGCACCGCTGAGAGCCCCGTTCCCCATGGTCTTCGCCTCCGTAGCAGTGTTCTGGACGGGGTCGCTCACGCGGCGGCCCGCTCGGCGCCGGCCGCGGTGATGCCCCGGGTAGAGGCGATCACATGCTTGAGCTTCTTGGCCAGCGCCTCATAGAACATGCTCAGCGGAAACTCGTCCGGAAGCACGTCATCGACGAGCTTGCGCGGCGGCTGGCTCAGGTCCAGGGCGTCCGGGCCCTTGGCCCACTTCGAGCCGGGGTGCGGCGCGAGGTACGTGGAGACCAGCTCGTAGCCCGCGAACCAGTGGACGAGCTTGGGCCGGTCGATGCCGTCCCGGTACAGCTTCTCGATCTCGCCGCACAGCTGGTTGGTGACCTCGGGGGCCCGCTGCCAGTCGATGTGCAGCTTGTTGTCGGTCCAGCGGACGACATCGTGCTTGTGCAGGTAGGCGAAGAGCAGCTGGCCGCCGAGTCCGTCGTAGTTGCGCCGGCGGTCGCCGGTGACCGGGAAGCGGAACATGCGGTCGAACAGCACGGCGTACTGCACGTCGCGGGCCTGCGGGACGCCGTCGGCCTGCAGCTTCACGGCCTCCTTGAAGGCGGTGAGGTCGCAGCGCAGCTCCTCCAGGCCGTACATCCAGAACGGCTGGCGCTGCTTGATCATGAAGGGGTCGAACGGGAGGTCGCCGTGGCTGTGGGTGCGGTCGTGGACCATGTCCCACAGGACGAAGGCCTCCTCGCAGCGCTTCTGGTCGTGGACCATGGCGGCGATGTCCTCGGGCAGGTCCAGGCCGAGGATGTCGACGGCGGCCTCGGTGACCCGGCGGAAGCGGGCCGCCTCGCGGTCGCAGAAGATGCCGCCCCAGGTGAAGCGCTCCGGCGCCTCGCGCACCGCGATGGTCTCCGGGAACAGCACGGCCGAGTTGGTGTCGTAGCCGGACGTGAAGTCCTCGAAGGTGATGCCGCAGAACAGCGGGTTGTCGTAGCGGGTGGACTCCAGCTCGGCCAGCCAGTCCGGCCACACCATGCGCAGCACGACCGCTTCGAGATTGCGGTCGGGGTTGCCGTTCTGGGTGTACATCGGGAAGACGACGAGGTGCTGCAGACCGTCGCGGCGGTCGGCGGCGGGCTGGAAGGCCAGCAGGGAGTCCAGGAAGTCGGGAACCTCGAAACCGCCCTCGGCCCAGGCCCGGAGGTCCTTGACCAGGGCCTGGTGGTAGTCGGCGTCGTGGGTGAGCAGCGGGGAGAGCTCCTCGACGGCCTCGGTCACCTCGCGTACGGCGGCCTCGGCGTCGGCGCGCTCGGGGGCACCGTCCGCGGTGAAGTCGATCGAGCCGTCCGTCGACTGCCAGGGCCTGATCCGCTCCACGGCATCCTTGAGCCGGGGCCAGGCCGGGTGCTCCACCACCCTGCTCACCGGAGGAACCTGCCCCTCCGTACCCGCCTGCACAAGAATTTCCGTCATGTCCCATCCTCCACGGGAGAAGCTGCCGTGGGGACACCGTAGGCACAGAAGGATGCCTACAGCAAGGGGGCCGTCAGTAAATCGTCCTGCTCAAACCCATGGTCACCGCAGTTTTTCCTGTCGGTCATCGGTCAGACGGCTACTTCCCCACCCCGGTGACGTGCATGCGAACTCCGGTGTACGAACGGGTACATGGCGTGCGAAGAGCACCAGGCCGCGGCTCCGGCCGCCGTCGTCCACCGGAAGCGAGGCGACCTTGAACTTCCTCACCATCGGTCATCGCGGGGTCATGGGCGTCGAGCCCGAGAACACCGTCCGCTCGTTCGTCGCCGCCGAGCAGGCCGGCCTCGACGTCATCGAACTAGATCTGCATCTGAGCAAGGACGGCGCGCTCGTCGTCATGCACGACGCGGACGTGGACCGCACGACCGACGGCACCGGGCCGATCTCCGAGCAGACCCTCGCCGAACTGCGCACCCTGGACGCGGGGCGCGGGGAGCGCGTACCGGTGTTCGAGGAGGTCCTGGACGCGGTGCGGGCACCGCTCCAGGCCGAGATCAAGGACGTGCGGGCGGCGCAGGCGCTGGCCGAGGTCATGCGCGCCCGGGACCTGGTCGACCGGGTGGAGGTGCTGTCCTTCCACGACGAGGCGCTCGCCGAGATCACCCGGCTGGTGCCGGGGGTACGCACGGCACTTGTGGGCAGCCGCTACAGCACGGACGTGGTGGACCGGGCCGCGGCGGTCGGCGCGGCCACGCTCGTCCTCAACATCCGGCGGCTCACCCTGGAGATCGTCGAGCTGGCCCGCAGACGGGACCTGCGCGTCTTCGGCTGGGTGGTGAACACCCAGGAACAGCTGCGGCTGGTGCGCGCACTGGGCCTGGACGGCGCCACCACCGACTACCCCGAGATCAAGCGCACCGGCCGCTTCACCGCGTGAGCGTCACACCAGGGACTTGACCAGCAGCTCGAACTGCAGGTCGGAGCGGAGCGGCACACCGAAGCGCTCGTCGCCGTACGGGAAGGGGGTCAGCTCCCCCGTACGGCGGTAGCCGCGCCGCTCGTACCAGGAGATGAGGTCCTCGCGCACCGAGATCACCGTCATGTGCACGGCCGTGACGCCCCAGGCCGCGCGGGCCTGCCGCTCCGCCTCGGCGAGGACGGTCCGGCCCAGGCCCTCGCCCTGCAGGGCAGGGCTGACCGCGAACATGCCGAAGTAGGCGTGGTCGTCGCGGTGCTCCAGCCGGCAGCAGGCGATGATCGCGCCTTCGCGTTCGAAGACCAGTAGCCGGTTGCCGGGCGTCCTGAGGACCTGTCGCACCTCCTCCGGGTCGGTGCGCTGCCCGTCCAGGATGTCCGCCTCGGTGGTCCAGCCGGTCCGGCTGGTCTCCCCGCGGTAGGCCGACTCGACCAACGCGACCAACGCGTCCACGTCGGCGTCGGTGGCGTCACGGAAGACGGGGGCGGTGGTGGAGGTGGAGGTGGAGGTGGCGCTGTCCATACGGCGTGTCTCCGGTCTTGGCGGTGCTGCTGGGGCACCGATGAGGGTAGCGCCGCCACTAGGGTGCGGATGCATGGTCCACGTACTGAGCAGCCGCGTCCTGCTGCGGCCCACCGACCCCGAGCGCTCCCGTGACTTCTACGGCCGTCGCCTCGGCCTCGCCGTCCACCGCGAGTTCGGCACGGGCCCGGAGCGCGGCACCGTGTACTTCCTGGGCGGCGGCTTCCTGGAGCTCTCCGGCCGCGCAGAAGCACCGCCGGACGGCTCGGTGCGGCTGTGGCTGCAGGTGGAGGACGCGGCGGCGGCCCACGAGGAGCTGTGCGCCGAGGGGGTGGACATCGTCCGGCCTCCGGTGAAGGAGCCGTGGGGGCTGGTGGAGATGTGGGTCGCGGACCCCGACGGCACGCCGATCGTGCTCGTGGAGGTCCCGGCGGACCATCCGCTCCGCTACCGGCCGGGTCTGTGACACCGGTCCCCGGCGCAGGTTTGCGCTGGAGCGCGCTCCAGCTCCTGGCGTCGTCGGCATGCAGTACCGCCGTGGCGAGACGCGCCGGCTGGGCGCGGACGCCGGGACCGACCCGCGAGAGGAGGCCGTGGTCACGGCGGTGCTGGAGATCGCGGAGCAGGCGGCTGGAGCCCGGCCCAGGTGGCGCCGGCCTGGTTGCTGCGGCGGCCGGGGAACATCGTGCCGATCGTCGGTGCCACCCTGCAGAGCCGGCTCGCCGACAACCTCGGCTGTCTCGACGTAGACCTGGACGCGGACGCCGTGGCCCGGCTGGACGAGGTGAGCGCGGTGCCGCTGGGCTTCCCGCACGACTTCGTACGCTTCCCGGAGGTCGTCGGGACCGTCTACGGCGACCGGTGGGCGGAGATCGACGACCGGCGCTCCACCCACCGGCGCACAGTGCGCGAGGTGCCCTGACGCCCCGGTCACGAAACACCGGACGGGCGGCGCCCACTCACCACCCCGCCTGCCGTGCTCCCGCGAGTGCTCCCGTACACCCCCTTGCGCTCGCGTGCGCTCCGCCCGCCCCGGGCATCGCATCCAGCGACGGGAACGCACTGCGGCGGGGAGGTAGGCGTGCACGGACCGACATCGCCCGGCTGGATGCTCGTGGCGCTGTGCGCGCTGACCGGGTCCTACTGTGTGCTGCGGATGCGCAGCAGGGTCCCGGAGCAGCGGCGCGCCGCGGGCGGGGAGGCTCTGATGGGCTTCGGCATGGCCGTGATGGCCGTGCCGGCCGCGGTGTTCCCGCAACCCGGATGGGCGTGGCCGGTCTACGCGGTGGTGTTCGGCGCGGCAGGGCTGAACGCGCTGTGGTCGGCCCGGACCGACGCCCACCACCTGCACCATCTGGTCGGCGCGGCGGCGATGGTCTACATGGCGGTGGTGATGGCCGCCGTGCCGGAGCAGGCCCACGGGCACGGACACGGGCACGGACACGGGGCCGGCGGCTCCGGGGTACCGCTGCTGACCGGCGCCCTGCTGCTGTACTTCGCCGCCTATGTGCTGGTGACGGGGGCCCGGCTGCTGCCGGCGGCGGCCGGCGGCGGTGGCGGGGGTGCCCCAGTGCGCTGGGGCGACCGGCCGGAACTGGCACGAGCCTGTCGGCTTTCGATGGGCATCGGCATGCTGGCGATGCTGCTCGCGATGTGAGGGTGCGCCGCCGGGCCCCTCGTGGTCTGTGTCACTTTGCCGTCCGCAGACGTACCGCCGGGCGGCGCGCCGCTCATAGGCTGCCGTTCATGATGTTGCCCGCGGTCCTGCTGCTGATCGGCGCGCTGACCGCCGTCGGGGCACCCCGGGTGCTGGCCCGGGCCGACTGGCCGGACCGGGAGCCGGTGGTCGCGCTGTGGGTGTGGCAGTGCGTGGTGGCGGCGGTGCTGGTGTGCTGCGCGCTGTCGATGACGTTGAGCGCGGCGGCCGCCTGGCAGGCGGTGCGCGGGCACGTGTTCGCGCCGGCGCCGGAATCGGTCGTGGAGGCCTACGCCCTAGGCGCGGCCGGTCCCTGGGCGGCGGCCACGGCTGTGGCGCTCGCCCTGGGCGGGCTGTGGAGCGGCGCGATGCTGGTGCGGGAGGTCGCGGGCGCCCGGCGCCGGAATCGCCGTGGACACGCCGAACTGCTGCTTCGGGCACCGCTGTTGCCCGGAGAGGAACCGGACGCCGGGCGGCTGGTGGTGCTGGAGGGTGAGCGGCCGGACGCCTGGTGGCTGCCCGGAGCCCCGCCCCGGCTGGTGGTGACCACGGCCGCGCTGCGCCGTCTCAAGGGACGTCAGCTGGACGCCGTACGGGCCCACGAGGAGGGTCACGCGCAGGCCCGGCACCACTGGCTGCTGCACTGCTCGGCCGCGCTGGCGGGCGGCTTTCCGCAAGTGCCGGTTTTCGCGGCGTTCCGGGGCGAGATGCACCGGCTGGTGGAGCTGGCCGCCGACGACATGGCCTCGCGCCGCCACGGCCGGCTGACGGTCGCGCTGGCGCTGGTCGAGCTCAACGAGGACCGGGGGGCGTTCGCCGCCTCCCCCGCCCCGCGGGGCCATCTGCCCGAGCGGGTGCATCGGCTGCTGACCCCACCGGACCGGCTGAGCGCGGTCCGGCGCATGGGGCTGGCGACGACCGCGGCGTTGGCGCCGGTGGTGCCGGTTCTGGTGACGTTCGCCCCGGCGCTGGGTGCTCTGCGGTAGATCCATCCCGAACGGCTGGGTGTTCTGCGTTTGATCTCGAACGGCTCGGTGTTCTGCGGGAGATCCCGAACGGCTGGGGCCCCGTGGTGGCCTCTCGGCCCATGAGTCGGCGAGGATCGCTGTATGCACAGCTCGTCCGTCGCCGCCCCGACCCGGCCGACCGGCCACCGTCCCGCCGCCCGCCTCGCCGTGCTCCTCGGCGTCTGCTCCGCGGTGCTGCTCTCGCTGGTGGCGGCCGCCTGGCGGCCACTGGTGGAGACGGACGGCGACATCAGCCGGACCACCCACCGCTGGGCCGTCGGCGAACCGGGCCTCACGCACGCGTGCCGGATCCTCACCGACTGGGTCTGGGACCCGGTCACCTTGCGTCTGCTGAGCGTGGCGGTGGCGGTGTGGCTGGTGTGGCGCCGGTCGGCCGTGTGGACGGCCGTCTGGCTCATGGCGGCCATCTGGGGCGGAACCCTCGTCCAGCAGGGTCTGAAGGCCGCCGTGGGCCGGGACCGCCCGGTCTGGCCGGACCCCGTCGACTCCGCCCACTACGCCGCCTTCCCCTCCGGCCACGCGATGACCGCCACAGTGGTCTGCGGCTTGCTGCTGTGGCTCCTGCGCCGCGGGGGCGCCGGGCGTTTGCTCTGGCGTACGGCGGTGGCGGCGGCGTCGGTCTCCGTGGTGGGCGTAGGCCTGACCCGGGTCTGGCTCGGCGTCCACTGGCCCTCGGACGTCGTCGGGGGCTGGCTGCTCGGCGCCACGCTGGTCGCCGGCGCGGTCGCGGCCCACCAGCGGTGGCGGCCGTGAACGCGCGCCACCGCCGGTTTGCGGCCTCCTCCGGCCCCGTCCCGCCTTGCGCTCTGCCCGCCCGGTCCCGCGCAGGGCCCTGCGCGTACGGCACGGCCGGGCCGTACGCCACGTCGCGGCCCCGGACGACCTTCTGCGTCCCGCCGTCCGCCGGAGCGAGCACGTGGCCCCCGCGGGCGGGAGCGAGGGACACACGGCCGAGGTGAGCAACCAGTCGGTGCGGGGCGCGGGACGGGGTGCGCGAGGCTCACATCGTGCGTGTGCTGTGCGACGGTGATCTCCCGCACGCCCGGCACTTCGCCCCCCGAGCACGATCACCGCTGCCTAGGATCGGTCCATGACGAGCGTTCTGTTCGATTTCTCGGGCACTCTGTTCCGTATCGAGTCCGCCGAGTCCTGGCTGCGCGCGACCCTGGGCGAGGCGGGGTACACGCTCCCGGCGGCCGAACTGGCCACCACCGCGCGGGCGCTGGAGGAGGCCGGGGCGCTGCCCGGCGGGGCCGCTCCGAGGTCCGTTCCCGAGGAGCTGGCCGAGGTCTGGCGTTCCCGGGACGAGAGCGCGGAGCTGCACCGGGCCGCGTACACGGGGCTCGCCCGGCAGGTCCCGCTGCCGGACCCGGCCCTGTACGAGGCGCTGTACGACCGGCACATGAGGCCGGCCGCGTGGACCGTGTACCCGGATGCCGTCGAGGTGCTCGGCGCGCTGCGCGAGCGCGGCGCGCGGGTGGGCGTGGTGAGCAACATCGGGTGGGACCTGCGCCCGGTGTTCCGCGCCCATGGCCTGGACCGGTACGTCGACGTGTATGTGCTGTCGTACGAGCACGGGGTGCAGAAGCCGCATCCGCGGCTGTTCTCGGCGGCCTGCGAGGCGCTGGGCGCCGATCCGCGCCGGACGCTGATGGTGGGTGACGACCGGCGGGCCGACGGCGGCGCGGCGGCGCTGGGGTGCGCGGTGCACTTCGTGGACCATCTGCCGGCGGCGGAGCGCCCGGACGGCCTGCGGCCGGTACTCGGCCTCGTGAGCTGAGAGGCGACCGCGCCGGCCTGCCACCCCTATGGAAAGTAGCCTGAGCGAACTTGAGGGGCGCAACGCGCCCGTCTCGGACGATCCCCCGCGTCGCCCGAGACGGACGGCAGTGCGGCCGGGCCCCGAAGGGCCGCACCGGAACGCGTTGAGTATATTGGCTGGCAGCCAATCAACGCAGGAGTCCAGGATGTCGCCTCGCAGCGCCTCGGTCAATGAAGAATTGCGGCGCCGTTCTCGCGAGCGGCTTCTGCAGGCGGCACTGGAGCTGGTCGGCGAGCGCGGGTACGAGGCCACCACGCTGGCCGACATCGCGGATCGGGCGGGCACCGCGCGCGGTCTGGTGTCGTACTACTTCCCCGGCAAACGCCAGTTGGTGCAGTCGGCCGTGCACCGTCTGATGCACCGCACACTGGAGGAGGCGCTGGAGCGGGAGCCGCGTACCGAGGACGGCGCGGAGCGGATGGCGCGGGCCATCGACGCGGTGCTGGGGCTGGCCCGGGACCGCACGGTGCTGATGCGCCAGCACATGGCGGGCCTGCTGGACAGCGAGGGGTTCGTCCAGTGCCCGGAGCAGCAGCGGCTGGCCGAGCTGCTGCGCGACACCGTGGCCCGGCACGGCTCGCCTGACGTGGCGACCGACTACCCGATGCTGCGTTCGCTGCTGATGGGCTCGGTCTTCGCGATGGTCCTGCCCAACGCGCCGATGCCGATCGCGGTCCTGCGCGCGGAACTGTTCCGGCGGTACCGGCTGGACTGGTCCCAGGGGGCCCCGCCGGACACCGAGGCGCCCGGCGGGAGGTGTGACACCGATCTGTCGCGCTTCTTCCAGACCGGCGGGCCGCCGGGTCAGCCGAAGTAGTCCGGCTGCGTCTGCACGTTGAGCTGGTGCAGGCGCACGCGCTGCGCCGGGTCGGTGCGGCGATCGGTCAGCTTCAGGACGTCGAGCCCCTTGGCGATGTCGTTGGAGTAGATGTAGCCGTTGTAGTAGTACGCCGACCAGGAGCCGCCCGTCACCAGCCGCTCGGTGCTCAGCGGGCCGCGCTCGAAGTAGGCGATCTCCCGGGGATGGGCCGAGTCGGTGAACTCCCAGACGGAGACGCCGCCCTGGTACCAGGCCTGCACCATGATGTCGCGGCCCTTGACCGGGATGAGCGAGCCGTTGTGGGCGACGCAGTTCTCGGTGTCGGCCTGGTGGCGCGGGATCTTGTAGTAGCCGCGGAAGACCAGTCTGCGGTGGTCGCCCCGCCCGACGATGTCGTAGATGCCGTCGGCTCCGTGGTCCGGGCCGACGGCCGCGTTGCAGGTGGCGCCGACGCCGCCGCCCAGCTCGTCGGTGAAAACGACCTTGTTCGCCTTCCGGTTGAACGTCGCGGAGTGCCAGAAGGCGAAGTTGACGTTGTCCTGCACTCGGTCGAGGACCTTGGGGCGCTCGGGGTCCGCGATGGAGAACAGGATGCCGTCGCCCATACAGGCGCCGGCGGCGAGGTCCTTGCCGGGCAGGACCGTGATGTCGTGGCAGCCGGTGGTCTTGGACACGCCGGGGTTGGTGGGCGCGCCCGGATTGCCGCCGCCGTCCGGGCCGTCACCCGGGAAGAGGACCGGGAAGCCCACCACGGCGGCTCTCTCGGGCGCCTTGCGCGGCACCTTGATGACGGAGATGCCGTCGTGCGGCGGCCGGCAGTCGGGGTAGGCGGCGTCGGGCGAGTACGAGGAGACGTAGATGTAGACGCTGTCCCGCTCGGGCACCAGCGTGTGGGTGTGTGAGCCGCAGGCGGTCTCGACGGCGGCGACGTAGCGGGGGTTGGCCTTGTCGGTGATGTCGAAGACCTTCATGCCCTCCCAGGAGGACTTCTCGGTCGCGGGCTGGGTGGTGCTGTTGCAACTGCTGTCGCTGCGTGAGGAGTCGGTGGACAGGAAGAGCAGGTTGCCCGAGACGGACACGTCGTTCTGGGAACCGGGGCACAGCACCTGGGCGACGGTCCTCGGCGTCGCCGGGTCGCTGATGTCGAAGACCCGGAAGCCGTCGTAGTTGCCGGCGAAGGCGTACCTGCCCTGGAAGGCGAGGTCCGAGTTGGTGCCGGCCAGCGCGTCCTTGGGGACGTTGGCGAGGTGTTCGATGTTGGCGGAGTGCACGATCTGGTCCTGGCCGGGGATCTCACCCGCCGCGATCGCCCGCGCCGTGCGAGCCTGTGTGCTGTTCGGCACCTGGTGTCCGGCGGCCGGGGCGTCTCCGGGGTCGGGGACGGCTCCCGCCGGGGCCGCGGTCAGCAGGGCGGCCAGGAGGCCGGCGGCGGCCGCCGCCGCGGCCAGGCGTCTGCGACGCGTTCGGGGATCGTTCAACAGGGTCACTGTGTGTCCTCCCTCGTTGCCGTTCGCAGGGGAACGGTGCACGCTCCTCCGAGTATGGTCATGGTCATGCACAGGCCAACAGGGGCCACGTCCGGGCCGGGGACATTCCCGGCCACGGCGCTCCCGGGCCCGTGCGGGCTCGTCGACGGTTCTTCAACTCGCCTGTTTCAGGAGGTCGTTGTGCCGATCCGCCGTACATTCCCCCTCCGCACCGCCGCTGTTGTCGCCGCCTCGCTGATCCTCTCGGCACTGGCGGGGTGCGACGGGTCCGGCGACGCCGGGCGCCCCGCGGCCAGCGGGCCGTCGGTGATCGTGCCGGGCGGACCGGGCGAGGCCAACCGCACCCTGTCCGCCGAGGAGGCGAACCGGCGCCGGGCGGACGACGACACCCCGAACGCGGCGGACGTGGCGTACGTGCGGATGATGATCACACATCACCGGCAGGCTCTGGAGATGACCGAACTCGCCCCGGAGCACGCCGGGTCGGGCGACGTCGAACGGCTCGCCGCCCGGATCACCGCGGCCCAGGGGCCGGAGATCGAGGCGATGCGCGGCTGGCTGGCGGCCCACGGTCAGAGCGAGACCGAGGGCGCGCACGCACACGAGCACGGGAACGGGCAGGGGCAAGGGGAGGGGCAGGAGCAGGGCATGATGCCCGGCATGGCGAGCGAGGCCCAACTCACGCGGTTGCGCGGGGCCCGCGGGGCGGCGTTCGACGAGCTCTTCCTCACCCTGATGATCACTCACCACCAAGGAGCGGTCACCATGGCCACGGGCGTCAAGGCGCAGGGCAACAACGCGCTGGTGGAGGAGATGGCGGACGAGGTCGTCGCCCAGCAGACGAGCGAGATCGAACGGATGCGCAAGCTGCTCCGAGGGGCCACCGGCTGACGGGGCCGGCGGTCGCACGCAGCCGGGACGATGCGGAACGGGCACGCCGGGCGATACGGAAACGGGCACGCCAACCCGGGCTCTCGGGCAACGGTCCCGATCGGCGGTGCGCCCGGCGGCGGCGCGCCCGGCGGCGGCGCGCAGGGCGCCGTGATCAACGGCGGGCGTGACGCGCGGCCAGGAAGCCGGCGCGGCCCAACCGCATGATCACACCCCACACACGGACAGACACGCGTACCGGACGGCCGGGAACCCTCGACGGCAGGCATGATCGCCGCGGCGCCGCCCCGGCCGAGCCGACCGCTCACCCCCCAGGCGGTCAGCCGTCCCCCAGGCGGGTCGACTGCCGGTCGGCGGCGGCGAGCACGCCGTCCAGCAACCCGGGGAAGAGTACGTCAAGGTCACCCTTGCGCAGGCCGTTCATCTTGGCGGTCCCACGGTAGGTCTGCCGGATCACGCCGGCCTCACGCAGCACCCGGAAGTGGTGCGTGGTCGTCGACTTGGTGACCGGCAGCTCGAACTGCGAGCAGGTCAGCTCGTCGCCGCAGGCGGCGAGTTCACGGACGATCCGCAGCCGCATCGGGTCGGACAGCGCGTGCAGCACGGGCTCCAGCCGGATGTCCTCGCGCCGCGGATGCGGGAGGTCACGGCTGCTCACGGCGGGGGTGGTCACGATGGCTCCACTTCCTTCGGGACCCCCATTGTACGAGAGACGTCGTAGTTTGACACTCGACGTACTACGATGCCTATCGTAGGAGCAGACACCGGCACCGTGACGATTGGAGTCGCCGTGAGCGCGCTCTTCGAGCCCTGGACCCTGCGTGACCTGACGATCCCGAACCGGGTGTGGATGCCGCCGATGTGCCAGTACTCGGCCGCCCCCGACGGACCGACGGCCGGCGCTCCGACCGACTGGCACTTCGCCCACTACGCGGCCCGGGCGGCCGGCGGCACCGGCCTGATCATCGTCGAGGCCACCGCCGTCAGCCCGGAAGGCCGCATCTCGCCGTACGACCTGGGCCTGTGGAACGACACCCAGGCCGAGGCGCTGCGCCGTATCACCGGCTTCCTCACCGCGCAGGGCACCGTGCCGGCCGTGCAACTCGCCCATGCCGGGCGGAAGGCGTCGACGGACCAGCCCTGGCGCAGTGGCGCGCCACTGGGGGCCGAGGAGGGCGGCTGGCGGCCCGTCGCGCCCAGTCCGATCGCCTTCGGGGCCGGTCACCCGCTGCCGGAAGAGCTGACCACCCAGCAGATGACGTCCGTCGTACGGCAGTTCGCCGACGCGGCCCGGCGTGCGCTCGCCGCGGGCTTCCAGGCCGTGGAAGTGCACGGCGCCCACGGCTATCTCATCCACGAGTTCCTCTCCCCGTACTCCAACCACCGCACCGACGCGTACGGCGGCTCCTACGAGAACCGCACCCGCTTCGCGCTGGAGGTCGTCGACGCGGTGCGGGCGGTGTGGCCCGAGGACAAGCCGGTGTTCTTCCGCGTCTCCGCCACCGACTGGCTGCCGGAGGGCGGCTGGACCCCTGAGGACACCGTCCGTCTCGCCGCCGACCTGCACGCGCACGGCGTCGACCTCCTCGACGTCTCCACCGGCGGCAACGTCGCCGAGGCCCGCATCCCGACCGGACCCGGCTACCAGGTACCGTTCGCGGCCCGGGTGAAGGCCGAGAGCCCGCTGCCCGTGGCCGCGGTCGGGCTCATCACCGAGGCCGAACAGGCCGAGAAGATCCTCGCCAACGGCGAGGCGGACGCGGTGCTCCTCGGGCGTGAGCTGCTCCGCGACCCGTCCTGGGCCCGGCGCGCGGCCCGCACCCTGGGGGCGCAGACGCGAGTGCCGGAGCAGTACCTGCGATCCGTCTGATCGGACGGCCCGCGGGAGTGCCCGACGCGTCGGCCGGGCGGCGGCTCTCCGGCTCGCGACGCCCCCGCCGCACCCGTCGCTCCCGCTCGGCCGGTCACCGCGCCTCTCGACGGCGTAGGTCCGGTCGGCCGGTCACCGCGTCCCTCCACGCCGTACGTCCGGTCGGCCGGTCACCGCGTCCCTCGGCCCTGGTCCGTCGCGGCCGGTCGCCGGACGGCGGTGCGTGCGCCCGTGGCCGGTGCCGGCCGTGGCCGAGCCGTGCCGTCACCGGGCCAGTCGCAGCACCGTCCGCTCCAGGCGGGGCAGGGTCCGCTGGCCCACGAGGGCCAAGGCGATGGCCACGGCCACACCGGCCCAGGCGAACGGACCGAGAGGCGTGCAGCCGAACGCCTGACTGGCTCCCGGCGTCTGCACCAGCAGCACCAGGGCGGCGGCCGAGCCCAGCGCGGTGACCCGCACCAACGGGCTGTCCCGCCGGTCGGTCAGAGTCTGCGCCAACTGGGTGCCGACCACGGCACACAGCGCCATCGTGGTCGACCGGCGCGCGGTGCCCGGGGTGAACCGGCCGATCAGCCAGGCCGCCACCGCGCCCAGACAGGTGGTCAGGGCACGGTGCCGGATACGGTCGAGCAATTGTCCCCCGAGCAGGGCGGCGCCGGGTGCCTCGTCGGTCGCCGCCTCGCCGGGCCTCTCCTCCCCCGGTCCCTTCCGCCTGGTCAGCTCGTCGCCGGTCACGCCGGCGCCGGTCGCCTCGTCGGCAGGCGTGGCACGCCTCGGGGTGACCGCGACGGCCATGGCCGGGAAGAGGTCCGTGAAGAGGTTGACCAGCAGCATCTGACGGGTCGACAGGGGGGCCGCCCGCCCGAGCAGGGTGCCGACCATGCCGAAGCCGACCTCGCCCGCGTTGCCGCCGAGCAGGATCACGATCGCGTCGGAGACGCTGCGCCACAGCGCGCGGCCCTCGTCGACCGCCTCGATCAGCACCCGGAGGTCATCACCGGTGAGCACGATGTCCGCGGCGTTGCGCGCGGCGGCCGAGCCACGGGTGCTCAGGCCGACCCCAATGTCGGCGGCGCGGATCGCCGCCGCGTCGTTGGCTCCGTCCCCGACCATGCCGACCACCCGGCCGGCATCCCGCAGCGCCTCCACGACCTGCAGTTTCTGCTCCGGCGCCACCCGCGCGACGACACCGGCGTCCCGCAGCAGCCGGGCCCGCTCGGACCGGTCGGCGGTGGTGAGTTCGTCGCCGGTCACCACCGCCGTGTCCCGCGGCCAGCCCAGCTCCACGGCGATCGCCCGGGCCGTCTGCGGATGGTCGCCGGTCAGCATCACCGGACGTACGCCGTCCTCGCGCAGACCGCGCACCAACTCCCTCGACGTCCCCCGGGGCACGTCGGCCAGCGCGAGCAGCCCGGTGAACTCCAGCTCGCCGAGGGGCTGTTGCAGGGTCTCGGCGGCTTCCTCCCGGTCGGCCAGCCGGCGCCGGGCGACGGCCAGTACCCGCAGTCCGTCGCGGGCCAGCGCCGAGGCCGCGTCGGCTGCGGAGTCCGGCAGGTCGGCGCACGCGGGCAGGACCGTCTCCGGGGCGCCCTTGACGACCAGCCAACGGCCGTCCCCGCCGCCCGGCCGGTCCTCGACATCGCCGGGGGCGGCCGCGTCGCCGCGGTCCGTGCCCGCCGCGGCGCCACCGGTGCCTCTGTCGGCGCCGCCGGCGCCGGCGAGGGACGTACCGTCCGCCCGTCCCACCGCGGCCGCGTAGCCCCGGGCGGCCTCGAAGGGCAGGCCCTCCTCCTGGGTCCAGTACGGGTCCTCGCCGGCCGCGTGCAGAACCGCCTCGTCGGTGGCGTGCGCGGGGCGCTCGTTGCCGCCGTTCAAGCGGGGACAGGCGCGGGCGGCGAGCCGTACGACGGCCTCGCCCGCCGTGGCCGTGATCTCGTGGACGGTGCCGGCGGTGTCGGTCACCCGCACCAGCCGCAGCCGGTTCTCGGTCAGGGTGCCCGTCTTGTCGAAGCAGACGGTGTCCATCCGGCCCAGCGCCTCCAGCGTGCGCGGCGCGCGCACCAGCACCCCGCCGCGGGTGAGCCGACGTGCGGCGGCCAGCTGCGCCACCGTCGCCACCAACGGCAGCCCCTCGGGCACGGCGGCCACGGCCACCGCCACCCCGCCGCTGACCGCCTGCCGTATCGGCGTGCCGCGCAACAGTGCCAGGCCGGTCACCGCGGCTCCCCCGGCCAACGTCAACGGCAGCGCCTTGCTGGTGAGTTCGTGCAGCCGGGCCTGGACCCCGCCGGCCGGGGGCGTTCGGGCCGCGAGGGAGACGGCGCGGGCCGCCTCCGTACGGTCGCCCGTCTCCACGACGACGGCTCTGGCGTGTCCGGCGACCACGGTCGTCCCCTCGAAGAGCATGCAGCGGCGGTCGGGCACCGGGGCGTGCGGCGTGGGCCGGACCTCCTTGTCCACCGGCAGTGATTCCCCGGTCAGCGCGGACTCGTCCACCTCCAGTCCGTCCTGCCACAGCAGCCGGGCGTCGGCCGGTACGACGTCGTCGGCCTGCAGTGTGATCACGTCGCCGGGGGCCAGGTCGGCGGCGTCCACCGTGTGCGGACCGTCCGGGGACTCCTCGGACTCGACCCGTGCCTTCTGCTGGTGCTGTTCGCGCAACCCGGCCAGTGCCCGCTCGGCTCGCAGCCGCTGCACGCCGCCCACCAGCGCGTTCAGGTCGAGGGCGCCGACGACGAGCAGGGCGTCCACGACCGAGCCGAGGATCGCCGAGGCGGCCGAGCCGACCACCAGCACCGGGGTCAGCGGGTCGTCCAGTTCGCTGCGTACGGCACCGGCCAGCCGCAGGCCCCAGCGTGCGGGGGCCAGTGCCGGGACCCTGGCCGCGGTGTCCATCGCCGAGTGCGCGCGGTGGGCCACCTCGTCCAGCGGTCCCTGCCGCTCGCCCTGCTCCCGCCGGGCCAGCCGGCGCTGTACCTCCGTCGGCCGCAGGGCGTGCCACGGAACCCGGGCCCGGGGCCGCGGCGTCCGCTCCATCGCCACGCCGAGGGCGGCACGGCCACCGCTGAGCAGTGCGGCCGCCGCCGCCGCGTCGACCGGCGCGTGCCGCAGCCCGGGCAGTCCGGCCCGCCGGCCGGGGCGCCGTGACTCCCCGACGGCCACCAGGAGGCCGGACAGGGTCGCACCGGACCGGGCCAGCGTCTGCGACCTTCGGCCGACGGCGCGTGCGGCCGGCACCGCCACCAGCAGCCGCCACAGGTCGGCGAGCCCGTGCGGCGCCACGACGTCGGCGGACCACACGACGGGACCGCCGCCGTCGGCGAGCGCGACGGCCAGGTCGGCGGCCGCCAGGCCGGTCTGCAGGTCGTCGAGGCAGGCGGAGGAGGCGCCGGTCGGGGAGAGGGCGGCCCGGCCGCCGGGGGTGCCCCCGTCGCCGGGGGCGTCCGGGCCGCCCGCGCCGGCTTCGCTGTCCGCTCGCCCGGCTGTCCCGGGGCCTGCTCCGGTGGCGTCTCGGGGGGCGCCGGGCGTCCACCGGCCGGCCTCCGCCGGAAGACCGCCTCCGGAAGGCGTGGGGCGGGCGACCGCGAGGACGCCGCCGGTGCGATCGCGCATCCTGTCGACCACGTCGGCCAGCGGCCGATCGCCCGGTACGACGTGGTCGGCGAGGGAGACGAAATCCTCCAGCGCGGGATCGTCCATCACCACGACCCGCAGCCGCGCGCGTCGCGCCGCGTCCAGTACGGGTTCCACCCAGGGGTCGGCGCTCCCGTCCGGCGCCAGCAGGGCGCTCGGATGCAGCACCAGGGTCTCTGCGGTCTCCAGCAGCCGCAGCCGCTCCGCGTCGCGCACCAGCACCCCGGACCGCGCCAGGGCGCAGCCCAGGACCACGTTGAAGGCGCCGGGTCCGTAGCGTGCGGCCTTGGGCGACCCGGACAGCACCGCCTCGGCGGCCTCCCCGGCATCATGCTTGACCAGCAGTGCGGCGACCGCGCCGACCATCCCGCCGGTCTCGGCCGAGTTGGCGTACCGCTCGGCCGGAGTGGTGCGCAGCGGCGGCCGGGCCCGGCGCACCGCCGTCCCTCCGGCGCGGCCGGGCGCGCACAACCCGTCATGCAGCTTCTCGAAGGCGGCGGCCCGGACCAGCGCCTCCGTCAGTTCGCCCGCGCGCATGGTCCCGTCGAGCACCAGGCCGGTCGGTGTCTGGCCCGCGCCGTGCGCGGCGGCGTTGGCGGCGGCCAGCAGCAGGTCCCTGCGCCGTCGGCCGAGTCCGGCGCGCAGCCAGGACCGGAAGCGCGGGTTCTCGCGGAGCATGGTCACGCCGGCGGTCACGAACCGCGGTGAGGGCGGCAGTCTCAGCGCCGAGCCGGTGACCGCGGCGACGGTGCCTGCCGCGTCGGCCAGCAGCGCCCCCGCCGCCGTGCGCACGTCGCAGGGGTCACCGGGGTGGACGCAGGTGTCGGCGGGCTCCCCGAAGGTCCCGCCGGACGGTGCCAGGCCGTGGTGTTCGGCGAGTTCGGCGGCCTTGTCGAGGACCCGTTCACTGACCGCGTCCTCGGTGGCCGCGACCACGAGCCGGCCGAGACCGCCGTCCCAGTAGGCGAACAGCACGTCCGGGTGCTCCGCCAGCGAAGCGGCCACCCGCCGGGCCGCCGCCTCCACGCCCCCCACACCCCGTACCCGCTCGGGCACGGCGGGGCGCAGCGCCAGGTGAGCGCGTCGGCCCGCCCGCCAGTGGGGTCCCCGGCCCGGCAGGGCCGCCCGCGCCACGCGCCCCACCCGGGCCGCGGCGTCGGCGGTCCGCACCGCGCTCCGCGCGCCGCCGGCCACCGCTCCGGCGGCCAGCCCGACGGCGGGTGCAGCTCCGCGGGCCACCAGCCGGGGCGCGGCCAGCAGCGCCCCGGCGGCGGCCGAGGAAACGGTCGTCAGCGGTCCCGTACCCATGGCGCCCTCACTCCGTGGAGCCGCGCCGCGCCGCGGCCGGCCGGTCGGCGGGCTCACCGGTGCCGGAGGCCCCACCGGCGCTCTTCGCGCTACGGGGCGACGTGGTCCTGCGCACCCTCGAAGGCCTGGCCGTACTCGTCGCGCTCGCCGCGTCGGCCGCCTTGCCTGCGCTGCTCGTCCTGCTCGTGCTGCCGGCCCTGCTCGATGGTTTCTCTGCGCCCGGCGACTGCTCGGCAGCCCTCGGTTCCGGGGTGGCGGTCCCAGCCGCGTTCGTGGTCGTGCCGGTGACGGTGCCCGTGCCGGTCGGCCGGCCGGCCGCAGACGAGTCGGTGCGGCTCGGCCCGCTCTTCTCGGCAGGCTCCCGGCTCTCGGACACTCCTCCCGTGGTCGTGGCGGCTGCGGTGCCGCCGAGCCCGGCCGGCGCGGTGGCGGGCGGCTGCGCGGCCGAGCCCTCGGGGCCGGCGCCGCGCCGCGTTCCGTTGCCGTCCGGGTGTCCCGGTCGGGCCTGGGTCAGCCAGGCCACGGCCGCACCCGCCATCGCCACCGGCCACTCGACGACCCCCATGACGCCGAGCAGGCCGGCGCCCGTGTAGACGGCCAGCCGTCGTCCGCGCGGCGACACCTTGCCGACCGTGTCCAGCGTTCCCTCGGCCACCCTCCCCACCACGCCGGCGCCGGGAAGCCGACGCAACGCGGCGACCGTGCCGTGCACGGGTCGGGGCAGGGTGGACGAAGAAGGTTGCCGTGCCATGACTCTTCTCGCCTCCCGGGTTCCACCGTCCTGGAACAGCCGGGTTCCCGGGATCACGTAGCCGAAAAGAGCCCGATCAGGCCGCCGTACAGGCCGTCCCGTCGAGCATGAAGCCGGACGGCGCCGCGCTGTTGCCCGTGTGGGTGGCCTGGTAGCCGATCGACACACTCGCGCCCACCGCGATCCTGGCGTTGTACGAGACGTTGGTGGCCGTCACCGCTCCCGAGGCCGGGCTGTAGGTGGCGCCCCACCCGTTGGTGACGGTCTGGCCGTCGGGCAGGGTGAAGCCCAGCCGCCAGCCGTCGAGCGGGGCCGAACCGGTGTTGGTGACGGTGATGGACGCGGTGAGGCCGGTGTTCCAGGCATTGGTCGTGACCGTCACCCGGCAGTCGCCCGGCTGCTGCGGCGGCACGGGCCCGTCGCCGTCCAGACCGAAGAAGGTCAGGACGCGGGCCGCCATGCCCTGGCTGTAGACGTTGTGGCCGACGCCCTGGAGGCTGATCGCCTCCACCGGGGCCCGCTCACCCGTGCTGCCGTAGCGGGTGCGGGTCCAGCCGGGCTGGGGGGCGTCGGTGGCGGCCGGGGTCTGGCCGAGCCCCTGGACGTTCGTCCACTGCTTGATCTCCTCTCCGAAGTTGGGGTAGCGCAGCACGTCGTCGGCGGTGCCGTGCCACAGCTGCATCCGGGGCCGGGGGCCGGTGTACCCCGGGTAGGCGGCGCGGGCGGTGTCGCCCCACTGCTGGGCGGTGCGGATCACGGTGCCGCCCGAGCAGGCGCTGTTCCACTCGGAGCCGTTGGTGGTGGCGAAGCAGCCGAACGGGACACCGGCGAAGGCGGCGCCGGCCGCGAAGACGTCGGGATAGTCGCCCAGCAGCACGTTCGTCATCATGGCGCCGGAGGAGATGCCGGTCACGTACACGCGGTCGGTGTCGGCGGCGTAGGTACGGGTGGTCCAGTCGACCATGGACTTGATGCCGACCGGGTCACTGCCGCCGCCACGTCGCAGGGCCTGGGGCGAGGCGACGTCGAAGCACTTGCTGGCCCGGGTCACGGACGGGTAGACCACGATGTAGCCGTACCGGTCGGCCAGTGTGTCGTACTCGGTGCCGTTGTACATGTCCGGACCGGATCCGGTGCACCAGTGCACGGCCACCAGCACGGGTGGGTGCTCGGTGACACTCGCCGGGACGTACACGTACATCCGCAGACCGCTGGGGTTGGCGCCGAAGTCGGTGATCTCGGTGAGGGTGGCGGTGGGGACCGCCTCGGGCGACTGCGCGCGAGGCGTCTCCGGGCGGCTCTCGCCGGCCGCCGCGGTGGACGTCGGGAGCAGGGCCGCGAGACACAGCAGCACCAGCACGGTCAGCACCGAACGCGGGTTCCTGATCGGGGAGTCGGACACGTGGGGCCCTTTCCGGTGAGGGGCGGAACGGCTTTCACGGGGGTGCGGAATGATCCGGGACCGAAACGCACGCCCACGCGGGGCGCGAAGGCGAACGGGATCCCAGGAAGGCACTCGGCGCATGGTGGCATGCGCACGCCCACCATGGAAGCGCTCCCACACACCTCGGCGGGTTCCGCGCGCGACATGACCAGAAAGCGCTTCCCCCATACTTTCCGTTCAACAGCATGACCGGACCACCTCCTCAGGCCCTCTTCAGACCCACGGAAAAGGTGGTCGCTGCATCGCTGCATGCCCTTCGGGTTCAGGAAACGAGGCAGTGTTCACGTACGTGCACGATCCGTTCCGCTCCCCTCACAGAAGGAATCGGAACATGACCTCGACCTCCAGGACGCGACCACACGCCCACCGGCACGCGCTGACCGGCGCGGCGGCCTCCCTCGGCCTTTCGGCCGGCCTGCTCATGGCCGCCGGGACGCTCTCCCCCGTGAGGCCGCCACCTGGCCCCCGGCCAACGGCAGCCAGGGCGTCTCCGCGACCATCGCGGTCTCCGGCACCAAGGACTACGGGATGAAGCGCCTCTTCGGCACCGGCTCCCTGGGAACCGGCAGCCAGGACGAGAACCAGCCCCCGATCCTGGAACCCGCGGACGGTGCCGTCCTGAAGAACGTCATCCTGGGCGCCCCGGCCGCCGACGGCGTCCACTGCAAGGGCAGCTGCACTCTGCAGAACGCGTGGCGGGAGGACGTCGGCGAGGACAGTGCCCCGCGCGGGCGCACGGTACGGCGGCCTCGTCACGCCCGGACGCCCGCCGAGCGGACCGCCCGCATCACCTCCGCCCGGTAGGCGGCGTAGGCGGCGCGCAGATCGGTTCCGGGCCAGTCGGCGGGCAGCAGCCGGTCGGGGAGCACCGGGTCGGCGAGCAGGTGCCGCACAACGGCGGCGAAGGCGGTGAAACGGTCGGCCGGAGCGGCGGTCCGGGAGGTGTGGTCCAGCAGGGCGCGGGCGGCGGCGGCCCACTCGCCCAACGGCCACAGGGCGGCTGCGAGTTCCCGGTCCGGTTCGTCGGGGCGGGCGGTGAAGCAGCGGGCGACCTCGGCGAGCCCGGCAGGGTGCGGGCGGTCGAGGTTGGCGGGCCGCAGCCAGACGCCCTCGCGCAGCTCGGCCAGGCGCAGGCCCGTGAGGCGCGCGCGCAGATCGGCGCGTTCGGCGGGGCCGCGGCCGGTCGCCGTGACCACCACGGTCTCCCAGTCGCCGTGCCACGCGCGCGTGCGGGGGTGCACGGCGTCGTCCTGGCGGCGACGGCGCTGCAGCAGCCGGTCGCTGAGTCGGTGGACGCCGTCCGAGCGGTGCAGATCACCGGCCGTCACCATCCGGCTGAGCGCCGCCCGCAGCGTGGAACCGCCGATGCCGAACGGTTCCACGAGCCGTACCAGGTCCTTCACCGGCAGCTCGGGCGGATCCGCGCCGAGCAGCAGGCTCAGCACGACCGACCGCGCGGACAGCGGCCGCAGCTCCACCACGCGCGCGTGTCCCGTTCCGTTGTCGCTCCGCATGGACAGGCACCTTACGCACCACCGTCGCGTTGCACTATTGCTGCGACCGCAGCCAGCATGCAACATTGCCGGGCATGGATCCCACATCCGCACCACCGCAGCCGTCGCCCACCCGTGCCGCGGCACACCCCGTCGGGGACGGCCTCGCGGCCGACCCCGCACCCGACCCCGCACCCGGCCTCACACACGACGTCACGCACGACGTCTCCAACCAGCCTCCGCCGTTCGCGCCGTACGACGCGGCCGAGGACGCCGCCCTGCTGGAGGGGCTGCGCCGGGAGGGGGCCGCCTGGGCCGAGGAGGACCTACGGCGGCTCGGCCGGCGGGCCGGGAGTGCCGAGGCCCAGGAGTGGGGCGAGCTGGCCAACCGGCACGCGCCCGTGCTGCGCACGCACGACCGCTACGGCCACCGGATCGACGAGGTCGAGTTCGACCCCAGTTGGCACGCCCTGATGCGGGTCGCGGTCGAGGAGGGGCTCGCCGGGGCACCCTGGGCGGACGGCCGGCCCGGCGCCCACGTCGCCCGCACCGCGGGCGGGCTGGTGTGGGGACACACCGATGCGGGGCACGGCTGCCCCACGTCGATGACGTACGCGGCCGTCCCCGCGCTGCGGCGGCAGCCGGATCTGGCCAAGGTGTACGAACCGCTGCTCACCGCGCGCGTGTACGAGCCGGGGCTGCGGGTGCCGACCGGGAAACGCGGGCTGCTGGCCGGCATGGGGATGACCGAGAAGCAGGGCGGCTCGGACGTCCGCACCAACACCACCTCGGCCACGCCGACCGCCGAGTCCGGGGTGTACACGCTGCGCGGCCACAAGTGGTTCACGTCCGCCCCGATGTGCGACGTCTTCCTGGTCCTGGCCCAGGCGCCCGGAGGCCTGTCGTGCTTCCTGGTGCCGAGGGTGCTGCCGGACGGCACCCGTAACACCTTCCGCGTCCAGCGGCTGAAGGACAAGCTCGGCAACCGCTCCAACGCCTCCTCCGAGCCGGAGTTCGACGGCACGGTGGCCTGGCGCGTCGGTCCCGAGGGGCAGGGCGTGAAGACCATCATCGAGATGGTCAACTGCACCCGCCTGGACTGTGTGACGGCATCGGCGACCCTGATGCGCAAGACGCTGGTCGAGGCCGGTCACCACGCCCGTCACCGGAGCGCGTTCGGCGCCCGGCTGCTGCACCAGCCGCTGATGCGCAATGTGCTGGCCGACCTGGCGGTGGAGTCCGAGGCGGCGACGACGCTCACGCTGCGACTGGCCGGAGCGGCGGACCGCGCGGTGCGCGGGGACGAGGGGGAGCGCGCGTTCCGGCGGATCGCGACGGCCGTCGGCAAGTACTGGGTGACCAAGCGCGGTCCGGCGTTCACCGCGGAGGCGCTGGAATGCCTGGGCGGCAACGGCTACGTCGAGGAGTCGGGTATGCCCCGGCACTACCGGGAGGCGCCGCTGCTGTCGATCTGGGAGGGCTCGGGCAATGTCAACGCCCTGGACGTGCTGCGGGCACTGACCCGCGACCACGCCACGGCGGACGCCCTGTTCACCGAACTCGCCCTGGCGGCCGGCGCGGACGCCCGGCTGGACGCCGCGGTCGGCCGGCTCAAGGACTCCCTGACCTCGGTCGCCGAGTCCGGAGCCCGCCGTCTGGTGGAGGTGATGGCGCTGGCCCTGCAGGGCTCCTTGCTGGTCCGCCACGCTCCCCCGGCCGTCGCCGACGCGTTCTGCGCGAGCCGGCTGGGCGGCGACTGGGGCCACGCCTTCGGCACCCTGCCCGAGGGGGCCGATCTCGGCGCGATCCTGGACAGGGCGCTGCCCGGCGTGAACTGAGCGGTGCGCCTGTGCGTCACCGCACGATTCCGCTGCGTTGTCAGTGGTGTGGGGCAGACTCGTGATCGGTTGGCACTTCTGGCACTTCGTCCGGGGGAGGACCACGTGTTCACGGGGATCGACGAGGTCGACTGGGCCTCGCTGCGTCATGCCTACGGCAGCGCGCACGACGTGCCCGTCCTGCTCAGGGGTCTCGCCTCGGCGGACCCCGCGCAACGGGAGACGGCACTCGACGAGATGTACGGCACGGTGCACTTCCAAGGGGCCGTCTACGACTCGACGCTCGCCTGCGTCCCGTTTCTGCTGCGGCTGGTGCGGGACCCGGCGGTGGCGGAGCGGAGCGGTCTGGTGGACCTGCTGGTCAGCATCGGCGACGGTGCCGGCGCAGGTGCGGTCCGCGCGGGGTCCGGCGTCTTCGTGGAGCTGTCCGACGACCCGGACGCGTGCGTGCGGCGGGCCGCGGCCGGGGCGCTCGTGCGGTTCCTCGACGAACCGGCGCGCGTCCTCGCCCTGTTGCGGGAGCGGCTGGCGGTCGAACCGGCCGGCCGGGTCCTGCTCGCCCTCACCGAGGCGCTCGGCCTCTTCGTCCGGCGCCACCCCGGGCACGCGGAGCCGGCCCTGGCCCTGCTGGCCGCGCGCAGCCGCCCGCCGTACGGTCCGGAGGAGCGCCTGGCCGCTCTGGGGCAGCTCGCCGGGTGCGCGCCCGACCGGGTCCCGACCGACCTGGTGCGCACTGCCGTGGGGCTGCTGCGCGAGCGCTCCGCGGAGCGTGCGCGCGCACGGTCGGCGGCCGGGGCGTACGGCGGACCGGTTTCGCCCAGGGCGGCCGGTGGTTCAGGTGATCCCGGCGGTTCAGGCGGTTCAGGCGGTTCAGGCGGTTCCGGCGCTTGCGGTGGTGCTCCCGGGGTGGACACCCTCGTCGGGCGGTTGCGTCGGCTGCGCCCGTCGGACGAGGAGGGAGCCCGGCTGCTGCGCACGCTGCACACCGCCCTCGGTGACCGCTCGGCCGACCGGACCGCCCTGCTCGCGGGCCAGTTGACCAGTCCGGACGCGGCGGACCGGTGCAACGCCGTCTGGATGGCCGCGGGGCTGGTCCGCGAGTGGCGCGGTGACCATCGCGGCACGGTCGGGCTGGTCGGCCGCCAACTGGACCCGGAGGAACCTCGGTTGTGCGACGCGGCCGTCTCCGTCCTCGACGGCTTCGGCCCTCTGGCCGCGCCCGCGGCGGACCCGCTGCACGCGCTGGTCGTCGCGCGTCCGGATCTGTGGGTGCGGCCGTCGCGGCGAGGGGCGACGCGGCTGGGCGGTCCGCTGCAGGCGCTCGTCCGCAGCGGCGACGCGCGCGCCGTGCCGATCCTCGCGGAGGTGCTGGCCGCCCCCCTGCCGCCGTACGAGGCGGGTTCCGTCCTGCCGTGTCTCGGCCCGGCAGCGGCGCCGCTGGTCCCGCTCCTGTGCCGTCGGCTGGCCGACCTGCCGGCCGACGCGCCCGGCACGGCCGAGCGGGCGGTTCCCCTGCTGCGAGCGCTCGGGGCGCTGGGCGCTGCGGAAGCCGTGCCCGAGATACTTCGACTGCTGCACGACGGACCCGCCGCGTCCCGCGGCCGACTCCGGGAGGCGGCCTTCGCGGTCCTGGCGGCTCTGGGGCCCGCCGGGCGGTCGGCCGTGCCCATGCTGCGGGCCGCGCTGCACTCCGACCAGGCGGGTGCGGCGGCGCGCGCGCTGTGGGCCGTCGAACCGGACGTGTCGGCCGTCCTGCCCGTGCTGGTGAGGGAGTCGGTGCACGACGACCGGAACCACCGCACCCAGGCCGTCGGCACGCTCGCACTGCTGGGCGGCTCGGCCTCAGCGGCGCTGCCCGTGCTGCGCCGCCGCGCGGCCGACGCACGGGACGAGTACGAGCGGGCCGCTGCCGCCGCGGCGGTGTGCGCCGTCAGGGGCTGTACCGAGGAGACGGGCGAGGTGCTCCGCACCCTCTGGACGGACCACCCCCCGGCCCGCCGCACCATCGCCGCGGTCCTGACCCGCCTCGGTCCGGCCGCCGCGCCGCTGCGGGACCTGGCCGACACGGAAGTGGCCCAACCGCGCCGCCACACCGCCCGGCGCGGCGGATACGGCATCCAGGACGTCCCGGAGGACGAGGAGTTGCTGACCTTGTGCCGGGAGATCCTCACCAGGACATGACCCGCGCACACCCCACGCGGAGCGCGCCGGAGGGAGCGCGCCCCGGGGGGAGGAGCATGCCCCGGGGGGAGCGTGCACAACTGCGCGACCGATCACCGACGGCGTTCGGCTGACCTGCCGACCGGCCGACCGGCTGAATGCCGCCGTCGGACAGGCAGTCAGACGTGCAGACGGCGGCGGAACCGCACACACCCCGCTCAGCCCGTGCGATGCCCCCACAGCGGGTCGAAGCGTGCCCAGTCCGCGTCCCACTGCTCGCCCCGGCGGCGCTCCAGCCGCGCACGGATCGCCCTCCCTGCGACGAAGGGCACGCAGGCGACGCAGGCTCCGGACAGCACGCCGATGAGCAGGGCGCGCAGCCTGGCCTCCTCCGGCGAGGCCGGTTCGGACACCATCCGGCCACGCGGGTCCGTCCAGACCCGGACGGCGGCGCCCTGGGCGCTGCCGGGGCGAACCCGGACCTGCCCGGTGCGGACGGTGCCGTCCGGCGCCTCCCAGCGCGCCTCGGCCCACACCCGCTCCCCCGCCCCCGTGGCCCGGGTGTCGGCCCTTCCCGGCGCCCGCTCGACAAGCGCCCCGCGCACCGGCCGCCACTCGGCGCGCTCGCGGGCCAGGCTCCGCTCGACGGAGCCGGCGGCCGCCCAGCCGGTGACCGTCCCGACGAGGACGGTGAGCAGCCAGGCGCCGAGCAGCACCCAGCCCTCCACGGTGTCGCTGCGCCGCTTGAGCGGATTGCGCCGCCAGCGCCACAGCCACACCTTCGGACCACGCAACCCCATCGACGGCTTCCTCCTCGTGAGTGGGCGGACAACGCGGACCTGACCCCTCCCTCCCTTACGCGGCCGGCCGCCCGGATGCTCAGCGGGGCGGCCCCGACCGCACCGCTGAGCATCCGGCAAGGCCGCCGTGACCTGCGGCGACGCCCCGCCGAGGGGTGACTGTCAGTGGCTGGGTGCAGACTGGCCGATGTCTGGGACAAGGACGTCGCGGAGGTAATGGGACATGACCGAGGTACTGCTCGCCGTGGGCACGCGCAAAGGCCTGTTCATCGGGCGTCGGCGTGGTGGCACATGGGAGTTCGACGACAAGCCGGCTTTCAACGCACAGGCGATCTACTCGGTCGCCATCGACACCCGGAGCGAGCGTCCGCGGCTGCTGGCCGGGGGTGACAGCGCCCACTGGGGTCCGTCGGTGTTCCACTCCGACGACCTGGGGCGCACGTGGACCGAGCCGGCGAAGCCGGCCGTCAAGTTCCCCCAGGACACGGAGGCGTCGCTGGAGCGTGTGTGGCAGCTGCACCCGGCGGCCGCCGAGCCGGACGTGATCTACGCGGGCACCGAGCCGGCCGCGCTGTACCGCTCGGAGGACCGCGGCGAGAGCTTCGAGCTGGTGCGCCCGCTGTGGGAGCACCCGACGCGCTCGCAGTGGGTACCGGGCGGGGGCGGGGAGGGCCTGCACACGGTGCTCACCGACGCCCGCGACCCGCGTGCGGTGACCGTGGCGGTGTCCACGGCCGGGGTGTTCCGCACCACCGACGGCGGGGAGAGCTGGTCGCCGTCCAACTCGGGCGTCTCGGCGGTGTTCCTGCCGGATCCCGACCCGGAGTTCGGCCAGTGCGTGCACAAGGTCTCCCGGGACGCCGCCGACCCGGACCGGCTGTATCTGCAGAACCACTGGGGGGTCTACCGGAGCGACGACTCGGGCGCCCGGTGGACCGACATCGGTGAGGGGCTGCCCTCCACCTTCGGCTTCGCGGTGGCCGCCCACCCGCACCGGGGCGGCACCGCCTACGTCTTCCCGATCAACGCGGACTCCGACCGGGTCCCCGCCGAGCACCGGTGCCGGGTCTTCCGTACGGCGGACGCGGGCGGGACCTGGGAAGCACTGTCGGCCGGGCTGCCGCAGGAGGACCACTACGGCACGGTGCTGCGCGACGCCCTGTGCACCGACGACGCCGACCCGGCGGGCATCTACTTCGGCAACCGCAACGGAGAGGTGTACGCCTCGGCCGACGACGGCGACAGCTGGCGGCGGTTGGCGGCCCATCTGCCCGACGTGCTGTGCGTGCGCGCCGCGGTCGTGGGCTGACGCTGAGGCCGTGTCCGAGAGCGGCGGGGAGACCGAGGAAGGAGCAGTGGGGTGGGGGGACTTGTGAGCGGTGCCTGCCCTGGGGGCCTTGGCCACCGGTTGATCGTCACCGTGTCTGCGGCAGTAGGGTGACGGCCGTGGCACCACGACCCTTGCATGAAATCCTCGAACCGGGCTGGGCGGCGGCCCTGGAACCCGTCGCCGGGCGGATCGCCGCGATGGGCGACTTCCTCCGAGCGGAGATCGCCGCGGGCCGCACCTACCTGCCGGCCGGCCCGCATGTCCTTCGCGCCTTTCAACAGCCCTTCGACGAGGTCCGCGTCCTCATCGTCGGTCAGGACCCCTACCCGACCCCGGGGCACGCGGTGGGGCTGTCGTTCTCGGTCGCGCCCGAAGTGCGGCCGCTGCCCGGCAGCCTCATCAACATCTTCCGGGAGCTCCACTCCGACCTCGGGCTGGCGCAGCCGTCGAACGGCGATCTGACGCCCTGGACGCGGCAGGGCGTGCTGCTGCTCAACAGGGCACTCACCACGGCGCCGCGCAAGCCTGGAGCCCACCGCGGCAAGGGCTGGGAGGAGGTCACGGAGCAGGCGATACGGGCGCTGGCGGCGCGGGGCAAGCCGCTGGTGTCGATCCTGTGGGGCCGTGACGCCCGCAATCTGCGTCCGCTGCTGGGCCGTCTGCCGTCGGTGGAGTCCGCGCACCCCTCGCCGATGTCGGCCGATCGCGGCTTCTTCGGCTCGCGTCCGTTCAGCCGGGCCAACGACCTGTTGATCCAGCAGGGCGGACAGCCCGTGGACTGGCGCCTGCCGTGACCTCGACCGCCCCGGGGCGCCGCGGCATCCTGGCCGTCGACTCGGGCGGCTCCGGGCTGCGCGTCGCCGTCGGTACGGCGGAGCGGGGAGCGGTGGCGGAGCGCTCCTCGCGCGTGCCCGTACGCACCGGCGGCCGGGGGGTCGACCCGGCGCATCTGATGGAGCAACTGGTGCCGATGGTCCGGGGGCTGGCCCGCGAGGCCGGTGTCCCGGAGCCGGTCACGGCGGCGGTGGGCGCGGCCGGGTTCGCCTCTCTGGGCGGCGCCCTGCGCGAGGAGCTGCCGGGCGCACTGGCACGGGAGTTCGGCATCCGGGAGGTCGCGCTGGCCGCCGACGCGGTCACCGCCTACATCGGCGCGCTGGGTCCGCGTCCCGGTTCGGTGATCGCGGCCGGCACGGGACTGATCGCGGTCGGTACGGATCTCGCCGGGTGGCGGCGGGCCGACGGCTGGGGTCATCTGCTGGGCGACTGCGGCGGCGGCGCCTGGATCGGCCGGGCGGGCCTGGAGGCCGCCGTACGGGCACATGACGGCCGGCCGGGTGGGTCCGCGTCGCTACTGGCCTGCGTCGAGGAGGAGTTCGGGCCGGTCGCGGGGCTGCCGGGCTCGCTGTATCCGCGCCCGGACCGCCCCGCGGTGCTGGCGTCGTTCGCGCCCCGGGTGGCTGCCCGCGCGGCGGACGATCCGCTCGCGGCGGAGATCCTGCGCTCGGCGGCCCGGCACATGGCGGACTCGGCCGCGGCCGTCTGCCCGGTGACGGGGGAACCGCGCATCGCGCTGACCGGCGGGCTGTTCCGGCTCGGCGAGCCGCTCCTCGTCCCCCTGGAGGAGGAACTGGCACGGCGGTTGCCGCATGCGCGGCGGGTGACCGCCGACGGGGACCCGCTGCTCGGCGCGGTCCGGCTGGCCGCAGCGCTCACGACCGGCACACTCGTCGTGCCCCCGGACCCAGGCATGTTGCACGTGGTGTCCGAACCCGGTGGGTGAGCCGGCCGCTCACACCTCGCCGGGCGCCCCGTGCGCCACGCCGGACACGTGAGGGGGACAAGTCGCCCGGAACACACACTGATCACTTCTGATCCGTACGTAACTCATCAGACAAAAGCGGACGGATACCGCTCACCTGCACCCTCCCCGAACAGGGGAGCCACGGAAACAAGTAACATGCGGCGCCATGAGCTCCCCCACTGGGCCCGCGTCCGGCCTGCCAGTACGAATGCCGCGCCCCCGCCAGCCCGGGCGGCACCGCCGACCCGAACCCCTGGCGGCTCCGGAGGGCGCGCCCGCGCTCGTCCTCGCGGTGCCGGGCACGCCGAGTGAGGCCAGCCGCGGCCTGGCCGAGGAGATCGTGAGCATCGCCCGCTCCGAGCTGCCCGGCCTCGACGCGCGCATCGGTTACCTGGACGGGGACGACACCGACTACCCCAGTGTGCGGTCGGTGCTCACGCACACCGCCGAGGAGCGCACGGCCCGTTACGAGCAGGCCAAGGCCGCAGGAGTCGAGGTCAAGGAGCCCGAGGGCCCCGTGGCCGTCGTCGTGCCGCTGCTCGCCGGCCCCGACGGTTCCCTGCTGCGCCAGGTCCGCCAGGCCGTCATGGACAGCCGCGTGGCCGCTGATCTCACCGACGTGCTCGGCCCGCACCCGCTGCTGGCCGAGGCGCTGCACGTGCGGCTGTCCGAGGCAGGCCTCGCGCGCGCGGACCGCGCGCGCCTGTTCACCGTGGCGACGGCCGCCGACGGCATCATCCTCGCCTCCGTGGGCGGCGACGAGGCCGTGCAGGCCGCCGGCATCACGGGCATGCTGCTCGCCGCCCGGCTCGCGGTGCCGGTGATCGCCGCGGCGCTCGACGAGGAGGGTTCGATCACCTCCGTGGCCGAGCAACTGCGCTCCTCCGGCTCCCAGCAACTGGCGCTGGCGCCGTACCTGATCGGCCCGGAGATCGACGCCTCCCTGATCGAGGCCGCGGCGAAGGAGGCCGGCTGCCCGGCTGCCGAGGCGCTCGGCCCCTACCCGGCGATCGGCAAGCTCGCCCTGGGCAAGTACATGACGGCGCTCGGCATCACCCCGCAGGAACCGCAGGGCACGCCGGCCCACTGACACCGCCGCTACGCCGCACGACGGCAGCGTGACGTCCGTACGGCCTCGAAGGGCCCGCTCTGTACGGAGCGGGCCCTTCGGAGGTGCGGAGCGCGGTACGGCGGTCGTCAGCCGAACACCACCCAGGACGCCGCGGGAACGGTGACCGAGCCGCCGCGTCCGGGCAGGCCGGTGAGCGGGTCGAGGTGGAACCAGGTGACGTCGCCGGAGCGCTCGTTCGCGACGTAGAGCCGGCCGTCGCAGGCGGTGAGGGCGCGCGGCCAGCGCCCTCCGCAGGACACCGTGCCGGCCAGGCGCAGGGTGTCACCGCCGTCGGCGACCGTGAAGACCGACAGGACGTCCTCACCCCGGGTCGCCGTCCATACGAACCGTCCGTCCGCGGCGACGGCGATCCCGGAGGGGTAGGCGTCGCCTGTCGGCGCCCCGGGCAGCACCGGCGACTCGCCCAGGGGTTTCAGGGCGCCGTCGGCCGGGTTCCAGCGGCACACGGTGACGGTGGGCGCGAGTTCGTTGACCACGTAGGCGTGGCCGCCGTCGGGATGGAAGGCGAGGTGACGGGGGCCGGAACCGGGGCGCAGCGCGAACTCCTGGTGCACGGCGAGCGTGCCGTTGCCCAGAGTGCACACCCGCACCGAGTCGGTGCCGAGGTCCACGCTGACCAGCCAGCGTCCGCTGGGGTCGGGCAGCACCTGGTGGGCGTGCGGGCCCTGCTGGCGCGGGCCGTAGGGGCCGGAGCCGGTGTGGCGCAGGACGGCGGAAGCCGACCGGGCGAGGGTGCCGTCCGGCCGGAGCGGGACGGCGGTGACGCTGCCGGAACCGTAGTTGGCGGTCAGGACGTGCCCGTCGTGGACGCTGAGGTGGGTGGGGTCGTCGCCGCCGACCCGGACCGGTGGGCCGGTGCGCTCGGGGGCGTCGCCGTCCACTCGGTAGGCGGCGACCGCGCCGCGGGGCGTCTCGCTGACCGCGTAGAGCGTGCGCCGGTCGGGTGAGAGGGCCAGGCAGGAGGGGTCGGGCAGGGAGTCGGTCCGGCTCAGCGGGGTGAGGGCTCCGCTGTCCTCGTCCACGGCCGCCGTGACGATCCCGGGGCCGCCGGCCGCCGTGAACGACCCGATGAACGCCCGTCGCCTGCCGCCGTCCGCCACCGCAGTCCCCTCTCGTGTCGTCGCCGTCGGGGTGACGGTAGCAGCAGATCACGTAAGGTCTAGACCAAAACGCCGCCAAGAGGCCGACGGTCGGCCCGTCCGGTCGTCCACGGCGTGCCTCCGGCCACCCACACGGCCCTACCGATCGGACTCCCCCACGGCTCCCGGCACGCCCGCCCGGCCGCCGCTCCGCCCGACCGGCTCCCCCTCCCACCGCAGCGGACCGCCCGACCGACTCCCGCCGCCGACCGGCTCCCACCGTGCCCCTGACTCCCGTTCCGCCGCCGCTGACGCTCGCTCCGTCGGCCGGGCACCCGCAGCGCCGCCCGACTCCTGGCCCGGCCGGCTCCCGCAGCCCCCGCTAGCCCCACCCGGCTCCCGCTACCGCCGCCCGGCTCCAGCTGTCCCCGCCCGGTTCAGGCCCCGACGAGGGGCGAGCCGGAGCACGTCCGCAGAGGGTGGGCGAGTTCCGTCAGGGCACGCTCCAGGCCGTGCAGATGCGCGAGCGGGCCCTGCGGGACGTCGAGACCGGCGGTCGCCGTCGAACTCCCGGCCGGACCCGAGGCGACCGGCACGACGGACTGGGCCGTGACCCGCCCCGGTACGGCCGGCCCGGCGCCCGAGGCCTCCGACTCGCCCTCCATCAGGGCCTCCACCGCGCCCTGCACGCGCCAGCACGCCGCCGCGAGTCGGGCGTCGTGGGACGCCTCGGGGTCGGCGGCGACCGCGACCAGGGCGCGGATCTCGCGGGCGCAGTCGTCGAGGAGGGCGACGACCCGGCCGGCACGGCGCTTGCGGCCGCGCATCGGGTTCAGCGGGTGGACGAGCGGCGCGATCGCGAGGCGCACCCGGCCGAGCATCCGCTCCAGGTCGGCGACCCGGGCCGCTGGGTCCGCGCCCTCGTCACCCGCGAGCCGCGCGGCGGCCTCGGCGGTGCAGACGTGGACACAGCGCAGGGCGCGCCGGATCCAGGCGTCGGTGACGGTGTGGGTGGTCACCGGCAGCACGAACAGCACCGCCAGCGCCGCCCCGACCGCGCCGACGCCGGTCTCCGCGAGCCGCAGCCCCAGCAGCCCCGGGTCCAGCACGCCGAGCAGGCCGTAGAGCAGTTCGGCGAGGAGAGTCACCCAGAGCATCATCCAGGTGTAGGACACGGCGGCCGTGTAGAAGATGCCGAAGACGCAGACGGCCACGAGGGCAGCGGTGGGGAGGGGGGCGCCGGCCACGGGGACGGCGACGAGCAGGCCCAGGCCGATGCCGATCACCGTTCCGAGCACCCGCCGGAAGCCGCGCACCAGCGTCTCGCCCCGCGAGGTGGTGTTGACGAAGATCCACCAGGTGGCGCCGACGGCCCAGTACCAGCGCTCCCCCGACAGCAGCTGACCCACGACCAGGGCGAAGCCCGCGCCGGCGGTGGCCTGCACCGCCTGGCGGGTGGTGATCCGGTCGAGGCCGGTGCCGCCCGGCGGTGCGGGTACGGCCGCCGGGGGCAGTCGGCGCTCGTAGCACCAGGCGCCGAAGCGCACCGTGGCGGCGCTGAGCAGGGACAGGGCGACCGCCGCGTACAGCTCGGGCAGCATGCCGCCGGTCGCCCGCAGGAACTGCGCGACGAAGAACATCATGAACGCGAACACGCCGAGGCTGTGCCCGCGCGGCCCCCAACGGCGGGCGTAGACGCCCACGCCGATGACGGCGAGGAAGGCCGCGTCCCGCAGGAGCGGCCGGTCGTGCAGCAGAGCCGCGGCCGTGAGCACCGGCAGGCCGGCCGCCGGCAGCAGGGCGGTGGTGACGGCCTGGCCGCGGACGGTGGCGTCGGTGACGGTGAACAGGGCGAGGAGCGCGGCGAGGCCACCGGTGACGGCACCGACGAGGGAGTGCCCCGCGAGACCGCAGACGACGACGGCCGACCCGATGCCGAGCACGGCCCGCGCGGCGAAGCGCAGCCGTACCCGCCCCGGGTCCTCAGCCACGAACACCCTCTTCAGCACTGCCTACCGCCCCCTGTTCCCTCTGCCGGCGCCGGACGGACTCCGGCATGAAAAAGGCGCCGCGGAATCCGCAGCGCCATCGACGGGTCCATGAGAGCATCCCCGGCGCCACCGGCTCAAGCGGACCGATTCCGACTGGTCCATTGGCTCACTCACGCGGCGTCGGCGTGCTCCACGGCCGGACCAACGGACCATGACGTCCGGTTCATCCGGATCGCACCCGGCTGAGCCATTGGTACAGTCGTTGAAGATCATGTACAAAGCAAGGAGGCCGGGCACCATGGCCGTGGACGAACTGGACACCCGCATCCTGCGGCTGCTGCTGGAGCAGCCACGTACGAGCGTCCGCGAGTACGCCCGGATCCTCGGCATCGCCCGGGGCACGCTCCAGGCCCGGCTGGACCGGCTCGAACGGGACGGTGTGATCACGGGCACGGCCCCCTCCCTCTCCCCCGCCGCGCTGGGTCACCCGGTGCTCGCGTTCGTGCACATCGAGGTGACCCAGGGCCATCTCGACGACGTGGGTGACGCGCTGGCCGCCGTGCCGGAGATCGTGGAAGCGTTCTCCATCACCGGCGGCGGCGATCTCCTCACCCGTGTGGTGGCCCGTGACAACGCGCACCTGGAGGACGTGATCCAGAAGCTCATCAGTCTTCCCGGTGTCGTCCGCACCCGCACCGAGGTGGCACTGCGCGAGCGGGTCCCGCACCGACTGCTGCCCCTGGTGGAGTCGATCGGCCGCGCGGCCGGAAGGTGACAGCACGGGAAGTGGCGGCACCGGCGCCTTCGGCGGCGCACACCGGCCGGCCGCCGCGGAGAGACCGTCCGGTCAGGAGCGGCGGCGGGGCTTCCCACCGCCCCGCCTGGTGGAGGTGCTCTTCCTGCCGGCGCTCTTGTGACCGCCGGCCGTCCTCGCGCCGGCGGCCTTCTGCCCGGAGCCCTTCTGACCCCCACCCTTCTGACCGCCGCCCGTGCGTGCGCCGGTGCTCTTGCGGGGCTGCTGCTTCTTCTCCTCGGCCGCGGGGGCCGGTCTGGTGCGGCCCCGGGTGCTGTTGACCGTGCGGCCGCGGACGATGCCGATGAAGTCGTCGACCTCGTCGGTGGTGGCGTCCTGCGGCCAGGAGAGCACGACGCCGGACCGGGGGGCGTCCGTGACCGGGCGGTACGTGAGGTCGCGGCGGTGATGGAGACGGGCGAGGGACTGGGGGACGTAGAGGACGCCGATGCCCGCCGCCACCAGTTCGACGGCGTCGGCCGTGGTGGCGGGACGCTCGAACGCGGGTTCGCCGGGCGGCATGCCGTCCCAGGGCAGCACGTCGTCCAGCGGGTGCAGGACGACCTCGTCGGAGAGGTCGTCGAGGGCGACCTCCTCGACGGCGGTGGCCAGATGGTCCTTGGGGACCACGACCACGGTGGTCTCGGTGTACAGGGGAATCGCGCTCAACACCGTACGGTCGACGGGGAGGCGGACCAGTCCCGCGTCGGCCGAACCGTCCCGCAGGAGATCGCAGGCCTCGGCGGCGGTGGCCTGCAGCAGGGTGAGCGGGGTGTCCGGGTGGCGCTCGTTCCAGACGCGCACCCACTTGGCGGGCATCACTCCGGGGACGTGGGCGAGCCGGAAGGTGGGGTGATCCGCCGAGTCAGTCACCTCGCCAGATTACCGGCTGTGGTCGGACGTCCGTGCCGCGGCCGATACTCTGGACGGCATGAAGTCGCACCAGAGCGCCCAGACGATGAAGCCCGCCACCGCGGCGAAGAAACTGGGCGTGTACCTCCCCGCCACCCCCGCCGAGTTCCAGGAGGGTGTCGTCTCGCGCGCCGAGCTGAACGAGCTCCAGGCGAACCCGCCCGAATGGCTGCGGGAGCTGCGACAGAACGGCCCGCATCCGCGTCCGGTGGTCGCCTCGAAGCTGGGTGTGTCCATCGCGGGGCTGGCCCGGGGCGGGGTGACCGAGGCGCTGACCACCGAGCAGATCGAGGCGGTCAGGAGCGAGATGCCCGAGTGGCTGGTCAAGGAGCGCGCGACGCAGGCCGAGGTGCGCAAGGAGGCCGCCCGCCTCAAGCGACGCGACGCCGAGCGCGACGCCGAGGAGGAGCAGCCGGCTCACTCGTGACGAAGAGGAGCCATACGGCGCTCCGGCAAGGGTGACTGGGCCATCGCAGCTGGGTAACGGCGCCCGAGGGGGCGGCACAGGCCTGTCGTAGGCCCTCACCACGGTCGCCACGCCGCGGCCCCGCGGGCGACGCCGGGTCCCGCCCCGTCACCACAGGACCCCAGGTCCCCGGCCGTCGCAGGACGCCCCATCCCCAGCCCGCACCAGGCCGAGTGGGGGGGGAGGTCCCGCCTCGTCGTCACCGCCCGACCCCAGGCCCCGGGCCGTCACGGAACGCCCGTCCCCGCCCGTCCCACGCGGAGCAGGTCCTCCTGCCGACACAACGGGGCGCCGGAACCCCCGCACCCGTCACGCGCGCGGCGCCGCGATGCTGACGGCGTTGGCCGCTACGACGGCGGTGACGGCCGTCCAGTCGGCAAGCGGCAGGGACTGCCCGAGGCCGATCCACCCGACCAGCGCGGCGAGGACCGGGTTGACGCTCATGAACAGCCCGAAGGCGGCGGGTGGCACCCGGCGCAGGGTGAACAGGTCGGCGAGGTAGGGCACGGCCGACGAGAGCACGCCGGCCACGACGGCACAGCCGAGCGCCGGCGCCGTTGGCGGCGTGCGCAGTGCCAGGACGACCCCGATCGGCAGGAACACCACCGCCGACACCGCGGCGGCGGCCGCCGCACCCTGCGCCCCGGGTACGCGTCGCCCGACGGTCCGGTTGAGCAGGATGTACGACGCCCAGCAGGCGGCGGCGAGCAGCCCGAGCCCCAGACCCAGGTAGTCGCTGGAGGGCTGGGGACGCATCAGCGTGACGACCCCCGCCGCCGCCACCACGGCACAGCAGGCGTCCACCCGGCGGCGGGCTGCGGCCAGGGCGAGGGCGAGCGGGCCGAGGAACTCGAGGGTCACGGCGAGCCCGAGGCCGACCCGGTCGATCGCGGTGTAGAGGGACAGGTTCATGGTCCCGAACACGACGGCGAGCAGCAGCACGGGCCCCCACTGCCGCCCGGTGAAGGACCGCAGCCGGGGCCGGGCGACGGCCAGCAGGACGACGGCGGCCACGTACTGGCGTACCGCGACGACCCCGGCGGGTCCGAGCACGGGGAACGCCAGGGAGCCGACGGCGGCGCCGGTCTGGTTGGACAGGCCGCTGCCGACCATGGTGGCCACACCGGCGAGCCGGGCCGCACCCGCGTCCGGGGCGGCCCCCGGGGACGTGCGCACGGAAGCGGCGGCGGAGGGAGCGACGGAGGCGGCGGGGTGCGGCGACGCACCGGGAGAAGGTGAGGCGGCAGGCATGCGGCGATCGTCGCGCGCGCCGACCTTTGCGCAAAATGCATCCCTGGATCGATCTATACGATGAACGCATGAATGATGCCGGCGTGACCCCGGTGACCGGGACGGCCCGCGTGGAGCTGCGGCAGCTCAGATGCCTGGTGGCGATCCTCGACGAGGGCGGTTTCACCGACGCGGCGGCCCTGCTCGGAGTGTCCCAGGCCGCCGTGTCCCGCACCCTCGCCTCACTCGAACGGGCGCTCGGGGCGAGCCTGTTGCGGCGGACCTCTCGGGTGGTGACGCCGACGGCGACCGGACTGCGGGTGGCTGCGCACGCCCGGCGCGTGCTCGCCGAGGTGGACGCCCTCGTGCGGGAGGCGACCTCGGGCCACACCCGGCTGCGGGTCGGGTACGCCTGGGCGGCGCTCGGCCGCCACACCGTGGCCCTGCAACACCAGTGGGCCGCCCGTCACCCGGAGACCGAGTTGCGGCTGGTCCGGGTGAACGCGGGCAGCGCGGGCCTGGCCGAGGGACTCTGCGACATCGCGGTGGTCCGGCGGCCACTGGACGACCGGCGGTTCGACTCGGTGATCGTGGGCCTGGAGCGCCGGCTGTGCGCCCTGGCGGCCGATGACCCGTTGGCCCGGCGCCGCTCGGTGCGGCTGGCCGACCTCAGTGGCCGCGTCCTGCTGATCGACCGTCGTACCGGCACCACCACACCCGACCTGTGGCCGGCCGACGCCCGGCCCGCCACCGAGGAGATCCACGACGTCGACGACTGGCTCACCGTGATCGCCACCGGACACGGCGTCGGCATGACCGCCGAGTCGACGGCCCACCAGTACCGGCGGCCCGGTATCGCCTACCGGCCGGTGCGCGACGCCGAGCCGGTCGCCGTTCGGCTGGCCTGGTGGCGGGACGACCCGCACCCCGCCACCCAGGCCGTGGTGGAGGTGCTGACCGCCCTCTACCGGGGCCGTTGAGGCCCGGGAGTCGCCCCGAGGCCCCCGTCATGGCTACGATCTGGCCAGGTTCACCACAGAGGGTGTTTCGAGGCTGTTGGGGGCAGGGATGGTTGCTGGTCGTGTGGTGCGTTTCGACAGCGCGCGGGGTTACGGGTTCATCGCGCCCGACGACGGCGGGGAGGATGTCTTCCTGCACGTGAACGACATGCTGATGCCGGAGTCGCAGGTGCGGCGCGGCATCGCGGTCGAGTTCGAGATCGAGGACGGCGAACGCGGGCCGAAGGCGTCGGGGGTTCGGCTCGCGCGGGGTGCGGACGGCAAGCCGCTCGCCCTCGACGACGACGTGCTGTGCGACGTGCTGAGCACGGAGGAGTTCACCCGGGACGTCACCGAGGCCCTGCTGACGGCGGCGCCCTCGCTGACCGCGGAGCAGATCCTCCAAGTGCGCTCGGGACTGGCGCAGTTCGCCAAGCACCACGGCTGGGTCGAGGGCTGATCCACGGCCGCCGCCCGGCGGGAGGCGTGCCTGAGCGCCTGCCGCCCGGGCGGCATCGTCGGGCTGTCCCCCTCGCCGGTGGCTCCCCGTCCGTCCCGCCGCGCCGACGGCACCTCGCCGGCCGCGCTGCCGTACCGCCATGTGCTCACGCTGCCGAACGAGTCCCCGCCGCCCAGTGCGGACGGGCCGGCGAGCATCAGCCCTCCACGCCGTCGGCCCGGGGCGGGCACGAGCCGGTGCCCAGAGGGTGCGGGACGTCGGGAGCGGGAGGCGGCAGCACTCCGGAGCGCTCCAGGTACTGCCGGGCACCCCGGATCGCCTCGGGGGTGGTGGCGTACTCCCGGCCCTCGTGACGCAGCGGAGCCAGCGCGCCCACCGAGTCGAGGGCCTGGCGCTGCCCGCGGCGAATGCCGGAGGCCATGACGACGATGCCGCGCCGACCGAGCTTGTCCACGACGTCCTTCAGCACGAGGGCTCCGGTGGCGTCCACGGTGGACACCCGCGACATGCGCAGGATCACCACCCGTACGTCCGCCACCTCCGTCAGCTCGAGCAGGAAGCGGTGGGCGGCGGCGAAGAAGAGCGGCCCGTCGATGCGGTAGGCGACGATGTGCTCGGCGAGCAGGGCGTGTTCCTCGGCGGTGTGATCGTCCCGGTCGAGCGGGAGCTGATCGAGCCGGGCCTGTCCGGCGACCGCCCGCAGCGCGAGGACACCGGCCACGGCCAGGCCGACGATCACCGCCCGGACGAGGTCGAGGACCAGAGTCGCGGCGGCGGTCAGTACGAGAACGGCGGCGTCGGAACGGGTGGCCCTGGCCATCGCCCTCAGCGAGCCGACCTCGACCATCCGAATCGCGGTGGCGATCAGGACCCCGGCGAGGGCGGCCAGCGGGATCCTCGACACGAGCGGCGCCGCCGTGAAGACGATCACGGCGAGGACCGCCGCGTGGGTGAGCGAGGCGAGCCGGGAGCCGGCGCCGCTGCGGACATTGACCGCGGTACGCGCAATGGCGCCGGTCGCGGGGACCCCGCCGAACAGCGGAGCGGCGATGTTGGCCAGGCCCTGGCCGAACAGCTCCCGGTCGGGATCGTGGCGCTGGCCGACCGTCATGCCGTCGGCGACCGACGCCGACAGCAGGGACTCCAGCGCGGCGAGCGCGGCGACCGCTACGGCGGGGGCCAGCAGGGAGCCCAGCGAGCCGAGGTCGAGGAAGGCCGGAGAGGGCGCGGACAGGCCGGACGGCAGGTCACCGATCGGCGGTGCCGCGTCCAGGTGGGCCAGTTGAGCGACGACGGTGGCCACGGCGACCGCGATGACCGAGAAGGGGACGGTCGGGCGCAGGCGGGCGCCGGTCAGCATCACCGCCGCGACGGCGGCCGCGAGAGCGACGGCCGTCCAGTTGGAGGCGGCGGCGAACTCCTCGAACGCCCGCCACGCCACCACCAGGACACGGTCCCCGTCGGGCTTCGCCACGCCCAGGGCGTTCGGGATCTGCTGCAGCCCGATCACGCAGGCGATGCCGAGGGTGAAGCCCTCCACGACGGGCGCGGGCACGTAGCGCATGTACGCGCCGGCCCGCAGGGCGGCGAGCGCGACGAGCAGGACGCCGGCGATCAGACCGACGGTCAGCACACCGGAGGGACCGTGCTCGGCGACGATCGGCACCAGAACGACGGTCATCGCGCCGGTCGGCCCGGAGACCTGCAGGTTCGAGCCACCGAAGATCGCGGCGAGGGCGCCTGCGACCACCGCGGTGGCAAGTCCCGCCTCGGCCCCGAGGCCCGAGGAGACGCCGAAGCCGAGCGCGAGCGGCAGCGCCACGATCGCCACGGTGAGACCGGCCAGCAGGTCGCGGCGCGGGTCCCGGCGGACCTCGGCCAGATCGCTGCGGCGCGGCAGCAAGGCGGCGACACGGCCCCGGACCCGGCGGCCGGGACGGGGACGACCGGCGTCGGGAGCGCCTGCGTCGGATCGGCCGGCCGCGAGGCTGGGAACCGGCCGGGAGTCCGGTCGGGCCGAGGTGGCGGGCATGCGGGCAGTGGTCGTTGCGGCGGCGGCGGTCGCCCCGGCGCCCGGATCGGGCGCCGGGGCACGGGCCGACGCGCGGGGCCCCGACGGGGGCGGGACGCTCACGCCGCGGCCTGCGCGGCGCGCAGCGCGGCGAGGAGCAACCGGAAGAACTCGGCCTCGGACTGGTACAGCGGTACGGACACGGCCCCTCGGATTCCCCGGCGTCACTCGCGGACAGCCGCGCCCGTGGCTACCGGTGACGCGGGCGCGGCCGTCCCAGCATGTAACGAATTGCAGAAATTAGCAATTCGTGAATCCGTTGTGCGGCGGTCGCGCATGATCGCCGCAGCCGTGCCGCCGCGCGACGGGAAGATCCGCCGCGGCCGCTCACGCGCCGCTCACACGGGGGTCAGCTCCGCGGCGCCGAAGGAGACGTCGAAGCGGTCGCACCAGATGGTCATGCTCGTGTACGCGGCCGGATCGACGTCGGCGGGCAGACGGTAGTTCTGGTCGCCCTTGTTCCCCTTGAGCTTGCCGAGGCTGACGTACTCGCCGTCATCGAAGACGTGCCACCCCGCGCGGCCCGCCTTGACCGGGGCGTCCGTGAGCCAGACACGCAGGTCCGGGCCGTTGCTGGTGTCCAGGCCCTCCAGCCGCAGCACGTGCGAGCCGTCGGCCAGGCGCAGCAGTCGTACCGTGCCGGACGTGTCGTGCTCGTGGCTGATCAGGTCACCGCTCGCCACCGTGCGCGGCTCGGCCGGCGCGGGCGTGGCCGGTGCGGTGGGCTCGTCCGGTGCGGTGGGCCCAGGCTGTGCCCCCGGAGGATTCGACGCGGCCGGTTCCGACGGTGCCACGCCGACACCCGGCAGCGCTTCGTGCACCGTTTCGTCCTGCCACAGCTTCCATGGCTGGAACCAGTACAGGCCCGCGGCGAGCACCACCGCGGCCACCCCCAGCACTCCCACGGCCACCGGCCCCGTCAGCTTCCGGCGAACCCGCCCCATGTCGCTCTCCTCTCGATCCGAGGCCTCCATTCAAGTGGTTCGGCGGCCGGTTTCGGCCGCCGAACAGATGACGGAACTCTTACGGCACCGGGCAGGCGACCTGTCGGGTCGCGTGACCTGCCTTCCTCAACCGACGCGTTTGATGGGCGGGCAGTGCCATCGCGCGTCGATGACCTCGGGGCGCGGGAGGTACATCCGCAGCGCGACGTACCAGATTCCCTGTTGCGGGGTGGGCAGCCAGTTGGACTCCCGCTCCGGCCCCGGCGACTCCGGCTGCAGGTAGAGGGTCAGACCCCCGTCGTCGTCTGTGACCAATCCCTGGGTGCGGTCCCCGACGGAGTACCGGTTGATCGGGTTCGGGATCAGGTTCCGGCTTTCGTCGTAGGCGGTCATCGACCAGAACGCGTCGACCGGGGGCAACGTGCCCGCCTCGAAGCGCAGCTCGTAGCGGCCGGTGGCCAGCGTCTCGCCGGCGTCGTCGGTGAAGGCCGTCAGGTAGACCGCCTCCTCGGGGTCGTTGACGGCGATGCCCACCAGGGACTGCTCCGCGGCCCGCCTGAGGAAGTCGTCCCCGTAGTGCCCGACCTTGCCTGGAGCGTAGCGCCAGCCGTTGATCAGTTCGGCCCACTGGCCGCTGAGCAGCTGCTGTTCGAGCAGCGGCACGGCGGTGGCGGCGGCCCGGATCAGGCCCTCCTTCACCGGCTCCGGCTGTGCCTCGACGTCCAGCCCCGGGCCGATGCCGATCTCCGCGAACTGCCGGAGCAGGACCTCGTGGTGCTTGGGCAGCGGGTTCTCGGCCAGCGCCGCGTTGAGTGTCTTCCACGGAGCGAGCGGATCCTCGGCGGGGTCGGCCGGCACCGGTACATCGCGGCGTTCCGGGAGCGTGGCGCCCTTCTTGCCGAACAGATGGAGCGGCGTCAGCCGGTACTGCTGCTGCAGCGCGTGGACGGCCGGGAGGTCTTCCTCGCCGTCGATGAGGGTCCGTCCGACGATCAGCACCCAGGGGGTGGGGGCGTTCGCCGTGCGGCGCACGCCCTTGGGGAGGTCACCGCTCCATTCCGGCCCGATGAGGGCGAAGTTGCCGGCTTTGGATCCGGTCGCCCGCATGCCGACGTAGTCGTAGTTGTCGGAGGTGAACGCCACCAGTTCGAAGGTGAAGTAGCGGTCGCCCATGTCCGGGTGCGAGAGGATGAGGGGTTCCTCGCGCAGGTCCACCCACGCCCAGGAGTACAGCGTGTCGATGTTGGGTGACACTCCCTCCCGGTCCGTGACGTCCCAGAGCCTGCTCGCATGCCAGAAGTGGTTGACGGCCATGTGGGGCGTCGATTCGGTCTCGGGTTCCTGGGCCACCCAACGGTGGCGGAGGCCGGCGTTGTAGAGGTAGGGGAAGCCGTAGATGAAGGCCTGCTCCCCCAGCGTGTACGCGTACTCGCGGCGCCAGTCGTCCACCCGGCCGGTCAGCGCCGGCTTCATCGACTGCCATGCCACGGGCAGGGCCCGCGTCGCTTTCCTGGCGCGGTCGATGGTGTCCCCGGGGTGTCGTACGGCCGTCGCGGTGGCCTTTCCGGTGGCGGCCGCCGCGTGACCGATGCCGGCTGCCGTCGCGGCGAGATCGTGGCGCAGGCTTCGCCGGGGGTGGTTGCTGTTGGCTGTGGGGGCCATCATCGCGTTCCTCTCCTGAGGCCGGACGGCACAGCTTGCAGCCACCACGCGCATGGGGAACCGGCAGCCGTCGGCCGCGGTCCCGACTCCGGAGCGCCACGCGGCTGCGCTCTGCGCCGTTGCTTCGCGGGGATTCCGGGCCGGCGCTCCGACACGCACCTCCTCTTCAAGTAAATCCCCGCACTCGAACCCCGGCAAATGGGGTCTTTCCGTCCCATGAGTCCCCCTGCCCGTCACTCAACGCGTTCACGGCGTGGGCCACTTGACGGGGAGGCGATCCGGGCGGCAACCGCGCACAGTCCTCGCTCCGCTCCGCGGCGCGTGCGGCCGCCGCACCCGGCACTCCCGGCCCGATCGACGACGAGGAAGATCAAACACAGCGCGTCGCCGGTCCGGACAGCCGCTCAGCCAGTCAGCCGGACAGGGAGTCAGCCAGTGGGCCCGTCGATGACAGCCCCGGCGCCGCGGCGCCCAGTGGTCCCGCGGCGGTCGTCGCAAACCGCCGGGCGACGGCCCCCGGCAAGGTGAGCCCGGCCCCACCGGCCGCGGCACTCCTCACTGTCCGCACTGTCCGCACTGTCCGCGCTCACCGCGTGATCCGCTGATGTGGGCGAAGCGACGCCCGGTGTTATTCAATGAGGTGTGCGGTCAGGGATCTCGGGGCCCGGTCGCACGGGTCCGAGTACAGCCCCGGCGCTGCGCCGGGAACTGCTGAGAGAGCCGCATGGACTCCACACCCACCCCTCCGTCTTCTTCGCCGTTCGACATGGTCAGCAGCGCCCTGGGGCGCTACATCCCGAGCGGCGGAGCGGAAGCGTCCGCCGGTTCCGCAGACGCGCAGGGGGACCGCTCCACCAGCCAACGCGTACCCGACAACGCGGCAGCCGGCCGTCAGGAACAGATTCTCGGCGCCATCAACCTGGACCGGGATCTGAGGATCACCCGCTGCAATCTGGACGCCCCGGTATTCGCGGGTCTGGACGCCGCGGCCGGGAGTCGTTTCGCCGATCTCCTGCCCCCTGGGGACGTACCAACGGTCACGCGGCGGTTGCGGCAGGTCCTGGAAACCGGTGAGGCACACGTCGCCCGGATCCAGCGCCTGCGGCGCGGCGACGGATCGGAGCTGGTGGTGTCGCTGAGCATCCTGCCCGCCGCGGCGCCTCAGGAAGGCCTGACCGTCTCCGTGATCGCCATGGCCAGGAGGCTGCACCTGTACGCCGCCGAGACCGCTATCGGCACCTCGCTGGACATCGGCGAGACCGCGCAGTCGCTGGCTGAGTCCCTGCTGGCTTGGGGAGACGTGGCCGCCGTCGACCTCGACTTCGCCGTGTGGACAGGCGAGGGAGTGACCGGGCAGGCGCATGAACGCATCCGGCTACGGCGGGCGGCCCTGGTGCCGGACCGGGCCTGGCCCGAGGGCTACGTGACTCCGGGCGACGATCTTCCCAGCGACGCCAGTCGCCTGCTGGCGCAGGCGGTACGACGGGACGACGCCCCGCAGGCCATCGTCATACCCGACCGGGAGGCGGTCGAGCGGATACTCGGCAGTCCGCGAGTGATACGTGCCCTGGTGCCGGGTGACCCGTCGGCGGGTGTGGCATGCATACCGCTGGTCTTGGACGGCGCGCCGCCTGTCGTACTGGGCGTGGCGGAGATCTGGCGGCGGGCGGAGTCCCCCTTCCGCGACAGCGAGCTGTTCGACCTGCAGGAACTGGTGGCCAGGACCGTCCATCACGTGGACCTGGCCCGCCAGCACCAGCGCGAGCACACGCAGGTGCTGGCGCTGCAGCGCCGGCTGCTGCCTCGGACCGGCGGCGACACCGTCGAGATAGCCAGCGTCTACCAGCCCGCCACCCCCGACAGCGCGGGCGTCGGCGGCGACTGGGTGAACAGCTTTCCGCTGCCGGACGGCCGTACCGCGCTGGTGGTCGGTGATGTCGTCGGGCACGGCCTGGGAGCCGCGGCGACCATGGGCCAGCTGAGCATGGAGGCCCGCGCGCTGCTGTCCGCGGGTCTGGGGCCCGACGAGGTGCTGGAACACCTGGACGAGACCGTGACGGTACTGGACGACGCGGAGTCCGGGCTGGCGGCCGGCTACAGCGCCCTCGGGTCGACCTGCTGCATCGCCCTCTACGATCCGGTCAGCCACCACGTAACGCTGTCCAGCGCCGGCCACCTCCCCCCGGTCCTGGTGTCCCCGGACGGGCACGCGAACCCGCTCGCGGTGCGCCCTCATCCCGGCCTGGGCGCCGAGTTCGCGCTGCGGGAGCCGTTCGAAGTGCACACTTTCGGCGCGCCCCCGGGCTCCCTGCTCGTTCTCTACACCGACGGCCTGGTGGAGGATCCGGCGCTGTCCATCGACGAGGCCATCGACAGGCTTGCGGACGCCGTGTCCACGGTGCACCCCTGGGACGCCCTGCAGCAGGCCGCACGGCGGGTCGCCTCCGCCCTGACGCCCGCACGCCAGCGCGACGACGTGACCCTGCTGCTCGCCCGGATGATCGGCTACCGCAAGGGGGACACCGCGACCTGGCGGCTGCCCGCCCGCGACGACGCGCCCGCCCGTGCCCGCGCGCAGGTCTCCACGCTGCTGCGGCAATGGCGCTCCAAGGACGACACCTTGGACAACGTGTCGTTGCTGGTCAGCGAGCTGGTCACCAACGCGGTGCGCTTCGCCGGCGGTCCTGTCACGGTACGGCTGATCAGGGCCGGTCACGGCCTGCTGTGCGAGGTGGGCGACACCGGCACCGGCAGGCCGCGTCTGGGCCGGGGCGGCCTCCTCGACGACGGCGGTCGTGGCCTGCGCATCGTGCACAGACTCACCACCCGGTGGGGGGTGCGGTGGACGGACACCGGCAAGGTGGTCTGGGCGAAGGTCGCGGGGTGACGCGGCTGCGGGGCGGGGCCGCGGCCGACGTACGGGAGCGCGGCGAGGGTACGGGCGGCGTACGCGTCATCGGGCGGCACCGACCCGTACGAACGGCGCCCACGGCGGTACCGGCGTCGTGACCGGTGATACGGGCGGCCCGTCTGCCGGTACGGGTGGCGCGGGGTCGCCCTACAGCCACTCCCCCTCCAGGGCGGTGGCGGTCAGGCCTGGTGCCGCCGCGTACAGGACGGCGCGGCTGCCCGACTTCTGCCCGGCGTCGTGCGCCCGCCGCATGATGTCGAACACGGCGGCGCCTCCGCGGTTGCCGCTGGTGTAGCTGTCTCGACTGTAGTCCAGCAGCCCCGACGGCCACGCGTCGGGCATCGTCTGCTCCATGTACTCGAGTACCCGGGTCCCGCCGGGGTGCGCCAGCAGCACGTCGGGGTGCCAGGAGTCGGGGTGGTCCTGGTAACGGACGCGCAGCCAATCCCACATCGCGGTGACTGTCTCCTGCACGGCGCGCGGGCCGCGCCGGTCCATCACGAAGTGGGTGCCGTCCGCCCGCGTGTCCAGACGGTGCAGGTCCTGGGTGCCGGGCAGGGTGTGGTGCCAGGCGGCGTCCAGCCTCAGCATCGACTCGCGCCGCGGGCGGCCCGTGACCACCGCGGCGACCGCGGTGTCCGCAAACAGCAACCGGACGATCAGGGACTCGAGAGTGTCGTCCGCGGGCTGGTAGGTCGTGCTCAGCGCCTCCGCGATCACGACCAGGACCACCCGGTCGGGATCCGCAGCCACCAGGTCCGCCGCCAGCGCCAGGGAGCGGGTCCCCGCGATACAGGCCCACTGCGTCGCCGGCAGCAGCGTCACGTCGTTGCGGAGCTGCAGCCTGTTGGCCAGGGCGATGTCCAGACCCGGCAGCGCCGGGGTGGTGGAGTTGCTGGTGATCAGGCAGTCGATGTCCGCGGCGTCCAGCCCGGCGATCTGCAGGGCCCCGCGCGCCGCACGCTCCCCGTAGGACTGCACGGCCTCCCAGGCGGGCGCGGTGCGCTCCTGGACGGTCTGCGGCGCGGGTATCCCCTCAAGCGCGGCGATCACGCGGTCCACGTCCTGCGGGGTGAACCCGTCGCGTGCCAACGCCTCTTGGGCCGGCCCGATGCCGACAGCCCCCAGGCCGCCGCTGCTACCGGGCGCGACGGCGGCCTCCAGCGGCAGCATCCACCCGCGTGTCTCGATGCCCGTGCTGGCCGCGATGCCGTCGATCCGCGTCGCCCACGCCGCGTGCGGATGACGGTCGCGCACCTCCGCCACGATCTGGCTGGTCTGCACGGCGTGTTCGCCGTGTATCACGGCAGGAGGACACAGGTAAGCGGCCATGATGGGGCACCTTTCCAGGGGAACGAGGAGGAGTGTCACGAGTGATGTGTCATGGGCCACTTCGGAGCTTCGCGCCCAAGAGGTGGCCGATGGGCTCCACTTCGGGAGTCGCTGTCCGTTCCGAGCATGGACGCTAAAGGGACATTTCCGCTGTGATGTACGCAACTTGGACAGCACTTGGAATGCGTGACACGGCACACACTGCTGCAGCAGGGCCCTCAGAGCGGTTGCGCAGGCCCGACCCGACTTGCCGTCAGCCAGGACCGCCCGCCGCCTGTCGGCAAGCTGTCCGACAACGGGCGACGGCGAAGGGGTCCCGCACGAAGTGAACCCCGCACCCCACGGGTCGTCGTGGTCGGCGGCGGGGCGTCCACGACGACCCGCTCCGGCGCAGCGCCGGCTCGAAGTGGGGTCACTCCCGCGTTCGCGCTGGACCGGCACCGCCGAAGATGGCCAGGAGGGCATGACCACCACCCCGCCGTGTGCGGCAACGTCGAACGGTGGTTGGCTGTCCCCGGTTCCGTCAGCCGGTCCATCCACAGAAAGGTCCCAGCCATGGGCAACCCCTACGCATTCGAGTACAAGGTCGTCACCTTCCGCGAATCACTGATCGGAGACGCACTGGACAGCGACAAGCTGGAGAAGGTTCTGAACAAGCACGCCGAGGACGGCTGGGCCGTCAAGGCGATCACGTCCGCCGACGTGAAGGGCCGTATAGGACCCGGTGCGGTCGAGGGTCTGCTCCTCACTCTGGAGCGTCCGCGCCGCTGACGGCCGCGGGTCCTGCACAGCACGGTGAACGGCAGGCTCAGCCTGACGCGGCAGTCTCGTGCGCGCGGGGCCTGGACACCGGGACTCCAGGGGTTGCCAGCTGCCGCGCGCGGACGGACTCGCGCTACGTCGTTGGGGTCCACCGTCGCATCCGGGCCGCGGACAGCTGTGCCGCGGCCCGGTGTGCACGCCCGGCATGATGGCGTGAACGGCAAACCACCGGTTGATCAGAAACCCATCGGGTCCACTCGTTGAGGAGCCGGCGGACGTGCGGGCCGCCGAAGTACCCACGCCCCGTGTGGGGCTGACGTCGCCGTCGGTGGAAGAACCTGAAGTGCAGCTCGATCGCCCTCGCACAGCCTCAACACGAGATCACCGAGGGGCCGTCGAACACCAGGTCGTCAATGGCATCTTCGTTACCGGTCCCGCGCGTTCGCTCGACCACTCCATGCCCCAGATCGTGGTGGCCGGGTCCGCTGCTGCCCGCCGCCCGACCGCATCAGGGAACATGACGGTCACGGGCTGGTCCCGCAAGGCCCAAGGGGCATCGGGCGCGGCTGGGATTCGACGCTGCAGTTCCGGCACACGCATCAGCCGAGGAAGCTCAGCCGCACCTGACGGCCGGCGTTGTCCTTGTTGGTATCGACCAGGCACACCGACTGCCACGTGCCCAGCTGCAGTCGGCCGCCCACGACCGGCAGTGTCGCGTGGGGCGGGACGAGGGCCGGCAGGACATGGTCGCGGCCGTGGCCGGGGCTGCCGTGGCGGTGCTGCCAGCGGTCGTCGGCGGGCAGCAGGGTGTGCAGGGCGGCGAGGAGGTCGTCGTCGCTGCCGGCGCCGGTCTCGATGACGGCGACGCCCGCGGTGGCGTGCGGGACGAAGACGTTCAGCAGGCCGTCGCGGTCGGCCGCCTCCTCACGCAGGAAGGTCTCACAGTCGCGGGTGAGGTCGACGACCCGCTCCTGGGAGCCGGAGTTGATGTGCAGGACGCGGGTGATGAAGGCATCGGGCATGCTCCCATCCTGACCCATCGGCGGGTTTCCGCGCCGTCAGTCCGGCGCCCGGCGGATCATCACGTCGCGGCGGGAAGATCCACGCAGCCGGCACGGTTGGTAGAAGCGTGAACAACGTGCACGAGGTCGAGGTCGTCGTCATAGGCGCCGGGCAGGCCGGCCTGTCCAGCGCGTATCACCTGCGCCGCACCGGCCACGTCCCGGAGCGGGACTTCGTGGTGCTGGACCACTCCCCCGGGCCGGGCGGCGCCTGGCAGTTCCGGTGGCCGTCGCTGACGTACGGCAAGGTGCACGGGGTGCACGCGCTGCCGGGCATGGAGCTGACCGGCGCCGACCCCGCGCGGCCCTCCTCCGAGGTCGTCGCCGAGTACTTCGACCGGTACGAACGCGCCTTCGACCTGCGCGTGCGGCGACCCGTCGACGTCCGGGCGGTGCGCGAGGGCGTCGGCGGACGGCTGAGCGTGGAGACCTCGGAGGGCACGTGGTCCGCCCGGGCCCTGATCAACGCGACCGGCACCTGGGACCGGCCGTTCTGGCCGCACTACCCGGGGCAGGAGATCTTCCGCGGTCACCAGGTGCACACCGCGCGGTACCCGGGGCCGGAGGCGTTCGCCGGGCAGCGGGTCGTCGTGGTCGGCGGCGGGGCGTCCGGGACACAGCACCTACTGGAGATCGCCCCCTACGCGGCCGCCACGACCTGGGTGACGCGCCGGCCGCCCGTCTTCCGCGAGGAGCCGTTCGACCACGGCGCCGGCCGGGCAGCGGTCGCGCTGGTGGAGGAGCGGGTTCGTCGGGGGCTGCCTCCCAGGAGCGTGGTCTCCGTCACCGGGCTGCCCTTGAACGACGCGATCCGCCGAGGGCTCGCGGACGGGGTGCTCGACCGGCTGCCGATGTTCGACCGGATCACCCCTGACGGGGTCGCCTGGGACGACGGACGGCAGGTGACGGCCGATGCCATCCTCTGGGCGACCGGCTTCCGGCCGGCCATCGACCATCTCGCACCGCTGCGACTGCGCGAGCCGGGCGGCGGGATCCGGATCGAGGGTACCCGCGCGGTCGCCGATCCCCGGGTGCACCTGGTGGGCTACGGACCGTCCGCGAGCACCGTCGGCGCCAACCGGGCCGGCCGCGCGGCGGTGCGGGACATCAGGCGCCTGGCGGCGACGGCCGAGGCCACCGCCGCGGAGCGGGCGGCGGCGAGGGCCGCCGCCTGACCGGCCGTCGGCGACGGCTCACTTCGCCGCCTTGGCGCTCTGCCGCTGGTTGCGGTTGAACTCGGCCACGTTGCGCTGGTGTTCCGCGTAGTCGGCGGTGAAGCGGGTGTCGCCCGGCTTGACGGTGACGAAGTACAGCCAGTCGCCCGGGGTCGGGCTGATCGCGGCCCGCATCGCGTCCTCGCCGGGGTTGGTGATCGGGGTCGGCGGCAGACCCATGCGCTGGTACGAGTTGTAGGGGCTGTCGATCCGGGTGTCCTTCTCGGTGGTCGTCAGGCTGGAGCGGTTGAGCGCGTAGTTGATGGTGGAGTCCATCTGCAACGGCATTCCGCGCTCCAGGCGGTTGAAGACGACCCGTGCGACCTTGCCCATGTCGGCCTTGGTGGCGGCCTCGGCCTGGACGATGCTGGCGATCGTGACCGCCTGGTAGACGTTCATGGCGTTGCGCTGCGCGCCGGCGGCGATGGGCGTCTTGTTGAACTTCTTGTTGGCCGTGTCGACCATCTGGTTCAGCAGCGCCTCGGGCGTCGCCTTCTCACCGAGCGGATAGGTGGCGGGGAAGAGGTACCCCTCGGGGTTGCCGTCGGCGTCGCTCGGCAGCTTCACCCCGGCCTTCGGCAGCGCCTTGCGGGTGGTTCCGGCGGGCAGGTCAAGGGCCTTGTCGACGGCCGCGTAGATCTGCGTGGCCCGCCAGCCCTCGAGGATGACCAGGGTGGCCGGCTCGGCCTTCCGGGGTTCGCCGTCCAGGCTCAGCAGCGGCACCGCCACGGCGGTGCCGGCCACGACGGCCCCGGTCGCGATCAGGACGACACGGCCCCGGCGCGTGAGTCGGATCGTGCTCCGTGGCGGAGTGTTCATCTGCATGCGGGCACGTTAACCCGCATACAGCCACAAACCCGACATATCTTCATCTTGTCGGCTCCAAGGGGGAGCGGGCCTCCTCCAGTCGGGTGTCCGCCGCCGGGGCCGACCCGGTGTCCGCAGCGGATTCCGGGTGGGCTGCCGCCCTGGGGCCGAGGCGGCCGTCCCTCCCGTTGTCGAGGCGCGCGTCCTTGCGCACCAGTGCCGCGTAACGTCCGTCGCGTGCGAGCAGTTCCCGGTGCGACCCCCGTTCGGCCAGGCGGCCGGCGTCGAGGACCACGATCTGATCGGCTCCCCGGACGGTGGAGAGCCGGTGAGCGATGGTGAGCGTGGTGCGGTCGGCCGACAGGGCGTCGATGGCGTCCTGCACGGCGTGCTCGGTACGGGTGTCCAGGGCACTGGTCGCCTCGTCCAGGATGAGCACCGGCGGGTCCCGCAGAATGGTGCGGGCGATCGCGAGGCGCTGCTTCTCACCGCCGGAGAAGCGGTGCCCGCGCTCGCCGACCACCGTGTCGTAGCCGTCGGGCAGGGCGGCGATGTGGTCGTGGATCTGTGCCGCCCGCGCGGCTGCGTGAAGTTCCTCGTCGGTCGCGTCGGGTTTGGCGAAGCGCAGGTTGTCGGCGACCGAGGCGTGGAAGAGGTACGTCTCCTGGGAGACCACTCCGACCGCGCGCGCGAGGGTGTCGAAGTCGAGGTCGCGCACGTCGACGCCGTCGAGGGTCACCCGGCCGCCCGTGACGTCGTACAGCCGCGGCACCAGATAGCCGAGGGTGGACTTGCCGGCGCCGGTCGGTCCGACGACGGCCAGGCTGCCGCCCGCGGGCACGGTGATGTCGATCCCGTCGAGGACGGGGGCGCCCTTGCCGTCGTAGGCGAAGGTGACGTCCTCGAAGCGGACTTCGCCCTTGACACGCTCGAGGTGGACGGGGTCCTCCCGCTCGGTGATGTCGATGGGGAGGTCGAGGTACTCGAAGATGCGCTGGAAGAGGGCGAGCGAGGTCTGTATCTGCACGCCGGTCGACAGCAGGCTGACGGTCGGGCGGAACAGGCCCTGCTGGAGCGAGACGAAGGCCACGATGGTGCCGAGCGAGGCCTCCGGGCCGCCCAGTTGCAGGGCCAGACCGGCGGTCCAGTAGATGACGGCCGGCATCGCGGCCATCACGATGGTGATCACGGCCATGCGCCAGCGGCCCGCCATGCTGGACCGCACCTCCAGGCCGACCAGGCGCTCGGACTCCTCGGCGAAGGACGCGGTGAGGGAGTCGGCGCGGCCCATCGTGCGGCCGAGCAGGATGCCGCTGACCGACAGGGACTCGGTGACCGTGGCGGCCATGGTGGCCATCTGCTGCTGGCGCTGAGTGGTGATCTTCTTGCGCTCCCTGCCGACCCGGCGGCTGATCCACACGAAGACCGGCAGCAGGAGCAGGGAGACCACGGTCAGCCGCCAGTCGAGGACGACCATCGCGACGATGGTGGCGACCACGCTGGTGAAGTTGGAGACCAGCGAGGTGGCCGTGGAGGTGACGGTGGCCTGCATACCGCCGATGTCGTTGGCGATGCGGGACTGCACCTCGCCGGTACGCGTGCGCGTGAAGAACGCGAGCGACATGCGCTGCAGCCGGCCGTACACGGCCGTGCGCAGGTCGTGCATCACGCGCTGGCCGACCGTGGTGGAGATCAAGGTCTGCAGGACGCCGAAGACGCTGTTGAGGACCGCACTGAGGATCATGCCGAGGGCCAGCAGGCTCAGCAGGCCCGTGCGCCCTTCGGGGATGGCGACGTCCAGCGTCTCCTTCAGCAGGAAGGGAGTGGCGACCGAGACGAGGGAAGAAGCGCCGACCAGGAGGCCGACGACGGCGAGGCGCCCGCGGTAGGGGCGGAAGAGCCGCAGGATGCGGCGCACCTGCCGGGGCTGTCGCGGCGCGTCGGCGGGTGGGGTCCAGGACGGTTCGCGGTCGGGATGCATGGGCTCCTACGGAGGTGGACGGTGCCGGCGGCGCGGGACGCGGGGTCCGGGGCCGCCGACGGCGACTGACGGATCGTAGCTCATTGTTACCTATACTCACAATGCACGAGGTCCTGATATTGTTCCCGCATGACCACCCCCGATCCCGACGGCGTGCTCGCCGAGCAGCTGCTGCGGTTCACCCGCCGGGTGCACCGCATCCAGAAGCGCCATCTGGAGCGCTCCGACCTGGGCATCACCCCCGCCCAGTCGCGGCTGCTGCGCACCCTCGCCCACTTCGGTGGACCGCCGCGGATGGCGGACCTCGCACAGCGCCTGGAAGTGGTGCCGCGGGCCGTGACCACGCTGGTCGACGGGCTGGAGGCGAGCGGCAAGGTGCGCCGGGTGCCCGATCCGACGAATCGGCGGGTGATCCGCATAGAACTGACGGACGCCGGCCGCACCACCTTGCGTGACCTGCGCGGTGCGCGCCGGGCTGCCGCCCGGGAGATCCTCGCCCCGCTGACGGGCGAACAACGCGAGGCCCTGGGCGAGTTGTTGGACACGCTGATCGACGGGACGCCGGTGGGCGGTCACTGAGCCGCCCCGCGGCCCGGCCGCTCCGTACTGCCACTTGAGTGCCGACGACAGCGGCCGGCCGGTGAGCCTCGCCCGGTCAGGCGGCCAGACTCGCTCTGTCCCCCATCACCACGACCGGGTGCAGAGCCGGATCGAGGGTGCGCAGCAGGTACTCCATGCCCGCCTTGGACAGGCTGACGCACGCCGACGTACCGCTGCCGTGATCCATGTGCAGCCAGATCCCGCCGCCCTTGTGCTGCCCCTGGGGACGGGTGGGGTCGTTGGGCGGGGTGCCTTTGACGCGGTTGTAGTCGACGGCGATGACGTAGTCGAAGTCGTGCCAGTACGACCGGCCCCAGGAGCGGGGGGCGGCGAAGGAGTCGGAGCGGGTGTAGGGCAGCTTGGTGCCGGGGTCCGGGAGCACACCGCCGGCGTCGCTGAGCGTGAACACCCCGACGGGACTGCGCCGGTCGTCCTCGTGGTGGTCGGCGGTCCAGCCCTTCCTGCCGTTGTGCGCAGGCCACGCGCGCGTGCCCTGCCAGGTGCTTCCCCGCTTGGTGTAGAGCACGACCGTGGCGTCGGCGGAGTCCTTCCCCGCCCCGTACACCGCCACCACCTGCCGGGCGTCGGCCGGAATGCGGCGCTGCGTGCGAGGGCCCACCTCCGGAATACCGGTCGGTGCGGGGGTACTCGCGGGCGGTCCGCTCGCGGCCGTGGGCCCGGCGTCGCCGGGACCGCCCGCACGCTCCGAACCACCGCCGCAGGCGCACAGTACGGTGAGCAGCAGTGCGCTGCCCGCCGCGGACGCCCACCGTCTTCTCGTCGCACCGCTCCGCCCGGACGTATGACTGACTCGCATGCCGCCCATGGTGACACGGTGTCGATTGCCGCGCCGCCCTCTTCCCGGGCCTTCGCCGACCGCCAGCCGGATCTGTCGCCCCCTTCGGAAAACGGGTTGATTCAGCGCACCCTGCGACGCGAACCTGTCACGGTTTGCAGCCGTGGACGCGCGGTGCATTCCTTCCATCCGCTCCTCCTCGCTTCTCCCTCCACCACTCCCCTGACACGAGCCACTGGGACGTCATGCAGATCCAAGACCTTCCGTATCCCGATCCGGGCGTGCCGGACGCGCGCTCGGGGCCTCGCTTTCTGTGGTGGCTCTTCCGCAATCAGCTGGGCGGCCAACTCAAGGCCCTGGCCTGGGGCCTGCTGCACTTCGTGGCCGTCTCGGCGCAGCCCTTCTGCGTCGGGTTCGCCGTCCAGGCCGTCGTCGACCGGTCGGGCTCCCGGCTCGCCCTCGCGGGGGGTCTGATGGCGCTGGCCGGGGCGGCCACCGCGATCGGCGACACCTTCCTGCACCGGGCCGCCGTCACCAACTGGATCACCGCCGCCGCCCGCGTCCAGCAACTCCTCGCCCGCAGGGCCGCGCACCTCGGTTCCCTGCTGACCCGGCGCGTCGCGGCCGGCGAGGTGGTCGCGGTGTCCACCGGGGACGTCGAGAAGATCGGCTGGTTCGTGGAGGCGGTGTCCCGGTTCACGGCCGCGGCCCTCACCGTCCTGCTCGTCTGCGCCGGCCTGCTGGTCTACGAACCCGCGCTCGGCATCGTCGTCGCCCTCGGCCTGCCCGCACTGGCGCTGGCGGTGCTGCCGCTGCTGCCGCCCGCGACCCGGCGCGCCGACGTGCAGCGCGAGAAGGCCGGCCGCGCCACGGAACTCGCCTCCGACACCGTCGCCGGACTGCGCGTCCTGCGCGGCATCGGCGGCGAGGACCTGTTTCTCGACCGGTACCGCCGCGCCTCCCAGGAGGTCCGCCACGCCGCCGTGCGCAGCGCCCGCATGTGGTCGCTGATCAGTGCCGTCCAGGTGCTGCTGCCCGGACTGCTGCTGGTGGCGGTCGTCTGGTACGGCGTCCATCTGGCCCGCGAGGGCCGTATCTCGGTCGGCGAACTCGTCACCGTCTACAGCTCGGTGATGGTCCTGACGTACCCGCTGCGCCATTTCGAGGAGATCGCGATGGCCTACTCCTTCTCGCGGCCGTCCGCGAAGCGCGCGGCGCGCGTGCTGTCACTGCGGCGGGGCACCGCCGTCGGCGGATCGCGGCCGGCCGAGCCGCCTACGGGCGACCTGCACGACCCGGGCACCGGGCTGCTCGTCCCGTCGGGCCGGCTCACCGCCGTGGTCTGCGGCGACCCGGACGCGGCGGGCCGCCTCGCGCAGCGGCTCGGTGGCCATGCCGCCGAGGAAGGGCCCTCGGTCCTGCTGGGCGGCGTACCGCTGGACGAGCTGCCGCTGGACTGCGCGCGCACGGCCGTCCTGGTGCAGGACAAGGACCCGGTGCTGCTGTCGGGTTCGCTGCGCGACCTCCTCGACGTGCCCGCCTCGGGCGGGGTCAGCGCCAAGGAGGCCCTGGCGGCCGCGCAGTGCGCTGACGTCCTGGAGGCGCTGGTGCAGGGCTCGTTGGACGTCGAAGACCCGATGGATGCCCGGATCACCGAGCGTGGCCGTTCCCTGTCGGGCGGCCAGCGCCAGCGGCTCGCGCTGGCCCGGTCGCTGCTCACCGACCCGGAGGTGCTGGTCCTGGACGAGCCGACGTCCGCCGTCGACTCGCACACCGAGGCCCGGATCGCCGAAGGGCTGAGGGACCTGCGGACCGGGCGGACGACCGTGGTGTTCACCTCGTCGCCGCTGCTCCTGGACCGGGCCGACCGTGTCGTACTCGTCCACGACGGCGCGGTGGCGGCGGTCGGCGTGCACCGCGACCTGCTGCACGAGGAACCCGGGTACCGGTCCGTCGTGACCCGTGATACGGACGAGGATGCGGCGCCCGGCAACCGCTCGCAGGCGTGGGACGGACGAGAACCGGCCGAGCGGAAGCTGGCGGCAAGGACACTGCGAGAGATCGAGGAGACCGCATGATCGGCGTCGCGCCCCCGGCGTACGACCCGGCGGCGCCGACGACGGCGAACACCCTGCCCGTCGGCGCCCCCACGACCGTCCGCGCCTACGCGGGCGAGCTGCTGCGCCGGCACCGCCGCGCCTTCTCGCTGCTCATCCTGGTCAACACGGTGGCCACCGTCACCTCGATGGTCGGCCCCTGGCTGCTGGGCGACCTCGTCGAGCGGGTCTCCGACGAGGCGCGGGAACCGCGCCTGGGGCTCACCGTCACACTGTTCGTCGTGGCGCTGCTCGTCCAGGCGGCCTTCGTGCGCCAGGTGCGGCTGCGCGGGGCGATGCTGGGCGAACGGATGCTGGCCGACCTCCGGGAGGACTTCCTCGTACGGTCCGTGCGGCTGCCGCCGGGCGTCCTGGAGCGGGCCGGGACCGGCGACCTGCTGTCGCGGATCACCACCGACATCGACCGGCTGGCCAACGCGATGCGCGAGGCCGTGCCGCAGCTGACCATCGGTGTGATGTGGGCGGGCCTGCTGCTGGGCGGGCTCGTCGTCGCGGCGCCGCCCCTCGCGCCCGCCGTGCTGGTCGCCGTACCGCTGCTGGTGATCGGCTGCCGCTGGTACTTCAGGCGGGCGCCGGCCGGCTACCGGTCGGAGGCCGCCGGCTACGCCTCGGTGGCCGCCGCGCTCGCGGAGACGGTGGACGCCGGGCACACCGTCGAGGCGCACCGCCTGGGCGGACGCCGGGTGGCGCTGTCGGAGCTGCGGATCCGGCAGTGGACGGCGTGGGAGCGCTACACGCTGTGGCTGCGGTCGGTGCTCTTCCCGGTGATCAACCTCGTGCACGTGACGGTGCTGGGTTCGGTACTGATGCTCGGCGGCGTGTTCGTGCTGCAGGGCTGGATCGGGGTCGGTCAGCTGACGACGGGCGCGCTGCTCGCCCAGATGCTCGTCGACCCGGTGAACCTGATCCTGCGCTGGTACGACGAACTGCAGGTGGCGCAGGTCTCGCTGGCCCGGCTGGTGGGAGTGAGGGAGATCGAGCCGGACACGGGCGATGCCCGGCTGGCGCCCGACGGGCGCGAGGTGCTCGCCGACGAGGTGCGCTTCGGCTATCGCGAGGGCGTCGACGTGCTGCGCGAGGTGTCGCTGGCGGTCGCGCCCGGCACCCGGATGGCCCTGGTCGGCCCGTCCGGCGCGGGCAAGTCCACACTGGGCCGGCTGCTCGCGGGTGTCTACGGGCCCCGGGCCGGCCGGATCACCCTGGGTGGTGCCGAACTGTCCCTGATGGCCGCCGAACGGATCCGTTCCCATGTGGCTCTCGTCAACCAGGAGCACCACGTCTTCGTCGGCTCGCTGCGCGACAACCTGCGGCTCGCCCGCACCGACGCCGAGGACGCCGAACTGTGGGCTGCGCTGGGGGCGGTCGACGCGGAGGAGTGGGCACGGGCGCTGGAGGACGGACTGGACACCGAGGTCGGTTCGGGAGGCGTGGCGCTCACCCCCGCGCAGGCCCAGCAGATCGCCCTCGCGCGGCTGGTCCTCGCCGACCCGCACACACTGGTGCTCGACGAGGCCACCTCGCTCCTCGACCCGCGCGCCGCGCGTCATCTGGAGCGCTCCCTGGCCCGCGTCCTCGACGGCCGCACCGTGGTCGCCATCGCCCACCGGCTGCACACCGCCCATGACGCCGACGTCATCGCCGTCGTCGAGAACGGCCGCATCAGCGAGCTGGGCAGTCACGCGGAGCTGGTCGCGGCGGACGGCGCCTACGCGGCGCTGTGGAGGTCCTGGCACAGCTGACCCCAAGGGCCGCCGTCCGGGACGCGGGCCCCTGGCGGCCGGGGCGGGAAGACTTCGATCAGGACGGCGGTCGCCGCTCGGGGGCGGGCCCGGTGACCTGGTGCTCCGCGCGGTGGCAGAGTCCCGCGGGGCGTCTGCCGTTGCGCGGTGCCGAAGGGGGGTGGAACGCTGGGAGCGGGCACCCGCGCGGGCGGCGCCCGAGCCGTGATCGGCGTCTGCCGTGCGCGGCCGGTGCCCTGTGCGGCGGCCCGCTGCCGACCGTGGTGAGAACGGGCCCGTCCCCACCCTCTGGAGGTACCCGTGAACAGCGCCGACGGATGGGGAGACGACGTCTACCAGCCGGACCCGTCCGAGATCCCGGAGGACTCGGGGATCCTCGATGCCGAGGACACCCTCGAACGCGACGGTGTCGACGACCCCCACGACCGCGGCTGGTCCCCTCCGGAGCGGCCGTGGGCGGTGGAGCACACCGGTGTGACCGCCGCCGAGCGGCAGCACGGCGAGACCCTGGACCAGCGGCTCGCGGAGGAGGTTCCCGAGCTCACCGTCCCGGACGGCGACGGCCTCGGCGACGCCCAGGGTACCGATGGGGAACTCCTCGACAACGAGGTCGGCGCCGTGCGCTCCGGGCGGCTCGTCGCCCCGGACGAGGGTGCCCACGAGGATCGGGAGAGTGCGCTGGTCGCCGACGACGCGGGCATCGACGGGGCCGCCGCCTCCGCCGAGGAGGCCGCGATGCACATCGTCGACGAGGACGCCCTGTCGGGCTGACCCACCGGCCGGTTCTCCGGGCGCCGCCACGATCGCGTCTGTGCCGCCGGCCCTGCCGTCACCATCCGAGGAGCACGTATGACGAAGACCCGGCACCCCGACTACCACCCTGTCGTCTTCCGCGACCGCGCGGCGGGGTACGCCTTCCTGACCCGGTCCACGGCGAACAGTGACCAGACCATCGAGTGGGACGACGGCGAGACGTACCCGGTCGTGGACGTGGAGATCTCCTCGGAGAGCCACCCCTTCTACACGGGCAAGGCCCGCACCGTGGACACGGAAGGCCGGATCGCCCGCTTCGAGCGCCGCTACGGCGAGGGAACGGCCCGCTGAGCTCAGAGGAAGTTGAGCGCGGCAGCGCCACCCACCCCGCCGAGCACCATGAACACCGGCATCAGCACCTTCAGCTCCACCCAGCTGCCGGCCCGGAACCGCATCGCCTTGGGCGGCCCCACCGGGTACCAACGCTTGCGCCCGACCGGGATCGGCCACAGGATCGGGCAGCCGGAGACGGTCAGGGCGTCGCCGATGTCGTGCACCAGCGCGCCGAGCACGATCGGCAGGCCCAGCCACAGGTACTCCTGCCCGGGGTCCGTGAAGAGCCAGGCGGCGCCGTTGCCGGGTTTGTCCAGCACACCGGCCAGGATCCACGCGCTGGTCGCCGCGAGCAGCCACACCAGCACGTCGCTGCTGGACCCGCGTGCCGCCCGCCACAGCAGTCCCTCGATGGCCAGCACCATGTGCACGAAGAGGATCGCAAGGACCGCCCACCGCCCTCCGGCGATCGCCAGGGCCGAGCTGCCCGCGCCGATCATCACCGCCCACAGCCAGGTGTGGGTCAGGGTGCGGTGCCCGCCCGAGCGGCGCGGGTCGCCCTTCATCCGGGTGGACTTGTAGACGGCGTAGGAGAGTTTGTCGACGATCTCGCAGAGCCAGCGCGAGACGGGTCCGAAGGCCCGCGAGATGGTGGCGGCCTTGTGGTCGAGGTCGGGAGCGAGCGCGGCACCGGCGCAGATCAGCGCGCCGCAGAGGAGTACCGGCCAGGGCATCGCGTGCCCGGCGGCCGCGGCGGCCGCGCCGACCCCGAGCCAGGCGGCCGCGCCCGACAGTGAGTGTGCTGGTCCCATCATCGCCGCTGCCCGCCCCATTCCTCGTGTGCCGCTGTCCGGTTGACCCGGCCCGTCGACGCTCCGTCGGCGACACAGCGTAGCGGTCGTGATCATCGGCTCGACCACCGATTCCCCCATCGGGCCTCGGGGCAGGCAAGATGGGGGCGTGACCCTCATCGATCAGCTCCCGCCGACAGCCGACCCCGACGCCCTCTACGAAGCCTTCGAGTCCTGGTCCCAGGAGCGGGGTCTCACGCTCTACCCTCACCAGGAGGAGGCGCTGATCGAGGTGGTGTCCGGCGCGAACGTGATCGTGTCGACGCCCACCGGCTCCGGCAAGAGCATGATCGCGGCAGGCGCGCACTTCGCCGCGCTGGCCCGCGACGAGGTCACCTTCTACACGGCGCCCATCAAGGCGCTGGTCTCGGAGAAGTTCTTCGAGCTGTGCAAGCTGTTCGGCACCGAGAACGTCGGCATGCTGACCGGCGACGCCTCCGTCAACGCCGACGCCCCGGTCATCTGCTGCACCGCGGAGGTCCTCGCCTCGATCGCGCTGCGGGACGGCAAGGACGCGGATGTGGGCCAGGTCGTCATGGACGAGTTCCACTTCTACGCCGAAGGGGACCGCGGCTGGGCCTGGCAGATCCCCATTCTGGAGCTGCCGCAGGCACAGTTCGTCCTGATGTCGGCCACGCTCGGTGACGTGTCGTTCTTCGAGAAGGACCTCACCCGCCGCACGGGCCGCCCCACGTCGGTGGTCCGCTCGGCGACCCGGCCCGTGCCGCTGTCCTACGAATACCGGTACACGCCGCTGACCGAGACCCTCACCGACCTGCTGGCGGCCAAGCAGGCACCGGTCTACATCGTGCACTTCACGCAGGCCCAGGCCGTGGAGCGCGCGCAGGCGCTGATGAGCATCAACATGTGCTCGCGCGAGGAGAAGGAACAGATCGCCGAACTGATCGGCAACTTCCGCTTCACCACCAAGTTCGGCCGCAACCTCTCGCGTTACGTCCGCCACGGCATCGGCGTCCACCACGCCGGAATGCTGCCCAAGTACCGCCGCCTGGTGGAGAAGCTGGCGCAGGCCGGCCTGCTGAAGGTGATCTGCGGCACGGACACGCTCGGCGTCGGTGTCAACGTGCCCATTCGCACCGTGCTGTTCACGGCGCTCACCAAGTACGACGGCAACCGGGTGCGCACGCTCCGCGCGCGGGAGTTCCACCAGATCGCCGGCCGCGCCGGGCGGGCGGGCTTCGACACCGCCGGGTTCGTGGTCGCCCAGGCGCCGGAACACGTCATCGAGAACGAGAAGGCGCTCGCCAAAGCAGGTGACGACCCGAAGAAGCGCCGCAAGGTGGTCCGGAAGAAGGCGCCGGAAGGCTTTGTGGCCTGGACGGAGAACACCTTCCAGAAGCTGATCGAGTCCGAGCCGGAGCCGCTGACGTCCCGGTTCCGGGTGACGCACACCATGCTGCTGTCGGTGATCGCCCGCCCCGGCAACGCCTTCGAGGCGATGCGCCGGCTGCTGGAGGACAACCACGAGCCGCGCAAGCAGCAGTTGCGGCACATCCGGCGTGCGATCGCCATCTACCGCTCCCTGCTGGACGGCGGCATCGTCGAGAAGCTCGACCGGCCGGACGCCGAGGGCCGGATCGTGCGCCTCACCGTCGATCTGCAGCAGGACTTCGCGCTGAACCAGCCGCTGTCCACCTTCGCGCTGGCCGCCTTCGAACTGCTGGACCCGGAGTCGCCGTCGTACGCGCTGGACATGGTCTCCGTGGTGGAGTCCACGCTGGACGACCCGCGGCAGATCCTCGCCGCCCAGCAGAACAAGGCACGCGGCGAGGCGGTGGCCGCCATGAAGGCGGACGGCGTCGAGTACGAGGAGCGCATGGAGCGCCTCCAGGACATCACCTACCCCAAGCCCTTGGACGAGCTGCTCTCCCACGCCTACAACACGTACCGCAAGAGCCACCCGTGGGTCGGCGACCATCCGCTGTCGCCGAAGTCGGTGGTCCGCGACATGTACGAGCGGGCCCTGTCCTTCACGGAGTTGGTGTCCTTCTACGAGCTCGCCCGCACCGAGGGCATCGTGCTGCGCTACCTGGCCGGCGCCTACAAGGCCCTGGACCACACCATCCCGGACGACCTGAAGTCCGAGGACCTGCAGGATCTGATCGAGTGGCTCGGCGAGACGGTGCGCCAGGTCGACTCCAGCCTGCTGGACGAGTGGGAGCAGCTGGCCAACCCGGAGGAGATGACCGCCGAGGAGGCCCAGGAGAAGGCCGACGAGGTCAAGCCGGTCACCACCAACGCACGTGCTTTCCGCGTCCTGGTGCGCAACGCCCTGTTCCGCCGGGTGGAGCTGGCCGCCCTCGACCAGGTCGACGAACTCGGCGAGATGGACGCGGAGTCCGGCTGGGACGCCGACGCCTGGGGCGAGGCCATGGACAGGTACTGGGACGAGTACGAGGACCTCGGCACCGGTCCGAATGCTCGCGGTCCGAAGCTGCTGGTGATCCAGGAGGAACCGGAGAACCGGTTGTGGCGTGTCCGGCAGATCTTCGACGACCCGAACGGGGACCACGACTGGGGCATCAGCGCGGAGGTCGACCTCACGGCGTCCGACGCGGAGGGCCGTGCGGTGGTCCGAGTCACCGACGTAGGCCAGCTGTGAGCACAGGAGCTTCCCACTGATGACGACGAACCCGGCCGAGAGACTGGTCGATCTGCTCGACCTCGAACAGATCGAGGTCAACATCTTCCGCGGCCGCAGTCCGCACGAGTCGCTGCAGCGGGTCTTCGGCGGCCAGGTGGCCGGCCAGGCGCTGGTCGCCGCGGGCCGGACCACGGACGGCGACCGGCCCGTGCACTCGCTGCACGCGTATTTCCTGCGCCCCGGCCGACCGGGGGTGCCGATCGTGTACCAGGTCGAACGGGTGCGGGACGGCAGGTCGTTCACGACCCGGCGGGTCACCGCCGTGCAGCAGGGCCGCACGATCTTCAATCTCACCGCCTCCTTTCACAAGCCGGAAGAGGGTTCCTTCGAGCACCAGCTGCCGCCGGCCCGCGTGGTCCCGGACCCGGAGTCGCTGCCCACCGTCACCGAGGAGATCCGGCAGCATCTGGGCGCGCTGCCCGAGCAGCTGGAGCGCATGGCCCGGCGCCAGCCCTTCGACATCCGCTATGTCGACCGGCTGCGCTGGACCGATGAGGAGGTCAAAGGCGCGGAACCGCGCAGCGCGGTGTGGATGCGCGCGGTCGGGCCGCTCGGCGACGCCCCCCTGGTCCACACCTGCGCCCTGACCTACGCGAGCGATATGACGCTGCTGGACGCCGTCCGTATCCCGGTCGAACCCCTGTGGGGCCGGCGCGGCTTCGACATGGCGTCCCTGGACCACGCCATGTGGTTCCACCGGCCCTTCCGTGCGGACGAGTGGTTCCTGTACGACCAGGAGTCGCCGATCGCGACGGGGGGCCGGGGCCTCGCCCGGGGGCGGATCTACGACCGGGAGGGACGCATGCTGGTGTCCGTGGTCCAGGAGGGGCTGTTCAGGGCGCTTTAGGCCGTGGGGTCCTGCGCCGCAACCAGCCCAGCAGACCGCTCCGGGGGGTCGGCGCGGACTCGGCGGCGGGCGGCGGCGCCGGCTCGGTGCGCGAGGGGACACGAGCGGCGGGGCGGGGTGCCGACCGCCATGTCCGTGCCTCGTCGAGGACGTGTTCCAGGTCCGACCGGAGCCATGCGATCTCGTCCGGGCCGTCCGCGGTCATGATCTTCTCGGCGAGGCGGGCGGCCGGTGATCCCGGGCTTCCGTGGGTGGGCGGCCCAGGACGGAACCGGTTCAGGTGGGCTCGTTCGTACGGGTCGGGCACGATCTCGGCGATCCGGGCGGGGTCCAGGAATGCGGCCAGGGCTCCCGCCCGCTGCCAGGGGCCGTCGGCCTGCCTCAGCAGGAAGCCGAGGTGGCGGCCACGCCAGTTCCGTGGCCGCAGGTCGACGCCCTCCGCCAGCAGGCGCCGCAGGCCGTCGGGCGTACGCCCCTTCAGCAGCCGGGCGTTGCCCTCGCCGTGGGCGAACTGGCGCAGTTCGTCGGCGAGATACAGCCAGACCACGGCCCGGTAGCGGTTGAGGTAGAACGTCACGGGCACCACCAGGCCGAGCCGCGCCAGGCGCGTGAACCGGCCCACCGGGACGCTCAGGAGGCGGGCGCCCTCGGCGGTCCCCACCGTTCGGACGGCGGCGCGCAGCGCCTCGGGGTGGCCCTCGGCCGCACGGATCCGGGCGATCTCGGCGCCGGGCACCCGCCGCCGACCGCCGTCTTCATCGGGCACGGTCCTGATCCGGCCCAGGTGGACGGCGAGGTCGAGTTCACTGCGTTTCAGTCCCAGTTCCCGGGCTGCGCGACCGGGCGTACGGGGAGCGGTGGGCGGTGTTGCGAGGGTGTTCTCGGACATGGTCTCCCCCGTGGAGTGAGAGGGCCCGCGCCGACCGCGCCGGCCTCTGAAGAAACCGTAGCCACCTTCGCGGATCTCGTGGCGAGCCTGTGGATAACTCCACCGGAGTGGAGAAACCCGCAGGTCAAAAGCGCGGGTTCGGCGGTCCTTCAGGGTGGCGGGGGTCCACCGCGAGGTGTTCGCCGACGCGGTTGACGAGCAGGGTCATCTCGTAGGCGATCTGTCCGACGTCCGCTTCGGTGCCGCTGAGCACGCACAGGCAGCTTCCGGTGCCCGCCGCGGTGACGAACAGAAGGGCGTCGTCGAACTCGACCATGGTCTGGCGTACCCGGCCGGCACCGAAGTGCTGTCCGGAGCCCTTGGCCAGGCTGTGCAGCCCGGACGAGATCGCAGCGAGGTGTTCGGCGTCCTCGCGGCGCAGTCCGGTGCTGGCCCCGGCGACCAGGCCGTCGGTGGACAGCACCAGCGCGTGCCGTATGTGGTCGACGCGTTCGGTCAGATCGTCCAGGAGCCAGTCCAGCCCCCGCTTCTGCGCCATGTTCCCTCTCCCCGTGTGCACGTACCCGTGTGCCGTCCCCCCGTGCGCCCTCGTCGGTCGGGAGGGCGTGGCCGCCAGCCTTCCCCACGACCGGGCGGGGGGCAAGGAGGATGGGGGCATGGCACAGAAGATGACCGACACGCAATGGCGGGAGTTCGTCTCGTACGGCACCCGGACGGGGAAGCTGGCGACGGTGCGGGCCGACGGCGGGCCGCATGTGGCGCCGATCTGGTTTCTGCTCGACGGGGACGAGGTGGTGTTCAACACCGGCAGCAGCACGGTGAAGGGGCGGAACCTGGCGCGGGACGGCCGGGTCGCGCTGTGTGTGGACGACGACCGGCCGCCCTTCGACCACGTGGTGCTGCAGGGACGGGCGCGGATCTCGGAGGACCTCGCCGAGGTCCGGCACTGGGCGGCCCGTATCGGCGCCCGGTACATGGGTGAGGAGCGTGCCGAGGAGTTCGGTGCGCGCAACGGTGTGGCGGGTGAACTGCTCGTCCGGATGACGATCGAGAAGGTGGTGGCCAAGAAGGCGATCGCGGACTGACGGCGGCTCCACCGTCAGCGCACGGAGTCGAGGAGCCGGGCGGTGTGTATGCGCCCGGCGTACTCGACAAGACTGATCAGCACTTCCTTGCCCGAGTGGCGGTCGCGGGCGTCGCACAGCACGACCGGGGTTCCCTGGTCGAGATCGAGGGCGCGGGAGACGTCCCGGGCCTGGTGGGTTCTCGCGCCCGTGAAGCAGTTGACGGCCACCACGAAGGGGATGTGGCGGTGCTCGAAGTAGTCGACGGCGGGGAAGCAGTCCTCCAGGCGCCGGGTGTCGGCGAGGACGACGGCGCCGAGGGCCCCCTGGGAGAGTTCGTCCCACAGGAACCAGAAGCGGTCCTGGCCCGGCGTACCGAACAGATAGAGGGAGAGGCCGGAGCGGATGGTGATGCGGCCGAAGTCCATGGCGACGGTCGTGGTGACCTTCTGGTCGACGCCGTCGGTGTCGTCCACCGACTGACCAGCCTCACTGAGGAGTTCTTCGGTGCGCAGGGGTTTGATCTCGCTGACCGCCCCGACGAGAGTGGTCTTGCCCACCCCGAACCCACCGGCGACCAGTATTTTCAACGCCAAGGGGGCGGCTTCGGCCCCGGTGGCGTCCTCGTGTTCGGAGACCATGGATCACTTTCCTCGCTGGTGGCGACGGCTCGACGCGGCAAGCGGACGCCAGCGTCCGCCCGGTCGGCGCCGCCGGAAGCCGCGTCTTCTGATGTCGGTGTTCATCGGGTTCTAGAGCGCCCGCAGTCCTTCGATGACCTCGCGCAGGATCCGTTCGTCGGGCAGTTGTGCGGGGGGTACGGGTCGCCTGACGGTGAGGCAGCCGAGTTCCAGCAGGTCGCCGAGGAGAACGCGGACGACCCCCACGGGCAGGTCCGTGCCCGCGGCGAGTTCGGCGACCGACTGGGGCTCCGTGCCGCACAGGTCGGTCAGGGCCAGGTGCTCCGGGCCGAGCGCGGGGTCACCCATGAGGCCGGCGGCACCGGGCTCCAGGGTGACGAGGGCGATCAGGTCGAAGCGAACGCCGCTGGGGCCGGGACGGGTGCGTCCGCCGGTCAGGGCGTAGGGGCGCACCAGGGGGCCGGCCTCGTTGTCGTACCACTGGCCGCCCGGCTCGCCCGGTCGGCCGGTCAGGTCCTCGGTCATCGGTGGGGTTCGCCTTCGTGCCTCAGCCCGCGGAGGGCGGCCTCGCGGCCACCCGTGGTGGTGTGTAGAGGTGTTCGCCGACGCGCTTGACCAGGCGTGCCATCTCGTAGGCGACGAGGCCGATGTCGGCGGTGACCGCGGTCAGGACGGCGAGACAGGATCCGTCACCCGCGGCGGCGACGAACAGGAAGGCGTCGTCCATCTCCACCATGGTCTGTCGGACGCCGCCTGCGCCGAAGTGCCGGCCGGTGCCCTTGGCGAGGCTGTGGAAGCCGGAGGCGACGGCCGCGAGGTGTTCGGCGTCCTCGCGGCCGAGGCCGGTGGACACGCCGACGGCGAGGCCGTCGTTGGACAGCACCACGGCGTGCCGTACCTCGCTCACACGCGTCACCATGTCGTCCAGCAGCCAGTCGAGTTCACCGGACCGCTGGGACGGCCGTGTGCTCGGGTCCTGGATCATGCGAGGTCTCCTTCGGTGCTGTCGCCGCCCGGGGCGGGTTCGGGGGTGGCCGCACGGCCGGGTTGTCTGCCGCCGCCGCGCGCCCAGCCCTCCCGGTAGGCGGCCATGCGGTCCCGCACGAGTTCGGGGGTGCGTCCGTCGTCGTCGCGCGGGTGAGGGGGAGCCGGTTCCGGTGGACGCGGTCGGCGCAGTTGGGGGGCAAGGCTGGCCTGCCGTACCCGGTGAGGGAGGACGTCCGGCCCTTCGGTGACCTGCGGGGGGCGGTGCGGGCGAAGGGCGGTGACGCCGGGGGGCGGGGGTTCGTGGGCGGCCGTGGTGTCCGGCGCCGCGCGGAGCGGGGCCACCGGGGTCGGCCGGTCCGCGGATCGTGGCTTCGCCGATTCCTCGCGCTGTCGGTCCTCGGATCCGCCGCCGCGCTGGTCCTGGCCGGCGCTCCGGGACGGGTCGAGGGCGGCCGTGGCCAGGTGCCGGTCCGGGGCGGGCACGCGTGCGGGGGCGGGTTCCGGGGGCCGCTCCGCCGGGCGTTGCGCACGGGCGGAACGTTCCGCCGCGCCGCCGTGCAGCAGGGCGGTGGGCAGCAGGACGACGGCTGTGGTACCGCCGTAGGGAGAGGTCCGCAGATGAACCTTGATGCCGTGGCGGGCGGCGAGTCTGCTGACCACGAACAGGCCGAGCCGGTCGCTGTCGAACAAGTCGAGCGCCTCGGACTGGACGATGCGCCGGTTGGCCTCGGCGAGGGCTTCCTTGCCCATGCCGAGGCCACGGTCCTCGACCTCGACGGCGTAGCCGTTGCCGACGGGTTCGCCGGTGACGCGCACGCGCGTGTGCGGTGGCGAGAACTGGGCGGCGTTCTCGACTAGTTCGGCGAGCAGGTGGGTGAGGTCGGCGACGGCGGTGCCGATGACGGCGGTCTCCGGGAGGCGGCGCACCTCCACGCGCGCGTAGTCCTCAATCTCGGACACAGCCGCTCGGACGACGTCGGTCAGGGAGACCGGCGTGCGCCATGCGCGGCCGGGCGCGGCCCCGGAGAGGATGATCAGGCTCTCGGCGTGGCGTCGCATCCGGGTGGTGAGGTGGTCGAGGCGGAAGAGGTCGCCGAGTTCGTTGGGGTCCTCGGAGCGGCGTTCCATGCTGTCCAGGAGGCTGAGCTGGCGGTGCACGAGGACCTGGGTACGGCGGGCGAGGTTGACGAACACGCCGGAGATACCGCCGGCGAGTTCGGCACGCTCGACGGCGGCACGCAGCGCGGCCCGGTGGACGGTGCCCAGGGCCTCGGCGACCTGCCCCGCCTCGTCTTCCGCGCCGGCTCCGGGCGGTGCCTCGGCGCGGATGTCGATCTCGTCCCCCGCGCGCAGGCGCCGCATGGCCTCGGGGAGCTTCCGGCGGGCGATGTCCAGGGCACTGTTGCGCAGCCCGACCAGTTCGACGACGAGGCCGCGGCCGATGCCTACGGAGATGACGAGGGAGGCGGCTACGGCGCCGAGGCCGAACAGGACCGCGGCGCCTGCCGGGGTGAGCAGTCCGCGGGTGAACGGGTCGGTCCGGTCCGCGACACCCCTTGCGGCGTCCGCCTCGATGGCGCGCATCCCGCTCTGCACGCGCGCGTGCGCGAGGTCCCAATTGCCCGCGAGTGCGGCCCCGGGGCCCCGGGCGCCGGGGCGCTGCGCGAGCACCTCGTCCTCGGCCGTGCCGAGCGTCGCGTAGGCGGCACCGCCGGCGAGGGCGCGCCAGGCCGCGCGTTCGGGGCCGCGCAGGTCGGCGACCGCGGAGTCGGTGAGGGCGCGCCGGGTGGCGACGGCCTGGGTGAACAGGCGCAGGCGCTCTCCGTCCAGCCGGCCGGCGAGCCGGGCTCCGGCCAGTACGGCGTCCTCCTGGGCGAGGGCCTCTCCCGCGCGGGAGAACTCCAGCAGGACCCGCGTGTCGGAACCGAGGTCGGCGTCCTGGATGCCGCTCAGCGCTCCGCTCACCATGAAGGCCGCGGAGATCGTCCGGGAGTAGCGGTCGTGGGCCTGCCGCCAGTCGGCGTCGCCGTCGAGGACGCCGGTGCGCAGGGTGCGCAGGTCCTCGGCCTCGGTGACGAATGCCTGGAGGCGCCGGGCGACCCCGGAGGGCAGTTCCTGGGCGTCGGCGACGGTGGCATCGTCGCCGAGCCGCAGCCGGGCCACCGCCCGGTCGGTGTCCTGCGCCAGCCTCGTCAGGTCGCCGTCCCGCCCGGCGCCGGGGTCGGTGGCCTGGCGGACAGCCGCCTCGCGTTCGGCCTGGAGGGCGGCGACGGCGGCGGCGACGGGGGCACGGACCTCGCTGTCGACCCGCTGCAGTTGCCGCAGTCGGGAGACGTCCTGGGCGGTGGTGACGGTGGCGTACGCCCACAGTGCCAGCAGGGAGACGACCGGCACCATCAGGAGACAGACGATCTTCGCGCGGACGGTGCGCGGGCGGCCCAGCCGGCGGCCGGCTCGGGTGGGCGCCGGGTGCCGGGGTCTGCCCGTCGGGTCGGGCGGGCTCTCGTCGGCGGGCGGTCCGGCGTGGGCGCGGCGGCCCCGGGGCGCGGTCGCCTGGCCGGCGCCGACCGGGGCGGTCCTTCGGGGTGTACGCATGGCCTCCTCGCTGGGTCGGGTGGGTGGGTACCTTCCGGTGGGTTCACGCGGGGTGTGCCCGCTGGCGACCGGTGGAGCCCTCGGCCGGTCGTCGGGCCGAGGCGGAGGCCTCGCGCTCCCCCGTGGTGGGCGACAGCGCCACGAAGGCCGAGGTGAGGAAGAGGTAGGACCCGAGGCCGACGGCGAGGGGGAAGATGAACTGCATCGCCGTGGCCCCGGGCAGCACCTCTGCGGACGGCGTGACACGCACGCGTACGGCGGCCATGCCGGTGTAGTGCATGCTGCTGACCGCGGCGCCCATGACCAGGGAGGCGAGGGTGACCGCGACGGGTGACCTGATGTTGAGCGCGGCCCACAGGGCGGCCGTCGCCGCCATGACGGCGATGCCGACGGAGAGCGCGACCAGCACGGGGTCGTAGCCGATGTCGCCGTGCAGTCGCACGGCGGCCATGCCGAGGTAGTGCATGCTCGCCACGCCCAGGCCGGTGGTGAGTCCGCCGAGCAGCAACGCGCGCGTGCGGTCGCGGCCGTATCCGACGGCGAACACGCCGGCGCAGACCACGAGCATGGCGACGAGCAGGCTGAGGACGGTCAGCGGTACGTCGTAGCGGATGTCGGTTCCGCTGACGCCGAAGCCGAGCATGGCGACGAAGTGCATGGTCCAGATACCGGTGCCGATCGCCGAGGCGGCGGTGAGGAGCCAGTTGCGCCGGGAGCGCCCGTGGGCGCCGAGCGCCCGGACGGTGCAGCGCAGCCCGAGGGCGGCGCCGACGCAGGCCATCGCGTACGACAGCACGGGGGTCAGCCAGCCGAAGGTGGCGTGGTCCAGGTGTCCCATGACCAGGGGACGCTAGGGGGGCACTGATGCACGCAGGGGGCGCGTTTCGAAAGGTGCCGCAATATGACGCGGAAGGTCGCCGGAACGACCGCGGCGCGCTCGAACGTGCGCACAGGGGCGTCATCCGTGTCGGTGACCGCGCGGGGCGAAACGCGGGCCCGCGTGCGCCATCATGCTCGCATGAGCGACGACCACACACGCGTGCAGGAGTTCTTCACGGCCCGCGCCGCCGACTGGGACACCCGCTTCCCCGACGACGGCCCCGCCTACGCGGCCGCGGTCGACGACCTCGGGTTGCGCGAGGGCGACCGGGTACTCGACGCGGGCTGCGGGACCGGTCGGGCCCTGCCGTCGCTGCGGGCGGCCGTGGGGACTTCGGGGCTGGTCCTCGGGGTCGACCTGACGCCGGCCATGCTGGAGGCGGCCGTGCGGGCCGGCCGGGACCGGGACGGGCGGCTGCTGCTCGCGGACGTGGCAGCTCTGCCGTTGCGGTCGGGGTCGCTGGACGCGGTCTTCGCCGCCGGTCTCATCGCCCATCTGCCAGACCCGGCACGCAACCTGCGGGAGTTGGCGCGGACGGTGCGTCCCGGCGGTGCCCTGGCGCTGTTCCACCCGATCGGCCGTGCGGCGCTCGCGGCCCGGCACGGGCGGCGGATCACTCCGGACGACCTGCGGGCCGAGCCCAACCTCCGGCCGCTCCTCGCCGCTTCCGGGTGGAGCCTGACGTCCTACGTGGACGAGGACGCCCGCTTCCTGGCGCTCGCCGTCCGGGAGGGCTGAGGGGTCACTCGCGGCCCGCGACCACCGCGGCGAAGACATCGGGCCGGCCGAACATGACGTTGTGCCCGGCGCCCGGCACGGTGACCACCCGCACGCCCGCCTCCTCCAGGGCCTCGGCGCCGTCGAGTTCGCCGCTGAGCGCGCCCTGGAGGTAGACGCGCTCGACGGGCAGTGCCGTGAGGATCTCCCGCATGACGGGATCGGATCCGCGCTGCAGTCCGACGGCGCTGCGGTACAGGGCGCGCGGGTCCGCCAACCGCATCGTCGCCGCCCAGAGCGGCCCGACGCCCTCCAGCACGCGCGCGTGGCCGCCGTCGACGAAGGCACCCTCCTCGTAGGCGGTGATGCCGCTGCTCCCGGCCTCGGGCGGCGGGAAGGCGTCCAGGTTGGCCTCGGTGAGGACGAGACGCGAGACCAGGTCCGGACGACGGTGCGCCAGGACGATCGCGACGGAGCCGCCCATGCTGTGCGCGACGATGTCGGCCGCGCTCACCCGGGCCGCGTCGAGCGCGGCGGCCAGAGCGTCGGCGTGCTCCCGCAGCGTGTAACCGAAGCCGGCGGGACGGTCGCTGACCCCGTGGCCGGGGAGGTCGGCGAAGAGGCTGCGGCGCCCGGCGAGTTCGGGGCGGGCGGCGATGTGGGCGTGGTAAACGGCCGAGGACGCGCCCAGACCGTGCACATACACGCGTGCGGGCTCCGCGCCCGGCGCTTCCGTCCAGCGGATCCGGCTTCCCTCTGCATCGAACGCGGCGTCTCTCATCGGTTCCTCCCAGCGGCATGACGTCAACCCACGGGCACGCGTCCTGGCGTGCCCGCGACACGACGACAATACATCGACACCGAAGTATTCCGTCAACGATGTATAACGATGTCGTTATAGCGCCGCAGCGAGATACCGCGGCGGTGCGAGAGAATGCGGGCATGCTGGAACTCGCTCTTCTCGGTTTCCTGTACGACGCCCCGCTGCACGGCTATGAGCTCCGCAAACGCATCACCGCGCTCACGGGCCACGTCCGCCCCGTCGCCGAGAGCACCCTGTACCCCGCGATCAAGCGGCTGGAGAAGGCCGGCCTCCTCGCGCGCGCCACGGAACCGGGAACCACGGCGGCGCCGCGGCACGTACTGACGCTCACCGACGAGGGCAGACGGGAGCTGCGCCGCCGGCTCGCCGAGCCGGAACAGGGAGACATCACCGACGAGAACCGCTGGTTCACCCTGCTGGCGTTCCTCCGGCACCTGGACGACCCAGCCGCCCAGTCAGCAGTACTGCGGCGCCGCCAAGCCTTCCTTGAGGAGCCGGCGAGCTTCTTCTACGACGGCGACCGGCCGGTGCGCGCCGAGGAGTTGGACGACCCCTTCCGGCGCGGCATCCTCACCGTCGCGCGGGCCACGTCGCGGGCAGAACTGCGCTGGCTGCGGGAGACCCTGGAGTCACTCGGCGGCTGACGCGCCCGGTCGCCGCACGGGGCAGCCTCCGACACCCGGCACCGGCCGGGTGCCCAGCTCGTTCAGCCGATAGCCGTCGGGGTAGCTCTTGATCTCCCGGTTCTGCCGCGCGAAGTGGGGCGCGCGCCGGGGCGGCAGCAGCCGGACCACGCGCCCACGCGCGCGTACCGCGCGGCGCACCAGGGCACGCGTCACGGGCCCGGGCGGGGTGTAGCGGAAGGCCTGCAGGAGCGGGTCGTCGAGCAGCGCCAGGGTGCCGGTGCGCAGGAGCGGCGCGAGGGGGCGCGGGTACCAGGAGGCCATCAGGTCGAGCGTGGCGTCACTGACGCGTCGCGCCTCCTCGTCCCAGGCGAAGTGGGCCGCCTCGTAGGCGTCGAGGCAGTCCTCGAACTCCTCGTAGCTCTCCGGGATGTCCTGGATGCCCATGTGCCGGCCCAGCGTCCGGTAGTGGACCGTGGAGGCGACGATCTCGTGCCGCGACATCCTGCGCCAGCCGTAGGCGTCGATCCAGCGCTTGGGCACGACGACGAACGTGCACAGCACGTAGCGCATGTCGTCGTTGCTGATGTCGTAGCTGCGGTGCATCTGGTTGATGCGCCGGATCGCCGTGCGGCCCTCCTGGCCGGCGAAGCCGTGCTCGACCACGGCGTCCAGGAGCAGCGAGGTGTCGTCGTAGCGCCTCTGCGTGCGGTCGGTGAGCTCGGCCGTACGCGCGAGAAGCCGGCCGATGCCGGGGACGGCGTACGTGCGGTAAAGGGCCAGCTCAAGGGCTCGCGTCGTGTCCCACGGGAACTCGTACGCCACGGTGAGCCGGTAGATCTCCGAGGCCTCCGCGTACGGATCCATCCGCCGAATCTGGTCGAGCCGCTCGAAGCGCTTCACCGTGGTCTCCCCCCGCACTCGCCGGAACGCCCACTCTACGGTGGGTGACCGCACTTCCGGGGCGCCGTGGCGGCATACGCGGCCGATTCGCCCGGACCAGGGGGAAAACTGCAGCTCCGAGTGGGTTGAGCAGTGGTGACAAGGGCCTCGCCGTCGGTCTAGGGTGCGCGCCGATGGACGAACCGATGGGGAGGCCGCGATGGCCGAGACGGAAGAGAACGCCGTCGCCGCCCAGGACGACGCGCTCTACGTGCTCACGGCGGTGCTGCTGACGCCGGCGCAGTTCCCGAGCGTCCTGGGCGACGACTACCCGGCGGCCTGTGCGGCCCTCGGCCTCGCGCCGCGGGCCGACGGGTACGGTCTGGTGCTCGGCCAGGACGGCGACGGGGCCCGGTGGACGGTCGCCGTCGACGACGTGTCGCTGGTGGCCGTGGCCATCGCCTCCTGGGACTGCGGCATGGAGTACGACCTCTCCCCGGACGAGCGGACGGTGGTGGCCGCGCTGCCCGGCTGGCCATTGGCGCTGGCCGTGGCGGCTCCCGGGGTGCCCGCGCCGCACGATCCCGACCCCGAGGCGGCGGGCGGCCCCGCGCTGTCCCCGCCGGACATGTCCACCTGGGGGCCCGCGCAGCGACGGCTGGGGGCCGACGAGGTCGCCCTGCAGTGGGCGATGTGGCGCGCACAGCTCGACGACTCGGCGCTCGCAGGGCCGGGCGGGCCGCGGACTGACGGCGAGGGGGCCGCAGGAGTCGAGGGTGAGACCGCCGAGGAGAGCGGCGACGGCCAGGGAGACAGCGGGACCGGCGGGGCGGAGCGTCCACCCGAGAGCGGGGAGCCGGCCGTGCTCGCCGAGCGCGCCGAGTCGACCCTGGCAGCCGAGAACAGCGCGACTCACGGGACGCCGAGCCGCCAGAGCGGTGGGGCCGGTCAGCGCCCGTCGCACAGCCACAGCGGTATCCGGCGGGCCCTCGCCGAGGCCCATGCCTATGTGGACTCCCCGCCGCCGCTGGGCCGCGTGCGGTCGACCTTCGCGCCGGGCGACGCGCGTACGCTGCGCGCCGACGGTCCCGGCTGGTCACTGGTGGCGAGGACAGACGACATCGCGTTCGTGCTCCTCGACGAGGAACCCGGCGAGGTACTGCCGGTCGGTCGGGGGCCGCAACTGCCGAAGCTGCTGGCGGCGCTCGACAAGATGGCGGTACGGCCGAGCTGAGCCCGCGTCCCCCGCCGAGCGGACTCGGCGGGGCACCGGGCCGTCAGCGGCCGAGCTCCTTCCGGGTGACGCGGCGCAGCCTGCGCCGCTGAGAGGGATCGAGGGTGAGATAGGCGGCCGCCGGAACCCCGAGCACGATCAGCAGCGCCGCCCACCAGGGCAGCCAGATCAGCAACAGAAGCCCGACCGCCACGCCTCCTACGGCGATCTTCGCGTTCTTCGACATGTGTGTCGCCTCCTTCGCGGCCACTGCCGCGTCTCTGTTCTGAGAACGGTGTCCCGCACCGGGCGGTTCCGGATCGCACCCCTGAAACATCCCTGAGACACGTCCCCCAGTCGCCCCTGAGACGCCCGCGGACGCCCCCAGGCACCCGCTCGGCCGCTCGACCGCTCCTCGCAAAAAGATCAAGCGCGCCCGGGCAAGTGATGTACCCTCGACCACCCATCGAACTAGTCAAATTTGAGGAGCTGGCTCGTCATCGTGCACAGGGTTCCTGTGGAATCACCTCCCCGGATCGCCGAACTCGCCCGCCAGGGTGCCGTCTTCGTACCGGGCGATCCCGCACGCACCGGCCACGTCGCGTTCTGGCAGCCGGACGGCGGCGCTCCGTCCGGCGCTGGACCGAGCGGCGTCACAGACGTCGGCGAGGTCATCGGCGTCCTGGAGGACATCACCGTCGTCCGCTCCGGCGGAGACGCGGTCGGTTCCGTGCGGACACCCGCTCGCGTGGTCCCGCTGTACGCGGCGTTGCCACTGCTCACGCGCGCGCGTACGGTGCCGGACGCACACCGGTCCGTAGTCTTCTGGGGCGCGGCCGCACTGCTGGCCCTGCGGTTCGTGGCACGGGGCATGCTTCTGCCCGGACTCTCCAGTGGTGATCACGACGCCTGGCGGGTGGGCCCGCTGGGCCCTCGGGACCTCGAAGAGGTCAGCCGGCTCGCCGCGGCGATGCCTCCCGAGGCGCACGCGGTACCGCTCGACGACGGGCCCGCCCCACGCCTGCCCGCCCCGGAGGGGTTGCTGCGTGCCTTCCTGGACGCGGTCGCCGACACCCTGCCCCGCTCCCCCGCGGCGGCCCTCGTGACGGGCGGCGTCGCCTATGCCGTACGGGCGCCTCAGCACCTGACGGAACAACGGGCCTGGGCGGCCGATGTCGCCGCCGGCCACGACGCCGGGGTCCGTCTCTCGCTGCGGATCGAGGTGTCGGGTCCCGGGGACAGGCCCGAGCAACTGGCGCCCCACGACGAGCCGCCCGGTCAGGTGAACGCGGGCGGGACGGCGCCCCGGTTCCGGGCCGTACCTCAGGTGCACAGCGTGCGCGACCCCGCCCTCGTCACGGACGCCGCCGACGTGTGGGCGAACGCTGACGACGCGGACGGCGCGCTCGGCCCCCGCGCGCGGATGGACGCGCTGCTCGCCCTCCGCAGGGCGGCCCGGGCCTGGCCCGCCCTCTCGCCGCTGTTGTCGGCCGCCGTACCGGACGCCGTCGACCTCCTGGACGACGAGGTCGCCGAGCTTCTGGGCCAGGGCACGCGCGCGTTGGCCGCCGTCGGGGTGGAGGTGCACTGGCCGCGCGACCTGGTACGCACGCTGACCACCCGCGCGCAGATCGGGCCGGCCGACGACAGGCCGGGACGGGCCTACTCGGACACACCCTCGTCGCTGTCCGCCGACGCGCTGCTGACCCTCACCTGGTCCTTCGCCGTGGGCGAGCAGCACCTCACGCGCGAGGAGCTGGACCGGCTGGCGGAGGCGAGCCGTCCGGTGGTGCGGCTGCGCGACCAGTGGGTCCTGATCGACCCGGAGGAGGTCCGGCGGGCCCAGGCCCGGCAGGACCGCGAGGTGACCCCGATACATGCCCTGGGTGCCGCACTGACGGGCTCGGAGGAGGTCGACGGCCACCTGGTCGAGGTCCGGCCCACCGGCTGGCCCGCGGAGCTGCGGGATCGGCTGCGGGACGATCCCGCGCGGGAACTCGTGCCCCAGCCCCCGGCGCTCGCCGCCACGCTGCGTGACTACCAGCGGCGCGGCCTCGACCGGCTGGCCCGCACCACGTCCCTCGGCCTCGGGTGCTGCCTGGCCGACGACATGGGTCTCGGCAAGACGATCACCCTGATCGCCCTGCATCTGCACCGCCAAGGGGATGCGGCCTCCGCGGGCCCCACGCTGGTGGTGTGCCCGACCTCGCTCATGGGCAACTGGCAGCGTGAGATCGAGCGGTTCGCGCCCGGCACGCGCGTGCGCCGCTTCCACGGACCGCGTCGCGACCTGGCGGCACCGGCAACCGGCGACTTCGTCCTGACCACGTACGGCACTCTGCGGCTGGACGCTCCGCGGCTGGCGGAAGTGCCCTGGGGCCTGCTCGTGGCCGACGAGGCACAGCACGTGAAGAATCCCTACTCGGCGACCGCACGCGCCCTGCGGACCGTCGGCGCGCGCGCACGTGTGGCGCTCACCGGCACCCCCGTGGAGAACAACCTGTCGGAACTGTGGGCGATCCTCGACTGGACGACGCCGGGGCTGCTGGGCCGGCTGAGCGCCTTCCGGGCGCGCTATGCGCGATCCGTCGAGACCGGTACCGACCCGGTCGCGGCCGAGCGATTGTCCCGGCTGGTGGCGCCCTTCCTGCTGCGCCGCCGCAAGTCGGATCCGGGCATCGCCCCGGAGCTGCCCGCGAAGACGGAGACCGACCACCCGGTGGCGCTGACCGCGGAACAGACCGGCCTGTACGAGGCCGTCGCCCGGGAGACGCTCGCGGCGATCTCCGAGGCCGACGACATGGCCCGGCGCGGCCTGATCGTCAAGCTGCTCACCGGCCTCAAGCAGATCTGCGACCACCCCGCGCTGTACCTCAAGGAGGACCGTCCGGCACTCGCCGGGCGCTCGGGCAAGCTGGAGTTGCTCGACGAACTGCTGGACACCATCCTCGCCGAGGGAGCGAGCGTGCTGGTCTTCACGCAGTACGTCGGAATGGCACGGCTTGTCGAACGGCATCTGGCCGAGCGCGGGGTGGCCTCTCGGTTCCTGCACGGCGGGACGCCGGTCGCCGAGCGCGAGGCGATGGTGGAACGCTTCCAGAACGGCGAGGTCCCGGTGTTCCTGCTGTCGTTGAAAGCCGCCGGTACGGGGCTCAACCTGACCCGCGCCGAGCATGTCGTGCACTACGACCGCTGGTGGAACCCGGCCGTGGAGGCGCAGGCGACCGACCGTGCGCACCGCATCGGTCAGACCCGGCCGGTGCAGGTCCACCGGCTGATCGCGGAAGGCACGGTCGAGGACCGCATCGCGGACATGCTCGCGCGCAAGCAGCGGCTCGCCGACGCCGTGCTGGGCTCGGGCGAGGTGGCGTTCACGGAGCTGACGGACACCGAACTGGCCGAACTGGTGGAGCTGCGAGGGGGCATGGCATGAACAGGTACGACGAGGACACGCAGCGGACGTTCGCCGCGCTGCCGCCCGCGCACGGTCGCGGCTTCGCCGGGACCTGGTGGGGCCGGGCCTGGGTCGCCGCCCTCGAGGACGGCGCGCTGGACGCGGGGCAGGTGCGTGCCGGCCGCCGGCTCGCGCGCGCGGGCGCCGTGGGCGAGGTGTCGGTGGGCCCGGGCCGCATCACGGCGGTCGTGCGCGACCGGGACGGAACGGGGCACCGGGCCGATGTGCTGCTGGCGCGGTTCTCGGGTGCCCAGTGGGACCGTTTCCTGGACCTGACCGTCGAGCGGGCCGGTCATGTGGCGGCCCTGCTGGACCGGGAGGTGCCGTCCCAGCTGGTCGAGGACGCGGCGGCCGCCGGTGCGGAGCTGCTGCCCGGCCTCGGCGATCTGGAGGCCGAGTGCGACTGTGGTGCCTGGGACCACTGCGGGCACACGGCGGCGCTGTGCTACCTGGTGGCGCGGCTGCTGGACCAGGATCCGTTCGTGCTGCTGCTGTTGCGGGGCCGGCCCGAACAGGCCGTCCTGGACGGTCTCCAGGCCCGCAGTGCGGTCGCGCCCGCCTCGCCGGCGTCCGCGCCCGTGGCGGAAGGAGTCGACGCGGCCGAGGCCTTCTCGGCGGTTCAGCCGCCCCTGCCTCCGCCGCCGGAGTTGCCCGAGGGGCCCGGCACGCCGCCGTCGCTGGACACCGAGGCCCGGCCCGCGCCGGGCGTCGACCCGGCCGCGCTGGAGTTTCTGGCCGCGCGTACGGCGGTCGAGGCGCACCGCATGCTGGCGGAGGCGCTGCGCGGCTGGCAGGACCCCGAACCGCGGGAGTTGACGCTCGGCGAGGACGCGGTACGGCTCGCCGCCGGTTCCCCGGCTGCCGGTTTCCTCGCCGACACCACGGCGGTCGATGCCGGCCCGCCGTCGGTCGCCGACCGCCTCGCCGCCGGTTCGGGCCGCACCCCCGAAGCGCTGGCCCTGGCGGTTCGTGCCTGGCAGCACGGCGGCCCGGACGCGCTGTCGGTGCTGGAGGAGGAATGGACCGTACGGGGTGAGGCGCTCGTACGCGCGCGTGCGGCACTGGACTCGGCCTGGGAGGACGACGAACGGCCGGCGCTACGGGCGCGCGGCAACCGGTGGACGGCCGTCGGCGCACCCTGCCAGCTGCGGCTGGGCCGGGACGGCCGCTGGTGGCCCTACCGCAAGGAGCGCGGGCGCTGGGTGCCCGCCGGGGAACCGACCCGGGATCCGGCGACAGCCCTGTCATCGGCACGGCTCAGCGGGCAGGAAGGGGCGGCGTAGGGAGGTCGGCGGTGTTGGCTCCGGCCGGCGTGCCCAAGCATCGCGACGGCCGTTCGCTGCCGCCGATGTGACGTGGTCACCAGCGTGGGGCAGATCAGTGAGAACAAGCCGGCGGCTTCTCGCTCGGGCTGTTTCGCCCCGGGGCAGCTGCCCTGCCGGTTCTGCCGCGCCTGCACAGCCAACCCCCATCTGCTGATCACCCAGAAGACCGCCGTCGAACTCGGCCCGGCCGGCAGGTTCTGGAGCACCCGGGCCGCTCGCAACCCGACCGCCGTCCTCAACCGGCCCTGCGTTGACGGCCAGTTCGAAGAAGAGCACTCACCCGCGGCGTCGACCCACTCCACCTCGCACTGGCCTTCGGCATCGGACAGAAGGCAGCGATCCGCTACGCGGACTCGGCGCGGACGCTGTTGGAACAGAGCGCCGAGCACTGACCATGGCCCTGGGGAAAAGAGGTTGGCCCGGGCTGAGAGGACGCGAAAAATTGGGGCCATGCAGATTCGACAGGCAAGGCCGGTTGATGCGTCAGCGGTCGCCGGTGTCTACGTGCGCTCCTGGCAGGCGGCCTTTGCCGGTCTTGTTCCCCAGCACTACCTCGACGCAATGGACCCGAGCCGCGAAACGTCCGAGTGGGAGACACGGATCACGGAGGCACGGTGGCCATCGTCGGGGGTACTGGTAGCCGAAACCGAGGCCGGAATCGTCGGACTCGCGAGCTTCGGCCCGTCTCAGGACATTCCTGTCACCGCGGAAGTCGGCACTCTCTACGCGATGCCCCAGGTCTGGGGCACGGGGATCGGAAAGCAGCTGATGCTGGCCGCGTTGGCGGCCCTCGGACAGGCCGACTACACGCAGGCCACCTTGTGGGTTCTGGAGGACAACGCACGTGCCCGGCGCTTCTACGAAGCTGCCGGCTGGGGCGCGGACGGCACAGCCGTGGAGGACTCCACCGGCGGCGCCTCTCTCAGCAAGTTGCGCTACCGCCGCCCTCTTGACTAGCCCGCTCCCCGTTTCATCCGTCCACGAGGCCCTGAAGCGGCATGGTCGCGGGTTCGCATCGGACTCGCGGGTCCGATGCCGTTCGGCATGGCGACGGACATCTGCGTTCCCGGCGAGGACTTTTCAGTTCGCGTGAGCCCGCGGGACGCACGGCCCCGCCTTGGTTCCCGCACGAGCACCGTCGAACGGCGACCCGCCCGCACCGACCGCACCCGCCGCCCGTCCCCCGGGCGTACGCCGTCGCCAGGCGGCGGCTTCCCCACCCGTACGCAGTCGACAAGCGGCGGCGGGGCGGAAGCCGCTTCACGGCGACAGGGCGGAGAGTGACGGAAGCAACGACCGGATCTCCCCGGGCACCTCGGTCGGCAGCCCCGTCGGCAGCTCCGTCGGAAGCCGTGACGGCAAGGCGGTCGGCAGCGAGCTGGGCAGCAGCGTGGGCTGGCGGAAGGACGGCGCGGCGGCGGAGCCCGTGCTCCCGCCACCCCCGGCCGGCGGCTCGTCGCCAGACCCGTCGTGACCTCCGTGGACCAGCACGACGATCAGTACGACCGCCGCTATGGCGGCCAGCGCGACGAGCGCCATGAACGGCGGCTTCCGGCGGGGCGGGGGCGACCCGAATCCGCCGCCCTCGGAGGGCGGCGGGCCGGGTGGACTGGGCGGTACGGGCGGCGTGGCCATACCGTCCAGCCTGGCGAGCCGCCGCCCGTGACGCGACCCCGCGCGCGAAGTCCGTACCCCGCGCACGGAGTGCCGCCGGTGGTCAGCCGCGCGCGCCCAGCAGGTGATCCATGGCCAGCTGGTCGAGGCGCTCGAAGGCCATGCCGCGCGCGGCCGCCGCGTCCGCGTCGAACTCCTCGAAGGCGGACCGGTCGGCGAGCAGCGCCTGCAGGCCGTCGCCCGCGGTGGGCTCGGCGAGCTGGTCCAGGCGGGAGGCGCGCAGGGCCTGCTGGACCTCCGGGTCGGCGCGGAAGGCCGCCGCGCGCTCCTTGAGGATGAGGTAGTTGCGCATGCAGCCGGCGGCGGACGCCCACACACCGTCGAGGTCCTCGGTCCGCGGCGGCTTGAAGTCGAAGTGGCGCGGCCCGGTGTAGCCGGCGCTCTCCAGCAGGTCGACCAGCCAGAAGGCGGAGCGCAGGTCGCCGGCGCCGAAGCGCAGGTCCTGGTCGTACTTGATGCCGGACTGGCCGTTGAGGTCGATGTGGAAGAGCTTGCCCGCCCACAGGGCCTGCGCGATGCCGTGCGGGAAGTTCAGGCCGGCCATCTGCTCGTGGCCCACCTCCGGGTTGACGCCGTACAGCTCCGGGCGCTCCAGGCGCTCGATGAAGGCGAGGGCGTGGCCGACGGTGGGCAGCAGGATGTCGCCGCGCGGCTCGTTCGGCTTGGGCTCGATGGCGAAGCGGAGGTCGTAGCCCTGCGAGGTGACGTACTCGCCGAGCAGGTCGAACGCCTCCTTCATGCGGTCGAGGGCCACGCGCACGTCCTTGGCGGCGCCGGACTCGGCGCCCTCGCGGCCGCCCCAGGCGACGTAGGTACGGGCGCCCAGTTCCACCGCCAGGTCGATGTTGCGGACGGTCTTGCGCAGCGCGTAGCGGCGCACGTCGCGGTCGTTGGCGGTGAACGCGCCGTCCTTGAAGACCGGGTGGGTGAAGAGGTTGGTGGTGGCCATGGGCACGGTCATGCCGGTGCTGTCCAGGGCCTGGCGGAAGCGCTTGACGTGCGCCTCGCGCTCGGTGTCGGACGACCCGAAGGGGATCAGGTCGTCGTCGTGGAAGGTGACCCCGTAGGCGCCGAGCTCGGCCAGACGCTGCACGGTCTCGACCGGGTCGAGGGCGCGCCGGGTGGCGTCGCCGAACGGGTCCCTTCCCTGCCAGCCGACGGTCCACAGGCCGAAGGTGAACCTGTCCTCGGGGGTGGGCTGGTAGCTCACGCCGCGACTCCTTGCTTGCAGACTATTTCGTCATGGCGGTTTACAAATTAGTATGCGAACGCACCTCTGGGAAGACACATCCCGCAGAGCCGCGGAAAAAAGCTAGGAGAGCGCGATGTCAGCAGCCGAGGGTCCGCTCGTCGTCGGGGTGGACTCGTCCACCCAGTCCACCAAGGCGCTGGTCGTCGACGTGGCGACCGGCCGGGTCGTCGCGAGCGGCCAGGCCCCGCACACGGTGTCCTCCGGCGCCGGCCGGGAGAGCGACCCGCGCCATTGGTGGGAGGCCCTGGCCGAGGCGCTGCGCCAGTGCGGTGACGCCGCCCGCGAGGCGGCCGCGGTGTCGATCGGCGGGCAGCAGCACGGACTGGTCACCCTCGACGCGCACGGCGAGCCGGTCCGCCCGGCGCTGTTGTGGAACGACGTGCGCTCGGCCCCGCAGGCCCGCCGCCTGACCGAGGAGCTGGGCGGGGCGGCGTTCTGGGCGGAGCGCACCGGGTCGGTCCCGGCCGCCTCCTTCACGGTCACGAAGTGGGCCTGGCTGGCCGAGCACGAGCCGGAGGCGGTCCGCGCGACCAGGGCGGTGCGCCTCCCCCACGACTACCTCACCGAGCGGCTGACCGGGGTGGGCACGACCGACCGCGGCGACGCCTCCGGCACCGGCTGGTGGGCGTCCGGGACCGAGGCGTACGACGCGGAGATCCTCGCCCAGGTGGGCCTGGACCCGGCGCTTCTGCCCAGGGTGGTGCGTCCCGGTGAGGTCGCGGGCACCGTACGCGACAGCCATGACCTGCCGTTCTCCAAGGGCACCCTGGTCGCGCCGGGCACCGGCGACAACGCGGCGGCGGCGCTGGGCCTCGGGCTGCGGCCCGGCACGCCCGTCCTGAGTCTCGGCACCTCGGGCACGGTCTACGCGGTGTCGAAGCGGCGCCCCGCCGACCCGACCGGCACCGTGGCGGGTTTCGCCGACGCCCACGGCGACTGGCTGCCGCTGGCCTGCACCCTGAACTGCACCCTCGCCGTCGACCGGCTCGCCGCCCTGCTCGGCCTGGACCGCGAGGCCGTGGAGCCGGCCCGCGGGGTGACCCTCCTTCCCTACCTGGACGGCGAGCGCACCCCCAACCTGCCGAACGCCTCGGGCCTGCTGCACGGCCTGCGTCACGACACCACGGCCGGGCAACTGCTCCAGGCCGCCTACGACGGTGCCGTACACGCGCTGCTCGGCGCGCTCGACCTCGTGCTCGACGAGGACGCCGACCGTTCCGCGCCACTGCTGCTGATCGGGGGCGGCGCCCGGGGCACGGCGTGGCAGCAGACCGTACGCCGCCTGTCCGGCCGTCCGGTCCAGGTGCCGGAGGCGAAGGAGCTGGTGGCGTTGGGGGCCGCCGCGCAGGCCGCCGGGCTGCTGACCGGCGAGGACCCGGCCGCCGTCGCCCGGCGCTGGAACACCGCGAGCGGTCCGGTCCTGGACGCCGTGGAACGGGACGAGGAAGCCCTGGCCAGGATCTCCGGGGTACTCTCCGACGCGGCCCCGCTGCTGGACCGAGGCACCGGGGTTCAGACGCGACCCGAGGACTGACGCGAGGATGACCGCACCGCCGCACGAGGCCCGGCCGACCAGCCCCGGGCGGGCACTGCCCGACACGCAGCAGGGCATGCGCCGACGCAACCTCGCGCGCGTGATGCACGCCGTCAGTGCCGAGGGCCAGCTGTCCCGGGCGGCGGTCGCCTCGCGCATCGGGCTGACCCGGGCGGCGGTGTCCACCCTCGTCGACGAGCTCATACGCACCGGCCTGCTGGAAGAGCTGGGCCCTGAGCGCCCCGGCCGGGTGGGCCGGCCCGGATCGGCCCTCGCCGTGAGCGGTCGCGGGCCCGCCGGGATCGGCGCCGAGGTGGGCGTCGACCATCTCGCGGTCTGTGCGGTCGACCTGCGGGGCGAGGTACGGGCGCGCGCCGTACGCCACGGCACGAACCGGGGCCGCGCGCCCGAGCCGGTGATCGCGGAACTGACCGGTCTGATCCACGAGGTCGTCGCCACGGCCGAGGACGAGGGGCTGTGGCCCGCCGGGCTCGCGGTCGCCGTTCCCGGGCTGGTGGGCCGCGACGCCCGCACCGTCGTCCGCGCTCCGAACCTGGGCTGGCACGACACCGACCTCGGCGCCCTGCTGCCCGGCGACCACCCCTTGACCGTCGACAACGAGGCCAACTTCGGCGCGCTCGCCGAGCTCTGGCTCGGACAGGACACGCCGCGGGACTTCCTGCACGTGTCGGCGGAGATCGGTATCGGTGGCGCGGTCGTGGTGGACGGAAGCCTGCTGCGCGGCACCCGGGGCTTCGCGGGCGAACTGGGGCATGTGCCCGTCCACCCGGACGGCCCGGAGTGCGTCTGCGGCGGCCGTGGCTGCCTGGAGCAGTACGCCGGTGAGGAGGCGGTGCTGCGGGCGGCCGGCCTGGAGCTCGGCGAGGACCGCGTCGGGCTGCTCGCGGGACGCGCCACCGACGGCGACGAGGACGTACGCAGGTCCCTGCGCGACGCGGGCACGGCGCTCGGCGTGGCGCTGACCGGGGCGGTGAACCTGCTGGACCCGGAGGCCGTGGTGCTCGGCGGTGCGCTGGCGGAGCTGGCGCCGTGGCTGCTGCCGTCGCTGGAGGCGGAGCTGGACCGGCGGACGGCGGGGCCCGTGTGCCCGGTGTCGGTGTCCGGGCTCGGCCCGCAGGGGCCGCTGCTGGGAGCGGCGCACTCCGTGGCGCGGGGGGTACTGGACGATCCGGCGGCGGTGGCCGGGGGCCGCAAGGGCTGAGAACCCGGGCCGTCGAGTCCCGGCCGCGGCGCGCTCCGTGGCGCGGACGGGACCGCGGCGCGCTCCGTGGCGCGCGGGGAGTACTGGACGATCCGGCGGCGGTGGCCGGGGGCCGCAGAGGCTGATAAGCCGGGCCGTCGAGTCCTGGCCGCGGCTCACTTCGGGCTCTCTCCGACCGGTCACGCCCGTCGAAACGGTTGTCGGCGCGCGCCCCCGGGACGACGATGTCCCCAGCCGTATCGCTGTCCGGGAGGCCGACTTGACCGATCCCTGGGTGGCCCTGGAGCCGGGGGCCGACCCTGCCGAGCGCCTACGGATCCTGCGGCGCGCGCACGAGACGTTCACCGAGGCGGGTACGGTGCCGCGGCCGGTGCGGGCCGTGGTGGCCGACTCCTGGCGCCGGTCCGCGCGGGCCGGTGTCGGGCCGGAAGCCGATGTGAGCGTGGAACTGGCCGACGGCGACCTCGCGGCCTATCGGGCGGAGCATCCGCTCGCGCGGGTGATGCCGCTGTTCCGGGAGCTGATGGGCACGTTCGCGGTCGACGGGGAGCACCTCCTGGCGGTGTGCGACGCGCGCGGCAGGCTGCTGTGGGTCGAGGGCCACCCGGCGACGCGCCGGCTGGCGGCGCGGATGAACTTCGTGCCGGGGGCGCGCTGGGCGGAGAGCGCGGTCGGCACCAACGCGCCGGGCACGGCCGTCGCCGTGGACCGCCCGGTGCAGGTGTTCGCGGCCGAGCACTTCGTCCGGCAGGTCCAGCCGTGGACGTGCGCGGCGGCGCCGGTGCACGATCCGCGCACCGGCAGGGTGCTGGGCGCGGTGGACATCACCGGCGGCGACGGGCTGGCACACCCGCACAGCCTGGGTTTCGTGCGGGCGGTGGCCCGGGCCGCCGAGTCGCAGCTGGCGCTGCTCGCCCCGGCGCGTCCCCTGGTCGACGCCCCGGAGCTGACCGTGCTGGGCCGCGACGAGGCCCGGCTCGTCGTGGACGGCCGCACGCTCAGGCTGAGCCGGCGGCACAGCGAGATCGTGGTGCTGCTGGCCCGGCACCCGGAGGGGCTGAGCGGGGACGAGCTGATGTGCGCCCTGTACGAGGACGAGTCGGTGACGCCGGTGACGCTGCGCGCCGAGCTCGCCCGGCTGCGCGGGGTGCTGGGGCCCGGCGCGGGGTCCGGGCTGCTGGCGTCGCGGCCGTACCGGCTGACGGTTCCGGTCACGTCGGACGTCGCGGTGGTGGAACGGCGGCTGGCGGCCGGCGGGGTCACGGCGGCGGCCGCCGCGTACGCCGGACCGCTGCTGCCGGCCTCGCAGGCCCCCGCCGTCGTCCGCCTGCGGGAGCGTCTCGCGGACGGCCTGCGCGCGGCTCTGATCTCCCACGCCGACCCGGATCTGCTGGCCGACTGGGCCCATGCGCCCTGGGGGGAGGAGGACCTCGACGTATGGCGGGCCCTGGCGGTCGTCCGCCCCACGGCCGCGGTACGGGCTCGCCTCAGCGCCCTGGAGTCCGAGCTGACCGCCCCGACGGGGTGGTCGGCGAAGCCGTGAACGGCGGACAGGCGGGGACGAGGGCGGGGCGGGGACGACAGCGGGGACCGGGAGGACAGCAGGGGGGCGTGGCGATGATCCCGGTCGTGACGGTGGGGCAGCAAGGCCGACGGGGCACGGACCGTCGTGCAACGTACCCGCAACCTCCCTCTGCCTAGCCTCGCGTCGAGAGCTGCCCAACGGCGGGCAGCGCCGCTGAGGAGGCACCCGCATGACCCGCTACGCCGCACCCAACACCGAGGGCGCGCTCGTCTCCTACCAGACGCGCTACGACCACTTCATCGGCGGCGAGTACGTGCCGCCGGCCCGCGGCCAGTACTTCGAGAACCCGAGCCCGGTGACCGGACAGCCGTTCACGGAGGTGGCGCGGGGGACGGCCGAGGACGTGGAGAAGGCGCTGGACGCGGCCCACGCGGCGGCCCCCGAGTGGGGCCGCAGGTCGGCCACGGAACGCTCCGACATCCTGCTGAGGATCGCCGACCGCATGGAGGCGCACCTGGAGCCGCTGGCGGTGGCGGAGAGCTGGGAGAACGGCAAGCCGGTCAGGGAGACGCTGGCCGCCGACATCCCGCTGGCCATCGACCACTTCCGCTACTTCGCCGGTGCGGTGCGCGCGCAGGAGGGCTCGCTCAGCGAGGTGGACCAGGACACGGTGGCGTACCACTTCCACGAGCCGCTGGGCGTGGTGGCGCAGATCATCCCGTGGAACTTCCCGATCCTGATGGCCGCCTGGAAGCTCGCCCCGGCGCTCGCCGCCGGGAACGCGGTCGTGCTCAAGCCGGCCGAGCAGACGCCGGTGTCCATCCACTACTGGATGAGCCTGATCGCCGACCTGCTGCCGGCGGGGGTGGTGAACATCGTCAACGGGTTCGGCCCGGAGGCGGGCAAGCCGCTGGCGTCGAGCCCGCGGGTGGCGAAGGTCGCGTTCACCGGTGAGACGTCGACGGGCCGGCTGATCATGCAGTACGCGGCGGAGAACCTGAAGCCGGTCACCCTGGAGCTGGGCGGGAAGTCACCGAACATCTTCTTCGACGACGTGTGGGAGAAGGACGACGAACTGCGGGACAAGGCCCTGGAGGGCTTCACGATGTTCGCGCTGAACCAGGGGGAGGTGTGCACCTGTCCGTCGCGCGGGCTGATCCAGAGCGGCAACTACCCCGACTTCCTGGCGGCGGCCGTCGCCCGCACCGAACTGATCAGGCCCGGGCATCCGCTGGACACCGACACCATGATCGGCGCCCAGGCGTCGGGCGAGCAGCTCGCCAAGATCCTCTCGTACATCGACATCGGCCGAAACGAGGGGGCGAAGGTACTCACGGGCGGCGAACGCGCCGAACTCGACGGTGACCTGAAGGGCGGCTACTACGTCCGGCCGACCATCTTCGAGGGCGACAACCGGATGCGGGTCTTCCAGGAGGAGATCTTCGGCCCCGTCGTCTCGGTCGCCTCCTTCGACGACTTCGACGACGCCATCAAGATCGCCAACGACACGGCGTACGGTCTGGGCGCCGGCGTCTGGACCCGCGACGTCAACACGGCCTACCGGGCGGGCCGCGCCATCCAGGCGGGCCGCGTCTGGACGAACTGCTACCACGCCTACCCGGCACACGCGGCGTTCGGCGGCTACAAGCAGTCCGGGATCGGCCGCGAGACACACAAGATGATGCTGGAGCACTACCAGCAGACGAAGAATCTGCTGGTGTCGTATTCGCCGAAGAAGCTGGGCTTCTTCTAGACACATGCGAAAAGGCGCCTGACCTGGGTTTTCACCCGTCAGGCGCCCTTCGTTGCCACCCGCTCTCGACCGGCCCGGCTTGCGCGCTAACTCCCAATTCCTCCCGCGACTGCACCCCTCCTGACCAGTGCTTCCGGACCAGTCACGGACCAAACCCCCGGTTCAGCCCTCGGGTACGTCACCTTGGCTGACACGCTGCCACTCGTTCATGGACTGCTCGATGAGACGGTTCGCCTGCTCTCGAAGGCCGTCAAGGAACTTGGCGTAGTGGCGAAAGAGAACCTCGATGCTCTGGCCGGCGCGGCGGGCGCACTCGGCCGGGTCCACTCCGGAGTAGAGCCAGAACGAGATCCCGGCGTGACGGAGATCGTAAGGCCGCTTGGCCAGGCGAGAAGTGCGCTCAGTACGGGTCAGGGCGTATTCCCGGGCCCGCGCCCATGTGATGCCGTAGGCGGCAGCGTCCACGTAGTTGCCGGCCTGGTTCCGGAAAAGTCGACCGTCGGGTGCCACGTCGAACCGATTCACATGGGCACGCAGCATGCGTACGAACTGCGGCGGGATGGGAACAGGCCGCGTCGCGCTTGCCGCGCGACGCTTGAGCGAGTGCACCTCGTGCACCTCCCCGTCGTCGGTCCACTCCTTACCAGACGTGACGACCCCGCCCGAGAGGTTCAGCATCCCCCATCCCGTCTTTGGCAAGTGGCATTGATCGATCCGAAGGTGGATGACCTCAGCTGGCCGCATAGCCGCGAAGTACATGCAACCGAAGAATGCTTCAAGATGAGGACCCCGCCCCCGCTGGCGAGCAACGGCCTCGAGTAGCCGAAGCACCTGGGCCGGATTGGGAACGGCGGCCGGATCCACCTCCTCATTGACTGCTGGCGCTTGCCACCGGAGCCCCTTGAGGGGGTTCTCAGCGAAGTACCCCTTCTCCACCGCAGTGTTGAGAGCTTCGTTGAACGCAGCCCTCTTGCGTCGGGCTGTTTTAGCCGCAGCCGCCTTGCCGTCCAGCTTGCGGCACATCGCATCGAGGGCCCGCCTCAGAACGTCGGCTTCCGCGAGGGCGCTGACCGGCAGCGAGTTGCGCTTCATCCAGTCCAGCGCGTGGAGCCACTCCTCGATGGGCTCGCACTCCCAGGCTTTCTTGTTGAATGCCCACGAGTACAGGGCACGCCGCAGTACCCGCGGATCGGGATACGCTGCGCCGGGGCGTACCAGGGCGGGCGTGACCGTAGCGAAGGCATCAGCCAGAGTGCGGCGGGTGTTCCCTGGCGTGCGCTCCCATCTTTGCTCGATGTATTCGTGCACCAGGTCGTACCACGTAGTGCGCTGCTTGATGGCCCGCAACTCGGATGCCGGCAGACCTGTGTGCTCGTCAAACGGCTCACCCTCGCGCGCAGCTGTCATCAGCTTCGCACGCCGGCTGTCAGCAAGCGCGAACGCGATGAAGGACTCAGACTTCTCTCGCCCGTTAACCGTCCACCGAATCTGGAAAGGCTTGCGCCGGCCGGGGCGCTCACGTATCTCCCAGAATCGGACGTTATAACTCATCGCCATCCAGGCGTATCCCTTTCGCACGCATCCCACCACGCATCCAGATCGGCGCGGCGGCAGCGCAGTTCACCATTGGGCAGCTTGATCATTCGGGGTGCCTGACCGCGAGCGCGCAGGCGATAGAAAGCCGACGGACTCATCCTGATTTCCGCTAGGACCTCGGCGAGCTTGAGCGCAGGTGGACGAGCCATTGATGTTTCCTCGGATGTTCCAGATATTTCGGCGGCCCAAGCAGCAGTGCTCGACTTGCACCCACTCCGCCGCAACTGATGGGCAAACTCTGTCAGTTACGGGGACTACTGGTCGCCGACATGAAGGGCCATGGTGTCCGAACGGCTCCACCTACAAGCACAGCCGCTGAGAACACCTCAATGGTCGTCACGATCGCCGGTTTGGCCAACCGGCGATCGTGGTCTATGTTGCGCCCCGCAGGGCAACTCACGGACGATTGCAACGGACGAAACACAGGGGGCCAGTCGGCGCGATCGGAGAACGAGGCCGCGCCGTCCGTCACGAACACCCCGAGTCCGTTGTCAACGCGGTCGCACAAACACAGAGGCACAGCGCCGGGGAGGATCGGCGCAATCCTCTCGCTCCGATGTGGTCCATACGTTCAGGGCGCCAAGTGTCAAGCAGATGGGGGCGTTGAATCGGACCGATCGGAGATCGGCATTCGACAGGGGTGCTCCTTGGGTCAGGGCCTCCGCAATGAGGCCGAGCAGCGCGAGGTGTCGGACACCGTCATGGCCGACGTGCAGGTCGGCCTGGAATCCTGAATCCCGCCACTGACCTGGTATTTTTCGGGACGTTGTACGTTGACATATTCCCAAAGGAGGTTCCAGCCCTTCGGGGCTATTTCTCGTCTGCCGTGGGCGAATGCCGAGCCGCGGGAAGACCAACCGAAAGACGCAGGGGGCGTTCCGTCGGAGAAGAAGGGGCAAGGCGTGCTCCTCCTTCACCTGACTCGGTCGCACCGTGATGTCGATGTGCACGATGCCAAGGACCAGTCCGGACGAGCGGCCGACAACCTCCGAAAACAAGGCGGCGGAAGTCGCCGGCTACGCTGCAGACATACCAGTGGACGGCGCAGGCAATTGGGGAGCGAAGTGAAACTGAAGAGCTACAACATCTGAGTGTCGGAGTGTTCGTGAGGGTTACATGGATCCCTCTCCAGTTCCAGGGTCACGGCGCTGCACGGCCATGCAGGCAGCGACACGGTGGTACTGAGCCTGTGCTTGCCACTCGGTCGCGTGGCCTCATACGTAGGTCGCCATGCGCAACTCGCGAGCGAGGAACCCGTATCCTTCGCACCTCGGTGACGTCCGTGCCGTACGTCTCGCGAAACTGGGCGTACTCGGTCTCGGTGGCCGCGTCGGCCGTCGTCATCTCCGCGGCCATAGAGTCAAGATCCTACTCCGACGGCACGACCGAGACCCGCTTG
>NZ_CBDQZH010000016.1:0-150518 GCF_965341775.1 Streptomyces sp. bgisy159 | reverse complement strand
CGTACTCACCCTTTCGGGCTTTCCTCCGGGCGCTTCCCTTCGGTGTTTCCAACTCTATCAGCGTTTTTCCGACTCTCTGACCACTTGCCTGCGGACATGCAGGAAGCGATCCGAGAAAGGATCTGACGAGTTGGGTGCCGCTTGATCGGGACGCGTTGCCGCGTCTCTCAACCCCAAGCAGGAGTACGACTGTACACGTGGCCGCGGAGCCCGTGCAAATCGACTAGACTAGTGGTCTAGACCACGGTCGGGCCGCACATGCGGAACCGGTACTTCATATGACATACGCTGCTGCACAGTGCGCGCCGTCCGGGACTAGTAGTGACGGCCCATGTACAACTCCACCCCTGGGAGGCTTCCCATGACCACCGTGACGTCCCCGCAGGCCGGACGCGCCATCGGACTTGCCGCTGTGCCGGATCCCGTCTTCTCCGGGGCCATGGTCGGCCCGGGTACCGCCATCGACCCGGTGCGTGAGCCTTCCGAGGCGGTCGCCCCCGTGGACGGAGTCATCGTCTCCCTCCACCCGCACGCCTTCGTCGTCGTCGACAGCGAGGGGCACGGCGTGCTCACCCACCTCGGAATCGACACCGTGCAGCTCAACGGCGAGGGCTTCGAGGTCCTCGTGAAGAAGGGGGACACGGTCACCCGCGGCCAGGCCGTGGTGCGCTGGGACCCGGCCGCCGTCGAGGCCGCCGGCAAGTCCCCGGTCTGTCCCGTCGTGGCCCTCGAAGCCACGGCCGACTCCCTCAGCGGCCTCCGCGACACCGGCGATGTGAAGGCCGGCGACGAGCTCTTTTCCTGGCAGTGACGTTCTTCCCGGCAGCGATGCCGACGCCGTCGAGGACGGCAAGTAGCACAACCACCGCGGCGGCGGGGCCCGCCGCACTATCGGAGACGGGTGAGATGGAGACAACGCTGCGAGGCGTCGGTGTGAGCCACGGTGTGGCGATCGGCGAGATTCGGCACATGGGAACGGCGGTGCTCGAGCCGCCGGCCAAGCAGATACCGGCGGACGAGGCGGAGCGCGAACAGGGGCGCGCTCGTCAGGCCGTGGACGCTGTGGCCGCCGACCTGATGGCGCGCGGCAATCTGGCGGGCGGTGAGGCACAGGCAGTGCTCGAAGCCCAGGCCATGATGGCGCAGGACCCGGAGCTGATGGCGGACGTCGACCGTCGGATCGCTGTGGGCAGTACCGCTGAGCGAGCCGTGTACGACGCGTTTGCCGCCTACCGCGAGCTGCTGGCGAGTGCCGGTGAGTACCTGGCCGGCCGGGTGGCCGACCTCGACGACGTGCGAAACCGTATCGTCGCCCGGCTTCTCGGGGTCCCCATGCCGGGCGTCCCGGACAGCGACGAGCCGTACGTCCTGGTGGCTCGGGACCTCGCGCCGGCCGACACCGCGCTGCTGGATCCGACGCTGGTGCTCGGGTTCGTCACCGAGGAGGGCGGTCCGACCAGCCACAGCGCCATCCTGGCGCGTGCGCTCGGGGTGCCCGCCGTCGTTGCGCTGCCGGGGGCCGGTGAACTCACCGAGGGCACGATGATCGCCGTGGACGGAAGCACGGGGGAGATCTTCGTGAACCCCAGCGAGGAGAAGAAGGCGCAGCTGGAGGCCGCGGCGGCCGAGCGGAAGGCGGCGCTGGCCGCCTCCACGGGGCCGGGTGTCACGGCCGACGGCCACAAGGTGCCGCTGCTGGCGAACGTGGGCGGTCCCGCGGATGTACCGGCCGCCGTCGAGGCGGGCGCGGAGGGCGTGGGTCTCTTCCGCACCGAGTTCCTGTTCCTGGACGACAGCAAGAACGCGCCGTCCGAGGAGAAGCAGGTCGAGGCCTATCGTCAGGTTCTCGAGGCGTTCCCGGAGGGCCGGGTCGTCGTGCGGGTGCTGGACGCGGGCGCGGACAAGCCGCTGGACTTCCTGACGCCGGCCGACGAGCCGAACCCGGCACTGGGTGTGCGGGGTCTGCGTACGCTGCTGGATCACCCGGATGTGCTGCGGACGCAGCTGACCGCGCTGGCGAAGGCCGCTGAGGGCCTACCGGTCTACCTGGAGGTCATGGCCCCGATGGTGGCGGACCGAGCGGACGCCAGGGCGTTCGCCGACGCCTGTCGGGCGGCCGGGCTGCGGGCGAAGTTCGGGGCGATGGTGGAGATCCCGTCCGCCGCGCTGCGGGCTCGTTCCATCCTGCAGGAGGTGGAGTTCCTGTCCCTGGGCACGAACGACCTCGCGCAGTACACCTTCGCCGCCGACCGCCAGGTGGGTGCGGTGTCCCGGCTGCAGGATCCGTGGCAGCCCGCGCTGCTCGACCTGGTCGCGCTCTCGGCTGAGGCGGCCAAGGCCGAGGGCAAGAGCTGTGGCGTCTGCGGTGAGGCGGCGTCCGACCCGCTGCTGGCATGTGTGCTGGCGGGTCTGGGTGTCACCTCCCTGTCGATGGGGGCGGCGTCGATTCCGTATGTGCGGGCGACGCTGGCCAAGTACACGCTCGCGCAGTGTGAGCGTGCCGCGGCGGCCGCGCGGGCGGCGGACAGTGCCGACGAGGCACGCAGCGCCGCGCAGGCGGTGCTGTCCGGCGAGTAGCCGGTTCGCCGACGGTGCTCGGCGGGGGTGAGGGGCGTCCCGGACGACGGGACGCCCCTTCCTCGTCTCTCCCCTTTCCCGGCCTTCGCTGCCCTTGCTGTGCTTGCTCTCCTTGGTGTCCGGTCAGTGGTGGTGGCCGAGTGCGGCATCCTCCTCTCCCAGGTCCGGGGGTGCGCAGTAGTCCACGTCGGATTCGGGTGCGACGAGGTCTCCGGACTCGACGTCGGTGCAGTAGGCGTCGAAGACCTCGCCGGCGGTGAGGGGTTCGAGGGAGCCGTTCCGGACCCGCCAGCCGTAGACCCGGTCGGGGCCTTCGGGTGTGGTGGTCCGCATGACGAGTCCGCCTGGGCTGTGGGTGGCCAGGCCGACGGCCAGGACGGTGGTGAATTCGAGGGCCTCCGCCTCGTCGAGCCGGGTGGTTCCCTCGGGTGTCCGGTCGGCGTGAAGGACGGCTACGAGGGTTTCGGGGGCTCCCTTGACGCTGCAGACGAGGTGGCGGTTGCCCGGTGCGGCGGTGTCGAGGATGCGCAGCAAGAGCTGCGAGGCGTGGGCGAAGGCCGCACGGCCGATGTCCTCGCCGCAGGATGAGCAGGCGCCGAGGCGGGCCAGGAGTGTTGCGGCATACTCCCAGGTGGCCTGGCGGACGGCTTCGTCGACCAGGGTCGGGACGAGGTCGGCCAGCGGCTGTCCCTCGTAGGGGACCGTCGGGCCGGTGGCGGCGAGTTCGGCGGTGAAGCGGGAGCGGTTCGCGGGGACATCGGGGTCGAGGCCGTGTTCCGCGCAGTACTCGGCGTACTCGACCGGGTCGAAGAGGGCCACGGTGGTGTGGTTGCCCTGGAGGGCGCGGGTCTTGAGAAGGGCCTCGACCTGGTTCAGGTACGTGGTGTGGTCGTCGAAGGTGAAACTGCGGTAGCGCCGCATGGCGCGGAAGTCGTGTTCGTCCGTGAGCAGGCCGATGGTGCCTGCGATCTCTCGGCGCAGGACGCGTCGCATGGTCTGGTCGTCGGTGTACGCCATGATTCCTCCCCCTCGGCGCTCGGTGAGCGCAGTCGATCAATGCTCACTCAAAGTAACCGGCGGCACTGACAATCGCTCCGCCGCGAGGCGCTCTCGGACTACTCGGTGCTGCAAGACGCAGGTCAGGGCGATGGCGCTGCCGAAAGCGGTCCATCCGAGGGGACCGACGGCAATGGCCGTGGTCACGACGAGTGGTCCGACGCTGCGCTGGGCGGATTGGGCGAGCCCGTGCACGCCGAGGTAGGCGCCCTGCGCGGAGTCGGGGGCGAGCGCGAGCGAGAGTTCCCACGAGGCGGTGGCGTGGAGCATCTCGGCCGCGGTGAAGAACACGGCCGCGGCGGTGAGCAGTGCCGTGGCCGTGAGGGTTCCGCCGGTGGCCGACAGGGCCATGGTCGTCCCTCCGAGGGCGAAGGCGGCCGCGAGCGGGAGGAGGAGGGTGCGAGCGGCGGCTGTGGTGGCGCCGAATCGTGAGAGCGGTATCTGCAGGGCGATGACGAGGGCGTTGTTGAGGACCAGGAGAAGCGGGGCGAGACCGTGGGGGGCGGTTTCGACGTGGGCGATCCACAGGGGCAGACCGACCTTGAAGACGGCGTCGTGGAGGCTGAGCGCGGTCTCCGCGGCGACGTAGGCGAGGTAGGTGCGGTCGCGCCAGGGGTTGGCGGTGCGGGGTGTGGGCGCGGTGTCTGCCGAGCCGGTGATGCGCCGGGTGGTGGACCGGGGTTCGGTGCAGCGGAGGGTGAGGAGGGCGCAGGCGACGAAGGACAGGGCGTCGCCGGTGAGGAGCCACCGGTACGCGGTGGTACTGCCCAGGGCCAGGGCGCCGGCAGCCACCAGGCCGCCGAGGGCCCAGCCTGCGTTGGCGACGGTGCGCTGGAGGGCTTGGTAGCGGACGCGCTCGGGGCCGGCGGCGCGGCCGGCGAAGAGTTTGGTGAGGACGTTGGCGGCTCGGTCGCCGAGGCTACCGACGGCGGAGAAGGCGAGCAGCAGGGCGAAGCGGTCGGTGGTCAGCAGGGCGAAGGAGGCAAGGGCGCGGAGCAGTTGCACCGTGATCAGGGTGGGGATCAAGGGGAAGCGGTCGGCGAGCCGGCCGCCGAGGGGTGCGCCCGCGATGCCGACACCGCCCGCCGCTGCGACGAGGGTGCCGATCTCGCCCAGGGAAAGGTGGGAGACGTAGCTGAGGTAGAGGACGGAGACGGTGGCCCACAGGCCGCTGCCGACGCGGTCGACGCACGCGACCGTGAGCATTCTGCGTCCGCTGCGCCCGCCGGGTATGCGCTTCGACCATGCGATCGTCCTCCGGATCGGTGGCACTGATTCCCCCTCCGACTTGACCGACAGTTTGTATTGATACATAGTGTGGAGCGTGGCAATACAATATGGGATCACTGGGGGGACGGCCAAGGCGATTGCCGAGTCCGTCGAACGCGGCGTGGCCGAAGGAGCATTGGCACCGGGCGCGGCACTGCCCCCGGTGCGGCGACTGGCGGACCAGCTGGGCGTGAGTCCGGGTACGGTCGCGACCGCCTACAAGGAACTGCGGCGACGAGGCATCGTGGTGACACGCGGACGCGGAGGCACCGTGGTGGCGGCGGCGCCGGCCGTCGGTTCACGTCGGCCGCCGAAGGTTCCGGCAGGGCTCCGCGATCTGGCCGGCGGCCATCCGGATCCGGCACTCCTGCCCGCGTTGGTCCCTCCCGGGCGGCTCTCCCCCGGTGCCCGCTCGCACCGGTCGGCGCCGCGGCTGGCCCGGCTGGAGGACGAGGTACGCGCGTGGCTGGGCACGGACGGCGTACCCACGGAACAGGTGACGTTCGCACACGGAGCGCTCGATCTGGTGGGGCGACTGCTCTCCGTGGAGCTACGGCCGGGTGACTCCGTGGCGATGGAGGATCCGGGATACCACCATCTGCTGGACCTGGTCGCGGCGCTCGGTCTGCGTGCCGTGCCGGTGGCCGTGGACGACGAGGGCGTACGGCCCGACGCGCTGCTAGAGGCGCTGCACGGCGGGGTGCGCGCCGTGCTGTGCAGCCCGCGGGCGCAGAATCCCTACGGCGGGTGTTTCTCCGTGGAGCGCCGGGACGCGCTGGTGGACGTCCTCGCGGACGGGCCAGAGGTGCTGGTCGTCGAGAACGATCACGCATCGGCCGTGGCGGACGCGCCGCTGCGAACACTGACCGCGAGCGGCCTCACCCGCTGGGTGCACGTGCGCACGGTGAGCAAGTTCCTGGGGACCGACCTGAGGTGGGCGGCCGCGGCCTGCGACCCGACGACGCTGGCCCGGCACGACGGCCGGCTGCTGCTGACGTCGGGCTGGGTCAGCCATCTGCTGCAGGAGACCGTCCACGGGCTGCTGACGGACGTCGGCACGCAAGGGTTGGTGGCACGCGCGCGTGAGACGTACGGCGTGCGCAGAGCCGCGCTGCTCCGGGAGCTGGCCGGGCGAGGGATCGCGGCACACGGGGCGAGCGGCCTCAACGTGTGGGTGCCCGTGCGTGACGAGTCCGCGGTGGTGAACGGGTTGCGGTCGTACGGCTGGTGGGTCGCCGCCGGGGCGAGGTTCCGCCTGGCGGCGGGGCCAGGCGTGCGGATCTCCGTGGCTGAGCTGGAGCCGGCCGACGCGGCACGGCTGGCCTCGGACTTCGCCGCCGTGCTCGGCGAGTCCGAGGCCACCTACGGCGGCTGACGCCGCTCAGGCGCGCTTGCGGGCGAGGTCCTCGTAGAAGTGCAGCAGGTCGAGGTTGTCGATGGAGCCGGGATTGACCGCCTTCTCCAGCGGGGCTCCCTGGAGGAGGCGTTTCACCGGGACCTCGATGCGTTTGCCGGTGAGGGTGTGGGGAACACCGGGCACCTCGATGATCTCATCGGGTACGTGACGCGGTGAGAGTTGCTCACGGATGCTCCGCTTGACGCGGTCCAGCAGGTCCTCATCAAGGACGGCGCCGGGCGCCAGGTGGACGAACAGCGGCATCCAGTAGCCGCCGTCGGGCCGTTCCACGCCGATGACCAGGGATTCCCTGATCTCGGGGAGGCGCTCGACGACCTCATAGATGTCCGCGGACCCCATCCGCACGCCCTGGCGGTTGAGGGTGGAGTCGGAGCGGCCGTGGATGATCACGGAGCCGCGTGAGGTGACGGTGATCCAGTCGCCGTGCCGCCACACGCCGGGGTACGTGTCGAAGTAGCTGTCGTGGTAGCGGCTTCCGTCGGGGTCGTTCCAGAAGCGGACCGGCATGGACGGCATGGGGTTGGTGACGACGAGCTCGCCGACCTCGTCGACGACGGGCCGACCGCTCGGGTCCCAGGACTGCAGGTCCGTGCCGAGGCCGGGGGCCTGGAGCTCGCCGGTGTACACGGGGAGGGTGGGGACGGCTCCGGCGAAGCAGGAGCAGACGTCCGTGCCGCCGCTGACGGAGGCGATCCACAGGTCGTCGCGGACCTCGTCGTGCAGCCAGCGGAAGCCGTCGGGGGGCAGCGGCGAGCCGGTGGTGGCCACGCACCGCACGCGGCTCAGGTCGAAGTCGCGCGCCGGGTGGACGCCGGCCTTGCGGCAGGCCATGACGTACGCCGCCGAGGTTCCGAAGAGGGTGGCGCCGGTGCGCTCGGCGACGCGCCACTGGGCGCCGGTGTCGGGGTAGCCGGGGCTGCCGTCGTAGAGGACGATCGTGGTGCCCGTCAGCAGACCGGAGACGAGGAAGTTCCACATCATCCAGCCGGTCGAGGTGTACCAGAAGAAGCGGTCCTCGGGGCCGAGGTCGCAGTGCAGGCCGATCTGCTTGAGGTGTTCGACGAGGATGCCGCCCTGCGACTGCACGATGGCCTTCGGCAGACCGGTGGTGCCCGACGAGTACAGCACCCACAGGGGGTGTGCGAAGGGCACCTGCTCGAAGACCGGATCGGTGTCGGCGCTCGTCAAGGCGGACCACTCCAGGGCACCCTCGGGCGCCTCCGTGCCCAGCAGCGGGATGTGGACCACGGCGCGCAGGGTCGGCAGTTCGCGGCGCAGCTCGGCGACGGTGGCGCGCCGGTCGTGTTCCTTGCCGCCGTAGCGGTAGCCGTCGACGGTGAACAGAACGACCGGCTCCACCTGCTGGAAGCGGTCCAGGACGCTCCGGGCACCGAAGTCGGGGGCGCAGGACGTCCAGACGCCGCCCACGGCGGCCGTGGCGAGCAGGGCGACCACGGCCTGCGGGACGTTCGGGAGGTAGCCGCTGATCCGGTCGCCCGGACGGACGCCCAGGGCACGCAGTTCGGCGGCGAGAGAACCGACCTGTCGGCGCAGTTCGGACCAGGTCACCTGGCGCGGCTCATGGGTCTCGTCCACATGAAGCAGGGCAGGTTCGTCCGCGCGGGTCGCCGCGGCGCGCAGGGCGTGCTCGGCGTAGTTCAGCGTCGCCCCGGGGAACCACTCGGCGCCCGGCATGGCGCGGTCGCCGAGTACGCGCGCGTAGGGGGTGGAGAAACGGACGTCGAACCACTCCGTGACGGCCGTCCAGAACGTCTCCAGCTCGTCGACGGACCAGCGGTGCAGGGCAGGGTAGCCTCCCTCGGCGGGGGCGCCGTGGCGCTGGGCGGCCCAGGCCTGGAACCTGGTGATCTGTGCCCCCGCGATGCGCCGCGGATCGGGCTGCCAGAGCGGCTGGGGGTTCTCGGTCGACATGGGCGGCTCCCGGACTGTGCGCGTCGTGTGCGTCACCCGCGCACGTGCAGGGGTGTGCGCGTGACGCGGCTGACACGGACGATGCCATGTGATCGACTTCTACACCAGGGTGCGCTCCACATAGTCCATGTCGCAAAGATGTGGTGCCGGCACGGGTGAACGGCAGTTGAACGACACCCGCGGGGGGCACGGGCAATGGCAGGGTGATCAGCATGGACGGTCGTGACCTGGTGCGTTCGGTGAAGACATGGGGTGCCGTCGGAACGGCACAGGGGTTGCGGACCGTACGTGCCGCGTGGCGCCGCCGCCGCGCGGACGCCGCCGCGTCGGCCTCGCGCGGTGCCGTGCGGGCGCGGGTGCCCGGGCCGATGCGCGAGGTGGAGCCCGGGCCGGGCGGTGGGGTCGTCCGGTTCAGCCGCTCCGAGCTGCGGATCGTCGTCGCGGTGAACGGTGCCGTGTTCTGGGGCTGGGACGGGGCCGGTCCCGAGCCGTCGTACGCGCTGGCGGGCGCTGCCCCGGAGCCGGACCCCCGAGCGGTGCTGGAGCCGGACAAGGACGGTGGCTGGCGGGTGGTGGCCGAGCGGGCGACGGTCACCGTCTCACGGCACGGCGCGGTCGAAGTGCTCACCCCGGGTGGGGTCCCGCTGCGCCGTGATCTGCCGCCGCGCTGGTGGGAGCCGGAGGACGGCGGTCCGGCGCGCTGGATGCAGCGCTCCGAGGTGGCAGCGGACGCGCGGTTCTTCGGTCTCGGCGGGCGGGCCTCGGGGCCGCGTCTGCGGGACGGGGTCTACCGTCTGTGGAACACCGACCAGGGGGCGGCGTTCGGGCCCGGCGACGACCCGCTGTACATCACGATGCCGGTGCAGATGGTGGTGGCCGACGCGGGCACGCACCTGGTGTTCCACGACAACAGCTGGGACGGCCGGGTGACGCTGCGGGAGGGTGAGGAGGGGGCCGGTTCCGGACACGACCGGCCCGGGACGTGCGAGCTGCGGATGGAGGGCGGTCCGCTGCGCTGCTGGGTGGTGGTGGGGACCCCCGCGCGCGTACTGCTCACCTGGGCGTCGCTGACCGGACCGCCCGCGCTGCCGCCTGCCTGGGCGCTGGGGCACCACCACGCGCGATGGGGCTTCGGCAGCGAGAACGAGGTCCGGCGGATCGTCGACGGGTACCGTGCGCACGGCCTGCCGCTGGACGCCGTCCACCTGGACATCGATCACTACGACGAGCACCAGGTGTTCACCGTCGACCAGAACCGGTTCCCGACGCTGCCGGGCTTCGCCGAGGAGTTGCGGCGGGCCGGGATCCGGCTGGTGTCCATCGTGGATCCCGCCGTGAAGGCCGCGCCGGGGAACGAGGTGTACGACAGCGGGACGGCCGAGGACGCGTTCGTGCGGGACGCGTCGGGCCGGCCGTTCAGGGGGGTGGTGTGGCCCGGCGAGTCGGTGTTCCCGGACTTCACGCACCCGCGCGTGCGCGCGTGGTGGGGTGAACTCTACAAAGAGCGCCTGGCTCAGGGGTTCGCCGGTTTCTGGCACGACATGAACGAGCCGACGTCGTTCGCCGCGTTCGGCGAGACGACGCTGCCGCGCTCGGCCCGGCACGCGCTGGAGGAGCGGGGCGGCGACCACCTCGAGGCGCACAACGTGTACGCCCTGTGCATGGCGCGGGCGGGCTACGAGGGCGTGCGCGGGCTGCTCCCCGAGGAGCGTCCGTTCCTGTTCTCCCGCTCCGGATGGGCGGGCATGCAGCGCTACGGCGGGACCTGGTCCGGCGACGTGGCCACCGGCTGGCCGGGGCTGCGGGCGTCGTTGGCGCTCGTCCTGGGTCTGGGGTTGTGCGGGGTGCCGTACTCGGGGCCGGACGTCGGGGGGTTCGACGGGACCCCGTCGCCGGAGCTGTACCTGCGCTGGTTCCAGATGGCCGCATACCTGCCCCTGTTCCGTACGCATGCCAGTCTGCGGGCGGGCCGCAGGGAACCCTGGGAGTTCGGCGCCCAGGTGCTGGAGCACGCGCGCGCGGCGCTCGTCGAGCGGCGTCGGCTGCTGCCGTACTTCGTGACGCTGGCGCATCTGGCGCGGCGCACCGGGACGCCTTATGTACGGCCGGTGTGGTGGGGCGCGCCCGAGGACCGGGTGCTCCGCGACTGTGCGGACGCCTTCCTGCTCGGTGACTGCCTGCTGGTGGCGCCGGTGCTGGATCCGGGCGCGGACCGGCGGGTGGTGCAGTTGCCCCGGGGGCTGTGGTACGACACGGCGACGGAGCGGACGTACGAGGGGCCGGGGCAGGTGCTGATCGACGCGCCCTTGTCGCGGATTCCGGTGTTCGCGCGCGCGGGCGCCGTCCTTCCGGTCCGCGGGGAGGACGGGCCGGCGCTGGAGGTATGGGCACCGGCCCGGGGACGGACAGGCGGCGGCCTGGTCGTGCAGGACGTGGGCGACGGCTGGGCCGAGCCGGAGATCGAGCGGTACGTCGCCCGCTGGGAGGGCCGGGAACTCGTCGTCGAGCGGGAGGGCGAGGACGGCGTGCGGGAGCCGTCCCGCCCGGTTCGGGTACGAGGACTGGGCTGCCTCCGGAATCAGACGTAGCGGCCGTCGAAGAACGCCCGCACGGCGTGGGAGTGCAGGGGGAAGGCGAGTTCCTCGGGCCTGCGCAGGAGGTGCCAGCCCTCGGTCTCGTCGGTGGCGGCCGAGTCCGGCAGGCGGTCGGCAGGCCGCTCGGGCAGCAGCCCGAAGAGCAGCAGATGCCCGTCGGGCGAGCTCATCGCGTCCGCGAGCCGTACGTCACGGCTCGCCGCGTCGATGCCGGTCTCCTCCTTGAGTTCGCGCACGACGGCCTGGCGCCAGTCCTCACGGTCGTCGATGTAGCCGCCGGGGAGTGCGGTGCCCCCGCGCGCGGGTTCGACGGTGCGGGTGATGACGACCAGGGCTGTGCCCTGGGTGTCGTACACGGGCTGGAGGGCGATCGCGACCGGCAGCGGGTTGCGGTAGGCGACCGTGGTGCAGGCGGGGCAGGTGCGGGGCCATCCATCGACGCCCTCCCCGTAGGGCGCTCCGCAGCTCGAACAATGCGAGTTCCGTGCGGAGTTCGAAGTGGTGTGCTGAGTATCGGACACGCGGCGGACTGTATCCGATCGCGACGGGGGCTCTCACCGCGCCGGTCCCACCGTGTCGGTCCGATCCCCCGCACGGGCCCTGCCCATTTCGCGGGGCGCATGGCAGACTCCTGACGCACCGTCAGGATCTGCCCCGGGAGGCACGTTGTCGCGCACACGGAAACCGGTGGTCGAGGGATGGTTCACGGGGGACGGCGAGGACTTCGCGTTGCTCGGGACGCGGTGCTCGGCGTGCGGATCGGTCTTCTTCCCCCGCGAGGACGGCCACTGCCGCAATCCCCGGTGTTCGGGCGGCGAATTGACGGAGGCACGCCTGTCGCGACGCGGACGTGTCTGGTCGTTCACCGACAGCCGATACCGGCCGCCGTCACCCTATGTGACGAATCCGGAACTTCCGTGGAAGCCGTGCGCGTTGATCGCGGTGGAGCTGGCCGCCGAGCGGATGGTGGTGCTCGGGCAGGCGGCTCCCGGGGTCACCGTCGCCGATCTGACGGTGGGCATGGAGGTGGAGGCCGTACCGGGCGTGCTGCACGAGGACCCGGAGACGGCCTGGACGACCTGGCACTGGCGGCCGACGGGGGCGAGGACATGACGGCAGAGGTTGCGGTGCTCGGCGCGGGGATGCACCCGTGGGGCAAGTGGGGGCGCCCGTTCGTCGCGTACGGAGTGGCGGCGGCGCGCGCCGCTCTGGCCGACGCGGGGGTGGAGTGGCGGGAGGTCGGTTCGATCGTGGGCGCGGACACGGTGCGCGGCGGCTACCCCGGGTATGTGGCCGGGGCGACCTTCGCCAAGGCGCTGGGCTGGCAGGGCGCCCGGGTCACGAGCGTGTACGCGGCGTGCGCGTCGGGCGCCCAGGCCATCGACGCGGCGCGGGCGCAGATCCTGGCCGGTCGCGCGGACGTCGTGCTGGTGGTGGGCGCCGACGCGGCACCCAAGGGGTTCTTCCGCCCTGCGGGCGGGGACCGGCCGGACGATCCCGACTGGTTGCGGTTCCGGATCCTCGGGGCCACCAATCCGACGTATTTCGCGCTGTACGCGCGCCGGCGCATGGCCGTGCACGGTGACACCGTCCAGGACTTCGCGAGGGTCAAGGTCAAGAACTCCGTCATGGGGGCGCTGAATCCGTATGCGCGCTACCGCGCGCGGGTCACCGAGGAGGAGGTGGCCGCCTCCGCGGTGGTCGCCGACCCGCTGCGCCTGCTGGACATCTGTGCCACCTCGGACGGCGGTGCGGCGCTGGTGCTGTCCAGCATGGAGTTCGCGCGTCGGCAAGGACAGGCGCGTCCGGTGCGGATCCGGGCGGTGTCCACGGTGACGCCGCGCTATCCGGCCACCGTGCTGGATCTGCCCGACATCGCGACCGACTCCGCGGTGGCGGTCGAACCGGACGGCGAGACGTTCCGGGCATCGATCGCCCGAGCGGCCTACGAGGAGGCCGGCGTCGACCCCTCGGATCTGTCCCTCGCGGAGGTGTACGACCTGTCCACCGCCCTGGAACTGCAGTGGTACGAGGACCTGGGGCTGTGCGGCGCGGGCCAGGGCGCCAAACTGCTCGCGGAGGGCGCGACGGCCGTGGGCGGGCGGATCCCGGTGAACGCGAGCGGGGGGCTGGCGTCGTTCGGGGAAGCGGTGCCCGCTCAGGCCATCGCGCAGGTCTGCGAGGTCACCTGGCAGTTGAGAGGGCAGGCCGGTGAGCGCCAGATACCGCGGGCGCGCGTGGGAATCACGGCCAACCAGGGTCTGTTCGGGCACGGGTCGGCGGTGCTCGTCGCGCGCTGAGCCGCGGGTGCGTCGACGAGGTCCCCGACCGAGCCAGCCAGGAAGACGCGGAAGTCGGGCCGCGGGGGCGCCACCCCGGGCACGCCCACTCTCCGTGATCAGTCGAAAATCCTGCGTGAACGTCTCATGAACTGCGCCTGGGCACACCCCGGCGGCGCCATCATGCTCCCGTGCACTCCTGGACGGATACTCTCCGCTTCGCCTTCCAGCCGGTGGTCAACCTGGCCACCGGCGGGGTGGCCGGGCTGGAACTCCTCGCCCGCCCGGAGACCGGCGACATCCTTGCGCAGGCCCGCCGGGATCCCGAACTGGACGGGCGGCTGGCCGTGTCGGCCGTGCGTGCGGCGGCCCGCAAGGAGACGTTGCTGCCCCTGCAGATCAACGTGTTCGCCGGCACCCTCGCGGACCTGGGCGGCCTGCCCTCGCTGCACGACGCCGTGCGCGAGGCCGGGCGGCTGCCGTGGGAGGTGTCGCTGGACATCGCGCCGCCGTACACCCATGTGCCCCGGCCCGCGCTGCTGGACGCGGTGGGCGTGCTGCGGGAGCAGGGATTCCGGATCAGCGCGGACGGGGTGGGCGACGGGGACGTGCCGCTGAGGCTGCTCGTGGACCTGGCGCCGGATCTGGTGAAGCTCGACGCGTCACTGCTCGACCGGCCGGCCGCGGTCCGCGCGATGCGGACGTGGTGCGACGAGTTGGGCGCGCTCCTGGCGGTCGAGGGAGTGGAGACCGAGCGGCAGTGCGCGGTCGCGGTGGCAGCGGGGGCCCAGCTGGCCCAGGGCGAGCTGTTCGCGCCGCCGGCCCGGTTGCCCGCGGCGGACGTATACCTTCCGCCGCGCTCTGCGGCGGCCGCGCGGGCGCCGCGTCAGGGGCCGTCGGTCCGGGAGTTCCTCCGGCCTGCCGCGCTGCTGCCGGTCACCGCGTCGGCGGGTCAGGTACGGGCACTGCTGACCGGCTCGCCCGAGGTGTCCGGGGTACTGCTGGTGGACCGGGTGGGGGCGCCGGTGCGCTCGCTGCACCGGTCCCGCTTCCTGCTGACCATGTCCGGTCGGTACGGGCACGCGCTCTACGCCGACCGGCCCGCGGCCAGGCTGGGCGATCCCCCGCGCACCGTGGGCGTCGACGCCACCGCCTGGGAGGTGCTGGACGTGATCGCGGTCGGCGACCGGGACCGCACCTCGGACGACGTGGCCGTCGTCGACCGGCACGGTCGGTGTGTGGGCGTCGTACGGTTCGCCGATCTCGTCCGGGCGCTGTCCGAGACCCGGGTCGAGGAGGCGGTGGGGCTGAATCCGCTGACCCGGCTGCCCGGCTCGGACGCGATCACCGCGGACGTGGACCGGCGGATCGCCGACGGCCGGGCGTTCACTCTCAGCTGGCTGGATGTAGACCACTTCAAGCAGGTCAACGACGGCGCCGGGTTCGCGGCGGGAGACGGGTTGATCCGGGCGGTGGGGCGGGCCCTGCACGGTGCGGCGGTCAAGGAGCGGCACGGCGGTGTCCGGGTCGGGCACATCGGCGGCGACGACTTCCTGGTCCTGACGGATCCGGAACGCCTGGACACGGTGGCGGCCGCGGTGCTGGACGCGCCTTGGTCGGCGGGCGGGCGTCCGGTGACCTTGTCGCTGGCCACGGTGGTGTGCCCGCCGGGCGGTGTCACCGGCCACGAGCAGGCCGCCGCGTGGCTGGCGCCGCTCAAGAAGGAGGCCAAGTCGCTGCGCGGGCCGAGCTGGGTGGTGGGCCGCGCGGGCCTGCCCGGCTACGAGATCCGCCGCGGCTCCGCACAGGAGCCGGACGCCGGGGCACCGAGGGTGGGGGCGGAGCCGGGCGCGAGGTGACGACCGACTGAAGGCCTGCGCGTCGACCGCCGCGGAGCCCGGGCCCGAGTGCCGTGGACCGCGTACGCACCGGCAGATGTGTCACGGCACCCCGCGCGTGCGGGCGGAATGCCTCGAATCACTGTCTCCCGTCGAGGCGTTGGACGTGCAGGCCTCGCGCCCAACCGTTGCCGTCCGCCTCCTTGACGCTCTCCGGGCGCCGGTGAACACTTCCCGGTGTCAGCCGACATCGCCGTACATTCTCGGCGGATCCAGGCGCGCCGAGGGCTTCCCTATCCACGGCCCCTCCACGCCGGGCGATTCGGCCGCGACGCACGCTCGTCACGGAGGCCGGGCGGGGCGCGGGACCTACCGTCCCGGCCGCGGCGGCCACGGCAAGCCGCACCCTGCACGCAGCGCCGGGGTCGAAGTGCCCAGCGCCCGGCCCAGGAGCCGCCATGAGCAACGGGGACATCTTCGTCGGGGAGATCATCGGCACCGCGATCGTGATCCTGTCCGGCGCGGGCGTCTGCGCCGCGCTCACCCTCAGACACCGAGCAGCCTCCGCAACCGAGCCCAAGGGGTTTCCATGACGGACACCGCCGCGCGGTACGTCGCGGCCATCGACCAGGGCACCACGTCGAGCCGCTGCATCGTCTTCGACCACGACGGCGCCGTCGTCGCCGTCGACCAGCGCGAGCACCGCCAGATCTTTCCCAGGCCAGGCTGGGTGGAGCACGACGCCACCGAGATCTGGGCGAAGGTGCGGGCGGTGCTCGCCGGGGCGACCGCCAAGGCCGGCCTGCGCGCCGACCAGATCAGCGCTCTCGGCATCACCAACCAGCGCGAGACGACGGTCCTGTGGGACCGGGCCACCGGCAAGCCCGTGCACAACGCGATCGTCTGGCAGGACACCCGGACGGCCGCGCTGTGCCGCGAACTGGGCGGCAGCGCCGGGCAGGACCGCTTCCGCGAGCGGACGGGGCTGCCGCTGGCCAGCTACTTCTCCGGTCCCAAGGCGGCCTGGCTGCTCGACCACGTTCCCGGCCTGCGTGCCCGGGCCGAGCGGGGCGAGATCGCCTTCGGCACCATCGACTCCTGGCTCATCTGGAACCTCACCGGTGGCACCGACGGCGGACGGCACGTCACCGACGTGACCAACGCCGGGCGGACCATGCTGATGAACCTGGAGACGCTCCAGTGGGACCCCTCGATCCTCTCCGCCATGAACCTGCCCGAGGCGATGCTGCCGGAGATCCGGTCCTCCGCCGAGGTGTACGGGGCTGCGGTGGGGCCGCTCCCGGGGGTTCCGGTGGCATCCGCGCTGGGCGACCAGCAGGCGGCCGTCTTCGGACAGGCCTGTTACGACGTGGGCACGGCCAAGAACACCTACGGCACGGGCAGTTTCCTGCTGCTCAACACCGGCGGCCGGCCGGTGCCGTCGAAGAACGGGCTGCTGACGACGATGGGCTACAAGATCGGGGCCGAGACCCCGGTGTACTGCCTGGAGGGATCGATCGCGATAACGGGCGCGCTGGTGCAGTGGTTCCGCGACCAGCTCGGCATCATCCGTACGGCTGACGAGATCGAGACCCTGGCGGCGAGTGTCGACGACAACGGCGGCGCCTATGTCGTGCCGGCTTTCTCGGGCCTGTTCGCGCCCTACTGGCGTTCCGACGCCCGCGGTGTCGTCACCGGGCTCACTCGCTACGTAACGAAGGCCCATCTCGCCCGCGCGGTGCTGGAGGCCACCAGTTGGCAGACCCGTGAAGTCGTGGACGCCATGTTCCAGGACTCCGGGGTGCGGATCACGGCGTTGAAGGTGGACGGCGGGATGACGAAGAACGCTCTGCTGATGCAGCATCAGGCGGACGTGCTCGGAGTGCCGGTGATCCGGCCACGCGTCTCGGAGACGACCTGCCTGGGCGCCGCCTACGCGGCGGGGCTGGCCACCGGGGTGTGGAACGGCCTGGACGAGCTGAAGGCGCACTGGCGGCGGGACGCCGAGTGGACACCGTCCATGACGGACTCGGTGCGGGAGCGCGAGTACCGCAACTGGCGCAGGGCGGTGGAGAAGAGCCTCGGCTGGGTGCAGGACGGCGAGGGCTGATCACGCGTGTGCGCGTCTACTCGTCCGCCACGCGCGCGTGGCGGACGGCCCGAGAGCCACGGCCCGTACCCCGGTCGGCGGGGGTACGGGCCGTGTCGGCCACGCGGTGGGGGGTGTCTCAGGTGGTGACGGCGGGCCGGTGTGCGGTGCCGTAGTCCATGGCATGCTGCACCACACCGACCAGGACGTCCTTGACGGACTGTCGATCGCGGGCGTCGCACAGCACCACGGGGATGTCCGCGTCGAGGTCGAGGGCCTGCCGGATGTCCTCCGCCGGATACCGGGCCGCTCCCTCGAAGCAGTTGACGCCGACGACGAAGGGGATGGAACGCCGCTCGAAGTAGTCGACGGCGGCGAAGCAGTCCTCCAGGCGGCGTGTGTCGGCGAGGACCACGGCGCCGAGCGCGCCTTCGGACAACTCGTCCCACATGAACCAGAACCGCTCCTGGCCGGGGGTACCGAAGAGGTAGAGCACCAGGTCCTCGCGCAGAGTGATACGGCCGAAGTCCATGGCGACGGTGGTGGTGTGCTTGCCCTCCACACCCGAGGTGTCGTCGACCGGGCGCCCCGCCTCGGTGAGGTACTCCTCGGTGCGCAGCGGCCGGATCTCGCTGACGGCACCGACGAGGGTGGTCTTGCCGACGCCGAAGCCGCCGGCCACCAGGATCTTGAGCGTGACGGGCTCGACCGGGGGCTTGCCGCGCTCAGAGCGCCCGAAGATCATCGATCACTTCTCCTGCTCGGTGGGGTCGGTGGGCGGAGGACCGTATCCTCCGCCGCCGGGGGTCTCGATGACGAGTACGTCGCCGGCCCGGACGTCGGCTGAACCGCAGCCTGCGAGGTCGACGACCGTGCCGTCCGCGCGTTCCACGCGGTTGGCTCCCAGCGCGCCGGGCTCGCCGCCCGCCATGCCGTACGGGGGCACTCTGCGGTGCTGGGAGAGGGTGGAGACGGTCATGGGTTCCAGGAACCGGATGCGGCGCACCGCGCCGTCCCCGCCGCGCCACCGTCCGGCTCCGCCGCTGCCGCGCCGGACGGAGAACTCCTCCAGCCGGACGGGCAGCCGCCACTCCAGCACCTCGGGGTCGGTGAGGCGGGAGTTGGTCATGTGGGTCTGGACGACGCTCGCGCCGGGGAAGCCGTCGCCCGCGCCGGACCCGGAGGCGACGGTCTCGTAGTACTGGTGGCTGGTGTTGCCGAAGGTGACGTTGTTCATGGTTCCGGAGCCCTCGGCCTGGACCCCGAGTGCGGCGTAGAGGGCTCCGGTGAGTGCCTGGGAGGTCTCGACGTTTCCGGCGACCACGGCGGCCGGCGGCACCGGTGCGAGCAGGGAGCCGGGCGGTACGACGATGTTCAGGGGGCGCAGGCAGCCGTCGTTGAGCGGGATGTCGTCGGCGACGAGGGTGCGGAAGACGTAGAGGACGGCGGCGTTGACCACCGAGAAGGGGGCGTTGAAGTTGCCGGCCACCTGCGGCGAGGTGCCGGTGAAGTCGACCGTGGCGGACCGTTCGGCGCGGTTCACGCGCACGCGTACCCGGATGACGGCGCCGGCGTCGGTCTCGTAGGCGTACTCGCCGTCGTCCAGGGCGTCGATGACGCGGCGCACGGCCTCCTCGGCATTGTCCTGGACGTGCCGCATGTAGGCCTGGACCACATCGAGTCCGAAGTGCTCGATCATGCGGCCGACCTCGTCGACGCCCTTCTGGTTGGCGGCGATCTGGGCGCGCAGGTCGGCGAGGTTGGTGTCCGGGTTGCGGGAGGGGTGGCGGGCCTCGGTGAGCAGCCGGAGGGTCTCCCTCTCGCGTAGGCGCCCGCCCTCGGTGAGCAGCCAGTTGTCGAAGAGGACGCCTTCCTCCTCGATGGTGCGGCTGTTCGCCGGCATGGAGCCGGGGGCGATGCCGCCGATCTCGGCGTGGTGGCCGCGGGAGGCGACATAGAAGAGAATCTTCCGCTCACTGTGCGTGGCGGACGGGTGCGGGGAGTCGAAGACCGGGGTGATCACGGTGACGTCCGGCAGATGGGTGCCGCCGTGGTACGGATCATTGACGGCGTAGGTGTCTCCGGGCCGCATGCTGTGGGCGCGGCGGCGGATGACCTCCTTGACGCTGGTGCCCATGGAGCCCAGGTGGACGGGGATGTGCGGGGCGTTGGCCACCAGGTTTCCGTCCGGGTCGAACAGGGCGCAGGAGAAGTCTAGGCGTTCCTTGATGTTGACCGACTGGGCCGTGGACTCCAGTCGGGCGCCCATCTGTTCGGCGATGGACATGAAGAGGTTGTTGAAGACCTCCAGTAGAACCGGATCGGCTTTCGTGTCGAGTTCGGAACTCTGCGTAACCGTCACGCGTTCCATGACCAGATGCCCCTCGTCGGTCGCCACGGCCCGCCAGCCGTCGTCGACGACGGTGGTGGCGCCGGCTTCCGCGATCATCGCGGGGCCGGTGACGGTCTCGCCGGGAGGGAGGGCCTCGCGGCGGTGGAGGGGTACCTCACGCCAGGTGCCGCCGGTGTGGAGGCGGACGGAGGCGGGGGCGGCGGGGCGGCCCCCGTACGGGGCGAGGGCAGACAGATCGGGGGGTGCGGTGATGCCGGTGGCTTCCACGGAGAGGGCCTCGACGACGACCGGACGGTCGAGGGTGAAGGAGTACGTGGCGCGGTGACGTTCCTCGAAGGCGCGGCGCATGGCGTCGGGCTCGGTCAGCTCGACGGTGAGGGTGGTGTCGGTGCCGTCGTAGCGCAGTTGGGCGCGGCGGATGACGCGGACGCGGTCGTCGGGGACGTCCTCGGCGTGGAGCTCGGCGCGGGCGGCTGCCTCCAGGTCCGCGGCGGTCTTGAGGAGACCGGGCATGGCAGTGGCTGTCAGGGGCGTCTCGGCGGACTGTTCGCGCATGGCGGTGGTGTCGGCGAGACCGATACCGAGGGCGGACAGGACGCCCGCCATGGGAGGCACGAGAACGGTGCGGATGCCGAGGGAGTCGGCGACCATGCAGGCGTGCTGTCCGCCCGCGCCCCCGAAGGTGGTGAGCGCGTAGCGGGTGACGTCGTGCCCCTTCTGCACCGAGATCCGCTTGACGGCGTTGGCGATGTTGGCGACGGCGATCCGCAGGTAGCCCTCGGCGACCTGCTCGGGGGTGCGGTCGTCACCGGTGTGCTCGCGGATCTCGCGCGCGAGGGAGGCGAAGCGTTCGCGGACGAGGGCGGCGTCGAGCGGCTGGTCTCCCCCGGGTCCGAAGACGGCCGGGAAGTGGGCGGGCTGGATGCGGCCGAGCATCACGTTGGCGTCGGTGACGGCGAGCGGGCCGCCGCCGCGGTAGCAGGTGGGGCCGGGGTCAGCTCCCGCCGAGTCCGGCCCTACGCGGTAGCGGGAGCCGTCGAAGTGGAGGACGGAGCCGCCGCCGGCGGCGACGGTGTGGATGTCCAGCATGGGAGCGCGCAGCCGAACCCCGGCGAGCTGGGTGGTGAAGACGCGTTCGTAGGCGCCGGCGAAGTGCGAGACGTCGGTGGACGTGCCGCCCATGTCGAAGCCGATGACGCGGTCGTGGCCGGCCATCTGGGACATGCGGGCCATGCCGACGATGCCGCCCGCGGGCCCCGACAGTACGGCGTCCTTGCCACGGAACTGCCCGGCCTCGGCGAGTCCGCCGTTGGACTGCATGAACATCAGCCTGACGTCGCGCAGCTCGTCGGCGACGTGCCGGACGTAGCGGCGCAGGACGGGCGACAGGTAGGCGTCGACGACGGCCGTGTCCCCGCGCGGAACGAGCTTCATCAGCGGACTGACCTCGCTGGACAGCGAGATCTGCGGGAAGCCGATGCGTTCGGCCAGGGCGCCCACGGCCTGTTCGTGGCCGGGGTGCAGATGGCTGTGCAGGCAGACCACGGCGACGGCGCGGATACCGGCGTCGTACGCCTCCTGAAGCGGGCCGGCGAGGGCGTCGAGGTCGGGGGCGCGCAGGACGGTGCCGTCGGCGGCGATCCGTTCGTCGACCTCGACGACCCGCTCGTGGAGCAGTTCGGGCAGTTCGATGCGGCGGGCGAAGATGCTCGGGCGGTTCTGGTAGGCGATGCGCGGCGCGTCGCGGAAGCCTCGGGTGATGACCAGGAGGGTGCGTTCGCCCTTGCGTTCGAGCAGCGCGTTGGTCGCGACGGTGGTGCCCATGCGGACGGCTTCGACGGGGTCCGTCGAGCCGTCCAGCAGTGCGCGCACGCCGGCGACGGCCGCGTCGGAGTACCGGGCGGGGTTCTCCGACAGCAGCTTGTGGGTCAGCAGGCGGCCGTCGGGGCGGCGCGCGACGATGTCGGTGAAGGTGCCGCCCCGGTCGACCCAGAACTGCCAGCCTGGCACGTCCTCACCCCGCTTCCGCACTGTTCACAGCGCTCGGAGGCCGTTGATCACGTCGCGCAGAATACTCTCGTCCGGCAGTTCGGCGGGTGGTACGGGCCGGTTCACATGGACGAATTCGGCGTCCACGAGATCTCCGACGAGGACCCGTACCACTCCGATGGGGAGGTCGAGGTCGGCGGCGAGTTCGGCGACCGACTGCGGGGTGTCCCGGCACAGACCGACGATGTCCAGGTGCTCCGGGGACAGCGAGGGGTCCGTGGCGGGGTCCTGCGCGTGGGGCTCGGCCACGACGACCGCGATCAGATCGAGGCGGTGCTGGGCGGCGTGACTGGTCCGGCCGCGCGTCATGGCGTACGGGCGCACGACGGGCCCGGCGTCACCGTCGAACCAGTGGCTTGTTCCCTGACCGTCTGTCCTCATGCCATCCCACTACCCGCCGGCGGGCAGGTCGGTGCGCGCGGCGGTGCCCAGGTGTACGCCGACCCGCTTGACCAGCAGGGTCATCTCGTAGGCGACCTGGCCGACGTCGGAGTCGGCGTCGGAGAGGACGGCGAGGCAGGAGCCGTCACCGGCGGCGGTCACGAACAGGAAGGCATCGTCGAGTTCGACGACGGTCTGGCGGACGCTGCCCGCCTCGAAGTGGCGTCCCACGCCCTTGGCGAGGCTGTGGAAGCCGGAGGCGACGGCCGCCAGGTGTTCGCTGTCCTCTCTGGTGAGGTCCTTGGACACTCCCGTGGGCAGGCCGTCGCCGGAGAGGACGACGGCTTTGCGGATGCTCGCGACCCGGTCGACGAGCTCGTCGAGGAGCCAGTCCAGCTCGCGTCCCTCGGTCATGGCATGTCCGGTCGCCTTCGGTGCGGTCATCGACCGTCCCCCTTCGTTCCTCGTGGTGCTGTGCCGCTGGGGGCGTCGTCGCCCGCGGCGTTCTCTGCGCGGCCGCGCTGCCAGCCCCGTTGCAGGGAGGCCATCCGGCTGCGGACTTCGTCGGCGTCGCGGTCGGCGAGGTCGGGTCGGTCCCCGTCGCGCGGCGTGGTGCCCTGTTTCAGCTGCGGCGCGAGGCTCGCCTGGCGCACGCGCCGGGGCAGCGCTCCAGGTGCGGAGCCGGTTTCGGGCGCCGGGGTGCGGGGGCCGGCGCCGTCCGCTCCGCTCGGCCCGGCCCCGGCCCCGGCGTCGCGTCGGGTGTCGGGACCGGTCCCGGGGGTGAGCTCACCGCGCTGGTCGGACGCGGTGGTGTGCTGCCGGGCGCGCCGGGGGAGTTCCGGAGGTTCGCCCGGCTGGTCGGAGGCGGCTCCGGGCCCGGCGTGGAGTCGGGGGCGCTCGGTGGGGTGCCCGGGTGTAGCGCTCGCCCGGGGTATCTGGGGGGTGCTGCCCCGGTGGCGTGTCGGCAGGGGCGCCGGGGTGATGTCGTCCGGGCCGCCGGACGAGCCGTCCTCGTCGGGCCGGGAGCGTCTGGCGCGGTCCCCGACAGGGCGTCCGTGGGAGCTGACGAGCTTCGGGGTGTGCCGGCGGGGCAGGGACACGGGCGCCGCGTGCTCGCCGTCGGTGGGTGCCGCCGCGCCCCGATCGTCGGAGCGCCTGCGGTGACGGTCGCCCGCGGAGTCCGGGCGGGCGTCCGGGACGCGCAGGGCGCTGGGCCGCGGGCGGAACAGGGCGCCGTGCTCGCCGTCGTCCTCCAAGTCTTCGGGCAGACCGCCGAGGGCGTCGAGGCGGACGGGGGTGTCGAGGTCGACCGGGGCCTCCAGCTCGACCGGGCCGTCCAGCACGGAGGCGGGGAGCCCGGGTAGACGTACGGGCGCCGGGGAGAGAGCGGAACCACGGCCCTGCGCGGGATCCTGTTCCTTGGGTGCGCGGGGGCGGTCGAGGCGGAAGCCGATGCCGTTGGTGTCGGGGACGTCGTCCGAGAGCAGGGTGTCCGGGATGAACACCACGGCCGTCGTACCGCCGTAGGGCGAGGGCTGCAGGGAGACCCGGACGTTCTGGCGTTGGGCGAGCCGGCTGACCACGAACAGGCCGAGGCGGTCGGTGTCGGACAGCTCGAACTCCGGGGTCTCGGCGAGCCGGAGGTTGGCGTCGAGGAGTGCCTCGGGCGCCATGCCCAGGCCCCGGTCGTGGATCTCCAGCGTGAACCCGTTGGCCACCCGCTCGCCCAGGACCTGCACGGCGGTGTGCGGCGGGGAGAACACCGTGGCGTTCTCCAGGAGTTCGGCGACCAGGTGGGTGACGTCGGCGACGGCCGGGCCGGTGACAGCGACGCGGGGCAGTCGGCGGACCTCGATGCGCTCGTAGTCCTCGACCTCGGCGACGGCCGCCCGGACGATGTCCATGAGCTGGACGGGCTTGCGCCACTGGCGGGAGGGTGCGGCGCCGGAGAGGATCACCAGGCCCTCGGCGTGGCGGCGCATCCGGGTGGTGAGGTGGTCGAGGCGGAAGAGGTCGGCCAGTTCCTCGGTGTCCTGCGTGCGGCGCTCCATGGTGTCCAGGAGCGTGAGCTGCTTGTGGAGGAGGACCTGGCTGCGCCGGGCGAGGTTGACGAAGACCTCGGAGACGCCGGCGCGCAGTTCGGCCTGTTTCACGGCGGCCTCGACGGCGGCGCGTTGCAGGGTGTTGAGGGCCTGGCCGACCTCGCCGATCTCGTTCTTGTCGTACTCCAGGTGGGGCGCCTCGGTCTCGACGTCGACCTGTTCGCCCGCGGACAGGCGGCGCATCACGCCGGGCAGCCGTACGCGGGCCGCCTCGTGGGCCTCCAGGCGCAGTTGGCGCAGGTCCCGGATGAGGCCGCGGCCGATCCGCACGGAGACCAGGAGGGAGAACAGCAGGGCGATCAGGCCGAGGATGCCGACGACGGCGGCCTTCAGGATGACCTCGACGGCGTTGGGACGGACGCGGTCCTGGTAGCGGTCCTGGGCCTGTTCGTCGAGGGTGCCGAGTTCGTCGAGGGCCTTGCCGGCGGCGGTGTCCCAGCTTCGGGCCGTGACACCGCGGGGCATGCCGCCCGGCTCGGTGGCGAGGACTGCCTTCTCGGCTCCGCGCAGCGTGGCCGTGGTGGCGTTGGCCCAGAAGCGTTCGTAGCGTTCGCGCTCCGCGTCGGGCAGTTGGGTGAGGCTGATGTCGTACACCGCCTCCCGCTGGGCCTGGAGGGTGGAGACCGTGCGGATCTCGGTGAGAGTGAGCTTGCCGACGACGAGGGCGGAGCCGAGCAGGGCGTCCTCGCGGGAGAGCAGTTCGCGTGCGCGGGCGGCGCCGACCAGTGCCCGGTACTGCTTGTCCAGTTCCGCGCTGTCGACGGCGTCGAGCCGGGCGAGCAGTTCGTAGCCGGGGTCGACCAGCCGGTTGAAGAGGTCGAAGGCCTGGGCGCGGGTGACGGTTCCCTGTTCGACGCTGTCACGCAGCGAGTCGACTCCGTCGAGGGCGTCCAGCAGGGCGGTGAGGCCGTCGTTGTCGTCCTCGTCCAGGATGTCACCCAGGTCGGGGTCGGCGGCCTCGGCGCGCAGTTCGGCGACGGTGCTGTCGGTGGCGGCGCGGGTGCGGCGCAGGGCGGCGAGCGCGTCGGCGGCCCGGGGGTCGGCGAGGTAGACCAGGGTCTGGCGTCGCTCCTGCTGGATGACGCGGAGGGTGTCCTCGACGGGGTAACCGACCTTCTCCGTCAAGGAGGAGACGGTGAACAGCCTGCTCACCTCGCGTCCGGTGAGCACCGTGGCGAAGCCCCAGACGGCGGCCAGGGACACCAGCGGCACGAGCAGCAGCGCCACGATCTTCCGGCGGATCGACTTCCCGCGAAAGCGCATGGACTCCCCCAGCTCGAACCCCCGTCGCAAGGGGGGCACGCATGTGCGTCAACAAACGCCGCGAGCCTACTACCGCCGCACGGGGAACTCGAAGAGTCGTCCGGAAGGCGAACTTCCGCGGTCGCGTCGGGAGATGGGGAGGTGTCGGGGCATTGGGGGAGATTGTCTTCCGGCTGCCCGTGGCGGGGGCGCCCCGTCGCCGGGGCTTCGGTCGGCGGATTGGCCGGAATTCGTCGGCCGTCGGGAATCTTCCGGGCGTCTCGTTCGTCCTACTCATAGGGAATTGGGGGCGGAATCAGCCACATGAGCCCCGTGCCGTATCCGGGCGGCGTAAAACAGTGCAAGCCGGGCAGCCACCGAGAAGCCGGACATGTAGTCGGAGCGGGCGGTCTGCCGGCGGTGGGGAGTGACACGGTGATGGGCACGGCTGAGCGGCGTGAGGCGCTCGAGAGCGGCACGATGGTGGAAGAGGCGGCACCTCGGGACCCCGCGGCCCGCGATCGCTGCCTTCCGGCAGGTGACCGCGGGGCTGCGACTTCCCGCGAGGCGGCGATCGAGACGGGGGACGGCACGGTGCGAGTAGAGGAACAGGGCGACGAGCCCTCCTCCCGGACGTCCCGCGACGGCCGGGAACGGGGCCCCGGGCGGCCGCTGTGGGTCGAGGAGCCCGCGCGCCACCGGCGGATGCCGGACCCGGTCCGCAACGCCGCCGTCCGCTCGGTACTCCTCGTCGCCGTGACACTGGTGCAGGCGATGGTGGCCCTTCTGTGCACGCTGGCCGGATCCTGGCCGGCCTTCCCCATGGTGATCAGCAGCGTGGCGAGCACGGTGGCGGCGACCTGGGCCGTCCTCGACGTCTGGGTCACGCGTCAGGTGTGGAAGCAGCGCAACGGGGTGGTCTCGACCCCGAGCAGCACAGCTCGCGCCCTGCGGCGGGAGCGGCGCCGGGTCCGACGCCAGGAGCGGGCCGCGGCGCGCGCCCAGGGGCGGATACGCGGGCGGGGTGGCGCAGGGCAGCTGTCGCACCCGTAGCCCTCGGGGCGCACGAGGGAGCGCCAGGCGGTATCGGACAGTTCCTGCCGGGTCGACGGCACGCGGTGGCCGCCCGGGTGGGCGCCGCGACCCTCCGATCCCGCCCCTCGGGGTGACCCCCCGCACCCCGAACCCACTCCGCCGAGACCCCGCCCGCTTCGATAACCTGGCGTTTCGCAGAGCGCATCAGTGAGCGCTGTGCGCAACAGAACCAGGGCGGGGTGACCGTGGACGACTTCCAGCAGAGGCAGAACGGCCGGAGCGCGGCCGGTTCCGTGCAGTCCGTCGACCGGGCGGTCAGCGTGCTGGAGATCCTCGCGCGGCACGGCGAGGCCGGGGTCACCGAGATAGCCGACGAGCTGGACGTGCACAAGTCGACCGCGTTCCGGCTGCTGGGCGTCCTGGAGAACCGCGGCCTGGTCGCGCAGGCCAAGGACCGCGGGAAGTACTACCTGGGGGCCGGGGTGCTGCGCCTGGCGGGGGCGGCGGCGGTGCGGCTGGAGATCTCCCAGGAGGGCGTCCCGGTCTGCCGCGAACTCGCCGACGAACTGGGTGAGACGGTCAACATCGCGGTGGTGGACGACGACGCGGCGGTGAACATCATGCAGGCCCGCGGCACGGCGTCGGTCACCGCTCAGAACTGGCTCGGCCGACGCACCCCGCTGCATGCGACGTCCAGCGGCAAGGTGCTGCTCGCACACATGACACCCACCCTGCGCGAGGGCCTGCTGGCGCGCCCGCTGCCCCGGTTCACCGACCGCACCGTCACCGCCGCGTCCATGCTGCGCGCCGAGTTGGAGGCGGTGGTCGAGCAGGGGTACGGCGCCACCGTGGAGGAGCTGGAGCTGGGGCTGGCGGCGGTCGCCGCACCGGTCCGCGCGCACGACGGCAAGGTGATCGCCGCGCTCAGCGTCTCGGGCCCGGTCTACCGGCTCAGCGCGGACCGGCTGCCGGAGCTGGCCGAGCGGACGGTGGCGGCGGCCGCCGAGTTGTCGCAGCGGATGGGTTTCGGGTTCTGAGGGGTCCGCCAGAGGCCCGGCGGGTCGCTGAGCGGGTCCCCCGCCTCCCGCGGCTTGCCCGCTCCTTCCGCAGCCGCGCCGGACGGGGCGGTCACGCCCGTCCACGGGCCCCGCCGGTTGACGGAGCCCCCAGGATGCTGTTGCTTATTACGCAACCGATCGCGCAGGAAGCGTCGGAGACGGGCCGAAAGTCAGCACGCACATGCCCGACTAATCGGACACTTCAGGCTATATCCGCGATGTTTGGCGTGATGCGCGCCACATTCAGTACTGAAACCCGAATGACCGCACAAGACCGGGGCAGGTGCCCCGTCCCTTGTCCGGTCAACAACCTGACTGGACATGGGGAGCCGGAAAAGAACTCCGGCCCGCACGACAAGGAGCAGCAACCCCATGCCCGAGCAGGACACTTACGACTACGTCGTCATCGGCGGCGGTACCGCCGGATCGGTGATCGCGTCACGGCTCACCGAGGACGAGCAGGTCAGCGTCGCGGTCATCGAAGGCGGACCCTCCGACGTGGACCGCCCCGACGTGCTGACGCTGCGCCGCTGGCTGGGCCTGCTCGGCGGCGACCTCGATTACGACTACCCGACGACCGAGCAGCCGCGCGGCAACTCCCACATCCGGCACAGCCGCGCCCGCGTCCTCGGCGGCTGCTCGTCCCACAACACGCTGATCAGCTTCAAGCCGCTGCCGTCCGACTGGGCGGAGTGGGTCGAGGCCGGCGCCGACGGCTGGGACGCCGCCACGATGGAGCCGTACTACGACCGGCTGCTGAACAACATCGTCGCGGTGGACGAGAAGGACCGGAACGCCATCGCCCGCGACTTCGTCGAGGCGGCCCGTGAGGCGACCGGTGTGCCGCGCGTCGAGGGCTTCAACAAGCAGCCGTTCCACGAGGGCGTCGGCTTCTTCGACCTGGCCTACCACCCCGAGAACAACAAGCGGTCCTCGGCGTCGGTGGCGTACCTGCACCCGTTCCTGGACCGCCCCAACCTCCACCTGATGCTGGAGACCTGGGCGTTCCGCCTGGAGACGGACGGCGACCGGGTGAGCGGCGTGCGGGTGCGCACGGCGGACGGCAGCGAGCGCACCGTCATGGCCGCGCGCGAGGTGATCGTCTGCGCGGGTGCCGTGGACACCCCGCGGTTGCTGCTGCTCTCGGGCATCGGCCCCAAGGAGGACCTGGCCGAACTCGGCATACCCGTCGTACAGGATCTGCCCGGTGTGGGCGAGAACCTGCTCGACCACCCCGAGTCGGTCATCGTGTGGGAGACGCACGGCCCGATCCCGGAGAACTCCGCGATGGACTCCGACGCCGGCCTGTTCGTGCGCCGGGACCCCGCCTCCGAGGGCCCCGACCTGATGTTCCACTTCTACCAGATCCCGTTCACCGACAACCCCGAGCGGCTCGGCTACCAGAAGCCCGCGCACGGGGTGTCGATGACGCCGAACATCCCCAAGCCCCGCAGCCGGGGCCGGCTCTACCTGACCAGCGCCGACCCGTCCGCGAAGCCGGCGCTCGACTTCCGCTACTTCACTGACGAGGACGACTACGACGGCCGCACCCTCGTCGACGGCATCCGCATCGCCCGCGAGATCGCGAAGACGCAGCCGCTGGCCGGCTGGCTCAAGCGCGAGGTGTGCCCCGGTCCCGACGTGACGAGCGACGAGGAGCTGAGCGAGTACGCCCGCAAGGTGGCGCACACCGTGTACCACCCGGCGGGCACCTGCCGGATCGGCGCCGCCGACGATCCGCTGGCCGTCGTCGACCCCGAGCTGCGTGTGCGAGGCCTGCGCGGCGTCCGGGTCGCGGACGCCTCCGTGTTCCCCACCATCCCCGCCGTCAATCCGATGATCGGCGTCCTCATGGTCGGCGAGAAGTGCGCCGACCTGCTCACTCGGCCGACGCACCCGGGAGTCGATGCCTGATGTCCAGTCCACTGTCCAAGGAAACCGCCCCGCGGCAGGCGCCCGCGACCGCCGAGGCGCCGCCCGTCTTCTCCGTACGCAACCTCTGGAAGGTCTTCGGCCCCAAGGCCGAGCGTGTGCCCGGCAGCGAGCTGGCCGACCTGCCCCCCGACGAGCTGCGCCGCCGCACCGGCTGCACCGTCGCCGTGCGCGACGTCTCCTTCGACGTACGCAAGGGCGAGGTCTTCGTCGTCATGGGCCTGTCCGGCTCCGGCAAGTCGACCCTGGTGCGCTGTCTGACCCGGCTGATCGAGCCGACCTCCGGCGCACTGGAGATCGACGGCGAGGACGTGCTGGCGATGGACAGGAACCGGCTGCGTGAACTGCGCCGGCACCGGGCCGCCATGGTCTTCCAGCACTTCGGCCTGCTGCCGCACCGCACGGTTCTCGACAACGTGGCGTACGGCCTGGAGATCCAGGGCCTGGGCAAGCTGGAGCGGCGCGCGCTGGCCATGAAGGTCGTCGCCAAGGTCGGTCTGGAGGGGATGGAACACCGGCGTCCCGCCCAGCTCTCCGGCGGTCAGCAGCAGCGCGTCGGACTGGCCCGTGCGCTCGCCGTGGACCCCGAAGTCCTGCTGTTCGACGAGCCGTTCAGCGCGCTCGACCCGCTGATCCGGCGCGACATGCAGGAGGAGGTGATCCGGCTGCACCGCGAGGAGGGCCGCACGATGGTCTTCATCACGCACGACCTGCAGGAGGCGCTGCGGCTCGGTGACCGCATCGCCCTGATGCGCGACGGTGAGATCGTCCAGTGCGGCACGCCGGAGGAGATCGTCGCCTCCCCCGCCGACGACTATGTGCGCGACTTCGTGCGCGACGTGCCCCGCGAGCAGGTCATCACGGTGCGCACCGCGATGCGTCCGGGAGACTGCGGCGGCAACGAACACCCCGGCGCGCTCGCTCCCGACACGGTCGTAGCGTCGGCGATCGAGACCGTGGCCCGCAGCGGCAGCGCCGCGTGTGTGGTGGAGGACGACCGCTGTCTCGGTGTCGTCGACCACGCCAACCTGCTGTCCGTCGTCGCAGGACTGGATCCCGAGCCGGCGGGGGTGAGATGACGATGAGCACCCTCGTACCGGAGAAGCAGGCCTCCGCACGCGGCGAGGCCTCGTCCGACGGCGCCCGGAGCGTCGCCACCCGATCGCTGCTGCGGCGCCGGCTCGCGGTGCTGCCCCCGGTCGGGCGGCGGCTGCTGGGCCTGGCGGTCGTCGCCGTCGTCCTGGTGCCGTTCGCGGCCGTGCTGTGGGGCAGCGGCTCGTGGCCGGGCGCCTTCGGCATCGACGTGTCCGGACCGCTGGACGACCTCAGCCAGTGGATCGTCGACAACCGGGACACCAGCCCGGTCTTCCTGTACTTCCTGCTGCACATCAGCAACACCACCGTCGAGGCCGTCGACGGCGTGTACTCCGCGCTGGACGCCCTCGGCTGGCCCGGTGTCACCGCGGCGGCCGTACTGCTGGCGTGGTGCGCCGCGGGCGCCGGCCGGGCCGGGGTGAAGGTGGCCGCCATCGCGCTCGGCGCCTTCGCCGGCTGCGGGCTGCTCGGCATGTGGGATCCGGCGATGATGACGCTGGCCCTGATGATCGTCGCGGTCGCCGTCTCCGCGGTGGTCGGCTTCCTGCTGGGCCTGGCGGCGGGCCTGTTCCCCCGGGTGGACCGGGCGCTGCGGCCCGTGCTGGACACCATGCAGGTGCTGCCGGCGTTCGCCTACCTGCTGCCGTTCGTGCTGGTCTTCGGCACCGGATCGCCCGCCGCGCTGCTGGCCACCGTCATCTACGCGGCCCCGCCGATGGCCCGGCTCACCTCGCTCGGACTGCGCGGCGCGGACCCGTACGTACTGGAGGCGTCGCTCTCCCTGGGCGCCGACTCCCGGCAGCAGTTGCTGAAGGCCCGGCTGCCGCTGGCGCGCAAGGAGCTGCTGCTCGGCCTGAACCAGACCATCATGATGGCGCTGTCCATGGTCGTCATCGCCTCGGTGATCGGCGCCGGCGGTCTCGGCGACGAGGTGTACTCGGCGCTGGCGACGGTCGACGTGGGCGCGGCGCTCGCCGCGGGCATCCCGATCGTGCTGATCGCCGTGTGGCTGGACCGCACGACGGAGGCCGCGGGCGAGCGGATCGGCGCGCCGGTCACGGCCGGACCGCGGCTGCTGCGCGGCGGGCCGGCCTGGGCGCTGGCCGCCGTGGGCACGGTCGTCGCGTTCGCCGCGGGCAAGGCCACGGGTGCGGCGCGCTGGCCCGAGGGCTGGACGCTGGACATCACCGGCTCCGTCAACTCATTCCAGGAGTGGACGGTCCACAACCTGCACTCCGGTGTGCCCGTGCTGGGCGGCACCAAGGTGTGGGCGTCGAACCTCACCTCCTGGATCCTCAACCCCTTGCGCGGCGCGTTGCAGGGTGCTCCCTGGTGGTCGCTGCTGCTGCTCGTCGCCGCCTTCGCCCTGCTGGTCGGCACCTGGCGGGCCGCGCTGGGCGCGACGGCCGCACTCGCCGTCACCGGGGTGCTGGGCGTGTGGCCCGAGACCCTGGACACGCTGTCGCAGGTACTGGCCGCCCTTGCGCTGACGCTGCTGCTGGGTGTCACCATCGGTGTGCTGGCGGCCCGGGCCGGCTGGCTGGAGCGGGCGCTGCGGCCCGTCCTCGACGTCCTGCAGACCATGCCGCAGTTCGTCTACCTCATCCCGGTCGTCGCCCTGTTCGGGGTGGGCCGCGCGGCCGCCATCACCGCGGCCGTCGCCTACGCCCTGCCCGCCGTGGTCCGCATCACCACGCAGGGCGTGAAGCAGACCGACCAGGCCGCGCTGGAGGCGGCCCGCTCGCTCGGCGCGACCGGCGCGCAGCAGCTGCGCCAGGTGCAGCTGCCGCTGGCCCGGCCCGCGCTGCTGCTGGCCGTCAACCAGGGCGTGGTGCTGGTCCTCGCCGTCGTCATCGTCGGCGGACTCGTCGGCGGCGGCGCGCTCGGCTACGACGTGGTGTACGGCCTGTCCCGCGGCGACCTGGGTGTCGGCCTGGTCGCGGGTGCCGCGATCGTCTGCCTCGGCCTGGTCCTGGACCGCGTCACGCAGCCGGCCGCGTCCCGGGACACCACCGACCGCTGAACCCCCGTCCCCCGTTCGTCCCCTTGTTTTACTCGGAAAGTTAGGAAATACCCCATGCGTCCCACCTCCATCAGAAACCGCCGTGTCCTGCGCACCTCGCTCGCCGTCGTCGCCGGTCTGACGCTGACCGCCGTGGCCGGCTGCGGGGCCGCCGACACCGGCAAGTCCACCAGCGCCGGCAGCACCGACACCCTCACCCTCACCGTCCCGTCCTGGGTGGGCGCCGAGGCCAACACGGCCGTCGCCAAGTACGTCCTGGAGTCGGAGCTCGGCTACACCGTCAAGACCAAGCAGATGGGCGAGGTCATCGCCTGGGACGCGCTGGGCAAGGGCACCATCGACGCCATCCTGGAGGACTGGGGCCACCCCGAGCAGGAGAAGCAGTACGTCGAGAAGCAGAAGTCCGTGGTCTCCGCGGGCGACCTCGGCGTCACCGGGCACATCGGCTGGTTCGTCCCCAAGTACTGGGCGGACGCCCACCCGGACGTGACGGACTACAAGAACCTCAACAAGTACGCCTCCCAGCTCAAGACGTCGGAGAGCGGCGGCAAGGGCCAACTCCTGGAGGGCTCGCCGGACTACGTCACCAACGACGACGCCATCATCAAGAACCTGGGCCTGGACCTGAAGACGGTCTACGCCGGTTCCGAGGCCGCGCAGATCACCCAGATCAAGCAGGACTACCAGGCCAAGAAGCCGTTCCTCACCTACTGGTGGACCCCGCAGTGGCTGAACGCCGAGGTGGACCTGGTCGAGGTCAAGCTGCCCGCGTACAAGGAGGGTTGCGACGCCGACCCGAAGAAGGTCGCCTGCGCCTACCCGCAGACCCCGCTGCAGAAGTACCTCAACGCGGACTTCGCCAAGGACGGCGGGAAGGCCGCCGAGTTCCTCAAGAAGTTCAAGTGGACGGCCGACCAGCAGAACGAGGTCGCCAAGATGATCGCGCAGGACAAGATGTCCGCGGACGCGGCGGCCAAGAAGTGGGTCGAGGCCAACCCCGACGTCGTCAAGTCCTGGCTGGCCTGAGCCGCCGGCCCCAGCAGCACCACTCACGCACCACAGGAAGGAACGGCACATGCCGGACCTGTTCATCGGCGGCTCCTGGACCGCCCCGCGCGACGGGCGGACCCGGGAGATCCGCTGTCCGGCCGACGGCAGCCTGGTCGCCGTCGTCGACGAGGCCGGCGGCAAGGACACCGTCGAGGCGATCGCCGCCGCCCGGCACGCCTTCGACCACGGCCCCTGGCCGCACGCCTCCGCCGCCGAGCGCGGCGACCTGCTGCTGCGGGTCGCCGACCTGATGGCCCGGGACCGGGCGGCGCTGGCCCGAGCCGAGTCCCTGGACACCGGCAAGCGCCTGGTGGAGAGCGAGTACGACGTCCACGACGTCATCGCCTGCTTCCGCTACTTCGGGCGGCTGGTGGCCACCGAGGCCGGCCGGGTGATCGACACCGGGGTGGCGAACGCGGACAGCCGGGTGGTGCACGAGCCGGTCGGGGTCTGCGGGCTGATCACGCCGTGGAACTACCCGCTGCTGCAGACGGCCTGGAAGGTGGCGCCCGCGCTGGGCGCGGGCAACACGTTCGTACTGAAGCCGAGCGAGCTGACCCCGCACACCGCGCTGCATCTGATGCGGCTGCTGGAGGAGGCCGGGCTGCCTGCGGGCGTGGCCAACCTCGTGCTGGGCGCGGGCCCGGAGGTGGGCGCACCGCTCGGCGACCATCCGGACGTCGACCTGGTGTCCTTCACCGGCGGGCTGCAGACCGGCCGTCACCTGATGGCCGCCGCGGCCGGGACGGTGAAGAAGGTCGCGCTGGAACTCGGCGGCAAGAACCCCAACGTGGTGTTCGCCGACGCCGACTTCGACACCGCCGTCGACATGGCGCTGACCGCGGTGTTCCTGCACTCCGGTCAGGTCTGCTCGGCCGGTGCGCGGCTGCTGGTCGAGGATTCGCTGCACGACCGGTTCGTCGACGAGGTGGTGCGCCGCGCCGAACAGATCCGTCTCGGCGGGCCGTTCGACGAGCGGGCGCAGACCGGGCCGCTGATCTCCGCCGCGCACCGCGACAAGGTCGAGGCGTACGTCGCCCGGGGTGTCGCGGAGGGCGCGGTGCTGCGGTGCGGCGGCGCCCGCCCGAGCGGTGACGCCTACGAGCAGGGCTTCTACTACCTGCCGACCGTCCTGGACGAGTGCTCCAGCGGCATGTCGGTCGTCCAGGAGGAGTCCTTCGGACCGGTGCTGACGGTGGAGCGGTTCACCGGCGAGGACGAGGCCGTACGGCTCGCCAACGACACCATCTACGGTCTGGCGGGCGCGGTGTTCACCGGTGACGAGGCGAAGGCGCACCGCGTCGCGGCCCGGCTGCGGCTCGGCACGGTGTGGATCAACGACTACCACCCGTACGTCCCGCAGGCGGAGTGGGGCGGCGTCAAGCAGTCCGGCACCGGGCGGGAGCTGGGACCGGCCGGTCTCGCGGAGTACCGCGAGACCAAGCACATCTGGCGCAACACCAGCCCCGCCCCGCAGGGCTGGTTCGACTGACGCGTCGCTGAGGCGCGGCGGGCTCACGCCTCCCGCGGCGCGGGTCTCTTGTACATCCGCGTCGCCGTGATCTCGCTGTGCACGGCTTCTCCGGCCGGGGCCTGCTGCGGCAGCCCCGGCCGGAGGTGTTCCTCCACGCTGATGTACTTCAGGCCCGCCCTGAGGTCGGCGTCGTTGCGCAACCGGATGACCAGCGGGAACTCCGCCAGGGCGGTGGTGTCGAACAGGCCGGTGGTGTACAGCAGCTGGACGCCCAGCGCGTCGGACACGGCCCGCTGCAGTTCCAGCAGGTACGTGGCGTTGGCCCTGCCGATCGGGTTGTCGAGGAACAGCGTGCCGGCGTGGCGGTGCTTGTCGCGGCCCCGGTCGTTGGAGCGCAGCGCGGCCATCGTGCAGTACAGGGCGATGGCCGCGGTGAGCAGCTGGCCGCCGGAGAACACATCGCCCATCTGGCCCACGGGCACCCGCTCGGCGCGCAGCACCGCGTCCGGCTTGAGGATCTCCACGGCGACGCCCTTGGGCTGCAGCGCGGCCGCGACCCCGCGCAGCAGCAGGGACATGCCGTCGCGGCGCAGGTCGGAGTTCTTCTTCACGGCCGCGCGGGTCGCCTCGTCGATGACCTCGCCGAGCCGTTCGGTGAGGGTGGCCTGGTCGGGCTCCTCGAAGCGGATGCGCAGGAACTCCTGCCCGGACCACTCCCCCAGTCCCTCGGGCAGCCGGGACAGCCGCTGTGCGGAACGCAGGGTGGCCAGCGCCGACTCCACCAGTCCGCGCAGCCGGTCGACGATCGAGTCGCGGTTGCGCTCCAGCTGCGCCAGCTCGTCGGTGAGGACCCGCAGGCGCGGTGCGAAGGCGTCGGCCCACTTCTGGGCGTGCTCGGGCAGCGCGGAGGCGGGCAGCTCGCGGATCTGCTGGCGCGCGGGTGTGCGGACCTGCTCGTAGCGCGTGGAGTTGGCGTGCCGGACGAGAACGTCACTCGCCTCCCGTACGGCGGCTTCGGCGGCGGACAGGTCGGCGGCGCAGCCGCGCAGCGAGCGGCGGGTCTCGGCGGCGGCCCTGCGGGCCTCCTCCAGAGTGCCCGGGTAGGGCTCCGGCTCCTCCTGGCCGTCCTCGGGCGTGTGCTCGCGCAGCAGGTCGCGGAGCATCGCCGCGACCTCGTCGAAGCCGCCGGCCGCGTCCTCGGCGGCCCGGTGGGCGTCCAGCAGCTCGGCATGCGCCTCCCGGGCCTGGGCCAACGCTTCGGTGCGGGAGGACAGTTCGGCGGTGGCGGTGCGCAGCAGCGCCTGGGCGTGCTCGGCGTCGCGCGGCTGCAGCTCCTCGGGCAGCTCGGTGTGCGCCTCGCCGTCCTCGGGCGCGTGCCGTTCGGCTTCGCCGCGCAGCCGTCCGAGCTGCTCGCTCGCGGTGGACATCCGGGTCTCCAGGAGCTGCACCAGCTCCTCCGCGCGCGCGGCGGCGGCCTGCCGGGACGGTCCGTCCGATCCGTCGGGCGACTGGAGCAGCTGCTCGGCGCGCGTGCGGACCTTGTTGCTGAGCCGGTCCAGTTCGGCACGGGCCGCGCTCTCGTCGCTCTCCGCGCGGGCCTGCTCGGCGCGCAGGTCGGCGCCGACGCCGACCTTCTCGTACACCTGGGAGGCAGCGCGGTAGGCCTCGCGCAGCGCGGGCAGGGACGCCTCCGGCGCGTCATCGCTCACCGGTACGTCGTCGGGGGCGCCGGCGATCTCGGTGCGCTCGGCGCGCAGCGCACGCGCGGTGCGGCGGGCGTCGTCGGCGGCACGCTGGGCGGCGCGGCGGTCCTCGTCGGCGGAGCGGGCCCGCTCCAGGTACGCCTGGGCGCGGGCCTCCGACTCTGCTGCCTCGTCGGCGAGTTCCCGGAGCCGGGCCTGCCAGCCGGCGCGTTCGCGCAACCGGAAGGCGAGTCCCGCGAGGGCGTCGGCGGCACGCCGGGCCTTCTGCGCGGCCTCCTGGCGCTCGTCGCGGACCTGGGCGGCCTCGGCGGCGGCCTCCTCGGCCTCCGCGCGCACGGTCCGTGCCTCGGCCAGTTCGGCCTCGGCCTCCTCGGCGAAGGCCCCGGCCTCCTCGGCGGCCTGGGCCAGCTCGGCCAGCCGGCCGGTGGGGCAGCCGGTGCGCCAGGAGGCGAGCCGGGCGGCCAGCTCGCGGTCCTTGCCGAGGCGCGCGGCGAGCCGGCGGATCTCCTCGTCGCGTGCCGTGGCCCTGGCGCGCAGCGCCTGCCGCTCCTCGTCGGCGGCGTGCTCGTCGTGCATGGCGGGGTTCGGCGGGACGAGGAACACCTCGGCGTCGCCGTCGTCGGACAGCGGCGCCGGGGTGGGGGCGAGCAGGGCGGCGGCCGTGCCGACCGCGACGGCCGAGCGCGGCAGGAGGGCGGCGTCACCGAGCGCGGCACGCGCGCGTGCGTGCGAGTCCGGGTCGGTGATGATCACGCCGTCGACCAGTTCCGGCCGGGCGGCGAGCACCCGGGCGTGGTCGGCGGGGTCGACGGCCTGGGCGAGGTAGCGCCAGCCGGGCAGGGCGGGGATGCCGTGCTCGCCGAGGAACTCGACGGTGGCCAGGACGTCGGGGCCCGGCGGCAGCAGGCCGCCGTCGCCGAGGGCGCCGAGGATGCGGGCGTCGTCGGCGGCGGCGGTGCGCAGCTCGAACAGCTGGCGTTCGGCGCCGGAGACGGCCTCGTCGAGGAGTTCGCGCAGTTCAGCGGCGCAGCGGTCCAGGTCCTCGGGGGTGAGGGCGCCGACGGGGGCGGTGGGGACCGGGCCCCCGGTCCGCCCACGGGCGCCGCTCGGGCCGGCATCGCCGCTCCGGCTGTCGGTGGCCGCTCCGACGGGTGCCTGTCCGTCGGTGGCCTGTGCTTCGGACGCCGGCCGGGGTGCGGGCACACTCGACCGCTCCGCGTCCGAGGTGCCCGGGAGGCTGAGGAGTTCCGCCAGGCGCTCCTCGGCCGCGAGCGCCTCGGCGGTGCGGCGTTCGCCCTCGTGGGCCCGGCGGGCGGCGGTGGCCGCGTCGGCGGCGCGGGCGGCGGTCAGTTCGGCGCGGGACTCGGCGGAGGCCGCCTCGCGGGCGTGCTCGCCGGCCCGGCGGGACGCCTCGCGTGCGGTGTCCCAGGCGGCGACCGCGGTCTTCTCGGCGTCGCTGGCGGCGAGGGCGGCCCGGGCGGGGTCGGCGTCGGGGGCGCTGTCGTCGAGCCAGCCCGCGCGGACCGCCTCCGCGGTCTCCTGCTCGACCTCGGCGAGCCGCTGGCGCAGATGCCCGATCTCGCTGCGGGCCCGCTGCGCCTCGGTGGCGGCGGCGGTGGCGTCCCGGTGGGCGGTCTCGCCGGCCTCCTGCAGGGCGGCGGAGCGCTCCTCCTCCTCGTTGGCGAGGTGTTCGGCGCTCTCGGCGGCCGACTGCAGGACGCGCACCAGGTCGGTGGCGGCCTTGGCGCGGGCCGCGAGGGCCGGGGCCGCGTCCCGTTCGGCCTCCTGGATCGCGGCGGCCACGCGTGCGACCCGGTCGGCGGCGGCGCGGTGGCGCAGCACGGCCTCGGCGGCCTGCCAGGCGGCGTGCAGGGTGCGCGCGTCGGCGAGTTCGCGCTTCTGCGCGGCGGCCGCCTTCTCGGCGGCGGCGAGCGCCAGCGAGGCGTGCCGGAAGGCGAGTTCGGCGGCGATCAGGGCGCTGCGCTCGCGGCCGCCCTCGGAGTGGGTGACGGCGTACGCGGCGGCGGTGACGCGCTGGGCGAGGTCGCCGGCACGGGCCCGTTCCCGCACGGCGCGTGCGGAGAGGCGGCGGGCCAGGGTGCGGGTGCGGCGCTCGGCCCCGGCGTGGACGTCACGCGCGCGTGCGCGGGCGTCGGCGGCCTCGACGATCCGCCCCAGCAGGTCCACCGATCCGGCGGTGAAGTCCCGTTCGGCGATGAGTTCGGCGCGCCGCCCGAGCTTGTTGCCGAAGCCGCTGACGAGGTCGGCGAGGCCGTCGGTGTCACGGGTGTCGGTGACCGCGCGGAGCAGCAGGTCGGTGAAGTCGGAGTCCTTCTTGACCGCGAAGAGGCCGGCCGCCTCGCCCTCGTCGGCGTTCATCTCCCGCTGGTAGCGGAAGAGTTCGGGGTCGAGGCCGAGTTCGCCGAGGTGCTCGGTCCAGCGCTCGTGGGTCTCCTCCCAGTGCACCTCCAGGTGCGGGTACGCCTTGCCGGCGTCGGTGAGGGCGTCCCGGAAGCCCTTCATGGTGCGGCGGCGGCCCTGGGCCCCGGAGGCTCCCTCGACGGGCGGCCGGACGGCAGTGGACTCGGCGACGGGCAGGTTGTCCAGGGTGAGACCGGGGCCGGGGCGGAAGGAGTACCAGGCCTCGGCGAACTTCCGCGGGTCGTTGGACACCTGACGGCCGCGCCACTCGCTGACCTTGCCGACGACGACGCACTCGCCGGTCTGCACGTGCTGCCACTCCAGGGCGACGTGCCCGCAGTCGTCGGCGAGCAGGAACTTGCGCAGCACACCGGAGCTGGCGCCGCCGAGGGTGTTGCGGTGGCCGGGCAGCATGACGGAGAAGATCAGCTTCAGCAGGACCGACTTGCCGCCGCCGTTCTCCAGGAAGAGCACGCCGGCGGGGGCGGGCCGGCGCGGCGGGCCGACCGGCTCGTCCTCGAAGAACTCCGCCTGGGTGGGGGCGGGGTCGCGCACGACGGCGCCGACGCCGCGCAGGTCAAGCACGGTGTCGGCGTAGCGTGCACCGGCGGGTCCGATGGAGTAGAGGCGGACCCGGGACAGCTCGTACATGGCGGACTCTCGTAAGTCTTCGGAAGGGTGCGGTGGTTCGGGAGCGGCGGCGGACGGAGCGGACCCGGTGGCCGGACCCGGCGGTCAGGAGTGGAACGGCAGCCCGGCGTCGGCCGCCAGCTCCAGGTCGTCGGTGTCCTCGGCGGGCAGCAGGGTCGGTGTGCCGTCCGTGACCGGGACGACGCCCAGCTCCAGCAGCTCGGCCATGGCGGCGCCGCCCGCCATGTCGCGGACCTGGAGCTGGTAGCGGGCGGTGGTGCGGTAGGTGCCGCCGTTGTCGTCGCCGGTGCGCTGGAGGAAGCCGGAGTCGGTGAGGAAGGCGACGGCCTTGCCGACGATGCCGGTGGTGGAGCCGGCGAGGCGGCGGGCGTCCTTGGTGGCGCCGGTGGCGCTGCGTCTGGCCCAGACGCGCCAGGCGGTCTCCAGGCCGGGCGCGCCGGTCGCCGGGTCGGTGTTCTCGCCCTGTTCCTCGGCGCGCTCCTCCAGGCGGCGGCAGGCCTGGCGGACGAAGGCGTCCACGCCGTTGACGCTGACCCGGCCGATGTAGCCGTCGTCGGCGAGGTCCTCGGGGCGGGGGAACGCCAGGGCGGCCACGGCGAGATGGGCGAGCCCGTGCAGGAACCGGTCGCCGCCGTCGGCGGAGGTACGACGCGCGTAGTCACCCATGCGGACGGCGAAGACCGAGTCCTCGGCGGCGGTGACGGCCATGCCCGCGCGCGGGGAGACCTCCAGCACGACGAGTCCGAGCCCGGCGGCCACCGCGTCGGCGAGCCGGGCGAACGGCGGGTCCTCACGGTAGCGGCGCAGCAGGTCGGAGTACTCCTGGTCGCGCGCGGGCTGCAGTCTGGGCTGCAGCCCGAAGGCGACGAGCCTGGCCGCGTCCGCGGCGTCGGCCGGGGTGACGGCGCTGCTCACCGGCGTGGCGGCGGCCTCCGGCTCACTCCATTCGACGTGCTCGGTCACGGTGTCGGCTCCTTGCCTCGGTGTCGCTCGGTCATGCTGCCTCGGTCCGGTCCGCCGCCATCCCCGCGGCGTCCAGCAGGGCGGTGCCGACGATCAGGTCGGCGCCGCCGAACTCGGGGTCGTCCAGCTCCGTCCCGTCGTCCACGGCGAACAGCAGCTTCTCCTCGCCCTGCCGGTAGGCCGTGCCGACCGGGGGGCTGGCGGCGTGGACGGCGAGCAGCGCGACCAGGTAGGGCAGGTCCGCATCGCGGTCGCGGGCCTCGGCGAGGAGCCCGGAGAGCCGGCGCGGTGCGTCGGCGGGCAGGTCGAGCAGTTCCATGGCGGCGGCCAGTTGCCCGTCGCTGAACCGGCTGTCGGCGGGGGTGGCGATGAGGTCCGGCTCGGGCATCTCGGCGCCCAGGTGCTCGCGCTCCTGCGGCGGGGTCAGCAGTAGGTCGACGAGGTCGCCGACCCGCACGGACACCGGCGTGCGCAGCCCGGTCCCGCGCGCGAAGAAGGCGTCGGTGACCCGGACGGCCCGTTCGAGAGTCAGCGGCAGCACGGGGGCGACGAGGTGCCCGTAGAGGTCCAGCCCCGCGGAGGTCATCGGGGTGGCGAACGCCTGCCGGTCCTGCTCGGCGCGGAAGAGCGGGCCGGCCTCCAGCAGGCGGGACTGCAGCTGGGTGTGGCGGCGGATGCAGTCCTTGACGATGTCGACGAGCTCGGCGGCGCGCCGCTTGTGCTCGGGGTCCTCGGACTCGTCGCGGGCCTTGCGGATGTTGGTGAGGATCGCGTTCTCGTGGCGGTAGCGGTCGGCGACGTGGTCGAGCGCCTCGGCGATCATGTCGGGGACGGTGTTGAGCCAGTCGACCGCGCGGACGTTGCGCCGGGTGGCCTCCAGGGCGCGGCGCAGGGTCTCGGAGTACTGCACGGTCCGGTAGCGCGCCTGCTCGGCGGCGAGCTGCGCGTCGGCGAGGCGCCCGCGCCGGATGAGCACCTCCAGCTTGACCTCGGCGGCGATCTGGGCGCTGGTGACATCGGTGTCGAGGGCGCCGACCAGCACGTTGACGGCCTCGTCGGTGGTGCGGAGGTAGACGGCGCCGCCGTAGCCGGGGACCTCCTCGATCAGCTTGAAGTCGTAGTCGCGGCGCACATAGCTGCCGTCCGGCGCGAAGGTGCCGTACACGGCGCGGAAGCCGCGGTCGACGCTGCCGACGTTGATCAGGTTCTCCAGGACCCAGCGCGCCACGCGCTCGTGCTCGGCGGCGGAGCGCCGCGGGGCCTGGGCGGCGATGCGGGGGATCAGCCGGGCGACGATCTGGTCGTGGTCGGCGCCGGTGTCGAAGTCCATGTTGAGGGTGACGAGGTCGATCGCCGCCAGGGCGATCTCCGCCATGCCGTACACCGAGTACTCACCGGCGAGATTGGCCTTGCGCGCGTCGAGGTCGTGGATCGGCGCGGTGCACGCGAGCGCGCGCAGCCGCCGCGCCAGGCCCTCGTCGGCGGCCGGGCCCACAGCGGGGCGCGGCCCCGCGCTGAGCTGGGGCGGAACACGGTCCGTCGGTGCAGGCGAAGTCACGGTGCACAGACTAGGTCCTCGGTCTGACATCAACCCAAAACGGTGCGGTGGGAAGGCGTCGGCGGTGCCCGCGCGGTCCGTGCGCACCGCCCGGTGGGTGGCCGTGCGGCCCGTTCTCTACGGGGCACCGTCGGCGACCCTGCGCCGGTACACCTCGACCACGCGGTCCAGCGAGTCGGCCAGGTACCCGGCCAGCAGCTTCTCCGCTTCGGCGCGGTCACCGGCCTGGAGGGCCCCGAGGATCTGCTGGTTGCGGGTGAGGTAGGGCTCGTGCAGCCGACGGGGGTCGTCCACGATGTGGAACGCGAGCCGCAGCTCGGCGAAGACGCTGCGCATGAGCTCGTCGGTGCGTTCGCTGCCGGCGAGGGCGACGAGTTCGCGGTGGAAGTGGATGTTGGCGGTACCCAGCGATTTCCAGTCACCTTCGGCGACCGCGCGCCGCCCTTCGGCGACGGCCGCGGCGAGCGCGGCGAGCTCGTAGGGCGGGTTCCCGAGCCCCCGTACGACGGCGCACTCGACCAGTGCGCGGGTGCGGTAGAGGTCCTCGACGTCGTCGATGGTCAGCACCCGCACGAACACCCCGCGGTTCAGCTCGTGGACGAGCAGCCGCTCGTGGGTGAGCAGCCGGAACGCCTCGCGCAGGGTGTTGCGGGAGACGCCGAGCGCTCCCCCGATGCTGTCCTCCGAGAGCCGGGTGCCGGGCGGGAAGAAGCCCTCGGCGACGCGGCTCCTGAGGATGTCCGCGACCCGTTCGGCCGTGCTGGTGCGGCCCAGGAGGGCGCGGTCGTCGGCCAGTCCCGCCAGCTGCTCTGCCATGCCCGGAATTCAAGCGCAGACAACGGGGCGAGACAACGGGGGTATTGAAGGATCGTTCAACGATCCTCTACCTTTCTCGGCACGGCACCGCCCCGGAACCCCAGCGCGGTGCCGCGGCTTTCGCACGGCACGGCTCAGTCATCGCACCCTCCGTCACCCCTCAGCGAGGTGCCTCCATGAGCACGACCCCTCCACGCCGACTCCTGTCACCGGCCCCGGCAGCTTCCCGCCCGACGCTCGACGACGGCCCGTTCGCCTGGCTGCGCGCCCTCGGACCGCGTGGCCGACGCGCCTTCGGCGGCGCGTTCGGCGGCTACGCACTGGACTCCTACGACTACTTCACGCTGCCGCTGAGCATGGTCGCGCTGGCTGCGTACTTCGGGCTGGACAGCGGTCGGACCGGCCTGTTCACCACGGTCACCCTGGTCGTCTCGGCGGTCGGCGGCGCCCTCGCGGGCATGCTGGCGGACCGGATCGGCCGGGTCCGGGCACTGATGATCACCGTGGTCACCTACGCGGTCTTCACCGTCGCCTGCGGCTTCGCGCCCGACTACGAGACGCTGCTGGTCTTCCGGGCCTTGCAGGGCCTGGGGTTCGGCGGCGAGTGGGCGGTGGGGGCGATCCTGGTCGCCGAGTACTCGAGCGCCCGGCACCGGGGGCGCACGCTGGGCGCGGTGCAGAGTGCCTGGGCCGTCGGCTGGGGGCTCGCGGTCGTCGCGTACACGGCTGTCTTCTCGTTGTTCGGCGACGACATGGCCTGGCGTGTGATGTTCTGGACCGGCGCGCTGCCCGCGCTGCTGGTGGTGTGGGTCCGGCGCCGGGTGCAGGACGCCCCACAGGCGGTCGCGGCGCGGGAGCGCAACGACCGCAACGAGGGCGGGGGGTCGTTCACCGCGATCTTCCGAGGACCGCTGCTGCGCACCACCGTCTTCGCCGGTCTGCTCTCCACGGGTGTGCAGGGCGGCTACTACACGCTGGCGACCTGGATCCCGACGTATCTGAAGAACGAGCGCCAGCTCTCGGTGGTGGGCACCGGGGGCTATCTCGCCTTCCTCATCTCGGGCGCCTTCCTCGGCTATCTGACCGGCGGCCACCTCACCGACCGTCTCGGGCGCCGCCGCAACATCTGGCTCTTCGCCGTCGCCTCGGCGCTGTGCGTCGTGGCCTACGGGAACATCCCCAGCGGCGCGGACACGGCGCTGCTCGTGCTCGGCTTCCCGCTCGGCTTCTGCATGTCGGCGATCTTCAGCGGCTTCGGGTCCTTCCTGAGCGAGCTGTACCCGACGGCCGTGCGCGGCACCGGCCAGGGCTTCACGTACAACACCGGGCGCGCCGTCGGGGCCGTCTTCCCCACCACGGTCGGCTTCGTGGCCGACAGCTGGGGCGTGGGCGGCGCCCTGGTCTTCGGCGCGATCGGCTACGGCGTCGCCGCCCTGGCGCTGCTCGGGCTGCCCGAGACGCGGGGCAAGGAGCTGGTGTGAACCGTACCGACGACCTCCCCGTCCTCTCTCCTCCTCGCCGAGCCGCCCACGCGCGCGTGGGCCGGGAACCGCCCCGGCCCGCTTCGGGGACGGTCTGACGGGCGCCACGGCCGGGGCCGCGACCTGCCACCCCAGGACCGAACCGACAAGAGAACCGATACGAGACACCGGAAGGGTCCATGACCGCGATCGATCTGAACGCCGACCTCGGCGAGGGCTTCGGCCGCTGGCGGCTGACCGACGACGAGGAGTTGCTGTCCGTCGTCACCAGCGCCAACGTGGCCTGCGGCTTCCACGCCGGGGACGCGGCCACCATGCGGCGGGTGTGCGAGCTGGCGGCCGGTCGGGGAGTGACGATCGGCGCTCAGGTCTCCTACCGGGACCTCGCGGGGTTCGGGCGGCGCGCCATGGACGTGCCTCCCGCCGAACTGACCGCCGAGGTGGCGTACCAGATCGGCGCCCTGGAGGTGTTCGCCCGGGCGGCGGGCGCGCGCGTGGCCTACGTCAAGCCGCACGGCGCCCTCTACAACCGCGTGGTGCACGACGAGGAGCAGGCCGGCGCCGTCGTCCACGGGGTGCTGCTCGCCGACGCGAGCCTGCCGGTGCTCGGGCTGCCCGGCTCCCGGCTGCTGGACCTGGCCGAAAAGGCGGGGCTGCCCGCCGTCCCGGAGGCCTTCGCGGACCGGGCCTACACCGCCGAGGGCACTCTGGTGCCCCGCGGCAGGGACGGCGCCGTGGTGGAGGACCCGGACACGGTGGTGGAGCGGTCGGTGCGCCTGGCCCGCGACCGTACGGTCGTCTCGCACACGGGGGCGCCCGTCGAGGTGCGCGCACGTTCCCTGTGCCTGCACGGCGACACCCCCGGCGCCGTGGACCTGGCCCGGCGGGTGCGGCGGCGGCTGGCGGAGTCCGGTGTGCGAGTGGAGGCGTTCGCATGAGCCGCCGGGTCCTGCCGGTCGGTGACGACGCGCTGCTCGTCGAGGTGGCCTCCGGTCCGGAGGCCCAGGCCCTGCACGCCGAGCTGCTGCGCCGCCGGGCGGCCGGCCTGTTGACGGCCCGTGAGATCGTCCCGGGGGCCCGTACGGTGCTGCTGGACGGCGTGCCGGACCCGGCCGCGGTCGCGGACGAGCTGACCACCGCCGAGGTGCCGCCCACCGCGGCCCCCGCTCCGGATGTCATGGAGATCCCGGTGCGTTACGACGGCCCGGACCTGGCCGAGGTCGCCGCGCACTGGGGTGTCGGCGAGCACGAGGTGGCCCGGCTGCACGCGGGGGCCGAGTTCCGCGTGGCCTTCTGCGGCTTCGCGCCCGGCTTCGGCTACCTGACCGGCCTGCCGCAGCGCTACGACGTGCCGCGCCGGGCCACCCCGCGCACCTGTGTGCCCGCGGGGTCGGTGGCCCTCGCCGGGCCGTACACCGGGGTGTACCCCCGTTCCTCCCCGGGCGGCTGGCTGCTCATCGGCACCACGGACGCGGTGCTGTGGGACCACGCGCGCGTGCCCGCCGCGCTGCTGGCGCCGGGCACCCGTGTGCGGTTCGTGCCCGACTCCGCGAAGGGCTCCGCATGAACGACCGTGCGCTCGCCGTCGTCCGCGCGGGTTCTCTGACCACCGTTCAGGACCGGGGCCGGTTCGGTCACGCGCATCTGGGTGTGCCGCGCTCCGGGGCGCTGGACGCGCCGGCCGCCGCGCTCGTCAACCGGCTGGTCGGGAACTCCCCGGACGCGGCCGTCCTGGAGACCACCCTGGACGGGTGCGCCCTGCGGCCCCGCTCCACCGTGAGCGTGGCGGTGGGCGGCGCGCCCTGCCCGGTCACGGTGGACGGCCGGCCCGCCGCGTGGGGCGCGCCCCTGCGGGTGCCTGCCGGGGCGGTGCTGGACATCGGCCGTGCCGTCGCCGGGGTCCGGACCTATGTGGCCGTCGGCGGCGGCGTCGCCGTCGAGCCGGTCCTCGGCAGCCGCTCCACGGACCTGCTGTCGGGACTGGGCCCCGCGCCTCTCGCAGTCGGCGCGGTCCTGCCGGTGGGGGACGCCCGCGCACCCCACGCGCGCGTGGACGTCGCCCCGCAGCCGGCACCCCCCACAGAACTCGTCCTGCGCGTCACACCGGGTCCGCGCGACGACTGGTTCACCCCCGAGTCCGTCCGCACCTTCCTCACGCGCGCCTACCGCGTCTCCCCGACGAGCAACCGCATCGGCCTGCGGACCGAGGGTCCGGCCCTGACGCGGGCCCGGACCGGCGAACTCGCCAGCGAGGGCACGGTGCTCGGCGCCGTCCAGGTGCCCCCGGACGGCCATCCGGTCGTCTTCCTGGCCGACCACCCGACCACGGGCGGCTACCCGGTGGTCGCGGTGGTCCACTCCGCCGACCTGGCGGCGGCGGCCCAGGCGGCACCGGGCACCCCGCTCCGCTTCACAGCCAGGGGCCGCCGGTGAACGGCCGGGAACCGCGCGGCACGCCCACGCCGCGCGGGGGCGGGGACCTTCGCGACGGGCCACGACCTCGCGGTGGCCGCCGACCGCCGCGTCAGCTCACCCCGGTGGGCGCAGGGCTCGGGAAGGCGGCCGCGTCGTGCGCCGTCAGGAACGCCTCGACGGCCGCCGTCCACCCGAACCGCTCCGCACGCGCGCGTGCGGCCGCACGCCGGGCGGCCTCCGGCTGGGCCAGGAGTGCCGCAACCCCGTCCGCGAAGGACGCTCCGCGGTCGGCCGCGGTGGCCCCCGCCGACCCGATCACCTCGGGCAGCGCGGAGGAGGCGCTCACCACGACGGGCGTGCCGCAGGCCATCGCCTCCAGCGCGGCGAGTCCGAAGGTCTCGGCGGGCCCGGGCGCCAGGCACACGTCGGCGGTCGCCTGCAGCGCGCCCAGCGCGGCCCGGTCGCGGACGTGTCCCAGGAAGGCGACCGGCAGCCCCCGCTCGCGGGCGCGCTGCTCCAGGCGCGGGCGCAGCGGTCCGTCCCCGGCGACGACCAGCACCGCCGGGACGCCCCGGACCCGCAGCACCTCCAGGGTGTCCAGCGCGGTGCCGGGGCGCTTCTCCACCGACAGCCGGGTGCAGGTCAGCAGCAGAACCTGTTCCGGACGGGCGTACCGGGCACGCAGGCCGGGATCGCGCAGGGCGGGGTGCCGCTCGGCCAGGTCGACGCCGAGCGGCGCGCGCACCAGGTTGCGGGCACCGATGCGCACGAACTCGCGGGCGGCGAACTCGGTGGTGCAGACCACGCGCGCGTACGCGTGGGCGGTACGGGCGTTGAGCGCGTCGGCGGCGCGCCGGGCCGCGGTCTCCGGCACGCCCCAGGTGCGCAGCACGCCGTCGGCGGTCTCGTGGGAGACCATCACGGCGGGAACCCGGGCGCGCCGCGCCCATCTCCCGGTCCAGCGCAGGGTCGTGCGGTCGGAGACCTCCAGCCGGTCGGGCGCCAGTTCGGTCAACAGGCGGGCGACGCGGTGCCGGTCCATCAGGACCCGGTAGCCGCCGGTGCCGGGCAGCAGCGGCCCGGGCAGGGTGATGACGCGGCCCTGTCCCATGTCGCGGTCGGTGTGCCGGTCGCCGGGGACGATCAGTACCGGGTCGTGGCCGGCGGCCCGGTAGCCCCGGCCGAGTTCGCGCAGGGCGGTGCGCAGGCCGCCGGAGGCCGGGGCGACGAAGTTGGCCAGGCGCACGATCCGCAGCCCGTGGGTCCTCATGCGGCCACCGCCGGGGTGCGGGCGGCGAGGACGTCGGCGTAGTGGCCGATGAGGCGGTCGCCGACGGCGGCCCAGGTGCGGCCCTCGACCGCGGCGCGGGCGGCGCTGCCGTAGGCGGTGCGGCGGGCGGGGTCGGCGGCCAGGGCCCGCACCGCGTCACGGACGGCGGCCGGGTCGCGCGGCGGGACCAGGAGCCCGGTGCGACCGTGGTCGACCAGGTCCAGGGGGCCGCCGGCGGCGGGGGCGACGACGGGCACCCCGCTGGCCATGGCCTCCTGCACGGTCTGGCAGAACGTCTCGAAGGGCCCCGTGTGCACGAAGACGTCCAGGGAGGCGAAGATCCGGGCGAGGTCGTCGCCGGTGCGACGGCCCAGGAAGGCGGCGCCGGGCAGCGCGCCGGACAGCTGCGGCCGGCTCGGACCGTCGCCCACGACGACGACCTTCACGCCGCCGAGCGCGCAGGCGCCGGACAGCAGCTCCACCTGCTTCTCGGGGGCTAGCCGGCCGATGTATCCGACGACGACCTCACCGTTGGGGGCGAGGGTGCGGCGCAGGTCCGTATCGCGGCGGTCGGGGTGGAAGCGGGCGGTGTCCACTCCGCGGGGCCACAGCCTCACGCGGGGCACGCCGTGCGCCCGGAGGTCGTGCAGGGCGGCACTGGAGGGCGCGAGGGTGAGGTCGGCGGCGGTGTGCACGGACCGGATGCGCCGCCAGGCGGCGGCCTCGCCGGCGCCCATGTAGGTGCGGGCGTAGCCGGCGAGGTCGGTCTGGTAGACGGCGACGGCGGGGAGGCCGAGCCGGGTGGCGGCCGCCATGCCGCGCACGCCGAGGACGAAGGGGCCGGCCAGGTGGACGAGGTCGGCCCGGTGCTCGGCGATGGCCGCGGCGACGCGCCGGCTGGGCAGGGCGACCCGGACCTGGGGATAGCCGGGGAGCGGGAGGGAGGGGACGCGGACGACGGGGCACGGCGGCTCGGTCTCGGTGCCGGGCCCGGTTGCGGCGCCCGTGGCCGGTGCGACGACCAGCGGGGAGTGACCGCGTTCTGCGAGGTGCCGGGCGGTCTGGAACGCGCAGTGGGCCACGCCGTTCACATCGGGGGGAAAGGATTCGGTCACGATGACGACACGCATAGGGGTGTTGTCGCCGGGCTGGACGTGCCCGCGTCAAAGTGGATCTGTCCGGAGGCCGAACGCCCCGTGAGCGTTGTTCCGGTTGTACCGCGTACCCGGGCAGGTCAGATGGTGTGCACACGCCGCTGGCCGGTGGGCCGTCCCCCGTTCACCCGGTGGCCCCACGATGGTCCGGACGCTCACATGGCGGTCGGATCCGGTCCGATGCGGCTGCGGACGGCGGTCTGGACCTCGGCCTCCTCGGCCGGGTCGGCGGCGAGCCGGCGCAGCCGTTCCACCACGCGGGCGTCGCCGGTCTCGGCGTGCCGGGCGGCGATCTCGCGGGTGGCTTCCTCACAGTCCCAGAGGCACTCGACGGCGAAGCCGGTGGCGAAGGACGGGTCGGTGGCGGCGAGCGCGCGGGCGCAGCGGCCGCGCAGATGGGAGGAGGCGGTCTCGCGGTAGATGTGACGCAGCACGGGGGCGGCGCAGCCGATGCCGAGGCGTCCGGCGCCGTCGACGAGGGTCCACAGTGTGGGCGCGTCGCAGCTCTCGCCGCGCACCGCCTCGCGCAGGGCGGCGAGGACCAGGTCGCTGTCCTGGACCCCACCGCGGCAGGCGAGGAGGCGGCCGGCGGCGGCCCCGAGGGCGTCGGGCCGGTGGGCCCAGCCGCGGGCGCGGTCGACGGCCGCGATGCCGCGCATGCGCTCGAAGGCGTCGACGGCGGCGTCCACCACGAGCGCAGAGCCGGTTGCCACGGCCTGTTCGATCAGGTCCAGGGCGTCCGGGTCGTTGCTGTCGGCGAGGTAGCGCAGAGCGGTGCACCGGGCGCCCTCGGCACCGTCCCTGGCCGCCCGGACGATCTCCGGGCGGTCCTCCGGACCGGCGACGGCGACGAGACACCGCGCGGCCGGGACGTGCAGCGCGGCACCGCGCTCGACGCCCTGCTGGGCCCACTCGAACACGGCGCGCACGCTCCACCCGGGCCGGGGCCCGGAGGGTCGCATCTGCCGTTGCCAGCGGTCGAAGCAGCCGGTCTCGTGCGCGGCACGAACCCGTGCGGCGATGTACTCGCGCGGGTCCTCGGCCCACAACCGCCAGGGCCGTGGCTCGAAGGCGTCGCGGACGACGGCTGCCAGCTCCGCCTCGCCCTCGGGGTCGGTGGCGAACCGGGCCAGCACGGGTGCGGCCAGGGCGCGCAGGCCGGCGTCGTCGTCGCGCAGGGCGAGTTCGTCGAGGGCCCAGGCCCAGTTGGACCCGGAGGCGGCGTACCGGCGCAGCAGTTCCAGGGCGTCCCGCCGGCCGTAGGAGGCGAGGTGGCCGAGGACCGCGAGGGCGAGGCCGGTGCGGGACTCCTCGGTGTCGAAGGCGTCCTCGACGTCGAAGAGGTGCGCCTCGATCTCGTCCAGCTCGCCGTCCAGGTCGAGGAAGAGCCGGGCGTAGTAGAGGGAGCGGTTCTCCAGCTGCCAGTCGTGGCGGGGGTCGCGCAGCACACAGTGGTTGAGGGCCGCGAGCGCTTCGGCTCGCGGGGCGGTGAGCGCGTGCAGTGTGCCGTCGCCGCGGCCCCGCTGCAGCAGGCCGAGCAGCGTACCGCTGGGCGCTATGAACGGATCGAACATGGGAAACAGCCTCACATCAAGCGTCGACGCAACCGGGGACGTGCACTACCTGGCCGCGTGACAACACGTCGGGGCGCCCGCCGTTTCCTGCTTGCTGTAAGCCATCTTCCTCTGCCTCTCGTCAGTGGCCCATGCGGACCGCATCACGGCCCGCGCGGTGCGGCAACACCTGCCCAGCCATCGCGTCCGTGAATCACGACGTCATGATGACTCGGCAGTTCCGCCCGCCGCGACCGAAATTTCCGGCGGCCCGTTACCGCCTCCCCCGTGGTCGTCGTCGTACCTGGTCAGAAAATGTGTTCTACGTGCCCAGGAGCGCCGGCTCAAGGTGCCGGGTCACTCCGCGCCGAACAGTTCCACTAGTTCGGCCTTGCCGAACATCCGGGCGGTGTCGACGGCCGACGGGGTACCCGCGGCCGGGTCCGCGCCACCCTCCAGCAGGGCCCGGATCACCTCCGCCTCCCCCTTGAAGACCGCCCCGGCGAGGGGAGTCTGGCCTCGGTCGTTGACCTGGTCGCCGTCGGCGCCGCGGGCGAGCAGCGCGCGCACCGCCCCGGCGTGCCCGTGGTAGGCGGCGAGCATCACCAGGGAGTCGCCGCGGTCGTTGGTGAGGTCGGCCGGAACGCCCGCGTCGACGTAGGCGACCAACTCGTCGGTCCGACCCTTGCGGGCGAGATCGAAGATCTTCGTCGCCAGCTCCACGACCTCGTGGTCGGGGGCTTCGCTCATCGGTCGGACCGCCTCTCCATGCAACCGTTCAGGTGAATCGCCAGGGTACTGGCTCGGGGCGCCACATGACCGGGGCCGCCCGAGGCAAAGATCACCACGAGTCGCGTTCGACGCAACTCCCCGGCTCGGCCCGGCCCCCGAATGCTGCGCCACCCGGGGGAAATATGCCGCATTTCACCCAGTTGCACCTTTTATCGTATAGATACATCCTGTGAGCCTGGAAGTACTCATGGTGACTGTCCCCACCAACCAGGAGAGCTCAAATGATCCTTTCCATCTCAGGCGTGGTCCTGCTCGGCATCATCGTCTTCCTGTTCTTCCGCAAGGACGGGCTGAAGGCGTCACACGCCATGGTCTCGGCCCTGTTCGGCTTCTACCTGGCCAGTACGGCCATCGCGCCGAGCATCAAGGCCGGCGGCGAAAGCCTGGCCGGTCTCCTCGGCGGCATCAGGTTCTGACGCCGCCCGCCGTCCGACCCGCCGTCCGACACTCCGTCCCGTCCGTTCGCACCACCAGGAGACAGCAGTGGCCAGGCGTCCCCTCCCCCGCATCCTGAGCACAGGCAGCGCCCAGATCGCCCGGAGCCGGGAACTGGCCCGGACGGCGGCCGACAGCGCCACCGACGTCCTCCATCCGCTGATCACGATCACCCGCGGGCTGCGCCGGCTGGCCTCGGCCGGGCGGCGCAAGTGGGCCGAGACCCCCAAGGACAAGCGCGGACCGCTGCTGTTCCTGGTGGCCTCGGTGATCCTGGTCGTGGCGCTCGTGCCGTACGGCCCGCTGCTCGCCGTCATCACCCTGATGGCGGCGGCGGCCTGGCAGGGCAGGGACCGCACCCCACCGGCCCCGGACGGGCCCGACGAGTCGCAGACCCAGCGGCTCCAGGCACTGTACGAGGCCCTGGTCCCGTACTTCTCCACCGCGGAGGACCCCGCCCCGCTGTACACCCACGGCGGTGAGTGGGAGAAGGCCTTCCCGACGTACGAGTTCGACGCCTCGGGGCGGATCACGCAGCTGGTGATCCGCTACCCGGCCTACTTCCCGGACGGCGAGGCGGCGGAGCGCGCGCGTGTCGAGCATCTGCTCGCCGCCAAGGCCGGCCGCGGCCGCGAGTACCTCGTCTCCTGGGACGAGGAGGGCAACGAGCTCACCCTCGGCGTCCTCGACCCGCTGCCCACCGACATCGCCGTCCAGCCGTTCGTCACCGCGCCGGGCGAGACGGTCCTCGGGTTCACCGACCCCACGCACGTACGGCGCACGCTCCCGCTCACCCACGGCGAGGAGCAGCGCGACATGCCGCCGGTGGTGTGGCGCACCGGCATCCGCTCCACCGAGCCGCACCTGCTGGTGGTGGGGCAGCCGGGCAGCGGCACCTCCACTCTGCTGCGCTCGATCGCGCTGCAGGCCCTGAGCCACGGCGACGTCCTCATCGTCGAGGGCGGCGGCACCGGCGAGTACGCCTGTCTGACCGGCCGCGACGGCGTCCTCGGCGTCGAGCTGGGACTCGCGGGGGTGCTGGCCAGCCTGGAGTGGGCGGCGCACGAGACGGAACGCCGGCTGATCGCCGCGAACCGGGCCCGGCAGGCGGGACAGGCGCCGCCGGACGACACCAAGCGGCCGCTGTGGATCGTGCTGGACCGGCCGACCTTCTTCACCCATCTCGCCGAGGCCGACGGCCACAAGGATCCCCAGGCGCTGCTCCAGGTACCGCTGCGGCACGGGCGGGCGGCGCATGTGACGGTGGTCGTGGCCGAGCAGTTCGACGGTCTCGACACCCTCAGCGACGCGGTACGGCAGCACACGCGCGCGCGTGCCGTGCTGGGGCCGGCCACGGCCGCGCAACTGGAGGCGGTGCTGGGTACCCGGCCGCACACCACGCCCGTCGACGACGTCCCGCCGGGACGCGGCTACGCGCGGCTGGGCTCCGGGCCGGTACACCGCCTGCAGGTGCCGGCCACGCCGGATCCGTACGACGACGCGACGAGCGAGGCGCACCGGCAAGCGGTGCTGGACCTGCTGCCGCCGCGGACGACCCCGGCGGACGAGGAGGGCGTCGCGGTGCCGGCCGAGGCCGAGGTCCGGGTGGCCGAGGCCGAGGTCCCGGTGGAGGCCGAGCCGGTCGCGGCCGAGACCTCCTGAGCCGGCGGGGGCGGGTCCGCTCACCTGGTCCCGTCGCCGACCCCCGCCGCCGAGGCGAGCCGGTGCCGCGACCGGCCCGCACCCCCCGCGGCGGAAACGACACCGAGCCTCGACCGGGCGGCGCACTCCCCCGCCCGCGCCCTGATGACGCGGTGAGGGGCGGGGCCGGGTGCGCGGCTCGGGAGGGACCTCCGCGCCGGTTCCGTCAGGCCACGAACGTGCGGGGCGTGTCCCCTCCGGTGGTGCCACCGTCGCGGACGAGCCGCGCCGCCGCGGCGAGGCGGGTGGCGGCCTCGTCGGCGACGGCACCGCCGACGGTGAACGGCAGCCGCACATAGCCCTCGAAAGCCCCGTCGACGCCGAAGCGGGGACCGGAGGGCACCCGCAGACCGACCCGCTCCCCCGCCTCCGCGAGCCGGGACCCGGACAGGCCCCCGGCCCGGACCCAGAGCGTCAGCCCGCCCTGCGGCACCGAGAACTCCCAGTCCGGCAGCTCCCGCCGGACCGCGGCGACCAGGGCGTCCCGGTTCTCCCGGGCCTGGGCGCGGCGCAGCCGCACCGCCTGCTCCCAGCCGCCGGTCGAGAACAGCCAGTTCACGGCGAGCTGCTCCAGCACGGGGGTGCCCAGATCGGCGTAGGCGCGCGCCGCGACCAGGCTGCGGATGACGTCCGGGGCCGCGCGCACCCACCCGATGCGCATCCCGGCCCAGAACGCCTTGCTCGCGGACCCGACGGTGATCACCGTCGACCCGGCGGGGTCGAAGCCGCAGACCGGCCGGGGCATCCGGACGTCGCCGTCGAGCCACAGCTCGCTCATCGTCTCGTCGGCGACCAGCACCGTCCCCGCCGAGCGGGCCGCCTCCACCAGCGCGCGCCGCTGGTCCTCCCCGGCGAGCGCGCCGGTGGGGTTGTGGAAGTCGGCGACGACGTACGCGATGCGGGGCGCGGCGTCCCGCAGGACCTGACGCCAGCGGTCCAGGTCCCAGCCGGCGAGCCCGCCGGCCATGGCGACGGGCACCAGGCGGGCGCCTGCCTCCCGCATGAGCTGCAGGATGTTCGCGTAGGACGGCGACTCCACGGCGATGCGCTCGCCCCGGCCGCCGAAGAGGTGGCAGATGGCGTCGATGGCGCCCATCGCCCCGGTCGTCACCATGATCTGCTCGGGCATCGTCGGAATCCCGCGCGCGGTGTACCGCTCGGCGATCATGGAGCGCAGGGCGGGCAGCCCGGCCGGATAGTCCCCGTGGGTGTGGGCGTACGGCGGCAGCTCCTCCAGCGCCCCCTGGACCGCGCGGGTCAACCACGGCTCCGGCGCGGGCAGCGCGGCACAACCGAGGTCGATCATCGACCCGAGCGCCTCCGGCGGCAGCGGCTCCAGGCCACGGGCCGGCAGCGGATTGCCCGCCGGTACGGCCGTCCAGCTGCCGGCGCCGCGCCGGGACTCCAGGAACCCCTCGGTGCGCAGCGCCTCGTAGGCGGCGGCGACGGTGGTCCGGCTCACCGAGAGGGCGAGGGCCAGTTCTCGTTCGGCGGGCAGCCGGGCGGCGACCGGCACCCGGCCCTCCAGCACCAGCAGTCGGATGCCGTCGGCGAGCGCCCGGTAGGCGGGCGGGCGGCGCGAGCCGGGGCCGGCCGGCCGCTCCTGCTGGGAGGTGAGCAGCCGGGCGAGCTGCGCGGCACCCACCGCCGAGGTCCACTGCGCCATGATTACCAGTCCACCTTCCTCGAATTGGCCATGGATGGCGTCCACCGCCAAGCCACAGAGTGACACGGGTCAGTCCACCGTCACCACTTGGGGGGCACTCTTGCCACGCCTGGCACTCTTCTCGTCGTCGCACCGTCACCGGCTCGGGCGACGACTGGTCCGCTTGTACGCCGGTCTCGCGCTGTACGGCGCCAGCACGGCCCTCCTCGTCGAGGCGGGACTCGGACTGGAGCCCTGGAACGTGCTCCACCAAGGGCTCGCGGAACGCACCGGGCTGACGATCGGCGTGGTGTCGATCGTGGTCGGCGCGGTGGTGCTGCTGCTGTGGATCCCGCTGCGCCAGCGCCCGGGCCTGGGCACGATCTCCAACGTCTTCGTCGTCGGCCTCTCCATGGACGGCACGCTGGCCCTGCTGCCGGACGCCCGTTCCCTGGCCCTACGGGTGCCCCTGCTGGTGGCCGGGATCGTCCTCAACGGCGTCGCCACGGGCCTCTACATCGCGGCCGCCTTCGGCGCGGGCCCGCGCGACGGCCTCATGACGGGGCTGCACCGGCGCACGGGCCGGTCGATCCGGCTGATGCGGACGGCCGTGGAGGTGGTGGTCGTGGCCACCGGCTTCCTGCTGGGCGGCACGATCGGCGTCGGCACGGTCCTCTACGCGGTGTCGATCGGCCCGCTCGCGCAGTTCTTCCTGCGGCTCTTCGCCGCCCCCGCGGCACCGGCCGGCAGCACGGTGGTTGCCGCCGGGTCACCGCCGCGGGCCATACTGCGTCGGTGACCACGCTGACCCGCCACCCGTACCTGGACCACCCGGGTCCCATCCCCTTCGCGCACCGCGGCGGGGCCGCGGACGGTCTGGAGAACACCGTGTCGCAGTTCCGGCGCGCGGTGGAGGCCGGATACCGCTACATCGAGACCGATGTGCACGCCACGCTCGACGGCAGACTGGTCGCCTTCCACGACGCGACGCTGGACCGGGTGACCGACGGTACGGGCCGCATCGCTGACCTGCCGTGGTCCGAGGTACGGCACGCGCGCGTGGCGGGCGCGGAACCCGTGCCGCTCCTGGAGGAGCTGCTGGAGACCTTCCCCGAGGTGCGCTGGAACGTCGACATCAAGGCGGAGCCGGCCCTGCACCCCCTGCTCAACCTGATCGCGCGGGCGGACGCCTGGGACCGGGTCTGCGTGGGCTCCTTCTCCGAGGCCCGAGTGTGCCGTGCCCAGCGCCTGGCGGGCCCCCGCCTGGCAACCTCGTACGGCACCCGGGGGGTGCTGGGGCTGCGGCTGCGCTCCTGGGGGGTGCCCGCCGCGCCGCGCCGGCCGGCGGTCGCTGCCCAGGTGCCCGAGGCCCAGTCGGGCGTGCAGGTCGTCGACCGCCGCTTCGTGCGCGCGGCCCACGCGCGCGGTCTGCAGGTGCACGTGTGGACGGTCAACGAAGCGGAGCGGATGCACCGGCTCCTCGATCTGGGAGTCGATGGCATCATGACCGATCACATCGACACGTTGCGCAAGGTCATGCAGGACCGGGGCGTCTGGGCCTGAGCCCCCGGCCCCTCGCGCGGGAGACGGGGAAGCGAGGGCGCGGTGGGCACCGGGACCGTACGGGCGACGGCGGCCGACGAGGCGGCCGGGCGGCTGCGTGAGCAGCGCGGCTGGTACTTCTACGACTGGGCCTGTTCCGTCTACTCGACCAGCGTGCTCACGGTGTTCCTGGGGCCGTACCTCACGTCGGTCGCCAAGGCCGCCGCCGACGCCGACGGGTATGTGCACCCCCTGGGTGTCCCGGTGCGCGCGGGCTCCTTCTTCGCGTACGCGGTGTCCTTGTCGGTGATCGTCGCCGTGCTGGTGATGCCGCTGGTGGGCGCGGCCGCCGACCGTACGGGCCGCAAGAAGCCTCTGCTGGGCGCCGCCGCCTACACGGGGGCCGCGGCCACGACGGGCATGTTCTTCCTCGGTGGCGAGCGCTATCTGCTGGGCGGGGTGCTGCTGGTCGTGGCGAACGCCGCCCAGTCGGTCGCGATGATGCTCTACAACTCCTATCTGCCCCAGATCGCCGCCCCAAAGGAGCGCGACGCGGTGTCCTCGCGGGGCTGGGCGTTCGGTTACGCGGCGGGTTCGCTGGTCCTGGTGGTCAATCTCGTCCTCTATCTCGCCCATGACTCCTTCGGCCTGTCGGAGTCGATGGCGGTGCGGGTGTGTCTCGCCTCGGCCGGTCTGTGGTGGGGCGGCTTCGCGCTGATCCCGCTGGCCCGGCTGCGCGACCGGCCGGCGGCGGCCCCGGAGGACGGCGGGGGCTCCGCCGCTCCGGCGGAACGGGCACCGGCCGGGGCGGCCGGACTGCGGCAGCTGGCGGCGACGTTCCGCGACATGCGCCGCCATCCGCTCACCCTCGCCTTCCTGCTGGCGTACCTCGTCTACAACGACGGCATCCAGACGGTGATCTCCCAGGCCTCCGTCTACGGCTCCGAGGAACTGGGCCTCGGCCAGTCCACGCTGATCGCGGCGGTCCTGCTCGTGCAGGTGCTGGCGGTGGCGGGCGCCCTGGGAATGGGGCGGCTGGCCCGCCGGTACGGCGCGAAGCGGACCGTCCTCGGCTCACTGGTCGCCTGGACGCTCACACTGGGCGCCGGCTACTTCCTGCCGGCCGGGGCCCCGGCCGGCTTCTTCGGGCTGGCCGCCGCGATCGGGCTGGTGCTCGGCGGCAGCCAGGCACTGTCCCGCTCGCTCTTCTCCCACCTGGTGCCGCCGGGCAAGGAGGCCGAGTACTTCTCGGCGTACGAGGTGAGCGACCGGGGCATGAGCTGGCTCGGGCCGCTGCTGTTCGGGCTCACCTACCAGCTGACCGGGAGCTACCGGGACGCGATCCTCTCGCTGGTGGCCTTCTTCGTGCTGGGGTTCCTGCTGCTGGCCCGGGTCCCGGTCCGGCGTGCGATCGGTGAGGCGGGCAACGCCGTGCCGGAAAGGATTTAGCACTCTTGGCGAAAGGGCGGTAGTGTACGCGTTTGGCCTGCCAGGCGTACCGTTACTGCGCGTCAATGATGCCGAATCGCTGGGTGACATCTCATTGCAGATGTGACAAACCGGGCGCCGGTGGGTACTGCACTGGTTGACAAGGCTGCGGCTACGACGGCGACGCATTGCCCGGAACGGGACTCGGAACGGGAATCTTTACCGCCGACCGGACGTTGACCGGATGACGACGACAGCGACACCTGTCCTGTGGGCGACAAGCCCGGGAGGCACGATTCATGAGTGAGCGAGCTCTTCGCGGCACGCGCCTCGTGGTGACCAGCTACGAGACGGACCGCGGCATCGACCTGGCTCCGCGCCAGGCCGTGGAGTACGCATGCGAGAAGGGGCACCGCTTCGAGATGCCCTTCTCGGTCGAGGCGGAGATCCCGCCGGAGTGGGAGTGCAAGGTCTGCGGGGCCCAGGCACTCCTGGTGGACGGCGACGGCCCTGAGGAGAAGAAGGCCAAGCCCGCGCGTACGCATTGGGACATGCTGATGGAGCGGCGCACCCGCGAGGAACTCGAAGAGGTCCTCGAGGAGCGACTGGCCGTTCTGCGGTCCGGGGCGATGAACCTGGCGGTGCATCCCCGGGACAGCCGCAAGTCCGCGTAGCGGGGACCGGCAAGCAACGCACGCACATGACCGCGGGCGCCGTACGAAAGGTACGGCGCCCGCGGTCTGTGGTGTGTCTGTCGCGCTGTGGTGTGTCGTGAAGCCCGCGCCAGGTCACCGAGTGCCGCGCGCGGTGTGCCGCACGGGTGGACGGGGGCTTGTCAGGAGATGGACGGGGGGCTTGTCACGAGGTGAGGGGTGGACGCGGCCCGGTCTCCCGCGAGGTGTCCCCGGGGCGGCCGTCCTCCCTGATCACCTCGCCCTGCACCACCTTGCCGCCCGGGCGGTACATCCGGGCCTGCTGGAACGCGTCACCCAGAGCGCCCTCCGCGGTGGCCTCGCGGAGCTTGCGGTCGACGGTCCGCTCGGCGTAGCCACCGACGGCCTTCTGGACCGGTGGGAGCAGCAGGAGCAGGCCGAAGGCGTCCGAGATCAGGCCGGGGAGCATCAGCAGGAGACCGCCGAGCATCATCAGGCCGTTGCCGCCGCCCCGGGTGGGGGCGGTGCCGCGCTGCAACGCCTCGTTGAGGTTGCGGAAGGCGCGGCGGCCCGCCCGCTTGATGACCAGGGAGCCGAGCAGCAGCCCGGCGACCAGCAGCAGGAAGACGGTCAGCCCGCCCGCCGCGCCCGCGACCACGGTCAGCAGCCAGATCTCCAGCACGAGCCACGCCGCGATCCCCAGGGGGAGGAACGTGCGCAGCCGGGAACGCCGGGGCCGGACGGGGTGCGGGCGGGGGTCAACGCCTGTCGTCATGCCTCCAGTGTGCATGGCGCCGGCTCAGAGCGGGATAAGGCTGCCGGGCGGGGCAGGGCTGCCGGCCGACAGGGCTAGGAGGTGGGCCGCCCCGGCTCGGCGGAACCCCTGCCGGTGATCTTGCCGACGCGCTCGCCCAGGCCCCACGCCGTGACCCTCCACAGCGCCTCCACGACGATGTCGCGGCTCATCTTGGAGTCGCCCAGCTCCCGCTCGACGAAGGTGATGGGGACCTCGACGACGTGGTATCCGGCCCGGACGGCCCGCCGGGCCAGATCGACCTGGAAGCAGTAGCCCTGCGAGGCGACCTCGTCGAGGCCGAGGCCCTCCAAGGTCTCGCGGCGGAAGGCGCGGTAGCCGCCGGTCACGTCGCGGATCGGCACGTCCAGCATCAGCCGTGAGTAGGTGCTGCCGCCGCGGGAGAGGAACTCGCGCGACCGGGGCCAGTTCACCACCCGGCCGCCGGGCACCCAGCGCGAACCCAGGACCAGGTCGGCGCCCTTGAGGGCGGTCAGCAGGCGGGGCAGTTCCTCCGGCTGGTGGGAGCCGTCGGCGTCCATCTCGATCAGCACGCCGTAGTCGTGCTCCAGGCCCCAGCGGAAGCCCGCGAGGTAGGCGGCGCCCAGGCCCTCCTTGCCCTCGCGGTGCAGCACGTGGACGTGCTCGTCCTCGGCGGCCAGTTCGTCGGCGAGCTTGCCGGTGCCGTCGGGGCTGTTGTCGTCGGCCACCAGCACGTGGACCTCGGGCACAGCCTCGCGCACCCGGCCGACGATGCGCTTGATGTTGTCCGCCTCGTTGTAGGTCGGGATGATCACCAAGGCCGTGCCGAGCGGGCCGAACTCTCTCCCCCGGTCCTGTGCCGCGAGGGTCCCGTCGCCGTCGTTCACTGCTGCCCCTTCATGTCCGTACGCAAGGATCCACCATAGTGGGCTTTCGTCTGCGCAGACGTGACGGGATGTTCGGAGGGTGGTGTCGTTTCCAGGAGAACGGGGTAGGCATCCCGGGTTCCGGACGGTAGGCCCGCGTGTGCGGCAGGCACGCGGACGCGCGGGCCGCGAACGGGGTCCGCGACCGCTGCGGAGGGGGCCCGGCGCCCTTCGGGCCGGCCCGGGACCCGCCGGCTGCGGGTCGACCGTGAGCCGTTGTCTACTGAGCGCCGGGCCCCACCCGGGTCGCACCTCCCCGTCCGGACGGGACCTTCCCTCGCCGCTGCGCCGGCGCTGTGCCTGGCTCCCGTGACGGTGCTCCGATGCGGCACACCGTCCCTGACCCAGCGGCGTCGCGACGAGTCCCGGAGGTCCCCCGGCGGGGTGTCCGGTGGTGGACTCGGCCGAACCTACCGGCCACCCGCCGCCGCCTGTCAACAACCGCCCCACCTGCGGATCTCTCTTAGATTCGCAGGTCAGCGCAGTGGCTCGGGAAGCCGCACGGCGCGTCGGGCGGAGTGCGGACGGGTGATCCGGCGCGCCCGCGGCGCCGGGTTCACGCGCCCGGCCGGGCGAACACGGTCCGGCCGCCCACGACCGTGCGCAGACAGACGGGGAGTTCGCCGCCGGGCGTGAGGTCGGGCAGGCCGGGCGTGCCGGAGCGCGGGTCGGTGGACCAGCGCGCCACCCGGTCGTCGGGGGCCTGCACGACCAGTTCGCCGACGCGCCAGACGGCGTAGTCCGCGGGCGCTCCGGGCACCAGGATCCCCGCGTCGTCCCGGCCGATCGCCCGCCATCCGCCGCGGGTGTGGGCGGTGAAGGCGGCCCGCACGGAGACGCGGTGCTCCGCGGTGCGGTGGAAGGCGGCGGCCCGCACCGTGCCCCAGGGGTCGAAGGGGGTGACCGGGCTGTCGGAGCCGAAGGCGAGCGGGACGCCGGCCCGCAGCAGGGCGGCGAACGGGTTCAGGGTCGCCGCCCGCCGGGCGCCCAGCCGGCGGGCGTACATGCCGTCCGCGCCGCCCCACAGCGCGTCGAAGGCGGGCTGTACGGACGCGGTCAGCCCCAGTTCGGCGAGCGCGGCGACGGTCTCGGGGGTGAGCATCTCGGCGTGCTCGACGCGGTGGCGGGCGGCCCGGACGCGGGCGAGCCCCACCTTCTCGGCGGCCGCCCGCACACCGTCGACGACCGCCGTGACGGCGGCGTCCCCGATGGCGTGGAAGCCCGCCTGCAACCCGGACTCGGTGCACGCCACCACATGGGCGGCGACCTCCGCGGCATCGAGGTAGGCCGTGCCGGTGTGGTCGGCGTCGCCGTACGGCGCGTGCAGACAGGCCGTGTGGGAGCCGAGGGCCCCGTCGACGAAGAGGTCGCCGGCCGCGCCCAGGGCGCCCAGCTCGCGCGCCTTCGCCACGTCCCGCTCGGCCCAGTAGCCGATCACCCGGGGGCCCGGCTCCCCGGCGGCCAGGCCGAGCAGGCCGGTGAAGTCGTCCTCGGAGGAGATCTCGGGCCCGCCGCACTCGTGCACCGATCCGATGCCGAGGGAGGCCGCGTGCACGAGTGCGGCGCGCTGCGCCTCGGTGCGCTGCCCCGCGGTGATCGCGCCGAGCGCGGCGGCGCGGACGGCGTGGTGGGCGTCAGCGGTGAGCGGGCCGTCGGTGGTGGTGGCGCCGGGGGCCATCGCCAGCAGGGCCGTGGTCACGACCGCCGAGTGCACGTCGATCCGCGACAGGTACAGCGGTCGGCCGCCGGCCGCCTCGTCGAGCTCCGCGCGCGTGGGCGGGCGGCCGCCGGGCCACCGGGAGGCGTCCCAGCCGTGGCCGAGCAGCACGCGGTCGTGCGGGCGGGCGGCGGCGAACTCCCGCACCCGGGCCAGAGCGGCCTCCAGGGACGGCACGTCCGACAGGTCCAGGCCGGTGAGCGCGAGCCCGGTGGCGGTGACGTGCACGTGGGCGTCGGTGAACGCGGGGGTGACCAGGGCGCCGTCCAGGTCGACCACCTCGTCGACGCCGTCCGCGAAGGCGTCGGCGGCGCCTTCGGAGCCGACCCAGGCGACGTGGCCCGCCTCCACGACCATCGCCGTCGCGAAGGGGTCGGCGGGGCTGTGCACCTCACCTCGACGGAGGAGGACGGTACGGGGGCCGGAGGCACGTTCACTCATGCCGGACAGTTTCTCGCGGCGCGGGAACGGCGTGGCGGCGGGGGCCGGGGACGGGGGCGGGGCCCTCCTCAGATCCGGGGCGGGCGCGCCTCGTACGGGGTCGACAGCACGACCGTCGTCCGGGTCGAGACGCCCGCCAGCGCGCGCAGCCGCCCCAGCAGCTCCTCCAGCTCGTGGGGGGTGGCCACACGGACCTTGAGGATGTAGTTCTCGTCGCCGGCCACGCTGTGGCACGCCTCGATCTCGGGAACGCCCGCGAGACGTTCGGCGATGTCGTCGGGGGCGCTGGGGTCGAACGGTTTCACCGAGATGAAGGCGGTCATGGGCAGCCCGACGGCCTCGGGGTCCACCACGGCCGCGTAGCCGCGGATGACACCCCGCTGTTCCAGTCGGCGCACCCGCTGGTGCACGGCCGACGTGGACAGGCCGGTGGCCCTGCCCAGGTCGGTGTAACTCATCCGCCCGTCCTTGACGAGCAGCTGCACGATCTGCCGGTCCAGCTCCTCCATGACGCAGAACCTACAGGGCGCCCGACCCCTCGTATACCTATGCAGGGCAGGTCATACACCTTTCCCGAGGGCGAGGCCGGGCGCACCTGCGACTGGCATGTGACGAACGCCACACCACTCGACCCCGCTCCGTGATGTTCCCGTGATTACCGCCGGAATCGCATGGGAAGTGCTTGCTGTGGTCGAGGCCGCAGCGCCTACACGGCCCAGCCCGAGGGGGAGAATCCCATGCAGAGTCTTAAGCGCCCTGGTCGCACCGCGCCCAAGCGGCTCCAGTCGGTCGTCGAACCCGAGCCGGAGGGCGTCGAACCCGACGCCGACGGATACGACGCCGACGAGCTCGACGCGTACGACACCTTCGAGATGTACCGGGTGATCTGCCCGGACTGCGCGCAGCCCATCGCCCTGCTGGCGGACGAGGAGGTCCTGCCGGAGCACGCGCTGTGCGCCTCGCCGTGGAACCCGTTCGGGCTCACGGTCTGCGCGGGCACGGGCCGCGCCGCCGTCGACGCCCGCCCCGCGGACGAGTCCGTCACGCCCCAGGAGCAGGAGACCGGCCTGCTGCTGACGCTCCCTCAGGGGCTCGACTGGCGCACCCAGCCGTTCTCGCACGTCGGCGGCCCGGGTTCGCGTCCGATGCGCGTGCCGACGATGCGGCGTCACGCCGCCTGAGCCCGCCGCGCACACACCCACCGCCTTCCTCGCCCCCGCGTCACGGCACCCGCAGACCGCCGTGGTGCGGGGCCGGCGCGGACCCGAGCCGGACCTGAGCCGGCCGGCCCGGCCCGGGGCCGGCCGCGAGCGGGCAACGGGCCTCCGGTGGGGCGACGACCGACCTCCGCGGCGTGCGCCGCCGGGACCCCCGGCGGGCGGGGGCGCTTCGCACGCGCGCCGGGGCACGACGGGAACGCACGCGCGACTCCGTGCGCCGGTGACCCACCCGCGATCGCACGCGTTTCCCCGGTATGACCCGTACCTACCCGGCGCCCGCACCGCACCGCCAACTCTTCGTCCCCGCGCCCGTGCACGCCGGGGCAGAATCGGTTCCGCACGCCCCGCGGTACCTCCCCGTGCCGCCGCGCGCCCCCCGGCACGCCCCGCCGCCGCCCCAGGATCCGCCGATCTACCGGGCTCTGATGCGTGCCTGGGCCGACCACGGACGCACCCTGCCCGGCCGACGCGACCCCGAGTGGGTGCGGCTGGTAGCCCCCTTGGTGCGGCCGGGGCAGTTCAGCGCGTCTGCGGACCCACTAGGTGACGGGCGATGACCATCCGCTGGATCTGGTTGGTGCCCTCCACGATCTGCAGCACCTTGGCCTCGCGCATGTAGCGCTCGACCGGGAAGTCAGCGGTGCAGCCGTAGCCGCCGAGGACCTGCACGGCGTCGGTGGTGACCCGCATCGCGGTGTCGGTGCAGTGCAGTTTGGCCATGGCGGCCTGCCGGGCGAACGGACGCCCGGCGTCCTTGAGCCGGGCCGCCGCCAGATAGAGGGCGCGCCCCGCCTCGATCTGGGTCGCCATGTCGGCGAGCAGGAAGCGCAGCCCCTGGAAGTCGGCCAGGGGCCGCCCGAACTGCCGCCGCTCGGCCGCGTACGCCACGGCCTCGTCGAGGGCGGCCTGCGCCAGGCCGACGGCGCAGGCCGCGATGCCGAGCCGGCCGGCGTCCAGCGCGGCCAGGGCGATCGTGAAGCCCTGGCCCTCCTCGCCGATGCGCCTGCCGTCGGGGACCCGTACCCGGTCCAGGTGGAGCTGGGCGGTGGGCGAGCCCTTCAGACCCATCTTCTTCTCCGGCGTCGCGGCCGTGAGGCCCGGGGCGTCGCCGGGCACCAGGAAGGCGGTGATGCCGCCCGGTCCCGCCCCGCCGGTGCGGGCCATGACCGTGCAGAAGTCGGCGATACCGCCATGGGTGATCCACGCCTTCGTGCCGCTGATCAGCCAGTCGTCGCCCTCGCGTTCCGCCCGGGTCCGCAGGGCCGCCGCGTCGGATCCGGCGGACGGCTCGGAGAGGCAGTAGGCGCCCAGGAGCCCGCCGCCGAGCATGCCCGGCAGGTATGCGGCCCGCTGTCGTTCGGTGCCGTACGCGGCGAGCGCGTAGGACGCCAGGCTGTGGACGCTGACGCCGAGCCCGACGGTGAGCCGGGCCAGCGCCAGTTCCTCCAGGACCTGCAGGTACACCTCGTACGGCTGGTCGCCGCCGCCCAGGGCGGAGTCGTACGGCAGACCGAGCAGTCCCGACTCCGACAGCAGGGTGAACAACTCGCGCGGGAACCGGCCCGCTTCCTCCTCCCGGGCCGCGTGCGGGGCGATCTCGCGGCGGGCGATGTCCCTGACCAGAGCGATCAGTTCACGGGCCTCGTCCGAGGGCAGCGGGCGGTCCACCGGCTTCGGGGCGCGGTCGGGCATGGCGGGGTCCTCCTTCCGGGCCGGCCGGCGGGGTGCGCGCTGTGAGTATGCCCGCGTGCCCGGCCCCCCGCACGGCGGCGGACGGCACCGTCGCCCGGCCACGGCCGCCTTCGCGGCAGCACGGTCCGGTCGGCGCCCGGGTCGGCGTCTTGCGGGGTTCGGAAATCAGCCGTTGCGGCGGGCCGGCACGGGGGCGGGGCAGGTGGGGTCCATCTCCTCCACGGCCCGCAGGGAGCCCCCCAGGGTCTTCACGAGCAGATCGCGCACGGTGTCGCGGGGCAGCTCGGGGCGGGCGATCCAGTCGAGGGTCGCTCCCTCCACACCGCACACCCAGGAGAGCAGACCGGTACGGGCGAGCGGGGGGATGTCGGTACGGCCGTACGCCCCCTCGGCGATGGTCGCGACGATCGCCTCGCGCACCCCGTCCCGGATGGCGTGCACCTCGGTGTCGAAGCCGACGCCGCCGCTGACGATCGTGCGGTAGGCGGCCTGGTTGTGCTCGGCGTAGCGCAGATAGCCGTCGATCGTGCGGTGGGCCCGGTCCACCTGGGGCAGCTCCCGCCCGCTCGCAGCGAAGGAGACCAGGTCGGCGACCGAGTCCTGGATGATCGCCAGGTAGTAGCCGCGCTTGGACTGGAAGTAGTAGTAGATCAGCCCCTTGGCGACGTGCGCCTGCTTGGCGATGTCGTCCATCGAGAGGGCGTCGTACGACGTGTCGGCGAACAACTTCCGCCCGATGGCGATGAGTTCGGCTCGGCGCGCCAGTGAGCGTTCGGTTCCGCGCGCTCGGGGGCGGACGGCGTCGCGCTGTTGCGGGATGTTCAATGTCGACCCTGGTCTCAACGGTCGGTGGGACCTCCGCAGTATGTCAGGTCATGCATGCGTCATGTCACATCTGTCACATGACTCGTCAGATGATCACATCAGTCCCCGTCGGGGTGGAGACGTCGCCCACGGGGGCCGGGTCAGCGCACACCCACCGCGGCCAAGGCCGTGCGCTGCTCCGCGGCCGGGTGCGCCGGGAAGTACAGGTAGCAGACACCGCCCGTGCCGGAGGCGACCTTGCCGCCGGCGGCGTACCGCTTGGTGCGCAGCCAGACGTTCTCGAACTCCCGCCGCCGGTAGACCCGGCGCACCGCCGCGTCGCGGGGCGCGGCCGGGTCGTTGACGACCACGTCGCCGTCGCCGGTGAAGCCGACCACCGTCATCAGGTGCCCGGCGGTGCCGTACCCCGCACCGGTCAGCTCCCCCTTCAGGAAGGACTGGGAGGTGATGACCGGGATCCCCGCCGCGATCAGCGTCTCCAGGTCGGTGAGTGAGGTGAGCCGGGTGACCACGCCCTGCAGGCCGTCGAAGGTGGCCGCGTACGCCGCGTTGAACGGCCAGTTGCCGCAGCCGCCGTACCGGTGGTCGTAGGTGTGCCGCGCGGCATGGCACACCTGCGGGTCCGCGTAGTCGGTGTCCACCCAGGCGAGTTGCTCCGCGGTGAGCCGGCCGCCCCAGTACTCGATCACCATCTGCGAGGAGGTCGGGCTGCACCACGCCTCTCCGCCGCCGTCGTACTCCGGGTACTGGCCCTTGTGGATCTCCTGCGAGTAGCGCGGCACCTTCAGCTCCCGCCCCACCCGGCCGGGACGGGTGGCGGGGACGGTGAAACGGTCGGGGATGTCGGAGCCCATCGCGCCCAGCCGCCGGACGGTGGGGGTGAGCCGGGTGCCGGGGCGGCGGTACAGGGTCAGCCGCAGCCGGTACGCCACCAGCCGGAGGCCCGCCGTGGCGTCGTCGAGGGACAGGGTGTCCGTCCAGACGGTGCTGCGGCCGTCGCTCTGTCCGGCGACGGAGGTCCGCCGGATGTCCCGGTCGCCGGACGCCCAGCGGCCCATCACGTACCACGGGGTGTCCCGGTCGTCGGAGTACGTCCCCTTCAACTCGACCTGGAGCCAGGTGCCGGCCGGGGTGTGCGCGTTCCAGGAGGCGATGATCTCCGTGGCGGGCACGGTGAGCCGATGCGCCGGCGCGGTCCAGGTCGCGTACTCCCAGGCCGCGGTGGTGCCGGTGTGCGGGTCGCGGTAGTCGGTGGTGCCGCGGGGCACGTCGACGACCAGGCCCGGGCGGCTGCCGGCGACGGCCCGGGTCCCGCGCGCGGTGCCGCCGCACCACTCCGGGTACGTCGTCCACGAACGGTGGTCGACGGGCCGGGTCCGGGCCGCGCCGAGGCGCCCGCCGTCCGCGGCGCCCGTCCAGAGGTCCGGATCGGCCCCGTCGCCGGCCGTGGCGCTCGTCCCCGAGTCCGGACCGGACCGGCCGGCGGCCGCCGCCGTGGCCGGGACGGCGGCGGCACCGCCCGCCGCCGCGGCCACGGCGACGGCCAGGAGACGGCGTCGGGACGGCTGAGGCTGTTCGGCTTCGCTCATGGGCGGGTGACTCCCAGGGTGTCGTCCGGAACGGGGGCCGGCGGTGCACGGCTCGCGCCCACTATGACCGCGCGGGTCCCCCGCCACCAGCACACCGCGCCCCGCACCACACGCATGGCCGACCCACCGCGGGCGCCACCCCCACCCGCCACCCGGCTCGGCTCCCGGCGCCGCCGCCCGCGCCGCGGCACCACCCGGCTCGGCTCCCCGTGCCGCCGCCCCGAGCGGCACCCTCTGCCGGAACCCCGTGCCGCTACCGCCCCGAGCGGCACCACCCGGCCGGAACCCCGAGGGCGTCGAGCCACCGCCCCCTCCGCTGTCCGGCCCCCACTAGACTGGCCTACTCCCCCTCGTCCCCCTCCCCCCAGGACCCCGCCATCGACCAGCTCGCCGCCCGGCTCCGCCGTCTCCCCCCGTCGTGCGGGCCGGTCCGTCTCGTCGGGGTCGACGGGCACGCCGGGTCGGGGAAGTCCACGTTCGCCGCGCTGCTCGCGGAGGCGCTGGGCGGGGCACCTGTCCTGCATCTCGACGACATCGCCAGCCACACCGAACTCTTCGCGTGGACCGAGCGGCTGCGGGCACAGGTGATCGAGCCGCTGCGCCGCGGCGAGACGGCGCGGTACACGCCGTACGACTGGCCGGCGCGCCGCTTCGGGCCGGCCCGGTCGCTGCCTCCGGCCCCCGTGGTCCTGGTGGAGGGCGTCGGCGCCGGCCGCCGGGAGCTGCGTCCGGGGCTGGCGTGCCTGCTGTGGATGGAGCTGTCGGCCGAGGAGTCGTGGGCCAGGGGCCGCGCCCGGGACGGGGAGGAGCAGCGGGAGTTCTGGGACGGGTGGGTCGAGGCGGAGCGCCGGCACTTCGCCGCTGACCCCTCGCGACCCCATGCCGACTTGCTGGTACGGCAGTTGAGGCGGGGTTATGTGATGCTGCCGGGACCCAGCGCGGCGGGCACACAGGGGGAAGATGTCACGCAGGGTGATGGGCCACCCGCGATGTGGTGAACTTGTGAAGACCCCTGCGGAAGAAGTTTCCCCGGTGCCTCGCCTTCGCTTGACCCGTGGCCCGGGCAGGACTTACGTTCTCAATGTGCGGCGAGGGAAGCCGCCCCCCTACGCGAAGCCCCCGGTTGTTCCCCCGTGACCGGGGGCTTCGTTCTGCCCGCGCGGCGTCCCTCGGGCCGGGAGACGGACGCGCGACGGCGTGATCCCGTCACCCAGGGTCACCACCGCCGGTTGCGCCCCCCTCTGCTCCCACCTCGTCGAACGTGCCGTGCGGCACCCTTCGGCGGGCGACACCCCCGCGGGTACGATGCCCTCGGTGCGACCTAGGGACGGCTGCTTCACGCCCGTCGCAACTCCGGTCCGCGGCACGGTTTGTGGGGGACGTGATGGACTTCGGCACGCGGGGCCCCGAGGCCCCGGCCGACCTCGCCTGGCTGCGAGGCGTGGACGCCTACACCATGGGCGCCTATCCGCAGGCCGAGGAGGAGTTCCGCGCCGCGGTGCGGATCGATCCGGGGATGGCCGACGGCTGGCTGGGACTGCATGCGCTGCGCGTGGACACCACCACCGCCCTGCTCCGGATGTTCCGCCATCGCGAACGCTTCGGCGAGCAGCGCGCCCGGCACCGCCGCACCCTCAACTCCTGGTACTGGCTGGGCTGGTGGGTGCAGCCGGTGCTGGAGAGCCCGCGCGATCTGCTGCTCGCGCACGCCTCCCACTGGCTCGACGGGCGCCACGTCCCGGAGTTGGACCGTGCGCTCGCCGGGCTGCCCCCGGTCGACTCCGACCACCAGGTCCGCTTCCTGCACGCCTGCCGGGCCTATCTGGTCAAGGACTGGGAGCAACTGGTCCGGCACACCGACCCGTTGCTCGACGACCCGCTGCTGGGGATCGAGGCGGGGCTGTTCGGGGGCATGGCCCGGGTCCGGCTGGAGATGTACGGGCAGGCCGAACCGCTGCTGTCGACCGCCCTGATGCGCTGCCGCAGCGAGCAGCCGCAGCGCAAGGAGCTGCGCTACTGGCTGGCCCGGGCCCACGAGGGCACCGGCCGGTCCGCCGCGGCGCTGCCGCTGTACCGGGCGGTGCACCGCGTCGACCCGGCCTTCATGGACACCTCGGCCCGGCTCGCGGCCATCGCCGAGGGCGACGGGTACGACGACCCCGCCGACCTCGCGGCGATCACCCTCACCGGCCTGGGACAGGACAACGTGGACGGGCCCGACACCCTCGACCCGCTGTTCGGCACCGAGGGCCGTGATCTCAGGCTGGGCGACCCCGCCGAACCGTCGGCCGGGGGGCCGCTGCCGGCGGTCACGGATCCGGCGGCGCGCCACAAGACCCCGGTCGCCTCGCCGTCACTGCCCGCCGGGCCGACCGACCCCGGCTTATTGGAGGAGGCGCTCGCCGAACTGGAGCGCATGGTGGGGCTGGAGCCGGTGAAACGGCAGGTCAAGGCACTGTCGGCACAGCTGAACATGGCGCGCCTGCGGGCCGGGCAGGGACTGCCGGTGCAGCCGCCCAAACGGCACTTCGTCTTCTCCGGCCCGTCCGGCACCGGCAAGACCACCGTGGCCCGCATCCTCGGCCGGGTCTTCTACGCGCTCGGGCTGCTCGGCGGCGACCACCTCGTGGAGGCGCAGCGGGCCGACCTGGTCGGCGAGTACCTCGGGCAGACGGCCGTGAAGGCCAACGAGCTGATCGACTCCGCGCTCGGCGGGGTCCTCTTCGTCGACGAGGCGTACTCCCTGTCGAACTCCGGCTACGGCAAGGGCGACGCGTACGGCGACGAGGCGCTGCAGGTGCTGCTGAAGCGGGCCGAGGACAACCGCGACCACCTGGTGGTGATCCTCGCCGGATACCCGGAGGGCATGGACCGGCTGCTCACCACGAACCCCGGGCTCTCCTCCCGCTTCACCACCCGCGTCGACTTCCCCTCCTACCGGCCGCTCGAACTGACCGAGATCGGCAAGGTGCTCGCCGCGGAGAACGGGGACGCGTGGGACGAGGAGGCACTGGACGAACTGCGGTCGATCGCGGGGCACGTCGTCGACCAGGGGTGGATCGACGAACTGGGCAACGGGCGGTTCCTGCGGACCCTGTACGAGAAGAGCTGTGCGTACCGGGACCTGCGCCTGTCGACGTATGCCGGGACCCTGTCCCGGGAGGACCTGGCGACGCTCCGGCTGCCGGACCTGATGCAGGCGTACGGGGAGGTGCTGAGCGGCCGGTCGCCGCAGGGTCCCCCAGCGGCGTGAGGGACCCCGCGGGCGGGGCGGCGGTGACACCGTGTCCCGCCCCCGCGGCCGCCGCTAGGCCATCGCCTCCTCCGGCTCCCCGCTCGCCCTCGGTTCCGTCAGCCGCACCTGCGGGAACTCCCGGTGGGCGGGGTCGCGGACCTCACCCACCAGCAGTTCCAACACGTCCTCCAGCGCGACCAGTCCGAGCACCTTGCCGCTCGCGTCGGCGACCTGCGCCAGGTGGGTGGCGGCCCGGCGCATCACCGTGAGCGCGTCGTCCAGCGGCAGCTCGGAGCGGAGGGTCGTCATCGGGCGCCACACGTGCTGCGGCACGGCCCGCTCGGAGTCCTCCAGGTCGAGTACGTCCTTCACGTGCAGGTAGCCCATGAAGGCGCCGTTCCCGGCGGCGACCGGGAAGCGGGAGTACCCGGTGCGGGCGGTCAGGGCGACGATCTCGCCCGGGGTGACCGACGGACTCACCGTGATCAGGGCCTCGCGTCCCAGGAGCACGTCGGTGACCGGGCGCGAGCCGAGTTCCAGCGCGTCCTCCAGCCGCTCCCGTTCCTCGGGGCCGAGGAGGCCTGCCTCGCCGGAGTCCTCCAGCAGCCGGTTGAGCTGCTCGCTGGTGACGACCGCCTCGACCTCGTCCTTGGGCTCGACGCGGAACAGCCGCAGGATGCCCTGGGCGCAGGCGCCGAGGGCGACGGTGATCGGCCGGCACAGACGGGCGAACCAGACGAGACCGGGGCTGAGCCACAGCGCGGCCTTCTCCGGGGCGGCCATGGCCAGGTTCTTCGGGACCATCTCGCCGATGACCAGGTGGAAGAAGACCACCGCGGCGAGCGCGACGACATAGCCCAGGGGGTGGATCATGCCGTGCGGCAGGTGGATCCACTCGAAGACCGGCTCCAGCAGGTGCGCGACGGTCGGCTCGGCGACCGCGCCCAGGGTCAGCGAGCAGACGGTGATGCCGAACTGGGCGGCGGCCATCATCTGCGGCAGCCGCTCCAGGCCGTACAGCACCTGGCGGGCGCGGGCGGTGCCGAGCGGTTCGATCTGGCTGCGGCGCACGGAGACGAGCGCGAACTCGGCTCCGACGAAGAACCCGTTGGCGAGGACCAGGAGCGCGGCGAAGAGCAGTTGCAGGACGCTCATCGGGCGACCTCCACGACGGCGCCGGTGCGCACCAGCCGGACCCGTTCGGCCCGGTAGTGGCCGACCCGGCGCACGGAGAGCCGCCAGCCGGGCAGTTCCACGCGGTCGCCGACGGCCGGGATCCGGCCGAGCAGGTCGGCGACGAGGCCGGCCACCGTCTCGTACGGCCCCTCCGGGACCTGGAGTCCTATGCGGAGCAGGATGTCGACGCGGCAGCTGCCGTCGACGTCCCAGGCAGGCCTGCCGTCCTCCGGCGGGGCGGGGGCGAGCTCGGGGGTGTCCAGGCCGTCGTGCTCGTCACGGACCTCGCCGACGATCTCCTCGACGATGTCCTCCAGGGTGACGACACCGGCCGTGCCGCCGTACTCGTCGACGACGACGGCGATGGGCTGCTCGCTGCGCAGCCGGGCCAGCAGGGGCTGGACCGGCAGCGTCTCGGGGACGAGCAGGGCCGGGCGGGCGATCCGGCCGACGGGGGTGCGCAGCCGGTCGTGGACGGGCACGGCGAGGGCGTCCTTGAGGTGGACCATGCCGGCGATCTCGTCGATCTTCTCCCGGTAGACGGGGAAGCGGGACAGACCGGTGGCGCGGGTCAGGTTGACCACGTCCTCGGCGGTCGCCGACGACTGCAGGGCGCTGACCTTCACCCGCGGGGTCATCACGTGCTGGGCGGTCAGCTCGGCCAGGGACAGGGTGCGCACGAACAGGTCGGCCGTGTCCTGTTCCAGTGCGCCCGCCTGGGCGGAGTGCCGGGCCAGGGAGACCAGCTCGCCGGGGGTGCGGGCGGAGGCCAGCTCCTCGGTGGGCTCCACGCCGAGCGCCCGGACGAGGCGGTTGGCGACGGCGTTCAGCGTGGCGATCACCGGGCGGAACAAGCGGGAGAAGACGTGCTGGGGGCCCGCCACGAAGCGGGCGACCTGCAGGGGGCGGGAGACCGCCCAGTTCTTCGGCACGAGTTCGCCGACCACCATCTGGACGGCGGAGGCCAGCAGCATGCCGATCACGACGGCGACCCCGGAGACGGCTCCCTCGGGCACGCCGATCGCGCGGAACGGGCCTCCCAGCAGGTCCGCGAGCGCCGGCTCGGCGAGCATGCCGACGACGAGGGAGGTGATGGTGATGCCGAGCTGGGTGCCGGAGAGCTGGAAGGAGAGTTCCTTCAGGGACTGCACGACCGTGCGGGCGCGCCGGTCGCCGTCGGCGGCGGCCTTCTCGGCCTCCGGACGCTCCACCGTGATCAGGCCGAACTCGGCGGCGACGAAGAAGCCGTTGGCGAGGATGAGCAGGAACGCGGCCGCGAGCAGCAGCAGGGGGACGCTCATGATGCCGCCGCCTCGGTATCTCGGGAGGGGGCGGCGCAGGTACTACAGGACGATCCGTCCATCGCTGGAGGGAGTCACTCCTCGGGTAGCAGGAAGCCTCTGAGGGCCGGACGGCACCTCAGGGGCGGAGGCGACGTCGTCGCCTCCGCCAACAGATTAATCAAGACAGGGCCCGTTGCGGCAGGGTGGACGCCCCGGAGTCAGCCCTGATCCTTCTCGGGGTCCCCGATGGCGTGGGCCTCGGCGAGGGCGCGCAGGGTGCGCGCGTCCTCGATCGCCCTGGCCCTGGCGATGCCCGGCTGGATGCCGAGCGCGGGCAGGCTGGTGCCGTCGCTGAGGTCGAGGAAGACCCAGGGGTCGCCGGGGCGCAGGTTGACCCGGAGGATCTCGGCCCAGTGCAGGCGCCGCCGGCCGGCGATGTTCACCACGGTGACGCCGGTGTCGTCGGCGACGACCTTGACGCGGGCGAGCAGGGCCAGCACGCCGAAGATCAGTGCTCCGGTGAGGATGAAGCTCAGCCGCTCCCCCGGGCCGAGCTGCTCCAGCAGAAGAGCGATCGCCGTGATGACGGCGAAGATCGCGGCACCGGCGGTGAGCAGGACGGCGCGGGTGCGGCCGGGCCGGAAGGTGACGGGCAGGGCGGGAAGCTCGGACATCGCTGCGGGGGTTCCTCAGAGGCGGCAGGCGTGGATGGCCGTGGTCAGGATGGCCCGCGCGCCGATGGCGTACAGGTCGTCCATGATCCGCTGCGCCTCCTTGGCGGGGACCATGGCACGCACGGCGACCCAGCCCTCGTTGTGCAGCGGGGAGACGGTCGGGGACTCCAGGCCGGGGGTGAGCGCGACGGCCTTCTCCAGCTGCTCGACCCGGCAGTCGTAGTCCATCATCACGTAGGTGCGGGCCACCAGGACGCCCTGGAGGCGGCGCAGGAACTGCTGCACCTTGGGCTCCTCGGCGTCCGCCCCGGTGCGGCGGACCACGATGGCCTCGGACCTCATGATCGGCTCGCCGAACACCTCAAGGCCGGCGTTGCGCAGGCTGGTGCCGGTCTCGACGACGTCCGCGATGACCTCGGCGACACCCAGCTCGATGGCGGTCTCCACCGCTCCGTCGAGGTGGACGACGGAGGCGTCCACGCCCTGGTCGGCGAGGTGCTTGGCGACGATGCCCTCGTAGGAGGTGGCGACCGTCCGGCCGGCGAGGTCCGTGATGCCGGTCGCGGTGCCCGGCTTGCCGGCGAAGCGGAAGGTGGAGCGGGCGAAGCCGAGCGGGAGGATCTCCTCGGCGTTGGCGCCGGAGTCGACCAGCAGGTCGCGGCCGGTGATGCCGATGTCGAGGCGGCCGGAGGAGACGTAGATCGCGATGTCGCGGGGCCGGAGGTAGAAGAACTCGACCTCGTTCTCCGGGTCGACGATCCGCAGCTCCTTGGACTCGCGGCGCTGCTGGTAGCCGGCCTCATGCAGCATCTCCGCCGCAGGGCCGGACAGGGAACCCTTGTTGGGGACGGCGATGCGCAGCATGAGGTCGGCTTCCTTCGCTCGGTTCGGGAGGGGAACGGGTGCGGCTTACAGGTGGGCGTAGACGTCGTCGAGGGAGATGCCGCGGGCGACCATCATCACCTGGACGTGGTACAGCAGCTGCGAGATCTCCTCGGCGGCCGCTTCCTTGCCCTCGTACTCGGCGGCCATCCAGACCTCGGCGGCCTCCTCGACGACCTTCTTGCCGATGGCGTGGACGCCCTTGCCGACCAGTTCGGCGGTGCGGGAGGTGGCGGGGTCGCCGTGGGTGGCCTTGTGCTGGAGCTCGGTGAAGAGCTCCTCGAACGTCTTATTGGACATGGTGACGCTCAGCCTATGCCACACCCGGGCTTCGTCAGCGCCAGGGTTCGGATACTGAACGCAGGGTGGCCGCGGTGGCCACCGCCGCCGTCACCGCCTCGTGGCCCTTGTCCTCGTTCGAGCCCGGCAGCCCGGCCCGGTCCAGCGCCTGTTCCTCGTTGTCACAGGTGAGCAGGCCGAAGCCGACGGGGACGCCGGTGTCGACGGAGACCTGGGTGAGGCCCTGGGTGACGCCCTGGCACACGTAGTCGAAGTGCGGGGTGCCGCCGCGGATGACGACGCCGAGCGCGACGATCGCGTCGTAGCCCCGCCCGGCCAGCACCTTGGCCACCACCGGCAGTTCCCAGCTGCCGGGGACGCGGAGCAGCGTCGGCTCGTCGATCCCCAGCTCGTGCAGGGCGCGCAGGGCGCCGTCGACCAGACCGTCCATCACCTTTTCGTGCCACTGCGCCGCGATGACGGCGACCCGCAGGTCACCCACATTGCGTACGGACAGTTCCGGTGCGCCCTTGCCGCTCACGTGTCTCCTTCGGTGCTGTGCTCTGCTGTGCTGTGCCGTGTTACTGGTTGCCGCAGGTGGACGCGGACGGGGCCGCGGGGGGCGCGGCGGGGGCCGGGTCCAGCCAGGGCAGGTCGTGTCCCATCCGGTCCCGCTTGGTGCGCAGGTAGCGGATGTTGTGCTCGTCGGCCCGGACGGGCATGGGCTCGCGGGCCAGGACCCTGATCCCGTGCCGCACGAGGGCGTCGGACTTGTCGGGGTTGTTGGTCATCAGCCGTACACCGCGCACGCCGAGGTCGGCGAGGATCTGGGCGCCGGCTCCGTAGTCGCGGGCGTCGGCGGGCAGGCCGAGCTCCAGGTTGGCGTCGAGGGTGTCGCGACCGCGCTCCTGCAGCTCGTACGCGCGCAGCTTGGACAGCAGGCCGATGCCGCGCCCCTCGTGTCCGCGCAGGTAGACGACGACGCCGCGGCCCTCGGCCTGGATGCGCTGCAGGGACGCGTCGAGCTGGGGGCCGCAGTCGCAGCGCAGGGAGTGGAAGACGTCGCCGGTGAGGCACTCGGAGTGCAGGCGGACCAGGACGTCCTGGCCGTCGGTGAGGTCGCCGTGGACCAGCGCGACGTGTTCGACGCCGTCGACGGTGGAGCGGTAGCCGTACGCGGTGAAGGCGCCGTGGGCGGTGGGCAGGTGGACCTCGGCCTCGCGCCGGACGGTGGGCTCGGCGCTGCGCCGGTAGGCGATCAGGTCCTCGATGGAGATGATCGTCAGCCCGTGCTTGCGGGCGAACGGGATCAGCTCGGGCAGCCGGAGCATCCGGCCGTCCTCGCCGGCGATCTCGACGATGGCGCCGGCCGGCCGCAGGCCCGCGAGGCGGGCGAGGTCGACGGCGGCCTCGGTGTGGCCGTCGCGGACCAGGACGCCGCCGGAGCGGGCGCGCAGCGGGAAGATGTGGCCGGGCCGCACCAGGTCGGCGGGCTCGGCGGTGCCGCTCGCCAGCAGCCGGAGGGTGGTGGCGCGGTCGGCGGCGGAGATGCCGGTGGTCACGCCGTGGGCGGCGCCGGCGTCGACGGAGACGGTGAACGCGGTCTTCATGGACTCGGTGTTGTCCGTGACCATCTGCGGCAGCTGGAGCCGGTCGAGTTCCTCGCCCTCCATGGGGGCGCAGATCAGTCCCCGGCACTCGCTCATCATGAAGGCGACGATCTCGGGTGTGACCTTCTCCGCCGCGACGACGAGGTCGCCCTCGTTCTCTCGGTCCTCGTCGTCGACGACGACGATGGGGCGGCCGGCCGCGATGTCGGCGATGGCCTGTTCCACGGGGTCGAGGCTGAGGTCCTCGAAGCCGTCGGTGTCGTAGAGAACGGATGCCGTGGTCATGCGGGGGCTCCTTCCAGAGCGGGCCGCGGGCTCCTGCGGGAGCGCAGCCACCAGTCGCGCATGCCCCACAGGACGAGCGCGCCGTAGATGACGTAGACGAAGCCGGAGAAGGCGTAGCCGTTGGCGAAGTTCAGGGGGACGCCGACCAGGTCGACCAGGAGCCAGGCGAACCAGAACTCGACCATGCCGCGCGCCTGGGCGTACATGGCGACGACGGTGCCGACGAAGATGTAGGCGTCGGGCCAGGGGTCCCAGGACAGGGACGGGTGGGCCTTGAAGAGGAGGGCGACGGCGACGGTGCCGGCGGCGGCCGCGGTGAGCATGGCGGCGCGCTCGGGCCAGGTGGCGAAGCGGGGGGCGATGTGGCCGTCGTCGGCCTGGCCCTTGTTCCGGTTCCACTGCCACCAGCCGTAGACGGCGACGACCGCCACGACGGCCTGCTTGCCCGCGCTGCCCGCGAGATGCCCGTAGAAGGCGGAGAAGAGGATGAGGCCGGACCAGAACTGCACCGGCCAGCTCCACACGGAGCGCCGCCAGCCGAGGGCCAGGGCGGCCAGGCCGAACAGGTTGCCGATCATGTCGGTCCAGAGGATGCCCTTGCCGAACAGGACGAAGGCCTCGGAGTTGAGGGAGTTCACTTCCCGGCCCCCGGGCCGGTGGTGAGCAGCCGCTCGACGTACTTGGCGACGATGTCCACTTCCAGGTTGACCGGGTCGCCGGGCTGCTTGCGGCCGAGCGTGGTCAGGGCGAGGGTGGTGGGGATGAGGCTGACCGTGAAGTGGTCGGTGCCGGCCTCGACGACGGTGAGGCTGATGCCGTCGACGGTGATGGAGCCCTTTTCGACGACGTAGCGGGCGAGGTCGGCGGGGAGGGAGATCTTCACGATCTCCCAGTGCTCGGAGGGGGTGCGGGCCAGCACCTGACCGGTGCCGTCGACGTGGCCCTGCACGATGTGGCCGCCGAGGCGGGCGCCGACGGCGGTGGGGCGTTCCAGGTTGACGCGGGAGCCGACGGTGAGCGCGCCGAGGCTGGAGCGCTTCAGGGTCTCCGCCATGACGTCGGCGGTGAACTCGTCGCCCTCGTGTTCGACGACCGTGAGACAGACACCGTTCACGGCGATGGAGTCGCCGTGCTTCGCGCCCTCGGTGACGACGGGGCCGCGCAGCCGGAAACGGGAGGCGTCGCCGAGGTTCTCGACGGCGGTGACCTCGCCCAGCTCTTCGACGATTCCGGTGAACACTTCCCGGGTCCTCCTGCCTCGTTCGGGCACGGACTCCGGGGCTGTCGATGACGACAGAAAGTACGGGCGACGACACCGGGGGCGACGCCGGACAGACTCGTCCGCGGACGAGTACCTGTTCGGCGGCGCGCACGCATGCCCGCCCGCCGCGCACTGCCTCCCATCCGGACTTTAACCGTCGGTCCAGGAATTTCACCTGGTCAACCGGTCACTGGACGTGACCGGGTCGCGGACTGTAACCGCCGGTTCGGACTTTCACCGACCCCGGAGTGCGCTGCTTCTTGTACAGGGCCAGTGTGCCACGACCGCCATGCGTCCATGCGGGTGAACCATGTGGAGTGGCTCACAGGAATCCGTCACCGAACCCCCCTCCCGCGATTGGTCCATACCTATTGACGCATTGGTCTAGTCCTCTCTAGGGTCTGCCCAACTTCCGTGGAGAGGAACCGACTTTGCTGTCCCCCACACCGCACCGCCATCGCACCAGACCCACCCTGCTCGCCGGTGCCGCCGCAGTCGCCGGACTGCTGCTGGCCGGCCTTCCGGCGACCGTGTCCCAGGCCGCCGACCAGTCGTCCTGCCGCCCCGACGGGCTGTACACCACGCCCGGGGTGGACGTCCCCTACTGCTCCGTCTACGACTCGGCCGGCCGGGAGAAGATGGGCGCCGACCACCAGCGCCGGGTCATCGGCTACTTCACCGGCTGGCGCACCGGCAAGGACGGCAAGCCCGCCTACCTGGCCTCGGACATCCCGTGGGACAAGGTCACCCACATCAACTACGCCTTCGCGCACGTCGACGGCGCCCACAAGATCTCCGTCGGCACCGACGGCCCTGCCAACGCGGCGACCGGCATGACCTGGCCCGGCGTGGCGGGCGCCGAGATGGACCCGCAACTCCCCTACCAGGGCCACTTCAACCTGCTCAACAAGTTCAAGAAGCAGCACCCCGACGTCAAGACGCTCATCTCGGTCGGCGGCTGGGCCGAGACCGGCGGCTACTTCGACGACGACGGCACGCGGGTGAACTCGGGCGGCTTCTACTCGACGGCCACCAACGCGGACGGCTCGGTCAACCAGGCCGCCATCGACACGTTCGCGGCATCCGCGGTCGACTTCGTCCGCACGTACGGTTTCAACGGCGTCGACATCGACTACGAGTACCCGACGACCATGAAGGACGCGGGCAACCCGCTCGACTGGTCGCTGTCCAACGCCCGGCGGGCCGGTCTGGTCAAGGGCTACGCCGCCCTGATGAAGACGCTGCGCGAGGAGCTGGACCGGGCGGGAGCGGCGGACGGCAGGCACTACCTGCTCACGGTCGCGGCGCCCTCGTCGGGCTATCTGCTGCGCGGCATGGAGACCTTCCAGGTCCAGAAGTACCTGGACTACGTCAACATCATGTCGTACGACCTGCACGGCGCCTGGAACGAGTACGTGGGGCCGAACGCGTCGCTCTTCGACGACGGCAAGGACGCCGAACTCGCCGCGGCCGGCGTCTACTCCACCTCCCAGTACGGCGGGATCGGCTATCTCAACACCGACTGGGCCTACCACTACTTCCGCGGCTCCATGCCGGCCGGACGGATCAACATCGGGCTCCCCTACTACACCCGGGGGTTCAAGAACGTCACGGGCGGCACGGACGGTCTGTGGGGCAAGGCCGCCACGACCATCTGCCCGGCCGGCTCCGGACTGACCAAGTGCGGGGACGGCGCGGTCGGCATCGACAACCTCTGGCACGACCTGGACACCGACGGCAAGGAGTCGCCGGCCGGTTCCAACCCGATGTGGCACGCCAAGAACCTGGAGAAGGGCATCGTCGGCGACTACATCACGCGCTACGGCTTCCCCGCCGGCACCGAACTGACCGGCACCTACACCCGCAAGTACGACGCCGCCCTGGTCGCGCCCTGGCTGTGGAACGCCGAGAAGAGGGTGTTCCTGTCCACCGAGGACGAGCAGTCGGTGAACGCCAAGGCGGACTACGTCGTCGACCGCGGCATCGGCGGCACGATGGTCTGGGAGCTGGCCGGCGACTACGCCTGGAACGCGGCCAAGGGCCAGTACGAGCAGGGGTCGACGCTGACGACGGCCATGTACGAGAAGTTCAGATTGGCCTCCCCGTACGGCGCGAAGCGGTCCACGATCGACCTGCCCGCCGAGGCGCTGGACATCGGCGTGGACTTCGGGCAGTTCCCGCTCGGCGACTCCAACTACCCGATCAGCCCGAAGCTGAGGATCACCAACAACACGTCGGTGACCCTGCCGGGCGGCACGGAGTTCCGGTTCGACTACGCCACCTCGGCGCCCGGCAACGCCAAGGACCAGTCGGGGTGGGGCACTTCGGTGCTCCGCAGCGACCACACCGGCAGCAACGTGGGCGGCCTGAAGGGCGACTACCACCGCGTCTCCCTGAAGCTGCCCGCGTGGCAGACGCTGGCGCCGGGCGCGTCGGTGGAGCTGGACTTCGTGTACTACCTGCCGGTGTCGACGCCGTCCAACTGGACGGTGACGTTCGGCGGGAGGACGTACGCCCTCGCCGGTGACCTGGCGCGCGGGACGACCGTGGTGGAGCCGGGCACGGGTGGCGGCCCGAGCCCCAGCCCGACCCCCTCGGGATCCACCGGCCCGTCCCCGAGCCCCTCGCCCTCCCCCTCGGGATCCACCGGCACCTGCGCGAACCCCGCTTGGGACGCCGTCACCGCCTACACCGGCGGGAATGTGGTGTCCCACAACGGGCACTCGTGGAAGGCCAAGTGGTGGACGAAGGGCGAGGAGCCCGGCACCACGGGCGAGTGGGGGGTGTGGCAGGACCTCGGGTCCTGCTGACACGGACCGGGCCCGGCGGCGGTGACGACGGCCCTTGCCCGCCGCCGGGCCCTCACGTTCTGGCAGGCTGAGTGCATGACAACAGGCCTCGCCGACGAGTTCCAGGCCCAACGCTCCCGGCTGTTCGCACTCGCCTACCGCATGCTGGGCTCCGCTGAGGAGGCGGAGGACACCGTGCAGGACGCCTGGCTCCGGTTCCACGGGGCCGACCGCGACGGCATCGAGCAGTTGGGCGCCTGGCTGGCGAAGGTCGTCACCAACCTCTGCCTCAACCGCCTCACCTCGGCGCGGGCACGGCGCGAGGCGTATGTCGGGCCGTGGCTGCCGGAGCCCGTGGCCACCGCCGACGGTGCCCTCGGCCCGCTGGAGTCGGCCGAACAGCGCGACGCCGTGTCCCTGGCGGTACTGGTGCTGCTGGAGCGGCTCACGCCGGTGGAGCGCGCGGTGTACGTGCTGCGGGAGGCGTTCGGGTACGGGCACCGGGAGATCGCCGGGCTGCTCGACCTGAGCGAGGCCAACTGCCGCCAGCTGTACCGGCGGGCGACGCAGCGGGTGGCGGCTCCCGAGACGCGCTTCACGCCGGCCCCGGACCGGCAGGCGGAGCTGGTGGAGAGTTTCCTGACGGCGGCCCGGGAGGGCGACCTGGCCGGCCTGGAGAAGCTGCTCGCCGGTGACGTGACCTGGTGGAGCGACGGCGGCGGCAAGGTCAAGGCGGCGCTGCGGCCGATCGAGGGCCGGGAGAAGGTGGTGCGCTTCACGACCGGCGTCTTCGAACGGTTCGCGGCCGGCTACGTCCTCACCGTCGCCGAGGTCAACGGGGCGCCGGCCGTCCTCGCCTGGAACGGGGAGGAGCTCTGGGGGGCGGTCACGTTCGTCTACCGGGACGAGACGATCGTCGGGCTGCGGGCCGTGGTCAACCCGGACAAGCTGGGGTTCGTGGGCCGGCAGCTCGGGAGGCCCTGAGCGGGCGGCGGGCCGGAGTGTCACATTCCGGCGGGCTGTCCGGTCCCAGCAGGTGAGGGACGCCCGTCCGGGACGTCCGGCAGCACGCACCACCCGAAGGGGCTGAACGCCATGACCACGATCCTGGTGACCGGCGGTACCGGAACACTCGGCCGGCTCGTCGCCGAGCGGCTGCGCGCGGACGGGCACGAGGTACGGGTGCTCAGCCGGCACAGTCGGCCGTACGCCGTCGACCTGCGCGAGGGCGGCACCGCGCTCGACGACGCCGTGGCGGGCGTGGACGCCGTCGTGCACTGCGCGTCCACCCCGCGCGGCGGTGACGAGCAGGCCGCCGCCCATCTGATCGCGGCGGCGCGGCGGGCCGGGGTGGGGCATCTGGTGTACATCTCGATCGTGGGGGTCGACCGGGTGCCGTTCGGCTACTACCGCACCAAGCTGGCCGTGGAGCGGCTGGTCGAGGAGTCCGGGCTCGGCTGGACGATCCTGCGCACGACGCAGTTCCACGATCTGCCGGTCACGCTGTTCCGGACGCTGGCCAGGCTGCCGGTGCTGCCGCTGCCCAAGGGGGTGCCGGACCAGCCGATCGAGGTCGCGGAGGTCGCCGACCGACTCGCGGAACTCGCCGTCGGCGCGCCCGCCGGCCGGGTGCCCGAGATGGGCGGCCCCGAGGTCCGCACCCTCGACTCCCTGGCCCGCTCCTACCTGCGCGCCACCGGCAAGCGCCGCCGCGTCGTCCGGATTCCCCTGTGGGGCGCGACCTACCGGGCGTTCCGCGCGGGCGGGCACCTGACGCCGCACGCGGTGGGCAAGGGCACGTTCGAGGAGTACCTGGCGCACGCCGAGGGGCGGGGGTAGCCGCGTCGGGCAGGTCGTGCGGGTCGGGGCCGTCGTGACGACGCGTCCGGGGTGGGCGTGCGCGGCCCAGCCGGCGTCGCCGCCGGGTCCGACGGCCGGGGCGCGCCCGGACGCGGAGCCGTGCCCGCGCCCGCCCCGCCGGTCGGCGGCGCGGGGCCGTTCCGGGGGCGCCGAGTGCGCGGCTGCCCGGACGCCCGGGCGCGGTCAGTGCTCGTGGGGAGCGACAAGGTGGTCCTGGGCGGACTCCCGCGCGGTGAGCAGGGCCCCGCGCAGAACGGCCGGGCCGCCCAGAGTGCTGTGGCGGACCTCGGTCGCCAGAGGCGCCATCCGGCGCAGCCGCTCCCCCACCCGGTCGGCCAGCTCGGCACCGCCCGCCTGGCCGACCTCTCCGCCGAGCACCACACACCCTGGGTCCAGGACGGCGACGACGGAGGCGACGCCGAGGACGATCCGGTCGGCGAGGACGTCCAGGAAGCGGGCGGCCGCCTCGCGTGCGGGCCCGCCAGGCGGACCGACCTCCTCCCCCGGGCCCGCCCCGTCACGGGCCCCGGTCCACGCGCCGCCTCCGATCGAACCCTCGGTGTCCGCCGTACCGTCTGCGCCCCTCACTCCACCGCCTCCGATCGAACCGCCGGCGTCGGTCAGGTCACCGCGGCCCGGCTCGCCCGCCCCCGCGCCGCTCACGGAGTGGCCCGCCGGGCCGCCCGGCCGGGCATCGTCGGGGCCCTGTACGCGCAACGCCTCGGTCGCCGATCGCACCGCGGCCGCCGCGGCAGGAGCGTCGTCCCCGGGCGGTGCCGCGACGCCGTGCTCCCGTGCCAGAGCGACGACCGCCGCCGACCCGGCCAACGAGTGGAAGCCGCCGTCGCAGTCCTTGGCCGAGGGCAGTCCGCGCGTGCCCGGGACCGGCAGGAAGCCGATCTCGCCGGTGCCGCCGGAGGCGCCGCGCCGCAGGGCGCCGTCGAGGACCACGGCCGCGCCGGTGCCGTGACCGAGCCAGAGGAGGACGAAGGTGTCGCGGTCGGTGGCCGCACCCTCGCGCTGTTCGGCGACGGCGGCGAGGTTGGTCTCGTTCTCGACCGTCACCCGGGCGTCGGAGAACCGCCCCTGAAGTGCCGCCACGAGGCGGCGGTGCCACTCCGGCAGGCCGGTGGAGTCGCGGAGTTCGCCGGTCGCGGGGTCGATCAGGCCGGGCGCCCCGATGCCGACCGTGTGCAGCGTCCCCGGCACCCCCGGCTCCCCCGCCACCACACCGGCCTCCTCCGCCGCGCGCTCGACGAGCGTCACCGCCTGTTCCACGGCGGGCCCGGTGCCGAGGTGCCCGCCGATGGGCCGGGACGCCTCCGCCAGCACCCGCCCCACCAGGTCGGACACCAGCACGGACACCCCCTCCGTGCGCACGTCCAGCGCCGCCAGACGCGCGCGGTCGGCGGCGATGCCGTAGAGCTTGGCGTTGGGTCCGCGCCGCTGCTCGCCCGCCTCGCCGACGACCCCGACGAGCCCGGCGGCGGTGAGGCGCTCGACGAGGTCGGCGACCGTCGGCCGGGACAGCCCGGTGAGCCGCTTGAGCTGCGCGGCCGTCAGGGGGCCCTCCTGCTGCAGCAGCCGCAGGGCGAGCCGGTCGTTCATGGCCCGGGCGGTGCTCGGGGACGCTGGCTTCGGTGCGGACATGCCGCGCATCCTCCCAGATCGGCGGGGCGTGCGACCCGGTGGCCACTTCACCGTCTATCTATCAGGCAAGGTCCCTGATAGTTTACGGCGGCACCACGGAACCCACGACAGGGCACCGGACGACACCGCAACACCTCGTCGCACGCACGTCACCGCGCGACAACACGACACCCACGACACGTCGACGGCGTAAGACGACGTCGACACCCGAGTCCGTCGGCCCGAAGACGGACCCGGACCACGGCACGGACCGCGACGCGGACCAGGGAGGGGCCGGAGAATGACGGAGATGGCTGACGAACAGCGCGACGTCGTGCGCGCCCGGTACGCCGTGGCGGCCGTGTTCGCCGTGCACGGAGCGGTCACGGGCTCGTTCGCCACCCGCGTGCCGTGGATCCAGGACCACGCCGGGGTGAGCGCGGGCCAGTTGGGCTTCGCGCTGGCCTTCACCGCGTTCGGCGCGTCCTGCGCGATGCCGCTGGCCGGCCGGATCACCCACCGCTTCGGCAGCCGGCCCGCACTGCGCGGGCTGCTGGCGCTGTGGACGCTGTCGCTGGTACTGCCGGCCCTGGCGCCGAACCTGGTGACGCTCTGCCTGGCCATGTTCACCTACGGCGCCACGGCCGGCATGGCCGACGTCGCCATGAACGCGCTCGGCGTCGAGGTCGAGCACCGGCTCGACCGGTCGATCATGTCGGGTCTGCACGGCATGTGGAGCGCGGGCGCGCTGCTCGGCTCGGCGGGCGGCACCCTGGCCGCGCACCTCGGCTCGGACGCCCGCCTGCACCACGTGCTGGCGGCGGCCGTGCTCACCCTGCTGGGCCTGCTGGCCTGCCGCTGGGCGCTGGACCTGCGGCCCACCGAGGACGAGGAGCCGCCGCCACGGTTCGCCCTGCCGCCCCGCTCGGCGCTGCTGATCGGCGCGGTGGGCTTCTGCGCGGTGTTCGCGGAGGGCGCCAGCCTGGACTGGTCCGCCGTCTACCTGGAGGACGAGCTCGGCACCTCGGCCGGCCTGGCCGCCGCCTGCACCACCGGGTTCATGCTCACCATGGCGGTGGCACGGATCGCCGGCGACGCGCTGGTGAACCGGTTCGGTCCGGTGCGCACGGTCCGCGCCGGCGGGGTGCTGGCCGTGCTCGGCGGAGTGCTGATCGTCGCCGGCGGTCACCCGGCACCGGCGATGGCCGGCTTCGCCCTGATGGGGCTCGGCATCGCCGTCGTGGTCCCGCTGTGCTTCGCCGCGGCCGGGCACAGCGGCCCCAACCCGAGCCAGGCCATCGCGGGCGTCGCGACGATCACGTACACCTCGGGGCTGATCGCGCCGAGTCTGATCGGCGGTGTGGCGCAGGCGACCAGCCTGATGGTGTCGTTCGGCGTGGTGACGGTGCTGGCGTGCGGGCTGGTGGTGTTCGCGGGTGTGCTGCGCGCCGACCGCGGCACCGGCGCGAAGATCAGTCCGCCGGCCGCAGCAGTGCCCGACCGGCAGCCCTGAAGGTGTCGCTCCAGGGCGCGGGGCGCAGGGTGGCCGGGTCCAGCCGGACCAGCACCCGGGTGCCGCGCGCGTATGTGGTGAGACCGTCCGCCGAGCAGAGCCGGAAGCCGTAGGTCAGCCCCGTCGTGCCCAGGCGCTCCAGCCAGAGGTGGACGGCGTAGGTGCCGGGGCTGGTCACGGGGACCTCGTAGGTGACGCGGAGTTCCTTGACCGCGTTGCAGGCGTCGCCGGCCGCCACCCAGTCCCCGTCGAAGCGGACGCCGTGCTCCTGCCACAGCTCGGTCCAGGCCCGCTCCACGAGCAGCGGGTAGCGGGCGTTGTGCAGCAGACCGAGCGCGTCCAGGTCGTCGAAGTGGACGGTGACGGGGATCAGCCGGCCGTACGACAGGGGGGCGGGGGCGATCGGGGCTTCGGCGGTCACGGTGGGGACTCCTGGGTGCATGGGACACGTACCGCCATCCTAAGCGGATGCTCACCCCGGGTTCCGACCCAGAAGGCTCCGGACTCGCACGCACGACCGAAAGCGAAACCGCACCAAGGATCTTGGCGTCCGCCGGGCCCTGCACCGCGACGGTCGCACCCCGCGCCCGCGGCCGTGGTCCGCCCCGACGAACGGCTCATCAGGTGGCCCTCGGAGGCCGGCCCAAGCACGCGTTCGCTCGTTTCGGGGAAGCGCCGGGGCCGTCGCCGTATCGCCCGGCGCGGGGCTGCGACCCTTCCTCCATGCCCCCCATGGAACAGTTGGAAGACAGCGGCCCCGACGTCGGCGCGGTGCTGTCCCGGATGCGTGCCCTGGACTCGGCACTGCCCGCGCGGGACGGGATCGCGGTCTTCAACCGCGTCTATCTCACCGTGACGCGGGAGGTCGGCCGGCACATCGACGACGGCCGGTTCACGGACGCGCGGGCCGCGAACACCCTCGGCGTGCGGTTCGCCGAACGGTACCTGAGAGCGGTGGACGCGGCGGCGGCCGGCCACCGGCCGCCGGCCTGCTGGCGGCCGCTGTTCCAGTTCCGCCGCCATCCCGGCATCCGTCCGCTGCAGTTCGCGCTGGCGGGCATCAACGCGCACATCGGCCACGACCTGGCGCTGTCCGTCGTCGACACCTGCCAGGCGCTGGACTGCGAACCGGTCGCGCTGGAGGACGAGTTCGAGCGGATCGGCGATCTCCTCGTCGCGCTGGAGGAACGGATCCGCGAGGACCTGATGCCGGGCCCCGACCTGTTGCAGATCGCCGACCCGCTCACCCACTTCCTCGGCTCCTGGAGCCTGGAGCGCGCCCGCGAGGCCGCCTGGTCGGCGGCCCGCGCCCTGTGGGCCCTGCGCCGGCTGCCGGAGCTCGCCGAGGAGTTCACCGAACGCCTCGACGCGGCCGTCGGCTTCGCGGGCCGCATGCTGCTGACGCCGCTGCCCCGCTAGCCGGGCCGGGTCCCTCCGGACCGGCTGGCGGGGCCGCGGAGGAGCCCGGGTCGGGTCGTCAGTCCTCGGGGAGTTCGACCGGCGCGATCTCGTCGTAGACGTCGCCCGGGCCGGGGTTGGACGGGTCGGTGGTGCCGCCGAGGTGGTGCATCACGCCCCAGACCGCGTTCAGCGCGGTCTGCACGGCTCCCTCGGCCCAGCCCGCGGTCCAGGAGATGTCGTCGCCGGCGAGGAAGATGCCGCGCTTGTCGTCGGGCAGCCGGTCCTGCATGAAGTGCGTGAACAGGCGCCGCTGGTAGCGGTAGTGGCCCGGCAGGTTGGCCTTGAAGGCGCCCATGAAGTAGGGCTCGTTCTCCCAGGAGACCGTCACCGGGTTACCGATGATGTGCCTGCGGATGTCGACCTTCGGGTAGATCTCGCCGAGCGACTTCAGCATGACCTCCATCCGCTCGTTCGCGGACAGCGGCAGCCACTTCAGGCTGTCGTCGCACCAGGTGTACGAGAGGCAGATGACGGCCGGCTGGTCGGGGCCGTTGTCCAGCAGGTAGGTGCCGCGGGTCATCCGGTCCGTCAGCGTCATCGACATGGTGTCCCGGCCCGTCGGGTTTCCCTGGTCGTCGACGGCCTCGTCCAGCCAGAACGGCCGGTCGACCGGCACGAACAGTTTGGACGACTCCATGTAGTGGGTGCGCTCGATCGCCGTCCAGTGGTCGATCGGGAACAGCGAGTCGTCGCACTCGATCTTGGACAGCAGCATCCAGGACTGGGCGGTGAAGATCGCCGCGGTGTAGGTGCGGATGTCGCCGTCGGCGTCGGTGACGGTGATCCGGTTGCCCGCGGTGCGGTGCAGCCGGGTCACGGCCGGGCGCGGCCGGCCGTCGGCGTGCAGCTTCGCCAGCGAGGTGCCGTGCGGCCAGTGCACGATCTTCGCGGGTTCGCGCTCCCACAGGCGCAGCGGCAGCTGCTGGGAGCCGCCGACGATGCCGCGGTGGTGGTCGTCGGCCTCGGTGTAGACGACGCGCAGGATCTCCAGGATGGAGTTGGGGAAGTCGGTGTCCCAGCCCCCGGTGCCGAAGCCGACCTGGCCGAAGATCTCACGGTGCCGGAACGACCGGAACGCCTCGGAGTCGCAGAGGAAGCCGTAGAACGTCTGGTTGTCGAGCTTCTCGACGAGCTTCGCCCAGATCTCGCGGATGCGCGGGACGTCGCGCTCGCGCATCGCGCGGTTCATGTCGGAGAAGTCGGCGCCCTCGTCGAGGCACTTGTTCCAGGCCTCGGCGACGTCCCGGTAGACCTGCGGGAGATCGTCGATCGTCTCCGCGTAGTGGCTCTCGCCCTTGAGGTCGACGACGGTCGAGGGGGTGGCCTCGGCCAGCGGGTTCGGGAAGGGCCTGGTCTCCAGGCCGACGAGGTCGATGTAGTGCTGCAGGGCGGTGGAGGACGGCGGGAAGCGCATCGCGCCCAGCTCGCAGTTGAGCGACTCGTCGCAGCCCTCGAAGCCGACGGTGCGCAGCCGCCCGCCGAGCTGGTCGGCCTCGTAGACGACCGGCTTGAGCCCCATCTTCATCAGCTCGTACGCCGCGACGACGCCGGACAGGCCGCCGCCGATGATCGCGACCTCGGTGCCGTGCGCGGTCGCGGGTATCTGTCCGAGGCCCGCCGGGTGGGCGAGGAAGTCGTCGTAGGCGTAGGGGAAGTCCGGGCCGAACATGGTGATCGGCGGCTGCTGCTCGTCGGCGTGCTCGACGGCGTTGGGCACCGTGGACGTCATGGGGTACGGACTCCTTGCGCGGGGTGGTTCGGGGAGTGGCGGGTGTCAGACCAGGGACCCGTACAGGGCGGGGCGGCGGTCCGCGAGGTACGGGTTCGCCTCACGGGAGGCGGCCAGCGAGACGGGGTCGGCGTCGGCGAACACCAGTTGCTCGGCGCGGCCGGCGCGGGTGCGGGCGATGCCGTCGGGGCCGGCCAGTGTGGACAGCCCGACGAACTCGAACTCCCCTTCCCGGCCCACGCGGTTGACGTAGGCGACGTACATCTGGTTCTCGAAGGCCCGCACCGGGATCATCGACTCGGCGACGAACTGGAACGGGTGCATCTGCGCGGTGGGCACCACCAGGAGGTCGGTGCCGGCCAGCGCGTGCGCGCGGACGTTCTCCGGGAACTCGACGTCGTAGCAGATCAGCAGGCCGACGGTCAGGCCGTTCAGCTCGGCCTGGACGACCTGCCGCTCGCCCGGCGCGAAGTGGTCCCGCTCGAAGCAGCCGAAGAGGTGGGTCTTGCGGTAGCCGGCGAGGCGGGTGCCGTCCGCCGAGACCAGCTGGACGGAGTTGTACACCGTCTCGCCGGCGCGCTCCGGGTAGCCGTACGCGACGGCCACACCGTGCCGGCCGGCGATCTCCGCGACCGCGTCGGCGGCGTCACCGTCGGCGGGCTCGGCCAGGCGGGCGATGTCGTCGCCGATCGCGTAGCCCGTCAGGAACATCTCCGGCGTGATCAGCAGTCCGGCGCCCGCGGCGGCAGCCCGGCCCGCGGCCTCGTCGAGCACCTTCAGGTTCTCGGCGGGTGAGCCGGGGCGGCCGGAGCTCTGCAGCAGGGCGGTGCGCATACGGGTTCCTCAGCGGGCGGAAGGGGGTTCGGGGGGCCACGTAGACGGTACGGTCGGCTGACCAGGCCGGACAAGGAGGAGCCGTTGCGCGCCGGTGAGGGAATCGTTGCGTGCGGGGGCCGACCGGCGGTGATTCGTTGTGCGGGGCACGGAGGGCTTTCCGGGAGCGGGCGGGCGAGGCCGCTCGCGCGGTTCCCCCGCGAGCGTCGGCCGCGGCGCGGGTGCCGGTTGGGCGGTCAGTCGTCGCCGGTCCGGTCGCGCGCCCCCGGGTGCGGGTGCGCCGCGGGCGGGCCGAGCGGTCCCCCTCCCCCCGGATGCGCGGGGGCCCGTGCGGCGCGTCGGGCGGTGAGCAGGAGGGCCGTGAGCAGGTAGGGCACGGCGAAGAGGGTGAAGACCGTGCCGTGGGATGCGGTGGTGCCCAGGGTGGCGTACACGCCGTAGACGGCCATCGTGACCAGTTCGGTGCCGAGGCCGGCGAGCGAGGTGAGGGTGGCGCGCGCGGCGCCCTCGATGCGTTGCTGCAGGCGGGCGTCGGCGAGGACGGTGGCGAGCTGGAAGCCGCCGAAGGCGACGGCGACGAGCACCATGCCGGCCGGTCGGCCCCAGGACGCGCCGGCGGCCAGGGCGACGGCACAGAGCGTGAGCAGCGCGGCGAGGCCCGGGCGGCCGAGGCGGGCCGCGGGGCCGGCCAGCAGACTGCCGACGCTGACCCCGGCCCAGATCACCACCAGCAGGTAGGGCACCGTGGCCGCCGCCACGCCGGTGTCCAGGGCCAGCAGCGGCGTGTACTCGTCGAGCGCTCCCCACACCGCCGCGACGGCCGGAACCAGCAGCAGGGCCCCACGTACCGAGCGGTCGCGCCGCGCCTCGCGCAGGCCGGCGCGCAGGGTCGCGGCCCAGCCGTCCTCGTCACCGCCGCGCACCGGCGCCCGCCGTTCCGGGAAGCGGGTGGCGACGGCCGCGGTCAGCAGACACGCGAGCACGCTCGCCGCGCCGACGAGCCGGTACCCGCCGAGCGCGAACGCCGGTCCGGCCAGCGCCATGGCCGCCATCACGGCGACCTGTCCGGCCGCCTGGGCCCGGCCCATGAGTCCGGCGTAGCGGCGGCTCTCACCGAGCCGGTCCAGTTCCTCGTAGACGAGGGCCTCCAGCGCACCGGAGCCCAGGGCGCCGCGCGCCCCCCACAGCACGAAGCCGAGCGCGAACGTCCCGTACGACGGAGCCAGCACCCACAGTCCGAAGCCGGCCGCCGTCAGCAGGGGGCCGAGCCACAGCAGCATGCGGCGCGAGAAGGCGTCGGCCCAGGCTCCGGAGGGGACCTCCAGGAGAACGCCGGTGAGCGACCAGAGGACGAAGAGGGAGGAGATCTGCCACAGAGTGAGGCCGGTGTCGGCGAACAGCAGCGCGTACACCGGGTAGAGCAGGACGAACTCGTCGAGGAACGCGTGCGCGTGGAGCGTGACGGCGAGCCGCCGGACGCCGTCGGAGGGCGCGCGCGTGGGTGAGAGAGTCATGGGGCCTTCCCGCGGGATCGGATCGGATGCCGGAGGTACGGCGTCCGAGGCGGTCCTCGGGAGGCGTGGCCGGTGGATCAATGTCGCCAGGTCATGGCACCGATGGTAGGCGGCCCGGGGCGTCCGCGCGGGAGATTCCCACGGCGGGCCGTGGCGGGCGGGGTCCGCCGGGAGAACGAGGTCTTCCGGGCGTCTCCTCCCCCGCGCGGCCACCTCTGTCGGCCCGCCGCAGGAAGCCGGCGCTGATGAGGGCGGGCGAGGATACCGAGCGAAGCCGTTTTCCGGTCCGTCTGCCGAAAGGTGCCGTCATGGACACCGCCGAGATCCCTGTCCTGCCCTTCGTCGACGCGCACACCACGGTCGTCGCGGCCGGACCGGACGCCGTGTGGCGGGCCCTCGCCGAGGTGGTGGACCGTGGGTTCCGGAGCCCGCGTTCCGTCGCCGTCGCCCGTCTGCTCGGCTGCGCGGACCGCGTCGCCACCGGCCCCCGGCCGCCGGTTCCGGGATCGGCGCTGCCCGGGTTCCGCGTGGCCGGCGCGGTACCGGGTCGGGAGCTGACGCTCGTCGGCCGTCACCGCTTCTCGGCGTACGCCCTGATCTTCCACCTGGAAGCGGCGGGGGCGGGGCGCACACTCCTGCGGGCCGAGACGCGGGCGGTCTTCCCCGGGCCGCTGGGCCGGCTCTACCGGCTGCTGGTGATCGGGACGCGCGGGCATGTGCTGGCGGTGCGGCGCCTGCTGGCCGAGGTCCGCCGGCACGCGGAGTGAGCCCGGCGCGCGGAACGCGCGCGGTGACGGTTGCCGCTCCGCGCGGTACGGCCCGGCTCAGCGGGTGGCACACGGCCCACGGGAGGGGGCTCGGCACCGCTCACCAGCTCGGCACGGTGCACCGCCCCCGGCCCTGCGCTGCCGGCCCGCGCGGCACCCGGCCCATGCGGCGAGCAGCCCCCCGCGACGGCCGGCCCGCTCAGGTGGGCGAGCCGGAGGAGTAGCGGCGCAGCAGCGGTGAGAGCACCAGCACGGACCTGGTGCGCTCCACGAACGGCTCACCGGCGATGCGCTCCAGCACCCGTTCGAAGTGCCGCATGTCGGCGGCGAAGACCTGGGCGACGGCGTCCGCGTCCCCGGTGACGGTCGACGCGGACACCACCTCCTGGTAGCGCTCCAGGCCCCGCTGGATGGTCTCCGGCGAGGTGTTGCGCCGGCAGTAGATCTCGACGAACCCCTCGGTCTCCCAGCCGAGCGCCGCCGGGTCGACGCGGACGGTGAAGCCGGTGATGGCGCCGGTCGCCCGCAGCCTGTCCACGCGCCGCTTGACGGCGGGCGCGGACAGGCCGACCATCTGCCCGATGTCCGCGTAGGAGCGGCGGGCGTCCTCGGCGAGGGCGTGCACGATGCGTTCGTCGAGATCGTTCAGCACGGTGGGTCGATCACTTCTCAGATGTTCGCGAGTCGGGAACGGCGGTGGCCGTACACGAAGTAGAACACGAGCCCGACGGCCATCCAGACACCGAAGACCACCCAGGTGACGGCGGAGAGGCTGGCCATCATCCAGACGCAGAAGGCGAAGCCCACCGCCGGCAGCAGGGGCGACAGCGGCACCCGGAAGGTGCGCGGCATCTCCGGGCGGGTCCGGCGCAGCACCACGACGGCCACGTTGACGAGCGCGAAGGCGAACAGCGTGCCGATGCTGGTGGCGTCGGCGAGCTGGCCCAGCGGAACGGCCGCCGCGAGCACTCCGCAGAACAGGGACACGATGACCGTGTTGTGCCGGGGCGCACCCGTCTTCGGGTGGACCTTGCCGAACACCTTGGGCACCAGGCCGTCGCGGGACATCGCGAAGAGGATGCGGGTCTGGCCGTACAGCACGGTCAGCACGACGCTGGCGATGGCGACGACCGCGCACAGGGCGAGCACGGTGCCCCAGACCGTCTGGCCGGTGACCTCGCTCATGATCTTGGCGAGGGCGGCCTCGGAGTCGCCGAACCGCTGCCAGGGCTGGGCGCCGACGGCGACGGCCGCGACGAGGACGTACAGCGCGGTCACGATGACCAGCGAGAGCATGATCGCGCGGGGCAGGTCGCGCTGCGCGTTCTTCGCCTCCTCACCGGCGGTGGAGGCGGCGTCGAAACCGATGTACGAGAAGAACAGCGTCGCACCGGCCGCGCTGACGCCGGCCATGCCCAGCGGCATGAAGTGGTCGTAGTTGCCGGAGCGGAAGCCCTGCACGCCGATCGCGCAGAACAGCACCAGCGCGGCGATCTTCACGACGACCATGACGGTGTTGGCGCGGGCGGACTCGCGGGCGCCGCCGAGCAGGAAGGCCATGGCGAGCAGGACCACGATCAGCGCGGGCAGGTTGAAGACACCGCCGTCACCGGGCGGCGCGGACAGCGCGTCGGGGATGGTGACACCGATCGTGCCGTCGAGCAGCTCGTTGAGGTACTCGCCCCAGCCGACGGCGACGGCGGCCACCGACACGCCGTACTCCAGGACCAGGCACCAGCCGCAGATCCAGGCGATCAGCTCGCCCATCGTTGCGTATGCGTACGAGTAGGAGGAGCCGGCGACGGGGATGGTGCCGGCCAGTTCCGCGTAGGACAGGGCCGAGAACAGGGCGGTCAGACCGGCGATGACGAAGGACAGGGTGACCGCCGGGCCGGCCTTGGGCACGGCCTCGCCGAGCACCACGAAGATGCCGGTGCCGAGGGTGGCGCCGATGCTGATCATCGTGAGCTGCCACAGCCCCAGGGAGCGCCGCAGGGACCCTCCCTCCCCCTGGCCACCCTCGGCGACCAGGCGTTCCACGGGCTTGCGGCGCATGAGGCGGGCGCCGATCCCGGGGGACGGCGGGGTGGACAGGGGGCGCTGCTGCGGGGGTGCGCCTTGGTCGAGCACGCGCTGACTCCTTCGTCGCTGCGGTCGGGCGACGGGGACCGGTGGACACTGCGGGAACCCACCGAGCGGGGTCCCCGCCACGCCACGTACAGCGCAGAACCCTATGAGCTGGGACGTTGCCCCTGTAATGCAGCAACCTTGCGCGTATCCGCATGATCATTGCGTTCATCGCCAGGTCGCGGACATTCGTTGCACGGGGGCGATGGAGCGTTGCGGATGCCGACGGACCGGACGCCGGACGAGACCAGGGCGTCCGTCCCGGACACGCCGACGGCCCCCGTCCTCCACCGGAGCGGGAGGGACGGGGGCCGACGGGAGGAGCGGAGGCCGCCTCGGAGGGACTGGCCCTCTCGGGACGGACAGAGGCCGTCGCGGAGGGTCAGTTCCAGCTGGCGTGCAGGGGCTTGCCCTCGGCGTAGCCGGCGGCGCTCTGGATGCCGACCACGGCCTTCTCGGCGAACTCCTCGAGGGAGCCGGCCCCGGCGTAGGTGCAGGACGAGCGGACGCCCGCGATGATCGAGTCGATCAGGTCCTCGACGCCGGGGCGGGCCGGGTCGAGGAACATGCGGGAGGTGGAGATGCCCTCCTCGAACAGGGCCTTGCGGGCGCGGTCGTAGGCCGACTCCTCGGACGTGCGGTTGCGCACCGCGCGGGCGGACGCCATGCCGAAGGACTCCTTGTACGCACGGCCCTGGGCGTCGTGCTGGAGGTCGCCCGGCGACTCGTAGGTGCCCGCGAACCAGGAGCCGATCATGACGTTGGAGGCCCCGGCGGCCAGTGCCATGGCGACGTCGCGCGGGTGCCGGACACCGCCGTCGGCCCAGACGTGCTTGCCGTACTTCCTCGCCTCGGCAGCGCACTCCAGCACCGCGGAGAACTGCGGCCGGCCGACGCCCGTCATCATCCGGGTGGTGCACATGGCGCCCGGGCCGACCCCGACCTTGATGATGTCCGCACCCGCGTCGACCAGGTCCTTGACGCCTTCGGCGGAGACGATGTTGCCGGCGACGATCGGCACCTGCGGGTCGAGCGCCCGGACCACCTTGACGGCGCTGATCATCGACTCCTGGTGGCCGTGCGCCGTGTCGATGACGAGGGTGTCGACGCCCGCGTCGAGCAGTTGCTTGGCCTTGCCCGCCACGTCGCCGTTGATGCCGACGGCGGCGGCGACGCGCAGCCTGCCGTTCCGGTCGACGGCCGGCGTGTAGAGGGTGGCGCGCAGGGCGCCCTTGCGGGTGAGGATGCCGGCGAGCCTGCCGTTCTCGTCCACGGCCGGGGCGTAGCGCCGGTTGGCGGTGTCGAGGGTGTTGAAGGCCTCGCGGGGGTCCATGCCGGCGTCGATCAGCAGCAGGTCCTTGGACATGACCACTTCGAGCTGGGTGAAGCGGTCGACGCCGCTGAGGTCCCGGTCGGTGACCACGCCGACGGGCCGGCCGTCCTCGTCCACCACGACACCGGCGTTGTGCGCGCGCTTGGGCAGCAGGGCCAGCGCGTCGGCGACGGTCTGGTGCGGGGCGAGCACGATGGGGGTGTCGAGGACGAGGTGGCGGCTCTTGACCCAGGCAATCACCTCGGTGATCACCTCGAGGGGGATGTCCTGCGGGATCACGACGAGTCCGCCGCGCCGCGCGACGGTCTCCGCCATCCGCCGCCCGGCGATGGCCGTCATGTTGGCGACGACCAGCGGGATCGTGGTCCCCGTGCCGTCCGGGGAGGAGAGGTCCACGCCCTGACGCGAGCCGACCGCGGAGCGGCTCGGCACCATGAAGACGTCGTCGTACGTCAGGTCGTAGGCGGGCTGGATGTCGTTGAGGAAACGCACGTGCTGCACATCCCAGTCGATCAGAGGTGACCCCCTGACAGGTGTGCCAGGGGGAAAAGAGCACGTACTTCAGTGTCCCATGGCCAGGGGCCCGGCATACCCCGTCATAACATCCAGGCTGGTCAGGACCCCTCTAGGAGGAACCTCCAAGGGCCGGCGCCACCGAACGGCCGCGATGTCGCCCCGTCCGCCCGGGACCCGCGCGGTCGCGGCGGAGCGGCCGGACCCGCCGGGGAGCGGGTCGGCCCCCGTACCACGTCCCGCCGGCCCCGCAGGCCGTACCGCGTCCCGCCGGCCAGCCCGGCCCCCGTACCGCGTCCCGTCGGCCCGCCCGGCAGGACGGGGCCGCACCGGAGCGCCCGGCGGTCGAAGCGCGGCAGCGCGCCGGCGGTGCTGCCACGGCCCGTCCGGTCCAGCGGAACCCATCACACACCGTCAGGCGCCGTCCGGGTCAGCCCGGTTGAGCGCGGGACGGGGGGTCGAGCCGGCCGCCATCAGGAAGTCGGCGGCGGAGGTGTCCGTCACCAGGCTGGTGACGAGCCCCGACCGCAGGACGGCGTCGATCGCGGGAGCCTTGCGCTGCCCGCCCGCGATCGCGACGACCTCCGGAACACGGCGGAGCTGCTCCGCCTTCACGGTGATGCAGCGCTCCCCCAGGTCCCGCCCGATCCGGCGTCCTTCGGCGTCGAAGAGGTGCGCGGCCATCTCGGCGGCGACACCGAGCGAGGCGTAGTGCGCCCGTTCCTCGTCGCTGAGCATGTCGTGCACCGTCGAGATGCCCGGCTCCCAGGAGCCGATGGAGACGCAGGCGACCGTGACCTTGTCGAAGTACTCGAAGGCCCGGGCGATCCCGGTCTGGTGGCGCAGGGCGGCCGCGGTGGCGGCGTCCGGCAGCAGCATCGGCGCGTAGATGGGGTGGGCGTCCCCGCCGGACACCTGGGCGGCGCGGCGCACGGCCTCGACCGAGCCGCGCTCGGAGGTCCCGGCGTCGTACACGCCCGTCAGCTGCACGACCGTGCAGGGCGGCAGCCGGTCCAGCGCCGCCGCCATGTGGATGGTGGACCGGCCCCAGGCCAGCCCGAGCACGTCCCCCTCGTTGACCAGCTCGCCGAGCAGGTCGGCGGCCACCTCCCCCAGGTTCTCCGGATCCGGGGTCTCCTCCGCCTCGGCCGGGGACTCCACCACGACGGCGTGCCGGAGACCGTAGCGGGCGCGGAGCGCGTCGGAGCGCTCCGCGTCCAGTTCGGCCGGCACGCGGATCTCGATCCGTACGAGATCCCGTTCCAGGGCCGTCTCCAGCACCCGCGCCACCTTGAACCGGCTGACGCCGAACTCCTCCGCGATCTGGATCTTGGATTTGCCCTCTAGGTAGAAGCGGCGGGCCATGGCCGCCGCCTGCACCAGCTCAGCGGGTCCCATCCGCATGGCTGACCGGCCCGCCGACATACCCGACACGGCGATCTCCTCACTGCTGTTCACATTCTGGATTCGCCGTTCATCCTCGCAGATTCGGCGCCGTCGATCAGCCCTGGTGGGAGCCGTTCACTTTGCTGTGGCTCAGTGGTCGCACGCCCAGCTCGCCCCGGCGGTCGCCGCCTCCGCCCGCGCGCGCAGGGCGCGCACCGCCTCCGCCGGGTCCTCGGCACCGTACACGGCGGAGCCGGCGACGAAGACGTCCGCGCCCGCCTCGGCGCACCGCTCGATCGTCGAGGCGGAGACCCCGCCGTCCACCTGGAGCCACAGCTGCAGGCCGTGCTTGCTGATCAACTCGCGGGTACGGCGGATCTTCGGAAGCATGATGTCGAGGAACGCCTGGCCTCCGAATCCGGGCTCGACCGTCATGATCAGCAGCATGTCGAGTTCGGGGAGGAGGTCCTCGTACGGCTCGATGGGCGTCGCGGGCTTCAGGGCCATGGAGGCGCGCGCGCCCTTCGCCCGGATCTCCCGGGCCAGCCGCACGGGAGCGGCGGCGGCCTCGACGTGGAAGGTGACAGAGGAGGCACCGGCTTCCACGTACTGCGGAGCCCAGCGGTCGGGGGCCTCGATCATCAGGTGGCAGTCCAGCGGGGTGTCCGTCGCGCGGGCCAGTGATTCCACGACCGGAACGCCGAGCGTGAGGTTCGGGACGAAATGGTTGTCCATCACGTCGACGTGGAGCATGTCGGCTCCGGCGACCGCCGTCGCCTCGTCCGCGAGGCGGGCGAAGTCGGCGGACAGGATGCTGGGGTTGATCTGCGCGGCCATGTGCCAAGCCTGCCATGTCCCCGAGGGGTCCGACGCATCGGGCTCCGGCGGTACTGTCGTGCGGCGACCGCGGGTCGTCGGTGGCCTGGCGCACCGGCGCACCGGAGCCGCGCGTGTCCCGGTCCCGCGCCCCTCCCAGGGAGTTGCTCATGAGGCGTCTTGAGGCGTGGAAGCAGGCTTCGGTCGGGTTCGTGTGCGGGCGGCGGTCGAAGTGGGTCGTCGTCGGGTTGTGGGTGGTGGTGCTGCTCGTCGCGGCGCCTTTCGGGGCGAAACTGAACGACGCGCAGGACAACGACGCGCAGTCGTGGCTGCCGGGGTCCGCGGAGTCCACCCAGGTGCTGGAGGCGTCCGAGGAGTTCCGGCCGGAGCAGATCCCGGCGGTGGTGGTGTACGCCCGCGACAGCGGCCTCACCGCCGCGGACCGGGCGCGGATCGCCGAGGACGTACGGCAGCTGCGGACCCTGGAGGACCACGGCGTGCGCGGCGACGAGACCCGCGGCCCGGTCTTCGACCGGCCCGCCGATCCGCGCGCCGCCCAGGTCTTCGTACCGATCACCATGGACGCCAGCGGCTGGCAGCGCATCGCCCCCGCCGTCGACTCCATCCGCGCCGAGGTCGACGACGGCGCGCCCGGGTTGTCCGTGCACATCACCGGACCGGGCGGTACGTCCGCGGACTTCGCCGAGGCGTTCGAGGGCATCGACTCCACGCTGCTGTTCGCCGCGATGGGCGTGGTGATCGTGATGCTGCTGATCACCTACCGCAGTCCCACGCTGCTGCTGGTGCCGCTGCTCGGGGTGGTGGCCGCCCTGTTCACCGCGCAGGCGCTGATCTACCTCCTCGCCCGGCACGGCGGCCTGACCGTCAACGGCCAGAGTGCGGGCATCCTCACGGTGCTGGTCTTCGGCGCGGGCACCGACTACGCGCTGCTGCTGGTCGCCCGTTACCGAGAGGAACTGCGCCGCCACGAGGACCGGCACGAGGCGATGCGGCTGGCGCTGCACCGGGCGGGTCCCGCGGTGCTCGCCTCGGGCCTCACGGTCGTGCTGAGCATGCTCGTCCTGCTGGTGGCCGAGATGAACTCCACGCGCGGTCTCGGTCCCGTCGCGGCCATCGGCGTGACCGTCGCCCTGCTGGCCATGCTCACGCTGTTCCCGGCGCTGCTGCTGGTCTTCGGCCGCTGGATCTTCTGGCCGGTGGTACCGCACTACGGGACACCCGACCCCACGGAGCGCGGGCTGTGGGCGCGCATGGGCCGCCGGATCGCCCGCCGCCCGCGTCTGGTGTGGGGTGTCACGGCGGCGGCCCTGGCGGCGCTGTCCCTCGGTCTGTTCCAGCTGCGGGCGGAGGGCATCCGCAACGCCGACGCCTTCACCGACAAGCCCGACTCGATCGTCGGCCAGGAGGTGTCCGCGCGGTACTTTCCGGCCGGCACCGGCGATCCGCTGGTCATCGTCTCCGACGTCGGCAAGGCCGAGCGGGTGGGCCGTGTGGTGGCCGCGGATCCGGGCGTCGTGCCGAGCAGCATCCGGGTGCCGCCGGGTGCGGCGCCGGAGCACGACGGCCGGGTGCTCCTGGAGGCGACCCTGACCGACCCCGCCGACAGCGCCGCCGCGAAGGCGACCGTGGACCGGGTGCGCGACGCCGTGCACGCCGTGCCCGGCGCCGACGCCCAGGTCGGCGGCGGCACGGCGGCCCTGCTGGACATGGACAGGGCCCAGACCCACGACAACTATCTGGTCATCCCGCTCGTCCTGGCGGTGGTGCTGCTGGTGCTCGCGGTCCTGCTGCGCGCCCTGGTGGCCCCGTTGCTGCTGATCGGCACGGTCATGCTGTCCCTGGCGACGGCGCTGGGGCTGAGTGCGCTCGCCTTCCGGTACGTCTTCGACTACGCGGGCGAGGACGTGGCCTTCCCGCTGTTCGTCTTCGTGTTCCTGGTGGCCCTGGGCATCGACTACAACATCTTCCTGACCACCCGGATCCGTGAGGAGGCGATCCGCCAGGGCACCCGGCCGGGCGTGGTGACCGGGCTCGCCGCCACCGGCGCGGTGATCACCTCGGCGGGCCTGGTCCTGGCGGGCACCTTCGCCGCCCTCGGCACGCTGCCCATGGTCGGTTTCGCGGAGATCGGCTTCGCGGTCGCCCTCGGTGTCCTGCTCGACACCTTCATCATCCGCTCGGTCCTGGTCACGGCCCTCTTCCTGGACACCGGGAAGAAGGTGTGGTGGCCCCACCCGCTGGCACGGCGCGACGGGGCCGCCCGGCAGGACGCCCGGCAGGACGCCTGACAGGCGCCGCCACCAGGGCCTTCACCCGGTCGAGCACCCGGCGCGCCGGTCACCACCCTCCCCGGACAGAACACCTAGCCGGTCCGCCGGATCAGCGCCAGGTACATCGCGTCGGTCCCGTGGAGGTGCGGCCACAGCTGCACGTCGGGGCCCTCCCCCAGCTCCGGCACGCCCGGCAGCAGGGGCCGCGCGTCGATCAGGTCGGTCCCGGGGTACTGCTTGAGCACGTCCGCGACGACGGCCCGGGTCTCCGCGAGGTGGGGCGAGCAGGTGGCGTACCCGACGACGCCGCCGACCCGTACGGCCTCCAGTGCGGAGCGCAGCAGGCCGCGCTGCAGCGGGGCGAACCCGTCGAGGTCCTCCGGCCGGCGCCGCCATCTGGCCTCGGGCCGCCTGCGCAGTGCGCCGAGCCCGGTGCAGGGCACGTCCACCAGCACTCGGTCGAAGGAGCCGGGCCGCCACGGCGGGCGGGTGCCGTCGGCGGCGATGACCTGGTAGGGCCCCGGGTTCCCGGCGAGGGCCCGCGCGACCAGTCCCGCCCGGTGCGGCTGCTTCTCCGAGGCGAGCAGGGTGGCCCCGCGCGCGGCGGCGAGTGCTCCCAGCAGCGCCGCCTTGCCGCCGGGCCCCGCACACCCGTCGAGCCATCGCTCGTCGGGCCCTTCGAGGGGCGCGTCGGCCAGGGCCAGGGCCACCAGCTGGCTGCCCTCGTCCTGGACGCCGGCCCGGCCCTGCCGTACGGCCTCGACGGCGCCGGGCTCGCCGCCCTCGGTGAGCCGTACCGCGTACGGGGACCAGCGGCCGGGGGCAGCGGCGTCCTCGTCCAGCAGTTCTTCGGGGGTGGCGCGGCCGGGACGGGCGACCAGGGTCACCTCGGGCCGCTCGTTGTCCGCCGCCAGCAGCTTCTCGATGCCGGCCCGGCCGCCGCCGAGGGAGTCCCACAGCGCGGAGACGACCCAGCGGGGGTGCGAGTGGACGACGGCGAGGTGCTCCTCGGGGTCCTCGTCGTAGGGCGGCGCGACCCGGGCCAGCCAGCCGTCGAGGTCGTCCTGGGCGATCTTGCGCAGTACGGCGTTGACGAACTTGGCGCGCCCGTCCCCGAGCACCACCCGCGCCAGTTCCACGGTCGCGGAGACGGCGGCGTGGGCCGGGATCCGCGTCCCGAGCAGCTGGTGCGCCCCGAGGCCGAGCACGTCCAGCACCGGCGGGTCGACCTCCCGCAGGGGCCGGTCGACGCAGGCGGCGATGATCGCGTCGTACGTCCCCTGCCGCCGGAGCGTGCCGTACACCAGCTCGGTGGCCAGCGCCGCGTCCCGGCCGTCGAACCGCTCGGGGCCCTCCTGCTCGCGTGCCTTGCGCAGCAGCGGCGGCAGCACGAGGTTGGCGTAGGCGTCCCGCTCGTCCACCGCGCGCAGCGCCTCGAAGGCGAGGATGCGCACGGGGTCCTTCTGGGGCCGGCGGTAGGGCTTGCCGGGGCGGCGGGGACGGCGGGACTGATCGCTCACGAAAAAGGTGCTCCGGATCGCAGAACGGACTGGGCACCCAGCGTACGCCGGGCCTCGCGTGCCCCGTCGCGGTGCCCTGGCCCGCGCTCGCCCCACCGGAGCACAGGCGGGTCGCCGGCCCTAGCTGCCGACGTGCTCGCCCTCGGCGATGCGCACGCCGCGCGCCCAGTCGGCGGCCCGCATCGGCTTCTTGCCCTGCGCCTGCACCCACACCAGCTCCACGGCGTACGACCCGGTGCCGGCATGGACGCTGTTCTTGCCGACGGCGAGCTGCCCGGGAGCGAGGTCGGTCCGCTCGGGGACCGGGGTGACCTGGATCAGCTTGAGCCGCTCGCCGCGGAAGACGGTCCAGGCGCCGGGGGCCGGAGTGCAGCCGCGTACCACCCGGTCGACGCGCAGCGCCGGGGCTGTCCAGTCGACCTGGGCGTCCTCGACGGTGATCTTGGGGGCGAGGCTGATGCCCTCGCCCGGCTGCGGTACCGCCTTCAGGGAGCCGTCCTCGATGCCGTCCATGGTGGCGGCGAGCAGTCCGGCACCGGCGAAGGCGAGCCGGGTCAGCAGGTCGCCGCTGGTGTCGGTGGGCCGGATCTCCTCGGTGACGGTGCCGTAGACGGGCCCGGAGTCCAGACCCTCCTCGATGAGGAAGGTGGAGGCGCCGGTGATCTCGTCGCCCGCCATGAGGGAGTGCTGCACGGGCGCGGCTCCGCGCCAGGCGGGCAGCAGCGAGAAGTGCAGGTTCACCCAGCCGTGCGCGGGGATGTCCAGGGCGACCCGGGGCAGCAGGGCCCCGTAGGCGACGACGGGGCAGCAGTCCGGCGCGATCTCCCCGAGCCGCTCCAGGAAACCGGGGTCGCGCGGCCGGGCGGGCTTGAGCACCTCGATCCCGGCCTCCTCCGCCCGCTGCGCCACGGGCGACGCGATGAGCCGACGGCCCCGCCCCGCGGGAGCGTCGGGACGGGTGACGACGGCGGCCACCTCGTGCCGCCCGGAGGCGATCAGAGCGTCCAGAGCGGGAACGGCGACCTCGGGGGTACCGGCGAAGACAAGCTTCATGGAAGAGCACGGGCCTCTCGGACGGAAGGACGACGGGCGACACACCAGTTTATGATCCCCGGCACACGACCGGGGCCCCGGCCGGAGCCGGGAGGCACCGACCGGCGCCGGGAGGCCTCGTGGGGATGCCCGGCCGGGGGGCGTATGCATATGCCCATACGCCCCCTACCGTGACCAACACGAGCGGACGGGCGTTGGTCAAGAAAGAGTTGACCTCTTTCTCCCAACGCCGGTTCGAGAGGCTTGTTCATGGCCGACCACGCAACCCACGACGCCCAGGCCCGGGCCAGCCTGCACTTGCTGGTGCGGGACATCGAGCGGGTCCGCCGGCAGGTGGACGCGCTGCGTACCCTCACCGCCCAGCTGGGCAACGTCTACCGCCCGCGCCGCTCCGGCCCGTCCACGGGCTTCGTCGTCTACGGACGCGCGCCCGCTCCCACCGTCCGTCTCGCCCAGGAGCTGCGGGACAGCGTCGAAACCCTGGTCACCGCGGCGGTGGACTTCGACCGCTCGCTCGGCTTCTCGTGGGACGCCGTGGGCTCGGCCCTGGGCGTCACCAAGCAGGCGGTGCACCGGCGTTACGGCGCCCGGCGTGCCGCGGCCCAGGCGCCGGCCGAGCCGGACCGGACCGCGGAGCCGTCCAGCGCCCGCACGGTCAACGTGGGCACCGGCATCTCTCCGGTCCCCACCGTCCCCGCGGCCCGCTCCATGCCCACCCAGCCGACGGCGGGCAGCCCGGCCCTGCGCGACGACGTCAGGCCGACCGCGCTCCCCGGCCCCCGCAACGGCTGACCCGAGCAGTCCCCGACCTCACCCGCCCTCCCGGCTGACCGGGAGGGCGGTCCCCTCCCGGCTGACCGGGAGGGCGGTCCCCTCCCGGGCGCCCACCGCGAGAAACGCCCTCCCCGCCGAAGGGGATGCTGCGCCCGAAGTGCCCGCACCGGACCGGGAACCCACGCTCGAGACACTCCCGCCGGCCCCGGCGCACCAGCGCATGCACGGGCCGCAGCACCTGCACCTCCAGACACCCGCACCGGCAGCGGCACCTGCACCCGCACCGGCCGCAGCACTCGCATCCCAGACACACCCGCACCGGCCCGGCGCCTGCGCCCCCCACACCGGCAGCAGCACCCGGACCCCGGACACCCGCCCCGGGCCACACGACCGGCCGGAGACGCCGCACGGGCTCCAACCCCTGTGCCGGCGGCGCCCACGCCGCCACCGGTGCCGTCGCCCGCCCCCGAGCCGGGAACCGCCACTCCGGGACGGAAACCGCCACTCCGGCCACCACCCGCCCCGGCACCGCCGCCCGCCCCCGCCCCGTCACCCGATGTCCGGCGGATCCACCCGCACCCACACCCGCGCCGCCTCACCCCCGGCACCCGCACCCGCACCGGAACCCGCGGCCGGTGTCCCCGCACCGGTACCGGCACCCGCGGACCACCCGCCCCGACGACCACCCCCGACGCCCGTGTCGGCGCTCCGGACGCCGGCCGTGGGGCCTCCGCCTCCCCGGGCCGTGCGGGCCGCCTGAGCGGCCTTCAGGGCGGCGGCCAGGGCGGCGCCCCGTCCCGGTGGCACACGGATCAGGGCGCGCTCCCACTGTTCGCCGGGGGGCGGGGCGCCGGGCCGCCGGGGCCGGCCGGCCGGAGTGACCGGGAGCGGGACCGGCCCCAGCACCTCCGCCTCGGGCGGCAGCTCCACGGTGTCGAGGAACCCGGCGACCGCGTCCCCGGCCCCCGACACCGCCGCCATCCGCGAGACGGGTGGAAAGCCGAGCTCGGCGCGGTCCGCCAGCTCGCGCACCGCGTGTCCTACCGGATCCCAGCGCACCAGCGCCTGCACCGGCCGCAGCGTCGGCTCGGCCACCACCACCACGTTCCCGCCGGCGTCCTGCGGCCGGACCAGGGCTGCGGCCGCGATCCACCGGCGCAGCGCGTCCTCCCCGGCCCGCAGGTCGGGCCGTCCGAGCATGGCCCAGCCGTCCAGCAGCAGGGCCGCCGCGTACCCGCCCTCGGCCACGGGCTCCGCTCCGGGAGTGCTGACGACCAGCGCGGGGGTGTCCGGCACGGTGTCCAGCACGTGCTCCCGTCCCGAGGTGCGCACCGGCACGGCCGGGAAGGCGCGCCCCAGTTCCTCGGCGGTGCGCCGCGCGCCCACGATCTGGGCCCGCAGCCGGAAGGCCCCGCATTCCGGGCAGTGCCAGTCCGACTCCCCGCGTCCGCACCAGCCGCACGCCAGGGCGCCCGCGTCCCGTGCCTCCAGCGGGCCGGAGCAGTGCCGGCACCGGGCCGGCTCCCGGCAGCGGGCGCAGGCCATGCGCGGCACGTAGCCCCGCCGGGGCACCTGCACCAGCACCGGCCCGCCGCGCAGCCCGTCCCGGACCGCCTGCCAGGCCAGGGTCGGCAGCCGGGCGGCACGCGCCGCCTCGTCCCGCGCCAGGTCCTGGTCGCCGACCGTGCGCACCAGCGGGGCGGCCCGCCGGATCTCGTCCCGTGAGGCGACCAGCGGCCGCGCCCACCCGCTCTCCACCAGTTGGGCGGCCTCGACGGTGCAGCTCCAGCCGCCCGCCAGGAAGGCGCAGCCGTCCTGTGCGGCCCGCAGCAGCAGCACGTCGCGAGCGTGGGGCTGCGGCGCGTGCGGCTCGCTGTGGCTGTCGTCGCCGTCGTCCCACACGACGACCAGTCCGAGGTCGCGGACGGGCGCGAACATGGCGGCCCGGGTGCCCACGACCGCCCGCACCGACCCCCGTCGCACCGCGAGCCACTCCCGGTAGCGCTTCTCGGGCCCGGCGTCGGCGGTCAGCAGCGCGTGCCGCCCCTCCCCCAGCAGCGCCGTGAGGGCGGCGTCGACCCGCGCCGCGGCCCGCCCGTCCGGCACGACGACGAGCGCGCCGCGTCCCGAGGCCAGCGTGGCGGCGACAGTGCGGGCCAGTTCGTCGCTCCACCGCGGCCCGGGCAGCGCGTGCCACACGGCGCGCGGCGCGCCGCCCGAGGCGAGCGATTCGAGGAACGCCGTGCCGTGTTCGTACCGCGCCCAGGAGCCCGGTTGCGGAGCGGGCGGCGGCGGCAGCGGTGCGGGGGAGGGCCGCTGCTCGGCCCGTGCGTTGCGCGGCGGTACGGCCAGTTGCAGCACGTCGGCGAGGCTGCCGGCGTAGCGGTCGGCGACGGCGCGGGTGAGGCGCAGCAGCTCGGGGCCGAGCACCGGTTCGGGTGAGACCACCTGGGCGAGCGCGGCGAGCGGTCCGGAGTAGTCGCTCTCGGCGATCCGCTCGACGAGGAACCCGTCGATGAGCCCACCGCCCTCGCGCCGGCCTTCGCGGACGCGGTGCCGGCCGGCCCCGAACCGTACCCGTACCCGTACCCCCGGCTGCGCGTCGGCGTCCAGTTCGGCCGGCACTGCGTAGTCGAAGTAGCGGTCGAGGTGGAGTACGCCCTTGTCGACGAGCACCCGGGCCACCGGGAGCCGCTCCGCCAGCGCGGCCCCCCGCCAGGTGCGCGGCTTGGCGCGGGGTGCCTTGGCCTTGCGCAGGCTCTCCCGGATCAGCGCGAGCTGCTCGGGCGGCGCCCCGTCCGCGCCGTCACCGGTGCCGTTGTCGCTGCTCACGCTTGCATTCTTACCAAACGCCACTGACATCGGGTGCCGGGCGGAGCGGGCCGTGGAACGCCGAGGCCCGGCACCCCGAAGAGTGCCGGGCCTGCGAGGCTGCGGGGCCTAGAGTCCGGCGGCCTGGCGCAGGGCCTCCACGCGGTCCGTGGTCTCCCAGGTGAAGTCGGGCAGCTCACGGCCGAAGTGGCCGTAGGCGGCGGTCTGTGCGTAGATCGGGCGGAGCAGGTCGAGGTCGCGGATGATCGCGGCCGGGCGGAGGTCGAAGACCTCGTCGATGGCCTTCTCGATCTTCTCGGGGTCGACCTTGTGGGTGCCGAAGGTCTCGACGAACAGGCCGACGGGCTCGGCCTTGCCGATCGCGTAGGCGACCTGGACCTCACAGCGGGAGGCCAGGCCCGCCGCCACCACGTTCTTGGCGACCCAGCGCATGGCGTACGCCGCCGAGCGGTCCACCTTGGACGGGTCCTTGCCGGAGAAGGCGCCGCCGCCGTGGCGGGCCATACCGCCGTAGGTGTCGATAATGATCTTGCGGCCGGTCAGGCCGGCGTCACCCATCGGGCCGCCGATCTCGAAGCGGCCGGTCGGGTTGACCAGCAGGCGGTAGTCGTCGGTGTCGAGCTTGATGCCCTCGTCGAGCAGCGCCTTCAGCTCCGGTTCCACGACGAACTCGCGGATGTCGGGGGCCAGCAGCGAGTCCAGGTCGATGTCGCTGGCGTGCTGGGAGGAGACCACGACCGTGTCGAGGCGGACCGCCTTGTCACCGTCGTACTCGATGGTGACCTGGGTCTTGCCGTCGGGGCGCAGGTAGGGGATCGTGCCGTTCTTGCGCACGTCCGACAGGCGCTTGGACAGGCGGTGCGCCAGGAAGATCGGCAGCGGCATCAGGGTGGGCGTCTCGTCGGTGGCGTAGCCGAACATCAGGCCCTGGTCACCGGCGCCCTGCTGGTCCAGCTCGTCTCCCTGGTCCCCTCGGGAGGCACCTTCGACGCGCGCCTCGTAGGCGGCGTCGACGCCCTGCGCGATGTCCGGGGACTGCGCGCCGATGGACACCGACACGCCGCAGGAGGCGCCGTCGAAGCCCTTCTTGGAGGAGTCGTAGCCGATGTCGAGGACCTTGTTGCGCACCAGCGTCGCGATGTCCGCGTACGCCTTGGTCGTGACCTCGCCGGCCACGTGCACCAGACCGGTGGTGATCAGCGTCTCGACGGCGACCCGGGAGGTCGGGTCCTCGCGCAGAAGCGCGTCGAGAATGGTGTCGCTGATCTGGTCAGCGATCTTGTCGGGGTGACCCTCGGTCACGGACTCCGAGGTGAACAGGCGACGGGACACAACGCTCCCTGTGGTTGCAGCGGCTGCTGGCTGATCATTGGCGGACGCGACGGAGGCTGCGCCCGGCGTCGTCCGGGAACAGTTTATCGGTCGTGCCCGACCACGGGTCCCCCTGTCTCGCCTCTCGGGAGCGCTGTGACCTGCGGCACGGGCATTGTGTCAATGCTGTCTGCCGTTGGCCAGGGCCGCCACACCGAAAGCGGTGAGACCGGGGGGATCCTCGGAGCCGCATCAAAAGGTCACCCCAGCCGCCGTGTCACCAGGTCCCACACGATTTCGGCCAGGGCCTCCTTGGGTCCGTGCGGCACGGGGGTCTCGGTGCCGTCGGCGCCCAGGACGACCGCCTCGTTGTCCTCGGCGCCGAAGGTCCTGCGCTCCCCCACCTCGTTCACCACCAGCAGATCGCAGCCCTTGCGCTCCAGCTTGCGCCGCCCGTTGGCGAGCACGTCGTCGGTCTCGGCGGCGAAGCCGACGACGACCTGGCCGGGGCGGGCACGGTCGGCCGAGAGCTCCGCGAGGATGTCCGGATTCCGCACCAGAACGATCGGCTCCGGCTCTTCGCCGTCCCTCTTCTTGATCTTTCCGGTGGCGTAGACGGCGGGGCGGAAGTCGGCGACGGCGGCGGCCATCACCACCGCGTCGGCGTCGGCGGCGGCCTTGAGGACGGACTCGCGCAGTTGCACGGCGGTGCCGACCTGGACCACGTCGACCCCGGCCGGATCGGGCAGGCCGGTGTTGGCCGCGATCAGCGTGACCCGGGCGCCGCGGGCGGCGGCGGTGCGGGCGAGGGCGTAGCCCTGCTTGCCGGAGGAGCGGTTGCCGAGGAAGCGCACGGGATCGAGGGGTTCCCTGGTGCCGCCTGCGCTGACCACGACGTGCCGGCCGGTGAGGTCGGGTCGGCGGACTCCCCGGGCGAGGACCCGGCGGCAGGTGTCGAAGATCTCGGCCGGGTCGGGCAGCCGGCCCTTGCCGGTGTCGACGCCGGTGAGCCGGCCGACCGCCGGCTCGATCACCAGGGCACCGCGGCGGCGCAGCGTCGCCACGTTCTCCTGGGTGGCCGAGTGCTCCCACATCTCGGTGTGCATGGCGGGGGCGAAGACGACCGGGCAGCGGGCCGTGAGCAGGGTGTTGGTCAGCAGGTCGTCGGCGATGCCGTGGGCGGCCCGGGCGAGCGTGTCGGCGGTCGCCGGGGCGACGACGACCAGGTCGGCGTGCTGGCCGATCCGCACGTGCGGCACCTGGTGGACATCGTCCCAGACCTCCGTCGAGACGGGGTTGCCGGACAGGGCCGACCAGGTGGCCGCTCCGACGAAGTGGAGCGCCGAGGCGGTGGGCACGACGCGTACATCATGACCGGACTCGGTGAATCTGCGCAGCAGCTCGCACGCCTTGTAGGCGGCGATTCCGCCGCTGACCCCCAGAACGACCTTCGGCTTGGCCACCGTCTCTCCCCGGCCTCGGAAACATACGACTCCACTACACACCACAGGCCCGGCAGTCGCGCTGCCGGGCCTGTGGAAAAAGCTACTGCGAGCCGATCGTATTACTGCACCGGGCCCTCGATGGCCTCGGACGTCAGCAGACCCGCGTTGATCTCCCGCAGGGCGATCGAGAGCGGCTTCTCGTGGACGTGGGTGTCGACGAGCGGACCGACGTACTCGAGGAGGCCCTCGCCGAGCTGCGAGTAGTACGCGTTGATCTGGCGGGCCCGCTTGGCCGCGTAGATCACGAGGCTGTACTTCGAGTCGGTGGCCTCGAGGAGCTCGTCGATCGGCGGGTTGATGATGCCCTCGGGCGCGGAGATGGAAGAGGACACGCTCTACCTTCCGATGGGTGGGAAAAGATCGATCGTGATCACATGCTCGCGATCACACAACATCCATCAAGGCTAGCAGCTCGCGCGCCACATCCTCGACGGAGGTGTTGACCAGGGTCTCGTCGAACTCCGGCTCGGCCGCCAGCTCGACCTTGGCCGCGTCCAGACGGCGCTCGATGACCTCGGGCGCCTCGGTGCCCCGCCCGGTGAGTCTGCGCACGAGCTCTTCCCAGGAGGGAGGGGCCAGGAACACCAGCTGGGCCTCGGGCATGGACTCGCGGACCTGCCGTGCGCCCTGGAGGTCGATCTCCAGCAGGACCGGCTCACCTGCCTCCAGCCGTTCCAGCACGGCACGGCGGGGCGTGCCGTAGCGGTTGCCGGCGAACTCGGCCCACTCCAGCAGCTCGCCGTTGGCGATCAGCTTGTCCATCTCGTCGTCCGTGACGAAGAAGTAGTGGACTCCGTGCCGCTCGCCGGGGCGGGGCTTGCGGGTCGTCGCCGACACCGAGAGCCAGACCTCGGGGTGTTCCTTGCGCATATGGGCGACGACCGTGCTCTTGCCGACCCCGGAGGGGCCGGAGAGCACGGTCAGCCGCGGACGTTCACTCATGCAGCGATTATTCCAGCAATCCCGGAGTGCCCGGGACTCCCTTCCCGGCAGTGCCCGGGATCAGGAACCGGTGCTGCCGAACTCACGCTCCAGGGAGGCGATCTGGTTGGAGCCGAGGCCGCGCACGCGCCGGCTCTCGGAGATGCCGAGTCGCTCCATGATCTGCTTGGCGCGGACCTTGCCCACGCCCGGCAGGGACTCCAGCAGGGCGGAGACCTTCATCTTGCCGATGACGTCGTTCTCCTGGCCCTGCTTGATGACCTCGTGCAGGGAGGCGCCGGAGTGCTTGAGTCGATTCTTGACCTCGGCCCGCTCCCGGCGAGCCGCGGCGGCCTTTTCGAGCGCGGCTGCGCGCTGTTCGGGGGTAAGGGGCGGAAGAGCCACGCCTACGTCACCTCGGATGTCGAACTGTCGGATACGGACCGGTGAGGAACCTAGTCGCCCCACACCTGGGGAGCCACGAGCAACACGCTTGCCCGCCGACTCACGTCGGAGACTAGCGGTCAAGTCCGCCAGAGTCAGCGAGAACAGAGGAAAAGTCCTGGTCAGCCTCCGTCAGGACGGACATTTAAGACATATTGCCCCGGATTTGAGGGTGTATTCAGACTCGGGTCACCACGAGGCCGCCCGTCCGCCGGCCCGAGCGGCCGGTCGAACGGGCGGTCGAAGGGGTCAGGCGGACGCCACCGCGTCCCGCACCTCGTCGGCGAACCGGTCCGCGGCGTCACGCAGAGCGACCACGTCGGGACCGTGCCGCAGCACACCGCGGCTGACGTTCGGCACCACGTTGCGCACGGCCGCGCCGAAGACCCGGGGCAGATCGGCCGCCGTCGCCCCCTGGGCGCCGATACCGGGCGCCAGCAGAGGTCCGTTGATGTCCAGGTCGTACGACGACAGGTCACCCAGCGTGGCGCCCACCACCGCGCCGAAGGACCCCAGGGGCCGGTCGTCCCCGTTCTCGGCGGCCAGATGACGCAGCACGGTCGCGCCCACGTCCGGGCCGCCGCGGTCGTCCCCGCGCACCGCGTGCTGCACCTCGCCGCCCTCCGGGTTGGAGGTCAGCGCCAGCACGAACAACCCGGCGCCGGTCTCGCGCGCCAGCGACACCGCCGGTGCCAGTGATCCGTAGCCGAGGTACGGGGAGACCGTCAGCGCGTCCGAGAAGAGCGGGGCGTCCTCACGCAGGAAGGCCTCGGCGTACGCGGCCATGGTCGAGCCGATGTCGCCGCGCTTGGCGTCCATCACGACCAGCGCGCCGGCCGAGCGGGCCTGGGCGACCGACTCCTCCAGCACGGCCACGCCCCGGGAGCCGAAGCGCTCGAAGAAGGCGCTCTGCGGCTTGAGCACGGCGACCCGGTCGGCCAGCGCCTCCACGACGGTGCGGCTGAACCGCTCCAGGCCGGCCACGTCGTCGTCCAGGCCCCACTGGGCCAGCAGGGAGGCGTGCGGGTCGATGCCCACGCACAGCGGCCCACGCTCGTCCATGGCACGGCGCAGCCGGGCACCGAAGGGTTCCAGGACCGTCCTGCCGGTCATCGGGGCTTCCTCACGTCGGCGCCGACCGCGTCGGCGAGGGTGGCGTACGGGCTGTTGCGCAGGCGCGCGGCCAGGCCCTTGTGGACGGCGCGGCCCCAGAAGGGACCCTCGTAGACGAACGCGCTGTAGCCCTGGACCAGCGTGGCGCCCGCCAGGATGCGCTGCCAGGCGTCCTCGGCGTTCTCGACGCCGCCGACGCCCACCAGGGTGATGCGGTCGCCCACGCGCGCGTACAGGCGGCGCAGGACCTCCAGGGAGCGCTCCTTGAGCGGGGCGCCGGACAGCCCGCCGGCCTCCTTCACCAGCGCGGGGTCGGAGGACAGTCCGAGCCCCTCGCGCGCGATGGTGGTGTTGGTGGCGATGATGCCGTCCAGCCCGAGTTCGACGGCCAGGTCGGCGACGGCGTCGACGTCCTCGTCGGCCAGGTCGGGAGCGATCTTCACCAGGAGCGGGACGCGGCGGCCGGGGACCGCGCGGTCGGCCGCCTCGCGCACGGCCGTCAGCAGCGGCCGCAGCGCCTCGGTCGCCTGCAGGTCGCGCAGGCCCGGCGTGTTGGGCGAGGACACGTTGACGACCAGGTAGTCGGCGTACGGTGCCAGCCGCTCGGCCGACTTCACGTAGTCCCCGACGGCCTCCGCCTCGGGGACGACCTTGGTCTTGCCGATGTTGACGCCCACGACGGTGCGGAAGACGGGCGTACGGCCGGCCAGACGGGCGGCGACCGCCAGTGAGCCGTCGTTGTTGAAGCCCATGCGGTTGATCAGCGCCCGGTCGGCGACCAGGCGGAACAGCCGCTGCCTGGGGTTGCCGGGCTGCGGCTCGCCGGTGACCGTGCCGATCTCGACGTGGTCGAAGCCCAGCATGGACATGCCGTCGATGGCGACGGCGTTCTTGTCGAAGCCGGCGGCGAGCCCGAAGGGACCGTGCATGCGCAGGCCGAACGCCTCGGTGCGCAGTTCCCGGTAGCGGGGGGCCAGCGCGGCCGCGACGAAGGTGCGCAGCACGGGGACGCGGGCGGCCAGCCGGATCCAGCGGAAGGCGAGGTGGTGGGCCCGCTCCGGGTCCATCCGCCGGAAGACCAGGCGGAAGAAGAGCTTGTACATCAGTATGTCCTCGTCGAAAAGCTGTGGGAGAGCCTCATGAAGAGGGGGACACCGTTTCCGGTGTCCCCCTCTTCGGCTGCTAGTCGCGGGCCGCGGTCAGGTGTTCCGCGTGTTCCTGGAGTGAACGGACGCCCACCTCGCCGCGGTTCAGGGCGTCGATGCCCTGGACGGCGGCGGCGAGCGCCTGGACCGTGGTCAGGCACGGCACCGAGCGGGCGACGGCCGCCGTACGGATCTCGTAGCCGTCGAGGCGGCCTCCGGTGCCGTACGGGGTGTTGACGATGAGGTCGACCTCGCCGTCGTGGATGAGCTGGACGATGGTCCGCTCACCGTTGGGTCCGGTGCCCTCGGACTGCTTGCGCACCACGGTGGCGTTGAGGCCGTTGCGCTTGAGGACCTCGGCGGTGCCCGAGGTGGCGAGCAGTTCGAAGCCGTGGGCGACCAGCTCGCGCGCCGGGAAGATCATCGACCGCTTGTCGCGGTTGGCGACCGAGATGAAGGCCCGGCCCTTGGTCGGCAGCGCGCCGTAGGCGCCGGCCTGCGACTTGGCGTACGCCGTGCCGAAGACCGAGTCGATGCCCATGACCTCGCCGGTGGAGCGCATCTCCGGGCCGAGGACGGTGTCCACGCCGCGGCCGGAGGTGTCCCGGAAGCGGCTCCAGGGCATCACGGCCTCCTTGACGGAGATCGGCGCGTCCAGCGGCAGCTCGCCGCCGTCGCCGCTCTTCGGCAGCAGGCCCTCCTCGCGCAGCTGGGCGATGGTGGCGCCGAGCGAGATCCGGGCGGCGGCCTTGGCCAGCGGCACCGCGGTCGCCTTGGAGGTGAAGGGCACGGTGCGCGAGGCGCGCGGGTTGGCCTCCAGCACGTACAGGATGTCGCCGGCCATCGCGAACTGGATGTTGATCAGGCCGCGCACCCCGACGCCCTTGGCGATCGCCTCGGTGGAGGTGCGCAGGCGCTTGATGTCGAAGCCGCCCAGGGTGATCGGGGGCAGCGCGCACGCCGAGTCGCCGGAGTGGATGCCGGCCTCCTCGATGTGCTCCATGACGCCGCCGAGGTACAGCTCCTCGCCGTCGTACAGGGCGTCGACGTCGATCTCGATGGCGTCGTCCAGGAAGCGGTCGACGAGCACCGGACGGGTGGGGCTGATCTCGGTCGACTCGGCGATGTAGGCGGCCAGGCGGGTCTCGTCGTAGACGATCTCCATGCCGCGCCCGCCGAGGACGTACGACGGGCGGACCAGCACCGGGTAGCCGATCTCGTCGGCGATCGCCTTGGCCTCGGCGAAGGTGGTGGCGGTGCCGTGCTTGGGCGCCGGCAGACCGGCCTCCTTCAGCACCCGGCCGAAGGCACCCCGGTCCTCGGCCGCGTGGATGGCCTCGGGCGAGGTGCCGACGATCGGCACGCCGTTGTCCTTCAGCGCCTGGGCGAGACCCAGCGGGGTCTGGCCGCCCAGCTGCACGATCACGCCCGCGATCGGGCCGGCCTTGGCCTCCGCGTGGACGATCTCCAGCACGTCCTCCAGCGTCAGCGGCTCGAAGTAGAGCCGGTCGGAGGTGTCGTAGTCGGTGGAGACGGTCTCCGGGTTGCAGTTGACCATCACCGTCTCGTACCCGGCGTCGGACAGCGCGAAGGAGGCGTGCACGCAGGAGTAGTCGAACTCGATGCCCTGGCCGATGCGGTTCGGGCCGGAGCCGAGGATGATGACGGCCGGCTTCTCGCGCGGCTCGACCTCGCTCTCCTCGTCGTAGGAGGAGTAGAAGTACGGCGTCTGCGCGGCGAACTCGGCGGCGCAGGTGTCGACCGTCTTGTAGACCGGCCGGATGCCGAGGGCGTGCCGCACCTCGCGCACCACGTCCTCGCGCAGGCCGCGGATCTCGGCGATCTGCTGGTCGGAGAAGCCGTGCCGCTTGGCCTCGGCGAGCAGCTCGGGGGTCAGCTCGGCGGCCGCCGCGAGGTCGTCGGCGAGCTCCTTGATGAGGAACAGCTGGTCGACGAACCACGGGTCGATCTTGGTGGCCTCGAAGACCTCCTCGGGGGTGGCGCCCGCGCGGATGGCCTGCATGACGGCGTTGATGCGCCCGTCGGTGGGCCGGACGGCCTCGCGCAGCAGCTCTTCCTTGTCCCCGCCGGAGCCGGGCTCGCCGACGAAGGTGAACTGGCTGCCCTTCTTCTCCAGGGAGCGCAGCGCCTTCTGGAAGGCCTCGGTGAAGTTGCGGCCGATGGCCATGGCCTCGCCGACCGACTTCATGGTGGTGGTCAGGGTGGAGTCGGCCTGCGGGAACTTCTCGAAGGCGAACCGGGGCGCCTTGACGACCACGTAGTCGAGCGTGGGCTCGAAGGAGGCCGGGGTCTCGCGGGTGATGTCGTTGGGGATCTCGTCGAGGGTGTAGCCCACGGCGAGCTTGGCGGCGATCTTGGCGATCGGGAAGCCGGTCGCCTTGGAGGCCAGCGCCGAGGAACGCGACACGCGCGGGTTCATCTCGATGACGATCACGCGGCCGTCCTCGGGGTCGACCGCGAACTGGATGTTGCAGCCGCCCGTGTCGACGCCGACCTCGCGGATGATCGCGATGCCGACGTCGCGCAGTACCTGGTACTCGCGGTCGGTCAGCGTCATCGCGGGCGCGACGGTGATCGAGTCGCCGGTGTGCACGCCCATGGGGTCGAAGTTCTCGATGGAGCAGACGACCACGACGTTGTCGTGCTTGTCGCGCATGAGCTCCAGCTCGTACTCCTTCCAGCCGAGGATGGACTCCTCCAGGAGGACCTCGGTGGTCGGGGAGAGCGTGAGGCCCTGGCCGGCGATGCGGCGCAGCTCGTCCTCGTCGTGGGCGAAGCCGGAGCCGGCGCCGCCCATGGTGAAGGAGGGCCGCACGACGACCGGGTAGCCGCCGAGCTGCTCGACACCGGCGAGCACCTCGTCCATGGAGTGGCAGATGACGGAGCGGGCGGACTCGCCGTGCCCGGTCTTCTTGCGGACCTCCTCCACGACCTCCTTGAACCGGTCGCGGTCCTCGCCCTTGTGGATCGCCTCGACGTTGGCGCCGATCAGCTCGACGCCGTACTTGGCCAGGACACCGTTCTCGTGCAGCGAGATGGCGGTGTTCAGGGCGGTCTGGCCGCCCAGGGTGGGCAGCAGGGCGTCGGGGCGCTCCTTGGCGATGATCTTCTCGACGAATTCCGGGGTGATCGGCTCGACGTAGGTCGCGTCGGCGATCTCCGGGTCGGTCATGATCGTCGCCGGGTTGGAGTTGACCAGGATGACGCGCAGGCCCTCGGCCTTGAGCACGCGGCACGCCTGGGTGCCGGAGTAGTCGAACTCGGCGGCCTGGCCGATGACGATCGGGCCGGAGCCGATGACCAGGACGGACTGGATATCGGTGCGCTTAGGCACGCTGGCCCTCCATCAGGGATACGAAGCGGTCGAACAGGTAGGCGGCGTCGTGCGGGCCGGCTGCCGCTTCGGGGTGGTACTGGACGGAGAAGGCCGGCTGGTCGAGCAGCCGCAGCCCCTCCACGACGTCGTCGTTGAGGCAGACGTGGGACACCTCGGCGCGGCCGAAGGGCGTCTCGCTGACCTGGTCGAGCGGCGCGTCCACGGCGAAGCCGTGGTTGTGGGCGGTGACCTCGACCTTGCCGGTGGTGCGGTCCTGGACCGGCTGGTTGATGCCGCGGTGGCCGTACTTCAGCTTGTAGGTGCCGAAGCCGAGGGCGCGGCCGAGGATCTGGTTGCCGAAGCAGATGCCGAACAGGGGCGTCCCGCGCTCCAGGACGGCCCGCATCAGCGCGACGGGGCCGTCGGCGGTGGCGGGGTCGCCGGGTCCGTTGGAGAAGAACACTCCGTCCGGGTTCACGGCGTACACGTCGTCCGCGGTGGCGGTCGCGGGGAGCACGTGGACCTCGATGCCGCGCTCGGCCATGCGGTGCGGGGTCATGCCCTTGATGCCGAGGTCGACGGCGGCGACCGTGAACCTCTTCTCGCCGACCGCGGGGACGACGTAGGCCTCCCGGGTGGCGACCTCCTCGTAGAGGCTCGCGCCCTTCATGTGGGGCTGGGCCTGCACGCGCGCGAGGAGCTCGCTCTCGGCGGCGACGGCCTCGCCGGAGAAGATCCCGGCGCGCATCGATCCGCGCTCGCGCAGGTGGCGGGTCAGGGCGCGGGTGTCGATGCCGCTGATGCCGACGACGTCCTGGCGGACCAGTTCGTCGTCCAGGGAGCGCTCGGCGCGCCAGTTGGACGGCACGCGCGCGGGATCGCGCACCACGTAGCCGGAGACCCAGATGCGGCGCGACTCGTCGTCCTCGTCGTTCCAGCCGGTGTTGCCGATCTGCGGAGCGGTCGCGACGACGATCTGGCGGGCGTAGGACGGGTCGGTGAGGGTCTCCTGGTAGCCGGTCATGCCGGTGGAGAACACCGCTTCGCCGAAGGTCTCCCCCACGGCCCCGTAGGAACGGCCGCGGAAGACCCGGCCGTCCTCCAGGACGAGTACGGCGGGAGCCACCTTCTGCCTCTGCGAGGCGGATCCCCTGGTGGAGGTCGTCATCGTTCGGCGCCTTCCGTAGATTCCGTCTTGTTGTCGATCATGGAGTTGATGGCGTCGACCCACTCGGTGTGCTCGGCCGCGTGGTCCGAGCGGAAACCGGAGTCGATCAGCTTGCCGCCGTGGGCCCAGGTGACCACGAGCAGTCCGCCCTCGGTCAGGACCTTGCCGGCGATGCCCTTGTCGAGCCGGGCCTCGCGCAGCGCGGCCGCGGGGACGAAGAAGTCGCGTGCTCCGGGGCGTACGACGTCCAGTCCCGCGTCCGTCAGGGTGAGCTCGGCCCGGCTGCGGGTGCCCAGGCCGTGCGCCACGATGCGGTCGAGCCACTGCCCTGCGGTGGTGGAGCCGTGGTAGCGGCCGGTCGTGCTCAGTCTCGCCTCGCCGGGCTCGGCGGGCGCGGCGGGCAGGTCCGGAAGGTCGCCCTGGAGCGTTCCCCGCCATTTCCAGCCCTCGCGCATCAGCCAGTACACGAGCGCGACGAACAGGGCGAGTCCGACGACCCAGCCCAGGCGGGCGGCCCAGTCGGTCACTTCGGCCGATTCCTTCTCGGCCGCCAGCAGGAGTGCAGCAGATGTCACGTGAGCTTCCCGTCGACGAGCGTGGCCTTGCCCCGGAGCCACGTGTGCGTCACACGGCCCGGCAGCTCACGCCCCTCGTACGGGGTGTTGCGGCTGCGCGAGGCGAAGCCCGCGGGGTCCACCTGGCCACGGTATGCCGTGTCGACGAGCGTGAGGTTGGCGGGCTCACCAGCCGAGACGGGACGGCCGTGGCCCCGGGCCCGGCCGATCTCGGCGGGCTTGAAGGACATGCGGTCGGCGACCTGGGCCCAGTCCAGCAGGCCCGTCTCGACCATGGTCGCCTGGACCACTGACAGCGCCGTCTCCAGGCCGACCATGCCCATGGCGGCGGCGGCCCACTCGCAGTCCTTGTCCTCGTGCGGGTGCGGGGCGTGGTCGGTGGCGACGATGTCGATCGTGCCGTCGGCGAGGGCCTCGCGCAGCGCGAGCACGTCGCGTTCGGTGCGCAGCGGCGGGTTGACCTTGTAGACCGGGTTGTAGGTGCGCACCAGCTCGTCGGTGAGGAGGAGGTGGTGCGGGGTGACCTCGGCGGTGACGTCGATGCCGCGGGACTTCGCCCAGCGCACGATCTCGACCGACCCCGCGGTCGACAGGTGGCAGATGTGGACGCGGGAGCCGACGTGCTCGGCGAGCAGGACGTCCCGGGCGATGATCGACTCCTCGGCCACCGCGGGCCAGCCGCCGAGACCCAGCTCGGCGGAGACGACGCCCTCGTTCATCTGGGCGCCCTCGGTCAGCCGCGGCTCCTGCGCGTGCTGGGCGACGACCCCGCCGAAGGCCTTCACGTACTCCAGCGCCCGGCGCATGATCACCGCGTCGTCGACGCACTTGCCGTCGTCGGAGAAGACGGTCACGCCGGCCGCCGACTCGTGCATGGCACCCAGCTCGGCGAGCTTGCGCCCCTCCAGGCCGACGGTGACGGCGCCGATGGGCTGCACGTCGCAGTAGCCGTGCTGCTGGCCGAGCCGGTAGACCTGCTCGACGACGCCGGCGGTGTCGGCTACGGGGAAGGTGTTGGCCATGGCGAAGACGGCGGTGTAGCCGCCGGAGGCGGCGGCGCGGGTGCCGGTGAGGACGGTCTCGGAGTCCTCGCGGCCCGGTTCGCGCAGATGGGTGTGCAGGTCGACCAGGCCGGGCAGCAGCACCTTGCCGTCGGCCTCGACGACCTCGGCGCCGTCCCCGCTCAGCCCGGTGCCCACCTCGGCGATGGTGTCCCCGTCGATGAGCACGTCCTGCGGCGCGCCCCCGAGCACCTTGGCACCACGGATCAGGGTCTTGCTCATGGGGTCACTTCTCCTCGGGACGGTTCGGGGTCACGGCGGGGACGTTCTTCGAGTCGATCACGGCGCCGCCGAGCAGCAGGTACAGGACCGCCATCCGGATGGACACGCCGTTGGCGACCTGCTCGACGACGGTGCAGCGGTCGGAGTCGGCGACCTCGGCGGTGATCTCCATGCCGCGCACCATCGGGCCGGGGTGCATCACGATGGCGTGCTCGGGCAGCCGGGCCATGCGGTCGCCGTCCAGGCCGTAGCGGCGGGAGTACTCGCGCTCGGTGGGGAAGAAGGCGGCGTTCATGCGCTCGCGCTGGACCCGCAGCATCATCACCGCGTCGCACTTGGGCAGCGTGGAGTCGAGGTCGTAGGAGACCTCGCACGGCCAGGTCTCGACGCCGACCGGTACCAGGGTGGGCGGGGCGACGAGGGTGACCTCGGCGCCGAGGGTGTGCAGCAGGTCGACGTTGGAGCGGGCGACCCGGCTGTGCAGGATGTCGCCGACGACGGTGACGCGCCGGCCGGCCAGGTCCTGGCCGAGGCCGGCGTCCCGTCCGACCAGCCGGCGCCGCATGGTGAAGGCGTCCAGCAGGGCCTGGGTGGGGTGCTGGTGGGTGCCGTCGCCCGCGTTGACGACGGCGGCGTCGATCCAGCCGGAGTTGGCGAGGCGGTAGGGGGCTCCGGAGGCGCCGTGCCGGATGACGACGGCGTCGACGCCCATGGCCTCCAGCGTCTGCGCGGTGTCCTTCAGGGACTCGCCCTTGGAGACGCTGGACCCCTTGGCGGAGAAGTTGATGACGTCCGCGGACAGGCGCTTCTCGGCGGCCTCGAAGGAGATGCGCGTGCGGGTGGAGTCCTCGAAGAAGAGGTTGACGATCGTGCGGCCGCGCAGGGTCGGCAGTTTCTTGATGGGCCGGTCGGCCACCCGGGCCATCTCCTCGGCGGTGTCGAGGATCAGGACGGCGTCGTCGCGGGTGAGGTCGGCGGCCGAGATGAGATGACGCTGCATCTGTCAGGCTCCGTAAGGCAGTTCATTCGGGAGATTCGGGGCATGCCGGGGCGCGTGACGGCATGCGGCGGCGGCCGCACGCGCGGGAGGCTGCTACTGGGCGGCCGGCTTCACACCGAGCAGCACGGTGTCACGACCGTCCTCCTCGGCGAGCTGGACCTTGACCGTCTCCCGCAGCGACGTGGGGAGGTTCTTGCCGACGTAGTCGGCGCGGATGGGCAGTTCGCGGTGGCCGCGGTCGACCAGGACGGCGAGCTGCACGGCACGCGGGCGCCCGATGTCGTTCAGCGCGTCGAGGGCGGCGCGGATGGTGCGGCCGGAGAACAGCACGTCGTCGACGAGGACGACCAGCTTGCCGTCGATGCCGTCACCGGGGATCTCGGTGCGGGCCAGCGCGCGCGGCGGCTGCAGACGCAGGTCGTCGCGGTACATCGTGATGTCGAGAGACCCGACGGGCACCTTGCGGTCGGTGACCTGTTCGAGCTTGGCGGCGAGCCGCTGGGCGAGGAACACGCCCCGGGTCGGAATGCCGAGGAGTACCACGTCGTCGGCGCCCTTGGCGCGCTCGACGATCTCGTGGGCGATGCGGGTCAGTACCCGCGCGATGTCGGGGCCTTCGAGAACGGGCCTCGCGTCGGACGCTTGCGGATCAGCGTGCTTGTCCATACGAAACGGACCTCCTTCTCCGCCTCACGGGACGGACCTTAAAGGACGTCGGGATTGCGCCACCCACGGTATCAGGCGCACGGCACCCGCCGGATCCAGCCCCCGACACTCGCACGGTCACCCGTTCGGGCCCGCACGATCACACCCCTGGCGTAACCGGCCACCGCCGGCACGGAAGAGTCGGTGTGGACCATTCGGCTTGACGCAGAAGAATCACGCTGCGTAACCTCACAATGAGTTACCAGCCGCGCGGCGTGGATCGACAAGCATGGATCGACACCAGCCGCGTCGACACAGTGCCGGGGAGCTATATGTCCAGCGAATACGCCAAACAGCTCGGGGCCAAGCTCCGGGCGATCCGCACCCAGCAGGGCCTTTCCCTCCACGGTGTCGAGGAGAAGTCCCAGGGACGCTGGAAGGCGGTCGTGGTCGGTTCGTACGAGCGCGGCGACCGCGCCGTGACCGTGCAGCGCCTCGCCGAGCTGGCGGACTTCTACGGCGTTCCGGTGCAGGAGCTGCTGCCGGGCACCACCCCGGGCGGCGCCGCCGAGCCTCCGCCGAAGCTGGTGCTGGACCTGGAGCGGCTGGCCCACGTGCCGGTCGAGAAGGCGGGTCCCCTGCAGCGCTACGCGGCGACGATCCAGTCCCAGCGCGGCGACTACAACGGCAAGGTGCTCTCGATCCGCCAGGACGACCTGCGCACCCTCGCCGTGATCTACGACCAGTCGCCGTCGGTCCTCACCGAGCAGCTGATCAGCTGGGGCGTACTGGACGCGGACGCGCGCCGGGCCGTCTCCCACGAGGAGGTCTGACCGCCGAGCGGTTGAGCAGAAACGTACCGTCGGGGTGGTCACTCAGGCCTCTTCGCGGCGAAGCGTCGGCTTGAGTTCCTTCAGCCGGCCCAGCAGGCCGTTGACGAACGAGGGCGACTCGTCCGTGGAGAACTCCTTCGCCAGCTGCACCGTCTCGTCGAGGACGACGGCGTCCGGGGTCTCGTCGACCCAGATCAGCTCGTAGGCCCCGAGGCGCAGCAGGTTGCGGTCGACGACCGGCATGCGGTCCAGCGTCCATCCCACCGAGTACTGGGCGATCAGCTCGTCGATGCGCCGCGCGTGCTCGGCGTAGCCCTCGACCAGCTGCATCGTGAACTCGCTCACCGGCGGCTGCCGGGTGTCGTTCCTCGACAGCCGGACCCAGTCCGCGAGGACGGTCAGGACGTCGGCGCCGCGCTGGTCGCCCTCGAAGAGGATCTGGAAGGCGCGCTTGCGGGCCGTGTTCCGGGCAGCCACGGTTAGCTGTTCACCCGGCCGAGGTAGTCGCTGGTACGGGTGTCGACCTTGATCTTCTCACCGGTGGTGATGAAGAGCGGAACCTGGATCTGGTGGCCGGTCTCCAGGGTGGCGGGCTTGGTGCCACCGGTGGAGCGGTCGCCCTGGACGCCGGGCTCGGTCTCCTGGATGGTCAGCTCGACGGCGGCCGGCAGCTCGACGAAGAGCACCTCGCCCTCGTGCTGCGCGACGGTGGCGGTGAAGCCCTCGACGAGGAAGTTGGCGGCGTCGCCGACGGCCTTGCGGTCGACCATCAGCTGGTCGTAGGTCTCCATGTCCATGAAGACGAAGTAGTCGCCGTCCATGTACGAGAACTGCATGTCGCGCTTGTCGACAGTGGCCGTCTCGACCTTGACACCGGCGTTGAAGGTCTTGTCGACGACCTTGCCGGAGAGCACGTTCTTGAGCTTGGTGCGCACGAAGGCCGGGCCCTTGCCGGGCTTGACGTGCTGGAACTCGACGACGGACCAGAGCTGGCCGCCTTCGAGCTTGAGCACCATGCCGTTCTTGAGGTCGTTCGTGGAAGCCACGGTTGCGGAATCTCCTGGACTGACGTGGACGACCCCGGGGCCCGCACTGCCGACGGCGCCGGGGGTGTACGGGTGCGTTCCCGCGTCGTTCGGTGCGTGCTCTCGGTCGGCCGGGGGTAGGTCCTCGTAGCGGAGCTACCAGGGCCTTCGGCCGGTGCGGCGAGAGTGCGTGCCGGGCGGCGCGGGGATGTGCCTGTACTTCCCCGGATCCTAGAGCGCGAGCAGCTCCTTGGTCGTGATGGTGAGTAGCTCGGGTCCGCCGTCCGCCTCGGGGCGGACGACGAGCGTGTCATCGATCCGGACACCGCCCCGTCCCGGGAGGTGGACCCCCGGTTCGACGGTGACCGGCACGCAAGCGTCCAGTTTACCCATGGCCGCGGGGGCCAACTGCGGGTCCTCGTCGATTTCGAGTCCCACCCCGTGCCCGGTCAGTACCGGCAGGGCCGCCCCGTACCCCGCGGAGTCCAGCACATGCCGGGCGGCGCGGTCCACGTCACGGCAGGCCGCGCCGGGCGCCAGCGCCTCGCGGCCGGCCCGCTGAGCGGCGAAGACCAGGTCGTAGAGCTCGATCTGCCAGTCGGCGGGGGCCGTTCCGATGACGAACGTACGGCCGATCTCGCAGCGGTAGCCGCGGTACGTCGCACCCAGGCAGACGGAGAGGAAATCCCCCTCCTCCACCCGGCGGTCGGTGGGCCGGTGGCCGCGGCGGCCGGAGTTCGGGCCGGTGCCGACGGAGGTCGCGAAGGCCGGGCCGTCCGCGCCGTGGTCGACCAGGCGGCGCTCCAGCTCCAGCGCGAGATGGCGTTCGGTGCGGCCGACGAGGATCGACTCCAGCAGTTCCCCGAGCGCCTGGTCGGCGATCTCGGCGCCGATGCGCAGGCAGGAGATCTCCTCCTCGTCCTTGACCACCCGCAGCTGCTCCACCGCCTGGCCCAGGTCGGCCAGGCGCAGCCGTGGGGCGACCGAGCGCAGGGCGCGGTGGCGGGCGACCGTGAGGTGGTGCTCCTCGACCGCCAGGGAGTCGAGGTCCCGCCCGGCGAGCAGGCCGGCCGCGGCGACCGCCGGGTCGCCGCCGGCACCGGGCAGGGTGTGCACGGGGAGGTTGTCGTCGGGGCGGCCGTCGAGGCCGCGGGCGTCCGGGGGTCCGGTGCAGACCAGGACGTCCTCGTCGGCGGTGAGCAGCAGGGCGGCGCCCTCGGGGGCCGCGCCGGCCAGGTATCTGACGTTGGCGGGGCGCGAGACGAGCGCTGCCGCGCTGCCGGCCGCGGTGCAGCGTTCTTTCAGCCGGGCTCGGCGGGATGCGTACATCTCTGACATGTGTCGAGCGTAGGAGCCGTGGGCGATTTGTGCCGGTTGGGAAGGGCCGGTGGTGTTCCGGCACTCCGTCGGTCGGGGTGTGGGGGCGACCGGTGGCACCGAGCCTCGCAGGTGGGACCGTTTCTGCTCGTCACCACTTCGGGGGGCTGGCGATGGCCCTCGCCAATACCTCGTCCAGCACCCGGGCCGTCGCGGGCACGTCCATCTGGGAGTTGTCGATGATGGGGAGGCCCGAGCCGTACCAGCCGGCCATGCGGCCGTGGATGCGGGCGACCTCCTCGTCGGTGAGGCGGCGGTTGCCGGAGCGTTCCGCGTTGCGCTCCAGGACGACTTCCAGCCCGGGGAGCAGGACCACGGGGAGCAGACCGGGACCCACATGGCGTTTCCAGCCGCCGAGGCCGACGGCGGGCCGGTCGGGGAAGATCGCGTCGTCGAGAATGCAGGAGATGCCGTTGGCGAGGAAGTTGCGCGCTGCGAAGCCGCAGGTGCGTCGGGCCAGGCGGTACTGCGCCTCGGAGTGGTCGTTCCAGCCGCGCTGGGGGTCGGCGAAGCCGGAGCGGACCCACTCGCGGACGTCGTCGAGGCTGACGTGTGCGGTGGGCACCCGGCGGTGGTCGGCCCAGTACTTGGCGACGCTGGTCTTGCCGGCCCCCGCGGGGCCGATGAGCAGGACCGCCAGCGTGGTGGTCGCCGGGTCGGGGGCGGCCGGGGCGGGGGGTGCGCTGGGCATGCCGACCGGGCCGCCGGGCGGCAGCGGGAGGTGACCGGTGGTCTCGGGCGGCGGGGGTCCCTGCGCGGCCGGGTGGTGGACGACGGGCGGCACCGGGGGGTGCGGGCCGGGCTGGTGCGGGGCCGGGGGCGGCGGGGGCTGCGGCGCGGGCGGAACGGGGCCGCGCGGGGCGCCCGCGAACCCCGGCGGCGGGGCGTGGGCGGGCCGGGGCTGGATGCCCGGCTGGTGCGGACCCGGGTGGTGTGCGGCCGAGGACCAGTCGGCGGCCGGCCCGCGCCCCGGCTGATGGGGCGGCGGCAGCGGAGAACCCACTGCGTGCTGCATCCGGTGCCACTCCGTCTCGTCGTACTCGGCTCGCCGCAGGCGTCGGCAGTGCGGGACTCTCCCGCCTCCCACAGCGTAAAGGGCGCCGGAGACGCCCCTGTCGGAACCGTACCTTCCCAGGCCGTCGAATGATGAACGGCCAAAGGAGGCCGGAAGTGCCCCCGGTGAGGGGTGAGTTCGGGCGGCCGGGCCGCGCGGGCCCGGCCGCCCGGTGGCTGTGCGGTCCGCCGTCCTACTGGCCGACCTCGCCGTACGCGGCGAGGAGGACGGCCGGGTCGGGACCCTCCAGCACGGTCGGCTTGGCCAGGCCGTCCAGCACGATGAAGCGCAGCAGGTCGCCGCGCGACTTCTTGTCGACCTTCATCGTCTCCACCAGCTTGGGCCACTGGTCGTAGCGGTAGTGCAGGGGCAGCCCGACCGCTTCGAGGATCGTGCGGTGGCGGTCGGCGGTGGCGTCGTCCAGCCGGCCCGCGAGCCGGCCGAGTTCGGCGGCGAAGTGCATGCCGACGGCGACCGCGGCGCCGTGCCGCCAGCTGTAGCGCTCGTTCTTCTCGATGGCGTGGGCCAGGGTGTGCCCGTAGTTGAGGATCTCCCGCAGCCCGGATTCCTTCAGGTCCGAGGAGACGACGTCCGCCTTGACCCGGATGGAGCGTTCGATCAGCTCGGCCGTGTGCGGGCCGGCGGGGGTCCGGGCGGCCTCGGGGTCGGCCTCGATGAGGTCAAGGATCACCGGGTCGGCGATGAAACCGGCCTTGATGATCTCGGCGAGCCCGGAGACGTAGTCGTGGACCGGGAGGGAGTCCAGCGCGGCCAGGTCGCACAGCACCCCGGCCGGCGGGTGGAAGGCGCCGACGAGATTCTTGCCCTCGGCGGTGTTGATGCCGGTCTTGCCGCCGACGGCCGCGTCCACCATCGCCAGCACGGTGGTGGGGACGGCGATCCAGCGGACCCCGCGCAGCCAGGTGGCGGCGACGAAGCCCGCCAGGTCGGTGGTGGCGCCGCCGCCGACGCCCACGACGACGTCGGTGCGGGTGAACCCGGACTGGCCGAGCGCCTTCCAGCAGTAGGCGGCGACCTCGGCGGTCTTGGCCTCCTCCGCGTTGGGCACCTGGATGGCGACGGCCTCGTAGCCCTGCTCGGCGAGGTCGGCGCGCAGCGCCTCGCCGGTCTCCGCGAGCGCCTCGGGGTGGATGACCGCGACCCGCTTGGCCCGGTCGCCGATCAGTCCGGCCAGCTCACCCAGCAGCTGACGCCCCACCAGTACGTCGTAGGGGTCGCTGCCCGCGCTGCCGCCGACGTGGATCCGCGTCACCGACTCGCTCATGCTTCCTTCAACTCCAGTGCGTCCAGGACGGCCCGGGTGACATCCTCGGGGGTGCGGCCGTCCGTGGCCACCACGGCCGTGGCGACCTGCTCGTACAGATGGCGGCGGGCCTCCATGAGTTCCCGCCACTGCTTGCGCGGGTTGACCGCGAGGAGCGGGCGGGCCACGCCCAGGCCGGTGCGCCGGACGGCCTCCTCGACGTCCATCGAGAGGTAGACGACCCGGCGGCCGGCGAGCAGCGCGCGGGTGTCGGCGTCCAGGACGGCTCCGCCGCCGAGCGCCAGCACCCCGTCGTGCCCGGCGAGGGCCTCCCGCACGGCTTCCTTCTCCAGGGCCCGGAAGGCGGGCTCGCCCTCCTCCACGAAGATGTCGGACACGGGCCGCCCCTGCGCGACGACGATGTCGTCGTCGGTGTCGCGGTAGCCCACGCCCAGACGCTCGGCGAGGAGCCGGCCCACGGTGGACTTGCCCACGCCCATCGGGCCGACGAGGACGATCAGCGGACCGCTCACCGGATGTGCAGGTGGTCGAGGTAGGAGGTGACGTTGCGGCGGGTCTCGGCCACGCTGTCGCCGCCGAACTTCTCCGCCACCGCGTCGGCCAGCACGAGCGCGACCATGGCCTCGGCGACGATGCCGGCGGCCGGCACGGCGGAGACGTCGGAGCGCTGGTGGTGGGCCTGGGCCTCTTCCCCGGTGGTGACGTCCACGGTCCTCAGCGCGCGCGGGACGGTCGCGATCGGCTTCATCGCGGCGCGCACGCGCAGCAGTTCGCCGGTGCTGAGGCCGCCCTCGGTACCGCCCGCGCGGCCGGAGACGCGCCGGATGCCCTCGGGGGTGCCCACGATCTCGTCGTGCGCCTTGGAACCGGGCACCCGCGCCAGCTCGAAGCCGTCGCCGACCTCGACGCCCTTGATCGCCTGGATGCCCATGAGGGCGCCGGCGAGACGGGCGTCCAGCTTGCGGTCCCAGTGCACGTGCGACCCCAGGCCGACCGGGACGCCGTACGCCAGGACCTCGACCACGCCACCGAGGGTGTCGCCGTCCTTGTGGGCCTGGTCGACCTCGGCGACCATCGCCTTGGACGTGTCGGCGTCCAGGCAGCGCAGCGGGTCGGCGTCCAGCTTCTCGACGTCGGCCGGCGTCGGGTACACCCCCTGCGGGGCCTTCACCGAGCACAGCTCGACGACGTGGCTGACGATCTCGATGCCGGCCGTCTCCTTCAGGTACGACCGGGCGACGGCGCCGAGCGCCACGCGGGCCGCGGTCTCCCGGGCGGAGGCGCGTTCCAGGATCGGGCGGGCCTCGTCGAAGCCGTACTTCTGCATGCCGGCGAGGTCGGCGTGACCGGGCCGGGGGCGGGTCAGCGGGGCGTTGCGGGCCAGGTTCTCCAGCACGTCGGGGTCGACCGGGTCGGCCGCCATGACCTGCTCCCACTTCGGCCACTCGGTGTTGCCCACCATGATCGCGACCGGGGAGCCCAGGGTGCGTCCGTGCCGGACGCCGCCGAGGAAGGTCACCTCGTCCCGCTCGAACTTCATCCGCGCACCGCGTCCGTAGCCGAGCCGGCGCCTCGCGAGATGGTCCGCCACCATGTCGGTGGTGATCGGCACGCCGGCGGGAAGGCCCTCCAGCGTCGCGACGAGTGCGGGCCCGTGGGACTCCCCCGCGGTCAGCCAACGCAACCTGCTCAACGGTGCTCCTCCGTGTCCTCGCGTACGGCAACGGCTCGACCGGGCGTCGGCCCGGGTCCGTCTCCTACGATCCTCCCATGTCCGGCACGCCCTCCGGCCTCCGGTCCACAAAGCGGACGGCGGTCCGGCCGGCGCCCCGCGTTGCGGCAGCCGTGAGCGGTCCTCAGCGGGCGGCGAGCGCCTGCTCGCCCGCCTTGCGCATGACCTCGACCGGTGCGGGGGCGCGGCCGGTCATCTGCTCGACCTGGAGCACCGCCTGGTGCACCAGGAGATCGAGGCCGCTGACGACCGCGCCGCCGTACATGGACCAGCGGGCGGCGAGTGCGGTGGGCCACGGGTCGTACAGCACGTCGAAGAGGGTGGCGGGGCGTTCCGGCACGGCGTGGGCGAGGGCGTCGGTGGTGCCGGCCGGGGTGGTGGCGATCACCAGCGGCGCGCGCAGCGCCTCGGCGGCGTCGGACCAGTCCGCCGTGCGCACCTCGACGTCGAGCCGCTCCCCCCACTGCCGCATCTCGGCGGCCCGGGCCGCGCTGCGGACGTAGGCGACGACCTCGCCGGTGCAGACGCGGGCGAGTGCGGCGAGCGCGGAGGAGGCGGTGGCTCCGGCGCCGAGCACGGCCGCCGACTCGACCTGTTCGACGCCGCGTTCGCGCAGCGCGGCGATCATGCCGGGGATGTCGGTGTTGTCGCCGACGCGGCGGCCGTCCCCGGTGAACACCAGGGTGTTGACCGCCTCGACGGAGGCCGCGGTCTCGCTGATCTCGTCGAGCAGCGGGATGACCGCCCGCTTCAGCGGCATGGTCAGCGACAGGCCGGCCCACTCGGGGCCGAGCCCGTCGACGAAGCCGGGAAGTGCCGCCTCGTCGGTCTCGAAGCGGTCGTATGTCCAGTCGGTGAGTCCCAGCGCCTGGTACGCGGCACGGTGCAGCACCGGGGAGAGGGAGTGGGCGATGGGGCTGCCGAGCACGGCGGCGCGGCGGCGCCGGGCGGGGTGGTTCCCGGGTGTGTCGCTCATCAGTGGTCTTCCGGCTCTCGTCAGTTCCCGGTGTTCGCGTTGAACTTGTCCCTGAGCCGCTCGGCCTCGGCCAGGGTCTTGGCGAACTCCGTCTTGTTCATGCCGTCCGTCGCCACGAAGTAGAGCCAGCCCTCGTGGGTGGGATCCATGGTGGCGGCGAGCGCCTCTTCCCCGGGGTTGCCGATCGGCCCCGGCGGGAGGCCGGTGTGGGTGTAGGTGTTGTACGGATCCGGGTTGCTGTTGATCTCGGACGTGCTGATGTGGATGTTGCTCTCGTTGCGCAGGTAGTTGAACGTCGAGTCGAACTGCAGCTTCCGGTTGGTCTCGGTGTTGTCCGGCTTGAGCCGGTTGTAGATGACCTCGGCCATCTTGCGGTAGTCGTCGTGGGTCTTGCCCTCGGCCTGGACGAGGCTGGCGACCGTGATGACCTCCAGCGGGTTCTCCAGCTTCAGCTGCTCGGCCTTGGCGTCGAGGTCGAGCTTGCCGTAGGCCGCGGTGGCGCGGCCGACCATCTCCTTGAGCACCGCCTCGGGCTTCATGCCCTTGGCCGCGGGATAGGTGCCCGGGTAGAGGAAGCCCTCCAGCGGGTCCTTGATGTCCTCGTCGCTGTTGGCCCAGCTCGGCAGCCCGAGGTTCTTGTAGCCTGCCTCGGCGATCTTGCGGGTGGCGCCGGCGGAGAGGCCGAGTTTCTCGTCGATCGCCTTGTAGACCTGGATGTTGCGCTGGCCCGGGGTGACCATCACGTTGGCCTGGCTCTTCGGGTCGAGCATCATCGAGATCGCGCTCCTGGCGGACATCTGCTTGTGCAGGATGTACGCCCCGGCCTGGATCTTCTTGCCCTCGGGGTCGGCCGCGAACGCCGCGACGAAGGCGTCGACGCTCTTGACGACCCCGGCCTCCTTGAGGGCCCGGCCGATCTGGGCGCCGCCCGCGCCCTTGGGGATGGTGACGCTGACGCTCTGGGAGGTGCCGTCGCCCGAGTAGTCCGGCGCCGCGCCGTAACGGTCCTGGTAGAACTGGTAGCCCACGTACGTCACCCCGGCGAGGCCGCCGCCGAACACCAGCAGCACGACCAGGCAGGCGCAGCCGTTGCGGCGTTTCTTGGTGCCCTTGCCGCCTTTGGCGCCCTTGCCGCCGCGCCGGTCGCCGCGGCCGCGCCGGTTGCCCGGCGGTTCGTCGTCCTCGGTGTCGTCGGCGTCGTCGTCGCCGCCCGCGAAGAAGGCGTGCTCGCCCTGGTCGGGGCCGGGGTCCCAGTCGGGTTCGGGCTCGGGTTCGGCGCGTCGGCGGGCCGGTGGCTCCGGGGGCGGGTACGCCTCGGGGGTCTGGTAGAAGTCGGGCTGCTCGCTGCCGTAGGCGGCGGGCTGCCGGCCGTAGGGGTCGCCGGGGTCGGCCGCGTACGGAACCTGAGCGTGCGTTCCCGTGCCGTCCCAGCCGCCGCCCTGGGGGTAGTCCGGCCGGCCCTGCTGCCCCTGGCCGCCCTGGGGAGCCTGCTGCTGCCCGTACTGCTGATCGTACTGTTCGAATTGCTGGCCCTGGCCGGGGTACTGCTGCTGATGCTGCTGGGGGGCGTACTGCTGGCCGTAGGGCCGGCCGTACTCGTCGTACTGCCGGCCGTCCTGGCCGTAGGCGGACTGCTGGGCGCCGGTGCCCCAGTCACCGTACTCCTGGTACTGCGGCTGCTGCGGGTAGTGCTGCGGCCGGTCGCCGTAGGCAGACTGGCGGCCCGTGTGGGCCTGCTGCCCGTCCCATCCGCCGTCCCCGAACAACGGGTCCTCGGGAGGCCACGGTTCGGAGCCGGGGCTCCGGCCATACTCAGTCATCGATCCCCTAGAGCCGCGAGGCGGCGGTCGCCCGGCCGGTGCGGATCCTGGCTTCCGTTCCGCCTCTTTCTGTGCGTCGGCTGTTCGAACACCGGCGCATCGCGCGGAACGTTACCGTATCGCGATCAGATGACCAGTTCGACGCCCTCGCCGGGTGGTCTTCCTGACACCCGTTCGGATTCCAGTGCCTGCTGAAGGATGATCACTGCGGCGGCCTGGTCGATGACGGAGCGTCCCTTCTTGGCCTTCACGCCCGACGCCCGCAACCCCTGCCCGGCCGTCACGGTCGTCATCCGCTCGTCGACGAGACGCACCGGAACCGGGGCGACCCCCCTGGCGAGTTCCTGCGCGAAGCCGCGGACCTTGACCGCGGCCGGGCCCTCGCCCCCCTTGAGGGAGCGAGGGAGACCGACCACGATCTCGATCGGCTCGTACTCCTCGACCAGTTGGCGCAGCCGACGGTGGGCTGCGGGCACGTCCCGGCCCGGCACCGTCTCCACCGGCGTGGCGAGGATCCCGTCGGGGTCGCACGAGGCGACCCCGATGCGGGCGTCCCCGACGTCGATCGCGAGCCGGCGGCCCCTGCGCATCGTCACTTCGCGGTCTCGGCCACGAGGCGCTCGACGGCGTCGACGGCCTCGCCGAGGGCGGCCGGGTTCTGGCCGCCGCCCTGGGCGACGTCCGGCTTGCCGCCACCGCCGCCGCCGAGCGTCTTGGCGGCCGTGCGGACCAGGTCACCGGCCTTGAGGCCGCGCTCGCGGGCGGCGTCGTTGGTGGCGATGACCGTGAGCGGCTTGCCGTTGTTGACCGTGAACAGGGCGACCACGGCGGCCCGGCCGCCCTGGATGCGGCCGCGCACGTCGAGGACCAGCCGGCGCAGGTCGTCGGGGGTCGTGCCGTCCGGCACCCGGCCCGTGACCACGGCCACCCCGCGCACGTCCTTGGCGGACTCGGCGAGACCGGCGGCGGCCTGCAGCACCTTCTCGGCGCGGAACTTCTCGATCTCCTTCTCGGCGTCCTTCAGCTTGCCGAGCATGGCGGAGACCTTCTCCGGGAGTTCCTCCGGGCGGCCCTTGACGAGCTCCTGGAGCTGGGCGACGACGGTGTGCTCGCGGGCCAGGAAGTTGTAGGCGTCGACGCCGACGAGGGCCTCGATGCGGCGCACGCCCGAGCCGATCGACGATTCGCCGAGCAGCTTCACCAGACCGAGCTGGGCGGTGTTGTGGACGTGCGTGCCGCCGCACAGCTCCTTGGAGAAGTCGCCGATGGTGACCACGCGGACGCGCTCGCCGTACTTCTCGCCGAACTCGGCGATGGCGCCCTGCTTCTTGGCCTCGTCGATGCCCATGACCTCGGCGTGCACGTCGAGGTCGCGGGCCAGCACCTCGTTGATCTTCTGTTCGACGTCCGTCATCACGGCCGTCGGCACGGCCGACGGCGAGCCGAAGTCGAAGCGGAAGCGGCCGGGCTGGTTCTCCGAACCGGCCTGGGCGGCCGTCGGGCCGAGGGCGTCGCGCAGGGCCTGGTGGGTCAGGTGGGTGGCCGAGTGGGCGCGGGCGATGGCCTTGCGGCGCAGGTTGTCGATGGTGGCGTGGGCCGTGGCGCCGACGGTGACCTCGCCGACCTGGACGACGCCCTTGTGGACGTAGACGCCCGGGACCGGCTTCTGGCAGTCGCGGACCTCGATGACGGCGCCGGAGTCGACCTTGATGCGGCCGGTGTCGCCGATCTGGCCGCCGCCCTCGGCGTAGAACGGGGTGCGGTCGAGGACGATCTCGACCTCGTCGCCCTCGGTGGCGGCCGGGGAGGACACACCGTCGACGAGGATGCCGACGATTCTCGACTCGCCCTCGGTGTCGCCGTAGCCGATGAACTCGGTCTCACCGGCGGCGTCGGCGATCTCGCGGTAGGCGCCCATGTCGGCGTGGCCGGTCTTCTTGGCCTGGGCGTCGGCCTTGGCGCGCTCCCGCTGCTCCTTCATCAGGCGGCGGAAGCCGTCCTCGTCCACGGACAGCCCCTGCTCGGCGGCCATCTCCAGGGTGAGGTCGATCGGGAAGCCCCAGGTGTCGTGGAGCAGGAACGCCTTGTCGCCGGGCAGGACGGTGGAGCCGGTGGCCTTGGTCTCGGTGACGGCGGTGTCGAGGATGTTGGTGCCGGCCTTCAGCGTCTTCAGGAAGGCGTTCTCCTCGGCGAGGGCGACCTTCTCGATGCGCTCGCGGTCGGTGATCAGCTCGGGGTACTGCTGACCCATCATGCCGATGACGACGTCGATGAGGTCCTTGACGACCGGGCCGGTGGCGCCGAGCAGGCGCATGTTGCGGATGGCGCGGCGCATGATGCGGCGCAGGACGTAGCCACGGCCCTCGTTGCCGGGGGTGACGCCGTCGCCGATGAGCATCACGGAGGTCCGCATGTGGTCGGTGACCACGCGCAGGGAGACGTCCGAGGCATGGGCGTCGCCGTAGGCCACGCCGGTCAGTTCGGTGGCCTTCCTGATGACGGCCATGGAGGTGTCGATCTCGTACATGTTCTGCACGCCCTGCAGAATCATGGCGAGGCGCTCCAGGCCGAGGCCGGTGTCGATGTTCTTGCTCGGCAGCTCGCCGAGGATCTCGAAGTTGTCCTTGCCGATGCCCTCGCCGCGCTCGTACTGCATGAAGACGAGGTTCCAGATCTCCACGTACCGCTCGTCGTTGACGGCGGGGCCGCCCTCGACGCCGAACTCGGGGCCGCGGTCGTAGTTGATCTCGGAGCAGGGGCCGCAGGGGCCGGGGACGCCCATGGACCAGTAGTTGTCCTTCATGCCCAGGCGCTGGATCCGCTCCCTGGGCACGCCGACGACCTCGTGCCAGATGCGCTCGGCCTCGTCGTCGTCCTTGTAGACGGTGATCCACAGGCGCTCGGGTTCGAGGCCGTAACCGCCCTTGTCCTGGGGGCTGGTGAGCAGCTCCCAGGCGAGCTTGATGGCGCCTTCCTTGAAGTAGTCGCCGAAGGAGAAGTTGCCGCACATCTGGAAGAAGGTGCCGTGCCGCGTGGTCTTGCCGACCTCTTCGATGTCGGGGGTGCGCACGCACTTCTGCACGCTGGTGGCACGGTCGAACGGCGGCTTGACCTCACCCAGGAAGTAGGGCTTGAAGGGCACCATGCCGGCGGGGACCAGGAGCAGAGTCGGGTCGTCCGCGATGAGCGACGCCGAAGGGACGACGGTGTGCCCGCGCTCCTCGAAGAAGCTCAGCCAGCGGCGGCGAATCTCGGCCGACTCCATCAGTGGTCCTCATTCCGGTTGTACGAGTGCTTCGGTTGCGGTGAAAGGGGTGGCTCGATGTACTTCGGTGTGCTGCGGTCGTTCTCGATGGCGCTGTGGCGCCGGGGAGCGGGAAGTTCCGGGTTGTCGTGGATGCCCAGCGCCTCCCCCAGCTCGGCCTCCCTCCGCGCCATGTTGTCGCGGACGTCGACGGCGAAGCCGACCGCGCGGTCCTTGAGCCGGTGCCCCGTCTCCAGCGCCTTGTTGGCCGCGGTCGCGGCGAGGCTCTCGGGGGTGAGCTGCCTCAGCTTGCGGTTGACCTTGGTGGTGGCCCAGACACCGGCGGCGACGCCCGTGCTGAACCAGAACGTACGGCGGAACATCGCTGGCTCTCAGTCCCTCTTCCCACGGGCTCGGGAGACCGTCCGGCCCACGATCACGGTGCGCCGGGACGTCTTGGCGGGCGCGTCCTCCCTGCGGCCGCCGAGGGCGCGGCGGACGCCGTACCCGAACGCGGCGACCTTGACCAGCGGGCCGCCGAAGGTGGAGGCGACGGTGGTCGAGAGGGCGGAGGCGTTGGAGGTGACCTCCTGGACGTCGGAGGCGATCGCGTCGACCCGGTCGATCTGGGTCTGCGCGGAGCGCACGGCCGCGGAGGCGTCGGCGAGCAGCGGTACGGCCTGGTCGGTCACGTCCGCCACCAGCTTGGTGGTCGCCCTGAGCGTCTGGGCCAGCCTCACCAACGCGACGGCGAGGAAGGAGACCAGGATCGCCCAGAAAACGGCCACGAGGATTCCGGCCACCTCTCCACCGGACACCGCGCACCTGCTCTCTGAAGTGTGTGCAAACCCTAGGGTGCGAGCCTATCGCGACCGGCGTGGCACTCCGCACCGCATTACGGGCCCGCGGGGAGCAGGCCGCTCGCGGGTACGCGAGAGCCCGCCGCCCCGCCCGCCCGGGGAGGGCGGGGGGACGGCGGGCTCGGGCGCGGAAGTGCTACGACCGTCGAAGGATCAACGGGCGTAGTACTCGACGACGAGCTGCTCGTCGCAGATCACCGGGATCTCCTTGCGGTTCGGCTCGCGGTCCAGGCGGAACGCCAGGGCCTTGAGGTTCACCTGGAGGTAGCGCGGGGTCTCGCCGTCGGGGGCGAAGCCGCCCTCGCGGGCGATCGAGAAGAGGGTCTTCTCGCGGCTGCGCTCGCGGACCATCACGACGTCGTCCGGCTTGACGCGGAAGGACGGCTTGTCGACCTTCTGGCCGTTGACCTCGATGTGGCCGTGCACGACCATCTGGCGGGCCTGGTAGATGGTGCGGGCGATGCCCGAACGCAGGACCAGGGCGTCGAGACGGCGCTCCAGCTCCACGATCAGGGCCTCACCGGTCTTGCCCTGGACCTTGGACGCGCGCTCGTAGGCGCGGACCAGCTGGCGCTCGGAGATGTCGTACTGCGCGCGCAGACGCTGCTTCTCCAGCAGACGGACCTTGTAGTCCGAGTTCTGCTTGCGGCCACGGCCGTGCTCACCCGGCGGGTAGGGGCGGGCCTCGAAGTACTTGACGGCCTTCGGGGTCAGCGCGATGCCGAGGGCACGCGACTTCTTGACCTTGGGGCGGGACTGGTTCGCCACTTGTCTCTCATTTCCATGGTTCTCGGCTCGTCAGGGTTGAGGGAGGTCGCATCCGCAGCCGGGGAAACCCGCCGGGTCCGTTGCCGGTCCTGGTGGGCAGCCGCTCCCCTGGTCTGGGCACATACGTGCAGCACGCGAGTGGCCCACCGGCCGGTCCCGTCCTGCGACGGGTGGTGGTGGGCTGCCCGCGACACCGTTCGACGGTGCGCGACGCTCCTGGAACCCCTTGCGGGGGTCCGGCTGGATGTCCCGCTCTGACAGCGCGGGACTCAGCACTCCGGCCGAGTTTACAGGGTGGTCAGGGCCGCTTGCGACCGAGGTGCGTGCGGGTCCATTCCACGGCGTCCGCGTAGCGCGCCTCGGCACCGTGCCGGGTCGGGGTGTAGTACTCGCGGTCCTTCAGGGCATCCGGCGCGTACTGCTGCTCGGCGATGCCCTCCGCGAGGTCGTGCGGATACACGTACCCCTGGGCGTGGCCCAGTTTCGCCGCTCCCTTGTAGTGCCCGTCGCGCAGATGCGGCGGCACGGGTCCGGCCAGTCCCTTGCGTACGTCGTCCAGGGCGGCGCCGATCGCGGTGGTGGCGGAGTTGGACTTGGGGGCCAGGGCGAGGGCGATGGTGGCGTGGCTCAGGGTGAGGGCGGCCTCCGGGAAGCCGATCATGGCGACGGCCTGGGCGGCGGCCACGGCTGTGGGCAGGGCGTTCGGATCGGCGAGGCCGATGTCCTCGCTGGCGGAGATCATCAGGCGGCGCGCGATGAACCGGGGGTCCTCGCCGGCCTCGATCATGCGGGCCAGGTAGTGCAGGGCGGCGTCGACGTCAGAGCCGCGGATGGACTTGATCAGGGCGCTGGCGACGTCGTAGTGCTGGTCCCCGTCGCGGTCGTACTTCACCGCCGCGCGGTCGACGGTCTCCTCCAGCGTGCCCAGGGCGATCTCGGTCTCACCCTTGTCGAGCGCGGCGCCGGCGGCGGCCTCCAGGGCGGTCAGGGCGCGGCGGGCGTCTCCCCCGGCGATGCGCAGCAGATGGTTCTCGGTGTGCTCGGGGAGGGTGACGGCGCCGTTGAGTCCGCGCTCGTCGGTGAGGGCGCGCCGCAGCAGCCCGCGGACGTCATCGTCGGTGAGGGGTTCCAGGGTGAGCAGCAGGGAGCGGGAGAGCAGCGGGGAGATCACCGAGAAGTACGGGTTCTCGGTCGTCGCCGCGATCAGGGTCACCCAGCGGTTCTCGACGGCCGGGAGAAGGGAGTCCTGCTGGGCCTTGCTGAAGCGGTGGATCTCGTCGAGGAAGAGGACGGTCTCCTTGCCGTAGCCGCCGCTGGCCCGGCGGGCGCCGTCGATGACCGCGCGGACCTCCTTGACGCCGGCGGTGATCGCCGACAGTTCGACGAAGCGCTTGTCGGTGGCCTTGGAGACCACGTACGCCAGCGTGGTCTTGCCGGTGCCGGGTGGTCCCCACAGGATCACGGAGGACGGTCCGGCGGGGCCGCCCGCGCCCTCGCCGACCAGCCGGCGCAGGGGGGAGCCCGGCTTCAGCAGGTGCTGCTGGCCGACGACCTCGTCGAGCGTGCGCGGGCGCATGCGCACGGCGAGCGGACTGGCCGCCGGGTTCTTCTCCTGGCGTTCTTCGGCTGCGGCGGTGAACAGATCGGGCTCCACGCTGAAACCCTAGAACACCGCACCGACAACCCCCTCGGGAGCGCCGGCCGGTCCGCTCGCGTACGTCAGCGATGCGCTCGCGTACGTGAGCCGATGCGCTGGCGTACGTGAGCCGATGCGCTCGGGCCGCCGGCCGGTCGGCGCGGGTTCTCGGACGGCCGTCAGCGGGTCCGCTCGGGCCGTCAGCCGGTTCGCTCGGGCCGTCAGCTGGTCCAGAAGTCCCACCAGCGGGTCAGGATCAGCATGCCGATGATGCCGATGTGCAGCAGCGGCAGTACCCAGGTGAAGTCGCCGAAGAAGTTCCTCAGCCAGGGCGGCGCGGGCAGGAAGCGGTTCCTGACGTTGAACGAGGTCACGTACCAGAACATGATGATCGTGGCGACCCAGGCCAGGGAGCACCACAGGCACAGGGCGTTGATCCGGTACAGCGACTGGAACATCAGCCAGGCGCAGAAGCTGACGCCGAACAGGCAGCCGGCGTTGAAGGTGAGCCAGTACCAGCGCGGGAAGCGGGCCCGGGCGAGCAGGCTCATGCCGACGCCGATCACGATGCCGTAGGCCACCAGGCCGAGCATCGGGTTGGGGAAGCCGAAGACGGAGGCCTGGTCGGACTCCATGACACTGCCGCAGGACACCACCGGGTTCAGGCTGCAGCCCGGGGTGAAGGTCCTGCCCTCGACCTTGGCCTCGAGGAGCTTGAACTTGTCGATGGTGATGACCCACGCGGCGAGCAGTCCGGCCGCACCGGTGATCACCAGCAGCAGCGCGAAGGCTCTGCTGACGCCCACCGTCCGCGGAACGGCCGCCTCGCCGTGCTCCGGCTCGGGCTCCGTGGAGACGTCTTTCACTGTCGTCTTGCTCATCAGGCCGATTCCGTCTGCTTGAGAGTTGGACCTTCTTCGGGCAGGGGCCATTGTGCCGTACGAGGCTGTGCCCCCGCCGTTGACCGGAGATAAGGAGCCATCCCCAACGCCCCTTGCCTCACTCACGATCGTCTCTCCGCGGCCCGTCGGGTGGGAACCGTCTCCGCGGATGAATCGGCACGCACCCGGTTGACGGACGGGGGCGTCGAGGGCCCCGGCCCTCGCCGCCCCCGCGCCCGCTCAGCCCAGCCGGGACTCCAGTTCCGCCACGATCTCGTTGACGCCGACGGCCGTCTGCTCGCCGGACTCCATGTCCTTGAGCTGGACGACGCCCTCGGCGAGGTCGCGCTCGCCGGCGACGACCGTGTAGCGGGCGCCGCTGCGGTTGGCGCTCTTCATGGCGCCCTTCAGGCCCTTGCCGCCGTAGGCGAAGTCCGCCGCGACACCGAGCTTGCGCAGTTCGGTGACCTTGGCGAACAGCAGCCGGCGGGCCTCGTCGCCGAGCGCCACGGCGTAGACCGAGGTGGTCGAGGGCAGGTCCAGCTCCACGCCCTCCGCCTCCAGCGCCAGCACCGTGCGGTCGACGCCGAGCGCCCAGCCGACGGACGGCAGCGCCGGGCCGCCGATCATCTCGGACAGGCCGTCGTAGCGGCCGCCGCCGCCCACCGCGGACTGGGAGCCCAGGCCGTCGTGGACGAACTCGAAGGTGGTGCGGGTGTAGTAGTCGAGGCCGCGGACCAGCTTGGGGTCGTCCTCGAAGGCGACGCCGGCGGCCGTGATCAGGTCCCGGACCTCCTCGTGGTACGCCTTGCAGGCGTCGCACAGGTAGTCCCGCAGCAGCGGGGCGTCACCGAGCTGCTTCTGGACCGACTCGCGCTTGTCGTCCAGGACGCGCAGCGGGTTGATCTCCGCGCGGCGCAGCGTGTCCTCGTCGAGGTCGAGGCCGCGCAGGAAGTCCTGCAGCGCCGCCCGGTACACCGGACGGCATTCCTTGTCGCCCAGGCTGTTCAGCAGGATGCGGAAGTCGCGCAGGCCGAGCGAGCGGTACGCCTGGTCGGCCAGGATGATCAGCTCGGCGTCCAGCGCCGGGTCCTCGGCGCCGATCGCTTCCGCTCCGACCTGCGAGAAGTGGCGGTAACGGCCCTTCTGGGGGCGCTCGTAGCGGTAGTACGAGCCGGAGTACCAGAGCTTGACGGGGAGGTTGCCGCTCTTGTGGAGATTGGCCTCCAGCGCGGCGCGCAGCACGGACGCGGTGCCCTCGGGACGCAGGGCGAGCTTGTCGCCGCCCTTGGTCTCGAAGGCGTACATCTCCTTGGTGACGATGTCGGTGGACTCGCCGACCCCGCGCGCGAAGAGTTCGACGTTCTCGAAGCCGGGGGTCTCGATGTAGCCGTAGCCGGAGTTACGCAGGGGCGCGGCGATCGCCTCGCGGACCGCGAGGAACCTCGCGGAGTCGGGCGGCAGCAGGTCGTAGGTGCCCTTGGGGGCCTTGAAGGTGCTCACGGAAGGTCTCTCGTCACATTCCTCGTCGGGGAGCCTCGGCGGCGCCGCGTCCTTGGGCGTCCGCCGTCACCTGCCGCAGATAGGCGTTGGTGGCGCGCTCCTGGCCGATGGTCGTCTGGGGGCCGTGGCCGGACAGCACCACGGTGGAGTCGTCGAGCGGCAGGCACACGCGGGCCAGCGACTCGAGCATGTCCGCCATGGATCCGCCCGGCAGGTCGGTGCGTCCGACGGAGCCGGCGAACAGCAGGTCCCCGGAGAAGAACACCGACGGGATGTCGGCGCTCTCGGGCAGCCTGAAGGTCACCGACCCCCTGGTATGGCCCGGCGCGTGCGCGACGGTCAGCTCCAGACCGGCCAGTTCCAGCTTCGTGCCGTCGGTCAGCTCCCGGACGTCGTCCGGTTCCCCGATGGTCAGCTCACCCATCAGCTGCATGCCGATGGACCGGCCGAGCGCCTTCTCCGGGTCGCTCATCATGTAGCGGTCCTCGGGGTGGATCCAGGCCGGCACGTCGTGTGCGCCGCACACGGGGACGACCGAGGCCACGTGGTCGAGGTGGCCGTGGGTGAGGACGACGGCGGCGGGCTTGAGCCGATGCTTCTTCAGTGCTTCCTCGACTCCTGGGGCGGCCTCGTGGCCCGGGTCGATGATCACGCACTCCTCACCGGCGGCGGGGGCGACGAGGTAGCAGTTCGTCCCCCAGGCACCGGCAGGGAACCCGGCAATGAGCACGATCGTCCTTCGTTTGTGTCGATACGGGTGGCTACGGCTTCCGTCCGAGCCTACCGGCGCTGCCGATTCCTCAGCGAACCCATATACGGTACGGGGCACACACAGACGGACGTACAAGGAGACAACCCGGTGGTCACCCAGGAACAGCGGCGGCGGCAGCTCGCCCGGGAGAAGTTCTTGCGGCAGCAGCAGCGGCGCACCGAGGCGCGTCGGAAGGCCAAGGTCCGCAACTCGGTCATCGCGTCGGTGCTCGGCGTGGTCCTGGTGGGCAGCCTGGCGCTGTACACGACCGGGGTCATGAAGGACGACAAGGACGACAAGGCCAACGCGAGCGCGACGGCCGAGGCCAGTCCCAGCCCCAGCGCGGTCGAGGACCCCTGCGAGAAGCCCGCCGCCGGCGAGGTCAAGAAGCAGACGTGGCAGAAGGAACCGGCGCTGTCGATCGACAAGTCGGCGAAGTACACCATGAAGCTGTCGACGACGTGCGGCGAGATAGACGTCGCGCTGAAGGCGTCGGCGGCCCCGCACACCGTCAACTCGTTCGCCTTCCTGGCCGGAAAGGGCTACTTCGACCACACGAAGTGCCACCGGCTCACCACCATGGGCATCTACGTGCTGCAGTGCGGCGACCCGACGGCCACGGGCACCGGCGGCCCCGGCTACAAGATCGCGGACGAGAACCTGAAGGACGCGGCCCTGAAGAACAACACCTACCCGGCGGGCACGGTCGCGATGGCCAACAGCGGCCCGAACACCAACGGCAGCCAGTTCTTCCTGGTGTACGAGGACAGTGAGCTGCCGCCCAACTACACACCGTTCGGTACGGTGTCCGCCGAGGGCATGAAGGTGCTGAAGAAGATCGCCGCCGCGGGCGAGAACACGGGGGCCGGTGACGGGGCCCCGAACGCGACCGTGGTGATCGACAAGGCGACGGTCACCAAGTCCTGACCACCGGCGCGACCAGCAGCGGAATTTCGGTCGCGCTGGATGCGGACAGGCGGCCCGCCGGTCGCCTATGTTGGCCGTGACGAAACTGTGGACGATGCCCGGGGGAGCTGAGGCCCCCCGCAGGCATCATGTGGAGGAGGCGCTGTGAGCAGCGACCCGTGGGGCCGCGTCGACGAGGCGGGGACCGTGTACGTGCGTACGGCCGACGGCGAGAAGGTCGTCGGTTCCTGGCAGGCCGGCTCCCCTGACGAGGCGCTGGCCTACTTCGAGCGCAAGTACGAGGGCCTGGTTGTCGAGATCGGCCTCCTCGAGAAGCGTGTCCGGACGACCGATCTGTCGGCGAAGGACGCCCAGGTCGCCATCGACCACCTGCGCGAGCAGGTGGACGCACATCACGCGGTCGGCGACCTGGACGCGCTGCGGGCCCGTCTGGACAAGCTGGTGTCGACGGTCGAGGCGCGGCGCGAGGAGCGCAAGGCGCAGCGGGCCAAGCAGTCCGACGAGGCCCGGCGGGCCAAGGAGGAGCTGGTCACCGAGGCCGAGCAGCTGGCCCAGTCCGATCAGTGGCGGGCCGCCGGAGAGCGGCTGCGGGCCCTGGTGGACACCTGGAAGGGACTCCCGCGGCTGGACCGCAAGTCCGACGACGAGCTGTGGCACCGCTTCTCGCACGCGCGCTCGGCGTTCTCCAAGCGCCGCAAGGCCCACTTCGCCCAGCTGGACGCGCAGCGCGAGGAGGCCCGCCGGATCAAGGAGCGGCTGGTCGCCGAGGCCGAGTCGCTGTCGGGTTCGACGGACTGGGGTCCGACGGCCGCCCGGTACCGCGAGCTGATGGCCGAGTGGAAGGCCGCCGGCCGCGCCCAGCGCGAGCACGAGGACGATCTGTGGAACCGCTTCCGCGGGGCCCAGGACGTGTTCTTCGCGGCGCGCAGCTCGGTGTTCGCCGAGCGGGACGCGGAGCAGGCGGAGAACCTGAAGCTGAAGGAGGAGCTGGCCGAGGAGGCCGAGAAGCTGCTCCCCGTCGGCGACCTGAAGGCGACGCGGGCCGCGTTCCGTTCGATCAACGAGCGGTGGGAGGCCATCGGCCACGTTCCGCGGGACGCCCGGCCGAAGGTCGAGGGCCGGATGCACGCCGTGGAGCGGGCGATCCAGGACGCCGAGGAGACCGAGTGGCGCCGGACCAACCCGGAGGCGCGCGCACGTGCCGAGGGGCTGACCGGCCAGCTCCAGGCGGCCGTGGACAAGCTGACGGGCCAGATCGAGCAGGCTCGGGCCCAGGGCAACGCCTCGAAGGCCGAGAAGCTGGAGCGTGAGCTGGAGGGCCGCCAGGCCCTGCTGGACCAGGCGCTGAAGGGTCTGCAGGAGTTCGGCGGCTGACGCCGGCCGGACAGACGGCGGAAGGCCCCCGTACCCGAGGTACGGGGGCCTTCCGCCGTCTGCCGCTGTCCTGCTGAGGTCCTTCTGCCGTCCTCCCGGCGTCCCGGCTACGGCTTGCGCGCCGAGGTCACCCGGTACACGTCGTAGACGCCCTCCACGCCCCGTACGGCCTTCAGGACGTGCCCGAGGTGCTTGGGGTCGCCCATCTCGAAGGTGAAGCGGGAGATGGCCACCCGGTCGCGGGAGGTCTGGACGGCCGCGGAGAGGATGTTGACGTGCTGGTCGGACAGGACACGGGTGACGTCGGACAGCAGCCGGGAGCGGTCCAGTGCCTCGACCTGGATGGCGACCAGGAAGACCGAGGACTGGGTGGGGGCCCACGCGACGTCGAGGATCCGCTCGGGCTCGCGGGACAGTGAGTCCACGTTGACGCAGTCGCTGCGGTGCACCGATACGCCGTTGCCCCGGGTGACGAAGCCGATGATCGGATCGCCGGGGACGGGCGTGCAGCAGCGGGCCAGCTTCACCCAGACGTCGTCGACGCCCTTGACGACCACGCCGGGGTCGTTGTTGCTGCGCCGCTTGCGGCCGCGGCCGCGGGACGGCGGGACCGCCTCGTCGATCTCCTCGGTGGCGGCCTCCTCGCCGCCGAGGGCCTGGACCAGCTTCTGCACGACGTTCTGCGCGGCCACGTGGCCCTCGCCGATCGCCGCGTACAGGGAGGAGATGTCCGGGTAGCGCATCTCGTGCGCCAGGGTGACCAGGGAGTCGCCCGTCAGGATGCGCTGGATCGGCAGGTTCTGCTTGCGCATGGCGCGGGCGATGGCGTCCTTGCCCTGTTCGATCGCCTCGTCGCGGCGCTCCTTGGAGAACCAGGCGCGGATCTTGTTGCGGGCCCGGGGCGATTTGACGAAGCCCAGCCAGTCGCGGGAGGGGCCGGCGCCGGACGCCTTGGAGGTGAAGACCTCCACCAGGTCGCCGTTGTCCAGCGTGGACTCCAGCGGTACGAGGCGGCCGTTGACCCGTGCTCCTATGGTGCGGTGGCCGACCTCGGTGTGGACGGCGTACGCGAAGTCGACCGGGGTCGCCCCGGCGGGGAGCGCTATGACATCACCCTTGGGGGTGAAGACGAAGACCTCGTTGCGCGAGAGGTCGAAGCGCAGGGACTCCAGGAACTCGCTGGGGTCCTCGGTCTCCTTCTGCCAGTCCAGGAGTTGCCTGAGCCACGCCATGTCGTTGATGGCGGCCGAATCCTTGCCGGCCTTCCCGGCCGGCTTGGGGCCGTCCGTGCGCACCTTGGACGCCCCGGCGACGGCCTCCTGCTTGTACTTCCAGTGCGCGGCGATGCCGTACTCGGCGCGGCGGTGCATGTCGAAGGTGCGGATCTGCAGCTCGACCGGCTTGCCGTTGGGGCCGATCACCGTGGTGTGCAGCGACTGGTACATGTTGAACTTGGGCATCGCGATGTAGTCCTTGAACCGCCCGGGAACGGGGTTCCAGCGGGCGTGGACCGTGCCCAGCGCGGCGTAGCAGTCGCGGACGGTGTCCACCAGGACGCGGATGCCCACCAGGTCGTAGATCTCCGCGAAGTCACGGCCACGGACGATCATCTTCTGGTAGACGCTGTAGTAGTGCTTGGGACGACCGGTCACGGTCGCCTTGATGCGGGCGGCGCGCAGGTCGGCCTGGACCTCGTCGGTCACTATGGCCAGGTACTCGTCACGCTTCGGTGCCCGCTCGGCCACCAGCCGTACGATCTCGTCGTACATCTTGGGGTAGAGGATCGCGAAGGCGAGGTCCTCCAGCTCCCACTTGATGGTGTTCATGCCGAGGCGGTGGGCGAGCGGCGCGTAGATCTCCAGGGTCTCGCGCGCCTTCTTCTCCTGCTTCTCGCGCTTGAGGTAGCGCATGGTGCGCATGTTGTGCAGGCGGTCGGCGAGCTTGATGACCAGGACGCGGGGGTCCTTGGCCATGGCGACGACCATCTTGCGCACGGTCTCGGCCTGCGCGGCCTCGCCGAACTTGACCTTGTCGAGCTTGGTGACGCCGTCGACGAGGAGGGCGACCACGTCGCCGAAATCGCGGCGCAGGTCGTCCAGGCCGTACTCGGTGTCCTCGACCGTGTCGTGGAGCAGGCCCGCCATCAGGGTGGCCGGATCCATGCCCAGCTCGGCGAGGATGGTGGTGACCGCGAGGGGGTGCGTGATGTACGGGTCGCCGCTCTTGCGCTTCTGGCCGCGGTGCCAGCGCTCGGCGACCTGGTAGGCCCGCTCGATCTGGCGGAGCGTGGAGGTCTCGATCTTGGGGTCGTTGCTGCGCACTATCCGCAGCAGTGGCTCCAGGACCGGGTTGTAGGGGTTCGCGCGCTGGACGCCGAGCCGGGCGAGGCGGGCACGGACGCGGTTGGAGGAGCCGGAGCGGACAGGCGGCTGCGCGGCGGCCGGACGGCCGGCGGCGGTGACCGCGGGGTGCTCGGGAGGGGCCGGCTTGGGGCGGGGGCGCTCGGCCGGCTTGTCGACGGGCGGGGTACGGCCGTGTTCGGCCGTACCGCGGGTGTCGTTCTGCGCGTGCGACGCGGGCTTCGCCGCGGGGGCCGAGGCGGACTCGGGCTTGGCGGCGGTCAGGTGCTGGGCCTCGTCTGGCAAGAGGACTCCTCGTGCGCGATCCGGGTCCCCCGGTCAGGCTCCGGAGCACCCATCGTAGCGAGCCTGCGCCCCAGGATCGCCTTCAGGCCGATGTGAGGGCCTTGTACCGGAGAAACGCAAGGGGCGGGCTCCGGATTCCTCCGGGCCCGCCCCGATGCGGTCTGTCAGTCGGACGGCCAGCTTGTCACAGGGTCAGCAGGGATTCCAGCGGTGCTCCCTTGAGCGCCGTCTCCAGGCGGGGACGGCCCGCCAGGAAGCCCAGCTCCATGAGCACGGCGACGCCCGCGACCTCGGCGCCCGCGCGGTGGATGAGCCGGATCGACGCCTCGGCGGTGCCGCCGGTGGCCAGCACGTCGTCGACGATCAGGATGCGGTCGCCCGGGGCGAGGTCCTCGGCGTGCACCTCGATCTCCGCCGAGCCGTACTCCAGGTCGTAGGCCTGGCTGAGGGTCGCTCCGGGGAGCTTGCCCGCCTTGCGCACGGGGATGAAGCCGAGCCCGGCCCGGACGGCGACCGGGGCGCCCAGGATGAATCCCCGGGCCTCCAGGCCGACCACCTTGGTGGCGCCGGTGCGCTCGGCGATCTCCACGAACGCTTCGGTGAGGACGGCGAACGCGGACGGGTCCGCGAGGAGCGGGGTGATGTCCTTGAACATCACACCCGGCTCGGGGTAGTCCGCGACGTCCCGGATACGGCTGAGGAGCAGCGCCGCGTTGTCCACGAAGTCGGTCATCGGCGCTTCCCTGAGGGTCGGCCCCGGCCCCGGCCCCGCGGTCCGACCACGGCGGGGGCCGCATCGGCCCGGGCGTCGTCGGCGTCGGCCGGCGAGGAGCCGTACTCGGCCTCGGCGGCTGCCTGGGCGCGCTTGGCGAGGACGCGCTTGCGCAGCGCCTTCAGCTGCGGCTCGCGCTCCTTGAGGTCGGCGACGAGCGGCGTGGCGATGAAGATCGACGAGTACGCGCCGGCCGCGAGACCGACGAACAGCGACAGCGAGATGTCGTTGAGCGTGCCCGCGCCGAGGAAGCCGCCGCCGATGAAGAGCAGGCCGGCCACCGGGAGCAGCGCGACCACCGTGGTGTTGACCGACCGCACCAGGGTGCTGTTGATCGAGCGGTTGGCGACGTCGCTGTAGGTGAAGCGGGTCTGCTTGGTGATGTCCTTCGTCTGCTCCTTCAGGGAGTCGAAGACGACGACCGTGTCGTACAGCGAGTAGCCGAGGATGGTCAGCAGACCGATCACCGTGCCGGGGGTGACCTCGAAGCCGACCAGGGCGTAGATGCCGACGGTGATGGTGATGTCGTGGATCAGGGCGACGAGCGCCGCCACGGCCATGCGCCACTCGAAGGCGATGGCCAGGTAGATCACGACGAGGACCATGAAGATCGCCAGACCCTGCCAGGCCTTGTTGGCGATCTGGTCGCCCCAGCTCGGACCGACCAGGTCGGCGTTGATCTGCTCCGCGTCGACCTTGAAGTCCTCGGCGAGGGCCGTCTTGATCTTGTCGGACTGCTGGGTGTCCATGCCGGCGATCTGGATGCGCAGCGTGTCGTTGCCGAGCCGCTGGACGACGACCTCGTGGCCGGAGGCGTCGTGCGCGTACTCCTCCGCCTGGGAGACCGAGACGCTGGTCTTGGGCGTGGTGAAGACGGCGCCGCCCTGGAAGTCGATGCCCATGTTCAGGCCGCGCACCGCCAGGCCGACGAAGGCCGTGATGGTGATCAGGATCGAGATGCCGTACCAGAGCTTGCGGTGGCCGATGAAGTCGTAGCTGACCTCGCCACGGTGCAGTCGGGCGCCGAGGTTGCCGAGTTTCGACATCGCTACGCCTCCTTCGTCTCGACGGGGCCGGCGGCGGGTCCGGCGGGGCGGCGGGTCCGGCGCAGCGGCGGCTTGGCGCCGAGGCTCTTGGGGTCGAGGCCGGACCACTTGTGACCGCCGGAGAAGAACGGGCGGCGGGCGAGGATCGTCATCAGCGGCTTGGTGAAGAAGAAGACCACGACGACGTCGAGGACGGTGGTCAGACCGAGGGTGAACGCGAAGCCCTGGACCTTGCCGACGCTGACGATGAACAGCACGGCGGCGGCGAGGAACGACACGAAGTCGGAGACCAGGATGGTGCGCCGGGCGCGCGGCCAGGCCCGCTCGACGGCGGGGCGCAGGGTGCGGCCCTCTCGGATCTCGTCCCGGATGCGTTCGAAGTACACGATGAACGAGTCCGCGGTGATTCCGATGGCCACGATGGCACCGCACACGGCGGGCAGGTTCAGCGCGAAGCCGATGGCCGGGCCGAGCAGCGACATGATCACGTAGGTGAGTGCGGCGGAGACCAGCAGCGAGCAGATCGCGATGAGCGACAGCCCCCGGTAGTAGGCCACCAGGTAGATCACGACCAGGGCCAGGCCGATGGCGCCCGCGAGCAGACCGGCGCGCAGCTGCTCACCGCCGAGCGCGGCGGTCACCGTGGTCACGCTCTGCTCCTTGAAGGAGAGCGGGAGGGCACCGTAGGAGAGCATGTTGGCGAGGTTCTGGGCCTCGTCCTGGGAGAAGCTGCCGGAGATCCGGGCCTCGCCGCCGGTGATGGCGGAGCTCACGTACGGGCTGGAGACGACCTCGCCGTCCAGGACGATGCCGAACTCGTTCTGCGGGGGCTGGTTCTGCGCGAGCTTGCCGGTGACGTCGGCGAACTTGTCGGCGCCCTTGCCGGTGAAGGTCATGTTGACCTGCCAGCCCGACGCGCCCTGGGTGTCGAAGACCGCCTGGGCCTTCTTCACCTCGGTGCCGTCGACGCCGGCCGGACCGAGCAGGTACTTGTACCAGGTGCCGTCGACCTCGCCGCAGGCGACGATGGTGTCGGTGGGCTTGGTGCCCTCCGCGGCCTTCCTGCGGGCGGCCTCGTCGGTGCAGTCCAGGGCGGCGTACTTGGTCTGGAGGGCGGCGGCGTCGGTGGCCGTGGAGTCTCCGGCGCTCGCGGACGGCGAGGGGCTCGCGGCGCCGGAGGCGCTCGCGGAGGCGGACGGCGAGGCGGTGGCCTTCAGCGCGTCGGTGACGGGGCGGCCCTGCGAGGTCGCGGAGGCCGACGGGGAGCCGGTGGCGGACGGGGACGACGACGGCGTCGCCTCCTCGCCCGTGGCCGAGGCGCCCGGCGACGGGCTCGCGGAACCACTGGCGGACCCGCTCGGGGACGCGCTCGGGGCGGCGGCGCCGGTGGCCTCCTGGGACAGGACCGGGCGGAAGTACAGCTTGGCGGTGGTGCCGACCTGTGCCCGGGCCTCCTCGGAGTTGGTGCCCTTGGGGATGTTCACGATGATGTTGCGATCACCCTGGGTCTGCACCTCCGCCTCGGAGACGCCCAGGCCGTTGACCCGGCGGTGCATGATCTCCACCGCGGTGTCCATGTTGGCCTTGTTGATCGCGGATCCCTGGTCGGCCTTGGCCTCGAGCGTGATGCTCGTGCCGCCGGCAAGGTCGATGCCCAGACGCGGGGTGGTCTGGCCGGTGGCGAACATGCCTCCGGTGAGCCCCACGATGGCGATCAGGATCAGGGCCAGCGAGCGCCATGGCTTGCTCTGGGCGCTCGCGCTCCGGCCCTTTTTAGGTGCTGCCACCTTCTCGTACTCCCTCTCGGGCCGCTCCGCACCGGATCAGCGGGCGGGCGGCCATGACTGGTGTCGGGACCCCTGCGAGATCGGCAGGGTCCGGGGGGGGGGGGGGGGGGGGGGGGGGGGGGGGGGGGGGGGGGGGGG
>NZ_CBDQZH010000015.1:0-171323 GCF_965341775.1 Streptomyces sp. bgisy159 | reverse complement strand
CTCACAGCGCCGATGGTACTGCAGGGGGGACCCTGTGGGAGAGTAGGACGCCGCCGAACTCCTTTTACAGCTCCGGCTCCTGGGCACACAGCCCAGGAGCCGGAGCTTTTTTGCGTTGAGGTAGGGTCAGGGGGCATCGTTGGTTCGTTTTCCTACTGGAGGCCCCCGGGTGGAGGTCCAGGAGACCCGCGTCCAGACAGACCGGGTCCTCACGATCCCGAACATCCTCAGCATGGCGCGTCTCGTCGGCGTGCCCCTCTTTCTGTGGCTCATCCTCAGGCCCGAGTTCGGAGGGCCCAACAGCGACGGATGGGCCCTGCTGGTGCTGGCTCTGAGCGGGATCAGCGACTATCTGGACGGCAAGCTCGCGCGACGCTGGAACCAGGTCAGCAGCCTGGGCCGGCTCCTCGACCCCGCGGCCGACCGGCTCTACATTCTGTCGACTCTCGTCGGTCTGACCTGGCGGGAGATTCTTCCGCTCTGGCTGACCGCCGTACTGTTGGCGCGCGAGCTGGTTCTGCTGGTCATGGTGGGCATCCTCCGGCGGCACGGCTATCCGCCGCCGCAGGTGAACTTCCTCGGGAAGGCCGCCACGTTCAACCTGATGTACGCCTTCCCGCTCCTTCTCCTGAGCGACGGGCACGGGTGGATCTCGTCAGTCGCTGCTGTTTTCGGCTGGGCGTTCGCAGGGTGGGGTACAACCCTGTACTGGTGGGCAGGAGTCCTCTACGTGGTACAGGTCCGCCGCTTGGTCCGTGCGGACGCCATGGCCGACTGAGCCCGTCGACGATGACGGCAGCAGTGGCTCGATGGCCCGCCGGAGAAAAGTGCGGGACAATCTGACGGGTGAAGTCGGCTAGACCGTCGTCTCTTCAAGGAGGACGCTTCCGACATGAAGGCCGTCGTGATGGCCGGTGGCGAAGGCACGCGCCTGCGCCCCATGACCTCAAGCATGCCCAAGCCGCTCCTGCCGGTCGCCAACCGGCCGATCATGGAGCACGTTCTGCGGCTGCTCAAGAGGCATGGCCTCAACGAGACCGTCGTAACCGTGCAGTTCCTGGCGTCACTGGTCAAGAACTACTTCGGTGACGGCGAAGAGCTCGGAATGGAGCTCACGTATGCCAACGAGGAGAAGCCACTCGGTACCGCCGGAAGTGTCAAGAACGCCGAGGAGGCGTTGAAGGACGACGCCTTCCTGGTGATTTCCGGCGATGCACTCACCGACTTCGACCTCACCGAGCTGATCAACTTCCACAAGGAAAAGGGCGCGCTGGTCACGGTCTGTCTGACCCGTGTGCCCAATCCGCTGGAGTTCGGGATCACCATCGTCGACGACGAGGGCCGGGTCGAGCGTTTCCTGGAGAAGCCGACCTGGGGACAGGTCTTCTCGGACACCGTCAACACGGGCATCTACGTCATGGAGCCCGAAGTGTTCGACTACGTCGAGGCGGACGTACCCGTCGACTGGTCCGGAGACGTCTTCCCGCAGCTCATGAAGGAAGGCAAGCCGATCTACGGCTTTGTCGCCGAGGGCTACTGGGAGGACGTCGGCACTCACGAGAGCTACGTGAAGGCGCAGGCCGACGTCCTGGAGGGCAAGGTCGACGTCGACATCGACGGCTTCGAGATCTCCCCCGGGGTGTGGGTCGCCGAGGGCGCCGAAGTGCATCCCGACGCCGTTCTGCGGGGGCCCCTCTACATCGGCGACTACGCCAAGGTGGAGGCCGGCGCGGAAATCCGCGAGCACACCGTCGTCGGCTCGAACGTCGTCGTCAAGAGCGGTGCCTTCCTGCACAAGGCCGTCGTCCACGACAACGTCTATGTCGGGCCCCACAGCAATCTGCGCGGGTGCGTCGTCGGCAAGAACACCGACATCATGCGGGCGGCCCGGATCGAGGACGGCGCCGTCATCGGTGACGAATGCCTGATCGGCGAGGAATCGATCGTTCAGGGCAATGTGCGGGTGTACCCCTTCAAGACCATCGAGGCGGGTGCGTTCGTCAACAACTCGGTGATCTGGGAATCCCGAGGACAGGCGCATCTCTTCGGCGCCCGCGGGGTGTCCGGGATCCTCAACGTCGAGATCACGCCCGAGCTGGCCGTCCGGCTCGCCGGCGCCTACGCGACCACCTTGAAGAAGGGGTCGACGGTCACCACGGCCCGCGACCACTCCCGCGGTGCCCGTGCGCTGAAGCGGGCGGTGATCTCCGCGCTGCAGGCCAGCGCCATCGACGTACGGGACCTGGAGAACGTACCCCTGCCCGTGGCGCGGCAGCAGACCGCGCGGGGGAGCGCCGGCGGCATCATGATCCGGACCTCGCCCGGAGTACCGGACTCCGTCGACATCATGTTCTTCGACGGTCAGGGCGCCGACCTGTCGCAGGCCAGCCAGCGCAAGCTGGACCGGGTGTTCGCGCGGCAGGAGTACCGGCGTGCGTTCCCCGGGGAGATCGGCGACCTGCACTTCCCGGCCAGCGTCTTCGACTCGTACACCGGGTCCCTGCTGCGGAACGTCGACATCGCGGGGATCGCCGAATCCGGGCTGAAGGTCGTGGTGGACGCGTCGAACGGCAGTGCCGGACTCGTACTGCCGAGCCTGCTGGGCAAGCTCGGCGTGGACTCGCTGACCATCAACCCGGGTCTGGACGAGTCCCGGCCGACCGAGACGGCCGATATGCGGCGCCGGGGTCTGGTGCGGCTCGGGGAGATAGTGGCGTCGTCGCGGGCCGCTTTCGGTGTGCGGTTCGACCCCGTCGGCGAACGGCTCTCCCTGGTGGACGAGAAGGGCCGGATCATCGAGGACGACCGGGCACTGCTGGTGATGCTCGACCTGGTGGCCGCCGAGCGGCGCAGCGGGCGCGTGGCCCTGCCGGTGACTACCACCCGGATCGCGGAGCAGGTCGCGGCGTACCACGGGACCCAGGTGGAGTGGACGACGACGTCGCCCGACGACCTGACCCGTGTGGGGCGTGACGAGTCGACGATCTTCGGCGGCGACGGCAAGGGCGGCTTCATCGTCCCGGACTTCAGCAGCGTGTTCGACGGGACGGCGGCGTTCGTGCGGTTGATCGGCCTGGTGGCGCGGACACAGCTCACGCTGAGCCAGATCGACGCGCGGATCCCGCGTGCGCACGTCCTCAAGCGTGATCTGGCGACCCCGTGGGCCGTCAAGGGCCTGGTGATGCGGCGGGTCGTCGAGGCGGCCGGAGACCGGTTCGTGGACACCACCGACGGCGTGCGGGTGGTCGAGACCGACGGCCGGTGGGTGATGGTGCTGCCCGACCCGGCCGAGGCGGTCACGCATCTGTGGGCCGAGGGGCCGGACGACGCGTCCGCGCAGGCCCTGCTCGACGAGTGGTCCGCCATCGTGGACAGCGCCGGGCGCTGAGCGGCGTAGCACGCGCGCGTGCCGGACAGGTGTCCCCCCGGGGGCCTGTCCGGCACATCGGTGGGGCCGTTCGGAGGTAGCGGACGTAACGTGCGACGATGTGCGGCATGCCGCAGCCGCCCCCCGTTCGGAGCACACCCGCGCGTCCCCCGCGCCCGGACGCGTCCATGTCGCTGCTCACCAACGTCATGGACCACAGCCTCGACGACGGCTATGCCGAGGCCGCCGCCCGGAAGAACGGCGAGGGCGGTCTGCCCAAGACGCTGCGGGCCAAGCTGGGGCTCGCTGCGGGACTGGTGCTGGCGGCCCTCGTCGTGACCGTGGGCGCGGCCCAGGCGCGCGTGGCGGCCCCGGTGGTCGCCAAGGAGCGCGAGGAGCTGATCGACCGCATCGACCGTGAGACGGACGCGGTCGACGACCTGGAGAAGTCCGTGGACGAGCTGCGCGCCGACGTCGGCGCGCGGCAGCGCGAGGCGCTCAAGGACAGCGGCGGCGGTGACCGCGCGTCGCTGGTGGGCGTCCTGTCGGGAGCGGTGCCGGTGCACGGGCCGGGCGTGAAGTTGGTCGTGGACGACGCCGAGGAGGCCGGTACCTCCGGCGGCGGCGACCCTCGTGACTCGGCCGGGTTCTCGGACACCGGGCGGGTGCGTGACCGTGACATGCAACGCGTGGTGAACGGGCTGTGGGAGTCGGGTGCCGAGGCCATTTCCATCAACGGGCAGCGACTGACCGCGCTGTCGGCGATCAGGGCTGCGGGTGACGCCATACTGGTCGACAACAAACCGCTCGTGCCGCCGTACACGGTGCTGGCGGTGGGGGACGGGGACCGGTTGAGGACCCGGTTCCAGAACAGTGCCGACGGGCTGTATCTGGACGCCCTGCAGGAGAACTTCGGCATCCGCACCGCGATCTCCGTGGAGGACGACCTCCGGCTGCCCGCGGCGCCGAGTGTGATCGTACGAACAGCACAGCCGACAAGTGGGACGGAGAAGGGCACATCGTGATCGCCGTACTGGGCCTCATCGTGGGAGTGGTGGCCGGGCTGTTGGTCCGGCCCGAGGTGCCGGCGGTCGTCGAGCCCTATCTGCCGATCGCCGTCGTGGCGGCCCTGGACGCCGTCTTCGGCGGGCTGCGCGCCATGCTCGACGGCATCTTCGACGACAAGGTCTTCGTCGTGTCGTTCCTGTCGAACGTGGTGGTGGCCGCCCTGATCGTCTTCCTGGGAGACAAGCTGGGCGTGGGGGCGCAGCTGTCCACGGGCGTGGTAGTCGTCCTGGGCATCCGTATCTTCTCCAATGCCGCGGCGATCCGCCGGCATGTGTTCCGGGCGTGAGGCCGATGCACAACCACGACGGCAACCAGGACGGCAACGAGCAGGAAGGCCGGGACGAGGCGCCCCCGCACCCGCTGCGCAGGGAACTGCCCGCGGAGGTGCCGGCACCCCCGGACGAGCCGCACGCGCGCGTGGAGAGCGGCGAGCCGGAGCTGACCGGGCGCCAGCGGCTGGTGAAGGGACTGTGGCCGCCGCGGGTCAGCCGCGCCCAACTGATCGTCGCGGTGCTGTTGTTCGGGCTGGGATTCGGCCTGGCGGTACAGGTCGCCTCGAACAGTGACACCGACAACGCGCTGCGCGGGGCACGTCAGGAGGATCTCGTTCGCATCCTCGATGAACTCGATGACCGCAGTCAGCGTCTTGAGGACGAGAAGCAGGGACTCGAGCAGCAGCGTCGGGAGTTGGAGAACAGTTCCGACCAGGCCGAGGAGGCGCGCAGGCAGACGGCCGAGAGGGAACGCCAACTCGGCATTCTGGCGGGCACGGTGGCGGCTCAGGGTCCCGGCATCACCATGACCATCGAGGACACGAAGGGGACGGTCGAGGCGGACATGCTGCTCGACGCGATCCAGGAACTGCGCGCCGCCGGCGCGGAGGCGATCCAGGTGAACGGCGTGCGCGTCGTCGCCGACACGTATCTGTCGGAGTCCGGCAAGAGCGTGAGCGTCGACGGGAACAAGATCACCTCCCCTTATCGTTTCAAGGTCATCGGCAAGCCGCAGGACCTCGAACCGGCGCTCAACATCCCTGGAGGCGTGGTGCAGACTCTTGAGAAGGAGCAGGCCATCGTTACCGTGGAGCGGTCGACCAAGATCGTTGTGGACGCCTTGCGGGCGGCGGAGCAGCCTGACTACGCTCGGTCGTCCTCCCGGTGAAGCGGGGGTGCATGGGGGCCGTCCGGCAGGGGCATGAGGTTGCGGGGGGTCGGCGCACCGATCTGGGGGTGCGTGGTGGAAACTGTCTGGTGGATACGGACGTTGTGCAGGTGTCCGGGTCGGCCGGTGTATTCGTTCAGGGTTCGTCCTGCCCCACGGGCGGGTCTGTTTCGGTCAAGGGGAATCGCCCGTGAAGTTGTTTGCGAAGTTGTTCGGCAAGAGCGCGCGAGAGGGTGGCGAGAACGCGACCGCGCGTCATCGCGCGCAGCCTGACGCGGAGGGTCAGCGGCCGCTGTTCCGGGACCAGGTGCCCGGTCCGGGCGGCGACACTTCCGGAGGTCAGGGCGCGCCGTCTGTTGACCCTGCCCAGTCCGGCGGCATAGGTTTCGGACAACCGTCAACCTCAAGTACGGGTGGAGGGTTTTCCCCTATGTCGGCCCTTGTGTGTTCGAGGTGCGGTAACCGCAACGCGGAAAGCAGCCGTTTCTGCTCCAACTGCGGTGCTCCGCTGCGTCCGGGCCTCACGCCCGAGCGTGCGTCGGAGACGACCTCCACCATCTCCATCTCCGGTCTTGAGGCGTACGACTCCGAGACCACCGGCCAGACGCAGTTGCCGGCTCTCTCGCCCGAGGCGCAGGCCGCGGTCGACGCGCTGCCGCTCGGCTCCGCGCTGCTGGTGGTGCGCCGGGGACCGAACTCCGGCAGCCGCTTCCTCCTGGACGGCGACCTGACCACGGCCGGCCGTCATCCGCAGAGCGACATCTTCCTGGACGACGTGACCGTCTCGCGCCGCCATGTGGAGTTCCGGCGCGGCCCGGACGGCTCGTTCACGGTGGCCGACGTCGGCAGTCTCAACGGCACCTACGTCAATCGCGAACGCATCGACCAGGTCGCTCTGTCGAACGGTGACGAGGTCCAGATCGGCAAGTACCGGCTGGTCTTCTACGCGAGCCAGCGGGGCTACTGACCTCCCCCGGACACTGTCCGGGGGAAACCCAGGGAAGGTCCATGCTTCGAACACCGAGGGGCGGTGCCGGCCACGGCACCGCCGCCGCGGACGGCGGCCCGATGAGCATCGGCACGGTGCTCAACCTGCTGCGCGACGAGTTCCCGGACATCACCATCTCCAAGATCCGCTTCCTGGAGTCGGAGGGGCTCGTCGAGCCGCAGCGCACCCCCTCGGGGTACCGGAAGTTCAGCGCGGAGGACGTCGAACGCCTGGGATACGTACTGCGGATGCAGCGGGACCACTACCTGCCGTTGAAGGTGATCCGGGAGCACCTGGACGCGATGGAGCGCGGCGAGTCCGTACCACTGCCCTCGCTGGGCGGGCAGCGGGACGGAGAGACACTCGTGGAGCAGGGGGACGGGCCCACGGCCGCCCGGATCGGCCGGGAGGAGCTGCTGGCGGCCGCCGGGATCGGTGAGCGGGAACTGGCGGAGTGGGAGGCCTACGGGCTGGTCGTGCCCCTGGAGGACGGGGTCTACGACGCGGAGGCGGCCACCGTGGCCGCGCTGGTCGCCGAGCTGGGACGGTTCGGCATCGAGCCGAGGCACCTACGGGTGATGAAGGCGGCGGCGGACCGGGAGGCCGGTCTGGTGGACCAGGTGGTGGCCCCGCTCAAGCGGCACCGCAATCCGCAGACCAGGGCCCATGCGGAAGCCCGCGCCAAGGAGCTGGCGGGGCTCACCGTCAGACTGCACGCGGCGCTGGTGCAGACCGCGCTCGGAGTGCGGCTGCCCTGAGGCGTTCGCCCTCGGCGGATCGGGCGCGCGTTCCCGGCCCGACTACCCAAACGTCTCGGACACGGCCTAGGGTTGCTGTGTGAACGAGCTCGATGTCGTAGGTGTCCGGGTCGAGATGCCCTCCAACCAACCGATCGTGCTCCTGCGTGAAGTGGGAGGCGACCGCTACCTCCCCATCTGGATCGGGCCGGGGGAGGCGACGGCGATCGCCTTCGCCCAGCAGGGCATGGCCCCCGCCCGGCCGCTGACGCACGACCTTTTCAAGGACGTGCTGGAGGCCGTCGGCCAGGAGCTCACCGAAGTGCGCATCACGGACCTGCGGGAAGGTGTCTTCTACGCGGAGCTGGTCTTCGCCAGCGGCGTGGAGGTCAGCGCCCGTCCCTCCGATGCCATAGCGCTGGCCCTGCGCACCGGTACGCCGATCTACGGCAGCGACACGGTGCTGGACGACGCGGGTATCGCGATCCCCGACGAGCAGGAGGACGAGGTGGAGAAGTTCCGCGAGTTCCTCGACCAGATCTCGCCCGAGGACTTCGGTTCCAGCAACCAGTAGGCGCCTACGAGGCGGCCGTGCGGTGTGGGAGTGCCGCTCGTGCCGCCGGGCCCGGCAATTGCCACCGGCGCATGAGAGCGTCCTACGGCCCCCGATCAACGCATTCGGCTAGCCTTTCCCCGCGGTGGGGTACGGGAAACCACTCCTTGGGTGATTATCACTCGGCGTGCCGAGTGTGGCGATCGTTGACGCACCCCCGGTGACTGCCTACCGTCGAGAATGCAGGTCAAGGACGGAGGTCGGCGTGAGAAGCAGCGGCGACGGTACGGCTGGGGGTGCCCCTGGACGTGAGTTCGGGGGGAACGCTCCGTACCGCTTTCCCGGTGGCGCGGCCGATCACGCTCCGCAGCGACCCACGGCCGTGCCGAGCGGCGGAGGGGTGGCGTCCATGGCGTCCGAGCAGATCGGCTATCGCGGCCCGACGGCCTGTGCGGCCGCCGGGATCACCTACCGGCAACTCGACTACTGGGCCCGCACCGGGCTCGTCGAGCCGAGCGTCCGCCCGGCGTACGGATCGGGAACGCAGAGGCTGTACAGCTTCCGCGACGTCGTCGTCCTCAAGATCGTCAAGCGCTTTCTGGATACCGGCGTCTCGCTGCAGAACATCCGCACCGCCGTGCAGCATCTCAGAGAACGCGGTTTCCGCGACCTGGAGCGCATGACGCTGATGAGCGACGGTGCCACGGTCTACGAGTGCACCTCGCCGGACGAGGTCCACACGCTGCTCCAAGGTGGCCAGGGCGTCTTCGGGATCGCCGTGGGCGTCGTGTGGCGGGACGTGGAAAGCGCCCTGTCACAGCTGCACGGGGAGCGCGTCGACACCGGCGAGACGCTGGTCGGCCACAACCCCGCCGACGAGCTGGCGCGACGGCGCAACCGCGCGGTCTGACCCGCCGGGCGACATCGCGGCCGGGGGCCGCGGGGCCGTTGTCAGTGGCGTGGTGCAGCATCGGAGATGTGAGAAACGCGCCCACCATCCTGCATCTCGACATGGATGCCTTCTTCGCCCAGGCGGAGCAGGCGTCCAAGCCGAGTCTGCGCGGGAAGGCCGTGGTGGTGGGCGGCCTCGGGCCGCGCGGCGTGGTGGCCACCGCGTCCTACGAGGCCCGGGTGTTCGGGGTGCATTCGGCGATGCCCATGGCCCAGGCGCGCCGCCTCGCCCCGAACGCGGCCTATCTCTTTCCACGGGGGGCGTTCTACCGGTCGATCAGCGACCAGGTGATGGCATTGCTGCGGATGCTGTCACCGCTGGTGGAGCCGTTGAGCCTGGACGAGGCCTTCGTGGACCTGGAAGCCGGGGGAGCAGCCTGGGACAGCGAGTCGGCGCTCCTGGCGGGGACGCGGCTGCGCGCGGACATCCGGGCGACCACCGGGCTCACCGGGTCGGTGGGGTTGGCGGTGTCGAAAATGCTCGCCAAGATCGCCTCCGAACAGGCCAAGCCGGACGGGCTGGTGCTCATCGAGCCCGGTACCGAGCGGGCGCTGCTCGGGCCGATGTCCGTGCGCACCCTGCCCGGGGTGGGGCCGGCGACCGGGGACCATCTGCGGCGGGCCGGGATCACCACCGTCGACGAGCTGGTCGAGGCGGGCGAGGGCGAACTGGTGCGGCTGCTGGGGAAGGCCCACGGGCAGGGCTTGTACGCCATGGCGCTGGCGCGGGACGAGCGACCGGTGGTGGCCGAGCGGGAGGCCAAGTCCGTCTCGGTCGAGGACACGTACGACGTGGACATCCACGACCGGGCCCGGGTCGCCTCGGAAGTGCGGCGACTGGCCGACCGGTGCGTGCGACGGTTGCGCGGGGCGGGCCTGTCGGGACGGACGATCGTGCTGAAGGTGCGGCGGTACGACTTCTCCACGCTCACCCGCTCCGAGACGCTGCGCGGACCCACCGACGATCCGGCGGTGGTGCGCGAGGCGGCGGCCCGGCTGCTGGACTCCGTCGACACGACCGGCGGAGTGCGGCTGCTGGGCGTGGGGGTTTCGGGCCTCGCCGACTACACCCAGGAGGACCTGTTCGCCCAGGCCGCCGAGGAGGGTGCCGACGGGCCGGAGGAAGAGGCGCCGGGGGAGGAGGCGGAACCGGCCGGGCCGACGCCGTCCGAGCACCACTGGCGCCCGGGGAACGATGTACGGCACGCCGAGTTCGGGCACGGATGGGTGCAGGGCAGCGGGCTCGGACGGGTGACCGTGCGGTTCGAGACGCCGACGGACCGGGTGCCGGGGCGGGTGCGCACGTTCCGGGCCGACGATCCGGACCTGGAGCCGGCGGAGCCGTTGCCCCTGGTGCCGGAGAGGCCGGAGACGGGTGAGGCCCGGGAGCCGCAGGCCGGTGCGGGGGAGAGGACGCGGCCGTCCGTGCGGGGAGAGGCGCGGACGGGGTCGGCTGCCAAGCCTCCGAAGGGGGCGGAGCGGGTGCCGCACGACGGGGTCGAGGGGAGGGCCGTCACATGACCGGGACGGATGTGTCACCGGAGCGGGCCGGTGAGATCGGCCGGGTGTGCGAGCGGGTCACGCGGTGGGCCGCGGGGCGGGCGGACGTGGTGGGGCTCTTGCTCGTCGGATCGTGTGCGCGGGGAGAGGCGCGGATGGACTCCGACGTGGATCTGGTCCTGCTGACGACCCACCGTGCGCGGTACGCCGACGGAAGCGCTCTCGGCGCCGGTCTCGGCCTCGGAGAACCGGTGCGGACGAGAAGCTGGGGGCCCATCACCGAGTGGCGGTATGCCGACGGCTCGGGGCTGGAGATCGAGTTGGGCGTCGGCTCGCCGGCCTGGGCCGCCACCGACCCCGTGGACGCGGGGACGCGCCGCGTCGTCTCCGGCGGGGCACGGGCCCTGTACGACCCGGAGGGAATCCTCGCGGCGCTGATCGGGCAGTGCGGGGGCGTCCGCCGGGGCGACTAGGACTCGTCCGTGTCGCCGGCCAGGTGCCCGAAGTCGCGGTCGGCGAGCGCGGACGGACCGGCCACGTCGAGGCCGTAGTGGTGGTAGAGCTGGAGCTCCTGTTCCGGGGAGAGGTGGCGGCCCACCCCGAAGTCGGGCGCGTCCTTGATCAGGGCGCGGTCGTAGGGGATCCTCAGGGCGCCCTCGATCAGCTCGCTGGGCTCCAGCGGGACGAAGGCGTCCCTGCTGAACAGGCCGGTGCGTATGGCCGCCCACTCCGGAACACCGGTCGCGTCGTCGAGGTAGACCTCGTCGATCGTGCCGATCTTGGTGCCATTGCGGTCGAACGCCTTGCGGCCGATCAGGTAGCGCGGATCGATGTCGGTGCGCACGGTCCCTCCACATGGTCGCAACTCATCCGTAAGCACTACAAAAGAGCACAATCAGCGCGATGGCCACTCGAAAGCTGCGGCGTTGACCTCGCTGGTAGGCTGACAAGCGGCTGCTGACCCCGTGCGGGAGAGTCCTCCGGAACACCATCGGAGGCGCCGAAGGAGCAAATCCTCCCCGGAATCTCTCAGGCTCACGTACCGCACGGACGAGGTCACTCTGGAAAGCAGGGCGGGTGTCGACGGCTTCCGCTCTCACCGACGGTGAAAACCGGCCGCCCGCGGGCGCCCCGGTGAAGCTCTCAGGTTGAGATGACAGAGGGGGAGGCCGTCGGGACACCTGCGCCGTGGTGTCCCTCGAAGGTCGCGTCAGACCAGGAGGCCTCCGCCATGACCGCCCACCGCACTCCGCTCTCCGAACTGGAGCAAGGGATCCCCTTCGAGCAGCGCCACATCGGGCCCGACCAGGAGGCGCGGGCCAAGATGCTCGCCCAGGTCGGGTACGGCTCGCTGGACGAACTGACCGCCGCCGCGGTCCCGGACGTCATCAAGAACGCCGACGCGCTGGACCTTCCCGGCGCCCGCACCGAGGCCGAGGTGCTCGCCGAGCTGCGCTCGCTCGCCGACTCCAACCAGGTCCTCGGCTCGATGATCGGCCTCGGCTACCACGGCACGTTCACCCCGCCGGTCATTCTGCGCAACGTCATGGAGAACCCGGCCTGGTACACGGCGTACACGCCCTACCAGCCGGAGATCTCCCAGGGGCGGCTGGAAGCGCTGCTGAACTTCCAGACGATGGTCGCCGACCTCACCGGGCTGCCCACCTCCGGCGCGTCCCTGCTGGACGAGGGCACGGCCGCCGCCGAGGCCATGGCACTGTCCCGGCGCATGGGCAGGAACAAGAAGGGCCTGTTCCTGGTCGATGCGGACGCGCTGCCGCAGACCATCGCCGTGATCGAGACCCGCGCCGAGCCGACCGGCGTCGAGGTCGTCGTCGCCGACCTCAGCGAGGGCATTCCCGCCGACATCGCCGCGCGGGAGATCAACGGTGTGCTGATCCAGTACCCCGGCGCGTCCGGCGCGGTGCGCGACATCGAGGCGCTCATCGCCCAGGCGCACGACCTCGGTGCGCTGGTCACCGTCGCCGCCGACCTGCTCGCGCTGACCCTGCTGAAGTCCCCGGGCGAGCTCGGCGCGGACATCGCGGTCGGCACCACACAGCGGTTCGGTGTGCCGATGGGCTTCGGCGGACCCCACGCCGGCTACATGGCCGTCCATGAGAAGTTCGCGCGCAGCCTGCCCGGGCGGCTCGTGGGCGTGTCCGTGGACGCGGACGGGAACAGGGCCTACCGGCTGGCGCTGCAGACGCGTGAGCAGCACATCCGCCGGGAGAAGGCGACCAGCAACATCTGCACCGCGCAGGTGCTGCTCGCGGTGATGGCCGGCATGTACGCCGTCTACCACGGGCCCGAAGGGCTGCGGACGATCGCGCGGCGCACGCACCGGTACGCCGCGATCCTGGCCGCGGGGCTCGCCGCCGGCGGCGTCGAGGTCGTGCACGGGCGGTTCTTCGACACCGTGACCGCGCGGGTGTCCGGTAAGGCCGCCCAGGTCGTCACGGTCGCGCGGGAGAACGGCGTCAACCTGCGCCTGGTCGACGCCGACCACGTCTCGGCCGCCTGCGACGAGACCACCACGCGCGCCCAGCTGGCCGCGGTGTGGGCGGCGTTCGGGGTCGACGGGGACGTCGAGGCGCTGGACGCGGCCGTCGAGGACGCCCTTCCGGCGGCGCTGCTGCGCGACGACGAGGTCCTCACGCACCCCGTCTTCCACCAGCACCGGTCCGAGACCGCGATGCTGCGCTACCTGCGCCGGCTCGCCGACCGCGACTACGCGCTGGACCGGGGCATGATCCCGCTGGGCTCCTGCACCATGAAGCTCAACGCGACCACCGAGATGGAGCCGGTGACCTGGCCCGAGTTCGGGCAGCTGCACCCGTTCGCGCCGGCCGAGCAGGCGGCGGGCTACCTCACGCTCATCCGCGAGCTGGAGGAACGTCTCGCCGAGGTCACCGGGTACGACAAGGTCTCCCTCCAGCCGAACGCCGGTTCGCAGGGCGAGCTGGCCGGACTGCTGGCCGTGCGCGGGTACCACCGGGCCAACGGGGACGAGCAGCGGACGGTGTGCCTGATCCCGTCGTCCGCGCACGGCACCAACGCCGCCAGCGCCGTGATGGCCGGGATGAAGGTCGTCGTCGTCAAGACCGCCGAGGACGGCGAGATCGACGTCGACGACCTGCGGGCGAAGATCGAGCGGCACCGGGACGAGCTGGCCGTGCTGATGATCACCTACCCGTCGACGCACGGCGTGTTCGAGGAGCACGTGGCCGACATCTGCGGCCGGGTGCACGAGGCGGGCGGGCAGGTGTACGTCGACGGCGCCAACCTGAACGCCCTGGTCGGCCTGGCCAAGCCCGGGCACTTCGGCGGAGACGTGTCCCACCTGAACCTGCACAAGACGTTCTGCATCCCGCACGGCGGCGGCGGCCCGGGCGTCGGCCCGGTCGCGGTGCGCGCGCACCTGGCGCCGTACCTGCCGAACCACCCGATGCAGCCCGCCGCCGGACCGGAGACCGGCGTGGGGCCGGTCTCGGCCGCGCCGTGGGGCTCCGCGGGCATCCTGCCGATCTCCTGGGCCTACGTGCGGCTGATGGGCGGCGAGGGGCTGAAGCGGGCCACCCAGGTCGCCGTGCTGTCCGCCAACTACGTCGCCAAGCGGCTGGAGCCGCACTACCCGGTGCTGTACACGGGGCCGGGCGGGCTGGTCGCGCACGAGTGCATCATCGACCTGCGGCCGCTGACGAAGGCGACCGGGGTGAGCGTCGACGACGTCGCCAAGCGCCTGATCGACTACGGCTTCCACGCGCCGACGATGTCCTTCCCGGTGGCCGGCACGCTGATGATCGAGCCCACCGAGTCGGAGGACCTGAGCGAGCTGGACCGGTTCTGCGACGCGATGATCGCGATCCGCGCGGAGATCGAGAAGGTGGGCACGGGCGAGTGGCCGGCCGAGGACAACCCGCTGCGCAACGCCCCGCACACCGCCGCCGCGCTCGGCGGGGAATGGACGCACGCGTACGCGCGCGAGGACGCCGTCTTCCCGGGCGGTGTCTCCGCCGCCGACAAGTACTGGCCGCCGGTGCGCCGGATCGACCAGGCGTTCGGTGACCGGAACCTGGTGTGCTCCTGCCCGCCGCTGGACGCGTACGAGGACTGATCCCATCGTGAAGGGCCCCCACCCGTGCCGGGTGGGGGCCCTCGGCGTGTCACGGGGTCGCGAGACCGACCTCGGTGGCCTTGATGAGGGCGACGACCGGGGTGCCGGCGGTGAGGGCGAGGTCCACGGCGGCGTCCTTGGTGATCGCGGCGGTGAGCCGGGTGCCGTCGTCGACGGCGACCTTCACCGAGGCCATGGCGGCGCCGGTGGACACCTCGGCGACCGTGCCCGGGAGCTGGTTGCGGATCGACAGGCCGGCGACCGGCTCCGTCGCCAGGGACACCTCCGTGGACTTCACCAGTGCGCGCACGGCGGAGCCCTCGGCCAGACCCAGTTCCTCGGCGGCCTCCAGGGTGATCGCGGCGGTGAGGTGGCGGCCGCCGGTCAGCAGGACGCCGACGGTGGCCATGACACCGCCGGGGGTGACGGAGGTGACCGTGCCGGGGAACTGGTTGCGGATGCTCAGCGTCATGGGCACTCACCGTAGCGGCACAGGGGCGGTCAGGCCGGGTACGCGTGGGTCTGCGTCGCCTTGACGGTCGCCCACACCCCGGCGCCCGGGTGCAGGTCGAGCTCTGCGGCGGCGACCGTGGTGAGGTCGGCGGCGAGCGGCAGGTCGCCGGTGAGGTCGGCGCGGATCCGGTCGCCGTGCGTCTCCAGGCCCGCCACCTCGCAGCGCCACAGGTTGCGGGCGCTGGCGCCCGTGGGCCGTGCGCGGTGCAGGGTGACGGCGCTCGGCGGGAACGCGACGAACGCCGGGCCGGTGAGCTGTTCGGTGGTGGTGACGGCGGGGCCGCCGTCCACGGTGACGGTATGGCCGTCGGCGTGGCCCCGGTAGAGGTTCAGGCCGACGAGCCGGGCGATGTAGTCGCTGCGGGGACGGCGGGCGATGTCGGAAGGGGCGCCCTCCTGGACGACGCGACCGCGCTCCACCACGACCAGGCGGTCGGCCAGGACCATCGCGTCCAGGGGATCGTGGGTGACGAGGACCGCGACCGCCTCGAACTCGGCGAGATGGCGGCGGAGCTGGGCGCGCACCTCCAGACGGGTGCGCGCGTCCAGAGCGGCCAGCGGTTCGTCCAGGAGGAGCAGGCGCGGGTGGGTGGCGAGGGCGCGGGCCAGGGCGACGCGTTGGGCCTGGCCGCCGGAAAGGTGGCGGGGCTTGGTGGCGGCGTGGTCGGCGAGGCCCATGCGGTCGAGCCAGGCGGCGGCCCGGCCGCGGGCCTCGCTCCTGGTGGCGCCCCTGCAGCGGGGGCCGAAGGCGACGTTGTCCAGGGCGGTGAGGTGGGGGAAGAGCAGGTAGTCCTGGAAGACGACGCCCACCGGACGGGATTCGGGCGGGGTGTCGTGCAGGGGGGCGCCGTCCAGGTGGAGGTGACCGGCGGTGAGCGGGGTGAGGCCGGCGAGGGCACGCAGCGCGGTCGTCTTGCCGGCGCCGTTGGGCCCCAGGAGGGCGACGACCTCGCCGGGGGCGGCGGTGAGGGCGATGTCGAGGTGGAAGGCCGGACGGGTGACGACCAGGTGCGCGCGCAGGCCGTCGTCGGGGCGGGGGCCCTGGGGACCCGGGAAGGGGGCTCGGGGGCGCTGGTGGCGGTTCATGGGGTCCTCAGCCAGCGGTCTCGCAGGGCTGCCAGGACCGCGATCGAGACCGCCAGGAGGACCAGGCTCAGCGCGATCGCCGCCTCCGGGTCGTTCTGGAGGGCCAGATAGACGGCCAGGGGCATGGTCTGGGTACGGCCGGGGAAGTTGCCGGCGAAGGTGATCGTGGCGCCGAACTCGCCGAGGGCGCGCGCCCAGGCCAGGACCGCGCCGGCGGCGATACCGGGGGCCACCAGGGGGAGGGTGACCCGGCGGAAGGCGGTGAAGCGTGAGGCGCCCAGCGTCATGGCGGCCTCTTCGTAGCGGGGGTCGGCGGCGCGCAGGGTGCCCTCGACGCTGATGACGAGGAACGGCATCGCCACGAACGCCTCCGCGATCACCACACCCGTCGTGGTGAAGGGCAGGGTGATCCCGAACCAGGAGTCGAGCCACCGGCCGGCCACTCCGTTGCGGCCGAGCGCGAGCAGCAGGGCGACTCCGCCCACGACCGGCGGCAGGACCAGGGGCAGGGTCACCAGCGCTCGCACCAGCCCCCTGCCGGGGAACCGGGTGCGGGCCAGGAGCCAGGCCAGTGGCACGCCCAGCACCAGGCTCACCGCCGTTGCCGCCGTGGCGCAGATCAGCGAGAGGCGCAGGGCCTCCCACACCTGTGCGCCGGTCAGCTGCTCCGGCAGGCTGCTCCAGGGCGCGCGCACCAGGAGGGCGAGCAGGGGGAGCAGGAGGAAGGCCAGGCCGAGCAGGGCGGGGAGCAGCAGGGGGAGGGGGACGCCCGGGCGTCGCGGGGAGGGCGCCCTCGCCCCTCTGGTCTTCGCCGGCGGGGTCATGGCGACTGGAACCCCGTCTCGGCGAGGGTCCGTCGGCCCTCGGTGGACCGGACCAGGGCGATGAACGCCTTCGCCGTGCCGGTGTTGCGGGAGTTCTCCAGCAGGGCGATGGGGTAGTCGTTGACGGCGCCCGCCGCCTCCGGGAAGTCCACGCCCCGCACCTTGTCGCCCGCCGCGCGCACGTCCGTGCGGTAGACGATCGCCGCGTCGGCCTCCTTGAGGGTGACCTTGGTCAGGGCGCTCTTGACGTCCTGCTCGTAGGAGACCGGGGTCAGCTCCAGGCCCGCCGCGTCAAGTGCCTTCTGCGCCGCCGCGCCGCAGGGCACCGTCCTGTCGCACAGGACGACCTTCAGGCCCGGTCCGGTGAGGTCCTTCAGCGAGGTGATCCCGTCGGGGTTGCCCGGCAGGGTGGCGATCTCCAGCCGGTTGCGGGCGAAGGTGACCGGCGCGGTGGCGGTGGCCCCGGCGTCCGTGACGGTCTTCATCGTCCGGGTGCTGGCGGCGGCGAACACGTCGGCGGGGGCGCCGCCGGTGATGCCGGCCGCGAGGGAGTCGCTGCCTCCGAAGTTGAGCACGACCTCGGTGCCGGGGTGCTGCCGCTCGAACTCCGCGCCCAGCTTCTCGAAGCTCTCCTTGAGGGAGGCGGCGGCGAACACGGTGATCGTGCCCGAGGGGCCGGACGCCCCGTCACCGGCGGCCGGGTCTGCGGATCCGTCGGCGGAACAGGCGCTCAGCGCGCCGAGCGCGAGCAGCGCCGCGGCCGCCGCGCCGGTCACCCGCAGTGGTCGCCGGGCGCGGAGCGGGGAAGAGGTCGGCACGACGGTCAACTCCTCGGTTCACGGACTCGGCGTGACGATACTGCCGCATCTGCGAGGCTCGTGTCATCTGTGGCATCGCATAAGCGGGGTGGATGGGTCTTGTAGGTGTGCATGTGCGGGAGTGACCGAGTACGCCGGTGGCTTCGGTGCCGCCGGTCGGTGCCGAGGTGGGGCCGTCTGCGGTCGGAGGGGCCGGTCGGCCAGGACGCCCGGTGTGGCGCGCCCGGTGCGGCGCGGTCGGTCCGATGCGGTCGCCCGATGCCGGCCGTGGGGTGCCGTCAGGCGCGGTCGATGTGGACGTTCGTCGACTTCACCCGTGCCGTGGCCTCCATGCCGACCTCCAGCCCCAGTTCCTCGACGGCCTCGCGGGTCAGCAGGGAGACCAGACGGTGTGGGCCGGCCTGAATCTCCACCTGGGCGGCGATGTCCCCGAGCTTGATGGCGGTGACGATGCCGGGGAAGGCGTTGCGGACCGAGGTGTGGGGGGCGTCGTCCTCCGGGCCGGCGTCGGTGCGGGCGAGTTCGACGGAGAACGCGGCCAGGGCCTTGCCGTCGATGAGCCGGCGGCCGCTGTCGTCCCGGTGGGTGGCCACCCGGCCCGCGTCCGCCCAGCGGCGCGCGGTGTCCGGGCTGACGCCGAGGAGCCGGGCCGCCTGGCCGATCGTGTAGGACTGCATGCCGGTCACGATAGCCCCGTCGGAGGGCGGGTCCGGCCCCCTGACGTGACGGCGGCGGGGCCCGGTCGACGCGTCCACCCCGACGCGCCCCTGCCCTCGTAAGGGTCGCCGCGTACGTCGAATGTTTCGATCCCGAAGTCCGTCCTCGCCTCACGGTCAGAGGTGGATTCGCTGTGTTCAAGGGGTTGCCTCTCTCCGCGCGCTGTCTCTAGGGTGCGGCAGCAGCGAAGGTTTCTGGATCAACTGCGAAACTTTCGCGCCCACTTGGGCGGCGCCCCACGAAGTGCGCCGTCCCGCACCTACCCAAGGAGCGCATGATGGCCCACCCGTCACTGTCCCGCCGCGGATTTCTGGTGGCCTCCGCCGCGACCGGTGCGACCATGACGGCACTGAGCGCCTGCGGCGGCGACTCGGACGGCGGGTCGTCGGGGACGACCACCATCGAGTGGTGGAACATCTCCACCACCCAGCCGACCAAGGACGTCTGGGCCGCGCTCGCCAAGAAGTTCGAGGCCGAGAACCCCCATGTCAAGGTCAAGATCGTTCAGCTGGAGAACGACGCCTACAAGTCGAAGATGACCGCGCTGACCGCCTCCGGGAAGCTGCCGGACATCTTCCACACCTGGGGCGGCGGGGTGCTCAAGCAGCAGGTGGACGCCGGGCTCGTCGAGGACCTCACCGAGGGGACCAAGCCCTGGGCCGACGGTCTGCTGCCGGTCGCCAAGGAGCCGTACCTGATCGACGACAAGGCGTACGGCATACCGTTCGACATCGGCATGATCGGCTTCTGGTACAACAAGGCGCTCTTCACGAAGGCCGGCATCAGCGCCCCGCCCACCACCTGGAGCGGCTTCCTGGACGCCGTGCGCAGGCTGAAGTCGGCCGGGATCACGCCGCTCGCCCTCGCCGGCAAGGAGAAGTGGCCCGGCATGTACTACTGGGCCTACCTGTCGATGCGCACCGCGGGCGCGTCCGCCCTGGAGAAGGCCGACGAGGAGAGGGACTTCACCGGCGACGACTTCGTCCAGGCCGGACAGCACCTCCAGGAACTGGTCGATCTGCAGCCGTTCCAGAAGGGCTTCCTCGGCGCCGCCTACTCCAGCCCCACCGGTCAGGCCGCCGCCGTCGGCAACGGCAAGGCGGCCATGGAACTCATGGGCCAGTGGGCGCCGGTCGTCGAGGCCGACGCCGGCAAGGGGCTCGGCGACGACCTCGGCTTCTTCCCCTTCCCGGAGGTGGAGGGCGGCAAGGGCGCCCTCACCGAGGTGTTCGGCGGAGGCGGCGGGCACGCCCTGCGCAAGGGGGCCCCGCAGGCCGCGTACGACTTCCTGAAGTTCTTCGCGTCCGAGACCACCGACACCGAACTCGTCGAGAAGACCGGCGCGCTGCCCGTCGTCCCGGCCGCGGAGAAGGCGCTCACCGACCGCAACCTCAAGGCCGTGCAGACGCAGTTGAAGGCGGCCACCGGTTTCCAGCTCTACCTCGACCAGGCGTACGCGCCCGCCGTCGGCCAGGAGGTCAACGACAGCGTCGCCGCCCTCATCGCCGGCTCCAAGTCCCCGCAGCAGGTCACCGAGTCGATCACCAAGGTCGCGAAGGAAGAGCAGTAGCAGGCGATGACGTCGACCTTCCTCCCGGACAAGCGGAGCGGCCCCGGCACCGCGCCGCCGCCCCCGGCCGCAGGTACGTCCCCGGGCCGGGACCGGCGGCGCACCCGGAACTGGCTGACCGCCGTCGGCCTCCAGGTGCCCGCGCTGGTGCTGTTCGGCACACTGGTGCTGCTGCCGATGATGTTCGCGCTGTACGCCGCCTTCTTCCGCTGGGGCGGCTTCGGCATGCCCGAGGACTACATCGGCGCCGACAACTTCACCCGCCTCCTCGAGGACCCGGTCTTCCTGGGCGACCTGTGGCGCTGCCTGGTCCTGGTCCTGCTCTCGGTCGCCGTCCAGCTGCCGTTCGCGCTGGCGTTGGCGGTCGCGCTCAACCAGCGGATCCGGGGCCGGGCCGTGTACCGGATGCTGTTCTTCGCGCCGTACATCCTCTCCGAGGCGATCACCGGCGTGCTGTTCGGCATGATCTTCGCGCCGGACGACGGACTGGCCGACCAGGTCCTCGGCACGGTCGGCCTGGACGGCCTCGGCGGACAGTGGTTCGCCGACCCGTCCACCGTCATGGCCACCCTCTTCCTTGTGATGATCTGGAAGTACTTCGGCTTCCACATGATGCTCTACCTGGCCGGACTGCAGTCCATCCCGGCCGAGTTGACCGAGGCCGCCCTGATCGACGGGGCCGGTCCCTGGCAGCGCTTCCGCCATGTGACCCTGCCGCTGCTCGCGCCCACCCTGCGCATCAGCGTCTTCCTCTCCGTCATCGGCTCGATCCAGCTCTTCGACCTGGTGTGGGTCACCACCGCGGGCGGCCCCGACCACCACTCCGAGACGCTGGCCGTGACCATGTTCCAGTACGGCTTCAAGCGCTACCAGGTCGGTTACGCCAGCGCGATCAGCGTCGCCATGTTCGTCATCTGCCTCGTGTTCGCCCTCGCCTACCAGCGGTTCGTGCTCCGCCGCGACCTGGCGGGGGCCGGCACGACCCTGAGAGGAGGCGGCTCATGAGCGCCGGCGCCGATCGCCGTACCCGTACCCGCGTCCGTACGTTTCCGCTGCACTTCGTCCTGGTAGCCGTCGGGACACTGATGGCGGTGCCCCTGCTCTACGCCGTCCTGTCCGGCTTCAAGACCACCGACGAACTCTCCCGCAATCCGGTCGGCCTGCCCGAGTCCTGGGTCACGTCCAACTACACGGACATCCTCGGCACCGGCGGTTTCTGGCGGCTGGTCGGCAGCAGCACCCTGATCGCGATCGGCACGACGGTGGTCGTGGTCGCGGTCTCCGCCCTCGCCGCGTTCTCCTTCGCCCGCTTCGCCTTCCGGGGACGCGAAGCCCTGTTCACCCTGTTCACCCTGGGGCTGATGTTCCCGTTCGCGGTGGCCGCCCTCCCGCTGTTCCTGCTGCTGCGCTCGCTCGGACTGCTGGACAACCCGCTCGGCGTGATCCTCCCGCAGGCCGCCTTCGGACTGCCGATGACCATCGTCATCCTGCGCGGCTTCTTCCGGGAGATCCCGGCGGAGCTGGAGGAGGCGGCCACCCTCGACGGCTGCGGTCCGCTCGGGTTCTTCTGGCGGGTCCTGCTGCCGATGGCCCGTCCCGCCCTCGGCACCGTCTCCGTGCTGGCCGTGGTCGGCAGCTGGAACAACTTCCTCCTGCCGCTGCTGGTGTTCACCGACTCCACGTGGTGGACCATCCCCATCGGCGTGCAGCAGTTCCAGGGCCAGTACTCGGCCGAGTACGCCCGCGTCTTCGCCTACCTCGTCCTCGCCATGGTGCCCGCCCTGGCCTTCTACTCCGTCGCCGAGCGCCAGCTCGTCGGTGGCCTCACCGCCGGCGCGACGAAGGGATGACCGGCGCCGCGCACCCACGTACGGCTCGCCCGCACGCCCCCTGACCGTGAGGAGTCGCACCATGCCCGGCACCACCCGCACCCGGCTCAAACTCGCCGGATTCCTCGCCGCCGCCCTCGTCGCCACCGGCGTCGCGGCCGGCCCGGCGGCCCAGGCCCACGACCGGAAGCCGCACACCCTCGCCGACCTCGCCCACCGGCACGGCCGCTACTTCGGCAGCGCCACCGACAACCCCGAACTCACCGACACCGCCTACACGAAGATCCTGGGCCGCGAGTTCGACATGATCACCCCCGGCAACGGCATGAAGTGGTACGCCACCGAGCCGCGGCAGGGCGTCTTCGACTGGAGCGCCGGCGACGAGATCGTCGATCTCGCCCGCGCCCACCACCAGAGGGTGCGCGCCCACACCCTCGTCTGGCACAGTCAGCTGCCCGACTGGCTCACCAGCAGGGAATGGACGGCCGAGGAGCTGCGCGCCGTTCTGAAGAACCACATCCAGACCGAGGTACGCCACTACCGCGGCAAGGTCTACTCGTGGGACGTCGTCAACGAGGCGTTCAACGAGGACGGCACCTACCGGGAGAGCATCTTCTACAAGACGCTCGGCCCCGGTTACATCGCCGACGCGCTGCGCTGGGCCCATGAGGCCGACCCCTGGGCCAAGCTGTACCTCAACGACTACAACGTCGAGGCCATCGGCCCCAAGAGCGATGCCTACCACAAGCTGGCCAAGGAGCTCAGGGCCCAGGGCGTCCCGCTGCACGGCTTCGGCATGCAGGCCCACCTCGCCCTCCAGTACGGCTATCCGACGACCCTGGAGGACAACCTCCGCCGCTTCGCCCGGCTCGGCCTGGACACCGCGCTCACCGAGGTCGACGTACGGATGATCCTTCCGGCCACCGACGACAAGCTCGCCCAGCAGGCCGACTGGTACCGGCAGCTGACCCGGGCGTGCCTCGCGGTGCGGCGGTGTGTGGGCATCACCATCTGGGACTACACGGACAAGTACTCGTGGATCCCCGCGGTCTTCGACGGGCAGGGAGCGGCCCTGCCGTGGGACGAGGAACTGCGGCCGAAGCCGGCGTACCACGCGATCCGCGAGGCGCTGAAGAAGAGGTAGGACCGTTCAGCGGGGATTGGGTGGTGCGGTGCTCGACCGCACCACCAGTTCCGTGGCCAGTTCCACACGGGGCGAGTCGGGTTGCTCACCGCGCGCCAGGCGCAGCACCGTACGGGCGGCCAGCTTGCCCATGTCGGCCAGCGGCTGACGCACGGTGGTGAGCGGCGGTGCGGACCAGCGCACCTCCGGGAGGTCGTCGAAGCCGACCACACTCATGTCCTCCGGCACCCGCAGCCCGCGGCGGCGCAGCGCCTCGATCGCGCCGAGCGCCATCTGGTCGCTGGCCGCGAACAGCGCGGTCGGCGGCCGGGACAGACCGAGCAGGGCGGTGCAGCCCGCGAAGCCCGACTCGGGGCGGAAGTCGCCGGGCACCACCAGGGAGTCCTCGACGGCCAGGCCCGCACCCTCCAGGGCCGCCCGGTAGCCGTCGAAGCGGGCCCGGGAGCACAGCAGCCGGGGCGGACCCGCGATCAGTCCGATCCTGCGGTGCCCCAGCGCCAGCAGATGCCGGGTGGCGGCCAGCCCGCCGGACCAGTTGGCGGCGCCCACGGTGGCCGTGTCCACGCCCGGGGAGCCCGTAGGGTCGACCACCACCAGCGGCACGCCGAGGACGCGCAGCTGCTCGTGAAGAGTGGCTTCCAGCGCCGAGGTCACCAGGATGACCCCGTCGGAGGCGCGGGACCGCAGATTGCGCATCCACTCGCGGGCGGCGCCGGACCGGCCGTGGATCGCCGACACCACGGTGCCCACACCGGCCGCGTGCGCGGCTTCCTCCACGCCCCGGATGATCTCCACCGCCCACGGGCTGTCCAGGTCGTTGAAGACCAGGTCGAGCAGGGTGGGGGTGCGGGCCGGGGAGGCGGCACGCTTGTGGTAGCCGTGCCGGCGCAGCAGTTCCTCGACCCGGGCCCGGGTCCTGGGGGAGACGTCGGAACGCCCGTTGACCACCCGGGACACGGTGGGCACGGAGACTCCGGCCGCACGGGCGATCTCGGTGATGGTGACCTTCTGGGCGGGCGCCTTTGGCCGGGGCGGGGCGGCGGGCGGTGCGCTTCGCGGGGGTGCGGGAGGTCCGGGCACGACGTCGGTCCCGTCTTCCCGCGCTGCCACGTCTTCCCGCGCTGCCGCGTCGCCCCCGTCGCCCACGCTGCCCACCTCCGTCGCAGGATGCCCCGGCCCCGTGCCGAAACTTCCAGAATCCTTCCGGAAATCGGTCGGCTCTGGGAAGGCGTACGGAAGACGAGGCTCACGACACGCTGGGTGACCGGGCGGCGGCACGGTTCGGGGCCGGCGCGCGGAGGTGGCCCGCGGTCCGGCCCCGGATGTCGTCGGGCGGGTCCGCCGCCCGGGCCGCTCAGGCGGCCGTCGCGACCCGGCTGGTCTCCAGCGGGCGGTGCGGGGCGATGACCCGGCCGTCCGGCAGCAGCTCACCGGTGTCCTCGAACAGGAGGACGCCGTTGCACAGCAGGCTCCAGCCCTGCTCGGGGTGGTGCGCCACGAGCCGGGCGGATTCCCGGTCGGCGGAGTCGGCTGTCGGGCACGGTGGCTGATGCTGGCACATGGAAGGGATCTCTCGCTCTGGCGTGGTGTGTGGAGTGTGTGTCGTGGCTGTCCCGCGGCGTGAAGCGTCGTTCATGGCCGCCCCCCGTTGTGATAAGTCGGTCGGAACCCAGTGTTGCCCTCCGGGCGTCGTTCCGCAGGTATTTCGCAGCACCGCTTCTCACAGGTTCATGACGCGTCACCCGCCCGGGCGGTTCATCGCCGCAGCACCGTCACTTCGGGTGGTTTCGGGGGGCCGGATGGGGCTAGTCACCTAGGGCCGGGGGTGCGGTGGGGGCGCGGCGGGGGCCGCATCCGAGCCGCGACGGAGAGGGGCCGGGGCCGCGACGGAGACGGGCCGGGGGTGGGTGGTCGGGAAGGTGGCGAATCGGGTGTCGCGCTCGAAAGAGCCGCGGCGGCGGGTTCGGCGGATACGCGGCCGTACGGCACCGTGCCCCGTCACCGGGGCCGCGGTGGCGGGGCACGGGGTCTTGACGGTCCGGCCGGCCGGGCGGACCCGGGCCCGGTCGGCCAAGCGCGGGCGCGTCAGGCGGACAGCGGGCCCGTCGAGGGGACGGCGGGCCCGTCGGCGGCTCTGGGGGAGAGCGGGCCCGTCAGGCGGAGAGCAGGGGCGCCGGCGAGACCCGCAGGGTGAGTGCGGGCAGGAGGTCGGCGACTCGGTGCGGGCGGTGGGCCGCGATGCCGGGCAGCGTCGGGGCCAGCGGGATCAGCAGGTCGTCGGCGGCGGGGTTGCCCGTCGTGCCGTCGGAGCCGCAGTCGCCGTGCAGCCACAGAGTGAGCATGTACAGGCCGGGCACCGACAGCAGCCGTGCCTGGGAGGGCTGGGCGGTCGACTCCGCCTGGCGCAGCGCGCGCTCGGTGGAGGCGATGTACGGGCCCTCGAAGAAGTGTGAGAAGGCCCAGCCGTCCGGCGTCAGCCGGGTCTCGGCGGCGGCCACCGGAAGACCGCCGCTGAGGATCAGGAACCGCCAGCCCGCCAACCGGGTGGCGGCGGTGCCCTCGGGCCCGATCCGGTCCAGCACATGCACCGGCAGCGGCAGCTCGGGGGTGACGGGTCCCTGGGCGGTACGCAGGGCGGGGGTGCGCGCTTCACTGACCGCTGTCGGGGAACTCAGAGCGGTCAGAACGGAACGCAAAGCGGGCGCGGGAGCCGGAGGGACGTGCAACGGCATGATGGGTCGCCTCTCATTCGACAGGCACGGTGGCACGAGGGCGGGGGCGGACGACGCTGTCAGCTCACGGAGAACAGAGGTCAGAGAGGCAGTGGGCCGGGGTCTGGCTGCGCGAGGGGGCGAGTCCGGCCTGCCGTCCATCGCTTCGACGACAGGCTGTTCCGACCGCGGGCGCTCACCTTCTCTGCCCTGTTTCCGCGGAGTTTATACGACACGTGTTCAGCCCGTGTTTCAACTAGCTGCTTCCGGGTGACTCGGCAAGGGTTCATTCGGTCGGCGATATGCGTGAATCGTGTCGATTCAGTGATGCGGACCCCCGCGCTGACCTCGCCCGGTGCGAGCGCCGCGGTCGGCCAATTCCAGTCGGCGGTTTTCACGAGATCCCGAAGCTGAAAATCCACCCAGCCGCATGCCCCGCGAATGTGCCGTCGGTCACCTCCGCCAAGAGTAGCGGCCGTGCCGGTCGTGTGCGGACGTTATCGATCGGCTTCGCTGGGCATCATCCCACCTGACCCGGGAGACCGGCGGCCGGAACACCGGCCCGCCCATGCGAGGAAGGGACGCTTCGATGGGGGAGAAGGTCGTGGCCGGCGGGGTCGACCTGTCCGATCGTCAGCAGTACCGCGACAAGCTGCGGCGGTGTCTGACGGGGCTGGAGCGGCTGCTGGCGCAGGGGCGCTTCGACCGGCCCAAGAACCTCATGGGGCTGGAGATCGAGCTGAATCTCGTGGGCGCGGACGGCATGCCGAAAATGCTGAACGCACAAGTACTGGAGAGGATCGCGAGCCGGGATTTCCAAACAGAACTCGCCATGTTCAATCTGGAGGTGAACATCGCGCCCCACCGTTTGGGCGGGCGGGTATTCGATCGGCTTGCCGAGGAACTCAGGACCTCACTGGCATATGCCGACCGAAAGGCTGCCGAGGTCGACGCCGGAATCCTGATGATCGGGATACTGCCGACCCTCGACCGCGACGATCTGGTCTCGTCCAATCTCTCCGAGGTCGATCGTTACACGCTTCTCAACGACCAGATAGTCGCCGCCCGCGGTGAGGACTTCACCCTCGACATCGAAGGCCCCGAGAGGCTCTACTGCACTGCCAAGTCCATCACCCCCGAGGCCGCCTGCACTTCCGTGCAACTGCATCTGCAGGTCACTCCGGCCCGCTTCCCCGACGTGTGGAACGCGGCGCAGGCGGTCACCGCCGCGCAGGTCGCCATCGGTGCCAACTCGCCGTTCCTCTTCGGGCGTGAACTCTGGCACGAGTCGCGGATCCCGCTCTTCCTGCAGTCCACCGACACCCGGCCGCCGGAACTCCAGGCGCAGGGTGTCCGACCGCGCACCTGGTTCGGCGAGCGCTGGATCACGTCAGCCTACGAGCTGTTCGAGGAGAACCTGCGCTACTTCCCGGCCCTCCTGCCGATCTGCGACGAGGAGGACCCGCTGGAAGTCCTGGCGGCGGGCGGAGTCCCCAAACTCGCCGAGCTGGTGCTCCACAACGGCACGGTCTACCGCTGGAACCGGCCCGTCTACGGCATCGCGGACGGCGTCCCGCACCTGCGCGTGGAGAACCGTGTCCTGCCCGCCGGCCCCACCGTGACCGACGTCCTCGCCAACGCGGCCTTCTACTACGGTGTCGTGCGCTCCCTGGCCGAGGAGTCGCGGCCGGTGTGGAGCAGGCTCCCCTTCCGCGCGGCCGCCGCGAACTTCGACGCGGCCTGCCGCCACGGCATCGACGCCCGTCTGCAGTGGCCGCGGCGCGGCCGGCACGGCGGCACGGCCGAGGTGGACGCGGTGAGCCTGGTCCGGGACGAGCTGCTGCCGCTGGCCGAGGCCGGGCTCGACGCCTGGGGTGTGGAGCCCGCGGACCGCGATCTGTACCTCGGGGTGATCGACGAGCGGTGCAGGATGCGGGCGAACGGCGCGTCGTGGCAGATCGCCACCTTCCATCGGGCACTCGACGCCGGGTTGTCCCGCCAGTCGGCGCTCGCGGCCACCACCCGGCGCTACAGCGAACTGATGCAGCACGGGGAGCCGGTGCACACCTGGCCGGTGGGCCTGCCGGAACCGGCGCACACGGGCTGAGGCGGCGCAGTGGGCTTGAGGCGGCGGCACCGCCGGGATCGCGCGGCGCGGTGGCTTGAGCGGGAGCCGCGGGGCTGAGCCGGAGTGGCCGGCGTCGAGCGGGAACCGGCGGGTCGAGCGGGAACCGGGGGCTCGGCCGGAGTGGCCGGGTCGAGCTTGAGGGGCCGGGTGGAGCGAGAGCCGCCGGGCTGAGCCGGGGCCCTGAGGGACTGGCCGGGCGCTGCCGGGCTGAGGCCGCAGGTCGCACAGCACTCGTCGGTCTCCGTGCGGCGTCGTGCCGCAGGCCTTGGGCGACGACGCGACCGGCGGGCGGCTTCCCCTCGCGGGCCCCGGGCGACGCCAGGGACGCCGGGGACGTGCGGGAAACCGGGACCGGGGCACGAGGATCGGGGGCGTGGTGTGGATGATGGGCACCACGGGATTCCTCGAACGGAAGCGGGTGCGCAGGTGGAGGCGGAGACGGTGGCCGGGTCCTTTCCCGAGGAGCGGCCGGGGCGCCGGATCCTCCGTGACGAGACGCTGCTCGTGCTGGGCCTCTCGCTCGGCGCCAGCGGAGTGTCCGCCCTGATCAGCTTCGTCGGATCGGTCACCAGGCCGGGCGGGCTGAAGGACCAGGCGGCGACCCTGAACGCCTCGGCGGCCCCCGGTCGGCCCTGGCTGGACCTGGCCTGGCAGCTGTTCGGTATCGCGTCCGCGCTCGTTCCCGTAGCCCTCGTGGCCCACTTGCTGATGCGCGAGGGCGGCAGCCTGCGCACCCTCGGTTTCGACCGTACGCGGCCCTGGTCCGACCTGGGGCGCGGCGCGGCGATCGCGGCGGTGATCGGCAGCACCGGCATCGCCTTCTACCTGCTCGCCCGGGACCTCGGCTTCAACCTCACCGTGGTGCCCGAGGCGCTTCCCGGCGTGTGGTGGAAGTACCCGGTGCTGATCCTTTCCGCGCTGCAGAACGCGATCCTCGAAGAGGTCATCGTCGTCGGCTATCTGCTGCGCCGGCTCGGCCAGTTGGGCTGGACGCCGGGCGCGGCCCTGCTCGCCAGCTCCGTGCTGCGCGGCTCGTACCACCTTTACCAGGGTGTCGGCGGGTTCATCGGCAACATGGTCATGGGCGTCGTGTTCGTGTACCTGTACCGCCGCTGGGGCCGGGTGGGGCCCCTGGTGGTCGCGCACTCCCTGCTCGACATCGGGGCGTTCGTCGGCTACGCGCTGTTCGCCGAGACACTGGGGCTGCCGATGGCGTGACCGCCGGTGGCCACGCCGTCAGGCCAGCAGTTCGCCCTCGACGACCGTCACAGCCCGGCCGGTCAGCAGGGTGCGCTCCCCGCGCAGCCCGGTGCGCACCCGCCCGGAGCGCGGCGAGGCCTGCAGACCGGTCAGTTCGGCGCGGCCGAGCCGCTCGGACCAGAAGGGGGCCAGCGCGGTGTGGGCGCTTCCGGTGACCGGGTCCTCGTCGATGCCGACGTTCGGGAAGAAGCAGCGGGAGACGAAGTCGTAGCCCAGCGCGGGGTTCTCGGCGCGGGCGGTGGCGATGACGCCCCGCTCGGAGTGGGCGCGGAGGGCCTTGTGGTCGGGCTGCAGGGCGTGCACGGTCCTCTCGTCGGCCAGCTCGACCAGTAGGTCACCGACGTGCGGCCCGGTGTCGAAGGCGGCGAGCGGCGCCGCGCCCAGGGCCTCGGCGACCCCCGCCGGGACGTCGACGGGGGTGAGCGGGGCGGTGGGGAAGTCCAGTGTGATCGAGCCGTCCTCGGTGGGCGTCGCTCTCAGCACCCCACTGCGGGTGGCGAACCGCACCGGTCCTGCGTGAGCGCCGGTGGAGTGCAGTACGTGGGCGGTCGCGAGAGTGGCGTGCCCGCACATCGCGACCTCCGTGGCCGGTGTGAACCAGCGCAGCGCCCAGTCGGCCTCGCCGCCCTCGGGGAGAGGGTGGGCGAACGCCGTCTCGGCGTGATTGACCTCCAGGGCCACGTTCTGCATCCAGCCGGCCTCGGGGAAGGCGCCGTCGGCCAGGAGCAGGACGCCCGCCGGGTTGCCGGAGAAAGGACGGTCGGTGAAGGCGTCGACGATTCGGATCCGCATGCCGCCGACCGTAACGGGGCACCGGACCGGAGGACCAAGGCCAATGCGGGACACGTGGCCTGCTCGACGGGCCGCCCTTTCCCCTCCGCCCCCGCTGCGCACCGAGTGCCCCAACGCGGCGACACCGGCCACGCCTTCGGGGGATGATCACCGAGTCGGAACGGACGACGGACGGGATCAGGAGGCGAGCCGGTGCCGCAGACGGCGACACGGACCGGGGGCACGGTCGTGCTCACCGGCGCGACGGGTTTCATCGGATCGGCGGCGCTGCGCGCCCTGCTGAGCGACGGCACCGGACCGCGCGTCCGCGCGCTGGTACGCCGGGTTCCGGAGCCCCGCCGCCACGGCGCCCCCGGCGAGGCGGGCGCCGTCGAGTGGGTGCGCGGGGACGTCACCGACCCGGAGACGGTACGCGGGCTGTGCGAGGGCGCGTCGGCCCTGCTCCACCTGGCCTCGTACATCGGCCCGGACGAGGACCGGTGCGCGGCCGTGAACGTCACCGGCGCCCGTACGGTGCTCACCGAGGCCGTACGGGCCGGCGTGCCGCGCGTGGTGCACCTCTCCACGGCCGCCGTCTACGGCGCAGGGCCGCACCGGGGTGTCGCGGTCGGGGAGGTACCCGCCGCGCCGGTCTCGGCGGTCAGCCGGACCCGGCTGGAGGGGGAGCGGTTCGCGCGCGAGGTCGGCGCGGTCGTCCTGCGGCCCGGGCTCGTGCTCGGCCCGGGCGACCGCTGGGTGGTGCCCGTGATGCGGGAACTGCGCACCCGGGTACCGGCGGTGTGGGCCGGGGGGCGGGCCCTGCTGTCCGTCGCGGCCGTGGACGACGTCGGCCGCCTCCTCACGGCCCTTGCCAGGGGTCCGCGCCCGGTGCCTGCCGGTACCTACCACGTGAGTCACCCGGTGCCCGTGCGCTGCGGCGACCTGCTGTCCGGGCTGGCCGAGCGGGGCGTTCTGCCGCCGGTGCCGGACGTCGACTGGCCGTGGGAGCGGTGCGTCGAGCGGCTGCGGGCGACGCCGGGGCGGGCGTCGGAGCGCCAGCTGGCCATGCTCGTCCGCGATCACTGGTACCGCTCCGACGACATCTGGCGCCTCGCCGACTGCCCGCCCGGGCCCGGGTTCCCGGAGCGCCTGGCGGAGGCGGCGGACTGGTACGGGGCCGGGCCGACTGAGCCCGGCGGAGCGTGACGGGTCGCCGGGCGGCGAGGTGGGCGGCACGTTGTCGTGCCTGCCGCGGAAGGCCCCGCCGTGCAGCGGCCGGGGGTGAGCCGCGGCCTGCCCCGAGCCGCGCCCGCCTCGCCGGGTGCTGTGTCGTGGCGCGAAATCGCGTGGGCGAAAAGGGCGTTGCCGGTCTCCGGGTTGCTCCTCCCCGAGCATTCCCCGGGGACCCGCCGAGGACTCCTTGAGGACTCTTTGAGGCCGGAAACAAGAAGAGCAAGGAGTGCGCCCACTCCTTGCCACTCTCAACGTATAGCGCACCGGGGGGCTTGCGGCAAGGCCCCCGTGGTGCCGCAGAATCACCGGCCTGATCCAGGAACCTGCGGAAACGGGGATCGTGAATGATCGACGTCATCGTGGCCGGCGGCGGACCGACCGGCCTGATGCTGGCGGCCGAGTTGCGACTGCACGGGGTACGTGTGGTCGTACTGGAGCGGGACGAGGAGCCGACCAAGGTCGTCCGGGCACTCGGGCTGCATGTGCGCAGCATCGAAGTGATGGACCAGCGGGGCCTGTTGGACCGCTTCCTCGCCCTCGGGACGCGCTACGAGGTCGGCGGTTTCTTCGCCGCCATCGACAAGGGGTGGCCCGAGCGGATGGACACCGCCCACGGGTACACGCTCGGCATCCCGCAGACCCTCACCGACCGGCTGCTGAGCGAACACGCCGTCGAGGTGGGCGCCGAGATCCGGCGCGGCAGCGAGGTGGTCGGGCTGAGCCAGGACGAGGAGGGGGTGACCGTCGAGCTCGCCGACGGCGGCAGGCTGCGCTGCCGCTACCTCGTGGGGTGCGACGGCGGCCGCAGCACGGTGCGCAAACTGCTCGGCGTCGCGTTCCCCGGTGAACCCTCCCGGGTGGAGACGCTGCTGGGCGAGATGGAGGTGACCGCGTCGCAGGAGACGCTGACCGCCGTGATGGCCGAAGTGCGCAAGACGCAGAAGCGGTTCGGCCTGATGCCGCTCGGCGAGGGGGCGTACCGCGTCGTCGTGCCCGCCGACGGGGTGGCGGAGGACCGGACGGTGCCGCCGACCCTGCAGGACTTCCGGCGGCGGCTGCGGGCGGTCGCCGGCACCGACTTCGGCGTGCACTCGCCGCGCTGGCTGTCCCGCTTCGGCGACGCCACCCGGCTGGCCGAGCGTTACCGGTCGGGCCGGGTGCTGCTGGCCGGCGACGCGGCGCACGTCCACCCGCCGACCGGCGGACAGGGCCTCAACCTCGGCATCCAGGACGCGTTCAACCTCGGCTGGAAGCTGGCCGCCGAGGTGGCCGGCTGGGCACCGGAGGGCCTGCTGGACAGCTACCACACCGAACGGCACCCGGTGGCCGCCGACGTGCTGGACAACACCCGCGCGCAGATGCAGTTGATGTCCACCGAGCCCGGCGCGCAGGCGGTGCGCCGACTGGTGGCGGAGCTGATGGACATCGAGGAGGTGAACCGGCGCCTGATCGAGAAGGTCACCGCGATCGGAGTCCGCTACGACTTCGGCGACGGCCATGAACTGCTCGGCCGCAGGCTGCGGGACGTCCGGCTGAAGCAGGGGCGCCTCTACGAGCTGCTGCGCACCGGCCGCGGACTGCTGCTGGACCAGACCGGCCGGCTCTCGGCCGAGGGCTGGGCGGACCGGGTGGACCACGTCGTCGACGTCAGCGAGGAACTGGCGGCACCCGCGGTGCTGCTGCGGCCGGACGGCCATGTGGCCTGGGCCGGCGAGGACCAGCGAGAGCTGCTCGACCGGCTGCCGACCTGGTTCGGGCCCGCCGCCGGTCGAGCCGGCCGACCCTGACGGTACCGGTGTCCGGTGCTGGTGCTGGTGCTGGTGCTGGTGCTGGTGCCGGTCCCGGTGCCGCGTCCCGACCAGGGGCGAGCCCTGAACGGCGACGCGTTCGCGGTCCTCAGTCGATACAGAACTCGTTGCCCTCGATGTCCAGCATCGGGATGCACGCGTCGTTGCCGTCGTACAGCGTCTGCACGTGCACCGCGCCGAGCGGGACCAACCGCGCGCGTTCGGCATCGAGCGCGGCGAGACGCTCCTTCCCCACGAGCCCGGTGCCGACCCGCACGTCGAGATGCACCCGGTTCTTGGCGGCCTTGCCCTCGGGGACGCGCTGGAAGTACAGGCGCGGGCCCACACCTGAGGGGTCGACGCAGGCGAACCAGGAGTCCCGTTGCTCGGGCGGCTGCGCGTCCTGGTAGTCGTCCCAGGTGGCAAACCCGTCCGGCGGCGGCGGTACGACGTACCCCAGCACCTCGCACCAGAACCGAGCGAGGCGTTCGGGCTCCGCGCAGTCGAACGTGACCTGGAACTTCTTGATCGACGTCATCGGCCCACCCTATGGGCGCCGTCGACACGGTTGTCCCGTGACAGCGAATCCTGACCGCCTGGCACCGAGCTCGACCCGTGTCGCTGGCCAGGCTCATGGCCTCGTGCGACAGGCGCCCGAGACTGTCGCGTCACCGGCCTCCCCCCGTTACCAGCGGAACGGCAGCCCAGCGGGCACGTCCGCGCTCGACGGCCCGGGGTCTTGTCGTTCGATCGGTCCCGATATATCGTTGAGACATCGCGACAGATCAACGATGGGATGGAGTGAGCGCGATGCGTACCCATGGATTCGAGCGTGGACATGGACAGGAGCGTCCCTTCGGCCGTGGCCGGGGTGGGTTCGACGGCCGTCGGGCGGCCTTCGGGCCGTTCGGGCCGGGCGGGCCTGGCTTCGGCCCCGGTGGGCCCGGGTTCGGCCCCGGGCCCTGGGGCAGGGGGAGGGGCGGACCCAGGGGAAGGGCCCGGCGTGGTGACGTACGGGCCTCGATCCTGGCGCTGTTGAGGGAGCGGCCGATGCACGGCTACGAGATGATCCAGGAGATCGCCGAGCGCAGCGGCGGCGCGTGGAAGCCGAGCCCCGGCTCGGTCTACCCCACGCTGCAACTGCTGGAGGACGAGGGGCTCATCAGCAGTGAGACCGAGGGCGGCAAGAAGCTGTTCGCCCTCACCGGGGAAGGGCGCGAGGCCGCCGAGGCGGGCCCCGACGCCCCCTGGGAGGAGGCCTCCCGGGGGATCGACTTCGAGGCCCTCGGGGAGATCCGGCAGGCCGGGTTCGGCCTGATGGAGGCGTTCGGCCAGGTCTGGAAGACCGGCAGCAAGGAACAGCGCGAGAAGGCTCTGGCCGTCATCAACGACGCCCGCAAGAAGCTGTACCTGATCCTCGCCGACGAGGACTGATCGCCCCGCGGCGCGCCGGTCGCCGTACGACGGTCCGGGCGCCCCGTGCGATCACGCGCGGGGCGCCTTCCCGTAGCGGGCCGGCCGCGGGTCCGGCTCAGGTCACCAGACCGTCCAGCCGGCGCAGCGACTCGTTGAGTGCGGTCGTCGCCGAGTCCCTGAGCCGGGCCGCCATCAGGGACACCGCCGCGCCCGTGAACTCACCGTCGATGCGGACCGTGGCGGCGGTGTCGCCGTCGGGGGTCAGTGTGTAGCGGGTGGCCAGGGCCACCGCCATCGGGCCCTTGCCCCGGATGGCCAGCAGCCGCGCGGGTTCCAGTTCCTCGACCGTCCACTCCACCTCGGCCGGGAAGCCCATGAGCTTCATGTTCTCCTGGAACGTGGCGCCCACCTCCAGGGTCTTCGGGCCGCCGTGCGGGAAGCCGGTGTGGGTGGTGTTCCACTCGCCGTACCCCGGCCAGTCCGTGAGCCGTGCCCAGATCCGCTCCGCCGGTGCCCCGATGTGTGCCTGCGCGCTCACTTCGGCCATGCGACCACCTCTCCGACTAGGGCCAGGTGCCGCGGAACGTAGCCGCGGGGCGGTGAACTTTCAATACTGATGAACCGTCAGGAGCCGTTCGGGTGGCGGCCGGTCACACCACGCGGCGTATCAGCGCCGCGTCGAAGAGGTCCCAGGCTCTTGGGAACGGCCCCTCGTCGTGGCAGTGCCAGGCGTCCCAGAACAGGTCGGCGGGGAGCGCGTCGCGCGGGGCGTACACCCGGTAGACGTAGCTCATGCCGTCGACCGCCGGCAGGGCCACCAGCCAGCACTCGGCCACCATCGGCCTCACCCCCTCCGTACGCCCCTGTGGGACGTTGCGGGCCGGGGTCATGGTTGCGTCGGGGGCGCGGAGCAAGGCGGCGGGCGCCCCTCAGGGGAGAACGGCCGGATCTCATCCGCAGGGAGGACACCGGCCGCGCCACCTCCGCTCCCCGTGGGACGCGCGAATGGTTCGCCACGCCGATGACCCCGTGTCCGGGTGCCTGATGAGGTGGGGGCGTGCCATCCCGTGATCCCCGGCAGTCGGACCGTGAACCCGTGACCTCCGGCGTGGACGACGGCGGCGGGTTCAGCGACGAACTCACCGCGGTGCTCGCCGGTGCCCGCCGCCGGGCGTTCCGGGACGGGGACCGGCAGATCGACACCGCCCATCTGCTCCACTCGCTCCTGGACCACGACCCCGGGGTGCGCGCCGTCCTCGACGGCCACCGGCTCGCCCGGCTCCTCGGCTACCTGGCCCAGCGCAGTATCGGCTACGGCCTGCGCTGGCAGGGCGGAGTCGAGGACTCCGGCGCACTGCCCGTCGTACCCGCACCGGATGTCCGCGGGCCAAGAGGCGGTGGGCCGGGCGGCGGTGGGCCGGGCGGTGACGGCCTCTCGCCGCTGGCCGCCCTCGCCGTACGGGAGGCCGGCGTCCGGGCGCTGCGGCAGGGCCGGACGGCGGCCTGCGGCCTGGATCTGCTCGCCTCGATCGTCACCGACCCCCAGGCCCGCGCCGTCGAGGTACTGGGCCGAGCCGGTGTCGACGTGGCACGGCTGCGCGACGGTGCCGGCCCGGCGGTCTCGCACGTCGGTGCCGTCGGTGCCGACAGTGGGGGCGGGGAGGGCCGGGGCGGTGGGGGCGGTGGGGGCGCCTCCGCTCCGGCATCCCGGGCCGGGGCTCGGCGAGCGTAGGGATGGGTGGTGGTGCCGGGCGTCACGCCGTAGCCGGAGGCGGTCCGCCGTCCAGCCGGTGAGACAGGTGTCAAAGGGGGTGACGGTCATGTCGTCCCCTGTCATCATGTGCCGGTGCGTACGTCAGTGAGCAGTCAGGGCAGTCGCGGCAAGGGCATCGGGCTCTCGCTCGCGGTGGGGTCGGCCCTCGCCTTCGGCGGGTCCGGGGTGGCGGCCAAGCCGCTGATCGAGGCGGGTCTGGAACCCCTGCACGTGGTGTGGTTGCGGGTGACGGGCGCGGCCCTGGTGATGCTGCCGATGGCCGTGCGCCACCGTGCCCTGCTGCGCCGCCGGCCCGCGCTGCTGGCCGGCTTCGGACTGCTCGGGGTGGCCGGCGTGCAGGCCTTCTACTTCGCGTCGATCTCCCGCATCCCGGTCGGTGTCGCCCTGCTCGTCGAGTACCTGGCGCCCGCCCTGGTGCTGGGCTGGGTACGGTTCGTGCAGCGGCGGCCGGTGACTCGGGCCGCCGCCGTCGGTGTGGTCCTCGCCGTCGGCGGCCTCGCCTGTGTCGTCGAGGTCTGGTCGGGGCTCAGCTTCGACGGGCTCGGCCTGCTGCTGGCGCTGGGCGCCGCAGGCTGCCAGGTCGGCTACTTCGTCCTGTCCGACCAGGGCACCGACGCGGGCGCGGACACTCCGGACCCGTTCGGCGTCATCGCGTACGGCCTGCTCGTCGGGGCCGCCGTACTGACCGTCGTGGCCCGCCCCTGGGGCATGAGCTGGTCGGTCATCGCGGACACCGCGGTCATGAACGGCACCGAGGTCCCCTCCTGGCTGCTGCTCGCGTGGATCGTGCTGCTCGCCACCGTCATCGCCTACGTCACCGGCGTGGTCTCGGTGCGCCGGCTCTCGCCGCAGGTCGCGACCGTCGTCTCCTGCCTGGAGGCGGTCGTGGCCACCGTCCTCGCCTGGATCCTGCTGGGCGAGCACCTGTCGGCCCCGCAGATCGCCGGCGGTGCGATGGTGCTGCTGGGCGCGTTCATCGCCCAGTCCTCGACCCCGGTCAAGGGCTCCGTGGAGCCGGTGGCCGGCGCCGTCCCCGAGCGGGAGTTGTCCGCCCGCCGCACGGCCGCCTAGGGTGCCGTCCATGCACGCACCCGCACTTCTCCTGTCACCGCCGCCGGCCGCCTGAGGCGGGCCCTCGGTGAACCTGGCCCGGCGGGCGCCGCCGGGCCGGGCCGTGCTGCCCGCAGACGAAGTCCGCGGACCGCTGCGTCAGCGGCGGTCCTTCCCGAACTTCCGCGCCCAGCGCGCGACTGCGGAGAGAACGCGTGTCGACCCTTTCCTCCTCATCTTCCCCTTCCTCCTCCTCCCCGTCGTCTTCCTCGGTTTCCTCCTCTTTCTCCCCCTCTTCTCCTTCCTCACCTTCTTGCCCTGCGGATTCCTCCGCCCCTGCCCCGGGGCCAGGGCTGCCGGCCGGGCGGGCGCTGCTCTACCTGATCGTCGCCGGTGCCGCCTGGGGCACCGCCGGGGCCGCCGCCGCGCTGGTCTACCGGGTCAGCGACATGGGCGCCGTGGCCCTGTCGTTCTGGCGGTGCGCCGCCGGGCTGGTCCTGCTGAGCGCCGCGCACGCGCTGCGCCCGCGCGCCCGGTCAGCCGCGCCGCGCGGCCGGGTGACGCCGGGGCGCCGGCTGTGGCGCACGACCGCCACCGGACTCGGGCTCGCGGTGTTCCAGACGGCGTACTTCGCGGCCGTCGACGCCACCGGTCTCGCCGTCGCCACGGTCGTCACCCTCGGCTCCGGTCCGGTCCTGATCGCCCTCGGGTCGCGGCCGGTGCTCGGCGAACGGCTCGGCCGGGCCGGCATCCTCGCCGCGGCCGGGGCGCTCGCCGGGCTCGCGGTGCTGTTCGCCGACGGCGGCGACACGGCCGTACGTCCGGCGGGCGTGCTGCTGGCGCTGCTGTCCGCCGCGGGGTACAGCACGATGACCCTGCTGGTGCGGTGGTGGGGGCGGGACGGCGCGGCGGACGCCTCGTCCACCACCGTAGGGGCGTTCGCGGTGACCGCCCTGTGCCTGCTGCCGTTCGCACTGGCCGAGGGGCTGCTGCCGCACAGCGCCGATCCCGTACGGCTGCTGTGGCTGCTCGGGTACCTCGCGGCGGTGCCCACCGCGCTCGCCTACGCGCTGTACTTCGCGGGTGCCGCCGCCGTACGGTCCGCCACCGTCTCCGTGATCATGCTGCTGGAGCCGGTGAGCGCGGCCGTACTCGCGGTCGTCGTGCTCGGCGAACCGCTGACCGCCGCCACCGCTCTCGGCACGCTCCTGATGCTCGGCTCGGTCACGGGCCTGGCCCTGACGGAGGCGCGGAGCGGCGGCGGCTGACCGGGGCCGGCCGGGAGTCACGGGCGGAGCCCGGCGGGGCCGGCCCGGGCCCGGTCGGCGTGGGGGCCGACGTGGCGGGCCGACGTGACGGTCAGGCGCGGCGGTCAGGCGCGGCGGGCCAGATGGGCGCGGGCCGCCGAGTCGCCCGGGCCCGCGCGCAGGGCCAGGCGGTCCGCGATACGGGAGCGGACCTGCTCCGGACGCTTGCCGCCGTACTTGAACTTGGCGCGGACGTCCGTCACTTCCAGCCGGAGGCCGCGGATCCCCGAGAGCAGCCGTCCGTACGGGGCCTCACCGGGCGTGACCGGGGCCGAGCCGCCCGCCGGCTGGAAGTGGCCCACCTGCCGGTTCAGCAGTTCGGCCTTGGCGGCCGGGTCGTCCACCACATGGGCGGTGCAGCGCAGTTGCACCGCCGTGTAGAAGCTGGTGGGCACGCCGTGCTCGGGCCGGTCCTCCGCAGCCGCCTGCCAGGGGCCCGGCACGAACACGTAGTCGTCGACGACGCTCAGCACGACCCGTGGGTTCGCCTCCAGCGCGGGCCACAGCGGGTTGGGCCGGGCGAGGTGGGTGACCGCCTCGCCTCGTCGGGGGTCGTAGACGAAGTGCAGGGGCTGGACGCACGGCGGCTCCCCGTCGAGGCCGTTGACGGCGAGCTGCCCGAAATCGTGGCGGGCCAGCCACTGCTGCCACTCGGCGTCGTCGCGTGCCGCGTCCCAGGGGTGGATCAGCACCCCAGTGCCCTGAGGTAGTCAGGGAGCCCGACCGCGGGGGAGAGCTCGGCGTCGGGCAACGGGGTGCCGTAGCCCTTGCGCAGCGGGACGACGCCGGCCCAGTGGGGGAGGGCGAGGTCCTCGGGCTCCTCGCTCACGCCCCCGGTGCGCAGCTTGGCCGAGACCTCGTCCAGGTCGAGACGGATCACCGCGGTCGCCGCCAGCTCCTTCTTGTCGGCGGGCCGGGAGTCGGCCGACCGGCCCGGCACCACCTGGTCGACGAGTGCGTCGAGCGCCGCCCGCTTCTCCTCCGGGTCGGTGACGTCGTACGCCGGGCCGTGCACCACCACCGACCGGTAGTTGACCGAGTGGTGGAATGCGGAGCGGGCCAGTACCAGCCCGTCGACATGGGTCACCGTCAGGCACACCGGCAGTCCGCCGTCCTCGTTGCCCGCCATGCGCAGCGGGCGCGAGCCCGTCGAGCCGTGCACGTAGAGCCGCTCGCCGACCCGGCCGTAAAGGGTCGGCAGCACCACCGGCTTCCCGTCGCGCACGAAGCCCAGGTGGCAGACGTATCCCTCGTCGAGTATCGAGTGCACCAGCTCCTTGTCGTACGACGCCCTTTGTGCGGCACGGGTGGGGACGGTGCGGTCGGTCGCGGGGTAGGAGGTCGGCGGCGTCGGGGAAGTGGGCGGAGTCGGCTGCGCGGTGCCCGGCATAGTGGCGCTCCTTATTGCACTAGTGCATAATCGGTTTTGTGCTAGGAGAGTATCGGATCGAAGGGCGCCGTGCAGCGGACATCGCGTCGAGCGTCGAGCGCGCGGTCGGCGCCGGTGCGCTGGAGCCGGGCCAACTGCTACCGCCCATGCGTGAGTTGGCGGTCAGGCTGGGGGTGAATCCCAACACGGTCGCGGCCGCGTACCGCACCCTGCGCGAGCGTGGGGTGATCGAGACCGACGGGCGCCGGGGCAGCCGGGTGCGGCCCAAGCCGGCCACGACGGGACGCGAGAAGGTACGCGTGGACGTGCCCGCCGGGGTGCGCGACCTGGCCGACGGCAACCCCGACCCCGCGCTGCTGCCGCCGCTGGCCGGGGCGTTCGCCGCGGCCGTGGAACGGCAGGACCGCCGGCCCGTGCTGTACGGCGAGGACCACGTGGACCCGGAGCTGGCCCGGCTCGCGCGGGCCGGCCTCGCCGCCGACGGGGTACCGCAGGCGCCGCTCACCGTGGTGTCCGGGGCGCTGGACGCCGTCGAGCGGGTTCTCGCCGCCCACCTCAGGCCGGGCGACGGGGTGGCGGTGGAGGACCCCGGGTGGGGCCGCACCCTGGATCTCGTCGCCGCGCTCGGCCTGCGGGCCGTTCCCGTGCGCGTCGACGACGACGGGCCGCTGCCCGGCGAACTGCGCCGCGCGCTGGAGTCCGGGGCGCGCGCCGTCGTCGTCACCGACCGGGCGCAGAACCCAACCGGAGCCTGTGTGGGGGCCGCACGCGCGCGTGCGCTGCGCTCCGTACTCGCCGAGCACCCGGAGACCGTCCTGATCGAGGACGACCACGGCCACGGCGTCGTCGACCTGCCGCTGCACCCTCTCGCGGGCGTCACCCGGCACTGGGCCTTCGTCCGCTCGGCCGCCAAGGCCTACGGCCCCGACCTCCGCCTCGCCGTGGTCACGGGCGACGAGGTCACCGTGGATCGCGTGCACGGCCGGCACCGCCTCGGGCCCGGCTGGGTGAGCCTGCTGCTCCAGCGGGCGCTCGCCCGGCTGTGGTCCGAGGGCACCCTGGACGGACCGGCGGTGGCCGCCGCCTACCGGCGACGGCGCGAGGCGCTCGTCGACGCCCTCACCGAGCGGGGGGTCCCGGCGCACGGCCGCAGTGGCATGGCCGTCTGGATCCCTGTCCCGGACGAGACGACAGCGGTGTCCCGCCTCCTGCACGCCGGGTGGGCGGTCTCCCCGGGAGCCCGTTTCCGCTCGGCGTCCCCGCCGGGCATCCGGGTCACGATCTCGACACTCCGGGAGGACGAGGCCCCGCTCCTGGCGGACGCGATCGCGGACGCGCTGGGACCGGCTCCGTTGCGCAGTTACGTGTGAGACGGGGGACGGGGCCGGAGAGGGGGACGGTCTCGGAGGTGGGGTGGCGGAGGTCCCGAGGGGGACGGTCTCGGAGGGTGGGGTGGCGGAGGTCTCGAGGGGGCCGGAGTCGGAGTGCGGAGCGGCGACGGTGCCGAGGGGGCCGGAGTCGGAGGTGGGGGTGGCGGCGGCGCCGGGGCGGGGGCCTGGGCTCTGGGTGATCGGGGCGCGTGCGCGGGGGCGTTCGGTGCACGGGGGCACGGGGGCACGGGGGCACGGGGGCACGGGGACACGGGGGCACGGGCCAGGGGGACGGGATGCCGACCTGAGGCCGCGCCCCCACGGAGAAGCGCCGTGCGCGAGGCGCGGTGGGCGAAGGCGTGGTGGGCGAGGGCGCGGGGCCCCGCCCTCAGGCCCCCCGCTTCCGCTGCGTCAGCGCCGCCCCCGCGAGGACGATCGCCGCCCCCACCGGGGTGCTCCAGCGCAGCGACTCCCCGAGGATCGCCACGCCCGCGGCCGTCGCGATGACCGGGATGAAGTAGGTGACCATCTGGGCGGTGGTCGGGCCGACCTCGGCCACCAGCCCGTACTGGATCAGCACCGCGAGTCCCGTGCCCAGCGCCCCGAGCGCGGCGACCGCGAGCAGGGGCAGTACCGGGAAGCGGTCCGGGAGTGAGGTGAACAGCGGTGTGACGAAAGCCAGTTGCAGTGTGGCCAGGAACAGCTGTGCCCCGGTCATGGACAGGTGGGAGTACCCGCTCCCGGCGAGCGTCCGCCGGACATGGATCCAGCCGACGGGATAGCTCAGCGAGGCCAGCAGCGCCAGGCAGGTCCCCTTGGCGTCGAGCCCCGAGAACCCCTGCCAGGCCCCCAGCACGGTCAGTACGCCCAGGAAGCCCAGTCCGAGCCCGGCGACCCGCACCCGGGTCGGCCGGTCCTCGGAGAGGGCGACCAGCGACAGGGCCATCCCCCACAGCGGGGAGGTGGCGTTGCAGATCCCCGCGAGTGTCGAGGGGATGGTCAGCTCGGCGTACGCGAAGAGCGAGAAGGGCAGCGCGTTGAGCAGAAACGCGGCGACCGTGAGGTGCGTCCACAGGCGCGCCCCGCGCGGCAGCCCCTGCCGCTTCACCGCCATCGCCGCCGCCAGCACCGCCGTTCCGAACACCAGTCGGCCCAGGGTGACCTGGAAGGGTGCGTAGCCGGTCGTGCCCACCTTGATGAGCAGGAAGCTGAAGCCCCAGATCAGGGACAGCGCGGCGAAGCGCAGCCGCCAGTCGGCGCGGGGCCGGGGCGGGGCGGCGGGGGTGGCGGTGCCGGACGGCGTCCGGGATGCGGCAACGGTGGTCATGGCCGCAACGATGCCGTCCCCCTCCTCGTAGCACAATCGAGAATTGTCGCCGAACATCTCGTAGCATCGCTTACATGTTGAACCTGGAGCGCCTGCGCACCCTCGACGCCCTCGCCCGCCACGGCTCGGTCAGCGGCGCGGCCGAGGGACTGCATGTGACGACGTCGGCGGTCTCGCAGCAGCTGGCCAAGCTGGAACGCGAGGTCGGCCAGCGGCTCCTCGCCAAGAACGGGCGTGGGGTGCGCCTCACCGACGCGGGCCGGCTGCTCGCCGAGCACGCCGCCCGCATCCTCTCCCAGGTGGAGCTCGCCCAGTCCGATCTGGAGGCCCAACGCGGCCAGGTCGTCGGGGAGTTGCGCCTGTCGGCGTTCCCGACGGCCGCGCGCGGCCTGTTCCCCCTCGCGCTGGCCACGCTGCGCCGCGAGCACCCCGCGCTGCGGCTGCGCTCGTGCGAACTGGAACCGGAGCGGGGCATCGCCGGGGTGGTGCGCGGAGACCTCGACCTCGCCGTCGTCCTCGACTGGTACAACAAGCCGATGCCGCTGCCGGACGGCCTGGTCAAGGCACCCGTTCTGGACGACCCGGCCGAGGTCGCCATGCCGGCCGGCCACCCCCTCGCCGGCCGTGCCGAGGTCGATCTGGGGGAGTTCGCCGAGGACGAGTGGATCACCTGGGGCGAGGGCGAGTTCTGCCACGAATGGCTGATGTTCACGCTGCGCTCGCGCGGCATCGAGCCGATCGTCGGCCACCGCGCCGCCGAGACCCATACCCAACTGGGACTCGTCCAGGCGGGACTCGGCGTGTGCATCGTGCCGCTGCTGGGCAGGCGTCCGGTCCCCGACGGGGTCGTCATGGTGCCGCTCCAGCAGCGGGTGAGGCGGCACGTCTACGTCGTCTGGAGGGCCGACGCCGACCGCCGGCCCTCGATCCGCGCCGCCGTACGAGCGCTGCAGGACGCCGGGGCGCGGATCGGCTGAGGTCCGCTCAGCGGTCGCCCAGCTTGCGGAAGTCCCACGACACCACCTTGCGCGGCCGCAACCGCAGCCAGGCGTGCCGGCCATCGTGCGGCATGGCGTCCAGGCCGAAGTTCTTGCGGGCGAACAGCGTCTCCACGCTGTCGAGTTCGGCGCACAGCTCCCCGGTGCGCGGGATCTCGCCCACGAACTCCACGGTCCCCGACAGCTCCACGCCACGCAACTGCTCGTACTCCTCGCCCGTGTCGACCACGACGGCCACCCGCGGGTCGCGCCGCAGGTCCGCCCACCGCTTGCTGCGCACCACCGAGTACAGCCACAACGCGCTGCCGTCCCACAGGAACCACAGCGCGCTCACGTGCGGGACGCCGTCGGCGGACACGGTGGCCACCCGGCAGGTGCGCTGGGTGGTGAGGAACGCGTCGAGCTCACCCGGCGTCATCATGATCTTGCGGCCCCGGCGCTGCTCCGTCACCGTCATCGTTGCCCCCTCGTCATGTCTTCCCTCGCCACGCGGCGGTGGCTAGTGTCGCCCGACCACCCGCAGGTGACCAGGGGGACGCCATGCCGTCGTACGAGGAACACGGTGCGATCCTTGATCCCGTGAGCAGCGTCCTGCTCACGGTCGAATGCCAGCAGGGCGTCGTCGGTCCCGACGCGGCCCTGCCCGAACTGGCCCGCGAGGCCCGGCGGTCGGGTGCCCTCGCCAACGTGGCCCGGCTGGTGACCGCCGCCCACGACGGTGGCGTGCAGGTGATCCACGCCGTCGCCGAGCGCCGCCCCGACGGGCGCGGCGCCGGCCGCAACGCCCGCCTCTTCCGCGCCGCCGAACGCCTCCCCGTCCAGCAGCTCGCCGGCACCGCCGCCGTCCGGGTCGCCGACCCCGTCGAGGTCGCGGCGCGGGACATCGTGGTACGGCGGCTGCACGGCCTGTCGCCCGTCCAGGGCACCGAGGTCGACGCGCTGCTGCGCAACCTGGGCTGCCGGACCCTCGTCGTCGCCGGGGTCTCGGCCAACGTGGCCATCCCCAACGCCGTCTTCGACGCGGTGAACCTGGGCTACACCGCCGTCGTGCCGACGGACGCCATCGCGGGGGTACCGGCCGACTACACCCGCGCGATGATCCGCCACACCCTCGCCCTGGTCGCCACCCTCACCACCACGGACGAGCTGACCGGCCGCCTCAGGCGAGCGTGATCGAGTCCCCGTTCACCGTGATCGGCACCGAGGGCAGCGGCTTCTTCGCCGGCCCCGACTGCACACTGCCGTCCTCGACGGAGAAGTTGCTGTTGTGGCAGGGGCAGTTGATGACGCCGTCGGCGATGCTCTTCACCGCACAGCCCTGGTGGGTGCAGACCGCCGAGAAGGCCTTGAACTCGCCGGCCTTCGGCTGGGTCACGACCACCTTCTGGTCGGCGAACACCTTTCCGCCGCCCTCCGGGATGTCGGCCGTCGTGGCCAGCGCGCCGGCGGCGCCGGCGTTCGCACCGCCGCCCGCGGCCTGCCCGGTCTCGCCGCCGGTCACGTCGGACGATCCGCCGTCCGAGTCCCCGCACGCGGTCAGCGCCACGGCGAGCCCCGCGGCTCCGGCCGCCGCGACGACCGTTCGACGGGCGGGCCCCGGTGCGGAGTTGAACGATGCGCTGGTCATGCTGGTGTTTCCCTTCGGGGAGATGGCGTGATCCGCCCAGAGGTACGCGGCGAAGGCACCCGCTGTTCAGCCGGCCGGTCGGCTCTCCCCGGTAACCTGGGGCGATGCTCAAGGACGTCACCGCCACCCGCTTCGTCACCCCCCTGCGGGAGGGCGGCTCGCTGCCGGGCCTCGTCGAGGCCGACGACTTCGGTTTCTACGTCATGAAGTTCACCGGCGCGGGACAGGGCCGCAAGACGCTGGTGGCGGAGGTCGTCTGCGGAGAGCTCGCCCGGCGGCTCGGCTTCCGGATGCCCCGCCTCGTCACCGTCCACCTCGATCCGCTGCTCGGGCTCGGCGAACCCGACGACCGGGTGCAGGAACTGCTGAAGTCCAGCGGCGGCACCAACCTCGGCATGGACTTCCTCTCCGGCGCCCTCGGCTACGACCCGCTCGCCTTCCCGGTGGACGCGCGCGAGGCCGGCCGGGTCGTCTGGTTCGACGCGCTGGTCAACAACGTCGACCGGTCCTGGCGAAACCCCAACCTTCTGGTGCTGCACGGCGAGCTGTGGCTGATCGACCACGGCGCCACCATGATCTGGCAGCACAACTGGCCCTCCGCCGAGACCTCGGCGACCCGCTCCTACGACGCTGCCGATCACGCCCTCGCCCGGTTCGCCCCCGACGTGGCCGGCGCCGCTGCCGACCTGGCGCCCCGGATCACCGAGGACCTCCTCGCCGAGGTGACCGCCGAGATCCCCGACGCCTGGCTCGCCGACGAGCCCGGCTTCACCGACCCCGACGACCTGCGCCGCGCCTACGCCCGCCCGCTGCTCGCGCGCGCCGCCGTCATCCACGAGCGCATCACCGGGATCGAGGAGACGAAGTGAGCGAGAGCCGCATCAACGTCGCCGGGCACCTGACCGAGCGGCACATCACCCGGGCCGGCCAGGGCGGCGGCCGGGACGTCTTCGAGTACGCGGTGCTGCGCGTCGTCCCGCGTGTCGAGCGCGGTGAGTGCGTCAACGCGGGGGTGCTGGTGTACTGCCGTGCCCGGTCCTACGTCGGCGCCCGCACCCACCTCGACGAGGCGCGGCTGCTGGCGCTCGACCCGCGGGCGGACGTGTCCGGCGTGCGGGCCGCGCTGGCGGCGGTGGAGCGGGTCTGCGGCGGCGGCGAGAGCGCGGGCCAGGCGGCCGCCGACGACGCCGGCCGCCGCTTCCGCTGGCTGGTCGCCCCCCGCTCCACGATCGTCCAGCCCGGCCCCGTCCACACCGGCCTCACCACCGACCCGGCAGCGGAGACGGACCGCCTCCTGGACCTGCTGGTGCGGTGAGCCGACACCGGCGGGTCCGGTGGCGGGGGCCGAGCCCGGCCCGCCCGGCTACGGTCGCCGCGGGCCGGTGATGTCCGTGGCGAGCGGTCCGCCGGATCGCGGACCGGGCGACCGGCCCCGCGGGTCTGGCGGCTCCGGACCCGGCCGGCCCGACCGTGGACCGGGCGCCCGGCCCGGTGGGCCCGGCGGGTCCGGACCGGTCGGCGCGACCGCGGACCGGGCAACCGGACCTGGAGGTCCGGCGGGCCCGCCCGGCCGGCGCCGCCCCGGGCACCGGCTGCGCCGGACCGGCCCGCACCCCCGGGTCTGCCCGGTCAGCGGCGGCGGACGGCCGGGAAGCCGTGCCGTGGGCTTCGCCGGCGTCCGAGCAGGAAGCCCGTCCCCACGGCGGCGCCGGTCACGAAGACCAGACCGATCCCGATGTCCCAGTCGCTCGGCCCGGTCCGCGTCGAGCCGCCCAGACCGCCCTGCGTCCCGCGCGTCGGCACGACGGCGGCCGGTGCCGAGGGCCTGCTGGTGGACGAGGTGACCGGGTCGCCCCGGTGGGGAAGCGCCTCGCACGGGATGCCGTCGTCGTCGGCGTCGAGCCGGTTGGGGTCACTCGGGTCGGCGTCGAAGACGGCCTGGGCGTCCTCCTGGTAGGTGAAGTGGCGGCAGTCGAGGTCCACGTCCTGGGCCTGCGCGGGGCCGGCCGCCGGCACGATCGCGGCGACCGCGAAGAGCACGCCGACGGCACCGGTATGGCTGCGGGGCATGAGATGCCTCCCTCTGCGGTGCGGATGGCTCGCGCTTCGACGCTAGGGCCGGTCTGCCGACCGCCGCCTGCCGGGCGGCGCCCCCGGCCGGGCCGCGACGGGCGACGGGAATCGCAGGACGGGCCCTGGCAACGCCCTGGACGCGGGACGTGTGACGGTGGGCCGATCGGGTGATGGATCACATGCGGCGGGTGGGCCGTTGACACCGGGTGCCAGGGCTTCTAGCGTCACGTCTGCTGAAGGTACTAAGCGGTCGCTCACCGCGGATCGCGGTTCCCCGGCACGTCACGTTCTCTCAAGGGCGAGGAGATCCACCCCATGTCCACCACTGAGCAGCGGGTCGCAGTTGTCACCGGCGCCGCGCGCGGCATCGGCGCCGCCACCGCCGTACGGCTGGCCGCCGAGGGCCGCGCGGTCGCGGTGATCGACCTCGACGAGGCCGCCTGCAAGGACACCGTCGAGAAGATCACCGCGGCCGGCGGCAAAGCCATCGCGGTCGGCGCCGACGTGTCCGACGAGGCCCAGGTCGAGGCGGCGGTCGCGCGGATCGTCACGGAACTCGGCGCCCCGACCATCCTGGTCAACAACGCGGGTGTGCTCCGTGACAACCTGCTGTTCAAGATGAGCGTCTCCGACTGGGACACCGTCCTGAACGTGCACCTGCGCGGCTCGTTCCTGATGACCAAGGCCGTCCAGAAGCACATGGTGGACGCCGGCTTCGGCCGTGTGGTCAACCTGTCGTCGTCCTCCGCGCTCGGCAACCGCGGCCAGGCCAACTACTCCGCCGCCAAGGCCGGCCTGCAGGGCTTCACCAAGACCCTCGCCATCGAGCTGGGCAAGTTCGGCATCACCGCCAACGCGGTCGCCCCCGGCTTCATCGCCACCGACATGACCGCCGCGACCGCCGAACGCGTCGGCATGGGCTTCGACGACTTCAAGAAGGCCGCCGCCAGTCAGATCCCCGTCCAGCGCGTCGGCGAGCCCGAGGACATCGCGGGCGCCGTCGCCTTCTTCACCGGCGAGGCGGCCGGCTTCGTCTCCGGCCAGGTGCTGTACGTCGCCGGCGGCCCGCTCAACTGACCTCAGGGACAGGGAACAGGACACACCCTCATGACTGAACTCTCCGGCAAGGTCGCGCTGATCACCGGCGCCAGCCGCGGCATCGGATACGGCGTCGCCGAGGCGCTCGTCGCCCGCGGTGACCGCGTCTGCATCACCGGCCGCAACGAGGACGCCCTCAAGGAGGCCGTCGAGCGGCTCGGCGCCGACCGCGCGATCCACGTCGCCGGCAAGGCCCACGACGAGGCCCACCAGGCCACCGCCGTCGAGCGGACCATGGAGGCCTTCGGCCGCGTCGACTTCCTGGTCAACAACGCCGGAACGAACCCGGTGTTCGGGCCGATCGCCGACCTCGACCTGGGCGTGGCGCGCAAGGTCTTCGAGACCAACGTGATCTCCGCGCTCGGCTTCGCCCAGAAGACCTGGCACGCCTGGCAGAAGGACAACGGCGGCGCGATCGTCAACATCGCCTCCGTCGCCGGCCTCGCCCCCTCACCCTTCATCGCCGCGTACGGCGTCAGCAAGGCCGCGCTGATCAACCTCACCCAGCAGCTCGCCCACGAGTTCGCGCCCCGGGTGCGGGTCAACGCCATCGCTCCCGCCGTGGTGAAGACCAAGTTCGCCCAGGCGCTCTACGAGGGCCGGGAGGAGGAGGCCGCCGCGGCCTACCCGCTCGCCCGGCTCGGCGTGCCCTCCGACATCGGCGGGGCCGCGGCCTTCCTCACCTCCGGGCAGTCCGACTGGGTCACCGGCCAGACCCTCGTAGTGGACGGCGGCATCTTCCTCAACGCCGGCGTCGGCTGACCTCACCGGGACCCCCGACCGGCGGGTCACGAAGGGCTCACGACAGGCGCCGTTTCCTTGACGGGAACGGCGCCTTTGTCGTCGTACGGAGGCCGGACGGCCGCCTGACAACGTAGTCGGACACGAGTGGATCAAGACCTTGGTACACACCTGGTTAAACCCCGGTGGTGCTGCGGTATGGTCTGCCAACCCTTGGTACGGCAGATCGAGGAGCGTGTACGTGTTCAACCGGAAGCGAAGCCTTCGCCAAGTGGCGGCGATCGCCTCCATAGGCATGATCGCTGGATGTGGCTACTTCTCGGACAGCGGCTCCGACGATCAGGGGCCGATCGTCGTCGGCACCACCAGCCCCGTCAGCACCCTCGATCCGGCCGCCTCCTGGGACGGTTCCTGGGAGTTGTTCCGCAACGTCTACCAGACGCTGCTGGCCTACCCGCCCGGCGCGATCACGCCCGAGCCCGACGCCGCCAAGAGCTGCGAGTTCACGGACACCGGCAACCGCGCCTACCGCTGCGAGCTGCGGGAGGGCCTGACCTTCTCCAACGGCGACAAGCTCGACGCCCAGGCCGTGAAGTACTCCATCGACCGGATCCTCAAGATCAACGCTGCGACCGGTCCCGCCGGACTGCTCGGCAGCCTCGACCGGGTCCAGGTGCGCGGCGACCTGGAGGTCGTCTTCCAGCTCAACAAGTCCGACGCCACCTTCCCGTTCGTGCTCGCCACCCCGGCCATGTCGATCGTCCCCCCGGACGACTACCCGGCCGACGCCCTGCGCGAGAAGTCCGGCATCATCGGCTCCGGGCCCTACAAGCTGGAGAACTACAAGGAAGGTGAGCGCGCCGAACTGGTGCGCAACGACCGCTACAAGGGCTTCGCCGAGCGGCGCAACGACGCGGTCACCGTCCGCTACTTCCAGGACTCGGGCGCCATGGTCAAGGCGCTGCGCGACCGCGACATCGACGTCACCTACCGCGGTCTGGCCGCCGACGACATCGTCTCGCTGGAGGGCAAGAGCAGCGAGAACGAGGGGCTGAGCATCGTCGAGGGTACCGGGGCGAGCATCGACTACCTGGTCTTCAACCCGAAGGACAAGTGGGCCGCCAAGCCCGCCGTCCGCAAGGCCATCGCCCAGATCATCGACCGGCCCGCCCTCGCCCGCACGATCTACAAGAACACCGTCCAGCCCCTGTACTCCATGGTCCCGCAGGGCCTGACCGGCCACACCACCGTCTTCTTCGACGACTTCGGCAACCCCGACCCGGAGAAGGCCAAGGAGATCCTCACCGACGAGGGCATCACCGACCCCGTACCCCTCACCTTCTGGTACACCTCCGACCGCTACGGCTCCGAGACGGCCCTGGAGTTCAAGGAACTCAAGCGCCAGCTGGAGGCGACGGGGCTCTTCGAGATCACCCTCAAGAGCCGCCCGTGGAAGGAGTACGTCGACGGCTACCAGAAGGGCGAGTACCCGGTCTTCGGGCGCGGATGGTCCCCCGACTTCCCCGACGCGGACAACTTCATCGCCCCCTTCGTCGGCGAGCAGAACGCCCTGGGCACGCCCTACAAGGCGACCCGGATCACCGACGTCCTGCTGCCGCGCTCCCGGCAGGAGAGCGACCGCGCCAACGTGGTGAAGGACTTCGAGGAGGCCCAGAAGGTCCTCGTCGACGACGTCCGGCTGCTGCCGCTGTGGCAGGGCAAGCAGTACGTCGCGGCCAACGAGGACATCTCGGGCGGCGAGCGCTCCCTGGACGCGTCGACGATCATGCTGCTGTGGGAGCTGTCCCGCAAGACGAGCTGGTAATCGCCCTCCGGGACCCGGTTGTCAGTGGTCGCCTGTAGGTTCTGAGACCTGCAAGCGACCGCACGACCGAAGGACGTTGACGTGACCGACACCGCCATGCTGCCCGAGTCCTGGCGCGGGGTGCTGGGCGACGAGCTGCAGCAGCCCTACTTCAAGGAGCTGACGGAGTTCGTCGAGGAGGAGCGGGCGAAGGGTCCCGTCTACCCGCCGCGCGAGGAGGTCTTCGCCGCCCTCGACGCGACGCCGTACGACAAGGTGAAGGTGCTGGTCCTCGGCCAGGACCCCTACCACGGTGAGGGTCAGGGCCACGGCCTGTGCTTCTCGGTGCGGCCCGGGGTGCGGGTCCCGCCGTCCCTGCGCAACATCTACAAGGAGATGCACGAGGAGCTGGGCACCCCCGTCCCGGACAACGGCTATCTCATGCCGTGGGCCGAGCAGGGGGTGCTGCTGCTCAACGCGGTCCTCACCGTCCGCTCGGGTGAGGCCAACTCGCACAAGGGCAAGGGCTGGGAGAAGTTCACCGACGCCGTGATCCGTGCGGTGGCCGGCCGGCCCGACCCGGCGGTCTTCGTGCTGTGGGGCAACTACGCGCAGAAGAAGCTCCCGCTGATCGACGAGACCCGGCACGTGGTGGTCAAGGGCGCGCACCCCTCGCCGCTGTCCGCGAAGAAGTTCTTCGGCTCCCGCCCCTTCACGCAGATCAACCAGGCGGTGGCCGCGCAGGGCCACGAGCCGATCGACTGGACCATCCCGAACCTCGGCTGATCCCCGCCGGGCCCGTCCGCCCGGGGCCGGTCCGGTGCCGCCTGACCGGGATCGCCGCCCGCTGCCGTTAGCGTCGTCCCCAGGACGCGAGGAGGTCACGGTGGCGGAGCGACAGGGGCAGACGGCGCCGGACGCGGTGCTGACGCGGATCGGGCAGGTCGTCATGCTGCACCACGGCGGCGACCGCGAGGAGGCCCGACGGCGCCTCCTCGACCTCTGGTCGGAGCTGGGCGAACAGGGCGATCCGCTGCACCGCTGCACGCTCGCCCACTATCTGGCCGACACCCAGGACGATCCCGAGCACGAACTGGCCTGGGACCTGCGGGCGCTGACCGCGGCTGAGGAGCACGAGGAATCTCCCGCCGCCCGGTCGCTCTACCCCTCGCTGCATCTGAACCTGGCGGTGGACTACGCGAGACTGGGCCGCCCCGACGCCGCCCGCTCCCATCTGCGGGCGGCCCGCAGCGCCGCCGACGCGCTGCGGGAGGACGGCCACGGCGACCGGACGCGTGCGGCGATCAGACGGCTGGAGCTACGGCTCGGGGAGGGCGGCGCCGGCGGCGAGGGCTGGGGACCGCCGAGGCAACGGCCGTAGCCCCGGGCGGGGGGACGAGCGTCCGGGCTTGGGACGGCGCGGGGCCGGGACGGGCGCGAGGCTTGGGACGGGCGCGCGGGCGGGGTCATCGCCCGTACGTCTCCTCGCAGATCACCGCCTCGGGACTGCCCGACCGCCAGCCCCCGTACTTCTTGCCCAGCGCGCACACGTCGGCGTTCTTCCGCACCTCCCGCGTCACCTCGCGCGACAGGTCCTGCGGGTCCGGAACCCCGGCGCCGGAGTGCGCGGCCCGCCGGGGCGAAGGGTGTGCCGGGCGGGGGCGCGGTCGCTCCGGCACCCGCGGCCGTTCCGGCTGCCGAGGCCGCTCCCGCGCCGCGTCACCGGGGGGCCGCTCCGCCCCGGGGCGCTCCGACCGCGCGGCCCCGTCCGCCTCGGGAGGCACCCCCACCATCTCCAGCGCCTCCTGTACGGGCGCCTGCACCACCTGGGCCTCGGCCTGCCCCTCCGGCCGAGGAGCGGACGGCTGGGAGGGCGCCGCGGGCCGCGGTCCGGGCACGGGCGGACGCTGCTGGACGGTCATGCACCCGGAGAGAGCCGAGACGGCCACGGTGACCAGGAGCGTTGCGGTAGTCGTCGTTCGCTGCACCCGCGCCACTCTGCTGCGTCACGCCCCCGTGAACGACGGCGGACAAGCGGAGGATGCCCCAGACGGGTGATCTCCCGCCCCCTACGAGGGGTTCACGACGACGCGCGCTGACGTCATTCGCCGGTGGTGCCGTCGAGGCGCTCCCGGATCAGGTCGGCGTGGCCGTTGTGCCGGGCGTACTCCTCGATCATGTGGGTGTAGATCCAGCGCAGGTTGTAGGGCCTGCCGGTGCGCCGGCCGGTGCCCTGCGACAGGACGTCGAGGCCCAGCTCGGCGGCGCTCATGCGGGCGGCCTCGATCTCCGCCTGCCAGGTGGCGTGGGCCTCGGCCCAGGTGTCGGAGTCGGTGAAGTGGAAGTCGCCGTCGGGGTCCTCGTCGGTGTAGTAGACCGGGCCGGCGTCCTCGCCGGTGAGGACGGTGCGGAACCACCACCGCTCCACCTCCGCCATGTGCCGTACCAGCCCCAGCAGCGTCAGTTCGGAGGGCTCCACGGCGGCGGTGCGGAGCTGGGCCTCGGAAAGCCCCTGGCACTTGAGGTCCAGAGTCCGGCGGTGGTAGTCCAGCCAGCCCTCCAGCATGGTGCGCTCGTCGGCGGTCTGGTCGGGGCTGTGGCGTTCGATGGTCATCCCCGTATCCTCGCCGCTCACCCGCCCACACCACCATGGCTTTTTCCGCCCCGGGCGGCCCCGCGGCGGGTCCGCCCGGGGCCGGCAGCACGGTCGGGGCGCCTGCCGCGCGGAGCACGCCGCCCGGGGGCCGTATCCTGCCGTGCAGGTGTTCGCAGGCAGTGAGGGAGTTCCAGGTGAAGATCGGCTGCATCGGCCTCGGTGACATCGCGCAGAAGGCGTACCTGCCGGTGCTCGGGATGCAGCCGGGGGTCGAACTCCACCTGCAGACCCGCACGCCCGCCACCCTCGACCGGGTCGCCGACACCTACCACCTGCCCGCCGGTCAGCGACACCGCGACCTCGACGCCCTGCTCGCGGCGGGTCTCGACGCCGCCTTCGTGCACGCGCCCACCGAGACCCACCCGTCGATCGTCACCCGGCTCCTGGACGCGGGCGTCCCCACCTACGTGGACAAGCCGCTGGCCTACGAACTCGCCGACTCCCAGCGGCTGGTGGACCTCGCCGAGGCCCGCGGGACCAGCCTCGCCGTCGGCTTCAACCGGCGCCACGCACCCGGCTACGCCCAGTGCGCCGACCACCCGCGCGAGCTGATCCTCCTGCAGAAGAACCGGGTCGGCCTGCCCGAGGAACCCCGCACGATGATCCTCGACGACTTCATCCACGTCGTGGACACCCTGCGCTTCCTGGCGCCCGGCGAGATCGACGACGTCACCGTCCGCGCCCGGGTCCGGGACGGCCTGCTGCACCACGTCGTCCTCCAGCTGGCCGGGGACGGCTTCACCGCGCTCGGCGTCATGAACCGGCTCAGCGGCTCCAACGAGGAGATCCTGGAGGTCTCCGGGCAGGACACCAAACGCCAGGTGGTGAACCTGGCCGAAGTGATCGACCACAAGGGGCAGCCGACCGTGCGCCGACGCGGCGACTGGGTGCCGGTGGCCCGCCAGCGCGGCATCGAGCAGGTGGTGCTCGCCTTCCTGGACGCCGTGCGCGCCGGGAAGGTGCTCAGCGCCCGGGACGCGCTCGCGACCCACGAACTGTGCGAGCGGGTGGTCCGAGCGGTGCGGGAGCACCCCGGCGCGGCCTGAGCGCCCGCCGGCCCTCCGCCGCCCCCGCCACGGCGAGTACCAGCAGCGCCCCGTACACCGGCCAGTCCCCGAACCGCACGAACGGCGTGACCCCGCCGGCCAGCGGCACCTCGTACACGGCCGTCGCTCCCGCGTCCGTGTCCAGCAGCGGTCCCACCCGGGCTCCCCGCGCGTCGTACACCGCCGAGACCCCCGTCAGCGTGGCGTGTACGAACGGGCGGCCCGTCTCGGCGGCGCGCAGCGCCCCGAGCGAGGCGTGCTGCCGCGGCGCCCAGCTGCTCTGGAACGTCGACGTCGCGGTCTGGCCGACGACGACGTCGGCGCCGTCGGCGGCCAGCCGGCGGCTCATGTCGGGGAACGCCGTCTCGAAACAGACCAGCGGGCCGATCCGCAGCCCCGGTGCGGCCTGCATCAGCGCCTGCCCGGTGCCGCGCCGCCTGTCCTCGCCGGCCGCGTCACCCACCGAGGTGGCCCAGCCGAGCAGGGCGCGGGCCGGGACGTACTCGCCGAACGGCACCAGCCGCATCTTGTCGTAGCGGTCGCCGGTCGGGCCGCCGGGACCGACCAGGATCGAGCTCTTGTAGATGCCGGGCCGGTCGGAGCGGCGGGCGTCGACGTTGACCAGCAGGTCCGCTCCGGTCGCCGCCGCCAGGCCGGCGATCCGCCGGGCCAGGTCGGGCCGTTCGGCGAGGTCGTGACCGACGCTGCTCTCGCCCCAGACGACCAGGTCGACGTCCTGGCCGATCAGCCGGCGGGTCAGCTGCTCCTCCCGGTCGAAGCGCCGCTCCGGCCCGTCGACGACCCCCGCCTGGACTACGGCGATCCGGACCCGGCCGGTCTCCGGCGGGCGGGGCGCCCACGCCCAGGCCGCCGAGGCCGCGGCGGCCGTGGCCGTCAGCCCGGCGACCGCCCGGACGCGCGCGGAGGGCACGGCGACCAGGATCGCGACGGCGACGTTGACGGCCACGACCAGAAAGCTCAGCAGCCACACCCCGCCCACGGAGGCCAGCCGCAGCGCAGGTGTCACCTGCCACTGGGTCGAGCCGAGCATGCCCCACGGACCGCCGAGCCCTTCCCAGGAGCGGACCAGCTCGATCGTCAGCCAGCCCGAGGGCACCACCAGCAGGGCCGCCGGAGCCCGCCCCGACGAGGGCCCGCCGGTCAGGAACCGCTGGACCAGCAGGCCCCACGGCGCCCACAGCACGCCGAGCAGCGCGGCGATGACGAAGGTGAACACATGGAGGTTCGGCAGCAGCCAGTGGTGCATGCCGAGCATGAACCCGAACCCGCCGCACCAGCCGTCGTACGCCGCGCGGCGCCCGCTGGGCGCCCCACGGACCAGCAGCAGCCAGGGAACGAGGGCCACGTACGCCCACCACCACAGGGACGGGGCGGGGAAGGCGAGCACGGGGAGCGCACCCGCCGACGCGGCGAGCGCGGACCGCCCCCAGGGGGAGGCGAGCCCCCGGCCGAACCACTTCATGAGCGCCTCCTGCCCGGTGCTGGCTCCAGTGTGCCGCCTCACGGCGATCTCCGGCACACGGCACGGCGGCGCGGCGCGGCTCCGGCAGGGGCGCGGCGGCGGGTCGCGCGCGGGGCCGAGGGCTGCCGCCGGGGCCGAGGTCTCTGGTCGGGGCCGGACGCGTGGCCGGACCCCGGCGTGTGGCAGCCTGGAGCTGCCGTGGCCGGCGACGGGAGGCCGCCGAGCGGCGGCGGTGTGCTACGGCTGGGGGAGCCGGCGCCACTTCTCCCGCACGGCCACCGTGCGCACCCGCCAGCCGTCGGGGGTGCGCAGCAGCCCGAAGGCGTAGCGGCCGCCGCAGATGAAGTCGGGCGGGGAGACGTCGCCGTCGCCGCCGCTCAGGCGCATGGGGTTGACGTAGTCGGCGTGGACTCGTGCCGTGTCGCCGTCGTCCTGCTCCAGGAGTCCGAAGCGCAGTCGGCGGTTGACGATGAGGTGTTGCCGCATCGGGAACCGCCGCATGCTGTCGGCGAGCCACTGCGCGACCTCCTGGACCCGGCCCTCGATGCCGCCGGCGGAGCGGTAGTCGGCCCGGCCGTCGAGGGTGAAGAGGCTCCGGTACGCCGGCCAGTCGCCGTCGTCGACCGCTGTCGCGTAGTCGGTGATCAGGACGTCGATGGCCAGACGGTCCATCACGGTGGCGAGCTCCGCACGCTGCGTCATGAGCCGAGTGTTGGGCACGCGCTGCGCCGGGCCAAGGGGGCGTGCGGCGATATTCGGTGGCCGAACGGCCCGGTCGGCGCGAGGCTGAGGCCGTGAACGATCAGCCGGAGAACGGTCAGCCGGTCGAGGGCATCGATGGTGCGGAACCCAGGTTCCGTATTCGGGCCCGCTACACGGAGTCCACGATCACCGTGTATCAGGCCTACCGGCCGAAGATCGGCCGGGCGGCCGCCCGCACCGGGCGGTTCCCGTCCGCGTGGAGCCGTGAGCGCATGACCTGGATCATCAAACCGCGTTCACAACCGGATCCGTGGTGCGTCGCCGAGCAGTACGCAGGCTGAACTCGCGGGTGCCGACCGAGCCGCACAGGGCACAACGCCATCCCCCGCCCTGCGCCGCGACCGGACACGGCTGAGCGCCTCGGCGTCCCTGCCTGCGCGGGCCGGTCCGCCGCTCCGGCGATCGCCCCGACAAACCGTCCGATGCTCGGTCAGTCAGTGACCCGGCTCCGTCACTCGCAGCTGCCGCAGCAGGCCGCCGTAGTCCTCGTCGTCGTCACTGATGAAGATCGGAAAAGAGCCGGAGACCAACGCAACGCCTTCGACCTTGAGCCCCGAGCTCCGGGCGAGCATCTGCGCCGGCTTGACGGGAGCCAGCCGCGCACCGAGGGGTCCGCCCCGCTGAACCGTGGCCGCGCGGTACACGGCACTGTCGAAGGGCCCGAGGTCACCGGGGTCGTAAGCGGCCGAGACGTAGAGATTGCCCTTCGCGTCGATGTCGAGGCCGGAGGCAGGGCGCGCACCCGGCGGCTCGGGCGCGGTGAACGAGACGGACGTCCATTTCCTGCCGAACGTGATCGCACCGCTCCTGCCGACCGTCAGACGCGTCATGTTGATGCGGGTGGTGTCGCTCCCCTGCGCCCGCTCGGCGTACACGAAGTAGTCTCGCCCGCCGACCGTTGCGACGGCGGTGGCCTCGACGTTGGTGAGCGGCTCGGGTGTCTTCGGCCACGGCACCGAGCCCACGATCTCGACATCGAGGTTCTTGTCCCACCGCGCGAGGTAGATGGTGGGGTCGGGGTCATCGCCGTCGGCGTTGCTCTCCACCAGCAGCGCCTCGTCTCGGCCTGGCAGCCGGGCAATGCTCTCCAGGTCGTTCGGCACGCTGGGGAAGTCCACGTGAAGCTCCTCGACGGTGATCCCGTCGGGGTCGACGGGCGTCCGCACGATCGCCAGGCGCGGCAGGTCGCGTTCGGCCGCGTTGTCCCTCGCGTCGTGGCAGATCAGGAAGACCTCTCGTGACTCCGCGTCGCGCCCCGGGGCGGTGAACCCGCGCTCGGTGGCGAGCCAGGCGATGCCGCTGAACTCGCGTGGTGCCACCCTGACCCGGCTCGCGCCGGAGGACGAGACGCCGGTGGACCTCTCGACGCCGCACGCGGCCAGCGTCAGGAGGTTCAGTCCGACGACAGTCGACAACAGGCTACGTGTCAGAAACCGACGTCTCATCATGTGTCCTTTCGTTGCGCGGCGAGCACTGCCACGGGTCCCGGCCCGCTCGGGACGCTAGGGCAGAGGCCGTTCGGTTCCCACCAGGCGCCGCCGGAATATCACCGGTCTGGCGGTGAACCTCCGTGAAGGGAGATGATCGCGTTCATGGCTTCCCGGTGTTCGAGGGATTCGGGATCCCCGGTCGCCGACTGCGCCACCGCGCCCTGAATACCGGGCTTGACGCCCTCTGAGTGGTCTGTGAGCGCGGCTTGACATGGGTCATCAAGCCGCGTTGACAGTTTCCGCAGCGGAAGCCGACAGGAACCTGCAGCCAGAGGCCGGGGCACGGCGGTTCGGCGGAGGGTTCCGCCAGGTGCCGCCGAGGCGTGCGGAGCAGGGGTGCCCGCACCTCTGCGGTGGGCTGACCGGGCGGCGTGGGAAATTGCCCGGGCCGGCACGACCCGACATGATCGTTCCCCGAGTCGCGGAAGTGCTGAGTCGGGCGAGCCTGGCCGCATCCGCAGAGCGATGTGGCCAGGCGTTTGCCGCTGTGCAGGAGGAGGGCGAGATGCGCGGTGTGCGCAGTGGCCACGTCACCATGAACGACGGCGTACGGCTGCACTATCTCGAGGCCGGCAGCGGTCCGGACATGCTTCTCGTCCCCGGCTGGTCGCAGACCGCCGCGCAATGGAGGCACCAGATCGCCGACTTCGCGCGCACGCATCATGTGATCGCGGTCGACCACCGCGGCCACGGCGGATCCGACAGGCCGGATCACGGCTACCGGGTCGCTCGTCTGTCGACGGACCTCCATCAGCTCATTCATCTCCTGGACCTCACCGAGGTCGTCTGGGTGGCCCACTCCATGGGCTGCGCGCTGGCGTGGTCCTACTGGGACCTGTTCGGTGGGGACCGGCTGGCGCGCCTGGTGCTGTTCGACGAACCCGCCGTTCTGGTCCGCCAGCCGTACTGGCCGGACGGCTTGGCCGAACGCCTTGGCGCGTTGTACGGGCTCGGACAAGTCGCCGATGTCGTCGCAGGACTCCGCGACCCGCGCTCGGATGCCGAGATCCTCAGTGCCGAATTCCTCAATGCCATGTGGACCCAGGCCGCCGACGAGGGGGACCGTCAGTGGGTTCTCGCCCAGAACCTGCTCCTGCCCAGGGAGTACGCCGGAAGACTACTGCTGGACAACGTCATGCAGGACTGGCGTGACATCCTGCCCAGGATCACCGTTCCGACACTGGTCATCGGAGGGAACGACAGCATGATCCCCTCCACTGCCGCGCGGTCAGTGGCCTTGGCCATTCCCGGGGCCGTCGTGCGGATCCTCAGCGAGCGTGCCGGCCACTTCGCATTCTGGGAGAACCCCGTCGCATTCAACCGGGAGGTCCGGGCCTTCCTCGACATGCCCGTCGACGCCGACGGGCACCTGGTGTCGGCCCGGCGGGCACACAACGACGCGGCAAGCCCGCAGGAAGGGTCTGCGAACACGGCTTGACGTGGGGCAAGCCGTCGTTCCTGTGGATGATGTACCGCTGCGGCTGGGGCACCAAGGAGAACCAGGAGGCCGTGCTCGCCGTGGAGATCACCCGCGCGGGCTTCGAATGGGCGTTGCGCAATGCCTGCCTGTCCCACCACGTGCCCGAGCTGCACGGGGAAATCGCCCACTGGAAGCGGCAGTTGAGGGAGGCGCCGGCGCGGGTGCAGTGGGATCCCGAGCGGGATCTGCACCACCAGCCCCTGCCTCACCGGTCGCTCCAGCTGGGGCTGTGCGGGGAGGCGACCCGCCGGTACGCGGACGAGTGGATCGTCGGGATCGAGGACGTGACCCCGCTGGCCAGGGAGATCCACGGCCGGGTGCGCGCCGCTGAACTGGACGGCGCGCGGGCGCTGTTGCCGCGTGAGCGTCCCTATCCGGTGGCCGAGGCGACGGTCGCTCACCTGCGCAGGTGAGCCGTGAGCCGTGACCGCCGGCGGGGGCTGGGGGCTTCAGGCGGCTTCGACGACCCCGCCGCGGATCGCCTCGGCCCACTCGACCACCAGCAGCTCGTACTCCGCGCGCTCCTGAGCCGACAGCGATCCGCCGGCCCGCAGCCACAGGGCCCGGATGCGCTCGTTTAACTCGGCAGCGGACCGCACGGAACCAGGGAAGGCACATTCGGGGGACATAGACCAAGCCTAGGCGCAAGCCATGACAGCGCGCTACCGCACCGCTACCGATCCCCTATGGGCTTGGTCACGACTGTTCGACCCGTCGGCCCAGGGGGAGTCAGCCCGCCGACTCGCCCGCGTGGGGGCTCAGCACTCCCGTGGCGACCAGGGCCACGAGGACGATGCCGAGGGCGACGCGGTAGTAGACGAAGGGCATGAAGGACTTGGTGCTGATGAACTTCATGAACCAGGCGATGACGGCGTAGCCGCTGACGAAGGCGATCACCGTGGCGAACAGGGTGGGGCCCCAGGCCACGTGGTCGCTCTCCATCGCGTCCTTGAGCTCGAAGACCCCGGAGGCGAGGACCGCCGGGATGGCGAGGAGGAAGGAGTAGCGGGCCGCCGCCTCGCGCTTGTAGCCCATGAACAGGCCGCCGCTGATCGTGGCGCCGGAGCGGGAGACGCCGGGGATCAGGGCGCACGCCTGGCACAGTCCGAAGATCAGGCCGTCCCGCACGCCGAGGTTCTGCAGCGTCTTGCGCTGCTTGGGCGCCCGGTGCCGGCCGCCCTTCTCGTCGCGGGCCGCGAGCCGGTCCGCGATGCCGATGACCACGCCGACGACGATCAGCATGGTCGCCGTGATGCGCAGATCACGGAACGGCCCCTCGATCTGGTCCTTCAGCGTCAGCCCGAGCACCCCGATGGGGATCGAGCCCACGATGACCAGCCAGCCCATCCGGGCGTCCGGGTCCCGGCGCATCTCCTTGTCGGCCAGCGACCGCGTCCACGACGTGAGGATTCGCCCGATGTCCTTGCGGAAGTAGATCAGCACCGCCGCCTCCGTGCCGATCTGCGTGATCGCCGTGAAGGCCGCGCCCGGGTCCTCCCATCCGGAGAACGCCGCGGTGAGGCGCAGGTGCGCGCTGGAGGAGACGGGAAGGAACTCGGTCAGCCCCTGGACGAGTCCGAGGATGAGGGATTCAAACCAAGACATGAAGTTACGGAGTCCAAGTGCCGATCGGTGGGAGGGGCGACAGACGGACGCGGCGTTCGCCGCGACTGATCACGTGTGCCGGGGGCAGCCTAGCGCCCCGGTATGACTGGTCCGTCACAGGGGCTTCGTGAACGCCCCCGTACCGCCTCTCACTTCGCGCGCAGATGGTGCCGCTTGCGCCAGGCCACCACCGCGCCCGCCACCGCCGGCACCGCGATCCCGGCCAGCGCCACCAGGAAGGCCGGTGAGGTCGGCGCCGACGCCCGGGCCCCCGCCACCGCGTACGCGGCCGTGTTCGGCACCGAGCCCAGCCCGGTCGCCACGAGGAACGGCAGCCAGCCCATCCGGGAGACCGCCGCGCAGTAGTTCGCCGCCCAGAACGGCACCCCGGGAAACAGCCGTACCGCCATCATCGAGCGGAAACCCCGCCGGCTGAGTTGTCCGTCCGCCGCGGTCAGCCACCGCCCCCGCAGCAGCGGCCGCAACGCGTCCTGGCCCAGCAGTCGGCCCAGCCCGAAGGCCAGGCCGGCGCCGATCACGGTGCCCGCCAGCGCCGCCCCCAGCCCCAGCTGGGAACCGAACAGCGCGCCGGCCGCCAGGTTCAGCAGCGGGCGCGGCACGAACGCCACCGTGCACAGGCCGTAGGCGACCGCGAACACCGCCGCCGCACCGACCCCGCCCAGGTGGGGTGGCCAGCCGTCGGCGAGCAGCCGTTGCGGCTCGAACATCAGCACCCCGGTCGCGGCCGACGCCAGCAGCGCGACCAGCAGGGCGAACCGGGACCACGGCGACAGCAGGACACGCGTGCAGCGCGTGGCGAACCCGGGGGACGGCGTGGGGACGACGACCGAGGCGGGGGCGAGAGCGAGCTCCGCGACGGCGGCCGGGGGTGCGGCCGCGCCGGTGCTCCCAGAGCGGATGGGTGCGTCGAGCATCCGGCGACAGTAACCGACGAACATGTCTGATCGCCGTATGGTCCGTCTCACGGGCGCCATCGATCCGGCCGTCGGCGACAGGACACCACCGGTCCGGGCGTTCGGAAAACCGTTCGACTACGGGCGGTGGGTCGGCGAGGATCGACGCCATGGTCCGGTACGCCTTCGTCGTCGCAGCATCCGCCGTCGCGGATGCTCCGAAGGCTGCCGCCGCGCACCTCCCGGCCGCCCTCGACGGCGCCCGAGGCTGACCCTCCCCGGATCGTCCGGCGGACCCCCCAGGGGGAGGGTCGGCGAGTGACTGGGGTCCCGCTTCCTTCTCACCGCGCACCGCGCGGAGGCTTCGAGGTACCCAGCCATGCCCAAGACGGCGTACGTCCGCACCAAACCGCACCTCAACATCGGCACCATGGGCCATGTCGACCACGGCAAGACCACGCTCACCGCGGCCATCACCAAGGTCCTCGCCGACCGCGGCAGCGGCACCTTCGTACCGTTCGACCGGATCGACCGGGCGCCGGAGGAGGCCGAGCGCGGCATCACCATCGACATCGCGCACGTCGAGTACGAGACCGACACCCGCCACTACGCGCACGTCGACATGCCCGGCCACGCCGACTACGTCAAGAACATGGTCACGGGTGCCGCGCAGCTCGACGGGGCGATCCTCGTCGTCTCCGCGCTCGACGGGATCATGCCGCAGACCGCCGAACACGTGCTGCTCGCCCGCCAGGTGGGCGTCGACCACATCGTCGTCGCCCTCAACAAGGCCGACGCGGGCGACGAGGAGCTCGCCGACCTCGTCGAACTGGAGGTCCGCGACCTCCTCTCCGCCCACGGCTACGGCGGCGACTCCGCGCCGGTCGTACGGGTCTCGGGCCTCAGGGCGCTGGAGGGCGACCCCCGGTGGACGGCTGCCGTGGAGGCGTTGCTCGACGCCGTGGACACCTACGTGCCGATGCCGGAGCGGTACGTCGACGCGCCCTTCCTGCTGCCGGTGGAGAACGTGCTGACCATCACCGGGCGGGGCACCGTGGTGACCGGTGCCGTCGAGCGGGGCGCGGTGCGCGTCGGCGACCGGGTCGACGTGCTCGGCGCCGGTGTGCAGACCGTCGTCACCGGCCTGGAGACCTTCGGGAAACCGATGGCCGAGGCGCAGGCCGGGGACAGCGTGGCGCTGCTGCTGCGCGGCGTTCCCCGGGACGCCGTCCGGCGCGGACACGTCGTCGCCGCGCCGGGCAGCGTGGTGCCGCGACGCCGCTTCACCGCGCGGGTGTACGTGCTCTCCGCGCGCGAGGGCGGTCGCACGACGGCGATCACCAGCGGGTACCGGCCGCAGTTCTACATCCGTACCGCCGACGTCGTGGGGGACGTGGACCTCGGTGAGGCGGGCGTCGCCCGGCCGGGGGAGACGGTGACGATGACCGTCGAGCTGGGGCGGGACGTCCCGCTGGAGCCAGGGCTGGGCTTCGCCGTCCGCGAGGGCGGCAGGACCGTGGGTGCGGGGACCGTCACGGCCCTCGGGTGAGGACGACGCGGACGGGGAGGGGAACCGCTGGCCGGACGGCACCGGCCGCGCGGTTCCCCGCGCCTCCTCGGGCTGCCTGCCGCCGGCGCCTCCTCGGGCCGACTGCCCGCCCGCGGCCGGCCGGGAGCCGGCCGGCCGCGGGCACAATGGGACGGTGAACGAAGCCGTCCCCGTCTCCCGCGCCGTCGACCACGGCACCGCCAAACTGATGCCCGACGTCGACCGGGCGCGGGCCTGGCTGCTGACCGTGGACGGGGCGCCCCAGTCGTACGTGGACCTGGACGACCCGACCCATCTGGAGTTCGAGTACGCCCGGCGGCTCGGACACGTACTGGACACCGCCGCTGAGGCGGGCCGCCCGCTGGACGTGCTCCACCTCGGCGGGGGCGCGCTGACCCTGCCCCGTTACGTCGCCGCCACCCGGCCGGGGTCCCAGCAGGACGTGGTCGAGGCCGACGGGGCGCTGCTGGCGCTGGTCGCCGAGTTCCTGCCGCTCGGAGAGGGCTCGGGGATCGTCCTCCACCACGGCGACGCCCGGCGCGGGCTGGAGAACGCCCCGGACGGCTCCGCAGACGTGGTGGTCGGCGACGTCTTCGGCGGCTCCCGGGTCCCCGCGCACCTGACCACCCTGGCCTACGCCCGTGAGGCCGGCCGGGTGCTGCGCCCCGACGGGGTCTACGTGGCGAACCTCCCCGACGGGGCGCCGTTCACCTTCCTGCGTTCCCAGCTCGCCACCCTCGCCGCGGTGTTCCCGGAACTCGTCCTCATCGCGGAGCCGGGCGTGCTGCGCGGGCGGCGGTTCGGCAACGCGGTGCTGGCCGCCGCGCACCGCCCCCTCGACGTCGCCGCGCTGGCCCGGCTGACGGCGGGCGACGCGTTTCCGGCCCGGGTGGAGTCGGGGGCCGCGGTCCGGGCGTTCACCGGGGACGCCCGGCCCGTGCGGGACGCGGACGCGGTCCCGTCACCCCTGCCCCCCGAGGGCTCCTTCGGGATCGGCTGACGACTCGGCCGGATACCCGCCCGGCGGCGGTCCGGCCTCGGGGGTCCGGCCCGTCACCCGCTGGGTGCGCCGGGTCAGGTGCCGTACGTCGGGGACACACAGCACCGCGGCCGTGACGACGACGACCAGCCCGGCGCAGCCCCACAGCGCCGCCGGCCGGCCGAACGCCGACTCCGCGGGACCGGCCAGCGCCGTCGCCGGCGGCACCAGCGCCACCGAGCCGAACCAGTCGTAGGCCGAGACCCGGGACAGCTTGTCCTCCGGTATCTCCTGGTGCAGCGCGGTCATCCAGGACACGCCGAACACCTCCAGGGTGACGCCGGTCAGGAACATCACCGCACACAGCACCGCGACCGGGACGGGGACCGCGAGCGCGGCCGACGGCAGCGCCAGCGGGAAGACGCACAGGGTGCCCACGAACAGCAGGCGGCGCGGCTTCCACCGGGTCATCAGCAGGGCGCCGGCCACGGTGCCGGCGCCGAAACAGCCCAGGGCGAGACCCCAGGGGCCCGGTCCGCCGAGGTGATCGTCGGCCACGAGCGGCCCGTAGACGGCGTCGGCGGCGCCCACGACGGCGTTCGCGATGGAGAACTGCAGCACGATGCCCCACAGCCAGGGCCGGCCGCTCACCTCCCGCCAGCCCTCACGCAGGTCGGCGAGCAGCCCGCCGCCCGGCGCGCGCCGCGGCAGGTCCCGGACGTCGAGGAACGCGCGCAGCGCACCGGCGACGGCGAACGCGGCGGCGTCCGCCGCAAGGACCCAGCCGGGGCCGACGACCGCCACCAGGGCCCCGCCGAGTGCCGCACCGCCCACGGCCGCGCCCTGCATCGCCATCCGGAACACCGCGAAGGCACGGCCGGCCTGCTCGCCCTCGACCGAGGACAGCAGCATGCCCTCGGCCGCCGGGCTGAAGAACGCCTGGCCGGTGCCGCCCAGCGCGGTCAGCAGCATCATCTGCCACAACCGGGGCTCGCCGAGCAGCACCAGCGCGCCGAAGGCGCCCTGCGACAGGAAGTTGAGGGCGTTGGCCGCGACCATCACCCGGTGTCGCGGCAGCCGGTCCGCGACCGCGCCGCCGACCAGCAGGAACAGCACCAGGGGCAGCGTGCGCGCGGCGGCCACCAGACCGACGTCGCCGCCGTCGCCGCCCGCCTCCAGCACGGCGAAGGCGGCGGCGATGAGAGCGCCCTGACTGCCCAGGTTCGTCACGAACGCGGCGGCGGTCAGCAGGCTGTAGTTGCGGCCCGCCCAGGAGGGTCGGCGCAGGCGGCGGCGGGTTTCGGCGGCTGGGGTCACCGGGTGACTATCGCCGCCGGGGCCCCAGTGTGCCAAACCGGATCCCGCCGGGGTCGCGGCTCAGTTCTGGGTGGGCTCGCCGTGCAGCCGCACCGTGCTGAGGATCTTCAGGATCGTCTCCTTGGGCAGCTCGTCCTTCACGCCCTTGGCGGTGTGCAGGTTCCAGGACACGAAGTCGCCGTTGGAGTTCTTGAAACCGAACGTGATCGCCTTGCCGTCGCTGGCGCACTTGCCCTTCTGGGGCGTGTTCGTCGACTGGGCCCAGGCGTAGCTGCCCTGGATGCCTGAGGCCGTCTTGAAGGGCGTGGCCTTCTTGTCGAAGGTGATGCTCTTGCGGTCCGGCTCGGTGTAGCCGCCGAACACCCACCACGCGGGCGTGTTGATCGCGATCTCGTCGGTGTTCTTGGCGCCCGACGCGCCCTTGGTGCCGACGACGGCCAGGGGGGTGTCCTCGGTCTCGCCGTCCTTGTCGCTGTCGACCGAGCACCACTTCGACTTGTACTTGGCGGCGCCCGACATGAGGATCGAGCCGTAGCCGCTCGGCTCCTTGTCGTCCTCCCACTCGAAGCCGAGGCCCACGCCCGGCGACTGCACCTCCCAGTCGGCCGGCACGTCGAAGGCGATGCCCCACTTGGGGTTCACGACGACCTTCCAGCCGGCGACGGTCGGCTTCTCCGTCTCGTTGCTGCGCGGGTTGGCACCCCCGGTCGTGGCCGGTGCGGTCGGCTCCGGGCTGGCGGTGCCGGTGGCGGTCGGGCTCGGGCTCTGGCCCTTGCCGGTGACGTCGGTGTCGTCACCGTCGCCGCCCAGCACCAGGAAGCCGGTGACGCCGGCGGTCACGACGACGGCCGAGGCCGCGATGATCGCGACGAGCTTGGTGCGGTTGCCGCCGCCTCCGCCGGCCCCGCCCCCGGGCTGCGGCTGCAGCGTGCCCGGCACGGTGGGGGCACCCCACTGGGGCTGCTGGGGCTGCTGCTGCGGCTGCTGCTGCGCGTAGGGGTTGGGCTGCTGATAGCCGGGCTGCTGGTAGGGATTCGGCTGCTGGTATCCCGGCTGCTGGTACGGGTTGTTCTGCGCCTGCGGGTTCTGCTCTCCCCCGGGCGGCTGCTGTCCTGGCCACATGCGCAGCAACCCTAGTGCCGCCCGGAACCGGAGTCGGTCACCGCCCCTTGTCAGGGACGTACCGAATCGGTATCCGGCTCAGGAGCCGGACGGCTCGTAGAGGCGGATGGTGGCCATGACCTCGCGGAGGGTGGCGTCGGAGACCTCGTCCTTGACGCCCTTGGCGCCGGAGAACGACCACGAGGCCAGGTCCCCGTCGGGCGTCTTGAACGCGAAGGTGGTGGACTTGCCGTCGGAGTCGCACTTGTGCTTCTTCTCCACCCCCGCGGACCATGAGGTGGCCACGCTGCCGGACAGTCCGGAGGTGGTGGTGAAGGGGGTGACCGGGCCGGTGGTGACCTTCTTCCGGTCCGGCTGGGTGTAGTCGCCGTAAACCCAGTTGGCGGAGTCGGCGCGGGCGATCTCCTCGGTGGAACGAGCGCTCTTGTTGGCCCGCGTGCCCATGATGGCCAGGGCGGTGCTGTCCTCGCGGCCGTCGCGGTCGTCGTCCGACAGGCACCACTTGGACTTCAGTACGGCGGGGGCCTTCATGCCGACGAGGATCTTCTCGTCCGGGTCGCCGTCCTCCGAGACCCACCAGGCCCACGACGTCGACTGCACCTCCCAGCCGGCGGGCACGTCGAAGGCGACGCCGAGGTCCGGGTTCACCACGACCTTCCAGCCGGCGACGGTCGGCCGCACGGTGTCCTCGCCGCGCGGGTCGGCGGAGGCGGAGGGCTGGCCGGGGGCTGGTGCGGAGGTGGCCGTCGGCCCCGGCTCGGGCGTGCCGCCGTCACCGTCGCGCAGCAGCACCACGCCGGTCACCGCCGAGGCGGCGACCACCGCGGCGGCCGCCGCGATCGCGATCACCTTCGTGCGGCGTCCGCCACCCGGGCCGGCCGGGGACGGACCCATGGTGGCCGTGGGGGCGGTCCAGGGGCCGGACGGCTGTCCCGCGCTCGGCTGTCCCGCGTGCGGGTGCTGTTGCGGGGTCTGCTGGTAGCCCGGCTGCAGATACGGGTTCGCGGGCTGGTTCGCCGGGTTCCGGCCGTCCGCCGGCGGTTGCTCTCCTGGCCACATGGGCGGCAAGCATACGGCGATCATGCGGGGGTCCCGCGCCCGGTCCGGGGCGGCCGGTTCCGCGGGGGCCGGTTCCGCGGGCGCCGGGAAGCCCTTCGGGCGGAGGATCGCGAGGGTGCTCGACAGGCTGCTCGCAAGACCGGTTCGGCGGTCGTCCGGGAGGCTGACCGGGCCAGCGGGCGGCCGGGCCACCGGGCCACCGGGCAGCCGGGCCACTGGGCGGCCGGGCGAGTGGGCGGCCGGGCGAGTGGTCGAGTGGCCGGGAGATGTTGCGGAGTGGTCTGCACGGGAGGTCCCCGGAGGGGGCCGGGAAGGGGGCGGGAGCAGGTCCGATGCCGGCTCGGGTGTGGGTTGGGGCCGGGCTCTGGCGAGCAGAGGCTACTCGTGGGTAACATCTCGCCATGAGCGCAGACCAGATGTCCGTCGGCGAGATGCTCGCCGCCACGGTTCCCATGGCCCGGACCCTGAACCTCCAGTTCCTGGAGACCACCCCGGACAAGGCCGTGGTCGCCCTGCCGGACCAGGGCGATTTCCACAATCACGTGGGCGGGCCGCACGCCGGCGCCATGTTCACGCTCGGGGAGTCCGCCAGCGGGGCCATCGTCCTCGCGGCGTTCGGAGACCAGCTCTCCCGCGCCGTGCCGCTCGCGGTCCGCGCCGAGATCGCCTACCGCAAGCTCGCCATGGGTCCGGTCACGGCCACCGCGACCCTGGGTCGGCCGGCCGCCGAGGTCGTCGCCGAACTGGACGCGGGGGAGCGGCCCGAGTTCCCGGTCGCGATCGAGATTCGCCGCGGCGACGGTGCGGTCACGGGAGAGATGACCGTCGTCTGGACCCTACGGCCCAACGGCTGAGCGGCGCCCGGCCGGGTGACCGGCCGGCGGTCGGGTGGCGCGGTCGGGCCGGCGGGCAGGGCGCGCCAACTGGTCGGCCCGGGTGGGCGGGTGGCCCGGCGGCGCGGCCGTGATGCCGGGCCACCCGGGCCCCGTGGGTCCCTCACGGGTGCGGGCCTGCGCCGCCGGAGCCGGCTCAGGCCGCCTGCCACCCGCCCGGGGCCGGGTCGTCCGCCAGGCCCGCCGCGAACTCCTTCAGCCACGACCTGAACTCCGGTCCCAGATCCGGGCGTTCACAGGCCAGTCGTACCACCGTACGTAGATAGTCCGCCTTGTCGCCGGTGTCGTAGCGCAGGCCTTCGAAGACGACCCCGTGGACCGCGCCGGCGGCTGCCAGTTCCTGCAGGGCGTCGGTCAGCTGGACCTCGCCGCCGCGTCCGGGCCGGGTCCGCTCCAGCACCTCGAAGACGGCCGGGTCCAGGACGTAACGGCCGATGACCGCGTAGCGGCTCGGCGCCCGGTCGCGTGGCGGCTTCTCCACCAGGCCGGTGACCTGGACCACGTCGGCGTCCCCGGAGCCGGACGGTTCGACGGCCGCGCAACCGTACAGGTGGATCTGATCCGGCGGGACCTCCATGAGGGCCACGACGCTCCCGGCGCACCGCTGTCGGACCTCCAGCATGCGGCTCAGCAGGGTTTCGCGCGGGTCGATCAGATCGTCGCCGAGCAGCACGGCGAAGGGCTGGCCGCCCACATGGTGACGGGCGCACAGCACCGCGTGGCCGAGGCCCAGCGGATCGCCCTGCCGTATGTGGTGGATGTCGGCCAGACGCGCCGGATCGCGCACCGCGTCCAGGCGTACGGTGTCGCCCTTGGCCGTGAGCGCCTGCTCCAGTTCGAGCGCGTTGTCGAAGTGGTCCTCGATGGCCCGCTTGTGCCGGCCGGTGACCATCAGGATGTCGTCGAGCCCGGCCGCGGCGGCCTCCTCCACCACGTACTGGATCGCCGGCTTGTCGACGACCGGCAGCATCTCCTTCGGGGTCGCCTTGGTGGCGGGCAGGAAGCGGGTGCCGAGCCCGGCGGCCGGGATGACCGCCTTGCGAACGGCGGGGGCGGCGGGGGCGGCCGGTGCGGAGGGTGTGGAGAGGGGGAAATCCGGGGCGCTCATGCGCGACATGCTGGCCCGCCCGTATGGGAGCGAGCAGGGAGCGGGATCGGAGAATCCTGTGTGTTCCGGCCGGGTCGTTGTTGTCGCGTTGTCGAATACCGGCACCTATACCGTCGGTAACGCGGGTCGTATTCACGCACATTGACCTCGCGTCACTCGAACTTCTTGTTTCCTGCGAGACGTGTGTGCCAAGGTGAGCGTCCCCGCGGGACGGTTCGGACCAGGCCGTGCGGTCTGACGCGCCGTAGGTACGCACCAATCAATCACCTGCTTTCCGGCGGACACGTTTGCGTGTGCCGTCCGTCGGCTTGGAAGGAAATGGTTCAGTGCACTCGCCCAGCCCCCCACGCCCCTCATATCCGCCGGGCCCCGGCCGCGCGCCGGGCGAATCCGACCGTGTTCTCGCCGCCCTGATCGCGGCCGGCGACGACGGCGGCGCCGTCGCGTTGCTGCTGGCCCGGCACTGGCGCGCCGCACAGGACTACGCCGCCATCTGCCTCGCCTCCGCCGGCCCCGCGGCCCAGTTCGTGGCCGCCGCGTCCGTGCACCGGCTGCTCACCCGTCTCGCGAGCGACCGGTCCGCCGGTGCGCTGCGGCCCCAACTCCTGGTCGTCGTACGTGACATGGTCCGGGAATGGGCCGGTGCGGACGGAGTTCCCGCCGAACTCCCGGAGCTGGACAGAACCATCGGAGCGCGCGGACTGCGCGCCGCCCGCGCTGGAACACCGGAAAGGAGGCGGCTCGCCGAACGCGCTTTCCAGTCCCTTCCGGCGGCCTCGCAATGTCTGTTGTGGCACTGCGAGGTCGAGGCCGAGCCGATATCCGTACCGGCTGGTCTGCTGGGTGTCGACACCATCACCGCGACCGCCGGTCTGGACCAGGCCCGCGAGCAATTCCGGGCGAAGTGCGTCCGCGCGCATCTCGACCTCGCGCCGACCGTCGAATGCCGCTTCTACCACCGGCTGCTCGACATTCCCCTGCGGCGCGGCACCGAGTTGCTGCCCGATGTCCGCGACCATCTCGCCCAGTGCCGTCACTGTCGGCACACCGCCGAGCAACTCAGCCATTTCGACGAAGAGTTGGCTGTTCTGCTGGCCGAGGCGGTACTCGGCTGGGGCGCCCGCCGCTACCTCGATTCCCGCCCGGGGCGCCCCCCCGCGCCGCCGTCCTCCGCCCGGGGCACGACGGGCCGGGGGGCCGGTGCGTGGTGGCGCACGGCACTGCGGGCGGTCGTACCCGCCTGGCTCACGGCCCCTCGGACACCCGCGGCCGCGTCCGCCCGGCGTGCCGCGCCCCCCGCGCCCGCCGGCCGTCACCGGGGCGCGCACGGTGCCCGTCCCGCCGGGCCCGGGTCCGCCGCTTCCGGGGCTGCCCGGGCCGGGCGGCGCGCCAAGGCGGCCGGCATCGGCGCCGGTGTGGCCACGCTCGCTCTGCTCGTCGGCGTGCCGGCGGTGCGGGGCGGCTCCGGCGCCAACGGTGTCCCGGGGCCCGAGGCCACCTGGGGGGCGCCGGTCGGTGACACCGTCCGGCCCGCCGCTCCCGGCGAGCCCCACGCAACCGGCGCCTCCTCGTCCGCCGCGGTCTCCGTCGTGGGCCGCGAGCCCCGAGCCTCCCCGGTCCCGCGCCGGGGACAGGCCGGCGCGCCCCGGTGACCGGGTAGGCTTCGCCAGGGGGTGTGCCGGTCGACCATCGGGCGCCCGGCCGGCAGCACGAGGAAAGCAAACGGGAGGGACCGGCGGTGCACGTCCAGGAGTGGCTCGACACGGTGCCTCCGGCGGCCGTCTACGCGCTGGTGGGACTCGTCATCGGACTGGAGAGCCTGGGCATCCCGCTGCCCGGCGAGATCGTCCTGGTGTCGGCGGCCCTGATGTCCTCGCAACACACCGGCGTCAACCCGGTCATCCTGGGCGCCTGCGCCACGGCCGGAGCCATCATCGGCGACTCCATCGGCTACGCGATCGGCCGCAAGGGCGGCAGGCCGCTGCTGGCCTGGCTGGGTGGCAAGTTCCCGCGCCACTTCGGCGAGGCGCACGTCGCCACCGCCGAGCGTTCCTTCCAGAAGTGGGGCATGTGGGCCGTCTTCTTCGGCCGCTTCATCGCCCTCCTGCGCATCTTCGCCGGACCCCTGGCCGGCGTCCTGCACATGCCGTACTGGAAGTTCCTCATCGCCAACATGCTGGGCGGCGTGGTGTGGGCCGGGGGCACGACGGCCGTCATCTACTACCTGGGCGTCGTCGCCGAGTCCTGGCTGAAGAAGTTCTCCTGGCTGGGCCTGGTGGCGGCCGTGCTCATCGGCGTCACGTCCATGCTCGTCATGAAGCGCAAGGCGAAGCGCGCCGCCGACGAGGCCGAGAAGGACCTGGTCGCGGCCGAGTAGCCGGGCGGCGCGGACGGCGCGGGGCGGACCGCGCGGTCCGCCGCGCCGCTCCCCGGGCGGGCGCCACATCTGGACGCGGCGGGCACCACGCCTGACACGGGGGACGGGTGCTACGCCTGAACGTCCCGGTGCGCCCGCGCCAGCTCCGCGTACATCGTTCCGTTCAGGGTGACGCCCTCCCGTTCCTCCTGCGTGAGTTCCCGCCTGACCTTCGCGGGCACCCCGGCGACGAGCGATCCCGGCGGCACCACCATCCCCTGCGGCACCAGCGCCTGCGCGGCGACGAGCGAACCCGCCCCGATGACGGCACCGTTCAGCACGGTCGCACCCATGCCGATCAGGCAGTCGTCGCCGACCGTCGCCCCGTGGACGACGGCGTTGTGACCGACGGACACCCGCTCACCGACGCTGACCGGGAACCCCGGGTCCGCGTGGAGCGTGCAGTTGTCCTGGATGTTGCTCTGCACGCCGACGGAGATCCGCTCGACGTCGCCGCGTACCACCGCGCCGTACCAGACGCTCGCGCCGGCCGCCAGGGTCACGTCCCCGATCACCGTGGCGTTGGGGGCCACGAAGGCCGCCTCGTCGATCTTCGGCTCCTTGCCGCCGATGCCCGCGATCAGCGCCCTCTGCGTCATCACCGTCTCCTGTCGGTCCGGGTACCCCGGCACCGTACGCCACCCGGTGGGGCGAAGATCACAGGCCCTGCGCCCGATGGGCACCGCCCGACCTGAGTACGGTGTCCGGGTGCCCAAGCGCAAGAACACGTTCTCATCCTGGCGGGGCCGCCTCACCCAGCGCGCCGTCCACGCGGGCTGGGCCTGGCTGCAGCGCACGGGCTCGGTGACCGCCGACCGCCCCGGCCGGTTCCGCTTCGGCTCAATCGGTGAGGCCACGCGTCTCGCCTTCCCGCTCGGCACCGTCTTCGGCGAGCCCTGGATCCATCTGGGCGCGCACTGCATCGTCGGCGAGCAGGTCACCCTCACCGCCGGCCTGATGCCCGATCTCGACCTCGGTCCCGAGCCGATCCTGCGCATCGGCGACGGCGTGGTCCTGGGCCGGGGCAGCCATGTCATCGCGGACACGACGGTCACCATCGGCAGCGACTGCTACTTCGGGCCCTATGTCTACGTGACCTCCACCAACCACTCCTACGACGACCCGCACCAGCCGATCGGCAAGCAGTGGCCGCGCATGGAGCCCGTGGAGATCGGGTCCGGCTGCTGGATCGGCACCGGCGCGGTGATCCTTCCGGGCGCGCGGATCGGGCGGAACGTGGTGGTGGCCGCGGGGGCGGTGGTGCGCGGCACCGTGCCCGATCACGCGGTGGTGGCCGGCGCGCCGGCCCGGGTCGTACGGCGCTGGACGCCCGAGGCGGGCTGGCAGCCGCCACTGCGCACCCCGGCGCCCGTGCCGATACCGGACGGTGTCACCTCCGAGCAACTGGTCGCCCTCTCGGGGCTGGACGAGGAGACCGTGACACGGCTCGCCGAGCTCGACGAGGAGAGCGCGGCGGGGCTGGCGGAACTGGGCGGCGAGAGCGCGGGGAGGCTCGCGGAACTGGGCGGCGAGAGCGCGACACGGTTCGCCGGGGTCGACGGTGAGGCGGCCGCGGGGCTGCCGGCGCTGGAACGCGAGAGCTGAGCGCGCGGGCACCCGTCCGCGCCGCCGATCCGCGCAGTACAGTTCGGTGGACGTTGTGGTGCACCAGGCCGTGCGCGTCGCGCCGGCTTCCCACCGGAGCGTCCACCAGAACACTCGGACAACATCGCTCACCCCATCGGACTCCGGAACGGGACGAAACGTGTCGGACCTCGACCTGCTGACCCAGTCCCTGGCTCGCAACGTCAAGCGCTGGCGCACCGAACGGGGCTTCACACTGGACACGCTGGCCACCCGGGCCGGGGTCAGCCGGGGCATGCTGATCCAGATCGAGCAGGCCCGCACCAACCCCAGCCTCGGCACGGTCGTCAAGATCGGTGACGCGCTCGGCGTCAGCATCCCCACCCTCCTCGACTACGAGCAGGGACCCACGGTCCGGATCGTCCCGGCGGACCGGACGGTACGGCTGTGGCAGACCGACGCGGGCAGCTACAGCCGGCTGCTGGCCGGGGCGGAGGCGCCGGGGCCGCTGGAGCTGTGGCAGTGGCGGCTGATGCCGGGCGAGGGCAGTTCCTCCGACGCGCACCCCGCCGGCACGGTCGAGGTCCTGCACGTCACCGCCGGCGAGCTGGCGCTCACGGTCGGCGGCGAGGAGTACCGGGTCCCGGCCGGCGCCTGCGCCACCTTCGACGCCGACGCGCCGCACACGTACGCCAATCACGGCGACACCGTCGCCGAGATGGTGCTGGTCTGGGCCGCGCCGCCCGTGCGCTGAGACGCCTCGCCGGCCGCCGTCGCACGGCTGTTACGGTGCGGCCATGCGCGCACCGATCGGAGACTTCGACACCGCCACCCCGGCCCCCGACTGCCTCGACGAGCTGATCGCCCCGGTGGCCGACGCCGTACGCCGGTTCGGCGAGGACGTCCCCGCCGACCAGATCCTCCACGTCGACACCGACCCGCGGTGGGCCGACACCGCCGTCTTCGTCGAGCACTACGGCCGGGAACTGCTGGAGCGGTCCGCGAACTGTGTGGTCGTGGCGGGCAAGCGGGGCGGCGAGACCACGCTCGCCGCCTGCCTGGTGCTGTCCACCACCCGCGTCGACGTCAACGGTGTGGTGCGCCGTCAGCTGGGCGCGCGGAAGGCATCGTTCGCGCCGACGGAGACGGCGACCGGGGAGACCGGCATGGAGTACGGCGGCATCACGCCGATCGGACTGCCGGCCTCCTGGCCGCTGCTGGTCGACGCCGCCGTCGTCGAGCTGCCGTGGGTCCTCGTCGGCAGCGGTCGCCGTCGCGGCAAACTCCTGGTCCCCGGCAAGGTGTTCGCCGCCCTGCCCGGCGCGGTGGTGCTGGAGGGTCTGGGCGTCGCCTGAACCGGGGTGCCGGACCGGTGACGTCCGTCGCCCGGTGTGCCCGAGGTACTGCTCCGGAGATGTCCGTCGCCCGGTGCGACCGCGGCGCCGGTCCGGTCTCGTGCGTGGCGGGTGGCGGGTGGCGGGTGGCGGATGCCGGGGTGCCGGTCCGGTGGGTCCGCTGTCGGCGCCAGGAAAGGTGCGTCGTCCCCGCCCCGGTGCCCGTCCGGCACTGTGGGCCGGCGGCGCGGACGGTGGCGGCCGGCCCCGCTCGTCAGGCCGCGCCGTGGTGCGCCAGGGCCAGGTGCGGATCCGCCTCGCCCGGCAGGGGCGCCGGGTCGGCGTGCACCAGGGCCGCGGTCAGCCGGGGCACCGCGTGCAGCAGTGCGTGCTCGGCGGCCACCGCGATCGCGTGCGCCTCACGGACCGTCACCTCGCCGTCCACCACCAACGCCACCTCCGCGCGCAGGCGGTGCCCGATCCAGCGCAGCCGCAGCTCGCCCACACCGCGCACCCCCGGCACCACCCGAAGCGTGCGCTCCGCCCGCTCGGTGAGGGCCGGGTCCACGGCGTCCATCACCCGCCGGAACACCTCCCGGCCCGCGTCCCGCAGCACCAGGGCGATCGCCGCCGTGATCGCCAGCCCGACGACAGGGTCGGCGCGCTGCCAGCCGAGTGCGGAACCACCCGCGCCCAGCAGCACGGCCAGGGAGGTGAACCCGTCGGTCCGGGCGTGCAGTCCGTCCGCGACCAGCGCCGCCGAACCGATCGACCGGCCGACACGGATCCGGTGCCGGGCCACCCATTCGTTGCCCGCGAAGCCCACCAGCGAGGCGACCGCGACCACCCCCACGTGCTCCACCGGGCGGGGGTCCAGCAGCCGCCCCACCGCCGTCCAGCCGGCGAACGCCGCCGACGCGGCGATCGTCAGCACGATCACGATCCCCGCCAAGTCCTCCGCGCGCCCGTACCCGTAGGTGAAACGGCGGGTGGCGGCCCGCCGGCCCAGCACGAAGGCGACCCCGAGGGGTACGGCGGTCAGCGCGTCCGCCGTGTTGTGCACCGTGTCGCCGAGCAGCGCCACCGACCCGGAGGCCAGGACGACCGCCGCCTGAGCCAGCGCGGTCGCGGCGAGCACCGCGAAGGACACCCACAGGGCGCGCAGTCCGCGGGCCGAGGACTCCAGGGCGGGGTCGATCCGGTCGGCGGTCTCGTGGGAGTGAGGGGTGAGGAGGTGGGCGAGACGGCGGCGCGAGGGACGGGGTTCCCGCCCCCGCCCGTGTTCGTGATCGCCGGGACCGGAGTCGTGCTGGTGCCCGTGGTGCCCGTGGTGCCGGTGGTGCCCGTGGTGCCCGTGGTGAGGAAGATGAGCAAGGTCATCGTGGTCGGTCACGTCGGTCCCCTTCCGGCCGCTGCCTCACACTGGACGTCTTCCCGTCCGCAGCGCCAATATGTGCGTATGAGCGCACGCATGCACCTGTCATCTGCACACGATGCGCACCCGCGCACCCCCGGCGATGTCCACCCGCGCACACCCGGCGAAGAGCACTTCGCGCTCGCGGCCGAGATCCTCGCCCTGCTCGGCGACCGCACCCGCCTCACCCTGTTGCACGCCCTGACGACCGGCGAGGCCGACGTCGGCACGCTGACCGAGGTCTGCGGCGCGGCCCGCCCGGCGGTCAGCCAGCACCTGGCGCGGCTGCGGCTGGCCGGCCTGGTGAGCACCCGCAAGGAGGGCCGAAGGGTGATCTACGCCCTGTGCGACGGCCACCTGCGCCGCCTGGTCGGCGAGGCGCTGAACGTGGCCGACCACCGGCTGGGCGACCGGCCGGTGCACGACTGACAGGGGTGACCGGCGACGGCACCGCTCAGCCGGTCACCCGCCCCGCGCCACGGCCGTCACGGTCGGCGCAGCCGGGGGAACTCGATGGCCGGGCAGCGGTCCATCACCATGTCCAGACCCGCCGCACGCGTGCGCGCGTAAGCCGCCTCGTCGACCACACCCAGCTGGAACCACACCGCCTTCGCACCCCGGGCGACCGCCTCGTCGGCCACGGCCCCGGCGAGCCGACTGTTGACGAACACGTCGACGACGTCCACGTCGAAGGGGACGTCCGCGAGGGAGGCGTATCCCCGCTCCCCGTGCACGGTCTCCGCCTTGGGGTGGACGGGGACGACCCGTTTGCCGTGGCGCCGCAGCACCTCGGCCACCCCGTACGCCGCCCGCGCCCGGTTGGTGGACAGGCCCACCACCGCCCAGGTACCGCCGAGCTCGGTGAGGATCTTGCGGACCGTTGCGTCGTCGCCGTGCACGGCGTGCCTCCTGTCGGGTGGCCGGCTGGGGAACCTTGGAACCTCAGGTCGGACAACATCTGATCACAACCGGTCATTCCGAGTCGGAAGCGGTTCGTGCGGGCCGGCCCGGGCAGCCGTGCGACGCCCCGGTACGTGTCCGGAAATCCCGCCGCCCGCCTGCGCGCGGCCGCCGGCCCGCCTACGCTCGGGCCGTGCTCCGCATCACCGACGCCCGAACCGGCGCAGACGTCCCCGCCGCCCCCGTCCGCCGGGGCCTGACCCGGGTCGAGGCCCATGCCGACGGCTGCGGTACCGGCGATCTGCGCGTCCTGCTCGTCGCCGACCTGCTGGTGCGTGCCCTGGAACTCGGCGGCACACCCGTCTGGGGCCTGCTGACCGGGCGGGGTGAGCAGACCCGGCTGCGTACGGACGCCGACGAGCTCGGCATCCGCCCCTTCGAGGACAACCGGGACATGGGCACCGGACTCGGCGAGGCGCAGGTCGTGCACGTGGCGCGGCGGGCGTCCGACGTCCCCGACGGGGTGGTGGTGGCCGTGGCCCCGGTGGACGGTCCGCCGCTACCGTCCGCGGGCCCGCCGGACCGTGCGGAGCCGGCCGCCCTGCGCCTCGCCCTGCTCACCCGCCCCCGGGACACCCCCGTACGGCTGACAGCGGCCGACCTGGCGGAGGCCCGCGACACCCTCGTACGCTGGCGGCAGGACGTCGCCCGGTGGGCGCGGCAGCCCTCGCGGCCGGTCCCCGAGGAGGTGCGCGGGCGGCTGCGGGCCGCCTGGGAGGACGACCTGGACGTACCGGAGGTGCTGCGCGTGCTGCGGCGGATCGAGCAGGACCCGGACGTCGCGCCCGGGGCCCGCTTCGAGACGCACGCCTACGCCGACCGCCTCCTGGGCCTCGATCTGACCCGGGACCTCGGGTCGCCGGTGTGACACGTCAGGGGAAGGCGGTCGGTCGCAATGGGCGGTGACGCGACGGCGCGGCCGACCGCGTCCCGGCCCGGGGCCCGCGCCGGCAGCGGGCCGCTGCGGCGGCTGGTGATACTGCGGCACGCGAAGTCCGCCTGGCCGGAGGGCACCCCGGACCACGGGCGGCCCCTCGCCCCGCGTGGCCGGCGGGACGCCCCCGCCGCCGGACGCGCGCTCGCCGAGGCCGACTGCCTGCCCGACCTCGCCCTGTGCTCCACCGCGCTGAGAGCCCGCCGCACCTGGGAACTGACCTCCGCGCAGTGGGGCACCCCGCCGCCGGTGCGGTACGACGAACGGCTGTACGCGGCCGACGCGCCCGACCTGCTGGACGTGCTGCACGAGACACCGCCCGAGGTGCGGACCCTGCTCCTGGTCGGCCACAACCCCGGCCTCACCGACCTGGTGCTCACCCTCGCCGGCGACGGCCTCGGCGACACCCTGGACACCGTCCGCACCAAGTTCCCCACCTCCGCCCTCGCCGTGCTCTCCTGGTACGGCCCCACCTGGCGCACCCTCGTACCGGGCGCGGCCCTGCTCACCTCGGTCACGGTCCCGCGCGGCAGGAAACACGGCAAAAGCGGGTAGAGCATGCCGGAACGGGGCGGATTGACCGGGTGGGGGGAGCTTCCGCACCACCGCATAGGCTGGTCCGATGCAGGACGAGTACCGCACCGTCGCGCGCGCGGGTGTGCACGAGACAGAGGTCAACCGCTCGCGATTCCTGTGCGCGCTGGCGCCGGCCGGCAGCGAGCGGGAGGCGCGGGAGTTCATCGCGGCGGTTCGCAGGGAGCACGCGGACGCCACGCACAACTGCTGGGCGTACGTCATCGGCGCGGACGCCGCCGTCCAGAAGGCCAACGACGACGGGGAGCCGGGTGGCACCGCCGGCCTCCCCATGCTGCAGATGCTGCTGCGCCGCGACATGCGGTACGTGGTCGCCGTCGTCACCCGCTACTTCGGCGGCGTCAAGCTCGGCGCGGGCGGCCTCATCCGCGCCTACGGAGGGGCGGTGGGGGAGGCCGTCGACGCCCTCGGCACCCTCACCCGGCGCCGGTACCGACTGGCCACGGTCACCGTCGACCACCAGCGCGCCGGGAAGGTGCAGAACGACCTGCGCGCCACCGGGCGCGAGGTGCGAGACGTGCGCTACGGCGAGGCCGTCACCCTCGAGATCGGACTGCCGGACGCCGACGTCGACGCCTTCCGGGCCTGGCTGGCGGACGCGACGGCCGGGACGGCCGGGTTCGAGCTGGGCGGGGAGGCGTACGGTGATGCGTGAGGCCGCCGTATCCGCCCGTGCTGTCAGTCCCTCCCGTTAGTCTCGGGGATCATGAGGCTGCTGCACACTTCCGACTGGCATCTCGGCCGGGCGTTCCACCGGGTCAACCTGCTCGGGGCGCAGGCCGAGTTCATCGGTCGTCTCGTCACCACCGTGCGGGAGCGCGAGGTCGACGCGGTGGTCGTGTCGGGGGACGTCTACGACCGGGCGGTCCCGTCGCTCGCCGCGGTCGAGCTGTTCGACGACGCCCTGCACCGCCTGGCCGGCCTGGGCGTGCCCACGGTCATGATCTCCGGCAACCACGACTCGGCCCGCCGTCTCGGCGTCGGCGCCGGCCTCATCGACCGCGCGGGCATCCACCTGCGCACCGACCCGTCGGCCGCCGGTACCCCCGTCGTCCTGTCCGACGCGCACGGTGACGTCGCCTTCTACGGCCTGCCCTACCTCGAACCGGCCCTGGTCAAGGACGAGTTCGGCGTCGAGCGGGCCGGCCACGAGGCGGTGCTGGCCGCCGCCATGGACCGAGTCCGCGCCGACCTCGCCGCACGCCCGACGGGCACCCGGTCCGTGGTCCTCGCCCACGCCTTCGTCACCGGCGGCCGGCCCAGCGACAGCGAACGGGACATCACCGTCGGCGGAGTGGCCGCGGTGCCGGCCGGGGTCTTCGACGGCGTCGACTACGTGGCGCTGGGTCACCTGCACGGTTGTCAGACGATCACCGAGCGGGTGCGCTACTCCGGCTCCCCGCTGGCGTACTCCTTCTCGGAGGCCGACCACCGCAAGAGCATGTGGCTGGTCGACCTCGACGCCACCGGCGCGGTCACCGCCGAGCGGATCGACTGCCCCGTGCCGCGCCCGCTGGCCCGCCTGCGCGGCACCCTGGAGGACCTGCTCGCCGACCCGGCCCTCGCCCGGCACGAAGGGGCTTGGGTGGAGGCGACCCTCGTCGACGCCGTCCGTCCCGCCGAGCCCATGGCCCGCCTCACCGCACGGTTCCCGCACACCCTCAGCCTCGTCTTCGCCCCCGAGCGCGCCCCCGACGACCCCGACGCCAGCTATGCGAGCCGCCTCGCCGGGCGGGACGACCAGCAGATCGCCGAGGACTTCGTCGCACACGTACGCGGCGCCGGACCCGACCCGAGCGAGCGCCGCGTGCTGCGGGCGGCGTTCGACGCGGTCCGTGCGGACGACGCCGTGCGGGAGGTGGCCCGGTGAGACTGCACCGGCTCGACCTCACCGCCTTCGGACCGTTCGGCGGCACCCTGTCGGTGGACTTCGACGAACTGTCCGCCGCCGGCCTGTTCCTGCTGCACGGCCCGACCGGCGCCGGCAAGACCTCCGTCCTCGACGCCGTGTGCTACGCCCTGTACGGCGCGGTCCCCGGGGCTCGCCAGAACGGCCAGGGCCTCACCCTGCGCAGTGACCACGCCGCCCCCGGCACCCGCACCGAGGTCACCCTCGACCTCACCGTCGCGGGCCGCCGCCTGGAGATCACCCGGCAGCCGCCCTGGGAACGCGCCAAGAAACGCGGCCACGGCACGACCGTCGACAAGGCCCAGTCCTGGCTGCGCGAGTACGACGCGGCGGCCCGTGCCTGGAAGGACCTCAGCCGCTCCCACCAGGAGATCGGCGAGGAGATCACCCAGCTGCTCGGCGGCATGAGCCGGGAGCAGTTCTGCCAGGTGGTGCTGTTGCCCCAGGGCGACTTCGCACGCTTCCTGCGCGCCGACGCCGAGGCGCGCGGCCGACTGCTCGGCCGCCTGTTCGACACCCAGCGCTTCACCGACGTCGAGAAGCGCCTCGCCGACCGCCGCCGCGCCGCCGAGGCCAGGGTGAAGGAGGGCGACACCGCGCTGCTCGCCGACGCCCACCGCATGCAGCAGGTCGCCGGCGACACCATGGAGCTGCCCGAACCGGCGCCGGGCGAGCCGGGCCTGGCCGAGGCCGTCCTCACCGCGGCCGCCGTCGCCCGTTCCACCGCGCGCGAGCAGCTTGCCGTCGCCGACTGCGGGCGCCTCGCCGCCGAATCCGCCCACGCGGCAGCCCAGCGCCACCTGGACGACACACGCGAACTAGCCCGCTTGCAGCGGCGGTTCGCCGATGCGCAGGAGCGCGCCGCGCGCCTCCAGGAGCGGGCGGGCGCCCACCGGGAGCAGCGGGCTCGGATGGAGCGGGCGCGCAAGGCCGAGGCGGTGGCTCCGGTCCTCGCACTGCGCGCGTCGGCCGACTCCGAGCACCGCGCGGCCGCCGAGGCCGAGGCACGCGCGCGTGCGCAGCTGCCGGAGCGGTTCACCGACGCCGGGGCCGCCGGCCTCGCCGCCGCCGCCCGCCGGGCCGCCGAGGAACTGGGCGGACTGGAGTCGGCCCGGCGCGCCGAGCTGCGGCTGGCCGGCCTCGCCGCCGAGCGCGCCGATCTGGACCGCCAGGAGCGCGCCGACGAGGAGGTCCTCACGGAGGCGGAGAGCTGGCTCGCCGGGTGGGAGGAGACCCGGGCCGCACTCCTGGCCCGCGTCGACAGCGCCCAGCAGGCCGCCACCCGGGCCGAACAGCTCGCCGAGCGGCGGGAACCCGCGCAGGCCCGGCTGACGGCCGCGGCACTGCGCGACCGGCTCGCCGGGGACCTCGACGCCGCCGAGCGGCGGGCCCTCGCCTCCGGCGAGCGGGCGGTCGCCGCCCGCGCCCACTGGCTGGACCTCAAGGAGCAGCGCCTCGACGGCATCGCGGCCGAACTGGCCGCCGGCCTGGTCGCAGGTGCGCCCTGCGCCGTCTGCGGGGCCACCGAGCATCCCGCTCCCGCCCGCAAGGACGCCGGGCACGTCGACCGCGCCGCCGAGGAAGCCGCCCTCGCCGCCTACCGGCAGACCGAGGACGAACACGCCGCGGACCAACGGCGCCTGGGCGCCGTACGGGAGGAGCTGGCCGCCGCGACCGCCGAGGCCGGTGACGCTCCGACGGACCAGCTCCGCGCCGAGGCCGCCGAGCTGGAGGAGCACTACGCGCGCGCCCGCGCGGACGCCTCCGCACTGCACCCGGCGCAGGAGGAGCTGCGCCGGGCCGAGCAGGAGCACCGGCGGCGCACCGCCGTCCAGCGTGAGGCCGCCGTCCGGCTCGCCTCCCGGGTGGGCCACCGCGAGCGACTGGACCGCGAACGGGCCGCCCTCCAGGACGAGGTGACGCACGCCCGGGGCGCCCTGGACAGCGTGGCCGCGCGCGCGGCGCAGCTGGAGCGGCAGGCCGCGCTGCTGACCGACGCCGCCGACGCGGCCAGGGCCGCCGAGGAGAGCGCCGAGCGCCTCAAGGCCGCCGACGGGCACCTCGACGAGGCCGCGTTCCGGGCCGGTTTCGACACCCCGCGGGCCGCCGCCGACGCCCTCCTCGACGACGCCGCCCACCGCGAGCTGCAGCGCGCTCTCGACGCCTGGCAGACCGAGGAGGCCGCCGTGCGGGCCGTGCTCGCCGAGGCCGACACCGCCTCCGCCGCCCAGTGCCCGCCCGCCGGCCTCACCGCCGCCGAGACGGCCGCCCGCGCCGCCGCCGAACGGCTGCGGCAGGCCGCCTCCGCGCAGGACGCCGCCGCCCGCCGCTGCGCGGAACTGGACCGGCTGTCCGAGCGCGCGACCGCCGCCGCGCGCGGGCTGGCGCCGCTGCGTGAGGAGTACGACCGGGTCGCCCGCCTCGCCGGGCTCACCGCGGGCACCTCCGCCGACAACGGGCGCAAGATGCGTCTCGAGTCGTACGTTCTGGCCGCCCGGCTGGAGCAGGTGGCCGCCGCCGCCAGCGTCCGGCTGCACCGGATGTCCTCGGGCCGCTACACCCTCGTCCACTCCGACGACCGCACCGGACGCGGTCGCAGCGGACTGGGCCTGCACGTCGTCGACGCCTGGACCGGCCGGGAGCGGGACACCGCCACCCTGTCCGGCGGCGAGACCTTCTTCGCCTCGCTCGCCCTCGCGCTCGGCCTCGCCGACGTGGTCACCGACGAGGCGGGGGGAGTGCGGCTGGACACCCTGTTCATCGACGAGGGGTTCGGCAGCCTGGACGACCAGACGCTGGACGAGGTTCTCGACGTCCTCGACTCCCTGCGCGAACGGGACCGCAGCGTCGGCATCGTCAGCCACGTCGCCGACCTCCGGCGGCGCATCCACGCCCAGCTGGAGGTCGTGAAGGACCGGTCGGGGTCGGTGGTGCGGCAGCGCGGTCACCGGCCCAGCGGACGCCGGGGCAGCGGCGAGGAGTAGACGACGCTGGTGGTGACCGAACCGAGCGCGCCGATCTTCCCGGACACCTCCTCCAGATGGCGCATGGAACGGGCGGCGACCTTGATCACGAAGCAGTCGTCGCCCGTGACATGGTGCGCCTCCAGGATCTCGGGCGTGACGGCCACCAGGTCGTGGAAGGGCTTGTAGTTGCCGGTCGGGTACCGCAGCCGTACGAACGCCAGGATCGGCAGGCCGATACGCTCGGGGTCCACGACGGCGGCGTACCCCTGGATGACGCCCGCCTCTTCCAGCCGCCGCACCCGTTCGGTCACCGCGCTCGCGGACATGGACACGGCACGGGCCAGCTCGGCGTAACTGGCCCGGCCCTCCCGTTGCAGGACGTCGAGGATGCGCCAGTCGGTGGCGTCCGGGGAATACGCGGTCATGAGCGAGGAATAGCAGGGAAATCCCCGGTGGATCAAGGCAGGTGCCGGGGATCGTCACTTCAACGAAATGATCACCGGCCGTAGATTTTCTGCCATGAACACCTCCACCGAGAACGCGGCCCACGCTGCCGCCCCCGTGAACCCCGTCCTGCGCACCCCTCCCGCAGCCCCTGCCGAGGCCGCCGCCCACTTCCGGGCGAGCCTGGCCTTCCACACCGACGTCTCCGACGTGGCCGCCGCGCTTGCCGCCGGCGGCGACGCCGGCTTCGTCGTGCTGGACTCCCGCTCCACCGAGTCCTGGGACCAGGGGCACGTCCCCGGCGCGGTCCACCTGCCCACCGCGCTCATCCCCGAGCAGGCCGAGCACCTCCTCGACAAGGCGGTGCCGGTCGTCACGTACTGCTGGGGCCCCGCCTGCAACGGCGCCACCCGCGCGGCCCTCGCCCTCGCCGAACTCGGCTACCGGGTCAAGGAGATGCTCGGCGGCTTCGAGTACTGGGTGCGCGAGGGCCTCGCCTACGAGACCCGAGAGGGTGGCGAGCGCAAGCCGGCCGACCCGCTGACCGTCCCGGTGGACGCCGCCGACTGCGGCTGCTGAGGTCAGGCCCGCACCACCGCGGGCGCCGGCCGCAGGAACCCCCGCTCCGCCGCGGTGAAGCCGTCCCGCGGTCGCGCCGCGCGCAGCACCACCTTCAGCGCGGCGTCCGCGTCGCACGCGTAGTGCCCGCTGGCCCATGCGGCGTTGGCCTCCACCACCGCCCACCCGGCGTCCGCCACCAGCCCGACGTCCACGACGATCGCGCTCGGCAGCCCGGTACCGGCCAGCCGGGAGGCGAACGCCAGCACCTCGCCGCGGCGCGGGTCCGCCTCCAGCGGGGCCACGTCGAGGTCGCCCCCGACGGCGTACCGGCTGCCGGTGCGCACCTCGCCGTCCAGCAGGAACAGCCGGTACTCCACGGCGAACGCCACGATGTCGCTGACCAGCACCGGCTCCGTACCGTCCACCGCGTCCGGGCCGGGCAGCCGGCTGCCGTCGGGGTAGACGCGCGCCGGGAAGCTCTTGTCGTTGGGCGGCTTCACGAACGCCGGCCTCCGCAGCCCGCGCGCCGCGTCGATGGTGGTGCACGCGATGTCGCGGCCGGTGAGCTCGCGCGGCAGCCTGGCCAGCCAGTCCGCCGGGGGCTCCAGCAGCCCGACGCCCAGCTCCCGGCCGACGGCGTCCGCGAACAGCGGGCCCGCGTAGAGCGAGGCACCGGGACAGCGCCGCCGCTCCTGGGGCACCCGCCACTCGCGCAGGGTCTCCACCCCCACACCGCGCCGCCGTGCCGCATCCGCGAGGGCGCGGCCGGTGGCGGTGACGCGCGGGGACAGGAACAGGGTGCGGCCAGTGGTCATGGAACCGAAGAGTGCCCGAGAGGCGGCCGGGAGGGACAGCGAATATCCGCGGCCCGGGCAGGACACCGACACGGCGGGTCCGCCGCCCCACCCGGTCGCTCCGCGTGCCCTGCCCGGTCGCCGAGGTCGCCGAGGTCGCCTCGGTCGCCCCGCGTGCCCCGCCCGGCATCCGCGTCAGAGCCGGGACAGCTCGTCCACCAGGTCGTCCAGACCCAGCGAACCCTGCGAGAGGGCCGCCATGTGCCAGGCCTTGAGGTCGAAGGCGGCGCCGTGGCGCGCGCGGGCCCGCTCCCGGCCCAGCAGCCAGGCCCGCTCGCCCAGCTTGTAGCCGATGGCCTGGCCGGGGATGGTCAGATAGCGGGTCAGCTCGCTCACCACGAAGTCGGCCGGGCGGCTGCTGTGCGACCCGAAGAACTCCTCGGCCAGCTCCGGCGTCCAGCGCTCGCCCGGACGGAAGGGGGAGTCCGCCGGAATGTCCAGGCCGAGGTGCATGCCGATGTCGATGATGACGCGCACGGCCCGCATCATCTGCGCATCGAGATAGCCGAGCCGCTGTTCGGGATCGGTGAGGAAGCCCAGCTCGTCCATCAGCCGCTCCGCGTACAGCGCCCAGCCCTCGGCATTGGCGCTGACCATGCCGACGGACGCCTGGTAGCGGGAGAGGTTCCCGGCGACGTGCACCCACTGCGCCAGCTGGAGGTGGTGGCCGGGCACGCCCTCGTGGTACCAGGTCGACACCAGGTCGTAGACCGGGAACCGGGTCTCGCCCATCGTCGGCAGCCAGGTGCGGCCCGGCCGCGAGAAGTCCTCCGACGGCGGCGTGTAGTAGGGCGCCGCGGCGCTGCCGGGCGGCGCGATGCACGACTCCACCTTCCGTACCCGCTCGGCGAGTTCGAAGTGGGTGCCGTCCAGCTTGTCGATCGCCTCGTCCATCAGGCCCTGCAGCCACGCCCGGACCTCGTCGACGCCCTCGATGTGCCGGCCGTGCTCGTCGAGGTGGGCCAGCGCCGCCCACGGCGTCTCGGCACCCGGCAGAATCTTCTCCGCCTCCTGCCGCATCTCGCCGAGCAGCCGGTGGTACTCGGCCCAGCCGTAGGCGTACGCCTCGTCCAGGTCGAGGTCGGTGCCGTTGTAGTAGCGGGCGAACCGGGCGTAGCGTTCACGGCCCACGGTCTGCGGCGCGTCCTGGACGGCCGGCGCGTACACGTCGCGCATCCAGTCGCGCAGCCCGGCCACCGCGGCGGTCGCCGCGCGCGCCGCCTCGTCCAGCTCGGCCCTGAGCGTGTCGGGGCCGGCGGCGGCGAAGTCCTCGAACCAGCCGCGCCCGGACCCGTCCGTGTCGGCCCACTCGGTGAGCTGTCCGACGAAGGTCTCCGTGGGCCGCGGCGCCGCGTACAGCTTGCGCTCCAGACCGAGGGTCAGGGACTCCCGGTACCCGGCGAGGGCGGCCGGCACCGCGCGCAGCCGTTCGGCGATCGCCGCCCAGTCCTCCTCCGTCCGGGTCGGCGTCACGGTGAACACCTCGCGCACGTGGTGCGCCGGCGAGCCCATGTTGCCGACGTGGCGCAGCCCCTCCTCCGCTTCGTGCACGGCGAGTTCGGCGGTCAGCCGCTCGCGCAGCAGGCGCGCGCACCGGCGCTCGATGTCGCTGTCCGCGCCGGGCCGGCTCTCGGCCTCGTCGAGCCGGGCCAGGGTGTCCCGGGCCAGCCGCGCGAGCGCGTCCTGTCCCGCCGGTGAGAGGTCGGGCAGGCGGCCGGCGCTCTCCTGTACGCCGAGGTAGGTGCCGGTGACCGGATCGAGGGCGACGAGCTCGTCGACGTAGGCGTCGGCGACCTGCCGCGGCAGCGGGCTGCTGTTCGTCTCTGACATGCGGACATCGTCGTACGGATACCGGTGCCGCGTCAGCCCCGTTTCGCCGGTCCGGTCGCCGGATCAGCCGGATTTCGCCGAGAGCGTGTCCGGCGGGAGCAGGGGACCGCAGTCCCACCGCTGGAAGATCAGCCTGGTCTCCACCCGGGCCACCTCCCGCCGGGCCGTGAACTCGTCGAGGACCAGCCGCTGCAGATCGGCCATGTCCGCGACCGCCACGTGCACCAGATAGTCGTCCGGGCCGGTCAGGTGGAACACGGTCAGCGCCTCCGGCAGCGCCCGCACCCGCTCCACGAACGGACCCACCAGTTCCCGCCGGTGCGGCCGGACCTGCACCGACAGCAGGGCCTGCAGCCCCCGCCCCAGCCTGGCCGGATCGAGCCGCAGCTGATGGCCGAGGATCACCCCGGACCGCCGCAGCCGCGTCACCCGGTCCAGGCAGGTCGACGGTGCCACCCCCACCTGCGCGGCGAGGTCCCGGTAGGTGGTCCGGGCGTCGTTCTGCAGCAGCCGCAGCAGATGCAGATCCACCGGGTCCAGTACGACAGATTCGGCCATGGCCCGAACGTAGCACGGGATCTGGTCCCCGGAACCCGGTCGGTGTTCACCCTTCCGCCCATGGACACAGCTGGTACGCCCGCGTACGACGACGTACGCCGCCCCGCACCGAGAGCACCCCGGGCACTGGCCACCGAGGCCGTGCACGCCGGCCGGGACGACCTGGCCCGCCAGGGCCTGCACGCCCCGCCCATCGACCTGTCCACCACCTACCCGTCCTACGACAGCCGCGCCGAGGCGGCCCGTATCGACGCCTTCGCCACCACCGGCGCCGACCCCGACGGCCCGCCCGTCTACGGCCGGCTCGGCAACCCCACCGTGGCCCGCTTCGAGACGGCGCTGGCCCGGCTGGAGGGCACCGAGAGCGCGGTCGCCTTCGCCAGCGGCATGGCCGCGCTCAGTGCGGTGCTCCTCGCCCGCGCCGCCTCCGGGCTGCGCCACGTCGTCGCCGTGCGCCCCCTGTACGGCTGCAGCGACCACCTGCTGACCGCCGGGCTGCTCGGCACCGAGGTGACGTGGACCGACCCGGCCGGGATCGCCGACGCACTGCGCCCGGACACCGGCCTGGTCATGGTCGAGTCGCCCGCCAACCCCACCCTCGCCGAGGTCGACCTGCGGGCCGTCGCCCACGCCTGCGGCAGCGTGCCCCTGCTGGTCGACAACACCTTCGCCACCCCGGTGCTCCAGCGCCCCGCCGAGTCGGGCGCCCGGCTGGTGCTGCACAGCGCCACCAAGTACCTCGGCGGGCACGGGGACGTGCTCGCGGGGGTGGTGGCCTGTGACGAGGAGTTCGCCGGACAGCTGCGGCAGATACGTTTCGCCACCGGTGGTGTCCTGCACCCGCTCGCCGGTTACCTGCTGCTGCGGGGCCTGTCGACCCTGCCGGTCCGGGTCCGCGCCGCCTCGGACACCGCGGCCGAGCTGGCCCGCCGCCTCGCCGGCGACCCGCGCGTGGCCCGCGTCCACTACCCGGGCATCGGCGGTGCCATGGTCGCCTTCGAGGTGCACGGCGACCCGCACGAGGTGATCGCCGGCGTCCGCCTCGTCACCCCGGCCGTCAGCCTCGGCAGCGTGGACACGCTGATCCAGCACCCCGCGTCGATCAGCCACCGCATCGTGGACGCCGAGGACCGCAGGGGCGCGGGCGTGAGCGACCGCCTGCTGCGGATGTCCGTGGGCCTGGAAGACGTCGAGGACCTGTGGGCCGACCTGGACACGGCACTGTCCGCGGGGGGCGCGGGCGACCGGGACACCGCGGTGGCCGTCGCCCGCCCCGCGGCGGTGCTCAGGTCCTGACCACCGAGCTCTGCAGGCGGGCCGTGATCACCAGCGTGCCCTCCTCGATCTGGTAGTCGAGCGGCAGCTCCAGCCCCCGCATCGCCGCGACCATGCCCGTGTTGGACGCCTGCGTCACCGCGTACACGCTCTCGCAGCCGGCCTCCCGGGCCATGGCCACCAGCCTGCGCAGCAGTTCCCCGCCGATGCCGCGCCGCTGCCAACGGTCCTCGACCAGCAGCGCGACCTCCGTCTCGTCGCCGTCCCACAGCAGGTGGCCGAGGCCGACGATGCGGCCCGAGGGGGTGCGCACCGCCAGGGTGCGGCCGAAGCGGGGGCTGAGCAGATGCTTGAGATAGCGGTCGGCGTCACCCACCGGCCCGTGGTACCGCATGCCCAGGGTCCGGCTGGAGCACCGTTCGTGCATCTCCTTCGCGGCCTGCAGGTCACCGACGTCGGCCCGGCGCACGGTGATGTCGTTGCCCTCGGGCAGCGTCAGTACGTCCTGGCCGCACGGGACCCTCGGGCCCAGCCGGGCGTCCAGCTCGACCAGGGCCCGCGCGCGGGCGAACTCCGTCGGGGTGAAGGGAAGATACGGCCGCTCCACGGTGATCACCCCGCCCTCCGGCGCCCGCAGTCGCAGCACCGTCTCCTCCAGCACGCCCTCCACGGGCACCCGGTCGGCGCCCCGGCCGTCGCCGTGCGCGGTGGCGGGCAGCGACCGGATCGTGCACCGGCCCAGCAACTGCCGCAGTGCCAGAGGGAGTTCGGCGGCGTCCAGCGCCGTGCGGGTGGCCAGGCCGAGCACCCGGGTCGGCGCGTCCACCAGGTCGTGGGCGTCGGCCCGCTCCATCCAGGTGCCCGAGCCGCCCGCGCCCGCCACGGCACGGGTGATCTCGGCGCAGGCGAGGTCGCGCGGGGCGCGCAGCAGGAACTCGTCGACGGTGTCCGTGCCCAGCGGGTGCGTCTGCAGGGTGAGGATGTCGACGCGCTGCCCGGCGAGCGCGGTGCACAGGGCGGCCAGCGCGCCCGGCTCGTCCTTCACGGTCGTCCGCATCCGCCACAGGGTGCTCGGCCGGGCCGCCTCCTCCGGCAGCGCGGACGGCCCGGCCTGCTCCCGCGCGGAGCCCGGCCGGGCGCTCGTATCGCCGGTATCGCTCACCGGCGGTGCGTGGCCGTGGCGGCGTGACCACCAGGTGTGGAAGCAGGCCGTGGCGGCGAGGGCGGCCGCCGACAGGGTGAGCAGGGCAGGCCCGTCCGGGCCGTGGCCCACCAGGTTCGCCACCACGTCGGCCACCGCCACCGCGGTGAACAGGGCGGCGAGCTCCACGATGTCCCGCCGCCAGTGGTGGACGGGGCGCCCGTTCTTGGCGCGTGTCACGTCAGTCGTCTTCCGGTTCATACGGCCACTGTGGAGGAAGGGTGTTGCGTGATCACGAACGGTTTGTGACTGATGGGTAAATGCTGAATTTGTCCGCTTTGCAACCGCCTCTGCCTGCCCGAGAGGGCGGCGTCCGCGCGAAGGCGTCCGGATGAACGGCGTGCGGCTGAACCGCGTGCGGGCGAACGGAACACCGCGCACCGGGGGATGACGCCGGTGCGCGGTGTTGCGCCGAGCGTACGGGACCCGGGCCCTACTGTCCCACCAGGCCCGGCCGCAGCACCTGGGTGAACAGCACGGTGCCGTCCTGCTCGCGCAGCCGGACCGTCAACTCCCCGCTGCCGCCGTCGATGTCCACCTCGCCGAAGAACTGGTACCCGCCGGCGGGGGAGACGTTCGCGGTCGTCGGCGCCTTCACGAACACCCGCTCCGGCCCGAACGTGCCGTCCAGGGCGTTGGCCGGGAACGCGCCCGCGTTGAGCGGGCCGGAGACGAACTCCCAGAAGGGCTCGAAGTCGTCGAACGCCGCTCGTGAGGGCTGGTAGTGCTGGGCCGAGGTGTAGTGGACGTCGGCGGTCAGCCACACCGTGCCGGTGATCCGGCGGTGCTTGACGAACCGCAGCAGCTCGGCGATCTGCAGCTCCCTGCCCAGGGGCGCCCCGGGATCGCCCTGGGCGACGGCCTCGATGTTCGGCAGGCCGTCGGTGCCGTCCGGCACCACCAGGCCGAGCGGCATGTCCGAGGCGAGCACCTTCCACACCGCCCGGGAGCGGGCCAGTTCCCGCTTGAGCCACGCCAGCTGCTCGGCGCCGAGGATGCCCTCGGGGTCGGTGGTCCGGTCGTCCGGCGAGTTGGCGTTGCGGTAGGTGCGCATGTCCAGCACGAACACGTCCAGCAGCGGTCCGTGGCGCACCACCCGGTACACCCGGCCGCGGGGGCGGCGCAGCGTCGGGATGGGGAAGTACTCCGAGAACGCGCGCCGGGCCCGCGCGGCGAGCACGTCGACGCGCTTCTCGGTGTAGCGGGGGTCGGCGAGGATCTCCCCGGGGTACCAGTTGTTGGTCACCTCGTGGTCGTCCCACTGGACGATCGAGGGCACCTGCGCGTTGAACCGGCGGAGGTTCGCGTCGAGCAGGTTGTAGCGGAAGTTCCCGCGGAACTCGGCCAGCGTCTCGGCGACCTTGGACTTCTCCTCCGTGGTGACGTTCCGCCACAGACTGCCGTCGGGCAGGTTGACGGACGGTGCGATCGGGCCGTCGGCGTAGACGTTGTCGCCGCTGCACAGGAAGAAGTCCGGGTCGAGCGCGGCCATCGCGTCGTAGATCCGGTAGCCGCCGCGGTCCGGGTTGATGCCCCAGCCCTGCCCGGCGAGGTCCCCGGACCACACGAACCGCACCCCGTCGCGGCGCCGCGAGGACGCGGTGCGGAAGGTGCCGGCCACCGGTTCGCCGGTGCGCCGCGGGTCGTCCGGGTCGGCCAGCAGCACGCGGTAGTGGATCTGCTCGCCGGCCGGCAGACCGTGCAGCCGGGTGGTGCCGGTGAAGTCGGTGTCCGGGCCGAGCAGCGGGCCGCACCAGCGGCGCGCGCCCCGGAACGACTCGGTGGCCGACGTCTCGACGACCATGCGGGCCGGACGGTCGGAGCGCACCCACACCAGCCCCGAGTGCGCGCCCACGTCTCCCGTCTGCACGCCCCACGCCGCGCCGGGCCGCCCGGACCGGGCGAGGGCGGGCGCCGCACCGGCGGCGACGGGCAGGGTCAGGGCGGCGGACGCGGCGAGGGTGCCGCGCAGGACGCCGCGGCGCCCCGGGAACGGACGATCGGACATGGAGGGGCCTCCTGGGACGGGAACCGGCCGATGTGTCGTGCCCACACCTACGCGGGCGGCGCGGCGGCCACGCGAACCACGAGTGAACAACTCCTCCCGGCCCCCGCGGAGGCGCCGCGCCGCACCCCGTTCACCGCGCCGTGGCCTCGGCCAGCATCCGTACGCCGTCCCGGATCCGCGCGGGCGGCAGATGCGCGTAGCCGAGCACGAGCTGCACCCGCCCCCCACCGGATCCGCCGGCACGCACGCGTGCCGCGGGCGGAGCGCCGCCCCGCGCGGGTCGTCCGTCCGGTCGTCCGTCCGCTCGGTCGTCCGGTCGTCCGTCCGATCGGTCGTGCGCGTAGTCCGCGAGGGTGCGTACCGACACGCCGGCCGCCTGCGCCCGGGCGGCGAACTCCGCCTCGGGGCCGTGCCGTCCCGGCAGCGAGGCGATGACGTGCAGGCCCGCCGCGATGCCGGTGACCCGCGAACCGGGGAAGTGCTCCCGCAACGCCGCCACCAGGGCGTCGCGCCGCTCCCGGTACGCCCGTTGGCAGCGGCGCAGCTGACGGTCGTAGTCGCCGCGTTCCAGGAACCGCGCGAACAGCGCCTGGTCCAGCGTGGGATGGCCGAGATCCATGGTCCGCTTCCGCTCGACGACGTCCTCCGCCAGCGACTCCGGCACCAGCAGCCAGCCCAGCCGCAGCCCGGGCGCCAGCGACTTGCTCACCGACCCGGTGTACGCCACCCGCTCCGGGTCCAGCCCCTGCAGGGCACCCACGGGCGCGCGGTCGTAGCGGAAGTCGCCGTCGTAGTCGTCCTCCAGGACGTAACCGTCCACCGCCCGCGCCCACTCCAGCAGCCGGGTCCTGCGGCGCGCCGAGTACGCGAGACCGGTGGGGAACTGGTGCGCCGGCGTCGTCACCACGGCCCGCACCCCCGACGCGGCCAGCGGACCGAGAGCCAGTCCCTCGCCGTCCAGCGGCAGCGGTACGGCGGTCATGTCGGCCGCCGCGTACAGCGCGCTGTGCTGCGGGCTGCCCGGATCCTCCACCCCGACGGCGTCCAGCCCGCGCGCGTGCAGCACGCAGCCGAGCAGCGCGCTCGCCTGGGCGACCCCGGAGACCACCACGATCCGCTCGGGGTCGGCGACCACACCCCGGCGCCGGGCCAGCAGCTCGGCCAGCGCGGTGCGCAGCCGGGGCAGTCCGCGCGGGTCGGGATAGCCGAGCTCGTGGTGCGCCAGGTCGGCCAGCACCGCGCGCTGCGCCGCGGCCCAGGCGGGGCGCGGGAACAGCGACAGGTCCGGGGTGCCGGGCACGAAGTCCGCCCGCGCGCCGGGGACCCGGGGCGCGAGGTCCCGGGCGCGCGGCCGGGCCGCCCGAGCGGCACCGCCCACCCAGGTCCCGGCACCCCGGCCGCTGCGCAGATAGCCCTCCGCCGTCAGCTGCTCGTACGCCTCGGTGACCAGGCCCCGGGACACCCCGAGGTCGGCGGCGAGGTCCCGGCTCGACGGCAGCCGGGTGCCCGGCGCGAGCCGCCCCGAGCGCACCGCCTCGCGCAGCGCGGCCTGCAACGCGCGCCCACGCGCGCGTGCCGGCGCCGACACGGCCGGCAGCAGCACCTCCCAGGCGGCGGACGGGGTGGCCGACAGGTCCTCCTCGCCGGCCGACGCGGCGGAGCCCTGCGGATTGGTCCGTGATGACGCCATGGAAGTGGACCTTAAACCGGACCGCCGCCGCTCCTAACGTCAGTGGCATGAACCCCACCGCCTCGCGCGGAGCGCTCCTCGCCGCGCTCGCCTGCGTTCTCGTCGGCGCCTCCTTCACCGCCAACAGCGTCCTCGGCGACTACCCGTACGCCGGCGGGCAGACCCTGCGCTACGGCCTGGCCTGCCTGCTCCTGCTGCCACTGGCCCGCGGGGGCGTCAGAGCCCGCCTGCGCGCCCTCACCCGGCGCCAGTGGCTGCGCCTCGCGCTGCTCGCGGCCGTCGGAAACGTCGGCTTCAACCTCGCCGTCCTCGCCGCCGAACGCACCGCCGAACCGGCCGTGCCCGGCGTCCTCGTCGGCTGCGCACCGGTGGTCGTGGCGGTCCTCGTCCCCCTCCTGGAGGGCCGTCGGCCACGCCGCGCCGTCATGTACGGGGCGTCGCTGGTGGCGGTCGGCGCCTTCACCGTGCAGGGCTGGGGCCGTACCGACGCCATGGGCCTCGTCTGGTCCGTCTGCGCCCTGGGCGGCGAGGTCGGCTTCGCCGTGCTCGCCGTGCCGGTGCTGCGGCCGCTGGGTCCCCGGCTGCTGTCCGCCACGGTGTGCGGGCTCGCGGCGGCCGAGTCCGCGCTGGCCGGCGTGGCGCTGGACGGCGGCGCGTGGCTGCGCCGGCCGGACGCGGTGGAGAGCGCCGCCCTGCTGTGGCAGGCGGTCGTCGTCACCGTCATCGGCTTCGTGTGCTGGTACATGGCCATCCAGCGCATCGGCGCCGAACGCGCCACCCTGTTCTCCGGCCTCATCCCCGTCGCCGCCGCCTGCACCGCTCCCCTCGTCGCCACGGGGTCCTACGGCCCCGCCCAGGCGGTGGGCAGCGCCCTGGTGGGCACCGGGGTCGCCCTGGGCTCGGGTGCTCTCAGCCGGGCCCGGCGGGCGCCCGGCGCGACGGCCGCCGGCCCCGCCGAGGCCGACGCCCCGAGCCCGCAGCCCCGGCCCGCCGAGGGGGACGCCGCTGCCTCCGTGCCGGCGCCGTCGGCCGGCCCCCGCCGCTGAGGCCTGGCGGCCGGGGGCCCGGCGGTGGCGTCGGGCCCCCGGCGGTGCCGGCTCATCGGCTCCCGTCGAGGATCACCCGTGCCACCAGCGCCGGGTCGTCGTTCATCGGGCAGTGCCCGCAGCCCGGGAGGCGCACCAGGCGGGCGTGGGGGACGACCTGCTTCGCCCGGACGCCCTGGCGGGGCACCAGCAGCATGTCCCGGCTGCCCCAGGCCACGGTGACCGGCAGTCCCGCCAGCGGGTCGGTGAACCGTACGGTCGTCCCCGCCCGCAGCGTCGCGTCGAAGCCGGTCGCCCCCGCCAGCGCCCGTGTCTCCGCGACCACGGCCTCGGGCGAACGGCGCGCGGGCCGGGCGTAGATGGTGCTCGTCAGGGCGGCACGGCCGGCCGCCGACCGCGCCATGCGCTCCACCAGCGGCAGCGGCAGCCGCCGGGAGATCCGCCGCATCGCGAGCAGGACCCCGAACGCGTAACGCCGTTCGGCCGGTGACCAGAACCCGGCCGGGGACAGCGCCGTGACCGACCGCACCTGCCGCGTGCGGCCGAGTTCCAGGGCGAGGAGACCGCCGAGCGAGTTGCCCGCCACGTGCGGCCGGTCCAGCTCCAGCGCCTCGCACAACGCGCCCAGCACGGCGTTCGTCGTGGCCAGGTCGTGGGCCAGCGGCTCCGGGAGTGCCGGAGACGCCCCGAACCCGGGCAGGTCCACCGCGATCACCTCCCGCTCGGCGGCCAGGATGTCCACCACCGGATCCCACGCCTGGCGGTGGTGACCGATGCCGTGCAGCAGGAGCAGCGGCTCCCCGCTGCCCACGCGCGCGTACGACACGGTCACCGGTCGTGGACCCTCGGAGGAGGGGACCTTGAAGGTGACGGTCTCGGACACCGGCGACACGGGTGACACGGGTGGCATGGGGGACATCGGTACTCCTCGTCCGGGCGGGCTGACGGATGCCGTGAGACAGCTTGTCAGCTACCGCTACCCGCCGGTAGCCCCCTGCTTCCGCCCGACTCGCATTGGTATTGACCAAGGGTTGGGGCCGCCCTATGGTCGCAGACAAGTGCAACAACCTTTAATAAACAAGGGCGCGAAAACGCCGCCGGGCCACGGCGATTGCGGAGGACAGGGTGGGGACCACGCAACTGGAAACGGTGCCGGAGCCGAAATACTGGCATCTCAGGACCGTGCTCAGCGAAGCGCTGGAGAACGAGTTCTCGGTGGGCGAGATCCTGCCGAACGAACGGGAACTGGCCGCCCGTTACGGCGTGGCCCGTGCCACGCTCCGCCAGGCGCTCGAACAGCTCGAACTGGAGGGCAGGCTGCAGCGCCGGCGCGGCGTCGGCACCACGGTCGCGCCGCCGCGCGTGGGGGTCGCCGTCGGCACCGCCGGACAAGCCTGGCCCGGCGCCGGGGACGACGGCTGGCAGCCCGTCGACTGTACGCTCGCCGCCCCGCCCGCCGCGGTCGCGGAGACCCTGGTCAGCGGACGCGACGAGCCCGTCCACACCGTGCGCCGCTCCCGGGTCTCCCACGGACAGCCCGTCGCCGCGGAACTGCTCTACGTACCGCGGTCCTCGGTGCCCGACCTCACCGCCATCGACACCCCGCCCGGCGGCGCACGCGCGCGCGTGGTGCTGCGCGAGCTGCAACGGCTCCGGCTCGACAGCCAGGAGCGCGCGGTGGAGCTGGGCTCGGCCCGCGCGGACGACGCCAAGGAGCTCGACCGGCTGCCCGGCGCGCCCGTCCTGGTGGTCACCACGCGCTTCGTCGCGGAGGGCCGTACCGCGGCCCTCTCCGTCGCCACGTACCGCGCTGACACGTGTCGACTGACGTTCGGCGACTCGGGCGGCGTCGAGATCCACCACGGACCGCAGCGCCAGGCTTCCTGACACCCCCTCGGACCCCACGACCGTCGGTCACGGCTGCGGTCGTGGGGACGGCCTGCCGCCCGCGCGTCCCCTCCAGGAGTCCGGGACGCGGGCCGTACGGCCGTCACCGTCGCCGCGAGGGCGGATGACCGTCACCCTCGCCCAGGCCGGATGACCGTCACTCCGGCGCCGTCACCGGCGTACCGCCCGCCCCGCCGTCACCGTGCCCTCGACGGCGAAGAGCTGCTCCTCCACGTGGTCCAGCGCCAGCCGCAGCGCGCCCGTGGCCACCGCCGCCTCGCCCAGCAGCGACAGCGCGACCTTGGGCGGGCGCAGACAGTACCGGGCCAGTTCCCGGCGCAGCGGCTCCAGCACACCGTCCAGGCCGGCCGCCCAGCCGCCCACCACGACCAGCTCCGGGTCGAGGGCCAGCACCAGCGCGGCCACGTCGTGCACCAGCCGCTGGATGAACCGGTCCACGGCCGCCCGGGCACCCTGGTCGCCCTCGCGCGCCTTGGCGAAGACCGCGGCGACGGCCTGCTCGTCGAGCGGGTGCAACGGCTCGCCCGTGGTCGACAGCAGCGCCTCCGGCGTGACGTCCCGGCCGAGCAGATGCAGCGCCCCGATCTCCCCGGCCGCCCCGCCGTAGCCGCGGTGCAGCCGCCCCCCGATCAGCGACCCGGCGCCGGGGCTCAGGCCGGCGAGGACGAACACCACGTCGTCGGACTCGGTGGCGGATCCCTTCCAGTGCTCGGCCACGGCCGCCGCGTTGGCGTCGTTCTCCACCAGCACCGGGCACTTGAAGGAGCGGCTCAGCCGCTCACCGAGCGGCAGCCCGGTCCACTCCGGCAGCGCGGTGCCCAGCCGGATCCGGCCATCCGCCTCCACGATGCCCGGGGTGGCCGCCCCCACCGCGCGCAGCGAACCGCGTGGCACGCCCGCCCGGCGCAGCAGCTCGGCGACCGCCGTGCGCAGCCGCTCCAGGCGCTCGTCCGCCGGTGCGGCCGGGTCGACGTCCTTGGCCTGCGCGCCCATCACCCGCCCGTCCAGATCGGAGAGGAGCGCGGCCACCCGGTGGGGCCCGATCTCCAGACCGAGCAGATGTCCGGCCTCCGCCCGGAACCGGAACCGCCGGGCCGGCCGCCCCTGCCGCCGGGCCGCGCCCTCCTCGGCCGCCTTCTCCACCACCAGCCCGGCCGCGATGAGGTCCTCGACCACACCCTCCACGGTCGGCCGGGACAGCCCCGTCACCCGGGTGATCTCGGTCAAGGTCGCGCAGTCCGTGGCACGCAGCGCGTGCAGCACCACCGCGGAGTTGATCCTTCGCAGCAGCGAGGGATCCCCGCCGGTCAGCCGCCCCACCGTCCGTCCTCCCGGGTCGTGCGCGATGTTGGCCGGATCGTACTCGTCGCGGCGCACCCCGGCGAGCGCGGGCACCCGGTGGCATCGCCCGCCGCCGTCCTCACCCCGGTGTCACGAAGCCCGACTCGTACGCCTCGATCACCGCCTGCGTGCGGTCCCGCGCCCCCAGCTTCGCCAGCACCGCGCTCACATGCGACTTGACCGTCTGCGTGCCCACCACCAGCCGGGCCGCGATCTCCGCGTTGGACAGCCCACCCGCCATCAGCCGCAGCACCTCGGCCTCCCGGTCGGTCAGCCGGGCCCGGGCGGGCAGGTCACCGGCCGCGCGGCAGGCGTCGGCGCCGCCGTACTCGGCGGCCAGCCGCCGCACCGACGCCGGGAACAGCAGCGACTCGCCCTCGGCGACCAGCCGCACGGCGTGCACGATCTCGGCCGGCCGGGCCCGCTTCAGCAGGAACCCGTCGGCGCCTGCGCGCAGCGCCTCGTAGACGTACTCGTCGTTCTCGAAAGTGGTCACGACCAGGATCTTCGGCGGGTCGTCGACCGTGCGCAGCACGGCACGCGTGGCCTCTATGCCGTCCAGGAGCGGCATCCGCACGTCCATGGCGACCACGTCCGGCCGCAGTCGCCGCACCAGCGGGATCACCGCCGCTCCGTCGGCCGCCTCGCCGACCACCTCGATGTCGGGCTGCGCCTCCAGTACGGCGCGCAGACCGGCGCGCACCAGGGGTTCGTCGTCGACGAGGAGCACGGTCACCGGCATCCGCCCAGCCTAGTGGCCCCGCAGGACCCTCCTCGGCCGGCCAGGAGCCGCGTCCTTCGCCAGGCCGGGGGCCGCGTCCGACGCCTGCCGCGAGGCACGGGATCAGCCCAGCGGCAGCTCCGTGCGCACCAGCCAGTCGCCCCCGTCGGGGCCGGTCAGCGCCCGGCCACCCAGCAGCGCGGCCCGCTCCCGGATGCCCCGCAGCCCGCTGCCGCGCCCCGGACCGGGAGCGGCGGCGGGCAGCGGACTGCGCACCTCCAGGTCCAGTACGTCGGAGGCGACGTCGACACGCACGCGCACGGGAACCGCCCCCGCGTGCCGCAACACGTTCGTCAGCGCCTCCTGAAGGATGCGGTACCCCTCCCGGGACACCGGTGCGGGAACCCTCTCCAGAGCCCCCGTCAGCTCCACGTCGACCTCGGCGCCGGACGCGCGTGCCGACTCCAGCAGCCGGCCGGCGTCGGCCAGGGTCGGACGGCCGCTCACCGGGCGGCCGTCCTCCCGCAGGACGCCCAGCACCCGATCCAGGTCCTCGAGCGCGGTCCGCCCGGTCTCCTCGATGGCCCGCAGAGCCCGGTCGGTGAACCGGGGGTCGCCCGCCGCGCGCGCCGCGCCCGCCTGGACCACCGCCACCGTCAGCGCGTGCCCGATGGAGTCGTGCAACTCGTGGGCGATGCGGTTGCGCTCCAGCAGCTGCTCGGTGCGCTCCTCCAGCGCGGCCAGCCGTTCGGCCGCCGAGGGGCCGAGCAGGGCACGGGCCGCCGTCGTGATCAGTTCCCCCAGACCGGCCACCGCGCCGTAGAGCGCGACGAGCGGCACGGGCGCCAGGAGCGCCCACGCCCTGTGCGCGGGCAGCTCACGCACGACCGGCACGGCGCCGTCCGGGTGGCCGGCCGCGGCGGCGACCAGGTCGACGGTCAGCATCGGCAGCCACACGCAGACCAGCACGGTCAACGCTCCCAGGGCCATGCGCGTTTCGAGCCACAGCACGGTTCGCGCGCGGTCCTGCCAGGTGACCGACGGCGCGAGCGAGAAGCCCGCGTCCCGCTCGCCGGGGGTGAGCAGCCACTGTGCCTGGACCCCCTCGCCGGCCCGCACCGCCGGGATCAGCCCGACCGGCACCAGCACCAGCGCCGGCACCCACGGTGTCGACAGATCGATGAACAACCACACGCTCACGATCAGCATCGGCACCCACAGGTGCAGCAGACGCGTGTAGGTCGCCCCCCTGGTCAGGGGGCGCAGAAGCCGGGTCATCCGGCCATCGTGCCAGCCACCGCCGACGGCCACCTCCCCCGAGCGGGGGAGACGATCTCCACCGCCGGGGGAGGCCCCCACCGGGCGCGGACGGCCAGGCTGACGGCCATGACCAGCATCGACCTCAAGGACCTCACCAAGGACTACGGCGCCCGCCGGGCCGTGGACCACCTCACCGTCCGGGTACGGCCCGGCCGCGTCACCGGGTTCCTCGGACCCAACGGCGCCGGCAAGTCCACCACCATGCGGCTGGTGCTCGGCCTGGACCGGCCGACCTCCGGCTCCGCGACCCTCGGCGGCCGCCCCTACGCCACCCTTCCCGAACCCCTGCGCCACGTGGGCGCGCTGCTCGACCCGCAGGCCGCGCACGGCTCCCGGACCGGCCGGGACCACCTGCGCGTCCTGGCCGCGGCCAACCGGATCCCGGACCGCCGCGTGGACGAGGTGCTGGAGCGGACGGGCATCGCGTCGGTGGCCCGGCGCCGGGTGCGCACATACTCCCTCGGCATGCGCCAGCGGCTCGGCATCGCCGCCGCCCTCCTCGGCGACCCCGGGGTGGTGATGCTCGACGAGCCGTCCAACGGCCTCGACCCCGAGGGCATCGTCTGGATCCGCACGCTGCTGCGCCGCCTGGCCGAGGAGGGCCGCACGGTCCTGGTCTCCAGCCACCTGATGAACGAGACCGCGTCCTTCGCCGACCACCTCGTCGTCCTCGGCCGGGGCCGTCTGCTGGCCGACACCCCGCTGCGCGACTTCGTCCACGCGCGGGTGCGACCCGGAGTCAGGATCCGCACCACGGACGCCGCCGCGCTCGAGGCCGCCCTCTCCCGCCATGGCCACCGGGCGGCACCGCACGCCGACGGGCACTGGACGGTGGCCGGCGCGCGCGTGGACGACATCGGCCGCATCACGTCCGCCGCGGGCGTGCCCCTGCTCGAACTGGCCGCCGAGGAGGCCACCCTGGAACAGGCGTACCTCGATCTCACGGCAGCCGAAACCGAGTTCACCGCCCGGCCGCAGGAGGTCTGACCATGGAGTTCGCACCGGTGTTCCGCGCCGAGTGGCTGAAGATCCGTACGTTGCGCTCGCTCCTCGGGTCGCTGGCGGCGCTGTTCGTCGTGACGACGGCGTTCTCCGTGTCGGCGGCCGCCGCCGACACCGCGGACCCGGACTTCGACCCGTTGTTCACGGCCCTGGCCGGGGTGCTGCCCGGCCAGATCGCGGCCGTCTCCTTCGGGGCGCTGGCGGTGTCGTCGGAGTACCACGGGGGTGCGCTCCGGCTCTCGCTCGCCGCGGTACCGAGGCGCGGGCGGTGGTTCGCGGCCAAGCTGGCGGCCGTCGCCGCACCGACCCTGCTGGTCGGTCTGTGCACCGCGTGCGCCGCCCTGGCCGTGGCGCGGGCGGGGCTCGGCGGGGCGGCGGACGGGCTCACCGCGGGGCAGCAGACGCGCGGCGTCGTGGGCTGCGGGATCTACCTCATGCTGATGGCGCTGCTCGCGGCGGGCCTGACGGCGCTGCTGCGCAGCGGCGTCGCGACCCTGTCGCTGCTGATCCCGTTCATCCTGGTGGTGTCGTTCGTGATCGGCGACGCGGCGGGCACCGTCGCGGACTTCCTGCCGGACCGGGCGGGGCAGGTCGTCCTCCACGGCACGTCCGACGGTCCTCTCGGGCCGTGGACGGGGCTCGCGGTGACCGCCCTGTGGACGGCTGCCGCCCTCGCGGCGGGCGCGTGGAGCGTGCGGCGCAGGGACGCCTGACACGGCGCCGGGCTGACGCCCCGCCAATTGTCAGTGGCCGGGGCTTTACTGGAGGCATGGACATCGCACGCTGCCTGGACACCATCGACGTGCTGTGTGCCCGTGACCTCGCACAGGCGCCCGGCAGGACGGACGCCGGCGAGGCGGGCCCCGGCTACCTCATAGCGGAGTTAGCGACCAGCGACGACTTCTGGGACGACGACGGGACGGCACGGGAGGCGACAGAGGAGCAGTACGAGGCGGACCGGGACGGTCTGACGGAGCGGCTGACCGCCCGCTGGGGACCCCCGGACCGCTTCGGCCTGGCCGGCGTGCTGATCCGGTCCATGGAGGGCGAGGAGATACCGGAGCCCTGGCACGCCCTCAGCAACCACGTGCCGGACCTGCACCTGTGGCGCCTCCCGGGCTCGGACCGCTGGGTCGCCCTGGGCGTCTCCCAGTGGGACAAGGAACTGCCCTTCCAGCTCCTCGCGGTCGTCACCGAGGTCGATCCGCCCTGAGCGGCTCCTCGCGTGCGGCCGCCCGCAGCCGCGCGAACTCCTCGGCCATGGTCGCCGCCGTCCAGTGCGCGTTCAGCCCGCTGGGGTTGGGCAGCACCCACACGCGCGTGCCGTCGCCGACGGTCCGCTTCTGCGGTCCCACCTGTGCCTTGCGGTCGTCGAAGGCCGCCCGGTAGGCCGTCACCCCGACCACCGCCAGCCAGCGCGGCCGCAGCCGCGCCACCTTCGCGGTGAGCAGCCGCCCGCCCTCCCGGTACTCCTCGGCCGTCAGCTCGTCGGCCCGGGCGGTGGCCCGCGCCACGACGTTGGTGATGCCGAGCCCGTACGACAGCAACTCGCCCTGCTCGGCCGGTCGCAGCAGCCGCGGCGTGAAACCGGACAGGTGCAGCACCGGCCAGAAGCGGTTGCCGGGGCGGGCGAAGTGATGGCCGGTGGCGGCCGTCATCAGCCCGGGGTTGATCCCGCAGAACAGCACGTGGAGGCCCTCCGCGACCAGGTCCGGGACGAGCCGGTCGCGGGCGGCCTCCAGCTGCGCCGGGGTGAAGCGGGGGGTCATCGCCGGCCGGGGGTCAGAGGATCGCCCCGGGCGTGTAGCCGGCCGCCTCGGGACGCTGCTTGACGATCTCCTCGATCCGGCCGACGACCGTGGTGACCTGGTCGGCGGCGGCACCGGTGAAGGACAGCTTGTCGGCCATCAGCGCGTCCAGCTCGGCCCGGTCCAGCGGCAGCCGCTCGTCGGCGGCCAGCTTGTCCAGGAGCTCGTTGCGCTCGGCGCCCTGCTCGCGCATCGCCAGCGCGGACGCCACCGCGTTCTCCTTGATCGCCTCGTGTGCGAGCTCGCGGCCCACACCGGCGCGGACCGCACCCATCAGCACCTTGGTGGTCGCCAGGAACGGCAGATAGCGGTCCAGCTCGCGCGCCACGACCGCCGGGAAGGCGCCGAACTCGTCGAGCACCGTCAGGAAGGTCTCCAGCAGCCCGTCGAGAGCGAAGAACGCGTCCGGCAGGGCGACCCGGCGCACCACCGAGCAGGAGACGTCGCCCTCGTTCCACTGGTCTCCGGCCAGCTCGCCGGTCATCGACGCGTAGCCGCGCAGGATGACCATCAGGCCGTTGACGCGCTCGCACGACCGGGTGTTCATCTTGTGGGGCATCGCCGAGGAACCGACCTGGCCCGGCTTGAACCCCTCGGTCACCAGCTCGTGCCCGGCCATCAGCCGGATCGTCTTCGCCAGCGACGACGGCGCGGCCGCCAGCTGCACCAGCGCGGTCACCACCTCGTAGTCCAGCGAGCGCGGGTAGACCTGGCCGACCGAGGTGAACGCCTGCGAGAAGCCCAGGTGGCCCGCGATGCGCCGTTCCAGCTCGGCCAGCTTGGCGGCGTCGCCGCCCAGCAGGTCCAGCATGTCCTGAGCGGTGCCGACCGGGCCCTTGATGCCGCGCAGCGGGTAGCGGCCGAGCAGTTCCTCGACCCGGCCGTGGGCGACCAGCAGCTCGTCGGCGGCGGTCGCGAAACGCTTGCCGAGGGTGGTGGCCTGCGCGGCCACGTTGTGGGAGCGGCCGGCCATGACCAGCTCGCCGTACTCGGCGGCGAGCTTGCCCAGCCGCGCCAGCACCGCGACCGTACGGTCGCGGATCAGCTCCAGGGACAGCCGGATCTGCAGCTGCTCCACGTTCTCCGTCAGGTCCCGGGAGGTCATGCCCTTGTGCACCTGCTCGTGCCCGGCGAGGTCGTTGAACTCCTCGATCCGCGCCTTCACGTCGTGCCGGGTGACCTTCTCGCGCTCGGCGACGGAGGCCAGGTCGACCTGGTCCAGGACGCGCTCGTAGTCGGCGATCGCCGCGTCCGGCACCTCGATGCCGAGGTCCTTCTGGGCCCGCAGCACGGCGAGCCAGAGCTGACGCTCCAGCCTCACCTTCTGCTCGGGCGACCAGAGCGTGGCGAGCTCGGCGGAGGCGTACCGTCCGGCGAGGACGTTGGGGATGCGGGGCTTGGCGGGAGCAGCAGTCACGTGTCCAGAGTCTACTGGCGGTTCGTGCAGGCCAGCGCCATGGCTCCGTTCGGCGGAAGCTACGAGACGGCCGTCACGCCTCGGCGTCGGCGGCCGGCTCGTACGGCAGCAGCTCGGGCCGCTTCGCCGGCCGGCCGTCACCCGAGGAGCGGCCGGTCAGGCGACGGCCTATCCAGGGCAGCAGATGCTGCCGGGTGAAGCGGGCGTCGGCGGCGCGGCGGGCGACCCACCCGGGCGGCGCCGTCGCCGGTATCGGGGCGTGCCACCGCGGATCCTCCGGCGGGTAGCCGAGGCGTTGCCAGACCGCCTCGGCCACCCGGCGGTGCCCTTCCGCCGTCAGATGCAGCCGGTCGACGTCCCACATGCGCGGGTCGCCGAGCGCGGGAGCGCCGTAGAGGTCGACGACGACGGCGCCGTGCCGCTCGGCGAGGTCGTCGACGCAGGTGAACAGCTCCTCCATGCGCGGCCGGAACCGTTCCAGGACGGGCCCCTGCCGGCCCGGGCTGCGCATCAGCACCAATTGCTTGCAGGACGGGGCGAGCCGCTCGACCGCCTCCGTCAGCAGGCCCTTGACCCGGCCCATGTCGCACTTGGGGCGCAGGGTGTCGTTGAGGCCGCCGACCAGGGTGATCACATCGGCGCCCATCGCGGCCGCGACCCCCACCTGCTCCTCGACGATCTGGCTGATGAGCTTGCCGCGCACCGCGAGGTTGGCGTACCGGAAACCGGGCGCGCCGGCGGCCATCCGGCCCGCCAGCAGGTCGGCCCAGCCCCGGTAGGAGCCGTCGGGCATCAGATCCGACATGCCTTCGGTGAAGGAGTCGCCGACCGCGACCAGGCTGGAGTACATGGGGTTCGTCGTCATGGCGTCAGCGATGGTAACCCGGACACATACCCAGCGGTCGGTCGGCCTTAGGGCGGGCGGGCCTGCGAGGTGGCGGTCTTCATCGAGGACGCGGTCGACGAAGAGCACGTCCGGTACGGCGAAGACCGGCCTCCCCCGCCCGGCGGCGGAGGCCGGTCGGCCCGCTCACGCCCGCTGGCCGAACAGCTCGCGCAGCACGTCCTCCATCGTCACCAGCCCCGCCATCCGCCCGTCGGTGCCGAGCACGGCGGCCAGATGGGTACGGCTGCCCCGCATCGCGGTGAGCACGTCGTCCAGGGGCGTGGCCTCACGTACGCGTGCGATGGCGCGCATGTCCTGCAGTCGGAACGGCATGTCCCGCGGCGAGGTCTCCAGCGCGTCCTTGATGTGGAGGTAGCCGACGATGTGGCGCTCCTCGTCGACGACGGGGAAACGGGAGAACCCGGTCCCGGCGGACAGCCCCTCCAGCTCCTCGGGCGTGACGCCCACGCGCGCGTAGACGACGCGCTCCAGCGGCAGGACGACGTCGCGCACCGGCCGGCGGCCCAGCTCCAGTGCGTCGTGCAGCCGTTCCTGGGCGCGGTCGTCGATCAGGCCGGCCTCACCGGCGTCCTTGACGATCTGCGCCAGCTCGGCGTCCGAGAAGGTCGCCGCGACCTCGTCCTTGGTCTCGACGCGCAGCAGCCGCAGCAGGCCGTTGGCGAACGCGTTGACCGTGAAGATCACCGGGCGCAGCGTCCGCGCCAGGGTGACCAGCGGCGGCCCGAGGAGCAGCGCGCTGCGTACCGGCTCCGCGAGCGCGATGTTCTTCGGCACCATCTCGCCGAGCAGCATGTGCAGGTATGTGGCCAGCGCCAGCGCGATCACGAAGGACACCGCGTGCCCCGCGCCCTCGGGGACGCCCACCGCGTGGAACACCGGTTCCAGCAGGTGCGCGATCGCCGGCTCGGCGACCACGCCGAGGACCAGGGTGCACAGCGTGATGCCGAGCTGCGCGGCCGCCATCAGCGCGGAGACGTGCTTCAGCCCCCACAGCACGCTGCGCGCGCGCCGGTCGCCCTGCTCGGCGTACGGCTCGATCTGGGAGCGGCGGACGGAGATCAGGGCGAACTCCGCCCCGACGAAGAAGGCGTTGAGGACCAGGGTCGCCAGGGCGATCAGCAGCTGGACGGCGGTCACTTGTCGGCCTCCTGCCCGAAGGTCCCGGACGTCTTGTGCGTCCGGTGCGGCCGGTGCGGCCGGTGGCGCGGTTCTCGTGCCTCATGCGGCTCGGGCGGGGGTTGCGGCGCCTGCCGAGTCTCCCGCGTCCCGTACTCCTCCGCCTCGTCGTCGAGCGGCGCGCGCAGCAGGACCCGAGCGGCCCGGTGGCCGGAGGCGTCCACCACGTCCAGCCGCCACCCGGCGACCTCCACGGTGTCGCCGACGGCCGGTATCCGGCCCAGCTCGGTGGCGACGAGGCCCGCGAGCGTCTCGTACGGGCCCTCGGGGGCCTTGAGGCCCACGCGCGCGAGCTGGTCGGTGCGGGCGGCTCCGTCGGCCGAGAACAGCGCGTGGCCGGCGTCGTCGGAGCCCGCCGGGGCGAGGTCGGGCGTCTCGTGCGGGTCGTGCTCGTCGCGGACCTCGCCCACGACCTCCTCGACGATGTCCTCCAGGGTCGCCACCCCGGCCGTGCCGCCGTACTCGTCGATGACGACGGCCATGGTGCGCCGGCCGCCCAGCCGGTCCAGCAGCCGGTCCACGGTCAGGGACTCGGGCACCAGCAGCGGCTCGCGCATGATGTCGGAGACGGGCACGCGCGCGCGGCGCTCGGCGGGAACGGCCAGCGCGTCCTTGATGTGCGCGGTGCCGACGACCGCGTCCAGGCCGCCACGGTGGACGGGGAACCGGGAGAGTCCGGTGGCCCGGGTCGCGTTGGCCACGTCCTGGCAGGTCGCCTGGGCGTCGAGGGCGATGACCTGGACACGCGGCGTCATCACGTTCTCCGCGGTCAGGTCGGCCAGGTTCAGCGTGCGCACGAACAGCTCGGCGGTGTCCGGCTCCAGCGCGCCCTCCTTGGCGGAGTGCCGGGCCAGCGCCGCCAGTTCCTGCGGGCCGCGGGCCGAGGCGAGCTCCTCGGCGGGCTCCAGCCCGAAGCGGCGCACGATCCGGTTGGCGGTGTTGTTGAGATGGCTGATGAAGGGCCGGAACGCCGCGGTGAACCAGCGCTGCGCCGAGCCCACCCGCCGGGCCACCGTCAGCGGTGTCGAGATGGCCCAGTTCTTGGGCACCAACTCGCCGACGACCATCAGGAACACCGTGGACAGGGCGGTGCCCAGCACCAGCGCCAGCGAGCGGGACGTGGAGTCCGACAGTCCGACCGACTCCAGCGGTCCGGAGATCAGCGCGGCGATCGACGGTTCCGCGAGCATGCCGACGACCAGGTTGGTGACGGTGATGCCGAGCTGGGCGCCGGAGAGCTGGAACGTCAGGCTCCGTACGGCCTTGAGGGCACCCGCGGCGCCACGCTCACCCCGCGCCGCGGACCGCTCCAGAGCGCTGCGCTCGACGGTGGTCAGCGAGAACTCGGCGGCCACGAAGGCGCCGCAGGCGAGCGAGAGCAGAACCGCCACCAGCAGCAGAAGCACTTCCGTCATCGGGTCACCTCCGTCCCAGCATCGGACAGGGTGCGCGGGAACGCGCGACGGCGCGTACTGGGAGGTTCGCCCATGGGAGGACGCTCACGACCTTTCATACGGGAGCGAGTGCTCCACCCATGGTAAAGGATCGGCAAAGTGTCGTGCCGTGCGTCAGGTGACGAAGCGTCGGACTCAGTCCGCCAGCGGTCGCACCCAGCGCCGCCACCGCTCCTGCGGCGCGTAGCCCGCCGCCTCCCAGGCCCGGTGCGCCGTCTCGTTGCGGACCAGCACCATCGCGTCCGCGCGCCGCCCGCCCAGCTGGACGAACCGCTCGTGGGCCGCCGCGAGCAGCGCCGAGCCGATGCCCCGGCGGCGCCGGTCCGGATGCACCGCCAGCCGGTACAGGTGGCAGCGCCAGCCGTCGAACCCGGCGATCACCGTGCCGACCAGTCGCCCGCCCTCCTCCGCCAGCAGCAGGGCTTCCGGGTCACGGGAGACCAGCCGCTCCACCCCGTCCCGGTCGTCGCTGATGCTCGTGCCTTCCGCGGCGGTCCTCCAGAAGGCGAGCACGAGGTCCAGGTCCTCGGGCGTGGCCGCCCGTACACGCAGGTCAGTCATGATCGGATCCCAGCAGAGCCCGGGCGGACGCACCGGCGATTCCAGCATGCGGACGGCCGCTCGGGGACCACCCGGAACAAACGGCCGACTCCGCGGCGGGGGCGGACGGCCGCCCCCGCTTCACTCGTGCGCGATCGCCGCCAGCACGTTCATGCGGGACGCCCGCAGCGCCGGGAGCAGGGCCGCGACCACCCCGACGACCGCCGAGCCGATCACCACCGCGACCATCGTGCCCCACGGGATCGCCAGCGCCTCCATGCCCTGCAGCGCCAGAACCTGCTGGATGCACAGGCCCCACACCAGTCCCAGCGCCAGCCCCAGCACCGCTCCGAACACCGCGATCACCACCGACTCCAGCCGGATCATCCGCCTCAGCTGCCGCCGGGCGAGTCCGATGGCCCGCAGCAGCCCGATCTCCCGGGTGCGCTCCACCACCGACAGGGCGAGGGTGTTGACCACGCCGAGCACCGCGATGATGATCGCCAGTCCGAGCAGCGCGTACACCAGGTACAGCAGCACCGCGATCTGGTCGTGCACCAGTTGCTTGTAGTCGGCCTGGTCGCGCACCTGCACCTGCGGATACGGGTCCAGGCTGCGCTCCAGCCGGGTGCGCAGCGTGTCGGCGTCCGTGCCGTCGGCGGCGTTGACGTACAGCACGGAGTCCTGGCCGCGGGGTACGTACTTCTCGGCCGTGGCGATGCCGAAGAACATCCCGCCCTCCATGCCGAAGCCCTCGGCGGCGTCCTGGTCGGTGAGCGCGCCGACCGTCAGCTCGGTGCGCTGTCCGCCCGGGAACTCCACGGGCAGCACGCTGCCCGTGCGCACGTCGTGGTCCTTCGCGAACTGGACGTCCATCGCGATGTGACCCGGCGCCAGCGCCGCCGCCGAGTCGCCGCTCGCGTAGGTGATGTGCGCGATGTCGTCCACCTGCGCGTCGTATCCGGCGGCGGTCGTCGTGACCCGTTTCCCGTCCGGCAGGGTCACGGCGAGGGGAGCGAACCGCTGCCGCACGACCAGCCCGACGCCGTCGGTGTCGCGCACCGCGTCGGTGACCTCCTGGGAGAACGGGGTGAAGTTGGTGTTCTGGACGATGAAGTCGGCGCCCAGCGTCTTGTCGATCTGCTCGTCGAAGGACTTGGTCATGGAAGCGCTCGCCACCGACATCCCGCCCACCAGGGCCAGTCCCACCATCAGAGCCGCCGCCGTGGCACCGGTGCGCCGGGGATTGCGCAGGGCGTTGCGCTGGCTCATCCGGCCGATCGAGCCGAACAGGGCGGGGAAGGCCCCGCCCAGCACCCGGATCACCGGCCGCACCAGCAGCGGACCGGCGATCACGGTCGCGACCAGGGTGAGGACCACGCCCAGGCCGAGAAGCGAGGCGGCCGAGGAGGTCTTGGTGGCTGCGGCGCACCCCGCCAGCGCGGCGGCGCCGAACGCCCCGACGACCGAGCCGACGACCGCCCGCACCTTCAGCGGGCGGCCCACGCCGGCCATCTCGGCGTCCGTCAGCGCGGCCATCGGGGAGACGGTGGCGGCGCGGCGGGCCGGCAGATAGGCGGCGACGAAGGTCACGCCGAGGCCGACGGCGTACGCCGCGACGGGCGTGCCCCACCCGATGACCATCTCGGTGGCCTTCAGGTTCATGCCGAACGTGCCCATCAGCTTGATCAGCCCCGCCGCGAGGCCGATGCCGGTGGCCAGACCCAGCGTCGAGCCGACCAGGCCGAGCAGGACCGCCTCGGTGAGCACCGAGCGGCGCACCTGGCGGCGGTCGGCACCCAGGGCGCGCAGCAGCCCCAGCTCCCGGGTGCGCTGGGCGATCAGCATGGAGAACGTGTTGACGATGAGGAACACACCCACCAGGACGGAGATCCCGGCGAACCCCAGCATGACGTACTTGATCACGTCGAGGAATCCGCCCAGTTCCGCGGCGGCCGACTCGGCCTGCTCGTCGGCGGTCTTCACCTCGTACGTGCCCGAGCCGAGCGCCGCCGCGACCCGCTGCTTCAGCTCGGCGTCCGACACGCCCGGCGCCGCGTCCACCGAGATGGCGGTGGCCCGGTCCGCGGACCCGAGCAGCTTGACCGCGGCGGCCTCCGGATCGAGGAAGACCAGGGCGGCACCGGGGTTGGTGGTGGTGAAGGTGGCGATGCCGACGACCTCCACCTCGAAGGAGCCGGGCTGGGCCAGCACGGTGAGGGTGTCGCCGATACCGAGGTGCTTCTTGTCGGCTGTGTCCGCGTCGAGGATGGCCTCGTCCGCGCCGCGCGGGGCGTGCCCGGAGGTGAGTTCGACCGGGCTGCGGTCGGTGACGTACCAGTCGACGGCGATCGTGGGGGCGCCGGTCGTCGGGCCGACGTTCTCGTTGCGGCTGTCGACGACCGTGATGTTCTCGACGGCCACTTCGGCGTGCGCCGAGGCGACGCCGGGGACACCGCGCACCCGGTCGACGAGCGAGGCGGGCACGGTCTGGACCGCGCCCGTGGGAACGGAGGAGTCGAGGTCGTCCTTCGGCTCCACCGTCACGTCGGCCGCGGTCGACGCGAAGAGCCGGTCGAACGTCCGGGTCACCGTGTCGGAGAAGATCAGACTGCCCGCGACGAACGCCACCGACAGCAGCACGGCGAGGGCGGACAGCAGCAGCCGCCCCTTGTGGGCGAGAAAGCTTCTGAGCGTGGCCTTCAGCACCGGCTCAGTCCTCTCGGCGGGTGTCGTCGGCCGGGCCCGTGCCCGGGGCGGCCTCGGTGCCGTCCGCCTTGCCGCGGATCGCGTCGAAGCGTTTCATCCGTTCCAGCACCGCCTCCGCCGTCGGCTGCTCCATCTCGTCCACGATCCGCCCGTCGCCCAGGAACAGCACCAGGTCGGAGTGGGCGGCGGCGCCCGGGTCGTGGGTGACCATGACGACCGTCTGGCCCAGCTCGTCCACGGACTTGCGCAGGAAGCCCAGCACCTCGAGGCCGGCCCGCGAGTCGAGGTTGCCGGTCGGCTCGTCGGCGAAGATCAGCTCGGGGCGGGAGACCAGGGCCCGCGCGCAGGCCACCCGCTGCTGCTGGCCGCCGGAGAGCTGGGTGGGCCGGTGGCCAAGACGGTCCCGCAGCCCGAGCGCGTCGACGACCTCCCGCAGCCACGCCTGATCGGGTTTGCGCCCGGCGATGTCCATGGGCAGCGTGATGTTCTCGGCGGCGGTCAGCGTGGGGATCAGGTTGAAGGACTGGAAGACGAACCCGACCCGGTCGCGCCGGAGCCGGGTCAGCTCGCGCTCCCGCAGCCCCGTGATCTCGGTGTCGCCGAGCCAGACCTGCCCGGCGGAGACGCTGTCGAGCCCGGCCAGGCAGTGCATCAGTGTGGACTTCCCGGACCCCGAGGGGCCCATCACGGCGGTGAAACGCCCGCGCATGATGTCCACGTCGACCGAGTCCAGGGCCACCACGGCGGTCTCACCCGTGCCGTACGCCTTGGTCAGGCCGCGGGCGCGGGCCGCGACCCCATCGGCCTCGGCCAGACCGGGAGCGTGCTGCGCGACTGGGGTGGACAAGGCGGCCTCCTCGTACGCGGGAACGTTGCTGGATCTCCGGCCGAGCCTAATGTGGCGCACCGGGCGGCCGGTATCGTTCCGGCGGCCGATGTCGTTTCGTGCTCAGGTCTTGTCCCGGATTCTCGTGTAAGGGGCATGCTCCATCCGGGGGAGGAGTCGCGGCCCGGTGCCCCGCCCGGGGCACTCTTGCCGGTACTAGCGCTCCGGCGCTAGCGTCGGGACATGGCCAAGACCCAGCTGAACGTACGCGTCGACGAGGGCACCGCCCGGGCCGCCCGCGAACGCGCGCTCGCGCGCGGCATGAGCGTCAACCGCTACATCGAAGAGCTGGTCAGACAGGACACCGGAGACACCGGGCACACCTTCGTCGAGGCCGCCGCCGACTTCATGAAGCAGTACGAGGCCGTCTTCGCGGAGGAGTTCGGCGCCGATCGCCGGAGCACCCGCGACGGCGCCCGCGAAGACCGCCGCTGAACCGTTGGGCGAGCTGAAGATCGACCTCGCCTGGCTGCTGATGCTCGCCGAGCAGCGGACGCCGGGGGACCCCCAGGTCACCGACTGGGGCGCCCTCGTCGCCGCCGTCGCACGCCATCAGGCCGAAGTACTCGGCCGCCCCGTCTACGGCACGCCGTACGAGCGGGCCGCGTCACTGCTGCAACTCCTCATCCACGTCCCGGCGCTGGAGCACTCCAACGCGCTGTTCGCGTCGGCGGTCGCCTACGCCTGTCTGGTGGCCGGCGGGCTGAAGGTGGTCACCTCCGCCGAGCAGGTCCGTGACCTGGCCCGGCTGGTCAAGAGCGGCGAAGCGTCGGTGGACGACATCGCGCGTGAGCTGCGCGCGTGGTGCGAGTGAGCCTCACGCTCCGGGGTCCGCGGACCGGCGTGCCGAACCCAGCGCACAGTACGAACTGGGCAGCGCGGGACCCTTCTCCGGCACCACCAGCCGCCGGTACGGGCCGGTCTCGAAACCGGCGGCCCCGATCTCGGCCACCGGGTCCCGCCCCACATGACAGCCGCCGAACAGCCGGGGCCACACGGTCCGGTCCAGGGCGCGCTGGGTCAGCCGCATGGCCCGGCCGCCGCCCCGCCCGTGCTCGAAGAACCGCAGTTCACCGCCCGGTTTCAGGACCCGCCGGATCTCCCGCAGCGCGCGCTCCGCGTCCCGCACGCTGCACAGCACGAGCGACAGCACGGCGGCGTCGAACGCCTCGCTCTTGACCGGCAGCGCCTCCGCCATGCCGGGCGCCACGTCCACCGGGACCTCCGCGCGCCGGGCCGCCGTCAGTGCGGCCTCCCGCAGCCGGCGTTCCGGTTCGATCGCCACCACCTCGGCGACGGTGCGCGGATAGTGGGCGAAGTTCAGCCCGTTGCCCGCGCCGACCTCGATCACCCGGCCGGACAGCCCAGCCAGCAGTTCGGTCCGCAGCGGCCCGACCACAGGCTCCGCGGTCACGCTCCAGCGGGCGTAGAAACGGGCGAAGAGGGGGTGGTGGACGGCGTCCTTGGCGGCTGCTGACGACATGACGGACCTCCTGCGGGCGGATACCGCTACCGCGATTCTGCCCTCGCACGCCCGGGGCCACCCCCACGGCCGCGGCCCCGCCGCGGGCGAGCCGGGTCAGGTGCTGCGGCGCCCCGGGCCGCCACGCCCGCCCGGGCGGTGCCGCGACGGCGCCGACGACACCCCGGACCCGTGGGCCGGCCCCGCGCAGCCCTACGCCTTCCTGCCCGCCGCTCCCCGGCCGACGGACCGACGAAACCGGTGGCGGAGCCGTTTCCGCACCGGACAGGGGCGGGGCGTACGGCGTGGCGTCGGCGCTCCCGGGCACCGTCCCGTACGCCGGCTCGCAACCGGAGCGAGCCGGGCCGACCACCCCGAGCGCCGACACCCGCGGATGCGGGGCCCGTCCGCCGGCGTCGCTCACGGCCTGCCCGCTGCCGACCGGCGGTCGAACGGTGGTCCGTCGCAGTCGCCGTCGCCGCCCGCTTCCCTGCGGTCGAACGGTGGTGGGGCTACGCGGTGGCCGCGCGTTCCCGGAACTCCTGGGCGCCCCAGGTGCCGTCCAGCCGCGGGGCCAGCCAGCCCGGGGCCGCCGCGCGGAAGCCGGCGGGGGGCAGGCTGCCGGCGCCCGCCGGAAGGGCGCCGAGCAGGGGGGCACCGGAGACCTCCGGCAGGTCGGTGACGTTGCACCGCATCGCCAGGTCCGGCGCGTCGGGCCAGCTGCCGATCACCACGCCCAGCAGTTCCAGACCCCGCAGGCGCAGCTCACGGGCCGTCAGCTCGGTGGTGTTCAGCGTGCCCAGCCCGGCGGCGGCGACGACCAGCACCGGCGCCCGCAGCAGCCGCGCCGCGTCGGCCAGCGTGCCGCCCGCCTCGTCGAACCGGACGAGCAGCCCGCCCGCGCCCTCCACCAGCACCAGGTCGTGCTCGGCAGCCAGCTTCTGGGCGGCCTCGGCCACCTCGGCCGGCCGCACCGGCGCCAGCCCCGCCCGCCGCGCCGCCGTCGCGGGCGCCAAGGGCTCGGGATACCGGGCGAGTTCGGCCGTGGTCACCGGTCCGGCGAGCCGCGCGACCTCGTCGGCGTCGCCGCGCTCGTCCGGTCGTACGCCGGTCTGCGCCGCCTTCAGCACGGCGACCGAGCGGCCCGCGCCGAGCGCCGCCGCCGCGACGGCCGCCGTGGTGACGGTCTTGCCGACCTCCGTACCGGTTCCCGTGACGATCAGGATCGGCATGCTCGGTCTCCTCCCGCCGCAGGCTCGGCCGCCGCGGCGCACACCGCGCGGGCGATCCGCGCCAGGTCCGCGTCCCCGGTGACGTACGGCGGCATCGTGTAGATCAGATCACGGAACGGCCGCAGCCAGACGCCCTCGCGGACCGCGGCCCGCGTCGCCGCCACCATGTCGACGGGATGGTCGAGCTGGACCACTCCGATCGCCCCGAGGACCCGGACGTCGCGGACGTTCGGCAGTGCGGCCGCCGGCGCGAGCCCCGCGCGCAGTCCCGCCTCGATCCGCTTGACCTCCGCCCGCCAGTCCTGCCCGAGCAGCAGTTCGATCGACGCGCAGGCGACGGCCGCCGCCAGCGGGTTGCCCATGAACGTCGGCCCGTGGGCGAGGACCGGTACCTCGCCCCGCGAGATCCCGTCGGCCACCCGCGCCGTGCACAGCGTGGCCGCCAGCGTCAGATAGCCGCCGGTCAGCGCCTTGCCCACGCACATCACGTCCGGGGTCACGGCCGCGTGCTCCGCCGCGAAGAGCGCGCCGGTGCGCCCGAACCCGGTGGCGATCTCGTCGAACACCAGCAGCACACCGTGCGCGTCGCACGCCTCGCGCAGCACCCGCAGATACGCGGGGGAGTGGAACCGCATCCCGCCCGCGCCCTGCACCACCGGCTCGACGATCACGGCCGCCAGTTCACCGGCGTGCCGCTCGACCGCCGAGCGCAACCGCTCCGCGTACGACTCCTCGTACTCGGCCGGCGGCGCGTCCACGAACACCTGCCGGGGCAGCACCCCGGTCCACAGCTCGTGCATCCCGCCCTCGGGGTCGCACACGGACATCGGCTGCCAGGTGTCCCCGTGGTAGCCGCCCCGCCAGGTCATCAGCCGCCGCTTCTCCGGACGGCCCAGCGAGCGCCAGTACTGCAGGCACATCTTGACCGCGACCTCGACCGACACCGAACCCGAGTCGGCGAGGAACACGTGCTCCAGCCCGTCCGGCGACATGTCGACGAGAAGCTTCGCCAGCCGGACGGCGGGCTCGTGGGTGAGCCCGCCGAACATGACGTGGCTCATCCGGCCCAGCTGCTCGCGCGCGGCCTCGTTGAGCACCGGGTGGTTGTAGCCGTGGATCGCCGACCACCAGGACGACATCCCGTCGACCAGTTCCCCGGACCCGTCCGCCGGACGCAGCCGCACCCCGCTCGCCGACTCGACGACGAGCGGCTCGGTGCGGCCGGGCATCGGGCCGTACGGGTGCCAGACGTGCCGCCGGTCCAGCTCCAGCAGCTCGCGCACGCTCAGGTCAGGCATTGGGCGCGAGGTCCGTCCCGGCACCCCTGCGGCGTACGGCGACCAGGTCGGGGCGCGGCTCGTGAGCGGCCGCCGGCGCCTCGGCCGCCGTACCGCAGACACCGCCGCCCTCGTGCGACCCGCAGCCCGTGCCGGCCTGCGACCCGCACCCGGCGCTCTCGTGAGAGCCGCATCCCGCGCTCTCGTGGGAGCCGCAGCCCCCGCCGGCCGTCGCCCGGTGCTCCGGCAGGGTCACCTGGTCGGCGCCCTCCACCTCGAAACCGGCGTCCGCGATCATCTCCAGGTCGGCCTTGCCGGCCTGGCCCTCGCTGGTGAGGTAGTCACCGAGGAAGATCGAGTTGGCCAGGTGCAGGGCGAGCGGCTGCAGGGTCCGCAGGTGCACCTCGCGGCCGCCCGCGATGCGCACCTCCACGTCCGGGCAGACGAACCGGACCATCGCGAGGATGCGCAGGCACCGCTGGGGCGTGAGGTTCCACTCCTTGGCGAGCGGCGTGCCCTCGAAGGGGATGAGGAAGTTCACCGGAACGGAGTCCGGGTCCAGCTCGCGCAGCGAGTAGACCACGTCGACCAGGTCCTCGTCGCTCTCGCCCATGCCGGCGATGAGCCCCGAACAGGCCGACAGGCCGGCCGCGTGCGCCTTGTGCACGGTGTCCACGCGGTCCGCGTAGGTGTGCGTGGTCGTGATGTCCCCGTACGTCTCCTCGGACGTGTTGAGGTTGTGGTTGTAGGCGTCCGCGCCGGCCTCGCGCAGCCGCTCCGCCTGGCCGTCGGAGAGCAGGCCGAGGCAGGCGCACACCTCGACGCCCTCGTTCTGCTCCTTGATCGTCTTGATGGTCTCGGAGACCCGGTCCACGTCCCGGTCCGTCGGCCCGCGCCCGCTCGCCACCAGACAGACCCGCTTGGCACCGCCGGACAGGCCCGCGGCCGCCGCCTCGGAGGCCTGTTCGGGCTTGAGCCAGGTGTACTTCAGGATGTCGGCCTTCGAGCCGAGCCGCTGGGAGCAGTACGAACAGTCCTCGGGGCACAGCCCGGACTTCAGATTGACGAGATAGTTGAGTTTGACCCGTCGCCCGAACCAGTGACGGCGCACCTTTCCGGCCGCGGCCACCACGTCGAGCAGGTCGTCGTCGGACGTGGCCAGGACGGCCAGCGCCTCCTGGCGGGTCGGCAGCTCGCGCCGAAGCCCCTTGTCCACCAGCGTGTTCAGCAGGTCCATAAAACGTGATCCTGTCCTACGCACCCGCCTCCGGCCAAGGTAGGGATCGCACAACACACCCGGTTTGACGTGTGGGTATTGCCACACCCTGGGTGGCGGGCCGGACCGCTAGGGTCTGTGCGCTACCTACAAAAGCCCCGGAGGACCCATGGCGTTCGGCTGGATCGACGAACAGGCGGAGCGGCGCCGCCGCGTCGGACTCGTACGGACCCTGCGCCCCCGCCCCGCCGACTCGCCGCTGCTCGATCTCGCCAGCAACGACTACCTGGGCCTGGCCCGCCACCCCGAGGTCGTGGAGGGCGCCGCCGCGGCGGCCCGGACCTGGGGCGGCGGCGCCACCGGCTCCCGGCTGGTCACCGGCACCACCGAGCTGCACGCCGAGCTGGAGCGCGAGCTGGCCGGGTTCTGCGGCTTCGAGGCGGCCCTGGTCTTCTCCTCCGGGTACGCGGCGAACCTGGCCGCCGTCACCGCGCTGACGACCCCGCGCGGTTCCCTGATCGTCGCCGACGCCGACAACCACGCCTCCCTCATCGACGGTTGCCGGCTGGCCCGCGCCGCCACCGAGGTGGTGCCGCACTCCGACCCGGAGGCGGTGCGCAAGGCGCTGCGCGCCCATGACGGGCCGGCCCTCGTCGTGTCCGACACGGTGTTCTCCGTGGACGGCGACGCCGCCCCGCTGACGGCACTGGCCGCCGCCTGCCGGGAGTACGGCGCCGGACTGGTCGTGGACGACGCCCACGGCCTCGGCGTGCTGGGCGCGGGCGGGCGTGGCGCCCCGCACGCGGCGGGTCTCGCGGGCGCCGACGACCTGGTCGTCACCGTCACCCTGTCCAAGGCGCTGGGCAGTCAGGGGGGCGCGGTGCTCGGCCCGGCACGGGTGATCGCCCATCTGGTGAACACGGCCCGCAGTTTCATCTTCGACACGGGCCTCGCCCCGGCGGCGGCGGGAGCCGCCCTGGCCGCCCTGCGGCTGCTGCGCCGCGAACCGGAACGGGCGGCACGGGTGCGTGCGGTGGCGGGCGAGCTGCACACCCGGCTGACGGCCTCGGGTCTGACGGCGGTCCGTCCGGACGCCGCGGTCGTCTCGGTGCGCGCGCCCTCGCGGGACGAGGCCGTGCGGTGGGCGGCCGACTGCCGTGCGGCCGGTCTGGTCGTGGGCTGCTTCCGTCCTCCCTCCGTGCCCGACGGTGTCTCACGGCTCCGGCTGACCGCGCGGGCGGACCTCACCGAGGCACAACTGGAGCACGCGGTACGGGTGATCGGCGAGACGCGGCCGTGAGCGGGCGGTCCACGCCCGTGTCCCGGCGGGGCGCGGCGGTCGCCGCGGCCGTGGTCAGCGCAGCGCGGCCGTGAAGTCCGTCCAGCTCTCGGGCGAGAAGAGCAGCGCGGGTCCGGACGGGTTCTTCGAGTCGCGTACGGCGAGCCGTCCGGCCCAGGGCCCGGTGGCCGGGCGGGCGGTCTCGACACAGTTGTTGGCTCCCGTGCTGTAGCTGCTGCGCAGCCAGCGCACGTCGGCCGGTCGGGGGGTGGAGGGGACGTGCCGAGGCGATGCGGTCATGGGGGGTGCCTCCTTATGCACCGCCGTCACCTAGTGCGGCGATGAAATCCAGCGAGTCCTCGGGCGAAAGGGCGTGGATCCGAAGGGCGTCGAAGGCCTCGGTGTAGGCCCGGAGGTCTTCTTTCCGCTCCAGATAGAGGCTACTCGTCAAGTGGTCGAGAACAACCACATCCAGATCAGAAGTGCTCGAAAATGAGAAGACAACGAAAGGTCCGGTGACCCCGATGTGCGCCCCGGCGGCGAACGGCAGCACCTGCAGCCGCACTTGGGGCAGGCGCGCGGCGCTCACCAGGCGGCGCAGCTGCTCCGCCATCACCTCGGGGCCGCCGACCTCGCGACGCAGCACCGCCTCGTCGAGTACCGCGGACAGCCGCAGCGGCGGATTCGCCCGCAGGACGTCCTGCCGGGCCAGCCGGACCTCGACCAGCGTGTCCAGGCGGTCCTCGGACACTCCCTCCACCGCGGCCCGGGTCACCGCGCGTGCGTAAGCAGCGGTCTGCAGCAGCCCCGGGACCACGGTGGTCTCCAGCGTGCGCATCGCGGTGGCCTGCGACTCCAGGCTGATGAAGTCCCGGTAGGTGGGCGGCAGCACGCCTCGGTAGGCCTGCCACCAGTGCTCCCGTCCGGCGCCGGCGCCGTCGGCGCCGGCCAGCATCAGCATGAGCCGGCGCAGCTGGGGGTCCGCGACGCCGTAGGTGTCGAGCAGTAACCGGACGTCGGACGGTTTCGCACCGCTCGTCCCGGTCTCGATGCGGCTCACCTTGGACTGGTGCCACCCCGCCAGCCGGGCCGCCTCACCACTGGTGAGACCCGCGCGGGTGCGCAGCGCACGCAGCTCGGCGCCGAGTTTGCGGCGGCGCACCACGGGGCCGTGCTGCATGGAGTACTCCCAACTGCCGACGAACCCCCGGGCAACGCGCTGCCGTGGCAGAGTTCACCGCTTCGGGGGACAGATATATGCATATCTTGGTGGATCGCCCCCGTGACCGGTGCGGCAATGGCAGGCTGACGACGAAGCACCAGTCCGGGACCGTACTCGAACCATCCGCAGCGTGTCGGACTCCGGTCCCGCGGGAAAGGGACGACGTCGCCATGGCAGACCACCTGGAAGCATCCGTCACCCTGCCGAGCGATCCCGGCTCGGTCGCGGCAGCGCGCGCCTTCGCCGTCGGCACCCTGGGGGAGTGGGGGCTGCCGGTGGACGCCGACCTCGCGGACACCATCCGTCTGATCGTCTCCGAACTCGCCACCAACGCCGTACAGCACACCTTCGGGAGATCACCCACCTTCACGGTGGACCTGGTTCTCGAACACGACGAGAACCTGCGGGTGGGTGTCACCGACAGCCACCCGCGCTTCCCCAGACGCCTCCCGGCCGCCGTTCAGCAGGACAACGGCCGCGGCATGGTCATCATCCGCTGCCTCACCGCCGAGTGCGGCGGCAGGCTGCGCGTACGGCCCACCCGCGAGGGCGGCAAGACGGTGTCCGTAGAGGTCCCTTGGGCCGTCCCCGCCGAACAGGTGACCATGGCGGGCCCCCAGGACATGGCGGGCCCCCAGGAGCAGTAGCCCCCGGAATCCTGTCCCGTCTACCGCTGCCCCGGCCGTTCGTGCCCCCGTGCCCCCCGTGTCCCTCATCCGCCGCCCCGCCGGACACGGCCCGCGGGGCGGCGGCGGGCAGGCCCCGGAAGGGTTGTCAGGGAGTCCGCTCCGGGGCCTGGGAATCAGCGGACGCGCCCGTACCAGACACTCCTGGTCCAGAGCTTCTGCAGCTTCACGACGTCCCCCGTCTTCGGCGAGTGCCAGATCTTGTTGTGACCGGCGTAGAGACCGACGTGGTACACGTTCGACCCGGAGTGGAAGAAGACCAGGTCACCGGGTTTGCGGCTGGACGCGGAGACGTGTCGCGTCCGGTTGTACTGCTGGGCCGCCGTCCGCGGCAGGCTCTTGCCGGCCTTCTTGTACGAGTACATCGTCAGCCCGGAGCAGTCGAAGCGGTGGGGGCCGGCGGCGCCGTACCGGTAGGGCGAGCCCTTCTTCGAGGCCGCGATCTGCAGGGCCTTCGTCGCCGGCGTGACGGCCTCCGCGTCGGCGGCGGCACCCGGGACCACGATCGAGCCGCCCACGGCGGCGATGGCGAAGGCCGAGGCCGTACCGGCCCGGACCATGAGGGACGGGACACGATTGAGCGCGGTCATGCGCAACCCTTCGTCAGCCGCCTGTGAAGGATGACCTGTCGGATTCGGGCTGGCGAAGTTGCCCGGCCGCTGACGCGGCTTCACCCCAAGAGTCCCTCGGTCCGGTCATGGCGTGACCGTGCCGGCGACCCGTCGTGCTCGGGTCCTCCACTCCTGCCGAACCATCCTGTCGACCGGTCGTCCGGGCGGCGGCAGGACTCGGCGTCCGCCCGGACCGCCCCGCCGCTTGTGGCGGGGGCTTGTCGTCAGTCAGGGATCTTGGCTGACCGATGTCCGAAAATCCCAACGGAACCGAGGATTTGTGGTGTTACTCACCACTCACCCGTTCGGGTGGACATCCCGATCCGCGACCTGGTGTCAAGAGGCCCATGACCCTGCGGACCAGCGAAGAAATGTCCCGATACGACCCGAAGCTACGCGCGTCGCGCAAGCCGGGGACCCTCGCCGCTGGTCGAAAATTCGGTCCCTCGGTACTCCAACCGTGGGTAACTCCCTTGGGCCGTTTGAATCGCGGTCAGGACACCCGCCGCACCCGGCCGTCGGGCGGCACCCGGTGGCGGGTGGGTCAACTGTCGGAGAGCGGCGGCAGGGCGACGCGCGCCGTGCGGCGGTCGCCGTCCAGCACGCGCAGCGCACGCGCCAGCGTGGGTGCGTGGACCTCGCTCTCTCCGCGCTGGTGCATCAGTTCCAGGGCGTCCCGCAGCGCGATCGCCTTGCCGACCAGGGTCTGGGCCGCTCGCAGCCCGCCGTAGGTGTCACCGGGGCGGGACGGATTGATCCGGCCGATCAGATCGACCACGTCGAGGTAACGGTCGATCAACTCCGCCTCCGCGCGCGTCAGAGCGGGCAGGGGCGGCAGCTCGGGGGGCAGCATCGACCGTCTCACCTCCCGCCGGACCCGGAGAGCGACTCGGTGCGCCCGGCCACGATCCGGTCCGCCAGCCCGTACTCCACCGCCTCCCGCGCGTCGAGCACCCGCTCCCGCTCGATGTCCGCGCTCACCCGTTCCCGGTCGCGCCCGGTGTACCGGGCCAGTAGCTCCACCAGCAGCGCCCGCAGCCGTGTCAACTCCTCGGCCTGGAGGGCCAAATCGCTCGCCTGGCCGGTCACCGGGCCGGACAGCGCCGGCTGGCGCAGCGTCACGCGCGCCCCGGGCAGCACCTGCCGCTTGCCCGGGGCGCCCGCCGCGAGCAGTACCGCGGCGGCGGAACCGGCCCGGCCGAGGCAGGTGGTGGCGACATCGCAGCCCACGTACCGGATGGTGTCGTGGATCGCCGCCATGGCGTCGAGCGAACCGCCCGGCGAGTTGATGTACAGCGCGATGTCCCGGTCGGGCTCCCGGTGCTCCAGATGGAGGAACTGGGCCACCACGTCGTTCGCCGACGTCTCGTCGACCGGTGTGCCGAGCAGCACGATCCGCTCCTCCAGCAGCTTCCCGTACGGATCCGTCGTGCGGTGACCGGGGCCGGTGCGCTCGGTGAACTCGGGCAGAACGTGACGGGCTGACGGCCGGATCATGTGAGCCCCCTCCTTCGGCGTCCGTAAAAAATGTACAGGACGTACATGACGTAAGGTGGGAGCATGGCCTACGAGATCCCAGTGACGCAAGCCCGGGCTGAGCTCGCCGAACTGATCAACCGGGTGGTGTACGGCGGAGAACGGGTCGTCGTGACCCGGCACGGCAAGCCCCTCGTCGCCCTGGTCTCCGCCGCCGACCTGGAACGCCTCGACGCCCTCGACGCCCCCATCACCGACCAGGTGATCAGCTCGGTCTCCGCGGTGCGCGAGGCCGGGGCCGCCGCCCGCGAGCATCGCCGGTTCGGCATCGCGGCGGAACATCCGGGGTCGAACCCGTCCTGACGGACTCGCCGGCCCCGTACCGAGGCCGGCACCCGCCGAGCGGAGGGCGCGCCGGTCCCGCGCGGAGCCGGCCGGGGTCAGCTCGCGGGGGCGAGTTCCCGCTCGACCGCCGGTGCCGGGCTCCCGGCGCGGGAGGTCAGCCGGGTGCCGAGCAGGACCGCCGCGAGGCCCAGCGCGGCCCACCAGGCGAGGGTGATCAGGGGGCCGGTCGCCGCCGCGCCGCCGAAGTAACCCACCGAACGCAGCAGCGAGGCGCTCGCGCCCGGCGGCAGCCACTGGCCGAGGGTGCCCACCGGCTCGGGCAGCAGGTGCGGTGCCGTCGCGGCACCCGAGAACGGGTTGCCGATCAGCATCATCAGGGCGCCGACGAGGGCGATTCCCGCCCGGCCGGCCAGCGCGGCGGCCCCGGCGACCGCACCGGCCACGGCCAGCGTGGCCAGACCGAACGCTCCCGCCTCGGCCCACCAGTTCCCGTCGAGCACCCCGAGCCAGCTGTCGGCGAGGGTGGCGGCGGCCAGTCCGACCAGCCCGGCGGCGCCGGTCAGCGCGACCGCGGCCCGGCCGCCGCGCAGCCCGAGCAGTGTCACCGCCGACCCGGCCGCGAGCCCGGCCATCACCAGCGGCAGCACGCTCGCGGTCAGGGTCGCGCCGCGCGGATCGGCCGCCGGGGCGGCCACCACGTCCTCGGTCCGCAGCGGTGTCCCGCTCGCGGCGGCCTGTTCGCCCACCGCTCGCCGCAGGAGCTGGGCGACGACCGGGCTCGCGGCGGAGGCGGTGAGCAGTTTCGGGCCGTCGGGTGCGGCGACCACGGCGCCGTATACGGTCCGGTCCTCGACGGCCTCGCGGGCGGCGGCCTCGTCGGCGTAGCGGTGGATCCGGAAGGCGCCCTCGTGCCCCTCGCGCAGTCGCTGCTCCAGCGGGGCGGTGGCGGCGGCGGGTCCGGCCAGGCCCAGCGGGAGGTCGTGCGGCGCGGTGCGGGCGGCCGGCCATGCGAAGGCCCACAGGGCCAGCAGTGCCAGGGCCGGGGCGAGCAGGGTGGCGGCGAGCAGCCGGCGGCCGACGGGGGGCGGGGCGGCCTCGGCGGGCTGTGCGGGCTGCGCGGCGCCGGTGGGCGAGGCGGTGCTGCTGGTGGGCATGACTTCCCCCAAAAAAGAAGGATCGTTCGTTTTACAGTTGCCCTCACCGTGCTCCGGTAGCCGCCTCTTGTCAAGAAGGAACGTTCGTTTTAGCTTGGGGGTATGGCTCGCGTATCCCAGCAGCATCTCGACGCCCGGCGTCGGCAGATCCTCGACGCCGCCGCGCTCTGCTTCGCCCGCAACGGCTTCCACGCCACCTCGATGCAGGACGTGCTCAAGGAGGCCGACCTGTCCGCAGGCGCGGTCTACCGCTACTTCAGCGGCAAGGACGAGCTCATCCGCGCCATCGTCACCGAGGTGCTCGACGAAGTGCGGGGCGCCTTCGAGCAGGCCGCCCGGCTGAGCCCCCCGCCGCCCCCGGACGAACTGGTCGGCTCGGTCCTCGGCCGGGCCCTCGGCGCCCGGGCGTCGCTGACCTGCGACGGCGAGCCGGCCTTCCCCCGCCTGGTGGTCCAGGTGTGGGCGGAGACCCTGCGCGACAAGGAACTCGCCGCCACCATGCACGAGGGCTACAGCCGCGTCCACGACGGCTGGATGACGCTGGTCCGGGCCTACCAGGACAGCGGGATGATGCCCGCCGACGTTCCGCCGGAGCACGTCGCGAGCACCATGATCGCCGCCGTGCAGGGGTTCCTCGTCCAGCAGGTCCTCTTCGGCGCGGCACCCGTCGCGGTGCTCCAGGACGGTCTGCGGGGCCTGGCCGGCGTACGGGGGCCGCGCTCCGGCACCTGAACGAGGGACGCGGGTCCCCCGAGGGGACCACAGCTCGGTTTACTTGCCGGAAATGCGCCCCAACTAGCCTGCCCCTCCACGCCACCCGGCACGTTGCCCGGGGCCGCGGCGACCGGGCCCCGTACGGCCCACAGCGAGGATGTGAGGTGGGACGTGCAACTGACCCCGCACGAGCAGGAGCGGCTGCTGATCCATGTGGCGGCCGACGTCGCCGACCGGCGCCGGGCCCGCGGCCTCAGGCTCAACCACCCCGAGGCGGTCGCCCTCATCACCTCCCACCTGCTCGAAGGCGCACGCGACGGCCGTACCGTCGCGGAGCTGATGTCCTCCGGGCGTGAGCTGCTCACCCGGGACGACGTCATGGACGGCGTCCCCGAGATGATCCGCGAGGTGCAGGTCGAGGCGACGTTCCCGGACGGCACCAAGCTCGTCACCGTCCACGACCCGATCGTCTGAGGGAGAGCCATGATTCCCGGCGAGATCCTGTTCGCGGACGGCCCGATCGTCTGCAACGAGGGCCGCGAGGTCACCCGGCTGACCGTTCTCAACGCCGCCGACCGGCCCGTCCAGGTCGGCTCCCACTACCACTTCGCCGAAGCCAACCCCGGCCTTGAGTTCGACCGCACCGCCGCCCGCGGCCGACGGCTGGACGTCCCCGCCGGCACCGCCGTGCGCTTCGAGCCGGGCATCCCCGTCGAGGTGGGACTCGTCCCCCTGGCCGGTGCGCGGATCGTGCCCGGGCTCCGCGGGGAGACCGCGGGCGCCCTCGACGGGGGCGACGCACCCGGGACCGCCGGGCCGCGGAGCACCACCGGCCCGCGCGGGCGCCGCGCCGGCGACAGCGACACCAGCCGCCCGCGCGGCGGGACGGACGGAGCGGCAGGTGCCTGAGATCTCGCGTGCCGCGTACGCCGACCTGTTCGGGCCGACCACCGGAGACCGGATCCGGCTCGCCGACACCGATCTGCTGGTCGAGATCGAGGAGGACCGCTGCGGCGGGCCCGGACTCGCCGGGGACGAGGCGGTGTTCGGCGGCGGCAAGGTCATCCGGGAATCCATGGGCCAGGCGTGCGCCACCCGTGCGGACGGCACCCCCGACACCGTGATCACCGGCGCGGTGATCGTCGACCACTGGGGCGTCGTCAAGGCCGACGTAGGTGTCCGGGACGGCCGGATCACCGGCATCGGCAAGGCCGGCAACCCCGACACCATGGACGGCGTCCACCCCGACCTGGTCATCGGACCCGAGACGGAGGTCGTCGCCGGCAACGGGCGGATCCTGACCGCCGGGGCGATCGACGCGCACGTCCACTTCATCTGCCCGCAGATCGCCGACGAGGCGTTGGCGTCCGGCGTGACCACGCTGGTCGGCGGCGGGACCGGGCCGGCCGAGGGCTCCAAGGCGACGACCGTGACGCCCGGCCCCTGGCACCTCGCCCGGATGATGGCGGCGATGGAGCAGTACCCGCTGAACATCGGCTTCCTCGGCAAGGGCAACACCGTCTCGCACGAGGCGATGCTCTCCCAGATCCGGGGCGGCGCCCTCGGCCTGAAACTGCACGAGGACTGGGGCTCGACGCCGGCCGTCATCGACGCCGCGCTGACGGTGGCCGACCGGACCGGCATCCAGGTCGCCATCCACACGGACACCCTGAACGAGGCCGGGTTCGTCGGCGACACCCTCGCCGCGATCGCCGGCCGCGGGATCCACGCGTACCACACGGAGGGTGCGGGCGGCGGGCACGCGCCCGACATCATGACCGTGGTCTCGGAGCCCAACGTGCTGCCCAGCTCCACCAACCCGACGCGGCCGTACACGGTGAACACCGCCGAGGAACACCTCGACATGCTGATGGTGTGCCACCACCTGAACCCGGCCGTACCCGAGGACCTGGCGTTCGCCGAATCCCGGATCCGGCCCTCCACCATCGGCGCGGAGGACATCCTGCACGACCTCGGCGCCATCTCGATCATCTCGTCCGACTCCCAGGCCATGGGCCGGGTCGGCGAGGTGATCCTGCGGACCTGGCAGACGGCGCACGTGATGAAGCGGCGCCGGGGCGCGCTCCCCGGCGACGGGCGCGCGGACAACCACCGGGTCCGCCGGTACGTCGCCAAGTACACGATCAACCCGGCACTCGCCCAGGGGCTGGCCCGCGAGGTGGGTTCGGTGGAGATCGGGAAGCTCGCCGACCTGGTGCTGTGGGAACCGGCGTTCTTCGGCGTCAAACCGCACCTCGTCCTCAAGGGCGGGCAGATCGCCTACGCGCAGATGGGCGACGCCAACGCCTCCATCCCGACGCCGCAGCCGATCCTGCCCCGCCCGATGTACGGGGCGATCGGGCGGGCACCGGCCGCCAACTCGGTCAACTTCGTGGCCGCGCTCGCGATCGATGACGGGTTGCCGGAGCGGCTGGAGCTGGGCAAGCGATTCGTCGCGATCGACTCGACGCGCGGGGTGACCAAGGCGGACCTCCGGGAGAACGATGCCCGCCCACGCGTCGAGATCGACCCCGACAGCTTCGCCGTGCGCATCGACGGCGAACTGGTCGAGGCCGAACCGGCGGCCGAACTTCCGATGGCCCAGCGCTACTTCCTCTTCTGACGGGGGTCCTCATGACACGGGCCGCACTGCTGGTCCTGGCCGACGGGCGCTTCCCCGCCGGAGGGCACGCGCACTCCGGCGGGGCGGAGGCCGCGGTCGGGGCCGGCCGGATCACCGGCGCGGCGGATCTGGCGGACTTCTGCCGGGGCCGGCTGCACACGACGGGTCTGGTGGCCGCCGCACTCGCCGCCGCGGCGGCGTTCGGCGCCGCACCGGCCGAGTTGGACGCGGCGGCCGACGCCCGGACCCCCTCCCCGGCGCTGCGTGTCGCGGCGCGCAAGCTGGGACGGCAGCTGACCAGGGCCGCCCGGGCGACCTGGCCCTCCGCCGAACTCGACGCGCTGGCACGAGCGTTCCCCAAGGGGGCCCACCAGCCGGTCGTCCTGGGGCTGGCCGCCCGCGCCGCCGGCCTCGGTCCCGAGGACGCGGCGCACTGCGCGGCCTACGAGAGCGTCAGCGGACCGGCGACGGCCGTCGTCCGGCTGCTCGGCCTCGACCCCTTCGACGCGACGGCGGTGCTGGCCCGGCTGGCGCCCGAGACGGACATCGTCGTGGACCGGGCGGTCGCCGCGGGACGGGCGGCGGCCGAGGAGGGCGTGGACGCGCTGCCCGCCGCCTCCGCGCCCGTGCTGGAGATCGGGGCGGAGGCTCACGCGGCCCGGCCGGTCCGGCTGTTCGCGTCGTAGACCGCCACGCGTACCCCGCGGGCCTGCCGCCGTCGCCGCGGCAGGCTCCGCATCCCCCTCGGAAGCCACGGACGGCACAACCCCCTCAGCCGGCCCTGACGGGCCGCCCGACGACTTACGGAGCTCCATGCACCTCGACCACTCACACGACGGCCCCGCCGCCGTCAGCGCCGACGCCCGCCGGCCCGACGGGGCCCGCCGAGCCCTGCGCATCGGGCTCGGCGGGCCCGTGGGTTCCGGGAAGACCGCCACCGTGGCCGCCCTGTGCAGGGCGCTGCGCGCGGAGTTCTCGCTGGCGGTGGTGACCAACGACATCTACACTCGCGAGGACGCCGAGTTCCTCCTGCGGGAGGCCGTGCTGCCGCCCGAGCGGATCGCCGCCGTGGAGACGGGGGCCTGCCCGCACACCGCGATCCGGGACGACATCTCCGCCAACCTGGAGGCCGTGGAGGACCTGGAGGACGCCGTCGGCCCGCTCGACCTGGTGCTGGTGGAATCCGGCGGGGACAACCTGACCGCCACCTTCTCCAAGGGGCTCGTGGACGCGCAGATCTTCGTCATCGACGTGGCCGGCGGGGACGACATCCCCCGCAAGGGCGGCCCCGGCGTCACCACCGCCGACCTGCTGGTGGTGAACAAGACCGACCTCGCTCCCCACGTGGGGTCCGACCTCGGCCGGATGGCCGCCGACGCCGAGGCGCAGCGCGCCGGACTGCCGGTCGTCCTGCAGTCGCTGCGCGGCGAGGCCGGGGTGCGCGACGTCGCCGCCTGGGTGCGGGAGCGGCTCGCCGCGTGGACCGCGTGAGCGCCGCCGGCACGCTCGGCGTCCGTGCCGCCGCGCGCATCGTGGCCCGGGCCGACGGCCGGGGCGGCACGGCCCTGCCGGTGCTCGGCAGCGACGGGCCCCTGGCCCTGCGCCGCGCCCGGGGCACGGACGGCGAGGCGCACGCCGTGCTCGTCGGCGCGATGAGCGGGCCGCTCGGCGGCGACCGGTTCGCCGTGCGGGCGGACGTGGCGGAGCACGCCCGGCTGCGGCTGTCCTCCGCCGCCGCCACGCTGGCCCTCCCCGGCCAGGTGAAGGACCACGCCTGCTACGACGTCCGGATCCGGGTCGCCGACCACGCCCGGCTGCGCTGGCTGCCCGAGCCGCTGATCTCCGCCCGCGGCAGCGACCTGCGGGTCACCACCCGCGTCGACCTCGCCCCCACGGCCGGCCTGGTGCTGCGGGAGGAGCAGGTGCTGGGCCGGACCGGCGAGGAGCCAGGGCGGCTCACCAGCCGGCTCGTCCTGCGGATCGGTGAACGCGCGGTGCTCGACCAGGAACTGGCCTGCGGCCCCGGCGCACCGGGCGGCTGGGACGGGCCCGCCGTACTGGCCGGACATCGCGCCGTGGGCCAAGTGGTCCTCGTATCACCGGAGTTGCACGACCGACCGGTGGCCGCCCGGGTCCTCGGTGACACCGCCGCCCTGCTGCCCCTGGCCGGGCCCGCCGTGCTGGTCACCGCCGTGGCGGCGGACGGACTGCGGCTGCGCCGAGTACTCGACGCCGCCCTGGACGAGGTCCGCGTGGCCATCCGGTGAGCGGTGCGCACCGTACGCTTATCGGATTGGCAAAGAAGCCCCGCGAGACCTGTTGCCCGGGTCCGCACAGCGGCGAGGATCCCCCCTGACCAACTGTCCGCATGTCACCAGGTAGGGGGAGTACCTCAGTTGAGGGAGATACGACCGAACAGACGGACGCGCGCGCTGGGTTCGGCCGGTGTGCTCGTCACCGCGACGCTGCTGGCCGGCGCCGTCGCCGCGCCCACCGCCGGCGCCACCACCGACCGCCACGGCCAGGGCCGGGAGCAGCGCGGCGCGGCGATCGCCGCCGCACGGGCCGCGAAGACCGGGATCGACTGGCAGGACTGCCCGGCCGACTGGGGCCTGGAGAAGCCCATCCAGTGCGGCTGGGTGACCGTGCCGGTCGACTACGCCCACCCCTACGGCAAGCAGATCAAGCTCGCCGTCGACCGCATCGGCAACACCGGCACGCCGCACGAGCGCCAGGGAGCGCTCGTCTACAACCCGGGCGGGCCCGGCGGCTCCGGGCTGTACTTCCCGCGCCGGGTCACCACCGGCAGCGCGGTGTGGGCCAACGTGGCCAAGGCCTACGACTTCGTCGGCTTCGACCCGCGCGGTGTCGGCCACTCCGCGCCCATCTCCTGCGCGGACCCGCAGGAGTTCGTCAAGGCGCCCAAGGCCGACCCGGTCCCGGACGACGAGGCCGACAAGCGGGCCCAGCGCAAGCTGGCCCGCGAGTACGCCGAGGGCTGCCAGGAGCGCAGCGGCGCCATGCTGCCGCACATGACCACCCCGAACACCGCCCGCGACCTGGACGTCATCCGCGCCGCCCTCGGCGAGCGCCGGCTCAACTTCCTCGGCGTCTCCTACGGCACCTACCTCGGCGCCGTCTACGGCACCCTCTTCCCGGGCCATGTGCGCCGCATGGTCGTCGACAGCGTGGTCAACCCGTCCCGCGAGAAGATCTGGTACCAGGCCAACCTGGACCAGGACGTCGCGTTCGAGACCCGCTGGCGGGACTGGCAGGACTGGGTCGCCGCCCACGACGCCACCTACCACCTGGGCACCACCCGGGACGCCGTGCAGGCCAAGTGGCTCGACCTGCGCGCCACCGCCGAAGCGCACCCGCTGGGCGGGGTCGTCGGCCCGGCCGAGCTGATCGGCTTCTTCCAGGCCGCCCCGTACTACGACTCCGCGTGGAAGCGGGTCGCCGCGGCCTTCAGCAAGTACGTCGCCGGTGACCCCCAGCCCCTGATCGACGCCGCCGCCCCCGACCTGTCCGACACCGAGGGCAACATCGCCTCGGAGAACGGCAACGCCGTCTACACGGCCGTCGAGTGCACCGACGCCAAGTGGCCCCGCAACTGGCGGACCTGGGACCGTGACAACACCCGGCTGCACCGCGACCACCCGTTCATGACCTGGGCCAACGCCTGGATGAACCTGCCGTGCGCCACCTGGCCGGTCAAGCAGCGCACCCCGGTGGACGTCAGGACGCGGCACGGGCTCCCGCCGGTGCTCATCGTGCAGTCCGAGCGGGACGCCGCCACCCCCTACGCCGGGGCCGTCGAACTGCACCGGCGCTTCCAGGGCTCCCGCCTGATCACCGAGAAGGGCGCCGGCTCCCACGGCGTCACCGGACTGGTCAACTCCTGCGTCAACAGCAGGGTCGACGCCTACCTGCTGAACGGCACGCTCGACACCGCGGACGTGACCTGCGCCCCGCACGCCACGCCGCAGCCGTAACCGGCCACCACCCAGGGTGGGAGGGGCCCGGCGGCCCCTCCCACCCGCTCCGCCTCAGCGCAGCGGCAGCCGCGGGAACCTGCGCTCCTTCTCCGCTGCCGCCGCCTGCTCCGCCTTCGCGACGGCCGCGTACTGGTCGACGTACTCCTGCTCCGACAGGGTCAGGATGGCGTACATGATCTCGTCGGTGACGGCGCGCAGGACGGCCTTCTCGTTCTCCATGCCGCTGTAGCGGGAGAAGTCGAGCGGCTCGCCGAAGCGGATCGTGATCGGACGCAGCCGCGGGACGACCTTCCCCGGCGGCTGCGCCTCGAAGGTGCCGATCATCGCCACCGGCACGACCGGCACCTGCGCCCTGAGGGCCATCACCGCCACGCCGACCTTGCCCTTGTACAGGCGGCCGTCGTGCGACCGGGTGCCCTCCGGGTAGATGCCGAGCAACTCGCCCTTGCGCAGCACCCCGAGCCCCTCCCGGATGGCCGCCTTGCCGGCCTCCTTGCCGGAGCGGTCGACCGGGATCTGACCGGCGCTGCGGAAGAAGGCCGCGGTCAGCCGCCCCTTGACCCCCGGACCGGAGAAGTACTCGGCCTTGGCGAGGAAGGTGATCCGCCGCTTGAGGACCGCCGGCATCAGGAAGTGGTCGGAGAAGGAGAGGTGGTTGCCCGCCACGATCGCCGCGCCCGACTCCGGCACATGTTCCAAGCCCTCGATGCGGGGCCGGAAGAGCAGCCTCAACAGCGGTCCCAGCACGACGTACTTCAGGAGGTAGTAGAACAACGGGATCCCGCCTCCATTCGCCGAAAGCGCTGTCAGTGTAGGCGCGACGGTCACCGTCCGGAACAGGCCGGACGGCTCCCGCCCGGCCCCGTCCTGCCCACCCCGGCACCGCGTTCACAGCCGTACGATCACCAGCGCCGTGTCGTCCGTGGCGCCGCCCGGAGGGAGCAGTTCCAGCAGGACCGCGTCGGCGAGGGACTCGGGGTCCTTGCCCCGGTGGCGGACCAGGGACTCGGCGAGCCGGGCCAGACCGGTGTCGATGTCCTCGCGGCGCCGCTCCACCAGCCCGTCGGTGTACAGCACGAGCGTGGCCCCCCGGTCGTAGCGCATTCCCGCCTGCGGTCTGGGCATCGGGTCGGGCCGGGCGTCGAGCGGCGGGTCGGTGGCCTGGTCGAGGAGTTCCACCCGGCCGTCATGGTGGACCAGGATCGGCGGGGGATGCCCGGCGCTGCTGTAGCTGATGGTGCGGTGGTCGAAGTCGATGAACGTGGTCACGGCGGTCGCCGACTCGGCGCCGTCCACCACGTTGGCGTACCGGCCCAGGACGTCCAGTGCCTGGGCCGGGCCCGCCGCCACCCGGGAGGCCGCGCTGAGCGCGCTGCGCAACTGGCCCATCACCCCGGCCGCCTCCAGCCCGTGGCCCACCACGTCGCCCACGGACACCCCGATCCGGTCGCCGCCGACCAGGTCCACCACGTCGTACCAGTCGCCGCAGACGTTCAACGCGCCCACCGCGGGCCGGTACCGCACGGCCAGCTGCCGGTACTTCAGCTGCCGGTTGGCCGGCAGCATCGCGCCCTGCAGGGCGAGCGCCACCTCGCGTTCCCGGGCGTGGGCCTGACGCAGCCGCTCGTTGAGCTCCTGCAGTTCACGGGCGCGCGTGTAGAGCTCGGCCTCCAGTACCCGGGCCTGGCTGCCGGTGTGGCCGTTCGCCCGCCCGCGCCGGGCCTTGATCAGCTCGGTGACCTCCTCCACCCGGTGCACGATCAGCGCCACCCGGCCGTCGGGGCCGAGAACGGGCGCGTTGACCGGGCTCCAGTAGCGCTCGGCCCACTCGCCGGGCCGCTGGGGGTCCTCGACGTCGTAGCGCTGCAGGGCCATGGTGTCGCGCTCGCCGGTGTCCACCACCCGCAGCATCGACGCCCGGAGGTCCCGCATCCCGGTGGCGGTCGGGTCGCCCGGGTTGTCGGGGAAGACGTCGAAGATGTAGCGGCCCACCAACTGCTCCCGGGTGCGTCCGGACAGCCGCTGGAAGTCCTCGTTGGCGTCGGCGTACACCAGGCCGGGGGTGAGCAGGGCCACCATGCCGGGCAAAGCCTGGAACACCGTCGCGTAGTCGATCTCCGAGTCGTTCATCGCCGCGCCCCATCTGCCGGTCTTGCGTCATTTTCGCATGATGTGTCGGGGGTGACCTGTCAGAGCTCGGGTCCGGACAGCGACTGCTCGGCCCAGATGATCTTGCCATCGTCCGTGAAGCGGGTGCCCCACCGCTGGGTGAGCTGGGACACCAGCAGCAGTCCGCGCCCGCCCTCGTCGGTGGTACGCGGATGGCGCAGATGCGGCGCGGTGGCACCGCCGTCGTGCACCTCGGTGACCAGCGCCCGGCCCCGGATCAGCCGCACCCGGATCGGCCCCGCGGCGTGCCGGATGGCGTTGGTCATCAGCTCGCTCACCACCAGTTCGGTGGTGAACACCAGCTCCTCCAGACCCCAGTCCGCGAGCCGCCCGGCCGCCGCCCGCCGCGCATCGGCGACCGTCGCCGGATCGGCCGGCACCTCCCACTCGGCGACCTGCCCGGCGCCCAGCCGCAGGGTGCGCGCCATCAGCAGCGCCACGTCGTCGTTCGGCCGGGCCGGGGCCAGGGCGTCGACGACCGCCCGGCAGCGCAGGTGCAGCGAGTCCACCGTGCCCTCCAGCGCCCGGCGCAGCCCGTCCCGGCCGCTGTCCGGCGCCCCCGGCCCGCGCCGCGCCAGCAACCCGTCCGTGTGCAGCGCCAGCGTGCTGCCCTCGGGCAGGCACAGCTCGACCGCCTCGAAGGGCGGGCCGCCCGTGCCCAGCGGCGGACCCTGCGGCAGCTCCACGAAGATCACCGCCCCGCCCGGCGCCACGACCACCGGCGCCGGGTGCCCCGCCGCGGCCATCGCGCACCGCCCGTCCACCGGGTCGTACACCACGTACACACAGCCCGAGCCCACGGCACCCGCGCCCTCGCCCGCCGCCCCCTCGGGGTCGACGCCCTCCTCGCTCGCGGTGCGCGCCACCAGGTCGTCCAGGTGGGCGAGGACCTCGTCCGGCGACAGGTCCAGCGCGGCCAGCGTGCGCACCGCGGTGCGCAGCCGGCCCATGGCCGCCGCGGCCGCGATGCCGTGCCCCGGCACCTCGCCCACCACCAGCGCCACCCGGGCGCCCGACAGCGGGATCAGGTCGTACCAGTCGCCGCCGAGACCGGTCAGCTCGTCGGCCGGGCGGTAGCAGGCCGACACCGTGACCGCGTCCTGCTCCGGCAGCCGGCGGGGGAGCAGACTGCGCTGCAGCAGCAGCGCCGCGTCGCGCTCGCGGGTGTAGCGGCGGGCGTTGTCGACACAGACCGCGGCCCGCGAGACCAGATCCTCGGCGAGCGAGACGTCGCCCGCGTCGAACGGCTCCTTGCGATGCCCCCGGAAGAACGTGGTCAGGCCCAGCGTCACCCCCCGGGAGCGCAACGGAACGATCAGCGCGCTGTGCAGGCCGAGCTCCCGGAAGGTGGCCCGCCGCTCGCCGGGCACCTCGGCCGCCCACTGCGGCGTCGACGGGTCCAGCCGCTCCCGGGACCAGGATCGGCCCGAGGCCAGAGCACGCAGCGGCGGTGAGCCGGGCAGGTACTCCACCGGCCCGCCGGCCGGTACGAACGCCTCCGGAACGCCCTCGTTCACCGACTGGTGCCCCGCGCGCCGCAACGCCACCCCGGCCGCACCGTCGCCCTCCGGCACCGGTGCCGGCTCCACGCCCCGCAGCACCGACTCCAGCAGGTCCACGGTGACGAGGTCGGCGAAGCCCGGCACGACGATGTCGGCCAGCTCCTGCGCGGTGCGCGCGCAGTCCAGGCTGCGGCCGATCGACCGGCCGGCCATGTCGAGCAGGGCCAGCCGCTGCCGGGCACGGTGCCGCTCGGTGATGTCGACGACCGTGTAGTAGACCCCCATCGGGTGGCCGTACTCGTCGTCGAGCCGGGTGAAGGACATCATGTGCGCGGTCTCGCGGTGCGGTGCGGACCGTATACGGCCGACGTGCTCGTACCCGACGACCGGTTCCCCGCTGGCCAGCACCCGCCGCATCCGGCTCTCGATGGCCGAGGCGTCCAGCCCCGGCTGGATGTCCGCCAGCCGGCGGCCCAGCCGCTCGGCCGGAGGGCCGCCGCCGAACCGGGCGAGGGCCGCGTTCGACCACACGAAGCGCAGGTCGGTGTCCACGATGGCGATGCCGATGGGTGAGCCGGCCACCATCTGCTCCAGGACCTGGCGGTCCATGTTCCAGCCGGGTGCCTCGGCCATCTCGTTGAGCAGCACAAGCCAGCGGGAGGGGCCGCGCACTTCGGCGGCGGAGGTGATCCGGGCCATCACCCGCAGCGACCGACCGTCGCGGCACCGGGCGGTGAGCAGCCCGGCCCATCCGCCGTCGGTGCGGCACCGCGCGAGCAACTGCGGCACCCGGGCGGCGTCCTCCCGGCCCAGCAGCCGCTCCAGCCCCGTCCCGACCGCCTCGGCGGCCGGATACGCCAGCAGCCGCCGCGCGCTGCCGGTCCAGCTCGTGACCACGCCCTCCGCGTCGAGCAGCAGGGGTGCGGCGTCGGCCACGTCGAACCAGCGGCGGCCGACGTCATGGTCCTCGTCAACGCCCACGGCCGACCTCTCCGTCGCTGAGAGTGGTCTACCACCTCTTCCTTCCCCCTCACCCTGCCCGCCCGGGGTCCGGTCGGCTACCTGGACGGCGCGGTGAACGCGCCGCCGGTCACCGCCGACGGCGTGCGGGGGAGTGCGGGTGGTCCGGGCCCGGCGCGGGCAGGCGCGCCGGGCCCGGACCGGTGCGGTCAGGCGTCCTGCCGCAGTACTCCTCCCAGGGTGGCGAGCGCCGAGGCCAGTTCCTCGGCGGTGACGGTCAGCGGCGGGGCCAGCCGGATCGTCGAGCCGTGGGTGTCCTTGACCAGAACCCCTTCGCGCATGAGCCGCTCGCTGATCTCCCGGCCGGTGCCGATGCCCGGGTCGATGTCGACGCCCGCCCACAGACCGCGCGAGCGGAACCCGACGACGCCCTCGCCGACCAGCTCGGACAGGCCGCCCCGCAGCACCGCGCCGAGCTCGGCCGCCCGGCGCTGGTACTCGCCGCTCTCCAGCAGTTCCACCACCGCCGTGCCGACCGCCGCCGCCAGCGGATTGCCGCCGAACGTCGAGCCGTGCTCGCCCGGCCGCAGCACCTCCAGCACCTCGCGCCGGCCCACCACCGCCGACACCGGCACGATGCCCCCGCCGAGCGCCTTGCCGAGCAGCACCACGTCCGGGACCACGCCCTCGTGCTGCACGGCCAGCGTGTGCCCGGTACGGCCCAGACCCGACTGGATCTCGTCGGCGACGAACAGGCAGTTCGCCCGGCGGGTGATCTCCCGCACCCCGGCCAGATAGCCCTCGTCCGGGATGATCACCCCGGCCTCGCCCTGGATCGGCTCGATCAGCACGGCCGCCGTGGTCTCGTCGACCGCCGCCTCCAGCGCCGCCAGGTCGTTGTACGGCACGATCCGGAAGCCCGGGGTGAACGGCCCGAACCCCGCGCGGGCCGTCTCGTCCGTGGAGAAGCTGACGATCGTCGTCGTACGGCCGTGGAAGTTCTCCGCGGCGACCACGATCGTGGCCCGGTCCGCGGGCACGCCCTTCACCTCGTAGGCCCATTTGCGAGCCACCTTGATACCGCTCTCCACGGCCTCCGCGCCGGTGTTCATCGGCAGCATCATGTCCATGCCGGTGAGGCGCACCAGCCGCTCCGCGAACTCCGCGAGCTGGTCGTTGTGGAAGGCCCGCGAGGTGAGCGTGAGCCGGTCCAGCTGGCGGTGCGCCGCCTCGATCAGCGCCGGGTGCCGGTGACCGAAGTTGAGCGCCGAGTAACCCGCCAGCATGTCCAGGTAGCGACGGCCCTCCACGTCCTCCACCCAGGCGCCCTCGGCACGGGAGACGACGACCGGCAGCGGATGGTAGTTGTGCGCGAGCACCGGCCCCTCGGCCTGGATCAGCTCGGCGGAGGAACGGGTGGTGGCGAGAGCGGTCATCAACGAATCTCCTGGGTGCAGCACTTGATACCGCCGCCGGCCTTGTGGAACTCCGACAGGTCGACGGGGACGGGGATGTAGCCGTGCTCGGCGACACGGCCGGCGAGCGCCTCGGCCTGCGGCGCGATGAAGACGTGGCGGCCGTCGGAGACGGAGTTCAGGCCGAACGCCATGGCGTCCTCCCGGGTGGCCAGCACGGCGTCCGGGTACAGCCGGGCCAGCACCTCCCGGCTGCCTGCCGAGAACGCCTCCGGGTAGTACACGATGTTGTCGTCGTCGAGCACGAACAACGCCGTGTCGAGGTGGTAGAAGTACGGGTCCACCAGCGTCAGGCTGATCACCGGGTGCCCGAAGAACTCCTGCGCCTCGCGGTGCGCCTCCCGGGTGGTGCGGAACCCGGTGCCGGCCAGGACGTACCGCCCCGTCCACACCAGATCGCCCTCACCCTCGCACACCGACTCCGGCCGGTGCACGGCGTAGCCGGCGTCCTTGAACCAGGTGTCGTAGTGCAGGGACTCGGGCCGCCGCTCGGGGGCGTGGAAGAGGGAGCCGAGGACCCGGCCGTCGACGACGACCGCCGAGTTCGCGGCGAAGACCATGTCGGGCAGGCCGGGGACCGGCTCCAGGGTGTCCACGGCGTGACCGTGGGCGCGGTAGGCACTGATCAGCGCCTGCCACTGCTCCTGCGCCAGGTCGACGTCGACCCGGGTGTCGGGATGCATCCAGGGATTGATCGCGTACTGCACGGCGAAGTGTCTGGGTTCGCAGACCAGGAAGCGCCGGGGGCGCGGCACACGGCTGTCGGTCACAGAGGGGTTCCTCCGCTGGGGTCCTCCGCTTGTCAGCGGTGTCGACTGAGGGTTGACACCACGGTAGAAACTGACCGAACCGCCCGACAAGGAACAAGAGCTGCGTGTCCACGCAACGATGCTGCGTGTTCAACGGTCTCAGCGCACGTCTGGTGCGGGCTGGCTGGCGCCGGCCTCCGGGCTCTCCGGCAGCAGGTGCGACAGCACCATCACACTGATCGTCTTCCGGATGAACGGCTCCGCCCGGATCCGCTCCAGCACCTCCTCGAAGTGCTCCACGTCCCGCGCCCGCACGTGCAGCAGCGCGTCCGCCCCACCGGTCACCGTCATCGCGGCGGTGATCTCCGGGTGGTTGCGCACCACCTCCGCCAGCCGCCGCGGCGGGGCCGCGCCCTCGCAGAACACCTCGACGTACGCCTCCGTGCGCCAGCCCAGCGCGGACGGCTTCACCGTCGCCGTGAAGCCGGTGATCACCCCGGCGTCCCGCAACCGGTCCACCCGGCGCTTCACCGCCGTCGACGACAGCCCGATCGCCGTCCCGATCTCGGCGAAGCTGGTCCTGGCGTTCGCCATCAGAGCCGTGATGATCTTCCGGTCGAGCTCGTCGAACGAGGCGGGAACGCTGTGCATGCGGGCACTGTATCCAGTGGGGAGGACCCTCGCGCCCGACCGGCGGGACGGCCGCGCACGGCACGTGTCCCCCGGCGCGGATCGCCCCTACACTCCACCTTCATGTTGCGCGCGCTCGCCGTGGACGACGAACGGCCCTCGCTGGAGGAACTCCTCTACCTGCTGACCGCGGACCCGCGGATCGGCACGGTCGAGGGCGCCGGTGACGCGACCGGGGCCCTGCGCCGCATCAACCGTGCCCTGGAGTGCGGCCCCGACGGCCCCGACGCCCTCGACGTGGTCTTCCTCGACATCCAGATGCCCGGCCTCGACGGCCTCGACCTGGCCCGGCTGCTCACCGGCTTCGCCCAGCCCCCGCTCGTCGTGTTCGTCACCGCCCACGAGGACTTCGCCGTCCGGGCCTTCGACCTCAAGGCCGTCGACTACGTCCTCAAACCCGTGCGCACCGAACGCCTCTCCGAGGCCGTGCGCCGCGTCGCCGAACGGCGCGCCGCCGCCATCCCCGACGCGGCGGCCGGCACCGCCCCGCCGCCCATCCCCGTCCACGAACCCGACCCGGACCACATACCCGTCGAACTCGGCGGGGTGACCCGGTTCGTCGCCGTCGCCGACATCACCCACGTCGAGGCACGGGGCGACTACGCCCGTCTGCACACCGACCGGGGCAGCCACCTCCTGCGCGTCCCGCTGTCCACGCTGGAGGAGCGCTGGCGCGCCCGCGGCTTCGTGCGCATCCACCGCCGCCACCTGGTCGCCCTGCACCACATCGACGAGCTGCGCCTGGACGCCGGCACCGTCAGCGTCCTGATCGGCGGCGAGGAACTCCAGGTCAGCCGTCGGCACGCCCGCGAACTGCGGGACCTGCTGATGAGGAGGGCCTGACGGTGCCGCACGACCCCGCCGCCCCCGCCGAGCGCAGAGCCGAACGCCGTGTCGTGGTCACCGGCCCGCCCCGCCGCACCCGGCGTGCCCTGGGCCACTACCGCCCGCGCACCGAGATCGACGAGCAGACCACCCTCGGCCACACCTACGTCCGCTCCCTCATGCGCAGCCAGCTGCGCGCCGCGCTCACCGTGTTCGCCGTCCTCGCCCTCCTCGTCGGACCCCTGCCGCTGGTCTTCGCCGCCATGCCCCAGGCCCGCCGCCTGGAGTGGGCGGTGCTCGGCTTCTGCCTGTACGCGCCGCTGGTCCTGCTCGCCCGCTGGTACGTGCGCCGCGCCGAACGCAACGAGCGGGACTTCGTGCGGCTGGTCGAGGACCGCTGAGCACCGGGCACCGCCGTGAACTCCGCCTACGCCGTCCCCGCCGTCGCCCTGGTGGTCGTCACGACCGTCCTCGTCGGTGCCTTCGGCCTGCGCGTCTCCCGCACCACCTCCGACTTCTACGTCGCCTCGCGCACCGTCGGCCCCCGCCTGAACGCGGCCGCCATCAGCGGCGAGTACCTCTCCGCCGCCTCGTTCCTCGGCATCGCCGGACTCGTCCTCGTCCAGGGTCCCGACATGCTGTGGTACCCGGTCGGCTACACGGCCGGGTACCTGGTCCTGCTGCTGTTCGTCGCCGCCCCGCTGCGCCGCTCCGGCGCCTACACCCTCCCCGACTTCGCCGAGGCCCGGCTCGCCTCCCGGCCCGTGCGCCGTCTCGCGGGCGCTTTCGTGGTCGGCGTCGGCTGGCTCTACCTGCTGCCCCAGCTGCAGGGCGCCGGACTCACCCTCGCGGTCCTCACCGACGCCCCCGACTCGCTCGGCGGGATCATCGTCGCCGTGGTCGTCACCGTGACCGTCGCCGCCGGCGGGATGCGCAGCATCACCTTCGTCCAGGCCTTCCAGTACTGGCTGAAGCTCACCGCCCTGCTCGTCCCCGCGCTCTTCCTCGTCCTCGCCTGGCAGTCCGACGGCGCGCCCCGGCAGGCCTTCGCGGAACCGGCCGCCTTCCGTGAGCAGCGTGCCGTGCGCGTCGACGACACCCTCGACCTGAGACTCGACTCGCCCCTGACCGTGACGGTCACCGGCACCGTGGACAGCCGGCCCCTCGACGGCACCGAGGTGCGGCTGCCCCCGGGCACCCACCGCGTCACCGGCGGCACCCGTCTCACCTTCGCCGCGCACACCACCGTCCCCGCCGCCGACCGCGCCGGCAACGGCGGCCTGTCCACCTCGCTCGCCGAGGGCCGTGCCGAGCGCCCGCTGTACGCCACCTACGGACTGATCCTCGCCACCTTCTTCGGCACCATGGGCCTGCCGCACGTCGTCGTCCGCTTCTACACCAGCCCGCACGGCGTCGCCGCCCGCCGCACCACGGTCGCCGTCCTCGCCCTGATCGGCGCCTTCTACCTGCTCCCGCCCCTCTACGGTGCCCTGGGCCGGCTGTACGCCCCCGAACTGACCCTCACCGCCGACGCCGACGCCGCGGTGCTGCTGCTGCCCGGCAGGATGATCGGCGGCCCCGGCGGTGACCTGCTCGGCGCACTGGTGGCCGGCGGCGCGTTCGCCGCGTTCCTCTCCACGGCCTCGGGACTGACCATGGCCGTCGCGGGCGTCCTCACCCAGGACGTGCTGCCCACCCGGGGCGTCCGCCACTTCCGGCTGGGCACCGGGCTCGCCATGGCCGTGCCGCTCGCCGCCAGCCTGCTGGTCGGCGGGCTGCCCGTGGCCGACGCGGTCGGGCTGGCCTTCGCGGTGTCCGCGTCGTCCTTCTGCCCGCTGCTCGTCCTCGGCATCTGGTGGCGGCGGCTCACCCCGCCCGGCGCGGCCGCCGGGATGCTCGTCGGCGGCGGCGCGGCCTTCGTCGCGGTCGCCGCGACCATGGCCGGACTGCCCGGCACGGGCCGCCTGCACGCCCTGCTCGCCTGGCCCGCGCTGTGGTCGGTACCGCTGGGCTTCCTCACCATGATCCTGGTGTCCCTGGCCACCCCGGGCCGCGTCCCCGCCGACACGGCCGCCGTCCTCGCCCGCTTCCACCTGCCGGAGGCCCTGCGGACACCCGCGTACCCGCCACCCGAGGAGCCCCACCCCGCGCAGGAGCGCGCATGAGCGGTTTCCTGGCCGGCTTCCTCGTCGCCATCCTCCCCCTGCTGACCGCCGGCTTCTGGCTCGGCCGGCGCACCGCACGCCCCGAGAACCTCGGCGGGCTCGGCACCCCCGTCGAGCACGCCACCTTCCAGACCCTGCACACCGCCTCCCTCGCCGCGCCCCCGCTTCGCGCCGGCCTCACCGAGGAGACCGCCCGCAGGTCGGCCCGCCGGCTGCGCTCCCTGCTCGGCACCGACGCCCTCTGCCTCACCGACGAGAAGGACGTGCTGGCCTGGGACGGCGTCGGCGCCCACCACCGCGCCGAGATCATGGAGCGGCTGGCCGGACCGCTGGAAACGGGTCGTGGCGAGGCGTTCCGGCTGCACTGCGACGCCCCCGACTGCCCGGTCCGCTGGGCGGTGGTCGCCCCCCTCACCGTCGACGACCGCGTCCACGGGGCGCTGGTGGCCTGCGCGCCGCGCGAGTCCGCCGTCCTGGTCCGGGCGGCCGGCGAGGTCGCCCGCTGGGTGTCGGTCCAGCTGGAGCTGGCCGACCTCGACGACTCCCGCACCCGCCTCATCGAGGCCGAGATCAAGGCGCTGCGCGCCCAGATCAGCCCGCACTTCGTATTCAACTCGCTCGCGGTGATCGCGTCCTTCGTCCGCACCGACCCCGAGCGGGCCCGCGAGCTGCTCCTGGAGTTCGCCGACTTCACCCGCTACTCGTTCCGCAGGCACGGCGACTTCACCACCCTCGCCGACGAACTGCACGCCATCGACCACTATCTGGCCCTGGTCCGCGCGCGCTTCGGCGACCGCCTCGCCGTCACCCTGCAGATCGCCCCCGAGGTGCTCCCCGTCGCCCTGCCGTTCCTGTGCCTGCAGCCGCTCGTCGAGAACGCCGTGAAACACGGTCTGGAGGGCAAGGCCGACCGCTGCCACATCCGGATCACCGCCCAGGACGCCGGTGCCGAGGCCCTGGTGACCATCGAGGACGACGGCGCGGGCATGGACCCCGCGCTGCTGCGCCGCATCCTCGCCGGTGAGGTCAGCCCGTCCGGCGGCATCGGCCTGTCCAACGTGGACGACCGGCTCCGCCAGGTCTACGGCGACGACCACGGCCTCGTCATCGAGACCGCCCCCGGCGCCGGCATGAAGATCACCGCCCGGCTGCCGAAGTACCAGCCCGGGGTGCACTCGGCGGCCGGCCTGGGAGCCCCGTGATCCACGGGGCTCCCGTGGCTCCGCTCAACTGCCGCGCATCATGATCAGCGCCAGGGTGATCAGTCCCAGCACGACCCAGCCGAACCACAGCCAGCCGTTGCTGCCGATCGCCACCGTGTAGGCGGTCACCACGACCAGACCGCCGACGGTGAGCGCCCCCATCGTCCTGGTGGAACCTTCAGTGGAACCGGGCATCGCGGCACCCTCCTCGGCACGCCCCTCGGCAGGGCGCGTTCCCTCCATGGTGCCCCGGCGGGCGGCCGCGCGGCGATGCCCCGGCGCATCCCGGTCAGCTCCGGCGGGCGTCCAGCGAGGCGAGGTAGGCGTTGTACGCCTCCAGCTCCTTGTCACCGTCCCGGTCGGCGGCGCGGTCCTTGCGCTTGGCCTGGCGCTGCTCGGAGCCGTACCACTGGAACAGCAGGGCGATCAGGACCAGCACCGACGGGATCTCGCTGAACGCCCAGGCGATTCCGCCGGCCGCGGTCTGGTCGGAGAGGGGGTCGACACCCAGCGAGGCGGGCGGGTTCTGGAAGGTCTCGACCATCGTCGTCGAGGCCATCATCAGCGCGATCCCGAAGAACGCGTGGAACGGCATGCCCGCGAACAGCTCCAGCATCCGCATCAGATAGCCGGGCCGGTGCGGCCCCGGGTCGACGCCCATGATCGGCCAGAAGAACACCAGGCCGACGGCGAAGAAGTGCACCATCATCGCGACGTGCCCGGTCCTGGACCCCATCAGGAAGTCGAACAGCGGGGTGAAGTACAGGGCGTACAGGCTCGCGATGAACATCGGGATCGTGAACAGCGGATGCGTGACGACCCGCATGTACCGGCTGTGCAGCAGCATCAGCAGCAGCTCGCGCGGCCCCTTGCGTCCCTGACCGGCCACCGGCAGCGCCCGCAGCGCCAGCGTCACCGGGGCGCCGAGCAGGACCAGGATCGGCGACAGCATGCTGATCACCATGTGCTGCACCATGTGCACGCTGAACATCACCATGCCGTAGTCGTTCAGCTTGGTGCACATCATCAGCGCGACGGTGAGCACGCCGGCGACGAACGCCACCGTCCGCCCCGGGGACCATGCGTCCCCGCGCCGCCGCAGCCGTACGACACCCCACAGGTACAGGCCGAGCCCCAAGGCACAGGCGACGAGGAAGAACGGTTCCGCCGACCACTGCAGCCCCCGCCCGAGGGTGAAGGGCTGCAGATCCATGTCCATGCCGTGCCCACTGTGATCCATCGGCCGGCTCCTGCTTTCGTGGGGGTTTGCGCTCAAACGGTCCCCACAAGACTAGGACGGCCCCCGGTCACCCTCGTGACCGGGGGCCACCGCCGTCCGGGGCGGGACGAACCGCGCGGGCGGTCACGCACCGCCGGCGCCCGCCGGAGGCTAGAGCACGCACTCGGCCTCGGCGTACCGTTCGGCCGGCACCGTCTTCAGCGTCTTCACGGCCTCGGCCAGCGACACCGTCACGATGTCGGTGCCCCGCAGCGCGGTCATCACCCCGAACTCCCCGCGGTGCACGGCCTCCACCGCGTGCCACCCGAACCTGGTCGCCAGCACCCGGTCGTACGCCGTGGGCGTGCCGCCCCGCTGGACGTGGCCAAGGATCACCGGCCGCGCCTCCTTGCCGAGCCGCTGCTCCAGCTCGATGGAGAGCTGGCGCGCGATGCCGGCGAACCGTTCGTGCCCGTAGATGTCCTTGCCGCCCTCGTCGAAGGTCATGGTGCCGGGCCGCGGCTTGGCACCCTCGGCGGCGACGACGATCGCGAACCGCTTGCCCGCCTCGAACCGCTCACCGACCCGCCGGGTCAGCTCCTCGATGTCGAACGGCCGCTCCGGCACCACGATGGCGTGCGCGCCGGCCGCCATCCCGGAGTGCAGCGCTATCCAGCCGGTGTGGCGGCCCATGACCTCCACGACCAGCACCCGCTGGTGCGACTCGGCGGTCGTCTTCAGTCGGTCCAGGGCGTCCGTGGCGACGCCGACGGCCGTGTCGAAACCGAAGGTGACGTCGGTGACCGCGATGTCGTTGTCGATGGTCTTCGGCACGCCCACGACGGGCAGACCGGCGTCCGACATCAGCCGGGCCGCCTTCAGGGTGCCCTCACCGCCGATCGGGATGATCGCGTCGAGACCCAGTTCCTCGACGTGGCCGCGGGCCCGCTCCACGCCGTCGCGCAGGTGCGAGGGCTGGACCCGGGAGGAGCCGAGGATGGTGCCGCCGCGGGCGAGGATGCCGCCCACCGCGTCCAGGTCGAGCTTGAGGTAGTCGCACTCCAGGAGGCCCTTCCAGCCGTCGCGGAAGCCGATGACCTCGTCGCCGTGGTCGGCGACGGCACGGTGTACGACGGACCGGATGACGGCGTTCAGGCCGGGACAGTCGCCGCCGGACGTGAGGACACCAATGCGCATAGCCCGAAACAACCTTCTCCATGTGGGCGCGGGGACCGGACCCCGTCGTCCGGCACGAATCCCCGCCACCCTAGCGTCAGGAGGGGGCGGGGCCGTACCGTGCGTCCGCCTGCTGGACGGCCCCGCTCACCTGCGCGGATGCACCGTCAGACGGGCTGCTGACGGTGCCCCGAAGATCAGGTGAACAGCCCGGTCGCGCGACCGCCGGTCACGCGGGCTGCTGCGCCGCCGCGATGCGCTCGTTGCGCAGCGCCTCGTACCAGCGGTCGTCGGTCGGCGGCAGCGCGTTGACGTCCAGGGCCAGCTTCAGCAGCAGGTCCGCGATCTGCGGGTTGCGGGCGAGCACCGGGCCGTGCATGTACGTACCGAAGACGGTGTCGTTGTACGCGCCCTCGGTGCCGTCGCCGGTGCCGTTGCCCCGGCCGAGGCGGACCCGGGCCAGGGGGCGGGCGGTGGGGCCGAGGTGGGTGATGCCCTGGTGGTTCTCGAACCCGGTCAGCGGCGGCAGGCCCAGGGGCTGGTCGATGTCGCCGAGGACGTCGCCGACGCACCGCTCGCCCTCGCCGCGCACCGTGGTGACGTCGAGCAGGCCGAGGCCCGGCTGGCGCTGGCCGAGGTCGTTGACGAACTCGTGGCCGAGGATCTGGTAGCCGGCGCACACCGCGAACACGATCGCGCCGTTGTTCACCGCCTGGTACAGGTGGCCGTCCCGCCGCAGCCGCTCCGCGGCCAGCCGCTGCGGCCGGTCCTCGCCGCCGCCGATGAGGTAGATGTCGCCGGAGGTGGGGATCGGCTGGTCGCTGCGCACGTCGAGGCGTGCCACGTCCAGGCCGCGCTGCCGGGCCCGGCGCTCCACGACCAGCACGTTGCCCTGGTCGCCGTAGGTGCTGAGCAGGTCCGGGTAGACCCAGACGACCCGCAGTTGGTTGTCGCTCACGTAAGTCCCCTGTGTGTCAGTTGCCGACGCGGCGGCGCAGGTCCTGGAAGGCGGTGTAGTTCGCGATGACCTCGATCCGGCCGGGCGGCGCCTGCTGCACCGCCTGGTCGAGGGTGTCGCACACCTGGAAGTGCTGGCCCGCGACCTCCAGCCGCACGGCGAGGTCCAGCCTCCGGTCGCCGATGACGAAGATCGGGTGGCCGGTCAGACGCGTGTAGTCCACGTCCCACAGCCAGGAGGTGTCGGTGCCGTCGGCGCCGCGGGCGTTGACGGACAGGATCACCGGGGTGGGCGGCGGATCGATCAGGCTGAAGGTCTCCAGCCAGCCGGCCGGGTTCTTCGCCAGCAGCAGCCGCAGGTCGCGCTGCATGAACTGCACCACGTCGTAGCGCCCGGCGACCGCCTGCACCTGGTACATGCGCTCCAGGGCCACCTGCGGCGGGACGCCGAAGACGGCCGCGACGGCGGCGGAGCTGGCCGCGTTGGCCTTGTTGGCGCGGCCCGGGAGCTGGAGGTGGATGGGCCACGCGGAGCCGTGCGGGTCGAGGACGTGGTCCCCGGACAGCACCCAGCTCGGCGTCGGCCGACGGAAGCCGCACTCGCCGCAGAACCAGTCCTCGCCCGGCCGCTGCATCACACCGCCGCAGGACGGGCAGGACCAGGCGTCGTCCTTCCACATCTGCCCGGCGGCGACCCACACCACGTTGGGCGAGGAGGATGCGGCCCACACGACCAGCGGGTCGTCGGCGTTGGCCACGATGACCGACTTGGACCCGGCGAGCCCCTCGCGCCAGTTCTCGGCGAGCATGCGGGTCTCGGCGGCGCGGTCCAGCTGGTCCCGGGAGAGGTTGAGCAGCGCGATGCACTTGGGCGCGGTGTCCCGGGCCACCCCGGCGAGGTACTTCTCGTCGACCTCGATGACGCCGAACTTGGCGTCCGAGCCGCCGGCCAGGGCCGAGGTGATGCCGGCCGGCATGTTGGCGCCGAGGGCGTTGGAGACGACGGGGCCCGCGGCGCGCAGGGCCTCGGCGATCAGCCGGGTGGTGGTGGTCTTGCCGTTGGTCGCCGAGACCAGGATCACGTCCAGGTGCTGGGCGAGCCGGGCGAGGAGGTCGGGGTCGAGTTTCAGCGCGACCCGGCCGCCGATCACCGATCCGCTGCCGCGCCCGGCGGCGCGGGATGCCGCAGCGACCGCCTTGCCCGCGGTCACGGCCAGCTTGGCCCGTGGCGTCAGCGGGTCCGAGTTGCCTGCCATCAGTTCTCGATCCTCCTTGCGTTCGCGCCGCGCCTGAAGCCTGACGGCACCGTGGTGGGTGGTCAGCCTATCGAGATCCATTCACACTCCCGAATCCCGGCCCACGCGCGCGCGGCGGTGGCGTGGGCAGTGAGGACCGTACCCTTGCGGCCATGCGACACGGCTCGATCCCGGGCGCCCGCGGGCGCGTCCGGCCCCTCACCCTGCTCGGCAACCCGGTGCTGCACGAGCCCTGCAAGGATGTCACGGACTTCGGTCCGGAACTCGCGGCGCTCGTGGAGGATTTGTTCGCGACGATGTACGCGGCTCGCGGAGTGGGCCTTGCCGCCAGCCAAGTGGGGGAGCGGCTGCGGGTCTTCGTCTACGACTGCCCCGACGACGAGGACGTCCGCCACCTGGGCCACCTCGTGAACCCGCGCCTGGTCGAGGCGGACGGCGTGGTGCTCCGCGGCCCCGAGGGCTGCCTGTCCCTGCCGGGGCTGGAGGCGGGCACGGAGCGGTACGACCACGCGGTCGTCGAGGGCCGCACGGTGACGGGGGAGCCGGTGACCGTGCACGGGACCGGGTTCTTCGCCCGGTGCCTCCAGCACGAGGTGGACCACCTGGACGGCACGCTCTATGTGGACCGCCTCACGGGGTGGCGCAGGCGGAGGGTGCTGCGTCGGGCCGCCCGAGCGCCGTGGGCGCGGTGAATCCGCGCGAGGGGGCGGCGCGGGTGTGTTCCCCGCCCCGCTGAGCGCGGCTCAGAAACCGGGACCGCCCATCTTGTCGCCGGCCGCCGCCAGCCGCCCCCACAGCAGGTCCGCCAGGCTCCGTACCAGCTCGGCGCGGGAGCAGGGACGCTCGCCCAGCCACCAGTCCCCGGCCGCGTGCATCATGCCGACGATGCCGTGGCCCCACACGCGGGCGAGCTGCTGACTCGCCGGCCCGAGATCCAGCCGCTCCTCGATGACCTGCGCGAGCTCCTCGCCCATCCGCCGCAGCAGCGGGGCGCTGTGCTTGCCGACGTCGAAGCCCTGGTCGCCGCTCTGCGAGCCCTCGGCCGGGTGCATCAGGAAGCGGTACACCTGGGGTCGCGCCTCGATCGCCCCGAGGTAGGTGTCGAGGGTGGCCTCGACCCGCTCGCGCCGGTCGGCGGGCGCGTCCAGCGCCGCCCGCAGCGAGTCCAGCAGCGCGTCGGTGTGCCGCTTGGCCAGGGCCGCGTAGAGCCCGCCCTTGTCGCCGAAGTGGCGGTAGAGGATGGGCTTGGTGATGCCCGCCTCGGCGGCGATGGCGTTCATCGACGCCTGCGGGCCGTCCCGGAGCACCACCCGGTCCGCGGCCTCCAGCAGCTCGCGCCGTCGGCGGTCGGCGGACCGCTGCTGGTCGCTGCGCTGCGTGGTGTCCATGTGCTCTCCCCACCCGTGCTGATTCGGTGACGCCTGCGCAAACTAGCACCTGACGGCGGGGACACCTCGAACGGGATGCCGAGCTGTCATCAGGAGTTGACTTTTCCTACCGGCCGGTAACACACTCGCGTTACCGCTAGTAACACGATACGGCACGTCGGTGTGCCGCCGCTGGAGGGGACATGGCCGAGTTCACCATGGAGCTCAACGACGAACAGAAGGAGGTCCGGGACTGGCTGCACGGATTCGCCGCCGACGTCATCCGCCCCGCGGCCGCCGAATGGGACGAGCGTGAGGAGACTCCCTGGCCGGTCATCCAGGAGGCCGCCAAGGTCGGCATCTACTCCCTCGACTTCTACGCCCAGCAGTACTTCGACCCCACCGGCCTCGGCATCCCCATGGCGATGGAGGAGCTGTTCTGGGGCGACGCGGGCATCGCGCTCTCCATAGTCGGCACCGGCCTCGCCGCCGTCGGCGTCCTCGCCAACGGCACCGAGGAGCAGATCGGCACCTGGATCCCCCAGATGTACGGGGACGCGAGCGACGTCAAGGTCGCCGCGTTCTGCTCCTCCGAACCCGACGCCGGCTCCGACGTCGCCTCCATGCGCACCCGCGCGGTGTACGACGAGGCCAAGGACGAATGGGTGATCAACGGCACCAAGACCTGGGCGACCAACGGCGGCATTGCCAACGTCCACGTGGTCGTCGCCGTCGTCGACCCGGAGCTGGGCTCCAAGGGCCACGCCTCCTTCATCGTCCCGCCGGACACGCCCGGCCTGACCCAGGGCCAGAAGTTCAAGAAGCACGGCATCCGCGCCTCGCACACCGCCGAGGTCGTCCTCGACGACGTACGCGTCCCGGGCTCCTGCCTGCTCGGCGGCAAGGAGAAGCTGGACGAGCGCCTCGCCCGGGCCCGGGAGCGGGCGAAGGCCGGCGGTGAGCGCGTCAAGAACGCGGCGATGGCCACCTTCGAGGCGTCCCGCCCGGCCGTCGGTGCCATGGCGGTCGGCACCGCCCGCGCCGCCTACGAGGTCGCCCTCGACTACGCGACGACCCGCGAGCAGTTCGGCCGCCCGATCATCGACAACCAGGGCGTCGCCTTCCAGCTCGCCGACATGCGCACGCAGATCGACGCCGCCCGGCTGCTGGTCTGGCGCGCCTCCTGGATGGCGGTCAACGGCAAGCCGTTCACGGCGGCCGAGGGCTCGATGTCCAAGCTGTTCGCCAGCGAGACCGCCAAGAAGGTCACCGCACAGGCGATCCAGATCCTCGGCGGCAACGGCTACACCCGCGAGTACCCGGTGGAGCGCATGCACCGCGACAGCGCCATCTACACCATCTTCGAAGGCACCAGCGAGATCCAGCGGCTGGTGATCGCCCGGACGCTGTCGGGGACGCCGATCCGCTAGCGGTGGCGCAACGGGGTCAGCTGCTCGATGTCGTACCGCGCCCGCAGCTTTGCGATCGCCGCGTGGTCGGGCGGCCCGCCCCCGCCCAGGATCTCCAGCAGCTCCTCGAAGTACCGCTCGTGGTCGGGCGGCGGGGACGCCTGGAACAACATCCTGGCGGGGGCGTCCGTCGGGTTCGCGAACGCGTGCGGGCGCCCGGGCGGTACGACGATCACCGTGCCCGGCGTCGCCCGTACCACCCGGTGGCCCGCAGCGGACTCCCAGCGCTGCCAGTGGTCGGGCGTGCGCACCCGCGGCTCGAAGGCGAGCACGTCCAGCTCGCCCTCCAGCACGTAGAACAACTCCTCGCTGCGGGTGTGCACATGGGCACCGACGTCGAAGCCCGGCGGCACCTCCACCTCGAAGGTGGAGGCGGTACGGGAGTGACTGCCGGTCACCTTGAAGGTGACGCGCTGGGCAGGGGTGTCGACGATCCGGCCGTGCCCCGGCGGCACCAGCAGGCCCTCGGTCGCGGTCACCGGCGGATCACCACGTGACCGGCAGGGCCTCGGGGCCCCGGATCAGCGCGCCCCTGCGGAACGGCACCTGCTCCGGAGCGACCGCCGGCCGCAGCCTCGGGACACCGTCCAGCAGCGCGTCCATCAACAACTGCGACTCCAGCCGGGCCAGCATCCCGCCCGGACAGTAGTGCGGCCCGAAGCCGAAGGCGACGTGCGGGTTCGGCGCGCGCGTGAGGTCGATCGTCTCCGGGTCCGGGAAGACCTCCGGGTCGCGGTTGGCCGCCAGGTACGACACGTAGACCGCGTCCCCTTCGCGGATGCGCACGCCGCCGATCTCCACGTCCTCCAGGGCGATCCGGGACAGCCCGACCGCGTTGCGGTGCGGGATGAGGCGCAGCAGCTCCTCGATGGCCTGGGGGCGGATCGCCGGGTCCGTGCGCAGCCGGTCGGCGAGCTCCGGTCGGGTCAGCAGCAGATAGAACATCTGGCCGCTGTTGTTGGTCACCGCCTCGCCGCCGATCTGCAGCAGCACCGCCAGGCCCACCGCCTCGCTCAGCGACACCTCGCACCGGCCCACGGCCGCGCCCAGCAGCGAGGTGACGTCCTCGCCGGTGCTGCCCTCGCGCTGCCCGATCAGGTCGGAGAAGTAGGCGCCCATCTCCTCCTTGGCCCGCTCGGAGACATGGGCGCCGTGCGAGGACGACAGGATCAGCTGGGTCCAGGTGTGCATGGACTGCCGGTCCGCGGCCGGGACGCCCATCAGCTCGCAGATCACCGCGATGGGGAACGGTCCGAGCACCGCCTCGGTCAGATCGGCCGGCGGGCCGTCGCACAGCAGTTCCTCCACGAGCTCGTCGAGCATGCCGCGCGCCCGCTCACGGACGCGCTCCACACCCTTCGCGGTGAACGCGGCGGCCACCGCGCGGCGCAGCCGGGTGTGGTCGGGCGGGTCGAGGAAGCCCACCGCGTCCCGGCCCGGGATGAAGTGCGGGGCGAGCCGGGTGACCGGACGGTCCATGACCGCCTCCCGGCTGAAGCGCGGGTCGTTGGTGACCGTGCGCACATCGTCCATCCGGGTGGCCAGCCAGGCCCAGCCCTCGCCGTTGGGCAGCCGGATCCGGGTGACCGGTCCCTCGGCCATCAGCTCCGTCAGCACCGGGTCGAAGTCCGCACCGGTCAGGTCCAGGGCGGGCCACTGCCGGACCGGGGGGCGGCTGTCGGTGAGTGTCTCGTCGCTCATGTCGTCTCGTCCTCGCAGGTCCAGTGGCCGACGGCCATCTCCGCGGTGATGCCGGGACCGAACCCGGCGAGCAGTCCGCGCGCCCGGTTCCGGACGCCGCCCTCCTCGAACAGCCGGCGCAGCGCGTCCAGCACGACGGCGCTGGCGATGTTGCCGTACTCGGTCAGCGTGGCGCGGCTGAACCGGAAGGCCTGCGAATCGACCCGCAGGAACCTGCTCAGGTCGTCGAGGATGCGGGGGCCGCCCGCGTGCACGATGTAGAAGTCCAGGTCGGAGGCGTCCCAGCCGTGGGACCCGGCCAGGTCGCGAAGCGCCGGGGCCAGCGGCTCCATGGTGGTCGGCACCCGCTTGTCCAGCAGAAAGTGGAACCCGGTGGCCCGAACGTCGTACATGATCCACTCCTCGGTCTTCGGGATCAGGTACGAGCCGTTGCGCTCCAGCCGGACACCCTCACCGCCCCGGCCGCGCACCACGGCGGCCGCGATGCCGTCGCCGAACAGGCCGTTGGAGAGCAGCGAGCCGACACCGAGGTCGGTGGGCTGGTAGCACAGCGAGCAGAACTCGCAGGCCACGATGAGGGCGTCGGCCTCGGAATAGGCCGTGCAGAAGCCCGGTTGATCGCCGCGCCGCCGGCCGCGCAGCCCAGCTGGGCGATGGGTATCTGGCGGGTCGTGTTGTCGAAACCCATCTCGTTGATCAGCCAGGCCGTCATCGAGGGCATCATGAACTCCGTGCACGAGACGTAGACGATCACGTCGATGTCGGTGGTGAGCAGCTCCGCGTCGTCGAGCGCCCGCTGGACGACTGCCGGCACGCGGGCCTTGGCCTCCTTCGCGTACAGCTTGTTGCGCTCCTCGGAGCCGGGGTGCCTGAGGGTCTCCTCGACGGGCTGCACGATGTGCCGCGTCTTCACTCCCGTGTTCTCGATCAACCGGAACGCCAGCGGCAGTTGAGGATGATCCGCGTGACGGGAGCGCGCCAGCTCCAGCGTCTGATCCATCGTGATCACATGCTCCGGGACGGACACCGAGGGTCTGCACAGAGTCGCCATGAACCGTGCCTGCTTTCGAAGGTGGTTCACCTCAGAAGGTGCTCCACCCACGATCACCCGGGAGGGCGACGATCTCGCGTGTTGCTACTCCAACGAGGGGACTACGGCGCCCCGCTGCTGTGCGCGATACAGGCCACGTCGATGCGGTCGGCGAGCTTGGCGAGCTCGATCGTGAGCGCGGCCACCGTGTCCTCGTCCAGATCCTCCCCGGCCTCCACGAGCCGCACCCACCGCGTCCCCACGGTCCGCAGCAACCTGCTCACATCCGCGGCCGCCACCTGCAGGGAGCCTTGGTCGTCGACGATCAGGGGCAGAGTCACTTCGCGGTTCACAAGCGCAGATCGTAGCCGCGCGATCCTCACGCACCGTGCCAAACCGTCGTGATGTTGCAGAACTCCCGGATTCCGTGCCCGGACAGCTCACGCCCGTACCCCGACCGCTTCACGCCGCCGAACGGGAACGCCGGATGGGACACGGTCATGCCGTTGACGTACACGCCGCCGGCCGCCAGATCCCGGGCGAACCGCTCGGCCTCCGCCTCGTCGCGCGTCCACACGTTGGAGCTCAGCCCGAACAGCGAGTCGTTGGCGATCAGTACCGCCTCGTCGAGATCGGCGGCCCGGTACAGGGTGGCCACCGGCCCGAACGCCTCCTCCCGGTGAATGCGCATCTCCCGGGTGATGCCGGCCAGGACGGTCGGCGGGTAGTACCAGCCGGGCAGCTCCGGCCGGCGCAGCGGGTGGCCGCCGCACAGCACCGTCGCCCCCGCGCGGCGCGCGTCGTCGACCAGTTCCTCCAGATCGTCCCGGCCCCGCTCGCTGGACAGCGGCCCCACCTGGGTTGCCTCGTCCATCGGGTCGCCCACCTTCAGCGCCTTCATCCCGTCGACGAACCGCTCGGTGAACGCGTCGTACACCTCCGAGTGGACGATGAAGCGCTTGGCGGCGATGCACGACTGCCCGGTGTTCTGCACCCGCGCGTTCACCGCGACCTCGGCGGCCCGGTCCAGGTCGGCGGACGGCATGACGACGAACGGGTCGCTGCCGCCCAGCTCCAGCACGGTCTTCTTGATCATCTCTCCGGCGGTGGCGGCGACGGCCCGGCCTGCGGGCTCGCTGCCGGTGAGCGTGGCGGCCTTGACCCGCTCGTCGCGCAGGATCTCGTCCACCGCGGCCGAGCCGACCAGCAGCGTCTGGAAGCAGCCCTCGGGGAAGCCCGCCCGGTGGAACAGCTCCTCCAGGTACAGGGCGGTCTGCGGCACGTTCGAGGCGTGCTTGAGCAGGCCCACGTTGCCCGCCATCAGCGCCGGCGCGGCGAACCGGACCACCTGCCACAGCGGGAAGTTCCACGGCATGACCGCGAGGACGGGGCCCAGCGGCCGGTAGCGCACCACGACCCGTGAGGCACCCGAGTCCTTCACGTCGGCCTCGGCCGGCTCCTCGTCGGCGAGCAGTCCCGGCGCGTGCTCGGCGTACCAGCGCATCGCCTTGGCGCACTTGGCCGCCTCCGCGCGGGCCTGCACGATCGGTTTGCCCATCTCCGTGGTGATCGTCCGGGCGATGTCAGCCTGGTCCTCGTCGAGGAGTTCGGCGGCCCGGGTCAGCAGCCGGGCGCGCTCGGCGAACGACGTCGTCCGGTAGGTCCGGAACGTGGCCTCCGCGAGCTGGAGCCGGCGCTCCAGCTCCTCCTCGCCCATGGGCTCGTACGTCTTGAGCGTCTCGCCGTTCGCCGGGTTCACCGTCGCGATGGGCATGACCGACCTCCTGAGATGCTGACTGTGCTTCGACCTTCCCGCGCGGCGGGGCCCGCCGCAACGCGTACCCGGCCGCTCAGGCCGAGTGCTCCGCCAGCCGGTCGAGAAACGCGCGCTGGGCGGTGACGATCAGCTCCCGGGCGCGGTCCAGGCCGTGCCAGGCGACCCGGTCCAGTTCGGGGAACTCCGCCACGCGGCCCGAGCGGGGCGGCCACTCCATCGTGAAGGTGCCCGGGACCACGCTCGCCGGGTCCAGGTCGGCCTCCACGGCCCAGGCGGTGACCACCTTGCCGCCCCGCTGGCGCACCTCCCCGAGGCCGATCGCCTCGCCGTCCGGCGGCGCCACCCCCAGTTCCTCGCGGAACTCGCGGCGGGCCGCGTCCCAGGCGGGTTCACCGGCTTCGTACTCGCCCTTCGGCACCGTCCACGCCCCGGCGTCCTTCCGGGCGAAGAACGGACCACCCATATGGCCGAGCAGCACCTCCAGCCCGCCGCCGGCGTGCCGGAACAGCAGCAGTCCGGCGCTGTGTCGCCCGGCTGTCACGGCCGCACCTCCGGGTGGGCGGCCAGCAGGGTGTCCACCGTGTCGGCGTCCTCGGGACGCTTGTCCTCCCGGTAGCGCACCACGCGCGCGAAACGCAGGGTCACGCCGGCCGGGTAGCGGGTGGAGCGCTGCAGACCGTCGTAGGCGATCTCCACGACGAGTTCCGGGCGTACGGTGACCACCTGGCCGTCGTCCTCGACCGCGAGCTGCTGGAGGCGCTCGGTCTGCCAGGCCAGCATCGTGTCGGTCATGCCCTTGAAGGTCTTGCCGAGCATGGCGAGGCCGCCGTCGGCCGTGCGGGCGCCGAGGTGGAGGTTGGAGAGCCTGCCGGTGCGCCGGCCGTGTCCCCACTCGGCGGCCAGGACTACCAGGTCGAGGGTGTGCACGGGCTTCACCTTCAGCCACGAGGCGCCGCGCCGGCCCGCGCTGTAGGGCGCGTCGAGGGCCTTGACCACCACCCCCTCGTGACCGCGGCGCAGGGCGTCCGCCAGGAACTCCCGGGCCGACGGCACGTCCTGCGGCCCCGCCACCACCGTCCTGCGCACCCGCATCGGCTCGGGGACCAGCCGGGCCAGCTCCGCGTGCCGCTCGGTGAACGGCAGGTCGAGCAGATCGCGGCCGTCCACCGACAGCACGTCGAAGAACACCGGCGAGACCGGAACCGCCAGCGCGGCCGTCGCCACGTCCACCCGCGAACCGACCCGCCCGGCGGTCTCCTGGAAGGAGCGGGGCCGGCCCCGCTCGTCGAAGGCGATCACCTCGCCGTCCAGGATGAACCGGCCGCCGCCCAGTTCCCGTGCGACGGCGGTCAGTTCGGGCAGCCGGTCGGTGATGTCGTCCAGGGTGCGGGTGTACAGGCGCACGTCGTCGCCGTCGCGGTGGACCTGGACGCGGATGCCGTCCAGTTTCTCCTCCACCGCGCAGTCGCCCAGCCGCTCCACCGCCTCGGCCACCGAGGACGCGGTGTGCGCGAGCATCGGCAGCACCGGGCGGCCGACGGTCAGCCGGAACCGGTCCACCGCCTGCGGTCCGTCCGCGAGGAGCGCCTCGGCGACCGGCTGCAGCCCCCCGGCCAGCATCACCGCCCGCCGCACCTCGTCCGCCGGCGCTCCCGTCGCCCGGGCCAGCCCCTCCGCGGCCAGCGCGTCCAGCGCGCCCTGCCGGACCTCGCCGGTCAGCAGGCCGACCAGGAAGCGCTGCTCGCTCTCGGTGGCCGCGCCCATCAACGCGCCGACCAACCGGGTGCGTTCGCCCTGGGAGCCGGGGCCGGACACCTTGCCCAGCTCGGTGAGGCGGGCGTCCACCTCGCGCACGGTCAGCGACGGCTCCGGCGCCGGGGCGACCGGCCGGCCCAGCACCTTCCAGCCCACGCCCAGGCGGCCCTGGGGGAGCCGGCCCGCCAGATACGGGATCACGACCGGCACGTCCTCGGGGCCCGCCTCGCGGAACAGGTCGGCGAGCAGTGCGATCTTGCGGGAGCGCGCCGAGGTGGCGGCGACCTCCCGGGACACGTCGGCGAGCCGGATCAGCAACATGCAGCCATGGTGCAACGCCCGCGCGGCGGTTACCTCCCCACCGCGGAGTCCAGGTCGCTCATCAGCAGCTCCCCGTTGATCGCCGCGCCGGCCCGGTAGCCGCGGCTGGCCGCGTTGACCACCTGTTCGGAGAAGCCGCTGGCGTTTCCCGCCGCCCACAGGCCGGGCACGGTCGTCAGGCCCCGCTCGTCGATCACCGGGTAGCGGCCGAACGGTGTCTCGCGCATTTCGGCGCCGAGCCGTTCCAGCAGTCCGGTCCGGGGCACCGCCCTCGGAGCCACGAACAGCACGTCGCGGGCGTGGACCGCGCTTCCCCCAGAGGGGGCGCCGCCGGCGAGGCGCACGCCGGTGAGCCGGTCGTCCTCGACGACCAGGCCCGCCACCTCGCCCGGCACCACCTTCACCCCGGCCGCCGCGAGCCGCCGCAGATCGTCGTCGGACAGCTCGTCCGAGGCCACCGAGTGCAGGAAGAACGTCACGTCCTTCGACCACTGGGTGACCATCAGCGCCTGGTGCACGCTCATCGGCGTGGTCGCGAGCACGCCGAACGCCTTGTCGCGCACCTCCCAGCCGTGGCAGTACGGGCAGTGCAGCACATCCCGCCCGAACCGCTCGGCGAGGCCCGGCACCTCGGGCAGCTCGTCCTTCAGGCCGGTCGCGACGACCAGCTGTCGGGCGCGCACAGTCGGTCCGCCCGCCAGGGTGACGGCGAAGCCCCGATCCCGGCCCGCGGGCGGAGCTCCGGTATCGCGGCGGGCGTCCACCGCCCGGTCGCGGACCAGCTCCACGCCGTAACGGGCGATCTCCTCGCGCCCGACGGCGAGGAACTCCGCGGGCGCCATGCCGTCCCGGGAGAGGAAGCCCTGCATGTGGGCGGCTGGGGCGTTGCGCGGCTCACCCGCGTCGACGACGAGGGTGCGGCGCCGGGCCCGGCCCAGGACCAGCGCCGCGGACAGGCCCGCCGCGCCGCCGCCGATCACGATCACTTCGTAGGTCTCGGTCATGCGGACACGGTCGCCGTGAGGGTGCGGAATTGACAAGCTTGTTTGCCGTTCCTGCAATAGATGTCATGACTACCGATGATGTGCTCGCCGAGGTCGGTCCGAGGCTGCGACGGATCCGCAAGGAGCGGGAGGTGACGCTCGCGGGGCTGTCCGAGGCGACCGGGATCTCCGTGAGCACCCTGTCCCGCCTGGAGTCCGGACTGCGCAGGCCCAGCCTGGAACTGCTGTTGCCGATCGCCCAGGCCCACCAGGTGCCGCTGGACGAACTGGTCGGCGCCCCGCCGGTCGGTGACCCCAGGGTGCGGGCCGAACCGATCGTGCGGCACGGGCGGACCTACATCCCGCTCACCCGGCAGCCCGGCGGCCTCCAGGCGTTCAAGATCCTCGTGCCGCAGCAGCAGGCGGAACCCGAACCGCGCACCCACGAGGGCTACGAGTGGCTCTACGTCCTGTCCGGGCGGCTGCGGGTCGTCCTCGGCGAGCACGACGTGGTGCTGACGGCCGGGGAGGCCGCCGAGTTCGACACCCGCGTGCCGCACTGGTTCGGGTCGACGGGGCAGGGGCCGGTGGAGTTCCTCAGCCTGTTCGGGCCGCAGGGGGAGCGGATGCACGTCCGGGCGCGGCCGGCCTCCGGGAAGTGACCTCCGCGACTGTTCCCTGATCGGCAAGCGACCGCTTAGTATGCGATCGACCCGGTCAGACGAAGCAGTCCCGTGGAGGCTCCGCATGCAGGCATGGCAGGTGCACGAGAACGGCGAGCCGAGCGAGGTGATGCGGCTCGGCGAGGTCGAGCGGCCCACCCCCGGCGAGGGCCAGGTCCTGCTCAAGGTGCGCGCCGCGAACATCAACTTCCCGGACGTGCTGATGTGCCGGGGCCACTACCAGGTCCGGCCGCCGCTGCCCTTCACCCCCGGTGTGGAGATCTGCGGCGAGACCCCGGACGGCCGCCGGGTGCTCGCCACCCCCGCGCTGCCGCACGGCGGCTTCGCCGAGTACGCCGTCGCCGACGCCGCCGCCCTCCTGCCCGCCCCCGCCGGCCTCGACGACGCGGAGTCGGCCGCCCTGCACATCGGCTACCAGACCGGCTGGTTCGGGCTGCACCGCCGGGCGCGTCTGGAAGCCGGGGAGACCCTGCTGGTGCACGCCGCCGCGGGCGGGGTCGGCAGCGCGGCCGTGCAACTGGGCAAGGCCGCCGGCGCCACCGTCATCGGCGTGGTCGGCGGCGCGGAGAAGGCCGCCGTCGCCCGCGACCTGGGCTGCGACGTCGTCGTCGACCGGCGTGCCGAGGACGTCGTCGCCGCCGTGAAGGAGGCCACCGGCGGCCGGGGCGCCGACGTGATCTACGACCCCGTCGGCGGCGAGGCCTACGCACAGTCCGCCAAGGTCGTCGCCTTCGAGGGCCGGATCGTGGTCGTCGGCTTCGCCGGCGGCACGATTCCCACCCCCGCCCTCAACCACGCCCTGGTGAAGAACTACGCGATCCTCGGCCTGCACTGGGGCCTGTACAACACCAAGAACCCGAAACTGGTCCAGCACTGCCACGAACAGCTCACCGAACTCGCCGCACGCGGCGCCATCCGGCCGCTGGTGAGCGACCGGGTGCCGCTGGGCGGGGCCGCCGCGGCCGTGCAGCGGGTCGCCGACGGCGTCACCACCGGCAGGGTCGCGGTACTCATGGAGGACGCAGCATGACCGACGCAGCAGAACTCAGGGCCCGCACCGCGCGACTGCTGGCCGCGCACCCGCCCGCCACCACCGACCGCCTGGACTTCCTGCGCGCCCGCTTCGACGCCGGCCTGGCCTGGGTGCACTTCCCCGAGGGTCTCGGCGGACTCGGCGCCGCCCGTTCCCTGCAGGCCGTCGTCGATGCCGAACTGGAGGCCGCCGGCGCCCCCGACAACGACCCGCGCCGCATCGGCATCGGCCTCGGCATGGCCGCCCCCACGATCCTGAAGTACGGCACCGAGGAGCAGAAGCGGCGGTTCCTGCGCCCCCTGTGGACCGGCGAAGAGGTGTGGTGCCAGCTCTTCAGCGAACCGGGTGCCGGATCCGACCTCGCCGCGCTCGGCACCCGCGCCGTGCGCGAGGGCGACACCTGGGTCGTCAACGGACAGAAGGTGTGGACGTCCAGCGCCCACGTCGCCCGCTGGGCCATCCTTATCGCCCGCACCGACCCGGACGTCCCCAAGCACGCCGGGATCACCTACTTCCTGTGCGACATGACCGACCCGGGCGTCGAGGTGCGCCCGCTGCGCCAGATCACCGGCGAGGCCGAGTTCAACGAGGTGTTCCTCACCGACGTCCCCATCCCCGACGACCGCCGGCTCGGCGAGGTGGGCGACGGCTGGCGGGTCGCCCAGACCACGCTCAACAACGAACGCGTCGCCATCGGCGGCATGCGGCTGCCCCGCGAGGGCGGCATGATCGGCCCCGTCGCGAAGACCTGGCGCGAACGCCCGGAACTGCGCACCCACGACCTGCACCAGCGCCTCCTGCGGCTCTGGGTCGAGGCCGAGGTCACCCGGCTCACCGGCGAACGGCTGCGCCAGCAGCTCGCCGTCGGCCAGCCCGGCCCCGAGGGCGCCGGCATGAAGCTCGCCTTCGCCCGCCTCAACCAGGAGATCAGCGGCCTTGAGGTGGAACTCCTGGGCGAAGAGGGCCTGTTGTACGACGACTGGACCATGCGCCGCCCGGAACTGGTGGACTTCACCGGCCGTGAGGCCGGCTACCGCTACCTGCGCTCCAAGGGCAACAGCATCGAGGGCGGGACCAGCGAGGTCCTGCTGAACATCGTCGCCGAGCGCGTCCTGGGCCTGCCCGCCGAGCCGCGCACCGACAAGGACGTCGCCTGGAAGGACCTCGCCCGATGAGTACACAGCCGGATCTCCTCCACACCGAGGAGGAAGAGGCGCTGCGCGCCGCGGTGCGGGACCTGCTCGCCGACCACTGCGACACGGCCGGGCTGATCGCCCGCGCCGAGTCCGACACCCCGCACGACATCGCCGCGTGGAAGGCGCTCACCGAGGGCATGGGCCTGGCCGGCCTGCTGATCCCCGAGGAACTGGACGGCCAGGGCGCCACGCACCGGGAGGCCGCCGTCGTCCTGGAGGAGCTGGGGCGGTTCGTCGCTCCGGTGCCGTTCCTGACGAGCGCCGTCGTCGCCACCGAGGCACTGCTGGAGTGCGGCGGGGACGACCTGCTGACCCTGCTGGCGACCGGTTCGTCCGTCGCCGCGCTCTGCGTCGGCCTGCACACCGCCCCCGGCGCCGCCTTCCCGGTCGTCGAGGTCCGGGACGGGGCGCTGCACGGCGAGCTGACCGGCATCGCGGACGCGGCCGTCGCCGGAACCCTCCTCGTCCCGGCGGACGACGGCGGCCTGTACGCCCTCGCCGCCGACAGCGCGACGATCGTCCCGCAGACGTCCCTGGACCTGACCCGGCCGGTGGCGCGCGTCGTCCTGGACGGTGCGCGCGGTGCCCGCCGCCTGGGCCCCGCCGAACCCGCCGTTCGGCGCGCCCTGCGTGCCGGTGCCGGACTGCTCGCGTCCGAGCAACTGGGGCTCGCCGACCGGTCGTTGACCGAGACGGTCCGCTACCTCAAGGACCGCAAGCAGTTCAACCGGCCGGTCGGCGGCTTCCAGGCGCTCAAGCACCGGCTCGCCCAGCTGTGGCTGGAGGTCGTGAGCCTCCGCGCCGCCGCCCGCAACGCGGCCGGCGCCCTCGCGGCGGGCCGGGACGTGGACGTGGCGGTCGCCGTCGCCCAGGCCTACGCGGCACCCGTCGCCGTACGAGCGGCCGAGGAGGCGCTGCAACTGCACGGCGGGATCGGCATGACCTGGGAGCACCCGGCGCACCTCTGCCTCAAGCGGGCCAAGGCCGACTCGATCGCGTTCGGCACCGCGGGCGCGCACCGCGCCGCTCTGGCCGATCTGGTCGGCCTCCAGGCCCCCTGAGGTTCCGGCCGAAGGGGTGAACGCGTGGCGGCGGTCCGGCCAACTCCTGTCCCGGAAGGGTTGGTTGGGGTGATCGCGATCGCATACTCCCTGTGGTCCTGTCCGGTCCACAGGGAGTCAGCCGCATGCCCCTCACCACCCGCCGCAGAGCCCTCACCACCTTCGGCGCCGCCCTCACGGGGGCGGTCGCGCTGCCCGCCGGCACCGCGCTGGCCGGCGAACAGCACCACGGCCCCCGCCCGTTGTGGCGCGCGCACGCCCACAACGACTACGAACACCACCGCCCCCTCCTCGACGCCCTCGATCACCGCTTCGGCAGCGTCGAGGCCGACGTCTACCTCGTCGGGGACCGGCTTCTGGTCGCCCACGACCCCGAGGACCTCGACCCCGCCCGGAGCCTCGAAGCCCTCTACCTCGACCCGCTCGCCGCCCGTGTCAGGGCCCACCACGGCTCCGTGTACCGGGGTCGGCGACGGCCGCTGCAACTGCTCGTCGACCTCAAGACCGAGGGCGTCGCCACCTACCTCGTCCTCGACCGACTGCTGCGCCGCTACCCCCACCTCTTCACGACGTACGCCCACGGCCGGGTGCGGCCCGGCCCGGTCACCGTCGTCGTCTCCGGGGACCGCGCCGCCCGAGAGCCCATGGCAGCCCAGACCGTCCGCCGTGCCTTCTACGACGGGCGCCTCACCGACCTCGGCTCCGCCACGCCCGCCTCCTTCATCCCCCTCATCAGTGACAACTGGACGCACACCTTCACCTGGCTCGGCACCGGCACCTTCCCGGACACCGAACGCCGCAAGCTGCACGCCGTCGCCGCGGCGGCCCACCGGCGCGGGCAGCGGGTCCGGTTCTGGGCCACCCCCGACCTGCCCGGCCCCGCCCGCGACGCCCTGTGGGGCGAACTCCTCGCCGCGGGCGTCGATCACCTCAACACCGACGACCTCGCGGGGCTGGAGGCCTTCCTCGACGCCCACCCCTGACCCGCCGTCCGAGGACACCACCCGATCGGCCTACGGCTCAGCAGCACCGACCCGCCCTCCGCTACGCCACACTTGCGGCCGAACGCCGCGAAAGCGGACGTAGCGGAGGAGGTTGGCGATGGCCATTTCCATCTCGGTGGTGCTCTTGCTGCTGGTCCTGGCAGTGATCTTCCTGCGCAACGGCGGACTCAAGGTCTCGCACGCGCTGGTCTGCCTGCTGCTCGGCTTCTTCCTGGCCGGCACCAGCATGGCCCCCACCATCAGCAGCGGCATCACCGCGACGGCCGACCTCGTCAGCAGCCTGCGGCCCTGACGAGCGGAGCGGTCACCGGGAGAACACCCCGATGCCGTTGGGGACCGGGCGTTCCACACCCCCGGCCGGATGGTTGCGCACCGTCACGGAGTCCGCTCCCGGCGGGCGTGCCACCAGTGTCGAGGAGCCGCCACCGTCCAGGCTGAAGCCCTCGGTGGCGCCCAGCCCCCGCAGCACGTCCGCGACCTCGGCGATCGTGAGGCCGAAGCGGTGGGCCGGAGCGCCGTCCAGCGCCAGCAGCAGCACCCGCCGCCCGCCGTCGGCGATCCCGACGGCGGTACGCACCGCCGACGTCGTGCCGTCCACTCCCGGCAGCGGGCGCCCGCCCGACAGCAGTCGGTAGCCGCCCAGCGCGAAGCGGTACGACACCCCGCGGGCCGAGGTGAGCGCGTACCGCACCGACACCCGGGCCCCCCGGACCAGCGCGCGCAGCCGCCGTGCCCCCGCTTCCCGGCCCACCAGGACGGTGGTGCCCGCGGTGATCGGACCGCTGCCCGGGGCGGTCGCGGCCGACACCACCACACCCCCGCGCACCGTGACCTCGTAGGCGTCCGCGGCGCACGGCGCGGACCGCTCGGTGTCGGTGCCGCAGACCGACCGCAGCCGGGAGACCGAGCCCCAACGGCGGTCGTACGCGCCGATCGAGTCCTCCGGGAGCGCGTACTGGTTGAGCCCGGCCAGCGGGGTCCACCAGGAACCGGTCGCCACCGAGCCGGAGAACGACAGGCTGTCCGTGCGGGCCCGGCCGTCGGTACCGACGCCGACGACGTCCCGGGTCGACGTCCCCGGCGGCAGCGCGGGCCCGAACCGCTGGCCGTCCGGCACCGCCCCCTTCAGCACCCGCCCGTCCACGATCACCGGACCGACGCTCGCACCCGTCGCCGGCACCCCCGGGTGCTGTGCCTCGCTGATGTCGAAGAAGTCCCCGTTGACCCCCGCGACCGCCCCCCGGCGGTCCGCCATCCGGGAGACGGCTGCCCGGCCCGCCACCACCCCAGGAGAGAGCAGGCCGAGCCGCGCCCCGCTGTCCGTCAGATCGACGCCCAGCACGTGCGCGCGGGCCGGCCCGGCCGCCGCCCGCAGTTCGTACGCCCGGTACAGCACACCCGGCGCGACGACGGTCCAGGTCGAGGCACGGGCCGGCGGCGCTCCGCCGAGGACGGCTCCGAGCAGCGTGACGAGCGCGGTGAGCAGGGCTGACCGGCTGCTGCGGAGGCGGCTGTGAAGATGTGCGAGCGGCTGCGCCACGGACCCCCCTCGGTCGTCCCGGGCACAGTCTTACCGGCCGGGGCGACCACGGCGGGGGACGCGGCGGCGGCCTCACGAGATCGAGTGAGCGGGCGGGCGTCCGGACGCGGACGAGTGGCGCGGGCGGGCGAGGAGTGTCAGTCGTGTCAGGCCGGGCGGCGGGCCTCAGACGACGTCGTCGGTCTGTCCGCCGTCCTCGTCCTCGTCCTCACCTTCGGCCTGGGACGGGGTCGTGCGGTCCGGCTCGACGGGCAGGTCCTCGGGGTCACGCTCGCCCTCGGCCTGGGAGGGAGTGGGCCAGGTCATGATCGTCTCCTGGTGACGGGGACGAGCCCCGGGTTCCCCGGTCGGTGCAGCGGATGCCCGCTCGGCGGCGGGACCCGGTGGAACGCGTTGACCGTGACTGCCGTCCTGATCGTGTCCGGGACCACCGCTGGGGTCCGGCCCTCGCCGAGCACCTCGGGGCCTGCGCGTACGCGGCCTCCGCGGTGGCGTGGTCGGTGGGGTGGGTGGTCACCTCCACCGGGCCGGCGCAGCCCGCTTGAGGGGCGTGGACCGGGCCGTCATCCACGCAGTACGCCCCCGGGGGCGCGGCCGGGGGGTCCGTCCGGCTTCAGCGGCGAGCGCCGGGCCGCGGGTCGTCCCACGCCTCGTAAGCGGCGAACGGGTCCTCGTCGTCGGTGACGCCGCCGGTGCCAGCCGGCGCTGACACGGCGGTGACGACGGTCAGGGCCAGGGTGTCGGTGGCGGGGGAGCCGGGCGGCCGGTGGGTGACCGTGGCGGGCGGCGTCACGAGGCAGGTGGTGCCCGACCGGGCGCCGGACGGGCGCAGCCGGACGGTGATGCCGTGCCGGTCCGCCGGCCTGCCGACCACGAAGAGCCCCATGTGCTGGTAGACGCCGCCATCCGCGGCCGGCGGCTGCGCCGGCTTGTGGTTCAGCACCGCGAAGTCCTCGGGCGTCAGCCCGATGCCCTGGTCGGGTATCTCGACGGTGACCCGCCCGTCGGGCAGCCGGACCGCGGTCACCCGCACCGGGGAGCGGGGCGAGGAGAAGGTGGTGGCTTTCTCCAGGAGTTCGGCCCAGCAGATGCACCAGGTCGGTCACCGCCGGGCCGTCGATCTCCACCTCCGGGACCCCGGACAGCTCGACGCGCTCGTACTGTTCCACCTCGGAGGCGACCGCCCGGACCACGTCGACGAGGGCAGCGACCGGTCCCACTGCTGGGCGGGTTTCTCGCCGCCGAGCACCAGCAGGTTCTCGCCGTTGCGGCGCACCCGTGTGGCGAGGTGGTCCAGTTTGAACAGGTTCGCAAGCTGGTCCGGGTCGGTCTCGTGGTCCTCCAGGTCCCCGATCAGGGCGAGTTGGCGTTCGATCAGTGACTGGTTGCGGCGGGAGAGGCGGGTGAAGACCGCGTTGACGGCGGCGCGCAGCCGGGCCCGAAGAAGTACAACGCTCAGTCACATGGCGACCGAGCCCGGCCCGAAGGCCGCGCGGCGGGGTGCCCGCCCCTCAGAACCGGTGGCCCGGCCGGCGCACGGCAGGGCGTGCCCGGATCCGTCCCCGCGTCGACCCGCTCGCCACGCCGTCGCCCGCCCGCGCCGGGCCGGTGTCGTCGGCGTGCGCCCGGCGCGGGCGGTAGGGCGGTCAGAGGTCGAACTCGTGCGGCGGCAGTTCGAGGGTGAAGCACGCCTCACGGACGACGGCCTGCTCGGTCTTGTCGAAGTCGCCGTCTGCGCCCCCGATGACGATGCCGATCTGGATAACGGCACGCGCCTCGGCGGGCTTCTTCTTCGCCTTGGCGACCTCCTGCAACACGCTCACCTTGCCGAAGGCGAAGTCGGTGGTCAGCTTGGTGAGGTTGTCCTCGAAGCGGCGGCGCAGATCGTCGGCGTCGAAGTTCTGCAGCACTTCGTTGGTGGCGATCAGCTGGGCCACGCGTTGCCGCTCGGAGGGGTCGATGGTGCCGTCCGCCGCAGCGACCAGGGCGCACATCGCCATGCTCGCGTCTCGGAAGGCGCCGCTCTTGAGGTCGTTCTTCTTCGCCACGAGCTGAGTCTGCATCGTCGATGCGGACTCCTTGATGCGGTCCCACAGGGCCATGAGAACTCCATACGTCGATCGGGGCCGGGCCGCCCGACGGCGACCCGCTGCCCCAGCTTCATCTACAGCAACGTAGAAACTAGCGGCCACGCCGGAAAGTTCCGGCGGTGGGTTTCACCGTGGCAGCGGCCGACTTGGACAGGGGTCGCCGCCGAAGCGAGTGCTCCGTCCGCCCGGGGGAAGACTGAGTCGGGGAAGACCGCTCGGCAGAGGCAGGCATCCAGGGGGTTGGCATGGAGATCTCGGGAATTCTCAGCGCGATCGTGATCGGCGTCGTCATCGGTGTCCTCGGCCGACTCGTCGTGCCGGGCCGTCAGCACATCGGCGTGTTCTGGACGATCCTCGTCGGCATCGCGGCAGCGTTCGTCGGCACGGCGATCGCCGCGGGGGTCGGGGTCGCCGACACCAGGGGCGTCGACTGGATCGAACTGGCCATCCAGACCGGCCTGGCGGCTGTGGGCGTCACGGCTCTGGAGCGGGCCAGGACCCGCCGCTGAGCATCCGGCCGGCCCGGGCCGGCGGGGACGGGGCCGCCTCCGACTCGCCGCCCCGCACGCGGCGGTGCGAGCGGTGACGGCGCCCGGCCGTACGGGCGCGGGCGCCCCGGGGCGGCGACGCCGGGGCGCGCCGGGCTCCAGGCACGCCCGTCCCTCCCCGGCCGACATCGGACCCCGCCTGCCCACCCGGCAGGGGCTCGGCTAAGGTGACCTGCCGGATCTTGGCGTCAACCTGTCGGATCCACGACGTACGCGTACGCGGGACTCCGCGTGACCGACAGGCGGAAGGGCCGGAGGGTGAGGGGACACGCCGAGCGCGGTGGCCGGGTGTGGCATGCACTGGTCATGGCCCACCCCGCCCGCACCGTGGTGACGGCCTTCGGCGCGGTGATCCTGCTCGGTACGGCGGTGCTGACGCTGCCCGTGGCGAGCCAGGACGGCATCCGGACCGACGTGGTGACCGCGCTGTTCACCTCCACCTCGGCGGTCTGCGTGACGGGTCTGGCGGTCGTGGACACCGGCACCTACTGGAGCGGCTTCGGACAGGGCGTGATCATGGCCCTCTTCCAGGTCGGCGGCTTCGGCATCATGACCATGGCCTCACTGCTGGGACTGCTGCTCTCCGGCAAGCTACGGCTGCGTATGCAGCTGACGGCGCAGGCCGAGACCAAGAGCCTCGACATCGGCGACGTACGGCGCGTGCTGCTGGGCGTCGCCGGGTGCACCGTGGCCGTGGAGCTGGCCGTGGGGGCCGTACTGGCGCTGCGGCTGCGCTTCGCATACGGGGAGTCGATCGGGGACGCCACGTACCTCGGCCTCTTCCACTCCGTGTCGGCGTTCAACAACGCCGGGTTCGGGCTGCACCCCGACAGCCTCACGCGCTATGCGCGGGACGCGTGGGTGACACTGCCCGTCGCCGTGGCGGTGATCCTCGGAGGAATCGGTTTTCCCGTGCTGCTGGAACTGCTGCGCCACCACCGGCGCAAGCAGCGCACCGGTCGGCGTGGCTGGTCCCTGCACTTCCGGCTGACGGTCGTCACCACGGCCCTCCTGCTCGCCGGCGGAACCCTGCTGACCTGTGTGCTGGAGTGGAACAACGCCACGACCCTCGGGCCGTTGTCGTCGCACCAGAAGATCCTCGCCGGGTTCTTCCACTCCGCCATGTCCCGCACGGCCGGGTTCAACAGCGTGGACGTCGGCTCGATGACGGCGGCCACGCTGCTGCTGACCTGCATGCTGATGTTCGTCGGCGGCGGCAGCGCCGGCACCGCGGGCGGCATCAAGGTCAGCACCTTCGCGGTGCTGGGCGCCGCGATGCTGGCCGAGGTGCGCGGTGAACCCCACTCCGGGGTCATGGGCCGCCGGCTGGCCCCGCACGTGCTGCGCCAGGCGCTGACCGTGGCGCTGGCCGGGGTCGGCTTCGTGATGACCGCGACCCTCGCCCTGCTCTCCGTCGTCGACGCGCCCTTCGAACAGGTGCTGTTCGAGGCGGTGTCCGCGTTCGGCACGGTGGGACTGTCCACCGGCATCACCGGGGATCTGCCGACCGTGGGCCGGCTGATCGTCATCGTGCTCATGTTCGTCGGCCGGCTCGGCCCGGTCACCCTCGTCTCGGCGCTCGCCCTGCGCGACCGCACCCGCCGCTACCAGCTTCCTGAGGAGCGACCTGTCATTGGGTAACTACCTGCACTCCCTGCGCCTGCGCCGCCGCAGGCGGCGGGCGGCCGAACACCCCGCCCCGTACGGCGACCAGCGCGTGGCCGTGATCGGCCTGGGCCGGTTCGGCAGTTCGCTGGCCAACGAGCTGATGAGCCGGGGGTGGGACGTGCTCGGCGTGGACACCGACCCCCACCTGGTCCAGAAGTACAGCGACGACCTCACCCACGCGGCGGTCGCCGACTGCACCGACCCCGAGGTCCTGCGGCAACTCGGCGTGCACGAGTTCACCAGCGCGGTCGTCGGTATCGGCACCGACATCGAGGCGTCCATTCTCATCGCCTCCAACCTGCTGGAGGCCGACGTCCCCAACATCTGGGCGAAGGCGATCAGCCGGCAGCACGGTCAGATCCTCGAACGACTGGGGGTGCACCACGTGGTGCTCCCCGAGCACGAGATGGGCGAGCGCGTCGCTCACCTGGTGACCGGACGCATGCTGGACTTCATCGAGTTCGACGACGACTACGCCCTCGTCAAGACCGTCGCGCCGGCGGCCGCCACCGGCGTCCCGCTCGGCGAGAGCGGGGTCCGCACCAAGTACGGCGTGACGGTCGTCGGCATCAAACGCCCCGGCGAGGGTTTCACCCACGCCACCGCCGAGACGGTGATCGCCCAGGGCGACGTCATCATCGTCACCGGCAAGACCCAGGCGGTGGAGAGTTTCGCCGCGCTGAACTGAGTGCGGTGTGGCCGGGCGGTGCGAACCCGGAAGCCCGGCGCCACCTGCCGGACCGCACCGCCCCTCGCTGCGACTTCCCTGCGGGCCCGGCTCTGACGCCTCGGCCTGCCGGCGGTGGCGGTCGGCAATTCACGCTGACGGCCGGTCTCCCCTCGGTGGGGACCGATGACGCCACCGCGGTGTCCGAGGCCGTCCGCTACCTCGCCGTCCTCGGACACCGCCGCATCGCCCGGGTGGGCGGGCCGGCCGGGCTGGGACACAGCGCCATCCGTACGGAGGCGTCCGAGAGGGCGGTGGCGGAACTCGGCCTCGACCGCGGAGTGCCTGTCGAGTCCGGCATCGCGGGAGAGGAGCGGGCTCGCGCGACACGATCGCTGCTGTTGGCGTCGGATCGGCCGACGGCCGTCGTCCACGACGACCACGTCATGGCCGCCGCGGGAGTCCGTGGCCACCTCACAACTCGTACCACCCGGCTCGACGGCCCCACCCCACCCGTAGGCGGAGCCCGGCTGTCGCGCGTGACGCCCGCCGGACCCGGCCGGATGGGCGCCCCTCCACGACTCGGCCTCGGGCTCCATGGAGGGCACGGCGCGACCTCGGAGGCGAGCCAGCGCCTCGCCCAATGGATCCACGAGCGCGAGCAACTCACCTGCGGACCGACCGCTCGCCGCATGGGCGTGAGCGGCGTTGTCAAATCGGTATAGACGTCAGGCCCTGTGTTCTTCCACTTA
>NZ_CBDQZH010000014.1:0-172016 GCF_965341775.1 Streptomyces sp. bgisy159 | reverse complement strand
TCGAGGACGGCTGGTGTGCGCTTGGGTGGGGGTGTGACTGTTGAAGACGTTGCGCGGCGGCTGCCTGAGACAGGTGTCCTTCGTGAGCACTGCCGTTCCCTGGCCGTCCTGGAGGCAATTTTGAGCCCTGCCTGGGAGGACCGCTGTCACTCCTTCGACCGGCGTTGGTCCGCGGGTGAGGCGTTGGCCTCGATGCGGAACGGGTCGGGCGACGAGTACTCGGTCGTCTTCGCCGAGGCGGGTGCCTACGTCCGCGGGTTCGCCCACGAGTCGCCCATGAGTCCCTACGGCGATGCGGACGGGCCGTGGCCGGGGGTGCTCGACGAGGTGCCCGGTGTCTTCCGGCCGTACGTCACGGAGCCCGCGTTCTCGGACGAGGTCGGGGTGTCTCTCGTCACCGCCTGCATGTGGCGGCAGACGGGGGACGGCGGGTGGAAGACAGGGGCGATCGACTTCCCGGCGGAGGTGGCGGGAGACCCGGACGGCGCCGACGACCTGTTCCGTCTGCTGGTCGACCGCTCCCCGGAGGCGTTCCAGCGGTGGGCCGAGGACTACCACGAGGTCCCGGTCGCCCTCGGGGCGGTGCGTCATGTGTTCGCGTCTCGGCCTCTGACCGAAGGGGTGGTCTCCGCGTTGAACCCGCAGATCCGTCTGGTCGAGCTCGCGCGCGACATAGAGGAGAGCGGTTATCCGGTGAACTGAGGGAGCCGTGTCCGGCGGTGGCGGTCGCCGGGGTGGTGTGCTCAGCGCACCGGGAAGCCGAAGGTGCGGCCCTGGGCCTTGAGCCAGGGGAGGGTGCGGCGCAGGGCCTCCACGGTCTGGGAGCGGTCGCCGCCGGCGTCGTGGAAGAGGAGGGTCGGGCCGTTGGGGAGTTCTCGCTGGACGGTGGCGACGATGGCGTCCGTGCCGGGGCGTTCGAAGTCCTTGGTGTCCACGTTCCAGCCGAGCGGACGCATGCCTCGGGAGGCGGCCAGCTTGCGGCTGTAGGGGGTGAAGGCGCCGCCCGGCGCCCGGTAGTACATCGGGCGTACGCCGCCGGACGCCTCGGTGATCATGCGTTCCGCGTCGAGGATCTGCTGCGACTGGTAGGTCTCGGACTGCCGGTCCATGGTGGTGTCGTGGGACACCGAGTGGTCACAGAGCCGGTGTCCGGCGGCGACCACCTTCTTCACCAGGTCGGGGTGGGCCCGGGCCTGGGTGCCGACCATGCAGAAGGTCGCCTTCACCCCGTACTCGTCGAGCACGTCGAGCACTCGGGGCGTCCATACCGGGTCGGGGCCGTCGTCGATGGTGATGTTGACGCCGTTCGTTCCCTGGTCCGAGGCGTGCACGATGGTGACCGCGACCGGCTTGGCGTCGGTTCCGGGGCCGGCGGAGGCGGTCGACCGGGGCGACGGGCTGTCCGCGGTGTCGGCCTGGGCGGTCCACACCGCCGCGCCGGCCGCCAGGAGCGTCACCCCGAGCGCCGACCCGATCACCTTGCCGTACCAACGTCCTCCGCCACCGTGACGTGCCATGTCCGCCCCCGCTCCCCGCAGTTGATCACCGCTCGTCGGTCGCCTTCCGACCACCTGGCAGGACGAGGGACGGCGGGTGCCGGATCCGTCCGTTACCGATCACGGACGATTCCGGGGGAGTTCGCGGACAACCTGGCGGGCCGGGCGGGCCGGGCGGGGAAGCGGGGGTCCGGGGCGGTCCGGTGGTGGGGACGGACGTCGTGGCCGTTCAGGTGATGGGGGGACCATGGCGGGGATGGCGGCTGAAGGCGCTGGAGTCCCGGCATCGACCCGGTGCCCCGGCCGGTGTCCCGGGTTCCGGTGGTCGCGTATCGTCGGCGGGCGGGGGCCGGAGGCGTCGGTTCCGGACCTTCCCGGGATATTTTCCGGGAACGGTGATCGGTCCGGGCGTTCCGTCCGTACCTCCTGGTGCACTGGTTTGTTGAGGTCGGGTCTGGAGGAACCATGGCCGTGTCCCGCAGGAGCGCCGGAACCGTCTTGGTAGGGGGAATCCTGGTTCTGACGTCCGCCGCGCTGGTCTACCCGAAGATGATCGGGGTGGAGACGAACACGTCGGACACCTCCCGGATCATCGCCAACACCAAGTACGGGCCGCTGACGGAGGCGGACCGGGACTTCGTGGTGAAGGTGCGGTCGGCCGGGCTCTGGGAGTATCCGCTCGGTGAGCTGGCCATGCAGCGGGGCACCACGCCCGCGATGAAGGAGGCGGGGGCGCACCTGGTGGTCGGGCACGCCGGGCTCGACGAGCTGTGCCGGAAGATCGCGCCGGAGCTGAACATCACGCTGCCCAACAAGGCCACGCCGCAGCAGCAGGAGTTCGTCGCGGTCGTGAACTCGAAGACCGGCAAGGACTTCGACGTCACGGCCGTGAACATCATGCGGGTGACGCACGGCCAGATCTTCCCGGCCATCGGGAAGATACGGGCCAGCACCCAGAACACGCTGGTGCGTCAGCTGGCCGACCTCGCCAACGACACGGTGCTGGACCACATCACCGTGCTGGAGAAGACGGGCGACGTCGACTTCCGTGAGGTCCGGTACCACCAGACCACCCCGCCGAAGCTCCCCACGGCCGACCTCACGCCGCCCCCGCCGCAGCCCGGCGAGGGCATGGTGGTCCTCAAGCAGCGGCCCGACCTGAATGTGAACACGGCCGGTACGACGCCCGCGCCGGCGGTGGGTTGAGCCAGCCGGCGGTCGTTCCCTTGCGTGCGCTCTGACCGCCGTTCCAGCGCGTGCGCTCCGGCGGGCACTCTCGGGCGTATCCTCCGGCGGCCGTTGCGCGACGTACGCTCCGGTGGCCGTCCCAGCGCGTACGCTGCGGCAGCCGTTCTACGACGTACGCTCCGGTGTCAGCCGACGGCCGCCGCGGCGTGGTGGGTGAGGCGGTAGGAGCGCACGACCGTCACCAGGCATCCGGCGACCAGTGCCGCGGCCCAGCCGGACGCGTCGCGCAGCGGGGCGCGTACCGGGCCGCCGGCCGTCAGTCCGCGGGGTGGGACCCGGCCCTCGCGGTCGTGGACGACGGCGAGTTCGTCGCCGGGGCGGGTGGCGCGGCCGCAGCCGCGCCGGATGCGGACCTTCAGCGGGACGCCTTCGTGGTCGGTCACCGAGCACAGGTAGCGGCCGTGGCTGGAGACGGCCGCGGGGCCGCCGTCGACCGAGGTCACCACCACCGACTCGACCTGGCCGCGGGCCGCGAGGACGAACCCTGAGGCGAGTTGCGGCGCCTGCAGCGCGAGGCAGACGGCGAGGACGGCGACCAGGCCGATCAGCGCCCGGCCCGCCCGGACCAGGCACAGGTACAGGGTGAGGGCGGCGGCACAGACCAGGCCGGCCTCACCGCCCGCGAGCGCGGGCAGCCCGTACCAGGCGCCGGCGACGGCCGTACCGACGATCGCCGACACGGCGAGCGTGCCGACGAGGAGGCCCTCACCGACCAGCCACCACGGCGGCAGGCCGACGAACTCCGCGGGGCCCCAGACGGTGGAGCGCAGGTGGGCCATCAGGCCGGGTTCGGGGGGCGGGGGCGCGGACAGGGTCACGGACCGAGGCAGGGTGCGGCGGCGCGGGCCGCGCGTCCTCGCGTTCACCCCCCGTGTCACCCCCGTATGGCGTCCCGTGTGTCGTCCTGAGGGCCTGCCGTCCGCTGCGGGCTTCCCGTTCGCCTTGCATTATGCAAAACGGCCGGGGGTCGGAGAAACGGGGCGCCGACGAGGGGCAACGTGACGGGTGAGGCCCCGGACCGGGTCAGGGGCCCGGTCCGGGGCGTCGCACCGCGGTGGCCGCTTTCCTTAACACCACGGTGATGCCCTCCCGGCGCGGGGCGGCGAGGGGGGGGCGGTGGGTACCAGCCTGGCGCATGACGGGCCGGCAGCGGGCCCGGACGGCGGGCCTGTCAGGGTCTCGTAAGATCTCCGGTGCCCGCGGCGGGTCCGGGCCTGACGCTCGACGGTCATGCGGTCCGGCTTGGTGGCCTGGGCGGCCGGGCGGGCCGGGCGTGGTAGGGACGTAGTCACGCCGTGCGCTTGCGGGAGGTGGTCTTCTTCGCCGCCGTCTTCTTCGTCGTGCCGGTCGATGCCTTCTTGGCCGTGGACTTCGCCGCGCTCTTGGCCGGCGTCTTCTCGGAGGCCTTGGCGCCGGCCTTCCGGGTGCTTTGGGAGGTCGTCTTCGCGGAGGTCTTCTTCGCCGACTGGGCGGACCTGGACGTCGACTTCTTCGCGGCGGCCGACGGTGCCGACTTCCTCGCCGTCGTCGCGGTGCTCTTCTTGCCGCCCGCGCCCTTCGGTTCCGCGCGGCTCGGGAGGTGTCTGACGTCGCCCGGCTCCTCGCCGCGTGACTCACGTGCCGCGCGGACGCTGTTCTCCAGGGCCGCCATCAGGTCGAGCACCTTGCCGCCGGCCGGCGCCTCCGGGGCCTCGGGCGGGGTCTCGCCGGATGCCTTGGCGGCGATGACCTCCTCCACGGCCTCGCGGTACTCGTCGTGCAGCTCCGTGAGATCGACCTCGCCCAGCGTGTCCATCAGCGCGTCCGCGAGGTCGAGTTCCTTGTCGCGGACGGTGACGCCGGTCTCGGGTGCGACGCCCTCGGGTGCGCGGACCTCGTCGGGCCAGAGCAGCCCGTGCATGGCGATGGCGTCTCCGACGACGCGCAGCATGCCGAGCCGTTCCCGGCCGCGCAGGGCGTACTTCGCGATCGCGACCTTGTTGCTGCGCTTGAGGGCCTCGCGCAGCAGGGTGTACGGCTTGGCGGCCGGGGCGCCCCCGGCGGCGAGGTAGTACGCCTGGTCCATCTGGAGCGGATCGATCCGGTCGGCCGGGACGAAGGCCACGATCTCGATCGTCTTCGCGGTCGGGAGCGGGAGGTGGGACAGGTCCTCGTCGGTGATCGGGATGATCGTGCCGTCCGCGTCCTCGTACCCCTTGCCGATCTCGGACTGGGTGACCTCGCGGTCCTCCAGCTCGCAGACCTTGCGGTAGCGGATGCGGCCGCCGTCCTCGGAGTGGATCTGCCGGAAGGAGATCGAGTGGCTCTCCGTGGCGTTCACGAGTTTGATCGGGATGCTGACGAGGCCGAACGAGATGGCGCCGTTCCATATGGATCGCACGGGCAGCACCCCTTCCAGGTGAGAGACGGGCGTTATGTGCCGGTTTCGTGTGATTCTCATCGTATGACGCCGATCACAGAGGTGGCGGGGCGACGGCTGGCCCTCAGCAATCTGGAGAAGGTGCTGTATCCGGCGAGCGGCTTCACCAAGGGCGAGGTGCTGCACTACTACGCGTCGGTCGCGGACGTGCTGCTGCCCCATCTGCGCGACCGGCCCGTGTCCTTCCTGCGCTACCCGGACGGCCCCGACGGGCAGGTGTTCTTCACCAAGAACGTGCCGCCGGGCACCCCCGACTGGGTGACCACCGCCGAGGTGCCCCGGTCGGAGGGACCGTCGCGGATGGTGCTGGTGCAGGATCTGCCCAGCCTGATGTGGGCGGCGAACCTCGTCACCGAGTTCCACACCCACCAGTGGACGATCGGGGACCCCGGCACCGCCGACCGGCTGGTCCTCGATCTCGACCCCGGACCGCCCGCCACCGTCGTCGACTGCTGCGAGGTCGCGCTCTGGCTGCGCGACCGGCTGGCGGCGGACGGCATCGAGGCGTACGCCAAGACCTCCGGGGCGAAGGGGCTGCACCTGCTGGCGGGAGTGCGCGGGGCGTCGTCGGAGCAGGTGAGCGACTACGCGAAGCGGCTGGCCGTCGAGGCAGAGCGGGCGATGCCGCGGCTGGTGCTGCACCGGATGACGCGCAGCCTGCGGCCGGGCAAGGTGTTCGTCGACTGGAGCCAGAACGCGGCCCGCAAGACCACGGCCACCCCGTACACCCTGCGCGCCCGGCCCGAGCCCCTCGTCTCGGCGCCGGTCACCTGGACGGAGATCGAGGACTGCCGGTCACCCGAGCCGCTGGCGTTCCGGGCCGGCGACATCCCGCCCCGGGTACAGGACCACGGTGATCTGCTCGCCGCCCTGTTCGACGCGGACCACGCGGGGACGCTGCCGTGACGCGGCACCGTGCCCGCACAGGTGTGGCGCCGGGCCCGGGGCCCGTCTCAGCAGGAGGCCCAGGTCCTCCGGTCCCTGGCCATCGCGTGCAGGGCCTCCACGTCCGCCGGCTTGAGCACCGGCCCCAGCCGGCCCAGCGCGGGCAGGTCGGAGTCGCGCACGACACGGACCTCGCGCGGCGGGACGGTGACGCGGACGTCTGCCGGGCCGACCAGGGCCAGTACCGGGCGGACCTCGGCGGTCAGGGCGTGGCGGGCCCGGTCGGCGGTGGCGCGCAGCCGGCGCAGCAGGGGCTGCGGCGCGCGTCGGCCGACGCTCACCTCGGGGTCGGCGACCAGTACCCGGTGCCGGCGGGCGTTCAGCGCGTGGACGGCGAGCAGGCCGCCCGGTCCGATCACCAGGTGGTGGATCCGGTCACCGCCGGGCAGGGGCACGGAGTGCAGGGTGTGCCAGCCGGCTCCGTCGAGCAGGTCCAGGGCGTCGCCGACGGCCTGTTCGGCGGCGAGCGCCCGGCGGCGCGGGTCGGCGCGCAGCCGGTAGGGCGCGCCGGGGTCGCGGTCGAGGGCGACCAGCAGGGCCTCGCCCGGCCGGTTGGGGGCCAGGTCGTCGTCGGGCGGGAGGGTGAGCCGGGCCAGCTCGGCGGGGGTCGGCACCGGAGGCGGGCCGACGCTGACCGGGCCGGTCAGGAAGGGTCTGAGGGCGGCCAGGACGGCATCCCGGTGGTCCTCGCCGAGCAGGTTGACCCGGGCGGCGTCGCGGTCGTACCACGCGATGTTCCGGCCGTCCGGGAGGCAGACGTAGAGCCGCTCCCGGCCGTGCCGCCGGGCCGGTACGACGCGCAGTCCGCTCATCCGCATCACCCCATGACCATGGGAACAGGCGGGTGCTCCGGGGGCAAGAAGGCGGTTACCCCGGCAGCGGGTTGGGCAGGTCAGAACGTCAGGCCAGCGCGGTTGGGGAGGCGCCGTTGCAGACCCGTGGGAAGCAACCCGACGTACCGGCCCCGGAGAGTGCGTGGAACGAGGTGGTGCCCGGCCTGTGGATGGGCGGGCACGAGTTCCGGGCGCGTACCGGGCACGTGGAGCTCGCGGTGGTGGGCCGCGAGTTCGATCTCGTGCAGACGCTGTTGCGGATGCCCGGGCACGGGCCGGAGCCGGGGGTCCGGCACCAGGTGTGGCCCATCCCGGACGGCCCGCTGGACGGCACCCAGCTGGCGGGCGTGATACGGCTGGCCCAGGCGGCCGGCGATGCCCTGGACCAGGGGCGCCGCGTGCTCGTCCGCTGCTTCCACGGCTACAACCGGTCGGGGCTGGTGGTGGCCCACACCCTGGTGCGCCGGGGGCACACGGCCGACGAGGCGATCGGGCTGATACGGTCGCGGCGCTCGCCGTGGGCGCTGCACAACGAGCTGTTCGTGGAGTACCTGAGGGCGGGACTGCCGACGGCGCGGTTGCTGGAGGAGCTGGCCGAGTAATCGTTTCAGCACCGGCAGCACCGGCGACCCCGGCCGACCGCCGGCCCGCTCCACCGGCGGCGCCGCACGGGTGGCGCGCCGCACGGGCGGGGCGCCGCGCCCTCCGGCATACCCGGCGGTACGCAAAAAGGACTTCCGTACGAATATCGTGTACGGGGCCGTCGTCGTCTCGGATCACAGGAGCCCCGTGTCCCTCAGCCGCCCCGCCAGGATCACCGTGGTCGTTGCCCTGCTGGCCGCGGCGAGCGCCGCCTGCGGCGACACCGGCGGACTGCGCCGGGCGGGCGCGACGCCCACGGCGACCAGCCCGGCCCGGCTGTGGCCGGAGCTGACCCCGGCGTCCAGCCCCGCCTGGAGCATCGACGAGGCCGACACGGAGACCGTCAAGGGTGTCGGCGTGCCCGGCGACGACATCCGCGCGGTCGATCCGGCGGCGATCGTCCGCGCCGAGATCGCGGCGCACCCCGACGACTACTCCGGGGCCAAGGCGCCCTACCGCGACACCGCCGGCCTGATGGACGAGTGCGCCGACGACGGTGCGGGCGACGCGAGCGCGGACGGCGAGGGAGGTGAGGGAGCCCGGTGTCCCGTCCTGCGGCCCTACTACCGCGACCTCACCGGGGACGGGCGCCCCGACCTGACCCTGGGCTTCCGGCTGCTGCCCGGCGACGCGCCGGACCTGACGGCGGTCCGCGTGTACACCGTGGAGCGGCACCGGCTGGTGCGCGTGATGGCCTGGGAGGACGCGGTCAGCGCGGTCGAGCTGGCCGGCCGGTCGGTGATCATCCGTTCGCCGTCGGACCTCGCTGACTACGAGTACCGCCTGCAGTGGACCTGGGACCCGGAGGAGAAGGCGATGCTCCTCACCCACGACGAGATGCTGCGCCTCCACGGCCGCCCGCACCCGTCCGCCCCGGCCACCGGTACCACCTCCCCCGGAACAACCCCGGCCCCGGCCCCGTCCCCCTCGGCGAGCCGCGGATGAGACGCGTACGGCTCGCCCTGCCCCAGTGGGCCGGCACCCTCGCGGTGAAGACGGCCGTGTTCATCACCGTGATGTGCTGCGCGCTCGCCGCGCTGCTCGGCGTGCTGGTGCACGTCCAGGTGACCAACCAGACCGTCGGCCAGGCCCGCGACCGGGCGCTGGCACGCCTGGCCGACGCCACCCGGGCGTACGAGGCGGGCGACACCCTGATGCGCGGCGCCGGCGTCGATCCGCCCGGCCTGCCGCCGCGGCTGCGCGCGCTCGCGGTGGCCGGGGAGCGCGGCACGATGGTCGCCGACCACCGCGGCCGCCCCATGATGTGGGCGGCCGGCCCCGCCGACGGTGACCGCGCCCTCGCCGTCGCCGTCGACTACGGGCAGCAGGCCCGCACCATCGAGGGGCTCGACAGCGCCATCCTGTGGTCGTCCGGGCTGGCGATCGGGGCGACGCTGCTGGTCGGCGCGTTCGCGGTCACCCGGGTGACCGCGCGGCTGCACACCACCGCGCGGGTCGCGCGGCGGATCAGCGGCGGGGACCTCGACGCGCGGGTCGACGACCCCCGGACGAAGGATGCGACCCGTCCCCCGGACGAGGTGGCCGCGGTCGCCGCCGCGCTGGACACGATGGCGGCCACGCTGCAGGGCAAGCTGCTGGCCGAGCAGCGGTTCACGGCGGACGTGGCGCACGAGCTGCGCACCCCGCTGACCGGGCTGCACGCGGCGGCCGAGCTGCTGCCGCCGGGGCGGCCCACGGAGCTGGTGCGCGACCGGGTGGCGGCGCTGCGCACACTGACCGAGGACCTGCTGGAGATCTCCCGGCTGGACACCGGGCGCGAGCGGGTGGAGCTGGACGCGGAGGATCTGGGGGCGGTGGCGCTGCGGGCGGTGCGGGGTTCCGGCACCGACACCGAGGTGCGGGTCGTCCGGAACGCGCGGGTGGAGACCGACCGGCGGCGGCTGGAGCGGGTGCTGGGGAATCTGGTGTCCAACGCGCATCGTCACGGGCGGGGCCCGGTGGTGGTGACGGTGGACGGGCCGACCGTGACCGTCCGGGACCACGGGGACGGGTATCCGGAGTACCTGCTGGCGCACGGACCACAGCGGTTCCGGACGGAGGGAGTGTCCAAGGGACACGGGCTGGGGCTGACCATCGCGGTGGGGCAGGCGGAGGTGCTGGGGGCGCGGCTGTCGTTCGCCAACGCGGAGGAGGGCGGCGCGGTCGCGGTACTGCGGCTGCCCGCCGACGCGGACTGAGCCCACCCGCCCGGCGGAGCCGCCCACCGCCCACGGCCCGGCCCCGGCACCCGCATCCGCACCCCCACCCCCACCCCCACCAACGCCGGGCGCCCCGGCTCGGCACCCACAGCCGACACGCATGCCCGACGCCCCCGCCCCGCCCCGCGTCCGCACCCCCAACCCCCACTGGGCCCGGCGCCCCGCTCGGCCCCCTTAAAAAGGCACTCGGGGTCCGGCGCTCCTAGCGTGGCGTTTAGTCGGATTCACCCCCTTCACGGAGGTACGTCATGTCACTGCGCTCCACTCTCTCCCGGGTGTCCGGTGTCGTCATAGGCGCCGCCCTCGCGTCCGCCCTCGCCGTCGCGCCCGCCGCGGCCGGCGAGGAGTGGGGCGGTGACGGCCGAGGCGGTGACGGACGAGGCGGTGACGGACGGGGCGACTGGGGGCACCACCAGGAGCAGAACTCCCGGCTCGCCAAGGGTGTGGTGACGGCCAACGGCGGACTACTGCTGCGCAGCGCACCCACCCGGGCCGGCCAGGTCATCCGGGTCGCCGCGAAGGGCGAGATCGTCTCCATCTACTGCAAGACGGGTGGCGAGACCGTGGGCGGCAACCCCCTCTGGTACCTCCTCACGGACGGCACCTGGGCCTGGGGCGCGGCCCGCTACATCGACAACATCGGCCCGGCCCCCCGCTGGTGCTGACCCGCGACACCCCGACCCGCGACACCCCGCGAAAACCTATCCAAGGCTCACAAGGAGCCCCATTTGGGTAAATTCCGGACATGATGCGAGCTGGAGCCGGAACCGTCACGGCGGTGCGGCCGCCCGCCCCCGTGGTACGCCTCCCCCGGCGCCGTGGCGTCGAACTGGCCCTGATCGTGGTGGCCGTGCTGCTGTCCGTGTGCGGCTACTGCGCGGTCGGCCTGGCCCGGCAGGGCGCCGTTCCGCCCGGCGCCGCCGGGTACGGCGCCGGGCTCGGCGTACTGGCGCTGCTGGCGCACCTGGCGGTCCGGTGGCGCGCCCCGTACGCCGATCCGCTGCCGCTGCCGATCGGGGTGCTGCTCAACGGCATCGGACTGGTGCTGATCTACCGGCTGGACCTGGAGACGCCGGGCGACCGGGCGGCGCCGGCGCAACTGGTGTGGTCGACGCTGGGCGTCGGCCTGTTCATCGTCGTCGTGGCCGCGCTGCGCGACCACCGGGTGCTGCAGCGGTACGCGTACGTGTGCGTGGCCGCGGCACTGGTCCTGCTGACGCTGCCGGTGCTGTTCCCCGCCGTGAACGGCGCCCGGATCTGGATCCGGCTCGGCGGGTTCTCCATCCAGCCGGGCGAGTTCGCGAAGGTGCTGCTGGCGGTGTTCTTCGCCGCCTATCTGGCGGCCAACCGCACGGCGCTGGCGTACGCGGGCCGCCGGATCTGGTACATGCAGCTGCCCACCGGGCGGGTGCTGGGCCCGATCGTGGCGATCTGGCTGCTGAGCGTGGGAGTCCTGGTGCTGGAGCGGGACCTCGGGACCTCGCTGCTGTTCTTCGGCCTGTTCGTCGTGATGCTGTACGTCGCCACGGGCCGCACCGGCTGGATCGCGGTCGGGCTGCTGCTGGCGGCGTTCGGCGCGGTCGCCGTGGGCTGGCTGGAGCCGCACGTGCACGGCAGGGTCGAGGTCTGGCGGCAGCCGCTGGCGTCGATCGAGGCGGGCGAGGGGCCCAACCAGCTGGCGCAGTCGCTGTTCTCGTTCTCCGCGGGCGGGATGCTGGGCACCGGGCTGGGGCGGGGGCACTCCATCCTGATCGGCTTCGCCGCGAAGTCGGACTTCATCCTGGCGACGGCGGGCGAGGAGCTGGGCCTGGCGGGGCTGTCGGCGCTCTTCGTGCTCTACGCCCTGCTGGTGGAGCGCGGCTACCGGGCCGGCCTCGCGGTGCGCGACCCGTTCGGACGGCTGCTGACGGTGGGGCTCGCCTCGATCGTGGCACTGCAGGTGTTCGTCATCGCGGGCGGGGTGACGGGTCTGATCCCGCTGACCGGCATGGCGATGCCGTTCCTGGCGCAGGGCGGGTCGTCGCTGGTCACCAACTGGACGATCGTGGCACTGCTGATCCGGGTGAGTCATTCGGCGCGCCGCAACTACGACGGGAGGACCGTGGCATGACGGCGATCCACGGGTGGGCGCGGTGACCCGCCACATCCGGCACGTGGCCGTCTTCTGCGTACTGCTGCTGGTGGCGCTGCTGGTGAACGCGGCCCGGGTGCAGGTGGTGGAGTCCGCGCGGTACGACGACAACCCGGGCAACCGGCGCTCCACCATCGCCCGGTACGGTCAGCCCCGCGGCGACATCCTGGTGGGCGGGGTGCCGGTGACCGGGTCGCGGGACACCGGGGAGCAGCTGCGCTACGAACGGACGTACCTGCGGGGGCCGTTGTACGCGCCGGTGACCGGGTTCGCCTCGCAGCGGTACGGCACGGCCTTCCTGGAGCGCACGGAGGACGCGGTGCTCTCCGGGGACCACCCGCTGCTGTCGCCGTTCCCGCTGTGGGACGGCATGACGCGCGACCGCCCGCCCGGCGGCAACGTGGTGACGACGATCGACCCGCGGGCGCAGCGGGCCGCGTACGAGGGGCTGGCCGGCCGTACGGGTGCGGTGGCGGCGGTGGAGCCGGCCACGGGGCGGGTGCTGGCGCTGGTGTCGGTACCGTCGTACGACCCGTCGGTGCTCTCCGGGAACGACGCGGCGGTCCAGCGGGCATGGGCACGGCTGACCTCGGACCCGGCGAAGCCGATGCTCAACCGGGCGGTCCGGCAGACGTATCCGCCGGGATCCACCTTCAAGGTGGTGACCGCGGCGGCGGCGCTGGACGCGGGGGTGGTGACCGACCTGGACGCGGCGACGGACTCCCCCGCGCCCTACACCCTGCCCGGGACGGCGACGGCCCTGACGAACGAGGGCGGGGGCTGCGCGGACGCCCCGCTGCGGGAGGCGTTCGAGTGGTCGTGCAACACGGTGTTCGCGAAGCTCGGGGTGGACGTGGGCGTGGAGCGGATGACGGCGACGGCGGAGGCGTTCGGCTTCAACGACCGTGATGTGCGGATCCCGTTCCCGGTGGCTCCGTCCACCTTCGACCCGACGGTGGACCGGGCGCAGCTGGCGCTGTCGTCGATCGGGCAGTACAACACACGGGCGACACCGCTGCAGATGGCGATGGTCGCGGCGGCGGTGGCCGACCGGGGGCAGGTGCGCACGCCGTATCTGGTGGAGCGGACGACCCGGCGGGGCGGGGCGACGGTGGCGACGGCGGGTTCCCGGCCGGCGCGGCAGGCGATGCGGCCGGCGACGGCGCGGCGGATGCGGGAGCTGATGGAGGACGTGGTGCGGGAGGGCACCGGGACGATGGCCGCGATCCCCGGAGCGGTGGTCGGCGGCAAGACCGGCACCGCCCAGCACGGCATCGGCAACTCGGGCACGCCGTACGCCTGGTTCGTGTCGTGGGCGCGCGGTGAGCGGGACCTTCAGGCGCGGGTCGCGGTGGCGGTGGTGGTGGAGGACGCCTCGCGGGACCGGGAGGGCATCACGGGGGGCGGGGTGGCGGCGCCGATCGCGCGGGCGGTGATGGAGGCGGTGCTCAGGTCGTGAGACGGGGCTGTCGGAGAACCGGTCGCCCGACCTACCGTTCGGTCCATGACGGAAGCCGCCGCCCTCGAACTCGCCCAGGTCAACATCGCCCGACTCAAGTTCCCGCTGGACTCGCCCGAGTTGAAGGACTTCGTGGACAGCCTCGACCCGGTCAACGCCGACGCCGACGCGGCGGAGGGGCTCGTCTGGCGGCTGCAGTCCGAGGAGGGTGACGCGACGGACATCCGCATCTTCGGCGACGACTGGCTGGTCGTCAACATGTCGGTGTGGCGGGACACCGACGCCCTGACGGCGTACATGTACCAGGGCCGGCACCGTGAGATGCTCGCCCGCCGGCGGGAGTGGTTCGAGCGGGCGGCGGAGGCCATGGTCGCGCTGTGGTGGGTCCCGGCGGGCCATCGTCCGACGGTCGCGGAGGCGGAGGCGCGGCTGCTGCACCTGCGGACGCACGGCCCGAGCCCGTACGCCTTCACGCTGCGCGCGTCGTTCCCGCCGCAAGGCGCGGAGCCGGTGTCCGGGGAGGTTCCGGGCGGTCTGGGGTGCTCGGTCTAGCGGGTGCCGCCACGCCGACGTGCGTTGATCGCGGTGAGGTCGATGTCGACGGGGAAGGGCTCGGTCAGCTTCAGGCGGTTGTGGAAGATGCCGGTGGGGACGTACGCCTTGGTGACCGGCTCCAGTTCGTAGACGTAGACGACGGGGAGGCCGTCGCTCTCCTCGACCCTCCAGAAGTGCTGGATGCCCGCGGCCGCGTACTTGCGCGGCTTGGTCTCCCGGTCCCGGGAACGGGAGTCGTCGGACACGACCTCGACGGCCAGGATGACGTCCCCGTGCAGGAGCCGGGTCTGCCTGGGCCCGGTGTCGGCGCCGAAGCGGGCGACCAGTACGTCGGGCTCGGGACGGTTCTGGTCGTCGAGCGTGACCGTGAACTCCCGGTAGACCTCCCACTCGTCCGGCGCCTGGTCGAACAGGGCGTTGTCCAGCAGACGGATCGCGCGCATGTGGAACTTGGTCTGCGGACTCATGAAGACGAGGCTCCCGTCGATCAGCTCCGTGTGCGGAGGCAGGTTGGGAAGCTCGTCGAGGTCGTCCGCGGTCCAGCCGCCCATCGGCGGGCGGGGCCACTCGTAGTCGTCACCCAGCCCGTGATCCCGCGCGGCGCTCATGATTGCTCCCATGCGACGGAGTCTGCCTGACACGGTCAGCGTACCCAGGGCGAACACCGATGCGGCGTTCCGTCGGGTGATCGCCGGGTGCGCCGTTGACACAAGTCCCGCGCAGGGGATTGACGAGCTTGCTGACAGGCAGTCTCATAAGGGCCATGACGACCCTCACTGAAGCCGACGCGGTCGACGGTCTGCGGGACGCCCTCGGACTGCTCAAGGACCGGGAGCAGGTCGCCGAGCGGCTGCTCGCCTCCTCCGCCAAGCACTCCTTCGACCCGGACAAGGAGCTGGACTGGGACGCGCCCTTCGAGGAGGGCAAGTGGTTCTGGCCGCCCGAGCTGGTGTCGCTCTACGACACCCCGATGTGGCGGCGGATGAGCGAGGAGCAGCGGATCCTGCTGTCCCAGCACGAGGCGGCGGCCCTGGCCTCGCTGGGCATCTGGTTCGAGATCATCCTCATGCAGCTGCTGTGCCGGCACATCTACGACAAGGCCGCCACGAGCGCGCACGTGCGGTACGCGCTCACCGAGATCGAGGACGAGTGCCGGCACTCCAAGATGTTCGCCCGGCTGATCGAGCGCGGGGACACGCCGTGGTACCCGGTCAGCCGCGTCCACCAGAACCTCGGCCGGCTGTTCAAGACGATCTCCACCACGCCCGGCTCCTTCACGGCGACGCTGCTCGGCGAGGAGGTGCTGGACTGGATGCAGCGGCTGACCTTCCCCGACGAGCGGATCCAGCCCCTGGTCCGGGGCGTCACCCGCATCCACGTCGTGGAGGAGGCCCGGCACGTGCGGTACGCCCGCGAGGAGCTGCGGCGCCAGATGCTGACCGCGCCGCGCTGGTCGCAGGAGTTCACGCGGGTCACCTCCGGTGAGTTCGCGCGGGTGTTCTCGGTGGCGTTCGTGAACCCCGAGGTCTACACGAACGTGGGCCTGGACAGGCGGGAGGCCATGGCGCAGGTGAAGGCCAGCGGCCACCGGCGGGAGGTCATGCAGAACGGGGCCAGGCGGCTGACCGACTTCCTGGACGACATCGGCGTACTGCGGGGAGTGGGACGGCGGTTGTGGAGGTCGTCCGGCCTGCTGGCGTGACCGGCGCCGGCCACGGACCGCCGACGGGGCGCCGCGAACCGCGCGACCAGCCACGACGGGTCTGCCGAGGGCCGACTACGCTGCACTGCATGACCCCCGCCGCCCCGGCCTACCGCCGCCTGAGTGTCGAGGCCCGCCGTGCCCAGCTCCTCGGCGCCGCCCTGAACCTCTTCGCGCACCGCGCCCCCGAGGACGTCTCGCTGGACGACGTGGCGGAGGCGGCCGGGGTGTCTCGGCCGCTGGTGTACCGGTACTTCCCGGGCGGCAAGCAGCAGCTGTACGAGGCGGCCCTGAAGTCGGCCGCCGAGGAACTGCGGCAGTGCTTCGACGAGCCGAGGCAGGGGCCGCTGCTGCCCCGCCTCACCCGCGCCCTCGACCGCTACCTGGCCTTCGTCGACGAGCACGACGCCGGCTTCAGCGCCCTGCTGCAGGGCGGCAGCGTGGTCGAGACCTCGCGGACGACGGCCACCGTGGACGGCGTGCGTCGGGCCGCCGCCGAGCACATCTACCGGCATCTGGGCGTGGCCGAACCGGGCCCCCGGCTGCGGATGACCGTCCGGATGTGGATCACGGCGGTGGAGGCGGCCTCGCTGATGTGGCTGGACGACGGCAAGCAGCCGCCGACGGCCGAGCTGCGCGACTGGCTGGTGGAGCAGTTCGTGGCCGCGCTCTCCGTCACCGCCCACCGGGACGCCCAGACGGCCGAGGTGATCACCGCCCTGTCCGCGGATGTCTGACACTGGTCCCGTGAAGAGCGAAGAGACCCCGTTCGAGGGCGGCCCCATGGACGGCCGGGTGCTCCCGGTCCTGCTGGGCCCCACCGGACAGCCCCCGAAGACCTACCGCATCCCCGTCCCGGACTCGGCCGGCGGGCCGCCGACCGTGCTGGTGTACCGGCGCGCGCCGCGCGGGCACGGCAAGAGGCTGGGCCTGCCGACGGGCTGGAAGTACGTCTTCGATCCGGAGGGCGGCGAGAAGAGGGGTTTCCGGGAGCGGCTGCCGTGGTCCAGGCCGCCCGCCGGTCCCGCCGCCACGCCGGACCGCGAACGGGATGACGCCGACGGGTGACCCCGTTGCGCCGAACCGCGCACGCCCGGCGCGCGGACCTCGCCGACCCGTCTGATGCTCGCCCTGCGGGGTGGAGGGGCCGCCCCGCGGCGGAGGTGATGACGTGTCAGGGAGGCTGCCGCTCGCGGTGTGTACGGCGGTGCTCGCGGTCCGGGCCGTCCTGTCCCCCGGTGCCGCCGTGGCCGCTCCCGAGCCGCCGGAGCCCGGCGCGCGCTCGGTGGCCGAGCTGCTGACGGACCTTCAGCGGCTGTACCGGGAGGCCGAGCGGGCCACCGAGGCGTACAACGCCACCGAGGAGCGGCTGAAGGAGAAACGCGCCGAGGTCGCGCGGCTCGACGGGGAGCTGGTGCGGGCCCGGCTGGCGCTGCGCGACAGCCGGGGCGCGGCCGGCCGGCTGGCCCGCCAGCAGTACCAGTCCAGCACCGACATCTCGCCGTACGTCCGGCTGCTGCTGGCCCGCGACCCGCAGCACGCCCTGGAACAGGGGCGGGTGATCGGCCGGCTGACGCGGGAACGGGCCGCCACCACCACCCGGCTGGCCGGCGCCGAGCACCGCCGCGACACGCTGGCCCGCCGGGCGCGCGCCGCGCTGGACGCCCAACTCACCCTCACCGAGCGCAGGAAGAAGGAACGCGACGACGTACGGCGGCGCCTCGACGAGGTCACCGAGCTGCTCGCCTCGATCGACGCGGACCGGCTGCGGAAGCTGGCGGAGTTCGAACGGGACGGGATCGCCGAGCGGCAGGAGGAGTTCCTCGCCTCGGGCGCGCTGAGCGACGACGGCAAGCCGTCGGCGGCCGGTGACCGCGCGCTGCGCTACGCCGTGCGCCAGCTGGGCAAGCCGTACGAGTGGGGCGCGGAGGGCCCCGAGGCGTACGACTGCTCGGGGCTGACCTCGACGGCCTGGGAGCGCGCCGGGACGCCGATCCCGCGCACCAGCCAGGAGCAGTGGGCCGAGCTGCCCCGCGTCCCGCTGAGTGAGCTGCGCCCGGGTGACCTGGTGGTCTACTTCCCCGAGGCCACGCATGTGGCGATGTACCTGGGAGACGGCATGGTGGTCCAGGCGCCCCGGCCCGGCGCCCGGGTGAAGGTCTCGCCGATCGCCGCGAACCCGGTCCTTGGGGCCGTACGCCCGGACCCGGACGGCGAGCCGCTACGGCGTTACACGCCGCCGGAGCTGCCCGAGAGCGCCCTCGACGGGTCGGACGAGGGCTACGCGTCGGCCGACGCCCCGGACTGACCGCAACCGGACTGGGCGACACCGGACTGGGCGACACCGGCCTGACCGGCACCGCCTCCGCCGGTCGCCCCGCACGGGAGGCGTACGCGAGGTACCGGGCGGGGAGGCCGGCCGCGGCCGGCTCCCCCGCCGTGCCGCAGGGGGCTCAGGCGGCGCCGGTGACCGACGCCAGGTACGTCTCGGCCTTGTCCGGCTCGTAGAAGAAGTTCTCGAAGTCGGAGGGGTCGTCGAAGCCGTTCACGAAGCGGTCGGCGACCGGCGGGAGCTGGCCGGCGGCCCCGATGAGGTTCAGGACGTGCTCGGGCGGCGGCGCGAGCATCGCGTTGGTCCACTTGGTGACGTGCCGGGCGGTGGCCCAGTAGCGGTCGAAGGTGGCCCGCATCCAGTCCTCGTCGAACTCCTTCTCGCCGTGTTCGAGGATCGAGGCGAGGTAGGCGGCGGCGCACTTGGCCGCCGAGTTGGCGCCCTGACCGGTGATCGGGTCGTTGGCCACGACGACGTCGGCGACGCCGAGGACCAGCCCGCCGCCGGGCAGCCTGCCCACCGGGTTGCGCACGGTCGGGGCGTAGCGGCCGCTGAGCACGCCGCCCGCGTCCGTCAGCTCGACCTTGCCGGCCCGCTCGTGCTCCCAGGGGGTGAACCGTTCCATCAGGTCCAGGGTCAGGGAGAGGTGCTCCGCGGGGTCCTTGACCCCGTTGAACACGTCGAGCGGGCCGCCGGGTATGCCCTCCCAGAACAGGATGTCGGCGCGGCCGGAGGTGGTGAGCGTCGGCATGACGAACAGCTCGCCGACGCCGGGCACCAGGTTGCAGCGCACCGCCTCCAGGTCCGGGTGCTCCGGACGCGGGCCCAGGCCGTGCACGTACGCCACCGCCAGCGCCCGCTGCGCCTCCCGGTAGGGGGAGCGCTCGGGGTCGCGGGCGAACATCGACACCAGCTCGCCCTTGCCGGCCGCGACCAGGACCAGGTCGTAGGCGCGGGAGAAGTAGTCGAGGTCGGAGACCGCCGCGCCGTGGATGACCAGCTGGCCGCCGCGCTGGGCGAAGGTGTCCATCCAGCCGGCCATCTTCACCCGCTGGTCCACCGACTGCGCGTACCCGTCGAGCCGGCCGACCCAGTTGATCGCGCGCTGGGTGGGGCCCGGGTCGTGCGAGCCGGGGGCGGCGACCGAGACGCCGAGGCCGTTGATCTTCGGGGCCTGCTGCTCCCAGAAGCTGAGTCCCAGGTCGCGCTCGTGCTGCAGCGCCGTGTGGAACATGCACTGCGTCGACATGACCCGGCCGGTGCGGATCTCGTCCGCCGTCCGGTTGGACATCAGGGTGACCTCGTACCCGTGGGACTGCAGGCCGAGGGCGAGCTGGAGTCCGGACTGGCCGGCTCCGACGACGAGTATCTTCCGCATACGGGTGATGGCTCCTACGGGTGAGGGCTACTCGGGGGTTTCGTCCAGCGCGTGCCCGACCAGGGCCAGCAGGGTCTCGATCACCGAGATCCGGCGCCGCGCGTCCATGATCATGACAGGGACGCGCGGGGGGATCGTCAGTGCCTCCCGCACGTCCTCCGGTTCGAACAGCTCACTGCCGTCGAAGTGGTTGACGGCGACGACGTACGGCAGCCCGCAGCTCTCGAAGTAGTCCAGCGCGGGGAAGCAGTCCTTCAGCCGGCGGGTGTCGGCCAGCACCACCGCGCCGATCGCGCCGCGCACCAGGTCGTCCCACATGAACCAGAACCGCTGCTGGCCCGGCGTGCCGAACAGGTACAGCACCAGGTCGTCGTCGAGGGTGATGCGGCCGTAGTCCATGGCGACCGTCGTGGTCACCTTCTCCGGCGTGGCGGTGAGGTCGTCGTGGTCCTCGCTCGCCTCGGTCATCAGCGCCTCGGTCGTCAGCGGCGTGATCTCCGAGACCGTGCCGACCAGGGTGGTCTTGCCGACGCCGAAGCCGCCGGCCACGACGATCTTCGTGGCGACGGGCGCCCGGGTACGGTCCGTCTGCCAGGGTTTGAGGTCCTCCTCGGGTTCGAGGAGCGGGGAGACGCCGGTCCCGGCGGCGTCAGAGACGACGGAGTCCACTCAGCACCCTTTCCAGCAGAGCGCGGTCCGGCCGGCCGGTGCCGTGCCCGGTTCCCGTGCCGTACACCCGGATCTTTCCCTGGTCCGCGAGATCGCTGAGGAGCACCCGGACCACGCCGAGCGGCATCCTCAGCAGCGCGGCGATCTCGGCCACCGTGCGCATACGGCGGCACAGTTCGACGATGGCCCGCAGCTCCGGCATGACCGACGCCTTCAGCGAGCCGTTCGCCAGTTCCCTGCGCTGCGGCGGTGCCTCCAGCTCGGCGGTGCTGGCGACGAACGTCTCCACCAGCAGAACGTGGCCGAAGCGGGTACGGCCGCCGGTGAGCGAGTAGGGACGGACGCGGGCGGGCTTGCGGTCGCCGCCGCGCGTCGGGAGTTGTTTCCTGCCCTGGGGCCGCTTCGGACCGTCGGTCATCGGGCGCTCCCCGCGGTCTCCAGCGACGCCCTCAGCTCGCTGCGGAGCTCGGGGGTCAGCACGTGGCCGGCCCGGCCGACGAAGAGCGCCATGTGGTAGGCCACCACGCTCATGTCGCAGTCCGCGGAGCCGTGCACGCCGAGCAGCGAGCCGTCGCTGATCGACATCACGAAGAGGCTGCCCTCCTCCATGGCGACCATGGTGTGCTTCACCCCGCCGAACTCCATGAGCTTGGCGGCGCCGACGGTGAGGCTGCCGATGCCGGAGACGATGGTGGCGAGGTCGGCGGAGGAGCCGCGCGGGCCTGAAGGTTTCTCCCCGCGGGCGTCGCGGGCCTCGGAGAGCCTGCCGGGGTCCGAGGACAGCAGCAGCAGGCCGTCGGAGGAGACCACCGCGACCGACTGGATGCCCGGCACCTCCTCGACGAGATTGGTCAACAGCCAGTGAAGATTACGGGCTTCACTGCTCAGTCCGAAGGTACTGGGCGCGGTCAACTGCTTGCCTCCTCGACTGTGCCCCCCGACGTGTCTTCCTCGGCGTGTGCTGCGTGTCCCGCGGGTCCTGCGGGCTCGGCGCGTCCGGTGGCCGGGGGCTCGCCGCGTCCCTGCGCCGGGACCCGGTTCCGGGCCGTCTCCTCGGTGTTCGCCGACTCGGCGTCGCGGTAGCCGGCCTCCGCCCCCCGGCGGAAGCCGCCCAGGCGCCGCCGCAGCGCCTCCGCGTCGACGGAACCGGGCCGCCGGCGCGGGGTCTGTGCGGGCAGCTCAGTGATCTTCGGGGTCCGCTTGGGCAGCCCCTTGGCCGTCAGCGGCTCCTCGTCGTCGTCCGTACGGCTGTGCTCGGCGCCCTCGTGGGGCCGGGAGCCGGCGTCGTCCGTCGGCCGGGACGGCTCGTGCCGGGTGCCGGCCACCGGCCGGTGTGCGAGCGGGCCGGCGTCCGCCGGGTGGCCGGGCAGGCTCGCGCCGGTGCCGACCGCCGCCGGCCCCGCCGGGTGCGCCTCGCTCCACGGCTCGGGGGTGTCCGGGTGGGCGTGGGGAACGGCATCGCCGGTGGCCGGCGGCCCTGCGTGGGCCACCGGGGCCGGGCCGGCGCCCGCCGCTTCCCCGAACGTTCCCTCCGCCGTGCGGGTGGATGCGTCGGGGGTGCGGGAGGCGGGGGCGGTCGGCGGCGCCGGTGCGGTCTCGGGGTGGGTGGGGTCCGGTTCGTCCTGGAGGGCCGGCAGGAGGAGGGCCATCGTCGTCTCGGACGGGGTCTCCGGGGCCTCGGTGCGCGCGGCCTCGCTCTCCGGAACTCCGGTCTGCGGTGCCCCGGCCCGCGCGGCCTCGGTCTCCGCAGCCCCGGAACGCGCGGCCTCGGTCGGCGCAGCCCCGGCCCGCGGAGCCTCGGCCTGCGGAGCCCCGGCCTCCGCGCCCACGTTCTTCGCGTTCTCCGCGGCCTCGGCGTTCAGCGCGGCCCGTTCCGCCAGCGCGACCACGGGGTCGTCCGCGGCCGAACGGCCGGCCAGGACGTTGGAGTTGGCCTCCGCATCGGCGCCCGGCAGGCAGACCGGACCGGCCGAGCCGGAAGCCCCCGGCCCGGCGGCGACCGCGGCCGAGGACGCCTCGGCCAGCAGGCCCGCCTGGAGTACGACGACCGCCGCGACCCCGCCCTGCTTCTGCGCCCGCAGCTGCACCCGCACCCCGAGCCGGTGGGCGAGGCGCGCGACGACGTACAGTCCGAGGCCCAGCCCCTCCTCGCCCTCCTGCTCGTACGGCGTCTCCGGGTCGAACTCGGCGAGCCGGGAGTTGAGCCGGGTGAGCCGCTCCTCGGTCATGCCGATGCCCTCGTCCTGGACGGAGAGCATCACCTCGCCGTTCTCCAGCAGCCAGCCGGAGATCTCGACGGGCAGGTCGGGCGGGGAGAACGAGGTGGCGTTCTCCATGAGTTCGGCGAGCAGGTGGGAGAGGTCGTCGGCGGCGAACCCCGCCACGTGCGCGTGCGGCGGCAGCGCCGCGATCCGGACCCGCTCGTACCGTTCGATCTCACTGACCGCGGCGCGCACGACATCCACCAGCGGGATCGGCCCCGGATGCTGCTGGACGTGCTCGGTACCGGCGAGGACCAGCAGGTTCTCGCTGTGCCGGCGCATGACGGTGGCGAAGTGGTCCAGCTTGAAGAGGGTGGCGAGCCGCTCCGGGTCCTGCTCCCGCTCCTCCAGGCCCTCGATGACCGCGAGTTGCCGTTCGACCAGACCGAGCGTGCGCAGCGCCAGGTTGACGAACGTGGAGCCGATGCTGCCGCGCAGCTGCTCCAGGGCGGCCGTGGACTCGGTGAGTTCGGCGCGCAGTTCCTCACGGGCGTCGGCCATCTTCTGCCGCTGACCGACCAGGTGCTTGCGGTCGGCCTCCAGCGTGCCGAGCCGTTCGTGCAGGGCGACCGTGTGCGCGTGCAGGGCGTTGACGGAGCGGACGACCTTCGCGAACTCGTCGTTGCGGCCGGTGAACGCGACCGGCTCCTCGACGGCAGGGTTCTCGGCCTCGGCCAGCCGGGCGGCGCCGCGCCGCACGGCGGACAGCGGTCGGGTCAGGCTGCGGGCCATGGCGGTGGCGACGCCCACGGCGACCAGCATCAGCGCGCCGACGACGCCGACCTGGATCTCCAGCGCGAGGAAGTCGTCGTCGCGCAGCTTCTCCAGGTCCTTGGTACGGCGGTCGTACAGCGAGGCCTCGGCGCCGCGCATCAGGTCGAGCCGGGCGGACAGGACCGCGTCCAGCTTCTTGGGGTCGTTCTCCAGGTCGTCGCCGTCCAGCGTGGGCCGGTCGGTCAGCTCGGTGAGGTACTTGTCCGCGGTGTCGACCTCGCCGCCGGTGACCGTCGCGTCGTACGCCGACACCGCCGTCTTCGGCGCGGTGTTGCGGAAGTCGGCGAGGGCCGCGTCGGAGCGCACGCGTGCCTGCTGGGCGGCGGCGGTCAGCGCGTCGCGCACCTTGGTGTCGGCCTCGGAGGAGGTCTTCTCGGTGCTGGTCACACCGGTGACCGGGTCGTAGACGCGCTCGGTGTCGGTCGGCACGCGCAGCGCGGCCAGCAGCAGCCCGCGGGCGGCGGCGGCCTGCTGGACGGCCGAGTCCAGTCCGGCGAGGGCGTGCGCGCCGTCGGGCGCCCGGGTGGGGGTCTGCTCGGCCAGCTGCTCGGCGAGCCGGTGCAGCTCGGCGATGGTCGCCGAGTACGCCTCGTGCGCCTGGAGCGCGGAACTCCTGCCGGTGAGCGCGGAGCGCCGGACCGTGGCGATGCCGTCGAGGTCGGCGCGCAGGTCGGCCGGGGTGTCGGAGTCGGTGCGCAGGTCCTCGACCTGCCGGTCCACGCGTGCGCTGCTCTGCTCGGTGGGGGCCAGCGACCTGGGCCGGCCGGCCGCGAGGTAGGAGGTGACCTCGTCGCGCTCGTCGGCCAGCGACTGGGCGAGGGCGAGGGCGTCCTGGGTACGCTCGGACAGCGTCACCAGGTCCTGGGAGTCCTTGAACTGACCGGAGGCTGACAGCAGGGCGGGGGCGCCGGCTCCTGCGATGGCGGCGGCCACCACGGCCACCGCGACGATCAGCCGGTTGCGCACGTGGGTCGGGCGGCCCTTGCCTACGGGGGTCCGCGCCTCCGTCTCGGGGGCCGACTGCCTGCCTGTACGCCGAGGCCGCGTCTTCTGCACCGGTGCTCGCATTCCTGACTCGTGTACCCAAGGGCCCGGGTGACGTCCCGTCATCGACGCGAACGCCCGGTACGGTTCCGGTTCCCGACCCTCCCAGTGCCGGTGGGCGGTCAGCGCTCATCGTCCGACCCGCCACCCGAAGGAGTGAACATCGGAGGGGAGTTGGCGGGCAAGTTCCCGCGGCGTGTGCGACGGCCCTGTAGGGCGGGCCGGTTGGACGTCTGCGGCGGGCTTTGGCAGGATTCGCCGCCACGCCTTCCCATAGCCCAGCATTCCCGCCCAAACCAGGCGCCTGACCTGCGGGGGCGCAGCCGAGTCGCGAGTGTTGCAAGCCTTTTGCGGGTGCTGTGGAGACCTCGTGCAGACTGGCCGGATGCATACGGAACTCGTGACGGAACCCGGTGATCCGACCCGCCGCAACGAGGACTTCGCGAGTGTCGGACTTCCCGCGTGCGGGCAGGGCGGTTCGGTGGTGGTCCTGGACGGAGTGACGCCGCCGCCCGGCGGCACCGGTTGTCTGCATTCGGTTCCGTGGTTCACCTCGCGTCTCGGCGGGGCGCTGACCGAACTGACCGTTTCTCTCCCTGATGTTCCCCTGGCCGAGGCCCTGGCCCGCGCCATCGCGTCTACCGCCGCGGCCCACGCCGAAACCTGTGACCTTTCTCACCCGCGAACACCGCAGGCCACGGTGGTCCTCGCCCGCTGGTCGCCGCGGTCGGTGGAGTACCTGGTCCTGTCCGACTCGGCGCTGCTGCTGCGGGCCCCCGACGGGACCGTCACGCCCGTTCTCGACGACCGGCTGGCCCGTCTGCCGCGCGCCCTGCTGGCGAGCGAGGAGATCTGCGACGCCCGTGCCCGCAACAAGGAGGGCGGCTTCTTCACGGCGGCCGCCGATCCCTCGGTGGCCGCCCGGGCGGTGACCGGGAGCGTGCCCCGCGCGCGCGTGGGCGCCCTCGCGGCGCTCACCGACGGGGCGACGCGCTGGAGCGAGCGGTTCCGGGAGGGCGACTGGACGGACCTGTTCACCTTCCTGCAGAAGGAGGGTGCCCGGGCCCTGGTCGCGCGGGTCCGCGAACTGGAGCGCGCCGACGCGCGGGAGCGGGTGTTCCTGGGCCGGAGCAAGACGCACGACGACGCGACGGCGGTCCTCGTCGGCCTGTGAGCGGACCGCCCGGGCGGAGCCGGCCCGGGGCCGCGACACACCTGGGGCCCTACCGGGGCTGCTCCATGCCCAGGTTGAGCTGGTGGAGCAGCCGGGCCAGTTCGGCGACCTCGCCGCGGTCCCAGTGGGCGAGCTGGCTGACGTAGCGGACGCGGCGGGCGTCGCGTACCCGGCGGACCCGGGTGCGGCCCTCGTCGGTGAGGTCGACCAGCCAGGCGCGGCCGTCGGCCGGGTCGGGCTCGCGGGCGATCAGCCCGAGGTCCTCCAGGGCGCGCAGCTGGCGGGACATGGTGGCCTTGCCGACCCCGATGTAGCCGGCGAGTTCGGTGGCCCGTTGCCGACCGCACTCCTCCAGCCGGATCAGCAGTCCGTACGCGGCGGGCTCCAGGTCCGGATGGACCTCGCGGGCCATCTCGCCCTGGTTGGCCCGGGCCCGGCGCAGCAGCACGGTCAGCTCGCGTTCCAGGGAGAGGAACTCCTGGTCCACACCACTGGCAGGCCCGCCGCCGTTTCCGTCCTCGTGCACGTCAGACACCCCTGATCCGGTTTTCCGCTCCTGGACGTTCTCGCCTGTTCCGGCGCTCGCCGCGGCCCGATCAGTATTTCGCAGGCCCGGACCCTCGGCAGCCGCGAGGTCCCGGAGCTTGATCACACACCAGTGATCACACACCAGTGATCGCACGGGGAGGGCCGGGCGTGGGGCCCGGGTCCCCTGACGAGGAGCCCGGGCCCGGTGACCGGCCGCGTCCGTCACGCCGCGACCGGGGCCTGCTCCCGCCGCGTGCCGTTCGTCGCCGGCGCGAGGGCCAGTTCCAGGACCTGGCGGACGTCGGTGACGGCGTGCACGTCGAGCTTGTCGAGCACCTCCGCGGGGACGTCGTCCAGGTCGGGCTCGTTGCGCTTGGGGATGATCACCGTGGTGACGCCGGCGCGGTGGGCGGCGAGCAGCTTCTGCTTCACCCCGCCGATGGGCAGCACCCGGCCGGTCAGCGAGACCTCGCCGGTCATCGCCACGTCGGTGCGGACCAGCCGGCCGGACAGCAGCGAGGCCAGCGCGGTCGTCATGGTGATGCCGGCGCTCGGGCCGTCCTTGGGGACGGCGCCCGCCGGGAAGTGGATGTGCACGCCCCGGTCCTTCAGGTCGGCGACCGGCAGTTCCAGTTCGGCGCCGTGCGAGCGCAGGAAGGACAGGGCGATCTGTGCGCTCTCCTTCATGACGTCGCCGAGCTGGCCGGTCAGCGTCAGACCCGCCGCGCCCGTCTCCGGGTCGGCCAGCGAGGCCTCGACGTACAGGACGTCGCCGCCGGCGCCGGTCACCGCGAGGCCGGTGGCCACACCGGGCACCGAGGTGCGGCGTTCGGCCGGGTCCTGGGCGGACTCGGGGATGTGGTGCGGCCGGCCGATCAGGCCGCGCAGGTCGGCGTCGGTGACGGTGAACGGCAGGTCGCGCTCGCCCAGTTCGTGCTGGGCGGCGATCTTGCGCAGCAGCCGGGCCACGGACCGCTCCAGGGTGCGCACGCCGGCCTCGCGGGTGTACTCGCCGGCCAGCTTGCGCAGGGCGCTCTCGTCGAGGGTGACCTCGTCGGCGTTCAGACCGGCCCGCTCCAGCTGACGCGGGAGCAGGTGGTCGCGGGCGATGACGACCTTCTCGTCCTCGGTGTAGCCGTCCAGGCGGACGATCTCCATGCGGTCCGCGAGCGCCTCGGGGATGGCTTCCAGGACGTTGGCGGTGGCGAGGAAGACGACGTCGCTGAGGTCGAGTTCGACCTCCAGGTAGTGGTCCCGGAAGGTGTGGTTCTGCGCCGGGTCGAGGACCTCCAGCAGTGCGGCGGCCGGGTCGCCGCGGAAGTCGGAGCCCACCTTGTCGATCTCGTCGAGCAGCACGACCGGGTTCATCGACCCGGCCTCCTTGACGGCGCGCACGATCCGGCCGGGCAGCGCGCCGACGTACGTACGGCGGTGGCCGCGGATCTCGGCCTCGTCGCGGACGCCGCCGAGGGCGACCCGGACGAACTTGCGGCCCATGGCGTGGGCCACGGACTCGCCGAGGCTGGTCTTGCCGACGCCGGGCGGGCCGACCAGCGCGAGCACGGCGCCTCCGCGCCGGCCGCCGATCACGCCGAGGCCGCGCTCGCCACGCCGCTTGCGCACGGCCAGGTACTCGGTGATGCGCTCCTTGACGTCCTCCAGGCCCGCGTGCTCGGCGTCCAGGACCGCCTTGGCGCCCTGGATGTCGTAGGCGTCCTCGGTGCGTTCGCGCCACGGCATCTCCAGGACGGTGTCCAGCCAGGTGCGGATCCAGGAGCCCTCGGGGGACTGGTCGGAGGCGCGCTCCAGCTTGTCGACCTCCTTGAGGGCGGCCTCGCGGACCTTCTCCGGCAGGTCGGCGGCCTCGACGCGGGCGCGGTAGTCGTCGGACTCCTCGGCGGGGTCCTTGCCGTTCTCGCCGTTGAGTTCGCGCAGTTCCTTGCGGACGGCCTCCAGCTGGCGGCGCAGCAGGAACTCGCGCTGCTGCTTGTCGACGCCCTCCTGGACGTCCTTGGCGATGGTCTCGGCGACCTCCTGTTCGGCGAGGTGGTCGCGCAGTTGCCGGGTGGCGAGCCTGAGGCGGGCGACCGGGTCGGCGGTCTCCAGCAGCTCGACCTTCTGCTCGGTGGTCAGGAAGGGCGAGTAGCCGGAGTTGTCGGCGAGGGCGGAGACGTCGTCGATGGCCTGGACGCGGTCGACGACCTGCCAGGCGCCGCGCTTGCGCAGCCAGGCCGTGGCGAGGGCCTTGTACTCCTTGACCAGTTCGGTGACATGCCCGGGGAGCGGATCGGGCGTCGTCTCGCCGATCCGGGTCCCCTCCACCCACAGCGCGGCGCCCGGCCCGGTGGTGCCGGCGCCGATCTTCACCCGGCCGCGGCCGCGGATCAGGGCGCCGGGGTCGCCGTCGGCGAGCCGGCCGACCTGCTCGACGGTGCCGAGGACACCGGTGCCGGCGTAGGTGCCGTCGACGCGCGGGACCAGGAGCACCCTGGGCTTGCCGGGTTCCGGCCCGGCGGCTGCCTGGGCGGCCTCCACGGCGGCGCGTACGTCGGCGTCGTTCAGGTCCAGCGGGACCACCATGCCGGGCAGCACGACCTCGTCGTCGAGCGGCAGCACGGGCAGGGTGAGCGGTGTGAACGCCGTGGACTCAGCAGCCATGATCTCCCCTTCGGCAGTCAAGTTGAGGTATGCCGACTCAATGCATGTGAGCGCATGAATGTTCCCGGACGGGTGTTCGCCGTGAGCGATCAAGCCTGTGCCGCAGGCCGGAAGGGCCCCTAGAGTCCCTCATGTAATAGTCACTTCGACTTTTCAGCCCTTACGAGGTGGGGCATGGACGCGATCGTACGGGCGTGGGTGGACGGCTGGGTCGTCTCGCGCGGGGCGGCGCCGCCGGTGCGGGAGCCCTGGGGGGTGACGATCGACGTCGGGATCCAGGCCGGGCACGTCACCCGCCATGTCTTCGGCGAGCTGAACGACGGCGTCGGCAGGGCGGCCGTCCAGAAGGTGGCGGGCGCGGTGACCGGCTCGGGGGTGTGGCTCAAGGTGTTCCGGCACCCGGCCGTGGTCTCCCGCTGGCTCGGGCCGGACTGGTGGATCGACCCGGAACCCGGCTGTCTGATGACGCTCCCCCTGCCCCTGACCACACCGCCGCCCCCGCCGCCGCCGGCCGGCTACCGCGTGCGCACCTGGACCCGGGGCGGCGTCACCCGTGTTCTGCTCGCCGCCGAGGACGGCTCCCTCGCCGCCCGCGGCCAGGTCGCGGTGACCGGGGGCACGGCGGTCGTCGACCAGATCGAGACCGTGCCGGACCACCGCCGCCGCGGCCTCGGACAGCACGTCGTGCACACCCTCCGCGCGACCGCCGCCGCCCAGGGCGCCCACACCTGCGTCCTCGCGGGCACCCCGGCGGGCCGCGCCCTCTACGAGACCCTGGGCTGGCAGGTCAGGGCCCCGCTGACCAGCGCCCGGTTCACGGGCCCGGCGCGGGGCTGACGGGCGGTGCCCGGCAGGTGCCGCCGCGAACGGGGCGCGCGCCGCTACGGCCTGCTGGACCGGATCACGTCACGGTCCGCGCCGCGCAGGGCCGCGGCCCGGGCGCAGACGGCGAACCCGGTGCCGCTCGCGGAGCGCAGGGCCGGCGGCTGGTGGCGTTCGCGCCAGGGCGGCTCGAGCCCGGCGTGGTCGAGCATCCGCTCCGAAGAGGAACGGGTCGCCGTCAGCCGGTCGCATGCCGCTCCGCGTCCGTGTCCCCCCGCCCCGCCCGGCGCAGCAGCGGCCACGTGGCGACGCCCAGGGTCAGGGCCGTCAGGTGGCCCCAGTTGGTCAGGGGGTCGGTGAGGGCGAGGAGGTCGTCGACGAGGAAGCCGGCGGCCACGGCCAGGAGGGGCAGGCCCAGCCAGGGGCGCAGCAGGCCCGCCAGGGCGCCCAGGCAGGTGGCGACGCCGTAGCTGATGCCGTAGTCCAGGCGGTGCAGGGAGGTGCCGGGGAGGTGGCCGGCGAGGACGGCGAAGCCCACCGGGACCTCCGTCACCAGGGTGGCGAGGGTGTGGCCGAGGAGGAACACGCCGGCCGTGCGCAGGGCGCCGACGCGCAGCTCCAGCGCCGTGAGGACGACGAGGAAGGCCAGGGTGAACGGCGAGCCGAGCCCGCCGGCCACCCACAGGGCGCTGGCCAGCAGCACCGGGACCGGCGAGCGGAGCAGATGGGCCACGTCCGTGCTGGAGCCCTCGTGCAGGGCCGCGACCAGCCCGGGGTCCGCGTGGTCGGCCAGGTAGGAGGTCGCGCAGAGGACGGCGGTGTAGCCCAGGGTGAAGGGCACGGGTATCCGCCGCCACGGGGCCCGCCGGTGGATGCCGGCCGGCTCCGGCGCGGCCTCCGCCGCCGCGTCCGGTACCGGCTTCGGCGCCTCGGCCGGGCCGACCCGGGTGGGCTGGCGGGGCATACCGTCCAGCAGGCCGGTCGTCGGATCGGCCGGTGCGGTGCGTTCCACGATGAGGCGCTCCTTCCGGTTGTCCCCACCCTTGGCGCCCCGCCCGGCGGCTGTCTGTGATCCACGCCACCCGCAGGACGATTCTCAGCAACCTCTCAACGATCCGCACCCGCGCGCGGGGCTCGCACGTTCGGATGACCCAGGGGAAATTCCGGCCCCGACCGGCCGTGGGGTGCCACGATGGGCCGATGCCCAGTTCCCACGACACCTGCCACGAGATCCCGGCGGACACGGCGTCAACCGCCGTGCCGGACAAGCCCGTCGTTCTGGACCGCCGCGAGGGCCCGTACGGGGAGGTCGTGTTGCGCCGGCACGGAGAGCTGCTGCAGATCATCGCCAACGGCTGTTTCCTGATGGACACCTCCGACGGCCGCTCGGAGCGGCTGCTGGTCGACGCCGCGCTGGAGGCGCTGGACGCGCGGCCGGCGCCGCGCGTGCTGATCGGCGGCCTGGGCGTCGGATTCTCGCTCGCACACGCCGCGGCGAACCCCCGCTGGGGCGGCATCACGGTCGTCGAGCGCGAGCCCGCGGTCATCGAATGGCACCGCGCCGGCCCACTCGGCGCGCTGTCGGGCGCGGCACTGGCCGACCCGCGCGTCGGCGTCGTGGAGCGGGACCTGCTCGGTTATCTCGATGAGACGTCGGACACGTTCGACGCCCTGTGCCTGGACATCGACAACGGGCCCGGCTGGACCGTCACGGAGGACAACGACGGCCTGTACTCACCGGCCGGACTCGCCCACTGCGCACGCGTGTTGAGACCCGGCGGGGTGCTCGCGGTGTGGTCCGCCCAGCCGTCCGCGGAATTCGAAGGATCCTTGGTGAATGCCGGGTTCCGGCAGGTGCGTACCGAAGAGATCCCCGTTGCCCGAGGCGTGCCGGACGTCGTGCACCTCGCCGTCCGACCTGGATAGCAATGGCAAGGTGACTCCGGGTACGTTGCTGCCCTGACGCGCTCATTCAAGCGTCAATCGCAGTCATGCGCGGACAGGAGCGCAGGCAAGGGATCACCCCACTGATTCCGGAAAGCACACCTCAGGGGCGGGCGATGGAGCAGACACACACCTCGCACAGCGGCACGACGACGGCTTCCCCGGGCGCCCAGCGCCGCGTTCTGGTCGTCGAGGACGACCAGACGATCGTCGACGCCATCGCGGCCCGCCTGCGCGCCGAGGGATTCCTCGTGCAGACGGCGGGAGACGGGCCGTCGGCGGTCGACACGGCCGAGGCCTGGCAGCCGGACCTGCTGATCCTCGACATCATGCTGCCCGGCTTCGACGGCCTGGAGGTCTGCCGCCGGGTCCAGGCCCAGCGGCCGGTGCCGGTGCTGATGCTGACCGCCCGCGACGACGAGACCGACATGCTGGTCGGGCTCGGCGTGGGTGCCGACGACTACATGACGAAGCCCTTCTCGATGCGCGAGCTGGCCGCGCGGGTGCACGTCCTGCTGCGCCGGGTGGAGCGGGCCGCGCTGGCCGCCACCACCCCGCGCAGCGGCATCCTGCGCCTGGGCGAGCTGGAGATCGATCACGCGCAGCGCAGGGTGCGGGTGCGCACCGAGGACGTGCACCTGACGCCCACCGAGTTCGACCTGCTGGTCTGCCTGGCGAACACGCCGCGCGCCGTGCTCTCGCGCGAGCAGCTGCTGGCCGAGGTGTGGGACTGGGCGGACGCCTCGGGCACCCGGACGGTCGACAGTCACATCAAGGCGCTGCGGCGGAAGATCGGCGCGGAGCGGATCCGCACGGTGCACGGCGTGGGCTACGCGCTGGAGACCCCGACGCCATGACCGGCGGGCCGGACGCGCCGAGAAACCCCGGAGGGGAGTCCTTCGGGGGTGTGCGCCCCTTCTCGATCAAGACGAAACTGGGCGCCCTGGTCGTCACCTCGGTGCTGATCACGACCGGTCTGTTGATGATCGCCGTGCGCACCAAGACGGAGCTGCGCTTCATCACGGTCTTCTCGATGATCGCCACGCTGCTGATCACGCAGTTCGTGGCCCACTCGCTGACCGCCCCGCTGGACGACATGAACACGGTGGCCCGGTCCATCTCGCACGGCGACTACACCCGCCGGGTGCGCGAGACCCGCCGGGACGAGCTGGGCGCCCTGGCCCAGACCATCAACGTGATGGCCGACGAGCTGGAGGCGCAGGACCGTCAGCGCAAGGAGCTGGTGGCGAACGTCTCGCACGAGCTGCGCACCCCCATCGCGGGCCTGAGAGCCGTGCTGGAGAACGTGGTCGACGGCATCGCCGAACCCGACCCGGAGACCATGCGCACCGCGCTGAAACAGACGGAGCGTCTCGGCCGCCTGGTGGAGACGCTGCTGGACCTGTCCCGCCTGGACAACGGCGTGGTGCCGCTGCGCAAGCGGCGGTTCGAGGTGTGGCCGTACCTGTCGGGGGTGCTGAAGGAGGCCAACATGGTCGCCTCCGCGCGCGCGGGCATGGCGTCCGGCTCCGGCAGTCACAGCCGTACCGACGTCCATCTCCGCCTGGACGTGACGCCGCTGGACCTGACGGCGCACGCGGACCCGGAGCGCATCCACCAGGTGGTGGCGAATCTCATCGACAACGCGGTCAAGCACAGCCCGCCGCACGGCCGGGTGACGGTGAAGGCGCGCCGCGGGAAGCTGCAGGACTCGGTGGAGCTGGAGGTCCTGGACGAGGGTCCGGGAATTCCGCGCTCGGAGTGGCACCGTGTCTTCGAGCGGTTCAACCGGGGTGCCGTGAGCCGGCCGCACGGTCCGGGCAGCGACGGCGGCACGGGGCTGGGGCTGGCGATCGCGCGCTGGGCGGTGGACCTGCACGGGGGGCGGATCGGAGTGGCCGAATCCGAGCGCGGATGCCGGATCCTCGTCACCCTTCCAGGGGAGCCGTCCGCGTCAAGTTGACGTAAAGTTCGATCAAGGTTCGCATCGTTGGGTACGCCACCTGCACGGACGTACCCGATTCGCAGCGGAACCACGCTTGTTTCCCGCCATTTCAGGCGGCGAAACACGCTGTCTGATGTGACTTACACGACGATGCGGCAGCCCGACCTGACCTTCTCGGTCTTGGAGGCGTAGCCTTTATTCCCGCTGTCCATCACCTTGTGAAGCGGAAGAGGGCGGTTGCCGCCGTGTCGCCACAGTCCCCCAGTAACGCATCGAGCGCCCCGACGGCCGAAGCGGACCAAGCGGGCAAGAACCCCGCTGCCGCGTTCGGTCCCAACGAGTGGCTCGTCGACGAGATCTATCAGCAGTACCTCCAGGACCCGAATTCGGTAGACCGAGCCTGGTGGGACTTCTTCGCCGACTACAAGCCGGGCGCCGCGGGAGCCCCGGCTCCGGCGGGTACTGCGGCCGCGGGGGCCGCAGGCACCACCTCCCCCACGGCCCCGGCCGCGCCCGCCGCCCCGGCGGTCCCCGCGCCGGCCCCGGCCGCCCAGAAGCCCGCCGCCGCGGCGGCCCCGGCTCCGGCCGCGAAGCCGGCCGCCGCGAAGGCCCCGGCCGCCAAGCCGGCCGCCGCCGCGCCGAAGGCCGAGGCCGCCGCGCAGCCGGACGGCCCGGAGCTGGTGACGCTGCGCGGCCCGGCCGCCGCGGTCGCGAAGAACATGAACGCCTCCCTGGAGCTGCCGACCGCCACCTCGGTCCGCGCGGTCCCGGTGAAGCTGCTGTTCGACAACCGCATCGTCATCAACAACCACCTCAAGCGGGCGCGCGGCGGGAAGATCTCCTTCACGCACCTGATCGGCTTCGCGATGGTCCAGGCCATCAAGGCGATGCCGTCGATGAACTGGTCGTTCGGCGAGAAGGACGGCAAGCCGACCCTCGTCAAGCCGCCGCACGTCAACCTCGGCCTGGCCATCGACCTGGTGAAGCCCAACGGCGACCGCCAGCTCGTCGTCGCCGCCATCAAGAAGGCCGAGACGCTGAACTTCTTCGAGTTCTGGCAGGCCTACGAGGACATCGTCCGCCGCGCCCGCGAGGGCAAGCTGACGATGGACGACTTCACCGGCGTCACCGTCTCGCTGACCAACCCCGGCGGCCTGGGCACCGTCCACTCGGTGCCGCGCCTGATGCCCGGCCAGTCGGTCATCATGGGCGTCGGCTCCATGGACTACCCGGCGGAGTTCCAGGGCACCTCCCAGGACACCCTGAACAAGCTCGGCATCTCCAAGGTCATGACGCTCACGTCGACCTACGACCACCGGGTGATCCAGGGCGCCGCGTCCGGCGAGTTCCTCCGCCAGGTCGCCAACCTGCTGCTCGGCGAGAACGACTTCTACGACGAGATCTTCAAGGCGCTGCGCATCCCCTACGAGCCGGTCCGCTGGCTCCGGGACATCGACGCCAGCCACGACGACGACGTCACCAAGGCCGCCCGGGTCTTCGAGCTGATCCACTCCTACCGGGTGCGCGGCCACGTCATGGCCGACACCGACCCGCTGGAGTACAAGCAGCGCAAGCACCCCGACCTGGACATCGTCGAGCACGGCCTCACCCTGTGGGACCTGGAGCGCGAGTTCGCCGTCGGCGGCTTCGCCGGCAAGTCGATGATGAAGCTGCGCGACATCCTCGGCGTGCTGCGCGACTCGTACTGCCGCACCACCGGCATCGAGTTCATGCACATCCAGGACCCCAAGCAGCGCAAGTGGATCCAGGACCGGGTGGAGCGCCCGCACTCCAAGATGGAGCGCGAGGAGCAGCTGCGCATCCTGCGCCGCCTCAACGCCGCCGAGGCGTTCGAAACCTTCCTGCAGACCAAGTACGTCGGCCAGAAGCGCTTCTCCCTGGAGGGCGGCGAGTCGGTCATCCCGCTGCTGGACGCGGTCCTGGACAGCGCGGCGGAGTCCCGGCTCGACGAGGTCGTCATCGGCATGGCCCACCGCGGCCGGCTGAACGTGCTGGCGAACATCGTCGGCAAGTCGTACGCGCAGATCTTCCGCGAGTTCGAGGGCAACCTCGACCCGAAGTCCATGCACGGCTCCGGCGACGTGAAGTACCACCTGGGCGCCGAGGGCACCTTCACGGGCCTGGACGGCGAGCAGATCAAGGTCTCCCTGGTCGCGAACCCCTCGCACCTGGAGGCGGTGGACCCGGTCCTGGAGGGCGTCTCGCGCGCCAAGCAGGACATCATCAACAAGGGCGGCACGGACTTCACGGTCCTGCCGGTGGCGATCCACGGCGACGCGGCCTTCGCGGGCCAGGGCGTGGTGGCCGAGACCCTGAACATGTCGCAGCTGCGCGGCTACCGCACCGGCGGCACGGTCCACATCGTCATCAACAACCAGGTCGGCTTCACCGCGGCCCCCGAGTCCTCGCGCTCCTCCATGTACGCGACGGACGTGGCCCGCATGATCGAGGCCCCGATCTTCCACGTGAACGGCGACGACCCGGAGGCCGTGGTCCGCGTCGCGCGGCTCGCCTTCGAGTTCCGCCAGGCGTTCAACAAGGACGTGGTGATCGACCTCATCTGCTACCGCCGCCGCGGTCACAACGAGTCGGACAACCCGGCCTTCACCCAGCCGCTGATGTACGACCTGATCGACAAGAAGCGCTCGGTGCGCAAGCTGTACACCGAGTCGCTGATCGGTCGCGGCGACATCACCCTGGAAGAGGCCGAGCAGGCGCTGCAGGACTACCAGGGGCAGCTGGAGAAGGTCTTCACCGAGGTCCGCGAGGCCACCGCGCAGCCCGCCGCCGCGCCCGGCTCGGACCCGCAGGAGGGCTTCCCGGTGGCGGTGCAGACCGCGGTGTCCACCGAGGTCGTCAAGCGGATCGCCGAGTCGCAGGTCAACGTGCCCGACCACATCACCGTCCACCCGCGCCTGCTGCCGCAGCTGCAGCGCCGGGCGGCGATGGTGGAGGACGGCACCATCGACTGGGGCATGGGCGAGACCCTCGCCGTCGGCTCGCTGCTGCTGGAGGGCGTCCCGGTCCGGCTCGCCGGCCAGGACTCCCAGCGCGGCACGTTCGGCCAGCGCCACGCGGTGATCATCGACCGGGAGACCGGTCAGGACTTCACGCCGCTGCTGTACCTCTCCGAGGACCAGGCCCGGCTGAACGTCTACAACTCGCTGCTCTCCGAGTACGCGGCCATGGGCTTCGAGTACGGCTACTCGCTGGCCCGCCCGGACGCGCTGGTGATGTGGGAGGCCCAGTTCGGCGACTTCGTCAACGGCGCCCAGACGGTCGTGGACGAGTTCGTGTCGTCGGCGGAGCAGAAGTGGGGCCAGACGAGCGGTGTGGTGCTGCTCCTCCCCCACGGCTACGAGGGCCAGGGCCCGGACCACTCGTCCGCGCGCCCGGAGCGGTTCCTCCAGCTGTGCGCCCAGAACAACATGACGGTCGCCATGCCGACGCTGCCGTCGAACTACTTCCACCTCCTGCGGTGGCAGGTGCACAACCCGCACCACAAGCCGCTGGTCGTCTTCACCCCGAAGTCGATGCTGCGGCTGAAGGCCGCCGCGTCGAAGGCGGAGGAGTTCACCACGGGCGGCTTCCGCCCGGTCATCGGCGACGCGTCGGTCGACCCGGCCGCGGTGAAGAAGGTCGTCTTCTGCGCCGGCAAGGTCTACTACGACCTGGAGGCCGAGCGGCTAAAGCGCGGTGCCACGGACACGGCCATCCTCCGCATCGAGCGCCTGTACCCGCTGCCGGGTGCCGAGCTCCAGGCGGAGATCGCCAAGTACCCGAACGCCGAGAAGTACCTGTGGGCCCAGGAGGAGCCGGCCAACCAGGGTGCCTGGCCGTTCATCGCCCTGAACCTGATCGACCACCTGGACCTGGCGGTCGGCGCCGACATCCCGGCCGGCGAGCGTCTGCGCCGCATCTCGCGGCCGCACGGCTCGTCCCCGGCCGTCGGTTCCGCCAAGCGGCACCAGGCCGAGCAGGAGCAGCTGGTGCGTGAGGTGTTCGAGGCGTAGTCCTCGCCCGCCCGACCCGGCAGGGCCCGTCCCCGGAGCGATCCGGGGGCGGGCCCTGCGGCGTTCGGGCGCCGCTCCGGGCGGCCGCTCTAGGTGGCCTGCGGCTCGAAGTCCCAGTACGGGCGGTTGCGCGAGCGGGCCGAGATGGTGTGGACGTGCTGCTTGCCGAGGGTGGCCTCCAGGTCGGCCAGGGCCTCCTGCTCGACCTTCTCGGCCTGTGGGCGGTCGTGCAGGCCGCGCAGGTCGGCGGCGTGCGCCACCCGGGCGGACAGCGTCAGGGGGTGGGTGCGGCCCAGGGACTCGACGGCGCGCGGCACGGTGTCCCGGCTGAGCGCGGCGGCGCCCTCGGTGTCGCCGGCCAGGTTGCGCAGGGCGGAGGCGTTGACGGCGACGCCCAGCGTGTAGGGGTGGCTCTCGCCGACGGCGGCGGTCATGTCGGCCAGCGCCTCCTCCGCCAGGGCGTGCGCCTGGTCGCGTTCGCCGACGCTGCGCAGGATCAGCGCGTGGTTGGCGCGGGCACCGGCGATGAAGGGGTGCCCGGGGGTCAGCAGCGTCTCGTAGCGGGCCATGACGGACTCGCTCGCCTCGCGGGCCTGGTCGATGTCGCCGAACTCGCGGGCGAAGCAGCTCTGGCTGACGGCGGCGGCCAGGGTCTCCGCGTGCCGGTCGCCGAGCTTGCGCTCGTAGCGCTCCAGGACGCGGGTGAGCAGCGTCCCGGCGCCGGGCCGGTCGCCGCCGCGCAGCCGGCACAGCGCCAGGTTGTGCTCGGCGCGCAGGGTCTGCGGGTTGTCGGTGCCCAGCACCAGCCGGCACTCGCGCACGTTCTTCGTCTGCATGGACTCGGCCTCGGTGTAGCGGCCCAGCAGCCGCAGTCCGATGGCGTAGGAGACCTCCGACAGCAGCGCCCAGGGGTGGCGCGCCTTGAGCACCCGGCGGCGCAGTTCCAGGGTGGTCTTGTCGATGTCCAGCGCTTCCTGGTAGCGGCCGAGCAGCCGGTGGGCGAAGCCCAGGTTGTTCAGCGCGTTCAGGGTGCGGGAGTCCTCCTCGCCGAGGAGGTCGCGGTAGGTGGGGTAGAGCCACAGGTAGAGCTCCAGCGCCTCGTCGTACCGGCCGAGTCCCCACAGGTCCGCGCCGAGGCCGTTGACGGCCCGCAGGTAGTCCAGGTCCCGTTCGCCGCGCTCCTGGCGCAGATGGTCGGCGGCCTGCCGTTCGAGGGCCTCGGTGCTCTCGTAGTCGCCGGAGGAGCGCAGCAGGTTGGCGTAGTGGTAGGTGAGTTCCCAGATCCGCGGGTGGTGCTCGCCCAGGGCGGTGCGCCAGGCGCGCAGGGCGCGTTCGCCGAGCTTGACGCCGGAGGAGTACTCGCCGGCGAAGTACATGTAGCGCAGGCAGTTCAGCACCAGCCGCTGCACCCGCCCGTCCTGGCTCTGCAGGACGTCGGCGTACTTCAGGTGCGGCACGATCTCGGCGTACGAGTCCCACAGGCGGGTGTCGGTGGCGCGGCCGGGGTCGGCGGCGGCCAGGGCGCGGCGGACGACGTCGACGAACTCCCGCCGGTCCGCCTCGGGCATGTCGTTGCGGACGATCTGGTGGACCATGCGGTGCAGGTACAGCGACTCGCCGGAGGACGACGAGCCGGGCTCCCCGGACGTCTCGTGGGACTCCAGGCGCACCACGGAGTACTGGCGCAGCTGGTTGATAGCCCGGTTCCACAGCAGCGGGTCCTGCAGCAGTCCGGCGAGCTGTTCGGGCAGTTCGTCGTGCGGCATGTCCTTCAGCAGGCGCACGGGGACGAAGCCGGGTGCGAAGAACGTGCACAGCCGGAGCAGGTCGACGGACTCGGGGACGGTCTCGCGGAGCTTGTTCAGCAGTATCGACCAGGCGGTCTGGAAGGCGAGCGGGAAGTCGGCGGAGACCTTGACGACGTCCTGGTCGATGCCGCCCTCCAGCAGGGCGATGTAGTCCTCGACGGACAGGTCGGAGTCGTTGAGCCAGCCGGCCGTCTGGTCCAGCAGCAGCGGCAGGTCCTCCAATGCCTCGGCGAGCTGGTCGGCCTCCGCCTCGGTGAGCCGGGGCGCCCGGCGCCGGATGAAGGCGACGGACTCGTCGCGGGCGTACACCGGGACCTGCATCAGCCGGCTGTTGTGCTCGCCCCAGCGCGGGTTGCGGGAGGTGATGAGGACGTGTCCGGGTCCGGTGGGGACGAGGTCCCAGATCTGGTCGGGGTCGTCGGCGCCGTCGAGGATCAGCAGCCAGCGGGAGTACGGCTCGCCGCGGCGCAGCGCGTCCCGTACGGCGCGCAGCCGCTCACCGTACTCGGCGCCGGTCGACAGGCCGAGTTTCGGAGCGAGTTCGGCGAGCAGGCGGCGGTAGGAGACCCGCTTCTCGGCGTTGATCCACCACACCACGTCGTACTCGGAGCTGAACCGGTACACGTACTCGGCGGCCAGCTGGGTCTTGCCGACGCCGGACATGCCGTACAGGGCGAGGACTCCGGCGCCGGGCTCGCTGCCGTGCAGCAGGTGGTAGGCGTCGTTGAGGAGGGGCTCGCGGCCGGTGAAGCGGGTGTTGCGGCGCGGGACGTTGCCCCACACCTCCGGCATGGCGGACGGGAAGCGGGGCTCGTGGCGGCCGTCGCCGGCTTCGGACAGCGGCTCGTAGGGCAGGTCGAGGCGTTCGACGAGGCGCCGCTCGGCCTCTTCGGGGCCGATGTTGACGAGGTCGACGGGGGCGAGGGCGGCGACGGCGGTGGGGACCGGCGCGGTGGTCACCGAGACGGCCGCGAACCGGGACGCGTCGGGGGCGACGACCTCGCGCAGCGCCGCGTTCCACTCCTCGAAGGTGCGCGGGCCGAGCCGGAAGTACCAGTCGCTGACGAGCATGACGATGCGGCCGTCGGCCAGTGCCAGGTCCCGCAGCAGGTCGGTGAGCGACACCTCGGGGGGCGCGTCCCAGCGCAGGTAGACCACGCGCAGGCCGCGCCGCTCCAGCCGGTCGCCGATCCAGGCCGCCCAGGCCCGGTTGAAGCCGGCGAAGCTGATCGTGACGGTCTGCCGCGCGGCTCCCCTCTCGACTGCCCCCACCGGCCTACGAGTTCCAGACATGCAGCGGCCTCCCGCACGAGATTTTAGAAGCTGGGCACGGCTCCGGGAAGGCGCGGGAACACGCCACCGCCGACGCGTGTGCTCCGCATCCCTTCCCGCAAGCGCAACGATCTCCACCTCCGAACGCAACGTCCCACGCCCGGCCCGGCACACCGGTCACACCTCTGGCGCAGCCCGCCGGACGGTGGTCAGGGGACGGGCGCGCCGACGGCGTCGGGGAAGCGCTGGGACCACAGGCGGCGGGCGGCGCGGACGTACTCGCGGGCCCGCACGGTGTGGGCGCGGGGTGCCGGCCGCTCTCCCATGCGGGCGTGCGTCTCGACCATGATCTCCACCAACCGCCGCCCGTGCCAGGTGAGTTCCTCGGACCCGACGAGGGCGGGCAGGGCGGCCCCCACCTGGGCGTGCAGCCGCGCGAACTGGCCCCAGTCCGTGTCCAGCCGTGCCCGGTCGGTGCCGTCGAGGGCGCGGCGCTGGTGGAAGTCGGCGAGCGCGAGATGCGCGTAGGCGCCCTGCAGCAGCCCGTCGTACGGCCGCGGGTCGGGCCGCCAGGGTGCGAAGTGCCGGGCGCGGCCGTCGGCGTGGTGCAGCGGCACCACGTCGCCGAGCGCGGCGAGTTTGGCGTGGTGCAGTTCGTGCACCAGGGTCGCGGCGAGACGGGCGGCGTCCGGCGGGGTGCTGCTGAGGACGGCCCCGAACGCCTCGCGGCGGGTGGCGCTGCACGAGCCGCGGGCCCGCTCGTCGTCGGAGGCGCCGCCGGGCGGGGCGAGCGGCACCAGGCAGCGCAGCAGGGCCGCCGCCTCGGTCAGCCGCCGCTCGCCGCCCAGCCGCAGCGCGGCGGCGGTGCCGGACCAGGCCCCCAGCCAGTGCTTGCGTTCGGCGTGGTCGAGGGTGGCGGGGCCGGTCAGCCCGTAGCACTGGGGGTCGCCGTGGGCGCCCCGGTAGGGGTCGAGGTCGTCCAGCGGCAGTGGGGCGCCGCCCGGCAGCAGCCCGGGCAGCGCGTACGCCGGGGTCCAGGCGCGGGCGTCGGACCAGGCACCGAAGGCGCCCTCCAGGTGGACGACGACGTCGGACGCGCCCGGCCTGCGCAGCGTCAGCCGGCCCCGCCGGTACACCGCGTCGACCGCCACCGGGCCGGTCCGCTCGGTGTGCAGCGCGCCGAGCGAGGGCAGCACCAGCCGTCCGCCGCGCGCGGTGAGCCGCACGGCGAAGGCCACGTGGGCCCGCGCGGCGGCCGCCGCGGCTACGGCGCTGAAGTGCGCCAGGTCGTCGGCGAGTTCGCGGCGGCGCACGTCCGGCTCGACGCCGGGCTCGCTCAGGGCGCCGGGGGCGGTGCCGGGCCCGCCCGCAGCGCCTGGCCCGAGTGTTCGGGGGGCGGCAGGGGGAGCGGCATGGGGAGCGGTGCGGGTCGCTGTCGGCCCGGATCGCGGACGGGTGACGCGCTCTGCCGGTGCGGGCCTGGAGCCCGGCGGCGCCAGTCCGCGCAGGCAGCGCCTGGCCCACGGGCCGAGGAGCGGATGGCCGAGGGCCGTGCGCGCCGGGGAGGGGTGCCCGGTGCCGGGGGACGCGGTGAGGGCTTCCGCCTCCGCGAGCAGGTCCCAGTCCGCGAGCAGGCGCTCGCGTGCGGCGGGCGGGCAGAGGACGGGATCGGCGCGCTCGACGGCCTCCAGGACCGCCCGCAGGAGCAGCAGCCGCCGGGTGTCCTGGTCGCGGACGAGCAGCGCGAGCGTGTCGGGGCCGCCTCCGGTGCCGCCGAGTTCGGCGAGGGCGAAGTCGGTGAGCGGCGGGAATATCACGGAGTGCCTCCTTCGGCCGAGGAGGCGGCCGGTGCGGGGACCTCCTCGGTGAGCCGTCGCGCCACGTGGCGGATGAAGCGCTGGAGGTCGGTGCAGTACACGGACGGGTTGGCGAAGCCGTGGCCGGCCCGGTAGCGGTGGGCGTACTGGCCGCCGCCGCAGACGTGCAGCAGGGGGCAGGCCCGGCAGGTGGCGCCCAGCGCGTCCGCGCCCGCCTGCCGGGCCGCGACCGCCGGATGGCGCAGCGCCTCGTCGAAGGTGTTCCGGAAGACGTCGAGGCCGGTCTCGGCCGCTCCGTCGTAGGCCGATTTCAGGGAGTCGACCTGCTCGATCGAGCCGTCGGTCTCGACGACCACCGTCGCGAACGGCGCGAGCCCGAGCGGTTCGGTGGCCGCCGGCCGCCCCAGCAGCAGGGCGACGCACGCCTCGAACAGCCGGACCCGGGTCTCCCGCCGCCCGGCGCGCCACCAGCGGTCGAAGACGGCGCACAGCCACCGCCCGTAGCGGTCCCCGGCCAGGTGGGGCGGGGGGACCGACCAGTTGCCGTGCGGCAGCAGCAGGTCCAGGGCCGGTGGGCGCAGGGTGAGCAGCGACTCGTAGGTCTCGACCGGGTCGAGCGTGGGGTCGACGACGGTGAGGATGCCCGCGTACGACGCCGGGAAGCGGTCGGCGAGCAGCCGCGTCCCGCGCACCGCGGCGGGCCAGGACGGGCGCCCGGCGTGGTCGACGCGGCGGGCGTTGTGGCCGGGCAGGCCGCCGTCGAGGCTGACGCCGACCCGGACGCCGGCGGCGGCCAGGGTGGCCAGGCGGTCCTCGGTGAGCAGGGTGGCGTTCGTCTGGACCGCCGCGTGGACGGTCGTTCCGTGCGGGACGCGGGCGCGGACCTCCGTGGTGAACCGGGCGAGCCGGCCGGCTCCGGCGAGCAGGGGTTCTCCGCCGTGCAGCACCAGCGAGAGGTCCGTGCAGCGGTGGGTGCGCGCGTGCTCGGCGATCCGGGTGGCGGTGCGGTCCAGGACGGCCGGGGGCGCGGCCGCCGGGCGGTGGCGCCAGGTGCGGTCGGGTCCCTCGTAGAGGTAGCAGTAGCGGCAGGCGAGGTTGCAGCGGCCGTGCGCCTTCACGATGAACTGCCGGAAGGGGACACCGCCGTACGACACTGCCTCACCCCCTGCCGTCGGCCGTCCCTGGCCGCATTCCCGGGCGGGGTGCACCGGCAAACACGTGTTCGCGTCTCGTGGCGGACGGAACGGCGCAACCGTCCTGAACCCTGCCCCCGCGGGCGGGATCTGACCGGATCTCGCCCCTCGCGGGCCCCGTCAGAAGGCGCTGCCGTACCCCCAGAGCATCTCGCCGGGCTCCGCGGCCCGGTCGTGCAGGTCGGCCAGCACCTCGCGCAGCACCGGGTGCTCGACGGTGCGCAGTTCGGCGAGGGTCAACGCCGTTACGTCGGGCGGCGGGTCGGACGGCGGGGCGAGGGGCGGGCCGGGGGGTGGGGCGAGGGGCGGGGCGAGGGGCGGGTGCGACCCTGGCGTCGCCGGCTCAGCGGCCGCCGGGCCGGTGGGCAACGGGCCGGTGGGCGCCGGGCCGGTGGGCGACGGTCCAGTGCGCGCCGACCCGGTGGCCGTCGGCTCGGTGGCCGTCGGCTCGGTGGCCGTCGGTTCCCCGTGCGTCAGCGGCTCGGCGAACGTCGGCTCGGAGTTCATCGGCTCGGAGTTCATCGGCTCCCCCTCGTCATCCCAGGTCCGCGAGCCTGCGCGCCGTGTCCTCGGCGGTGGGTCCGGCCGGGGCGGGCCGGCCGGCCGGCAGCCGCTGCCACTCCGTCCGGGCCGTGCGGTAGGCCTCGCGGGCGGCGCGCGGACGGGCCGCCGCCTCATAGGTCCTACCCCGCCAGTGGTGCGCCTGAGCGCACAGTTCGACGGCGTCGTGCCGGGACCGCTCGGTCTCGGCCCGCTCCTCGGCCTCGCGCGCGGACTCCGCCGCGTCCCGGAACGCGTCCACGGCGGCGTCCAGCCGGGTGGGCCGGTTCAGGCTCCGGAAGACCGCGAACTGGGCCCGGCCGAGGGCGAGCCGGCAGCGGGCGGCGAGCAGCGGGTCGGTCGCCCCGGCCGCCGCCAGCCCGAACAGGTGCTCGGCCTCGCGCAGGTCCACGGGGTCGGCCCGGGCCCCGTGGCGGGCCATCAGCGCCCGGCCCAGCAGCAGCAGCCGGTGGGCGAGCCGGGGGTCCCCGGAGGGCGTCTCGGTGCGGCACTCGCGCAGCACCCGGATCGCCCCGGACAGCGAGCCGAGTGCTTGGGCACCTGGTTCCGGGCCGGCCTGCCGCAGCAGAGTCTCGCCCCATTCGGCGAGCACGTCGGCGTGTGCGGGCGCGTCCCGCGGCATACCGTGGGCGGCCTGTTCGAAGCGGTCGGCGGCGGTGTGCAGGGCGCGCGGGTCGCCGGTGTCGCCGTACCGGGCGGCGGCGACCCGCCCGGAGCGGACCAGCAGCGCGGAGCGCAGGGCGCGGTCCCGGGTCAGGAGCAGTGCCTCGTCGATCCGGCCCTGGGCCTCGTCCAGCGGGCCGCCGCACTTCAGCAGCGCGTCGACCAGGTCCAGCCGGATCCGGACGCCGTCCCGGTCGGACTCGGGGCCGCCGGGTTCGGGGCCGCCGGGCTCGCGGCCGGCGTCCAGCGCGTCGCGCAGCGACCGGGCGGCCAGTTCGGCGTGGGCGCGGGCCTGTTCCGGCTCGGCGGTGGCGCAGGCCAGGCGGAGCAGCACCCGGCCGTGGGCGAGGGGGAGTCCGGGCGGGCGCCGGCGGCGGTCCGGCCAGGCGTCGGCGAACGCCTCCAGCATGCCGACGGCGCCCTGCAGCAGCGCGCTGTCGCCGCCCAGCCGCCACTGGGCCTGGAGCGCGCCGACCCGTTCCAGGGTGAGCTCCAGCGCCTCGTCCTCGGTGAGGCCGGGCGCCGCGCAGGCCACCGCGTACTCGCGGTCGGCGCGGCTGAGCAGGTCCAGCGCGCCGTGCTGGTCGCCGCGCCGGCGGCGGTCCCCGGCGGCGGCGCGCAGCACCCGGGCCAGGACCGCGCGCTCGCGCAGGGCGTGCGGGTGGGCGACGGCCCGCTCGGCGGCCCGCTCCGCCTCCCGCAGCAGCTCCGGGCCGCCCTGCACCTGCCACAACCGCAGGGCGCTGAGCGCGTACTGCGCCCACACCCCGGGGTCGGCGCCGGCGGCGCGCTCGTGCTCGGTGGCGGCACGCAGCAGCTGCACGGCGTCGATCAGGTCCTGCACCATGCCCTCGTCGTCGAAGCGGGTGACCAGGAAGCGGGCCCGCGCGACGGCCTGGTGGACGGGCCGTTCCCCGGCCGGCCCGGCGGCGGCCCGTCCGGCGTGCGCCGCGAACTGCTCGGGGAGGGGCATGAACCGCTCCAGCACCCGCGCGGCGACCTCCGCGAACGGCTGGGGCACGAGGGTGACGTCGCCGTTGTCGGCGGGGTAGGCCCCGCCGGGCGTCCGCGCCCGGCCCGCCCCGCCGTTGCCCAGCTGGGCCAGGGCGAGCGCGGGGAAGTTGGGGCCGCCCTTGCCGTAGCGGTGCTCGATGTACTCCGAGCAGTGCTTGAGGACCAGGACGGCCTCGTCCCGGCCCAGCGTGGACAGCAGTGCCTCCTGGACGTCGGGGCGCATCTCGTACCACTGGGCGCCGTCGCCGCCGTACCCCTCGCCGGCCCGGCTGACCAGGCCGCTCAGCAGCACCTCGGCCAGCTCCGAGGGGCCGGAGCCGGGGAGCATGGTGCGCTGCACCAGCTGCATCACCGGCAGGCACAGCGGGGCGGCCGCGAGGTAGACCGCGAGCCGGCCGGCGGCCGGGGAGGCGGTGGAGCGGAACCGGCCGACGCGCTCCACCCAGGACGGCGGCCGGCCGGCGGCGCCGGGCGGGGCGGGCGGCTGGTCGGCGCGCACCCAGCCGACCGCCCCGGACACCGGCGCCGACCCGGCGCCCGACAGCAGCCGCGCCCAGGCGCCCAGCGCGGCAGGGTCGGGCGGCAGCACGGGCAGCGGCAGTCCGGCGCGCGGGCCGGACGCCCCGGCCGGGGTGCGCACCCTCAGCACCGCGGCCCCGCCGAGCGTCTCGCCGCGGGCGAGTTCGCCGTACGTCACCGGCAGCCGGGTGCGGTTCCACAGCCGCTGCGGGAGCGGCTGGAGCACGGCGGCGGGCGCCTGCCGGGCCAGCTGGTGCAGCAGGCGGTGGGCCCGGCCGCTGCGCCACAGCGGGCCCGCGCAGTCGCTGACCAGGAGCGTGATCCGGCGGCCGGTGGGGTCGCTGAGCCGGTCGGCGGCGTGCAGGGGGGCGCGGTGCGGGTCGGGGCTGCGGCTGATCACCGGCTCGCCCTCGGGACCCTCGTGGAGATGGCCGACCTGCACATCGCCGAAGGCGCCCAACTGCGCGAACACCCCCTCCAGTTCCGTGAAGAGCCGGTCCCACACCCGCATCGACGGCGAGGCGTCCAGCACCAGTTGCAGCCGGGTGTCGCCGCGTGTGACGTCCCGGTACACGGGCATCACCAGTCCCCCTGCGCGGGCGCTGAGTTCGGCCGTCGCGTTCTCGTCCAGCTCCCTGCGCAGCGGCGGGGCGGGGCTGCGGTACTTCTGCAACGGGCGCAGGGCGCGCTGCAGTTCGAGCGGGGCGGGCAGGGCGGGGGCCGCGGGGACGCCGACGGGCAGCGTCGGGCCGCCCCGGCCGGTCGCCGCAGCGGAGCCGGTCGTGGCCGCCCGGACGGGGGTGCCGCGGGCCGGCGGGTAGAGCGCCACCCGGCTGTCGCGGCCGGGTCCACGGGCGGGCGGCGCCTCGGGCCGGGCGGCGCCGTCCCCGGCGGCCGTGCCCGGTGCCGGACCGGACTGGGCCGCAGAGGCCCCGGGCGGCGCGTCCTCGGTACGGCCGGGGCGCTGCCCGGAGTCGGCGGCCGAGGCCCCCTCCCCCGGCCGCGGCGGCGTCGTGGGCCGCGCCCACCGGGCCAGCCACAGCGCGTCGCTCAGCCCCTCGGCGTCCGGGTCCAGGCCCGCCTCGCGCAGCCGCCGGACCAGTTCGGCGAGGGGGTCGTCCGGGGGCGGGGGGCCGGCGTCCGGGGTGGGACCGGGATCCCCCGGGCCGTGCCGGGGGGCTGCGTCGGACACGGAACTCACCTCGGGCGGTCGAGCCGCTGGATGAGCAGGTCGGCGAGGCGGTCGCGACTGGGCGGGGCGGCCGCGGCGGTGAGGTGGATGGCGTTGAGCAGCTGGTCGGGCGCGAGGAGTTCGGTGCGCGAGCGCTCCAGGAACCGGGTGATCAGGTCGTCGCCGACCCGTGCGGCCTCGTCGCCCATGTGCGCCCTGACGAAGGTGGCCAGCCGGTTGTGGTCGGGCCGCCCCAGCTGCAGGTGGATACAGCGGCGCATCAGCGGGGCCGGGAAGTCCCGCTCGCCGTTGCTGGTCAGTACGACGAAGGGGAACGCGCGGCAGCCCACCCGGCCGTCCCGCACCCGGACCTTGGTGCCGTCGGCGGTGCGCACCTCCGCCTCCCCGTCGGGCAACCGGTCCGCCACGCGCTGCAGTTCGGGAATCTCGTACTCACCCTCCTCCAGCACGTTCAGCAGGTCGTTGGGCAGGTCGATGTCGCTCTTGTCCAGTTCGTCGATGAGCAGGACGCGCGGAGTGTCGGAGGGCAGCAGCGCGGTGCCGAGCGGGCCGAGGCGGATGTAGCTGCCTATGCCCTCCACCGCGCCGGGGCTGCCGGCCGCCGCGCCGAACCCGCCCTGCGCGGCGATCTGCACGTCCTGGAGCCGGGCGATGGCGTCGTAGTGGTAGAGCCCGTGCTGCAGGGTGGAGCGGCTGACGACGGACCAGCGCAGCACCTCGCCCAGGCCCAGCTCGTACGCCACCGAGTGGGCCAGGGTGCTCTTGCCGGCGCCGGGGCTGCCGGTGACCAGCAGCGGGCGGCGCAGGTACAGGGCCGCGTTGATCATCTCCAGTTCCTCGGCGCCCGGCCGGTGCAGCTCGGCGAGGTGCCGGTGCGCGCCGAGCCGGCGGTCGTGGGAGCCGTCGCCGGGCCCGGCCGCGTCCCGCCCGGAGAAGTCGCGCCAGGGCGGCGGCGGGGGCAACCGGTCCATCCCGTCGTGGGGTTCGCCGGCGCCTCGGTAGATGAGCCACTCATTGGAATCGGTCATGGTCCGGTCCTCGTGTCGTCAACGCGTCCATGGCAGCCGTCGAACGTGCTTCACGGTATCGATCCTCGGGGGCACTGGTAAGAGGCCCGGGGAGCCGCGCGAGGGGCCAGGTGAGCCGCGCCAAGAGCTGGGGCGGGAGCCTGACTCGGGGCCGGCTCGGGGCCTGGCTTGAGGCGCGGCTCGGGGCCTGTCTCGGGGCCCGACTTGGGGCGCGACTTGGGGCGCGACTTGGGGCGCGACTTGGGGCGCGACTTGGGGCGCGACTTGGGGCGCGGCTCGGGGCACGGCTTGAGGCGCGGCTTGAGGACCGAGAGGCGCTGCGGAGGGCCCGGCTGAAGGCCGCCGGGGGCGTGGCCGTACGCAGGCGCGGCTCCGCCTCGGGGGCGCGCCCGGCGCCCTGCGAGGAGCCCCGGCCGGGCTCCGGTTCATGGCGCCTCCAGCAGGTCGCCGGTGCCGGGGAGGGGATCGTGCGGGTCGTCGTAGTAGAGCGCTATACCGTCCGCCCAGAACGCCTCCGTCAGCCCCGCCCGCAGCTTCGTGCGCATGGTGTGCACGACGTCGGGCAGCAGTGCGGCGCCGACGCCGTCGTCGACGGCCCGGCGCGCCCCGCGGTGGAACTCCCCGCACACCGTGTCCGGGTACCCCGGCCGGCGCCGCCACAGCGCGACGCCGAACCCGGCGTGCACGATACGGACGAGGGCCGCCGCGTCGTCCTCGTACCGGTGGTCCCCGTAACGGCACAGCACCGGCACCGCGCGTCGGGCGAGGCCACGCAGGTCCGCGATGTCCGGTACCGGCTGACGGATGCCCTCGTCGCAGTCGAGGACCTCCGCGCGGGCCCCGTGCGCGTGCAACCAGCGCCACCGTTCCCGGCGTTCGTGGTGCTCCTCGCCGTCCAGCGGGTCGGATCCGTCGAGCGGCAGCTGATCGCGGTCCGAGCAGCGCACCACGACCGGGCGCTGCACGCCCAACGGCGGGTCGCCGGGACGCAGTCGCCAGGCGTCCACCGGCAGCGCGAGCAACAGGTGCGGCAGTGCCGCCTGGAGCGTCGCGGGCCGGTCCGGCTCGTCACAGCGCCGGAACGCCTCGGTGAGCGGCTCCGCGACCCGCGCCGGCAACTCGTTGAGAGCGGTCCGCTCGGCCTCGTACAGCCGCAGCGCCTCCCCGTCGGACCGCGCCACACTGACCGACCAGTCACACCGGTCCGGCTCCCAGCCCCGGCGCAGCACCTCCAGCAGGATGGAGAGGCGGGGTGGGGCGGGGTCGTGGGGACGGTCGGGGTGATGGGGGTGGTCGGGGTGACCACGGTGGTCGGGGTGGCCGAGGTCTCGTGGGGTTGCGGCGAAGGGGCGGGCGCCGAGGTCGAGCCGGGTGTGGCTGTGGGGAGTGGGCGCCTGCGGCGGTGGGGTGAGGCCGCCGTCACGGGCGGGGTCGAGAAGGGGGCGGCTGTCGGGATCGGGGGCGAGCGGGGGGAGGCTGTCGGGGGCGGGCGCTGGTCCCGGCAGGAGGAGGCCGGCGGGGCCGGATGCGGGGCCAGGGAGCGCGTGGTCGGCGGAGCCGGGCGGCGCAGGGTGGCCGGCAGGGCCGGGCTCGGGACCGGGCAGGGTGCGGCGGCCGTCGAGGGAGGGTTCCTGGTCGGGGCCGGGTTCCTGACCAGGCCCGCGCCCCTGACCAGGCCCATGCTCTTGGCCAGGCCCGTACGCCCGACCGGGCCCGTACGCCCGACCGGCGCCGAAGTCCTGGCCCGGTCCCGGCTCTCCGCTCGTCGGACGAGCCTCGGCATCGGCCTCGGCGCCGCTGCCGACGTGGGTCCCGTCGGGGGTCCCGGCACGGGTCCCGTCGTAAAGGCCCGCGGCGGTCCCGTCGGGGGTGCCGGCACGGCCCCCGTCGTAGAGACCCGCGGCGGTCCCGTCGGGGGCGTCGGCACGGGTCCCGTCGTAGGGGCCGGCGTGGGTGCCGGAGGTGCGGGCGTTCGGGACCCGGAGGCGGCGCAGACCGGAGAGTTCGATCCACCGGCGGGCGAGGCCGGCGCGATACCCGCTGTCGAGGCCGGCCGCGGCCTGGCGGACCCAGTCCCACAGCGCCCGCTCGGCGGCCAGGGAACTCGGCGTGGGCGGGCGTTCGGCGCCCAGCACCCCCATCGCGTAGTCGAGGACGAGCTTCAGCGCCCCGTCGTCCCGCGAGCCCTCGTACAGCAGCCCCAGCCCGTCACGCCAGCCACGCGGCGCGGGCAACGCGTGCGGGTCCTGCCCGGTGGGCAACGCGTCGACGACGTCGAGCAGGCTGCGGGTGCTGACCGGCGGCGGTAACGCGGCCAGCCGGCCGAGCAGTTCGGTGCGCTCGTCGGGACTCAGCGTGCGTCCCGGGCGCACCTTGAGCCGGCTCTGGGCGTCCACCCAGGTCGGCCGCCGGGAGTCGGTGGGCAGCTGGCGGTCGCGGTGGTAGCGGTCGTGCGCGTGGAAGACCGCCTGGTAGACGTCGTCGTGCTCGGCCGCCACCGCGCCGTGCGGCACGGGCAGCGTCCGCAACCGCTCGACGCCCGTGGACGTACCGCCCCGGCCGTGGTCGGCGCGGGACTTCAGCACGCCGATGACCTCGCCACGCACCGGATCTATCACCGGCCCGCCCGAGACCCCCGGCGGCAGGTCGTTGTGGCCGAGGCGCATCTGCACGCCCGTCGTCCAGCCGCCGATGGTGCCCTGGACCTCGATCGGGCCGTCCAGGACCTGCAGCTGTCCACCCACCACCGTCCACCCGGCGTAGAGCACCTTGCCCTCGCTGTAGTACGCCGTCGGCCGCTCGGACACGTACACGCAGTCGTGGCCGACGGGTTCGCGCAGCCGCACCAGGGCCAGATCGGGCGCGGGCCAGCTCCCGGCCGGGGGCCCGTCGAGCCGCTCCGGGAGGGTCGCCACGACCTCGCCGGGGACTGCGGAGGCGCCCTGCTGGGGACCGCGCTGATAGACCACGGTGATCTCGCCCCCCTCCCCGCCGTGCACCACGTGTGCGCAGGTCAGCACCCAGTTCGGGGCGATGAAGAATCCGCTGCCGAGGAAGGTGCCCGGTCCGTCAGGGGCATACCCGACGTCTGTGCGATGGATGCGCACGGTGGCCGCCATCACGAGGTCACGCAGCGCACGATGGGCGTCATCCAGGCCGGCCGATGCGCCCCCGTCGTGCCCGTACGTCATGCCACGCCCCCACCGGCGGCGGAGTCGGCGCCCCCGTGCGCCGGGGCGCCGGGGGACGCGCCCGTACGCGCCGGTGCTTGCGGGCCGGGTGGGCCGCTGTTCCAGGTGAGGGTGACCGTGATGCCGGCTTTCGCCTCGCCGTCGGCGAGCAGCCCGACGACCTTCCCGGCCTTCGCGGTCAGCTCGATGCCGAACTCGACACTCACCTCGTCGGGCCGCACCGCGCGCAGCGGCTCCGCCAGTGAGCGGGCGACCCCGGTGATCAGCGCGTGCAGGCTCTCCACGCTCGCCTCGACCCGGTCGGTGAAGCCGGTGTCGCTGTACGAAAGCTGCCCGGACCCGCCGTGTACCCGGCCGGCCTCTCCGGGCTGCCCGGCCGCCGCGGTCAGCTCCTCGGCGCCGGATATCCGCGCCCACACGGGTGTCCCGTCCGGTAACGCGATCCGCGCCACCCGCGTCGTTTCCTGGCTCATGATGCTCCCCCGCTCCCCGTCTCCCCCCGGTGCTCCGGGCACCTATCCTTTTCCTGTCCCCCTCCTCCGGAGCACAGGACCTCTCTCCTCTCGCAGGAACAGGGTCCTTCCCTCGGGGACGGAACCCAACCCCTGCGACACCCCTGCGACCGACGACGGAGCACGATCCATGTACTTCACCGACCGCGGCATCGAGGAACTGGAGAAGCGGCGCGGCGAGGAGGAGATCACCTTCGAGTGGCTCGCCGAGCAACTGCGTACGTTCGTCGACCTGAACCCGGACTTCGAGGTCCCGGTGGAACGCCTCGCGACGTGGCTGGCCCGCCTGGACGACGAGGACGACGAGGACGACATGTAGCCCCGGCCCCCGGCGGCCGGACACGGCCGGACACGGGAAGACCCCGCAGGGAGTGATCCGTGCGGGGTCTTCCCGTGTCCGGAGAGGCGAAGACATATTCCTTGACGAGAATATTCACCGCCGGGAATACTCGACCTCATGGACGCACTCCTCGCCGCACTGGCCGACCCGGCCCGCTGGCGGCTCGTGGGCCTGCTGGCCGAGCGCCCTCGCTCGGTCGGCGTTCTCGCCCAGCTGGCCGAGGCACGCCAGCCCCAGACGACCAAGCACCTGCAGACCCTCGAACGCGCCGGCATCGTGACCTCCCAGCGCACCGGCCGGCGCCACGTCTACGCACTGAGCCCCACCCCCCTACGGGACCTGGCGGCCGCCCTGGCCCGACTCGCCGACAGCGCCGACAGCGCCGGCAGTTCCGACAGCTCCCACGGTTCCGACAGGTCCGAGCGAACAGCGGGCGGCTCCCGCGCGACGTACGACCGCCATGGGCTCGCCCTGGACGCCGAGCGGCTCGCCGCGCAGGAAGCGGGATGGGCGGACGGCCGGACCTTCGCCTTCCACCGCTCGCTGCCGGAAAGCCCCGAACGGGTCTGGCGCCACCTGACCGAGACCGCCCTGCTCGCCCGTTGGTGGACCCCCGAAGACCTGCGCCTCAGCGAACTCGTCTTCGAGGCTCGGCCCGGAGGGCGCATCGCCCAGACGTACCGCGACGCCGAGGACGCCGAGGACGCCGACGGATCCGACCTGGCTGCCGGCCGGGCGCGGGGCGTCGTCGACGACCTGCGCCCCGCCGAGCACCTCGCCTACCGCCTCAGCCCGCTGCTTCCCGGCGACCGCCCCGCGTTCACCGCACACGTGCGCATGGACCTCCGGCCCGTGGACACCGGCGCGGACACAGGCACAGGCACCGGCACCGACCTCGACGTCCACTGGCGCATCAGCGACAGCACCGTCGAGTCCGCGGACTTCGTCGCCGGCATCGAGATCGGCTTCGGCCAGAGCCTGGACAGGCTCGCGGGGGCCCTTCACGAGCACGCGAACGCACATGCACACGCGTCCGCACACGACACCGGTGACAGCGACGGCTCCGAACGCACCGGAGACACCAACGGCACCGACAGCAGCACCAGCACCAGCACCAGCACCAGCACCAGCACCAGCAAAGGGAGCCCCACATGACCGAGCATGGCAACGGCCGCCGCATCGTCACGAACATGGCCCTCTCCCTCGACGGCCGCTACGCCGCCCGGACAACCCGCTGGACATGCGCTGGGTGATGCCCTACGCCGTGACCGACGTCGCCCGCGACCACCTGGCGAGCCTGCACCGGACGGCGACCACGGCTCTGCTCGGCCGCGTGAACGCCGAGGGCTTCCTGGGCTTCTGGCCCACCGTCATCGGCATGGAGGGCGCCGACCCTCGGGACGAGGCCTTCGCGCAGTGGCTCGTCGACACCGACAAGGTCGTCCTGTCCTCCACGCTGGACCAGGCACCCTGGGAACGGACGACGATCGTCGACAAGCCGACCGACGAGGTCGTCACCGACCTCAAGGACACCGAAGGCGGTGACGTGCTGGTCCTGGCCAGCGCGAGCGTCATCAAGGCGCTGCTGGCGGCCGACCGGGTCGACCGGCTGGCCCTCACCGTCTTCCCGGTCTTCCTCGGGGGCGGCCCGCGGCTCTTCGAGGACGGCCTGCCCACCGGCGAATGGACCCTCGTCAGCCAGACGGCGGGCGAACACGGGACGCTGGCCCTCGTCTACGACCGGATCCGCTGAGCCGGACCGACCGACCCCGACCCCGACCCGCGCTCCTCAACCGCGCCCCGCACCCCCCTCAGCCCTGAGCCGTACTCCGCCCTCGCCCTCGCCCAGCGTCGTACACCAGCCCCAGCGCCCCGTGGGCCAGCAGCAGCGCGCCCGCGACGAGCCAGCCGGGGCTGCGGCGACGCAGGGCCCAGGCGGTGAGGGGAAGACCGGCGGCCACCTGGGCGGACGCGAGGGCACGCGCGCGTGGACTGCCGGTCCGGGGCAGCCAGTGACCGAGCGGGGTGCCCTCGACGGCGTCCAGCTCCGCACGGACCGTCTCCCGCCACCCCCGCCATGCGATCTGCCGGACGTCGGGGCGGCCCCGGACGGCGGCACTCAGGCGGTCGGCCGGCTCGCCGGGGGTGAGCCCCGGCGGAAGCGAGACGCCCGCGCGGGCGAGAACGGCGAGCAGCCCGAGCAGCCGGGAGCGGGCGTCGGCCTCGGCGTCGGGCCGGGTGAGCCGTTCCAGCGCCTGCATGTCGAGGACGGGGTCGAGCCCGAGCCGGGCGGCGAAAGTCCGCATCGCCTCGTCCTCACCGGCCGCGGTGCCGGGAGCGAGCCAGACGTAGGCGACCGGTCGGCGGAAGCCGGTGGCGAGGAGACAGCCGGCCCGGTCCGCGTCCCACCACAGCGCCAGCACGGGCCAGGGCGCCCCGACGGCGAGGGCGGTGGCCCAGCCCGTGAGGACACGGTCGACCGGTTCCTCACCGTGCTGCCAGGGCGTGCCCTCGGGGACGAGGACGCTCCACTCGTCACCGGCCCGGGCCAGCAGCATCGGCTCCCGCAGGAGGTGGGCGGCGGGGGCGACGGAGTGGGGACCCGCTCGGCACAGCAGCAGGGCTCCTGGGGCGGTGACTTCCGTCGGCATGCTCACACGCTAGGACAATTCGTCATCTTTAGGCGGTCGCGATCACCAGAACGGGTGTCTTGACTTCACGGCACCGCGATATATCGTGTTGAGGAAAGACGCGATATGGCGCGTCGCCGTGATCGCCGTTCCGCTCCGCCCAGGAGGTCCGCACCATGTCCGAGTGGTCCGTAGCCGAGCCCACGAGGCTCTCCTTCGACGAGCCCGTGCGCGACCTGCAGGTCCGTGTCGTCAACGGCACGGTGAACGTGGTGGGCGCGGAGGAGGGCTCCGCCCGGCTGGAGGTCTCGCGGATCGAGGGACCGCCCTTGGTGGTCACCCACCGGGACGGCATCCTGACGGTGGCGTACGAGGACCTGCCCTGGAAGGGCTTCCTGAAGTGGCTCGACCGCAAGGGCTGGCGGCGCAGCGCCGTGGTCTCCCTGGCCGTCCCGGTGGACACGCGCGTGGAGGTGGGTGTGGTCGGAGCTGCGGCGATGGTCTCAGGGCTGGCCGGACGCACCGAGGTCAAGGGCGTCACCGGCGACACCACCCTGGTCGGCCTCTCCGGCCCGGTCCGCGCGGACACGGTCTCGGGCAGCGTCGAGGCCCAGGCCCTCACCGGGGACCTGCGCTACAACTCGGTCTCCGGCGACCTGACCGTGGTCGAGGCGGGCTCCTCGGTGCGGGCCGAGTCGGTCAGCGGCTCCATGATCGTAGACCTGGATCCGACGAGCGGGCCCACGGACATCGCTCTGACCAGCGTCTCCGGCGAGATCGCGATCAGGCTGCCGCACCCGGCGGACGCCCGGGTGGAGGCCAACACCGCGAGCGGCGCGGTCTCCAACGCGTTCGAGGACCTCCGGGTCGCCGGCCAGTGGGGCGCCAAGCGCATCACCGGTCGCCTGGGCGCGGGCAGTGGCCGGCTGAAAGCGACGACCGTCTCGGGGTCCATCGCCCTCCTGCGCCGCCCGCAGACGGAGGATGAGCCGGGGGAGGCCGGGCCACGGGACGACGGGCCGCCGCACGACGATCCACGGGAAGCCGGGCAACGGGAGGCCGGGCCACGAGACGACGGACCCTGGGACGACGAGTCGCGGGGCGACAGGCCTCAAGGCGACAGGTCTCAAGGCGACAGGTCTCAAGGCGACGCGCCTCAGGGCGGCAGGCCGCAGGAGGACCGCCCGCGGCAGGCGGGACCGGCCCGCCCGGCGGACGGCACGGCTCCCGGTTCGGGGGAGAATGCCGCAGCCGGCCGGGACGAGGCATCGTCCGCCGACCCCACCGACACCCCGGCCGACGGCACGACCGACAAGAAGGTGCTCTGACATGCCCCCCGTCTTCGCCCACGGCCGCCTGCGCCTGTACCTGCTGAAGCTGCTGGACGAGGCCCCGCGCCACGGGTACGAGGTGATCCGCCTCCTGGAGGAACGCTTCCAGGGCCTCTACGCCCCCTCGGCGGGCACCGTCTACCCCCGCCTGGCCAAGCTGGAGGCCGAAGGGCTGGTCACCCACACCACCGAGGGCGGCCGCAAGGTGTACGCCATCACGGACGCGGGCCGGGCCGAGCTGGCCGACCGCAGCGGCGAGCTGGCCGACCTGGAGCTGGAGATCCGTGAGTCGGTGGCGGAGCTGGCCGCGGAGATCCGGGCCGATGTGCGCGGCGCGGCCGGCGATCTGCGCCGCGAGATGCGGGCGGCGGCCTCTCGGGCCCGACAGGGCAACGGGCCGGGGGGCGGCGAGGAGAGTGCAGCGGCCGGGTTCACCGAGCCGTCGGACAAGGACGCGTGGCGGGCTGCGAAGGAGGAGATGCGCCGGGCCAGGCAGGAGTGGAAGGAGCAGGCCCGCCGCGCCAAGGACGAGAGCCGCCGCGCCCGCGAGGAGGCCCAGCGGGCCCGCCGCCAGGCCAAGGAGGCGCAGGACGAGGTGCAGCGGATCGCCCGCCGGGTCCAGGAACAGGTCCAGGACCGATTCGCACGCGGCGACTGGCCGAACGGCCTGCGCGAGGGCCTGACGGAGCTGGCCAAGGAGTTCGGCGACTTCGGCAAGGACTTCGGCTTCGGCCGCACCGGGCCGGCGGGCGCCGGGGGCGCGGCGAAGTCCACCGCGCCGTCCGGACCGCCGCAGTACGAGACCACACCGGAGGACTTCCCGGCCGCCTATGAGCCGGCCTGGGCCCATGAGCCCGGCGGCGATGATCCGGCCCGCGACCTCGACCGCCTGCTGGACCGCTTCCGCGACGACATCCGGGACGCGGCCCGCGACCACGGCGTCACCCAGGACCAGCTCCGCGACGCCCGCCGCCACCTGTCATCGGCGGCGGCCCGCATCGGGGCGATACTGCGCGCGCCGAAGGCGTGACACCCACAGCGCGGACGCCCGCCTGGCGCGACGGCACCGGTCGCCGCGCCAGGCGGGCCCCGGTCCCGCGCCGTACGGTCCACCCGGAGACCCGCTCCCGGCACCACCCCGGCCCTTGAACAGCGCACCACCGCCCACCTGAGGCGCGGGGCCACCACCTCCAACGCCCTACCCGGCCTCCCGGCCTTCCGCTCCTCCCTGCCCGTAGAGCACCCGGCACACCGACTCATGAGTCACCCCGTGATCGGCGAGCACCTCCGCGGCGACGCCGGGGCGGACGGTGAGGGCGAGAAGGATGTGCTGGTCACCGATGTGCCGGTCGCGGTGGGCGAGGGCGAGGCGCAGGGACTGCTCCAGCGCGGTCCTGGCGTCACGGCCGAAGGACCGGCGCCCGGACCACCAGCCACGCTCCTTGATGTCACCGGCCATCGCCCCGACCCCGTGCACCTCCTCCACCCGGGAGACGATGGCGGACACGTCGATGCCGAGACCGGCGAGCGCCTCTGCCTCGGCCCGGGTCAGTCCCGCCCGCCGCCTGGTCTCTGCCAGCGCTTCCCGCACGGCGTCCTTCCGCTGCGCGACCCCGAGCGCGGCCAGCGCGAAGGCGGCCCGGCTCGCCTCCCGGTCGAGGAGGGCGAGCAGCAGATGCTCGGGCTCGACACTCCCGGCCCCTGCCCGCTCGCAGTGCTCGACGGCGCCCCGTACCACGTCCCGGGCGTCCTTGGTGAACCGCTCGAACATCACTGCCTCCCGTACTTCTTGTGCACGGCCTGCCTGCTGACACCGAGCTCCGCGGCAATCTCCTGCCACGACCACCCCTGCCGGCGTGCGCTGCGCACCTGCACCGCCTCCAGCTGCTCCAGCAGCCTGCGCAGGGCGGCCACGGCGCGCAGCCCGACCCGGGGATCACGATCGCCGGCACGCTCGGCGAGATCCGTTGCTTCGGTCATGCGTGTCAACATAGGTTGACACTCGCGACCTGTCAACCTTCGTTGACGAAAGCGATGGCCGACCCGGAGAGGCCGGGTCGGCCATGGACGCAGGAAGCCAAACCGGCGCTCAGCCGTTGCTGAGCACGATCTTCCCGAACTGGTCGCCGGACGCGAGCCGTTCGAAGCCCTCGCGGGCCCGCTCCATCGGCAGCACCTCGTCGATCACGGGCCGGACCCCGGTGGCCGCGCAGAACGCCAGCAGATCCTCCAACTCGTCCTTGGTGCCCATGGTGGAGCCGACGACCTTCAGTTCGAGGAAGAAGATCCGGGTCAGCTCGGCGTGGGAGGGCCGGTCGCCGCTGGTCGCGCCGGAGATCACCAGCGTCCCGCCGGGCTTCAGCGACTTCACCGAGTGGGACCAGGTCGCGGCACCGACGGTCTCGATCACGGCGTCGACCCGCTGCGGCAGCCGCGCCCCGGACTCCAAGGCCTCCACGGCCCCCAGCTCCAGCGCCCGCTTGCGCTTGGCCTCGTCCCGGCTGGTGGCGAAGACCCGCAGGCCCGCCGCCTTGCCGAGCACGATCGCCGCCGTGGCGACGCCGCCGCCCGCGCCCTGCACCAGCACCGAGTCCCCCGGCCGCACGCCGGCGTTGGTGAACAGCATGCGATAGGCGGTCAGCCAGGCCGTCGGCAGGCAGGCGGCCTCGGCGAAGGAGAGTTCCCTGGGCTTGGGCAGGATGTTCCAGGTCGGCACGGCGACGCGCTCGGCGAAGGTGCCCTGGTAGCGCTCGGTGAGGATGGAGCGCGGCTCGTCGGGGCCGACACCGTGGCCCGTCTGCCCGATGACGGAGTGGAGCACGACCTCGTTGCCGTCCTGGTCGACGCCGGCGGCGTCACAGCCGAGGATCATCGGCAGTCGCTCCTCGGGGAGGCCGACGCCCCGGAGCGACCAGAGGTCATGGTGGTTGAGGGAAGCAGCCCGGACGTCGACGACACTCCAGCCGGGCCGGGCCTCGGGGGCGGGCCGCTCCCCCAACTCCAGTCCGGAAAGCGGCTGGTCACGGTCGATACGGGCGGCGTAGACAGCGAACATGCAGCCGACGATAGGCGCCCCGGGGCCCGCGAGAAACACCGGCCGTGTGTGACACACACCCTCTTGCCTGCCGCCGCACGAGGGCCGCGCGTCGCGCCGGACGGAAAACGGGCGCGGGGCCCGTGCGAGCGGCCGTCCCCGGAGGGAACAGCCGCCGAAGCACGGGCCCCGCACCCACAGGCGGTTTCTCGCCCCTCCGGCCAGGCGAGCGGACGGGCGGGGAACGCGGTGAAGGCCGACGCCGGAGCTAGCGCCGGGCGACGCCCTCGGCCCGGGCCGCCGCCGCGACCGCGGCCGTCACCGCCGGCGCCACCCGCTCGTCGAACGGCGAGGGGATGACGTAGTCGGCGGCGAGGTCGTCACCGACCACCGAGGCCAGCGCCTCGGCGGCGGCCAGTTTCATGCTCTCCGTGATCCGCGAGGCGCGGACCTGGAGCGCCCCCGCGAAGATGCCGGGGAAGGCGAGCACGTTGTTGATCTGGTTCGGGAAGTCGGAGCGCCCGGTGGCGACCACGGCCGCGTACTTGTGGGCGACCTCCGGGTGCACTTCGGGGTTCGGGTTGGCCATGGCGAAGACGAACGCGCCCTGGGCCATGGTGGCGACGGCCTCTTCCGGCACCGTCCCGCCGGAGACCCCGATGAACACGTCGGCGCCCGCGAGGGCCTTCTCCAGCGGTCCGCTGATGCCGGCCTTGTTGGTGAACCCGGCGAGCTCCCGCTTCACCGGCGTCAGGTCCTCCCGGTCGGCCGAGACGACACCCTTGCGGTCCGCGACCGCCACATCGCCGATACCGGCCTCGACCAGCATCTTCGCGATGGCCACACCGGCCGCGCCGGCGCCGGAGATGACGGCGCGCAGCTGCCCGAGCTCGCGCCCGCTGAGCCGCGCCGCGTTGCGCAGCGCCGCCAGCGTCACGACGGCCGTGCCGTGCTGGTCGTCGTGGAAGATCGGGATGTCCAGCCGCTCCTGCAGCCGGCGCTCGACCTCGAAGCAGCGCGGTGCCGAGATGTCCTCCAGGTTCACGCCGCCGAACGAGGGAGCGAGCCGGACGACGGTCTCCACGATCTCGTCGACGTCGGTGCACGCGAGGGCGATCGGGACGGCGTCGACGCCGCCGAACTGCTTGAACAGGATGGCCTTGCCCTCCATCACGGGGAGGGAGGCCTCGGGCCCGATGTCGCCGAGCCCCAGCACCGCCGTTCCGTCGGTGACGACGGCGACGACCTGGGACTTCCAGGTGTAGTCGTGGACCAGTTCCGGCTGCTCGGCGATGGCGGTGCACACCCGCGCGACGCCGGGCGTGTACGCCAGGGACAGGTCGTCCTTGTCACGGACGGGGACGGTGGCCTGGACGGCCATCTTGCCGCCCCGGTGCAGCGCGAACGCCGGGTCGAAGGAGTCGAGGGGCTCCGCACCGCCCCCGGGGCCGGCATGGCCCGCCTGATCGGCCTGGTCGGCCGTGTTCTCACTGCGAGGATTCACGATCTCCGCTGACACTGTGTCTTACCCCTTAGGTCTGCGTGGTTGAGGGTGGCCGCCCCTGGTTGAGGGGCGGGCGGGACCGCGCACCGCCCTGTCGATGCATACGGGCAGATACGCGACGAGCGCGCCGCACACGCGCTCTGAGCCCCGGATGAGGGGTGTAAAGCACTTTCTTACCGGACGGACACCACCCGCGACGAGTCCATTCCGTGCAACCTCACATTCCCCGGTCTGTGGATGTTCCACAGCGTCGCCGGCGAGGCGCTCCGCGTGACGTCAGCACCGTCCCGCGCCAGTGACATGACTCATGGGCGAAAAACCGGACAAGTACTGGACAAACCCTCGACAGGGACCCAAGTGACACGAACAGATGCCACCACATTCGCCCACATGCTGAGATAGGCCGAAGATTTTCCGGCTGGAAGCCTTGATTCCCGGAGAAGATGCGGTCGTGTTGTACCGGAGTGGTGTGGTTCGGGGGTCTCCCGTTATCCGATTTTGACATAGCGGTGCCCCTGAATGGCGCAGTCCGAATGGCAAGATGCCGTAATCACACGAGGTCGCGACACCCGAAGGTGTGTGCTCTCGTCGACCCATCGGCAACTCCATCCATCCGCCGGAGGAACCCACCATGACCGCAAGCTCCACCCGACGTACGACCGCCGCGCGCACCCGCCTGGCTGCGGTCGGTTCCCTCGCGGTCGCGGGCGCGCTGATTCTCACCGGCTGCGGTGACCAGACCAAGGACAAGGACTCGGGCAGCAGCGACACCGCGGGCACGAGCAGCGCCCCCCTGGCCGCCAAGCTGCCGCAGTCGATCCGTGACAAGGGCGTCATCCGGGTCGGTTCGGACATCGCGTACGCGCCGGTCGAGTTCAAGGACGACTCCGGCAAGACCGTCGGCATCGACCCGGACATCGCCGAGGCCATGGGCCAGCAGCTCGGCGTGAAGTTCGAGTTCCAGAACGGCACGTTCGACACGCTCATCGGCGGTCTGGCGTCCAAGCGCTACGACGTCGCCATGTCGGCCATGACCGACACCAAGTCCCGCCAGGAAGGCATCGACTCCGAGACGGGCAAGAAGGTCGGCACGGGCGTCGACTTCGTCGACTACTTCACGGCCGGCGTCTCCCTCTACACGAACAAGGGCGACACCAAGGGCATCAAGACCTGGGACGACCTGTGCGGCAAGACCATGGCCGTGCAGCGCAACACCTTCTCCCACGACCTGGCCAAGGACCAGGCGGAGAAGTGCCAGAAGGCCGGCAAGGAAACCCTCAAGATCGAGGACTTCGCCACCAACCCGGAGGCCGAGACCCGGATGCGCGCCAAGGGCGCGGACGTGGTCTCCGCCGACTTCCCGATCGCCGCGTACTCGGTGAAGAACGCGGGCGGCGGCAAGTACTTCGAGATCGTCGGCGACCAGGTCGAGGCCGGTCCGTACGGCATCGCCGTCGCCAAGGACAACACCCAGCTGCGGGACGCCCTGAAGGCCGCGCTCCAGGCGATCATCGACAACGGCGAGTACAAGAAGATCATCGAGAAGTGGGGCGTCTCGGACGGCGCGGTCACCGAGGCCAAGATCAACGGCGGCTCCTGAACCGCCCCGTTCGACTCGGCTCTGAAAGGCACCACCCGTGACTGTTGACGTCAACAAGACGGACGGTCCGGACGCGGCGCCCCCTGCCGGGCCGGAGGCCATCAAGGCCATTCCGGTCCGGCACCCGGGACGCTACGTGTCCGCGATCGTCGCCGTCGCCCTGCTGGGCGCGGTCGTCTACGCCTTCGCCCAAGGCAAGATCAACTGGGGCGCGATCCCCGACTACTTCTTCGACGACCGCATCCTCGACGGCGTCTGGAACACCCTGCTGCTCACCGTGCTCTCCATGGTGATCGGTATCGCCGGCGGCATCCTGCTCGCCGTGATGCGCCTGTCGAAGAACCCGGTGACCTCGTCCATCGCCTGGTTCTACATCTGGTTCTTCCGCGGCACCCCGGTCCTGGTCCAGCTGTTCGTCTGGTTCAACCTGGGCCTGGTCTTCGAGTACATCAACCTGGGTCCGATCTACAAGGACTACTGGTCGTCCTTCATGACGCCGCTGCTGACGGCGCTGCTCGGCCTGGGCCTCAACGAGGCCGCGTACATGGCCGAGATCTGCCGGGCCGGTCTGCTCTCGGTCGACGAGGGCCAGACCGAGGCGGCACACGCCCTGGGCATGAGCCACGGCAAGACGCTGCGCCGGATCGTGATCCCGCAGGCGATGCGCGTGATCGTGCCGCCGACGGGCAACGAGGTCATCAACATGCTGAAGACGACCTCGCTCGTCTCGGCGGTGCAGTACTACGACCTGTTCAAGGAGGCCCAGGACATCGGTCAGCACGCGGGTTCCACGGTGGAGATGTACTTCCTCGCCGCCACCTGGTACCTGATCATGACCTCGGTCCTGAGCGTCGGGCAGTACTACATCGAGCGGTACTACGCCCGCGGCTCCAGCCGGACCCTGCCCCCGACTCCGCTCCAGCGCTTCCGGGCCGCCGTGCTGCCCGCGCGCCGCCCGAAGGGGGTCACGGCATGACGCAGACCGCCACGCCCATGGTCAAGGCCGAGGGCGTCCACAAGTCCTACGGCCCGATCGAGGTCCTCAAGGGCATCGACCTGCAGGTCAACGCCGGTGAGGTGTTCTGCCTGATCGGCCCGTCCGGCTCGGGCAAGTCGACCTTCCTGCGGTGCATCAACCACCTGGAGAAGGTCAACGCCGGCCGGCTGTACGTCGACGGCGAACTGGTCGGCTACCGCCAGAAGGGCGACAAGCTCTACGAGCTCAAGGACAGCGAGGTGGCGCTGAAGCGCCGGGACATCGGCATGGTGTTCCAGCGGTTCAACCTGTTCCCGCACATGACGGCCGTCGAGAACGTCATGGAGGCGCCGGTCCAGGTCAAGGGCGTCAGCAGGTCCCAGGCGCGAGCGCGCGCACTGGAGCTGCTGGAGAAGGTCGGGCTGGCCGACAAGTCCGGCAACTACCCGACGCAGCTCTCCGGCGGCCAGCAGCAGCGGGTGGCCATCGCCCGGGCGCTGGCGATGGACCCGAAGCTGATGCTGTTCGACGAGCCGACCTCGGCGCTCGACCCGGAGCTGGTCGGTGACGTCCTGGACGTCATGCGCGACCTGGCCGAGTCCGGCATGACGATGGTGGTCGTCACCCATGAGATGGGCTTCGCCCGCGAGGTGGGCGACAACCTGGTCTTCATGGACGGCGGCGTGGTCGTCGAGTCCGGCAACCCGCGCGAGGTGCTGACGAACCCGCAGCACGAGCGGACGCAGGCCTTCCTGTCGAAGGTGCTGTAACGGCCGAAGGCGAAGGGGCGGTACGACTGCGCGTACCGCCCCTTCGTCATGCCCGCCGCCGGACGCGGCGCGCCGCCCGGCACGAGCGGCAGGTGTCCGGCCTCGACGGCGTCGACCCCCGGAACCGCCGAAGGGCTCCCCCGTGTCCAGCATCATGCGGAATCGCCACGTCTCCCCCGACACTCGCACGTAATACCCTGGAAGCACGATCAGGTGTTACCCGACCGCCGACATGACCATAGAGCCCATCCGTAAGGACTACATGTGGAACTGGCCTATTACTCGGACTATGCCGTTCGCCTCGTCAACACCGAGGAACCGGTCCGGGGCAAGGACTCCCTGACCTCGATCGAGGCCGTCAGGGAACTGTTCGGGGCCAACCAGTCGGCGGCCCGCCGCGCCGCCGACGCCGACGTGACCCGCTTCCGTTCGGTACGGGCCCGGCTGCGCGCCGTCTTCGAGGCCGCGGACGGCGGCGACGAGACGCTGGCCGTGGACCTGCTGAACTCCTTGCTGCTGGAGTTCCCGGTGAGCCCGCAGATCTCCGGCCACGACCACCGTGACGACGACGGCCGCCCCCTGTGGCACATGCACCTGGCCGACCACCCGTCGAACGCGACGGCGGGCTACGCGGCGATCGCCGCGATGGGCCTGGCCTTCCACCTGACCGAGTACGGGGTGGACCGCCTCGGCCTGTGCGAGGCGCCCCCCTGCCGCAACGCCTACCTGGACACCTCGACCAACCGCTCCCGGCGATACTGCTCCGACCGTTGCGCCACCCGGGCGAACGTGGCCGCCTACCGGGCCCGCAAGCGCCTGGCGGCGGACCGGTCGGAGAGGACCGGCCGGGCGGCCGAGAGGACCCACCGCAGTACGGCGATCGGCGAGCGCTGACCCGTCCGGCGCGGCCGGTACCTGAACCGGACCCGGCCCAGGATCAGCTCGTCCGGCACGGGCCCGTAGTCCGTGCTGTCGCCCCCTGCGTACGCGTTGTCCCCGAGCACCCACCACGCCCCGTCCCGGCGCTCCACGGCCCGTTTCACGACCAGGAGGTCCTGTTGGAACGGGTGCCGCAGTACGACCACGTCGCCGGCCCGCACCCGGGCGCCGTACCGCACGAGCAGCTGATCACCGTCGTGCAGCGTGGGCACCATGGACGGACCGGTCACCTCGGCCAGCCCGAACGGCGCGCCCGTGCGCCCCTGCCCGGTCTCCTGCGACAGCTCCGGCATCGCCGGCACCTCCCCTGTCCGTTCCTCCACCAGTCCCAGTCTCACCCCGGACTTTTGTCCTAAGCCCAAGGGGGCACTCGCGAAAACCCGTCGCTCACGGAGTAATGTCCCACCTGAGAAGACGATCACGAGGAAGGAACGCTGCATGCTTTCCCGCCTGTTTGCTCCCAAGGTCAAGGTCAGCGCGCACTGCGACCTGCCCTGCGGTGTGTACGACCCGGCCCAGGCCCGCATCGAGGCGGAGTCGGTGAAGGCCGTACAGGAGAAGATGGCCGCCAACGACGACCCGCACTTCCAGGCTCGCGCCACGGTCATCAAGGAGCAGCGCGCCGAGCTGGCCAAGCACCATGTGTCGGTCCTGTGGAGCGACTACTTCAAGCCCCCGCACTTCGAGAAGTACCCGCAGCTGCACGTCCTGGTCAACGACACCCTGAAGGCCCTCTCGGCCGCCAAGGCGTCCACCGACCCGAAGACCGGCGAGAAGGCCCTGGAGCTCATCGCCGAGATCGACAAGATCTTCTGGGAGACCAAGAAGGCTTGATCTCTGGTTAGGCGTTCTGACCTGCGGTTTCGCGGGTCATGCCGCCTACCTGTCCGCACCCGGTCCGCAGGCCGCCGAGCACGGCGTCCATGACGGCCCGGGTGCGGTCTTCTTCCCCGGGCCACAGGTGCGCGTAGATCCGCAAGGTGATGACGGCGGACGCGTGCCCGAGAACGAGCTGCACCTGCTTGACGCTCGCGCCACCGGCGATGAGCGCGGAGGCGTAGAAGTGCCGCAGGTCGTGGGTGACCATGTGCGGCAGCTCGACGGGCTTGCGGCCTCCTGCTCGGCGACCTCGTTCTCGGCCGCCTGGAGCGCCCTGCGGGCGCAGTTCCACTCCGTCTTCCGGCGGCGATAGTTGAGGGGCTCGCCCTCCTCCATCGTGAACAGCCACTCCTTGGAGGGGCGTGCGGCGAGGTGCGTGAGGAGGGCGTCGGTGACGACCTCGCCGACCGGTACCGTAGGCCGGGACTTCGCGGTCGTCGGTGGGCCGATCAAGCGGTCGAGGAAGCCTTCCGCCACCTGCAGGTGGCCTATCAGGAGGCCGCCGCACCGGTCTTGGCGGACCTCACCCGCCGCGCGCCACGGGACACAACCACCAGCCGCTTCGAGCAGGACCTTCGCACGGTCATCCCCGACCACGCCGACCGTGTCCTGGCCGATCGCGCCTGGCCCGCCCTGACCACTACCCTCGCCCGCGCCGAAACCGCCGGCCACAACACCCGGCACCTCTTGGCCGAGGTCGCAGCCCAAAGGGAACTCGACAGCGCCGAAAACCCCGCCGAGGTCCTCAACTGGCGCATCGCCGCCCAACCGAACAGACGGACTGAAGCGGCACGCAGGCGCAGCAGCAGCGGTGTTCCCACTCCGATCGCCGTAGTGCATGGGCCGGCGGTGCCCCATATCGAAAGCGCCCGCAGCCAGACGCATGGAGGGCAGGGCCCCCGTCGCTGATCGCTTTCCACCTCGTGACCGTACTCAGCTCCCGCCTCCGGCCGCAGTGATCGCTGCGAGAAGTACGTCGAGGTCTCCGTTGTAGAGGATCGTCTCCTCGCCCTCGGTGGGGACGTCGAAGCGGGCGAAGAAGTCGTCGAGGGCTTCGGGGGTGACAGTCAGCGCGTTGGCGTCCTCGCGCTGGTTGCGTTCGGCCAGGCGTCGCAGCAGCTCGGCTCGGTCGGCGGGGAGGTAGACGACCAGAGGGTGGCCACCCGCTTCGCGTGCGGCCTGCCGCCAGGCGTCGCGCTCGCTGCGGCGCCACAGCCCGTGGTCCAGGACGACGTCGTTCCCGGCCTCGATCTCCTTGATGAACCGCTGCCGGATCGCTGCGACGACGGGCCGCTCGCGCTCGAAGTAGGTGTGCTCGAGGTAGTCCACGCCGTAGCGGCCGTGGAGGCGGTGGACTTCCTCATCGACGGAGAGCCGGGTGAAGCCATGGCCGGCCAGGGCTTGTGCGACGGTGGTCTTCCCCGAGCCGGTCAGGCCGGCCAAGAGAACGGCGAGGGGCACGTGGTCATCCCTTCCGCGACGAGAGTACGCGAGCATCGGACATTGTCTCAGTCCTGACTCGTGTGCGCGTAGGGCCGCCAGCTGGTGAGGATGCCGCGGGCCTCCGCGGGCCAGCCGAAGGGCAATCGGTCCAGGCTCACGCGGCGGAAGGCGAACCGGGGATCACTGATGTTGATCACGCCGCCGTGCTGGCCGACGTGGGCCAGCAGGCGGTCGGCCTCGTCGCGGACGGCCGGGGTGTGTTCCTGCCAGGTGCCGGTGGAGAAGTGTTGGACCCGTCGGCGGAGGTCGTCCAGGATGCCCGAGCGCCACTTGAAGTGGTGGACCGCGCAGATCCGGTCCGCATCCGGACAGTGGCCGGGGGCCCGGTGGTTTCCGGAGGCCACGGTCACATCGTGGCAGGCGAGGACGATCTTTCGCGGGTCGCCGTGCAGAAGCCGGTGGGTGAGGTGGCCGCCGAGGGGATAGGCGAGGTCGAGTCCGCCTTCGGGCCGCCAGCCGGCAAGGCGTCCGCTGGTGGCAACGCGGTCGAGCATCAGCCCGCCGACCACGCGGTGCCCGGCCCTGTCGGCCTGGGTGATCACCTCGGCGAGCGGGGCGGGGTACTGCTGGAACTCATCAGCGTCGGCGAGCAGGTGCCAGCCGGGCCCGGCCCGGTGCCGCAGGGCGTCCCTGAGCTGGGTGTTGGTGTGCTCGTGCCACGGGCCGGTGCTGGTGCCGGTGGGGATGATGCCCAGCTCGCGGACGGCGGCCTGGAGCTCGTGCCGGCGGATGTCGGGGACGTGGTCGGGGAAGTGGAAGGCGATCAGGAACCGCTCGACGCCCAGCCACCGGTAGTGGCGGACCCAGGCGGCCAGCAGGGGCGGCTCGACGGGGCCGACAACAGCGATCAGCGCGGGAGGCGTGCTCAGCATTCAGGACTCCTTCGTACGCAGACAGGCGAAGGTGCGGGTGAGGAAGTCGGCCTGCCCGGCGGCCGACCGCATGCCCAGCAGGCCGGGGGCGTCGGGCCCGGGCAGCGGGGGCGGCTGGCGGATGACGGTGTGCAGGGCGTCGGCGAGCGCGTCCGGGCCGCCGGCAGTGAACGTCAGAGCCCAGGGCTGGCCGTGCAGACGGGCGGCGAGGGCCGCATCGTGGTCGGAGACGATCAGGGGGACGCCGAGGCGGGCGGCATCCATGACGAGCCCGGATTCCTTGCCGGTCCCGGGGCGGCGGGTAACCAGAGCGGCGTCTGAGGCGGCATACACCAGCCGCAGCACGGCTTCACTGACCGGGCCGGGCACGGTGTGCACCCGCAGGCCGGGCCGGTCCCGCCACCGCTTCAGGACGGCTTCGTCGAGCGGGGAGCCGGTGACCACCAGGTGCATCGGCTCCTTCAGACGGGCCAGGGCGGAGTCGACGGTGCCGATGTCCTTGTAGGGCCACCAGCCGCCCACCAGGCAGACCACGGCCTCGGCGGCGGGGATGTCCAACGCGGCCCGGCCGCCCTCGCGTTCAGCGGCGGACAGGCGGCGGCCGTCGTCGACCGCGAAGCCGCCGACCACCGCGGGCAGCTCGGGGAAGGTCGCGGCGAACTGGTCGGCTACGGCCTGCGTCGGATACACCGCGATCACCCGCCCCTCGCCCCGGCGGGCGAGCCGGCCGAGCAGCCGTACGGCGGCGTCCTCGGTGGTGACCGCCTCGTGGACGAACCGCAGGTGCGGCTGGCCGCCCAGGAGGGCGGCGGCGCCGTGCAGGGCCTCGCTCGCGGTCAGGATCACCACCGCGTCGGCGCCGGGCTCCAGCCGGCGGGCGGCCCGCAGGGCCGCCCCCTCGGTGAGGCAGCGGGCGAGGAGGGTGACCTGGTGCGGCAGCCGCCGCAGGCGGCGGGACCAGCGGCGCGACCGGAAGACCCGCTGTCCGGCCGCGGAGAACGCGGCGGTCAACCGGGCGGCGGCCAGCAAACCGCCCGCCGCCCGCCCGGCCGATCCGGTGACCAGCCGGGAACCCGCCTCGCGCAGGGAACGGACCGACTCGGCGGCGATCCCGTGCGGGGCGATGACCAGAGTGCCGGGCCGGGCCTGGGCGAGGGCCACCAGGGTGCGCTGGTGGTGTCCCCCGAGGCGGTTCGCGTACGGCTCGATGAGCACGAGCGGACCCGTCATCCGGACACCGCCTGATCCCCGTGGGCGGCAGTGAACTTCTCGCACAGCCATGCGGGGTCGTTGAGGTGGTCGAACCGCTGCGGATCGCGGGCGGCTTCGCGGGCGAAGGTGACGCCTTCCCGGGCCCCGGCGGCGGCGTAGGCGGCGCACTCGCCGCTGCGGCTCGTCGCCCATGCCTGAAGGCGCTGGCAGGCGTCGTCGTCGGCCATCCCGTACTCGCTGCCGCGAGCCAGCATCGCGCACTCGCGGAAGCCAGCCTTCCAGGCGTGGAAGGGGCTCTGGTTGAACCTCGTGATCCCGGCGGTGTGCTGGGCGAACTCGACCCGGCCGGGCAGAGCGGCAAGCACGTCCACGGCCTCGCCCATCTCCCGCAGGGCACCGCGGCGGATCAGCTTCAGCCCGCCGTAGCCGTAGGTCAGGCCGTTGACCGGATTGACCGCCCGCCACACCCGCATGGACACCCCGTCGTCCAGCGGCTCGACCGTGGCCGGGTCGAAGGCGGTGTCGATGGCGAAGTCGCCGTCGGCGAGGAAGAACTGCTCGCGGTCGACGACCTCGGCGCACAGCCGGTAGGCCCGGCGCATCCCGTGCACGCCGTGCAGGCGCTTGACGGTGCCGCCCAGCGTTCGCTGGAGCCGGGAGTGCAGGGAGTTGGCCATCGGCTCGTCGTACGACAGGAGCACCGCGTCGAAGCCGGTCACGAGATGGCCTCCAGGTAGCGGGCGGCGACCCGAGCGGGGGTGAAGTCGGCGGTGGAGGCGTGGGCCCGTTTGGCGTGCACGGCGTGGAACTCGTCGTCGGTGGCGAGGCGTTCGGCCAGGGCGACGGCTTCGGCCGTCGTGGTGAAGCACAGCTCGGGGTCGATGTGCTCGGCCAGCCAGCCCAGCCGGGGCGAGATGACCGGCAGGCCCATGCCCTGGCAGTCGATCACGCTCATCGACCAGGGGCAGCCGGGCCTGAACGGGGCGATGCCGAAGCGGGCGCCGGCCAGCAGGTTCTTGTAGCGGACGCGGTCGCCCCGGTCGGAGACGACCTGGACGTGCGGCAGAGCGGAGAGCTTGTCCCGCATCTTCTCCGGGCTGTCGTCCAGCCCCTTGCGTTCGGCCCGGCGCTGGCCGAACAGGTCCATCACCCGCAGCCGCACGGTGCCGGAGGCGACCAGGTCGCGGGCCAGGTCCACGAACTGCTCGGTGCCGTAGTGCGCGTACAGCCGGTGGTTGTAGATGCCGATCGCCCCGCCGGCCGCGGGCCGGGCGGCGGGGTCGCGGACCAGGCGCTCATCACGCGGTGCGGGCACCACCCGCAACCGGTCGCCCAGGTCCACGGTCGTCCGGGCGGCGGCGGCCGACACCCAGGAGGCGGCCGTGGAGGAGTGAACCATCACCCGGTCGCAGGCGGCGAGGCCGGCGGCGAAGGCCAGCAGAACCGGCCGGCCCAGCCCCGCGTCGTTCAGAGACGGGTCCAGCAAGAGCTGACCGCCGCTGGTGAAGGAGAACGGCAGGTAGTGGCAGTACCCGGCGAGCAGGGCGTCCGATCCGGCCTCCAACAGAGCCGTGCGGACCGCCGGGGCCTCCTCGACCTGGTTGGCCACCACCACATCCGGCCGCTCGGCCCGGATCAGCGCCACCAGCTCGTCGATGTCCGCCGAGAACCGGGCCCGGTACTTCGTCCCCGGCACCCTGGTCTGGTGGAAGCGGCAGCGGGTGTCCCCGGCCGCAGCCGGGGCCGCGACGGTCACCTCAGCCCCGGCATCCGCCAGGTCCGGGGCCAGCAGGTCCGCGAAGATCCAGCCCGAGTCCGCCGACAGCCGGTCGGGGTTGGAGATGTTCAGCAGGTACAGCACGCGCATGGGGCGTCGCCTCCCTCATCTGCCCGGACGGGTCGATCCGGGTCGGTGAGGGAAGGAAACCGGTGACGTGAGCCGTGACGGGATGATGAACTTGGATCACTCACGGTTCATTCATGCTCACCAACAAGTGACGCGGGGCGGGGCTTCGATGGACGCGCATAGCGAGGAGATCACCGTCGAGCAGGCGGCCGAGGACTTCGCGGCCGAGGTGGCCAGGTGGCGGGAGGTGCGCGGCATGTCCAAGCGGACGTTAGCCAAGGCCATGGGCTTCGACCCGTCCTACGTCAGCCACATGGAGTCCGGCCGCACCAAGCCCACCGAGGAATTCGCCCGGCTCGCCGACGAAGCCCTGAACGCCGGGAAGGCGATCTGGCGCCGCTGGTGCGACTACGAGCAGGCCCGCACCCGCGACAGGCGCCCGCCTGCGGCACCGACAGCCCCGCGCAGGCCCGAGCAGCCGTATGCCACCGGCTCCGCCCTCGTGGTCGAACACGACGCCGCCCACCTGAAGTACGACGGCCGCTCGTACCGGCTCACCATGCGCCGGCTACTGCGGAACACCGGCGCCGAACCGGTGACTCGCTACCTGATCCGCATCAGCGTCGACCGCTACCCCGGCGACCCGGAGCGGTCCAACGCGCACTACCGGGCACACCCGCTGACCTGGGGTGAACTCGACCTCACGGCCACCTGCCGGGGCGAGGCCATGCGCTGGCAGGCCAAGCACGACCGCGACGCCTTCAAGGAAGTCTGGCTGCTGTTCGACAACGAACACGGCCGCTTCCCGCTCTACCCCGGCGAGTCCGTGTGGATCGAGTACGCCTACACCGTCGGCGACGACAAGTGGGGCAACTGGTTCCAGCGCGCCGTCCGTCTGCCCACCGAACAACTCGAAGTCCAGCTCGCCTTCCCCGCCCATCTCGACCCGGTGGTCTGGGGCACCGAGACCTCGATGACCGCCGAAGCCTCTCCGCTGCGGACCCCGCCCGTCCGCAGCGACGACGGTGACCTACGGCAATTCACGTGGATCACGGCCACACCCGCTCTGCACGCTCGGTACCGTCTTGAGTGGCGGTTCAGGGCACGGCCCGAACGCGAAACGGATCAAGGGGAGTTCAGGTGATTGACGTGCGGCCCAGCCAGCAGATGCGAGACCTCGGAGTCGTCCAGCACGACGCCGGCATCCTCGCCGAACCGGCCCGCGCCTTCGACCTGCCCGCCGAGCGCGACGAGGCCGAGCGCATCACCGACGAACTGTTCGCCGCCATGGAGCGGATCGGTCAGGTCCACCCCTTCGCCAAGGGCATGGGCATCGCCGCCCCGCAGATCGGCATCAGCCGGGCCGCCGCAGTCGTCCAGCCGCCCGGCGCCGCACCCGCCATCATCCTGCTCAACCCGAAGATCACCGACCACTCCGAGGAGATGGACGAGCAGTACGAGGGCTGCCTCAGCTTCTTCGACGTCCGCGGCCTCGTCCCCCGCCCCCTGAAGATCACCGTCGAGACCACGGCCCTGACCGGCGAGACCGTCACCACCGTGTACGAACGCGGCCTCGCCCGCCTCGTCCACCACGAGATCGACCACCTCGACGGCCTGCTGTACACCGCCCGTATGCGTGCCGGCGTCGAACCGATTCCCGTGGAGGAGTACCGGCAGACCGGCCGGGCCTGGGCCTACGAGTAGGCCGCTGCCATCAACCCGGCCGATGAAGGGACTCCCGTGGCTCAGCCGACAACCGATGACCAGCCCAAGGCGCTCAAGCCTGCCCTGGAATCCATGACCCTGCTGGTCGCCGCCGTCATCGTCCACGACAAGGCCACCAAGCGTGTCGTCCTCCTCCAGCGCAGCGACCAGGCCAAATTCGCCAAGGGCAAGTGGGATCTACCCGTCGGCAAGAGCGATCCCGGCGAACCGATCACCGAGACGGCCGTCCGTGAGCTGTACGAAGAGACCGGCCTGACCGTGAAGCCGGAGGCGCTCAAGGTCGCCCACGTCATCCACGGCGCCTGGGGCGTAGAGGCCCCCAAAGGCTTCCTCACGGTCGTCTTCGTGGCCCACGAGTGGTCCGGCGAGCCCGAGAACCGCGAACCGCGCAAGCACGCACAGGTCCGCTGGGTCGATGCCGACGCCATCCCCGAGGAATTCGTGGAGACCACCGCCAGCGCACTCCACCGCTATCTCACCGGCGGGCCCCAGGTGTCGCTGGACGGCTGGAAGTAGGCGATTGCGAGGGCACGACGAAGTGACTTCGCTGGCCCCCGCAGTCCGCAGGACACCCGATCGAGACCGTCACACCCCATCGCCAGCAAACGGCAAAAGGCCAGGTCAGCGACGTGCAGCGATCATCGCTACAGGTCACCGACCTGGCCGATTACTAGGAGACCAAGAAGGCCTGACCCAGGTCAGCCTTCCCGATCCGCGATCGGTGCATCATCGTGGGTCACGGAGTATCCGAAGGGGTCCGGCCGGTGAACCGGCCGGACCCCTTCGCCGTGGCCGCCGGGTGAGCCGTGCGGCCGTCGGCGCCGTCATGCGGCCGTGGTCAGGAGGACGACGGCCACGACGAGCACCGTGGACAGGAAGCCGCAGATCCACGCCGTCAGCAGACGGTCGGGCCTGGCCCGGGCGCCGGGGTCCCGCAGCTGGGCGACGGTGGCCTCGGCCACGCGCCCGCGGACGGGGAACAGGGCGACCGGCAGGGAGACGAGGACGACACTGCACAGGAACAGCACCGACGGCCCGGCCACCGGCCCCAGCAGGCTCGCGCCCAGGACCGCGCCGATGACGACCGGGGCCCAGCGGCGGAAGCGACGTGTCCGCCGCCTGTGCCACTCCTCCAGCGCGCCTCGCCGCTCGACGGGGAAACTGCCGAGGATCGGCGGCATGGCGATCATGAAGACCGCCATCGCCCCCAGTGTTATCAGCCACCAGCCGGACTCGGGGATCGAGAACAGCACCTCGTTCGCACGCTCCTTCCGAACGCCGGGCACCGCTTGCCGTGCCGGACATCGTGCCACTCGACCGCACAGGCGTTCACCCCGTGTCATCCTGGTGCCGTGACCCTGGAGGACCTGGTCCGGCTGCGACGGGCGCGCGACCGGATGGACCGTGAGTACGCGCAGCCGCTGGACGTCCCCGCGCTCGCGCGCACCGCCCTGATGTCCCCCGGCCACTTCCAGCGCAGCTTCCGGGAGGCGTACGGGCAGACGCCGTACGCGTATCTGATGACCCGGCGCGTCGAGCGGGCGAAGGCGCTGCTGCGGCGCGGTGATCTCACCGTCACCGAGGTGTGCTTCGCGGTCGGCTGCTCCTCGCTCGGCTCGTTCAGCTCCCGCTTCACCGAGCTGGTCGGCGAGACCCCGAGCGCCTACCGGGCCCGCTCCCACGAGGCGAGCGCGGCCGTGCCGCCGTGCGTGGCGCGCACCTTCACGCGGCCGACCCGGCCCCCGCGGACCTAGGTTGGCCCCATGGACCTGAAACTGCGCCAGTGCTTCATCGCCGTCGACGACCACGACAAGGCCCTGCACTTCTACCGCGACGTCCTCGGGCTGGAGGTCCGCAACGACGTGGGGTTCGAGGGGATGCGGTGGGTCACCGTCGGGTCACCGCTGCAACCGGACGTGGAGATCGTCCTGGAGCCGCCGGGGGCCGGCCCCGACATCTCGCCCGCCGACCGGGAGGCCATGGCCCGGCTGCTGGCCAAGGGCGTGCTGCGCGGGGTCATCTTCACCACCGGCGACTGCGACGCGCTGTTCGCGCGGGTCGAGGAGGCGGGCGCGGACGTGCTCCAGGAACCGATGGACCAGCCGTACGGGGTCCGGGACTGCGCGTTCCGGGACCCGGCGGGCAATGTGCTGCGGTTCATGGAACGCTCCGATGGCTGAGCCCGGCTCGAACGTCCGCTGGGCGTACGCGTTCATCGACCGCCCTGCGGTCGGCTTCCCGGCGGCCTGCGCGTTCTGGACCGCCGCGACCGGTACCCGCCTGTCCGGACTCCGCGGCGAGAAGGAGGAGTTCACCACGCTGCTGGCCGACGGGGCGGACCCTTGCGTGAAGGTGCAGAGCGTCGACGACCCCGACGGCGGCGCCCACCTGGACTTCTCCGTGGCGGACGTGCCGGGGTTCGTGGCGCACGCGGTGGCGCTGGGGGCGGCATCGGCCGCCGTGCACGACGGGTGGGCCGTGCTGCGGTCCCCGGCCGGGCTGTCGTTCTGCGCGGTGCCCTGGCAGGGCGAGGCCGTACGGCCTCCGGTGGTGGCGGGCAGCCGCCTCGACCAGGTGTGTCTGGACGTTCCCCCGTCCGCCTTCGACGGTGAGGTGGCCTTCTGGCGCGATCTGCTGTCCGGCTGGACGGCCCGGCCCGGGTCGCTGCCCGAGTTCCATGTCGTCACGCCCCCGCCCGGGCTTCCGGTACGGATCCTGCTCCAGCGCCTGGGGGACGAGCGGCCCGCCGCGGCCCACCTCGACCTGGCCTGCGGCTCCGGCCGCTCCGCCGTGCGCGACCGGCACGAACGGCTCGGCGCGGCCGTCGTCCGCGAGGGCACCCACTGGACGGTGATGCGCGATCCGGCCGGCGGCACGTACTGCCTCACCGGCCGCGACCCGGACACCGGCGGCCTTGGCCCGCTCCGGCCCTGACGTGCCCCGCGCCGCCCGGGCCGGGGATACCGCCTCAGCCGTCCCCGGTGTCGAGCGACGCGTACGCGCAGACCACCCGCGTCGGCTCCCCTGCCTCGGGGCACGGCGGTACGTCCCCGTCCTGCCGGAGCAGCGGGGCCGCCGGTTCTTCGTCGCGGTACCAGCCGCGCGGCTCGGGCGGCGCCGCCGAGTCCCGCAGCCAGAGGGTGAGCCCACCGGCGGCCACCACCGTGACCGCCCAGAGGGCGACGGCCCACCGCCATGAGCGCACCCGCCGACCGGTCACCGCCACTCCTCGACGGCGACGACGGCGGCCACCGGCAGCGGACCGTACACGTGCGGGAACTCCTCACCGCCGGGCGCCGCGGCCTCGTACCTCAGCGGCACGTCGAGCCGCTGCGGGTCGATGACGAGGACGACCAGGTCGCCGGGGGTCTCGGCGCCGCCCCGTTCGCCGTACAGGAAGGCCGCGACGCCGGGGAGTTGGGCGCGGGTGGAGCAGTGGATGAAGCCCTCCTCGCGGAGGGTGCGCCCTCGGGTGGACCACTCGTAGGTGCCCCGGGCCAGGGCCGCGTCCCAGAGCGGACGCTCGGTGAGGTGGAGGATGTGCGGCGAGGTCTCGGGCATGGCGCCACGCTACCCGGCGGCCCCCTCCCGGTGTGCCGCCCTTGCGCTGTCCTCGGCGCCGGCGGTGTCCGCGGAGCCCCGGGTGCCCGGGGTGGGCTCGGTGTGCCGTTCGCGTGGTCGCTCCCGCTCGCCCTCCCGGGCGTGCCGCCGGTCGTGCTCGGCGGTCCGCGGCTCGTAGGCCTCGCAGTCGAGGTTGCGGCAGGGGCCGGGGACCCAGCGCGGCACCCAGGCCCCGAGGGTCTTGTGCCGTCGGACGGCCGACGCGACCGCCTGTCCGCAGACCGGGCAGACGTACTCTTCCCTGTCCATGTCCCCAGGGTAGGGCGGCGGCCGCCTCAGCGCTTCCTGCTGTACGTGCGCACCAGGACACCGTTGCCGAAGCCGCGCGTGCCGTCGAGGGCGAACCGGGCGAGGCCCGCGTCGGCGCCGCCGAACATCGGCATACCGGCGCCGTACACCAACGGGTAGGTCTTGAGGACGAGTTCGTCGATCTCGTCGATCAACTCCCCGGCGACCTGGGAGCCGCCGCACAGGTAGATTCCCAGCCCGCCGTCCTCCGCCTTGAGTTGCCGGACCCTGTCGGCCAGCTCGCCGGCGATGATCTCGACGTCGGGGTCGGGTGACTCACCCAGGGTGCGGGAGGCGACGTACTGGCGGAGGTGGGCGTACGGGCTGGTCACCCCCTCCTTGAGGCCGACGTCGTAGCTGCCTCGGCCCTGGATGACCGTGTCGAAGCGGTCCAGGGGCCGCTCGTCGATGCCGAAGGCGCGGCGGGCGGCGGTGGGCAGGGCGTCGGCGCCCTCCGTGCACAGGTACCGCAGGAACTCCTCGTCGAGATAGGTGAGCATCGCCGTGGCGTCGCCGTCCGGATCGGCGATGAAGCCGTCGAGCGAGCAGGCGACGTAGTAGGTGAGCTTTCGCAAGCCGGTCTCGTTTCCTCGGGTGCGCTGCCGGTGACCACGCCAGTTGTAGTACTTCATTCGTAGTGGTTGCAAGGTAATAGCTGTACGAAGATCAAGTGGGAGAAGGTGTTCCGCATGTCCGCGTGCCGGGGCGTGCCGGAGGGCGGCCGACGGGCCGACGGGCGGGCAGTCCGGCCGGCGGGCAGACGCTTCGGCCGACGGGTGGGCTCGCGGGAGCACGGGCCACGCAGAAGGCGGGCCCCGCACACCGTGGGGATGTGCGGGACCCGCCGGACCGGGGCCTTCGGGACCGTGCGGAGTCAGGGGCCGCACAGGCCCGAGGCCCCGGGGTCTCACCGGAGCCCCGACGCCGCGTCCTCGGGGACCCGGCGCTCAGCTACCGCGCCGCGCCCTCGCGGACCGGCGCTCAGGTACTGCGTCGCGTCACGAACTCGGCCAGCGCCAGCAAGCCGCCCGCCGCCTCCGGGTCGGGAATGGCGCGGGAGAGTTCGTCCATGGCGTGGGACATCAGGTCGGCCGCCTGTTCCTGCGCCCAGTCCCGCCCGCCCGCCCGCTCGACGGCGAGCACGGTACGCGTGATGCCCTCCTCGTCCTCCTCGTCGTACGGCAGCGCGTACAGCTCGGCGAGCTCGGCGGCGGCCCGGGTGCCGGAGGCGAGCGCGGCGACCACCGGCAGGGACTTCTTGCGCGCGGCGAGGTCGGACCCGGCCGGCTTGCCGGTGCGCCGGGGGTCGCCCCATATGCCGATGACGTCGTCGATGAGCTGGAAGGCGAGCCCGGACTCCCGGCCGAACGCGTCGAGCGCGGCCACGTCCTCCTCGGCCGCCCCCGCGTACAGCGCGCCGAGGGCGCAGGCGCAGCCCAGCAGCGCCCCGGTCTTGGCCTCGGCCATGGTGAGCACCTCGGCGAGGGTGACCTCGCCGGGTGCGCGGCGTTCCAGGGCCGTGTCCGCGTGCTGGCCCTCGCAGAGCTCCACGACACAGGCGGCGAGCCGGGCGGCGGCGGCCGGTGCGGCCGGGTGCGGGTCCTCCGCCAGCAGCATCAGGGCCCGCGCCTGCAGGGCGTCCCCGGCGAGGATCGCGTCGGCGTCGCCGAACACCGTCCAGGCCGTGGCCCGGTGACGGCGCGTCGCATCGCGGTCCATGACGTCGTCGTGCAACAGCGTGAAGTTGTGGACGAGTTCGACCGCCGCGGCGGCCCGGACGGCCGCCGCGCGAGCGGGCGCACCGCCGAGCGCGGCGGCCGCGGTGAGCACCAGCGCGGGCCGGATCGCCTTGCCGGCGTGCCCCGCCGCCGGGGTGCCGTCGGCGCGCTCCCAGCCGAAGTGGTAGCGGGCGATGCGTCGCATCGAGCCCGGCAACGCATCCACGGCGGCGCGCAGTTCGGGGTCGACGGCGGCTCGGGAGACCTCCAGGATGGCCGCCGCCTCCTGGCCGTCGGACGGGCCCGGCCGGCTGCCGGTGTGGCTGACGGTGGACGTGTGTCCCTCCTGCGTCTCGTCGATCTCGGCCGTCTCGGCGGTCTCGACGGGATGGGCGGTCTCGACGGGATGGGCGGAGTCGGTGACGGCGTCGGTGCCGACGGTCTCGATGATGTCGGTGGTCTCCGAGGTCTCGGCGAGGTGCCGCGCCGCACCGGTCTGCGGCCTGGTCTCCGTCATGAAGTCGGTCATGAGGTCCCCCTCTTCCCCCCGGGGTGTACCCGCCCCGGAGGGCGGGGACACGGCGTGCGGGCCGGAAAGGTCACCGCCAGCGGCCGATCTCGACGTTCTCCAGCACGCCGAGCGCGTCCGGTACCAGCACGGCGGCCGAGTAGTACGACGTCACCAGGTACTTGATGATGGCCTGTTCGTTGATGCCCATGAACCGCACGGACAGGCTCGGCTCGATCTCGTCGGGGATGCCGGACTGGCGCAGGCCGATGACGCCCTGGTCCTGCTCGCCCAGACGCATCGCGATGATCGAGCTGGTGCGCGCCTCGGTGACCGGGATCTTGTTGCAGGGGTAGATGGGCACACCGCGCCAGGTGGGGATCCGGTTGCCGCCGACGTCGATGGTCTCCGGCACCAGGCCGCGCTTGTTCAGCTCACGCCCGAACGCGGCGATCGCGCGAGGATGGGCGAGGAACAGCTTGGTCCCGCGCCGGCGGCTCAGCAGTTCGTCCATGTCGTCGGGGCCGGGCACCCCGTCGTGCGGCTGGATCCGCTGGTCGTACTCGCAGTTGTGCAGCAGGCCGAAGTCGCGGTTGTTGACGAGTTCCTGCTCCATGCGCTCCTTGAGCGCCTCGACCGTGAGCCGTAGCTGCTGCTCGGTCTGGTTCATGGGCTGGTTGTAGAGGTCGGCCACGCGCGTGTGGATGCGAAGCACGGTCTGGGCGATGCTCAGCTCGTACTCGCGGGGCCGGGCCTCGTAGTCCACGAAGGTGTGCGGGATGTCGGGCTCGCCGGAGTGGCCCGCGGCGAGGTCGACCTCCTTCTCCCCGTAGCGGTTGGTCCGCTCCTCGGGGGCCGAGCGCCGCTCCTGCAGATGCCCGGCGAGGGACTCGGTGCGCTCCGCGACCTGTTCGACGTCGTGGCGGGACAGGACCAGCACCGTGCACGCGGTGCTCGCGCGGGCCGTGTACTCCCAGATGGCGTCCGGGTCGAGCAGCGCCTGCTCGCCGAGGTAGGCGCCGTCGGCCAGCACGCCGAGCAGCTCGTCCTCGCCGTAGGGGCCGGTGCCGATCTTCTCGACCCTGCCGTGCGCCAGCAGGTAGACCTCGTCGGTCCGGCTGCCGAAGGAGGCGATGATCTGCCCGGCGGGAATCTCCCGCTGCCGGCAACGCCGGGCGAGTTCGGCGAGTGCCTCCTCGTCCTCGTAGCCGCGCAGCGCGGGCAGTTCACCCAGCTCGGCGGGGATGACCTCGACCCGGTCACCGGTCTTGACGAAGGTGACGCGGCCGTCGCCGACCGCGAACGTGAGCCGGCGGTTCACCCGGTAGGTGCCGCCCTGTAGGTCCACCCAGGGCAGCATCCGCAGCAGCCAGCGGGAGCTGATCTCCTGCATCTGGGGTACGGACTTGGTCGTGGTGGCCAGATTCCGCGCGGCACTGGTGCCGAGGCTCTGCTGCGGCCGGTCCTGCCCCGTGCGGATCTCTTCGCCTACCGACATGAGAAATGCCCTCCCACTACGTGCACCGGCGCCGTTCTGCGCCGGGCATCGATCTCACGGGCAACCCTTCCATCACAGAACGTGTCGGTGCTATTACACGAACGAGCGGGATTGGATCATCGCACGACTGGGCAGCCGGAGTGATTCCGTCAGCGCACCCACCCTGACCTGCTCTTTTCATTCGATCTGACGATATGACCCTGTCTGGATCGGTTCGCACGTCATGCGAACGATGTCTGAGGGACCCTCCGCCGTCGGTACAAGCAGCGGTACAGCGATGCGACGCGACGCGAAGGAGAGAACATGGCCACCCCCATGTCCGCGGACCGCTTTCTGCACCGGCTCAGGCAGGAGGGTCTCACCGTCGTCGAGGTCGGCGACTGGCGCCACCACAACCGCAACCACAAGGGCCCGTGGGGGCCGGTCCACGGGGTGATGCTCCACCACACGGTGACCAGGGGCGCCGCGCACACGGTGGAGCTGTGCCGCAGGGGCCGCCCGGACCTGCCGGGCCCGCTGTGCCACGGCGTGATCACCAAGGACGGCACGGTCCACCTCGTCGGCTACGGCCGCGCCAACCACGCCGGCGCCGGCGACGACGACGTGTTGCGGGCGGTGATCGCCGAGAAGCGCCTGCCGCCGGACAACGAGGCCAACACCGACGGCAACCGCCACTTCTACGGCTTCGAGTGCGAGAACCTCGGTGACGGGAAGGACCCGTGGCCGGAGGCGCAGCTGACGGCGATGGAACGGGCCGCGGCGGCAGTGTGCCGGCAGCACGGCTGGACGGAGCGGTCGGTCATCGGCCACCGGGAGTGGCAGCCCGGGAAGGTGGACCCGCGCGGGTTCTCGATGACATGGATGCGGGAGCGGATCCGGGCACGGCTGAAGTGACCGTACGCAGCGCCGCGCGCGGCTGACCGGACAATGGTGGGGTGATCAGACCCACCGGCCCGGACGGTCCGGCCCGTCCCACCGGCCCGCACGGCCCGGCCGCCCCCACCAGCCCGCACGGCCCGGCCGTCCTCGCGTCCCGTCTGCCGTCCCCCCTCGTGGAGGCGGCCGACGAGCGCTTCGCGCGGCACGGCGTGCGGCTGCTGCTCAAGCGGGACGACCTGATCCACCCGGAGCTGATCGGCAACAAGTGGCGCAAGCTGGTGCCGAACCTGGACGCCGCCGCCGGGCGGACCCTGCTGACCTTCGGCGGCGCCTGGTCAAACCACCTGCGCGCCACCGCCGCCGCGGGCCGGCTGCTCGGCCTGCGCACCGTGGGGGTCGTACGCGGCCAGGAACTCGCCGACCGCCCGCTCAACCCGTCCCTCGCCCGGTGCGCGGCCGACGGGATGCGGCTGTTCTTCGTCGACAGGTCGACCTACCGCCGCAAGGGCGAGCCCGACGTCCTCGCGCGCGTGCTGCGCGAGGCGGGCGCCGAGGACGCCTGCGTGGTGCCGGAGGGCGGCAGCAACGCGGCGGCGGTACGCGGGTGCGCGGCGCTCGGTGCGGAGCTGCGCGGCCGGGCCGACGTGGTGGGGCTCGCGTGCGGCACCGGCGGGACCCTGGCCGGACTGGCGGCGGGCCTGGCCCCGGAACAGCGGGTGGTGGGCGTCCCCGTGCTCCGGGGCGGCTTCCTGACCGGGGAGATACGCCGGCTGCAGAGCGCCGCCTTCGGCGGGCCGCGCGGCGGCTGGACCCTCGACGAGCGGTTCCACTTCGGCGGCTACGCCCGCACCACCGGCGAGCTCCACGCCTTCGCGTCGGACTTCGAGCAGCGGCACGGGCTGCCCGTCGAGCGACTGTATGTCGCCAAAATGCTGTACGGACTGCTCACCCTGGCGGGCGAGAGCGCGTTCCCGCGCGGGACCCGGCTCGCGGCGGTGATCACGGGGGCGCCGTTCCCCGGCTGAGGCGGCTCACGCCGCCTCCCGGAACGCCGCGGCCTCCTCCAGGTCGAGGCGGCGCAGCAGGGTGCGCAGCATCTCGTCGTCGATGTACCGGCCGTCGCGGAGACGGACGAACACCTCGCGTTCGGCGCTGATCATCTCGCGGGAGAGCCGGCGGTAGGTGTCGTCGACGGTCTCGCCGGTGACCGGGTTGGCCTGCCCGAGACGCTCCCACACGGCGTTGCGGCGGCGCTCCAGGACCGCGCGCAGCCGGTCGGCCAGCGGGGGCGGCAGGGTGTTGCGGTCGTCGGCGAGGAGTTCGTCGAGGCGCCGCTCGGCGACCAGGGACGCCTGCGCCTGGGCGTTGGCCTCGGCGAGGGTGGCGGCCCGCGGGTCGGGGGCGGGGAACCGCAGCAGGCGGATGAGCGGCGGCAGGGTCACTCCCTGCACCACCAGGGTGCCGATGACGGTGGTGAAGGTCAGGAAGAGGATCAGGTTGCGGTGCGGGAAGCCGGCGTCGCCGTGCTCCACGGTGAGCGGGATGGAGAAGGCGACGGCCAGCGACACCACGCCCCGCATACCGGCCCAGGAGATGACGACCGGCCCGCGCCAGGTCGGGTTCTCCTCGCGCGCGCGGATGCGCGCCGACAGCAGCCGGGGCAGGAAGGTCGACGGATACACCCACAGGAAGCGCACGGCGACGACCACCAGGAAGACGGCGACCGCGTACCAGGCGGCGGCCGCGCCCTCGTACGCGTCGAGGCCCTTGAGGACGACCGGGAGCTGCAGGCCGATCAGGGCGAAGACCGCCGACTCCAGGACGAAGGCGACCATCTTCCACACCGCCTCCTCCTGCAGACGGGTCGCGAAGTCGACCTCCCACGCGCGGTGGCCGAGGTAGAGGGCGACGACGACCACGGCGATGACGCCGGAGGCGTGGAACTGTTCGGCGGCCGCGTAGGCGACGAAGGGGATCAGCAGGGAGAGCGTGTTCTGCAGCAGCGCCTCGCGCACGTGCGTGCGCAGCCAGTGGATCGGCACCATCAGGATCAGCCCCACGGCGAGGCCGCCGACCGAGGCGACCAGGAACTCCTTGATGCCGCCCGCCCAGGAGGCGCCCTCGCCGACGGCGGCCGCGAGGGCCACCTTGTAGGCGGTGATCGCGGTGGCGTCGTTCAGCAGGGACTCGCCCTGGAGGATCGTGGTGATCTTCGAGGGCAGGCCGACGCGGCGGGCCACCGCGGTGGCCGCGACGGCGTCCGGCGGCGCCACCACCGCGCCCAGCACCAGCGCCGCGGTCAGCGGCAGCCCGGGCACGATCAGGTACGCCGCCCAGCCGACGGCGCAGGTCGCGAAGAGCACGTAGCCGACCGAGAGCAGGGCCACCGGCCGGGCGTGCGCGCGCAGGTCCAGGTAGGAGCTGTCGGTGGCCGACAGGTAGAGCAGGGGCGGCAGGACGAGGGGCAGGAACACGTGCGGGTCGAGGGTGTAGCCGGGGACGCCGGGAAGGTAGGACACCGCCAGGCCCACCGCCACCAGCAGCAGCGGCGCCGGCACCGGGGTGCGCCGGGCCGCCGCCGCGACCGCGGCGCTCCCCGCCACCAGCAGCAACAGTGGCATCACGTCCATGTCTTGCCCGCCCTCGTTTTTCCGCGCGGCCGTCCGCACGGCCGTCGTAATCTGGCAATCATGAAACAGTGCACGCACGCCGACGCGCTGCCTCGTCCCGAACCCCGGCCGATCAGCGAGACCTGCCCGGAATGCCTGCGCGAGGGTTCCCACCCGGTGCAGCTGCGGCTGTGTCTGACGTGCGGCCACGTCGGCTGCTGCGACTCCTCGCCGGGACGCCACGCCACGGGCCACCACCGTGACACCGGGCATCCCGTGATGCGGACCTTCGAACCGGGCGAGAGCTGGCGCTGGTGTTTCGTGGACCATGTACTCGTGGTGTGAGGCCGTGTGAGGTGCACCATGGAGGCAGCGCACCCGGCGCACGGTTCGACCGTCTGACGCCTGGGTACGTCAACCCGGCGCGCCCTCTTCCCATTTGGACTCGCAGACCCCCTAGACACGGAGCGTATCCGGAGTTTTACTGTGAGTGACGCCAGGGGGTCAGGGGTCCCGGGGACAGGAAAGTTCACGGCGCGATAGCGTCACCGCAGTACCACACTTCGCGTTACCCCCGGGGGGCGACCCTCGGCCCCGAACAGCTTGTACCACCTTGGAGGTGAGGGTGTCCCAGATCGCAGGCGAGCCCGCGGCGAACCAGGACTTCGTGGAGGTCCGGCTGCCGGCTGCGGGTGCCTACCTGTCGGTGCTGCGGACGGCCACGGCCGGCCTCGCGGCCCGTTTGGACTTCACCCTGGACGAGATCGAGGATCTGCGCATCGCCGTGGACGAGGCCTGCGCGATCCTGCTGCAGCAGGCGGTGCCCGGCTCGGTGCTCAGTTGTGTCTTCCGCCTCGTGGACGACTCACTGGAGGTCACCGTCTCGGCCCCGACCACCGACGGCCACGCGCCCTCGCGCGACACCTTCGCCTGGACCGTGCTGTCGGCCCTCGCGGGGAAGGTCTCCTCCGCCGTCGACGAGGACAGGACGGTTTCGATCAGCCTCTACAAACAGCGCGGCGCCGGCCCCGGGCCGGCGTGAAGGACGGGGACGGGCCGGTGCGGGACGAAGAGCGCGGCACACGTGAGCTGTCCGCCGCGGAGGGCACTGCGGCCCCTCCGGGCGGTTCCGGACGCGGGGCGAGGCCCGTCGAGGGCAGGGACGGCATCGACGGCATCCCCGAGCAGGCCCGGCCGCACCCGGAGGACGCCGCGCCGGGGGCCGGTTCCCCGGGCGGCGGGGACCGGCGCGAGCGGCGCGATGCCGCACAGGGCGCGCCCCGCACGCGACGCGGCGGGGGCTCCCCCGGCCGGGCGGGGGCGACGGCTCGGCACAGGGCGACGGGCGGGACGATGAGCGAGCACGAGCGATACGACGAGCCGGGTGCACCGGGCGTGCCGGGCGCGCAGCACGAGCCTCAGGACCGCAGCGGGGCGCGGGCGATGTTCGTCGAGCTGCGCGCGCTGAGGGACGGCAGCCCGGAGTACGCGGAGCTGCGCAACCAGCTGGTCCGTATGCACCTGCCACTCGTCGAGCACCTGGCGCGCCGCTTCCGCAACCGGGGAGAGCCGCTGGACGACCTCACCCAGGTCGCCACCATCGGCCTGATCAAGTCGGTGGACCGGTTCGACCCGGACCGCGGCGTGGAGTTCTCCACGTACGCGACGCCGACGGTCGTGGGCGAGATCAAGCGGCACTTCCGCGACAAGGGCTGGGCGGTGCGGGTGCCGCGCCGGCTGCAGGAGCTGCGGCTGTCGCTGACCACGGCGACGGCCGAGCTGTCCCAGCTGCACGGCCGCTCCCCCACCGTCCACGAGCTGGCGGAGAAGCTGTCGATCTCGGAGGAGGAGGTCCTGGAGGGCCTGGAGTCCGCCAACGCGTACTCCACGCTGTCCCTGGACGTCCCCGACACCGACGACGAGTCCCCCGCGGTCGCCGACACCCTCGGCGCGGAGGACGAGGCGCTGGAGGGCGTGGAGTACCGGGAGTCGCTCAAGCCGCTGCTGGAGGACCTCCCGCCGCGCGAGAAGCGCATCCTGCTGCTGCGGTTCTTCGGCAACATGACCCAGTCGCAGATCGCACAGGAGGTCGGCATCTCCCAGATGCACGTGTCGCGGCTGCTGGCGCGGACGCTGGCACAGCTGCGGGAGAAGCTGCTGGTGGAGGAGTAGAACGCCGGGCCGGACCGTCGGACCGGCTACTTCCCCGGTGCGCGGCCCGGTCCCCGGATGCCGAGGGCCCGGGTCGTCTCGCCGTTGACGAGCAGCACCAGCGCGGCCACGGCCACCACGGCGAGCAGGATCCCGCCGGGGACGGCCGCGCTGTCGGCCTGGAGCAGGTTGTAGGCGATGGGCAGGGCCATGATCTGGGTGATGACGGCGGGGCCCCGGCTCCAGCCGCGTCGGCCCAGCAGCCCGCGGGCGGCCAGCAACGGCAGCAGGGCCAGCGCCAGCAGCGTGATCCCCAGGGTGACGGCCTGTTCCCGGTCGTCCGGCTCCCCGATCAGCCCGAGCACCGCGATCAGCACCCCGCCGACGAGCAGCGCCAGCCCTTCCAGTCCGACCAGCGCGGCGGCGTAGGTCAGGCGCCGGGGGCGGGGGCCCGCGAGGTCCGGTTCCTGGGTGTCGGGATTCTGCTCAGCGCTCACAGGTGAAGGGTAGCCGCCGGGCTGTGATCCCCGGCCGGATCCCCACCTCGAACTGTGCCCGGTACCCCCCAGTAGGTACGCTGCCATCCATGCGTGCACTTCTCGTGGTCAATCCGGCAGCCACCACTACGAGTGCACGGACGCGTGACGTCCTGATCCACGCGCTGGCGAGCGAGATGAAGCTGGAAGCGGTCACCACCGAGTACCGCGGGCACGCGCGCGACCTCGGGCGGCAGGCCGCGCAGAGCGACGACATCGACATGGTGGTGGCGCTCGGCGGCGACGGCACCGTGAACGAGGTGGTGAACGGACTGCTGCACGACGGCCCCCAGCCCGAGCACCTGCCCGGCCTCGCCGTGGTGCCCGGCGGCTCCACCAACGTCTTCGCCCGCGCCCTCGGTCTGCCCAACGATCCGGTGGAGGCCACCGGCGCCCTGCTGGACGCGCTGCGCCAGGGCAGCGAGCGCACGGTCGGTCTCGGCCTGACTTCCGGCACGCCGGGCACGGAGGACGAGGCGGTGCCCTCGCGCTGGTTCACGTTCAACGCCGGGCTGGGCTTCGACGCCGGGGTGGTGGGCCGCGTGGAGCAGCACCGCGAGCGCGGAAGGAAGTCCACCCACGCGCTCTACGTCCGGCAGGTGGTGCGCCAGCTACTGGGCGAGCCGCACCGCCGGCACGGGACGATCACCCTGGAGCGGCCGGACGCCGAGCCGGTGACCGATCTGGTGCTGTCCATAGTCTGCAACACGGCTCCGTGGACCTATCTGGGCAATCGCCCGATGTACTCGTCGCCTAAGGCCTCGTTCGATACCGGCCTCGACGTACTCGGTCTCAGCCGTCTGTCGACCGCCGCTGTTGCCCGGTATGGCACCCAGTTGCTTCTTTCGTCCCCCGAGCGGGGCCCCCAGGGCAGGCATGCGGTCTCACTGCACGATCTGGAGGGCTTCACCTTGCATTCGAAGGTGCCGCTGCCCCTGCAGATGGACGGTGACCACCTGGGACTGCGCACCAGCGTGACGTTCACAGGCGTACACCGTGCACTGCGTGTGATTGTGTGAGCAGAAGACGCGAAAGTCCTTTCACTCGAACGTTTAGGCCAGGATCCACCCCATGGAAGTACGGCTGTGACCTAGTCGACACCGAGGAATCAAAAAAAACTTTCCGGAAGGGGTTGTATCCGCCGCTGAGGTTTGCGAGTCTCTACGTGGCGATCGGGACAGCCCGCAACACCGGCTCCCACTGATCACCAGAACCCCTCTTCAAACTCACAGGACCTCGCCAGGGAACCTGGCGGTCGGCCCTTCACTTGTTGAGGGATTCGTGAAAGCGTTCACATTCACAAGCAACCTGCACGTAATACCAAGGAGAGGTAGCAGCCATGGACTGGCGTCACAACGCCGTTTGCCGCGAGGAAGACCCCGAGCTCTTCTTCCCCATCGGCAACACCGGTCCTGCGCTGCTGCAGATCGAGGAAGCCAAGGCCGTCTGCCGTCGCTGCCCGGTTATCGAGCAGTGCCTGCAGTGGGCGCTTGAGTCCGGTCAGGACTCCGGCGTCTGGGGTGGTCTCAGCGAGGACGAGCGCCGCGCGATGAAGCGCCGCGCCGCCCGCAACCGGGCCCGTCAGGCCTCCGCCTGACGCACCCACCCCGCAACAGCCTGAGCTTGGCGGCGCGTACGGCGCGTACGCATCTCCCGCCCCCGAGCCGCAGCGCGCAGTACCCCCGAAGCGCTGAGTACCAGCAGCAGGGAGCACTAGCCCTGGACCACATGGTCCGGGGCTCTTTGCTGTCCGGACCATGCGGCCGGGACGGACCGTGTGGCCCGGGACGGACCGACCAGGTGACCGGGTCGGGCCGGGCGCCTACTTCTGCGCCCGCACCGGGATGTCCAGGATCACCTGTGTCCCCCGCTCCGGCGCCGGCACCATGTCGAAGGTTCCGCCCAACTCCCCCTCCACCAGCGTCCGCACGATCTGAAGGCCGAGGTTGCCCGCGGTGTGCGGGTCGAAGCCCTCGGGCAGGCCGACGCCGTCGTCCTGGACCGTCACCAGGAGGCGGGCCTCCTTCGCGGTGCCGCCGCGGACCGCGGACACCTCGACCCTGCCGGTGTCGTCCTGGCGGAAGCCGTGTTCGAGGGCGTTCTGCAGGATCTCGGTGAGCACCATGGACAGCGGGGTGGCGACCTCCGCGTCGAGGATGCCGAAGCGGCCGGTGCGCCGGCCCGTCACCCTGCCCGGCGAGATCTCGGCGACCATCGCCAGCACCCGGTCGGCGATCTCGTCGAACTCCACCTGCTCATCGAGGTTCTGGGACAGCGTCTCATGCACGATGGCGATCGAACCGACCCGGCGGACCGCCTCCTCCAGAGCCTCGCGGCCACGCTCGGAGTCGATGCGGCGGGCCTGCAGCCGCAACAGCGCCGCGACCGTCTGGAGGTTGTTCTTCACCCGGTGGTGGATCTCCCGGATGGTGGCGTCCTTGGTGATCAACTCGCGTTCGCGGCGGCGTAGTTCGGTGACATCCCGGAGCAGGACGAGGGACCCGATCCGGGTGCCCTTGGGCTTGAGCGGGATGGCGCGGAACTGGATGACCCCGTCATGGGCCTCGATCTCGAACTCGCGCGGCGCCCATCCGCTGGCCACCTTGGCGAGCGCCTCGTCGACCGGCCCCCGGGTCGGAGCCAGCTCGGCGGTGGTCAGGCCCAGGTGCTGGCCGACCAGGTCGGCGGCGAGGCCGAGCCGGTGGTAGGCGGACAGGGCGTTCGGAGAGGCGTACTGGACGATGCCGTCCGCGTCGAGCCGGATCAGGCCGTCGCCGACGCGCGGCGAGGCGTCCATGTCGACCTGCTGGTCGATGAACGGGAAGGAGCCGGCCGCGATCATCTGCGCCAGGTCGGAGGCGCTCTGCAGGTAGGTCAGCTCCAGCCGGCTCGGGGTGCGCACGGTGAGCAGGTTGGTGTTGCGGGCGATGACCCCGAGGACCCGGCCCTCACGCCGTACGGGGATGGACTCCACCCGTACCGGCACCTCCTCGCGCCACTCCGGGTCGCCCTCGCGCACGATGCGGCCCTCGTCGAGGGCGACGTCCAGCATGGGGCGGCGGCCGCGCGGGACGAGGTGGCCGACCATGTCGTCCTGGTAGGAGGTCGGGCCGGTGTTGGGCCGCATCTGGGCCACCGAGACGTACCGCGTGCCGTCCCGGGTGGGCACCCACAGCACCAGGTCGGCGAAGGAGAGGTCGGAGAGCAGCTGCCACTCCGAGACCAGCAGGTGCAGCCACTCGAGGTCGGAGTCGCCGAGTGCGGTGTGCTGGCGTACGAGTTCGTTCATGGAGGGCACGTCTGGAGCGTACCCGGGGGCGTGCGGGTGGCCGAAAAAACACCCGCGGGCCGCGGCGCCTGGGAGGGACCCTCAACCCTCCCGGCACCGCAGCCCGGAGCAATATCGGCCGTGGGGTGTGCGGTCCCGGTCGGCCGAAGGTGAGGAGCCGGGGCAGTCAGGGCAGAGAGCTCCGGATCCTCGGTCCGCCCTCCTGTGCGGGGAAGGCGGAAGTCTGCGCGTTCTCGCGTTCACGCACACACGTCGATTGTGGACTAGACCACTCGGTGTGTCCATGCGTTGGAGGCTGTTTCCCAGCAGCCTAACGCGTGGGGGTTCCTGTGCGGACCCAGATGGACAGGGCAATTTCCGCGACCGCCGCCAGTTCCTCCCGGCTCGCCCCGTCCCGCGCCTGTTGCGACATGCCCTGGAAGACGGCCGCCACGTGCCGGGCGAGCGTCTCGGGCCGGTTCGCGGGGAGCGGTTCGCCGGCGGCGGCGCCGACCCGGAGGCGGTCCTCGATGGCGGCGATGCTCGCGTTGCGTCGCCGCCGCAGCGTCTCGGCCACCTCCGGGGTCGTGCAGTTGGTGGCCGCGTGGATCACCATGCACCCGTGCGGGTGCGCCGGGTCGGTGAACTCGGCCGCCGCCTCGCGCAGCAGCCGGGCCACGGCGGCCCGGGCGGTGGGCTCCTCGCGCAGGGCGCGCGCCGTGAAGGAGCCGAACTCGTCGTCGTAGAGGCACAGGGCCTCCTCGAACAGCGAGCGCTTGTCGCCGAACGCCGCGTAGAGGCTCGGGGCGCCGATGCCCATGGCGCGGGTGAGGTCGGAGACGGAGGTCGCCTCGTACCCCTCCGACCAGAAAGCCATCACCGCCTTGCGGAGCGCGGCGCTCCGGTCGAAGGAGCGGGGGCGGCCCCGGCCCCGGGGGGTGGCCTGGGGCTGCCGTGTCGTCTCGCCGGGCTCCATGACCAGGATTCTAGAGCGGCCGCTAGAGAAAGACCGCGGAGGCGGGCGTGCGGGGCGTGCGCGGGGCCTGCGGGGCGGGGGGCACCTCTGTTAGATTGGTCTAAACCACATGGACCCTCCGGGTCCGGTCCCGTCCCTCCCGAGTCCCTCCTCAGAACGGCAGGCCCAGCGTGGAAGTTGTGATCGTCCCGGATGCCAGGGCGGGCGGCGAGCTCATCGCCGAGGCCATGGCGCGGCTCCTGCGGCGCAAGCCCGACGCCCTGCTCGGTGTGGCCACCGGCTCCACCCCGCTGCCCGTCTACGAGGCGCTGGCGGCCAAGGTCCGCTCCGGGGCCGTCGACGCCTCACGCGCGCGGGTCGCCCAGCTCGACGAGTACGTGGGGCTGCCCCGCGAGCACCCGGAGTCCTACCGCTCGGTGCTGCGCCGCGAGGTGCTGGAGCCGCTCGGCATCGGCATGGAGCAGTTCCTGGGGCCCGACGGCACGGCCGAGGACGTACCGGAGGCCTGTGCGGCGTACGACGCCGCGCTGGCCGAGGCGGGCGGCGTCGATCTGCAGCTGCTGGGCATCGGGACCGACGGGCACATCGGGTTCAACGAGCCGTGCTCCTCGCTCGCGTCCCGTACCCGGATCAAGACGCTCACCGAGCAGACGCGGGTGGACAACGCGCGGTTCTTCGACGGGGACATCGCTCAGGTGCCGCACCACGTCATCACCCAGGGCATCGGGACGATCCTCGAAGCGCGCCACCTGGTGCTGCTGGCGACGGGCGAGGGCAAGGCGGACGCGGTGGCGGCGACGGTCGAGGGGCCGGTCGCGGCGGTGTGCCCGGCTTCGGCGCTGCAGCTGCACCCGCATGCGACGGTCGTGGTGGACGAGGCGGCCGCGGCCAAGTTGAAGCTGGCGGACTACTTCCGGCACACGTACGCGGGCAAGCCGGAGTGGCAGGGCGTCTGAGGCCCCTGGAGACGACGACAGGCGCCGGTCCCTGCGGGGAGCCGGCGCCTGTCGTCGTCGTACGGGTCAACTCCCCGCGATGACCTCCGCCGCCGCCGTGCCGGACACCCGGGACGCGCCGTGGGTCGCTATGTGCACGGCGCCTCTGGCCGGGGCCTGGGGGACGCCCATCTCCACCACGACGGTGTCGGGGCGGACCGCCAGGACGGTGTCCAGGGCGCGGCTCATCCAGGGGTGGCGGTGCTCGTCGCGGACCACGGCGACGATCCGGCGGTCCCCGGCCGCCGCCAGCGCCGCGTGCCCGGCGTCGTCACCGGTGAAGGCCGCGGTCTCGGTGCCGGGCAGCCGGCCCGCCAGGTCCGCCGCGACGCCCCAGGGGGTCTCGTCCCCCACTGCGATGTTGGTGACCGGGGCGAAGGCGGCGACGTAGGGCGCGGCGGTGAGCGGGGCGAACGTGCCGACGCAGGTGACGCGCAGGGCGCGGCGGGCGGCGACCAGACCGATGTCGCCGCGGACGTCGTCCGGCCGGCCGGCGGTGGCCCGGGAACCCGTCCAGCGGGCCAGCGCGCGGACGCGTTCGGCCGCGTCGGCGAGGCGTTCCTCGGCCAGCTCGCCCGAGCGGACGGCGGCGACCAGGGCGTCCCGCAGCCGGCGTACCGTCTCGTCGTCGGCGAGGCCGCCGCCCACGCAGATGGCGTCGGCACCGGCGGCGACGGCGAGGACGCTGCCCCGCTCGATGCCGTAGGTGGCGGCGATGGCCCGCATCTCCATGCCGTCGGTGACGATCAGCCCGTCGTAACCCAGCTCCCGGCGCAGCAGGTCGGTCAGGACGCGGCGGGACAACGTTGCCGGGCGGTCCGGGTCCAGGGCCGGCACCAGGATGTGGGCGCTCATCACGGCGCGGGTCCCGGCGGCGATGGCCGCGCGGAAGGGCAGCAGCTCGCGCTCGCCCAGCAGCGCGGCGCCGGCGTCGATGCGGGGCAGCGCGAGGTGGGAGTCGACGGCCGTGTCGCCGTGGCCGGGGAAGTGCTTGGTGCAGGCGGCGACGCCGGCCGACTGCAGGCCGGTGACGTAGGCCGCGGTATGCCGGGCGACCAGCGCCGGGTCGGCGCCGAAGGAGCGGACGCCGATCACCGGGTTGTCGGGGTTGGAGTTGACGTCGGCGGAGGGCGCCCAGTTGAAGTCGACCCCGCACGCGGCGAGGCGGCGGCCCAGTTCGTGTGCGACGGCCCGGGTGAGCTCGGTGTCGTCGACGGCGCCGAGGGCGTGGTTGCCGGGGAAGGAGGAGCCGGTACGGACCTCCAGGCGGGTCACGTCACCGCCCTCCTCGTCGATGGCGACCAGGACGTCGTCCCGTTCCGCGCGCAACTGCGCGGTCAGGGCGGTGAGCTGTTCCGGCGAGGCGATGTTGCGGCCGAACAGGCCGACCGAGGCCAGGCCCTCGCCCAGGCGGCGCAGCAGCCAGTCCGGGGCGGTGGTGCCGGGGAAGCCGGGCTGCAGGACGGTCAGCGCGTCACGGGTGAGGGTGTCGGTACCGCTGGCAAGAGTCGTCATGGAAACGGGGTCATCCCTTCACGGCGCCCGCGGTCAGACCCGCGGCCATCTTGCGCTGGACGAGGAGGAAGAGGGCGACGATCGGGACGGCCATCATGGTGGCGCCGGCCATCATCGGGGCGTACTCGGTGCCGTGCTTGGTGCTGAAGTTGCTGAGCCACACGGTCGCGGTCTGGTTCTGCTGGCTCATCAGCATCAGCGCGTACAGGTACTCGTTCCACGCCTGGATGAAGGCGTAGACGGAGGTGGCGACCATGCCCGGGGCGAGCAGCGGGAAGACGACCCGGACGAACGCCCCGGTGCGGGTGCAGCCGTCGACCATGGCGGCCTCCTCCAGCTCCTTGGGGATGTTGACGATGAAGCCGCGCAGCGTCCACACCGTGAAGGGCAGGACGAAGGTCAGGTAGGTGATGATCAGGCCGGTGAGCCGGTCGTACTGGCCCAGGTCGTTCAGGAGCAGGAAGACCGGGATGATCATGGCGACCAGCGGGACCATCTGGACCGCGAGGATGCCCACGATCACGATCTTTCGGCCGCGGAAGGCGAACCGGGAGATCGCGAGCGCGGCCAGCATGCCGACGACGATCCCGATCAGGACCACGGACAGGGAGACCACGGCGCTGCGGCCGACCGGCCCCCAGAAGTCGGCGATGTCCAGCGCCCGGCTGAAGTTGGACGTCGTCAGTCCGGTCGGGAACAGGCTGGGGTCGGGGTCGATGGCGTCCTTGGCCGGCTTGAACGCCGTGTTGAGCATCCAGTAGACGGGGAAGCCCGCGGTGAGGAAGACCAGGAGACCGAGGAGGTTCCAGCCGAGCCTGGACTTCCCGCGCGGCGCGGCGGCGAGGAGCCCGGCCTTGGTGTCGGCGCTCATTCGACCTCTCCGATCTTCAGCATCTGGCGCATGTACACGGCGACCACACCCAGCAGCAGCACCACGGTGATCAGGGCGATCGCCGAGCCCTGGCCGTAGTCGTTGACGACGAACGCGCGGTCGTAGGAGTAGGTCGTCAGCAGTTGGAACTCGGCCTCCGGGTGGCCGCCTCGCATGACGAAGACCTGCGGGAAGACGCCCATGTCCCAGATCACCGACAGGGTCGTGAGCATCACGATGATCGGCTTGAGGATGGGCAGGGTGACGTACCGGAAGACGCCCCAGGCGCCCGCGCCGTCGAGCCGGGCCGCCTCCTCCAGCTCCCGGGGGACCTGGGTGAGGCCGGCGCTGAGGGTGATGACCACGAAGGGCACGGCGCCCCAGATCACCAGCAGCATGATCACGGCGAGGCCCTGCGGGCCGCTGGCGAACCAGTTGTGGCCGACGAGGTCGACGCCGGGCAGCTTGCTCAGCACGGCGTTCAGGACGCCGTAGTCGGAGTCGAAGAGCCACTTGAAGACGGTGGTGGCGACGATGACGGGCATGCCCCAGCTGGCCACCAGCGCGATGTTGATCAGCGTCTTCACCCAGCCGGAGACGCGCTGCAGCAGCAGCGCGATCAGCATGCCGATCACCATCGTCAGGATCACGCAGCCGGCCGCGAAGACGATGGTGCGCAGCACCACCTGCCAGAACGTGTCGTCGCCGAGCACCTTGGTGAAGTTGTCCACGCCCGCGGACTCGGCGGGCTGGAAGCCCCAGAGCTGGGACTGGCCGAACTTCTGGAAGGACAGGGTGACCAGGCGGACCAGCGGGTAGCCCATCACCAGGGCGAGCACCAGCAGGCAGGGCGCGAGCAGCAGCCACGGAGTGGCGGCGCCGCCCTCCGCGCGCCGTGCGCGCGGCCGGCCCGGGGCGGCCGGTGGCGGCGCCTGCCGCGGTGGCGGCACCTTGGCGGGGGTGGTCGTGTCGGCACTCATCGCGCGCTCCTCAGCGGTCCCTCAGGTCGTACGAAAGCGAAGCCCCAGCGGCCGCGGACGCGGGCCGGGGTCCCCCACGGCGGGCGTGGGCGGAATCCCGCCCGGCCGGACGCCGGTCCGGGACCCCACACGACCGGACGCCGGTCCGGGACCCCGCCCGGCCGGACGGCGGCCACGGGTCCCACAGGCGCCGGACGCCGGCCTCGGGTCCCACACGGCCGGACGCCGGCCACGGATCCCACAGGCCCCGACGCCCGCCCGGGTCCCGCACGGTCGCCGGCGTGCCGGCCCCCGTACGGCCGGACGTCGGTCCGGGCCGAGCGTGGTCGTCCCCCGCGCGGAGTCCGGCCGGGCGGGGCTTCGCGGCCGGGCCGCACCGTGGCCGTCGTGGTGGAGGCCGGCCGGCGCGGCCCGTCGCGGGGCCGGTCCCGCGCGGCCGCCCCGCCGGGGCCGGGACGCACCGCGGTCGTACGTGGGTGGTGGTCCCGTACGGCGGATGCCGTACGGGGGCGCGGGGCCCGCCCCCCGTTGTCCCCCGGGTCTCGACGGGCCCCACGCTCGGGTCACTTGTTGTTGATGACCTCGTCGATCTCGGCGTCCGCCTCCTTGGCGGCCTCCTCGACCGACTTCTTGCCGGTGCCGATGGACTGCAGCATGGTCTGCAGGATCTGCGCCTTCTCGACCTGGCCCCAGCCGGGCGCCATCGGGACGAACCAGTTCAGCTCGGCCGCGGTGGCCGGGACCGCCGTCGCGGGGTCGTTCTTCAGGGTCGCGAGGTCGGTCTTGTTGTTGGGCAGGTTGCCCTTGCCCATCAGGCCCTTCTGGCCGGAGGCGCCGGTGAACGCGTTGATCCACTCCGCGGCGACGGCCTGCGCGTCGGACTTGACCGGGATCGCGAGGTCGGAGCCGCCGAGGAAGACCGGGAGGTTCTTGCCGGACGGACCCGGCATCACGAAGTTCTCCAGGTTGTCCTTGAGCTTGCCGGTCTTGTCGTTCTCCGGGGCGGCGGCGGTCGCGCCCTCCCAGGCCGCACCGAAGATCATGCCGGCGTTGCCCTGGCCGTAGACGATGTAGCGGTCGGACTCGTCCTTGGTCTTGTCGCCGTGCATGTACTTGTCGACGACGTTCTTGAACTCGGTCAGACCCTTGACGGACTCCGGCGAGGAGAGGTTGGCCTTCCACTGGCCGCCCTGCTCCTCGGCGATGGAGCCGCCGGCGTCGTAGACGAAGGACATGGCCGCGTACCAGTCGCGGGTGGGCTGGTACCAGGCGGAGAACTTGTCGCCCTTCTTCTCCTGCACCTTGTCCAGCGCGGCCGTCAGCTCCGCGTAGGTCTTGGGAGCGGTCTTCACGCCCGCCTCGGCGAAGACGTCCTTGCGGTAGTTGCCGACCCGGCCGCCCGCGTAGTACGGCACGCCGTACGTCTTGCCGTCGTACGTCACCGACGCCTTGAGGCCGTCCAGCCAGGCGCCCGAGTTCTCGAACTGGCCGGCGTCGACGGGGGCGAAGGCGCCCTTGACCATGTAGGACAGCATCTCGGTGTTGCCCATCTCGACGACGTCGGGCGCCTTGTCGGTGGCGAGCACCGCGTCGAGCTTGGCGTTCTTGTCCGGCCAGCCGTAGTACTCGTGCTTGATCTTGATGCCGGGGTGCTTCTTCGCCACCGCGTCGTCGGCGGCCTTCACCAGCTCCGGCCAGTTGTTCTGTGCGTCGACGGTGAGCCAGACGGTGAGTTCCTTGACGTCCGCGCCCTTGTCGGAGCCGCCGCCGTTGTCGTCACTGTCCCCGCACGCCGCGACCGAGACCATCATCGCCGCGATACCGATCGCCGCTGCCAGCTTGCGCTTCACGCCACCCTCCTCAGGGATGCCACAAACCCCCCTGCCTCCCCGCGGTCGAGCGTGAACGCGTACCGCCCATGGGGCCGGGACCTGGACCAATGGTGTAGACCAGTAACCGGAGCTTGGCCCAGACCAAAAGGTGTGTCAAGGGTCTCGGATAGGCCCCGACCAGCCGTTATGGGACCTACATATGCAGGAACCTTTAAGTAAGAACCCCTCAAAAAGAAGGCCGTCATGCGGGACACTTCGGGTAGACCACTTGGCGGCGATGGACTAGACCAACCCTGGTCACGGACGGTATACAGAGGGGATCGCGGATCGCGCGGGAATCCCCCCGGGAAGGCAGAGGATGAGCACCGACGTCAGCAGTGCGGAGAACGAGGGTGGGACGACCGTCCGTACCGCGCGCGTGCCCAAGTACTACCGCTTGAAGAAGCACCTGCTCGACATGACCGAGACGCAGGCCCCGGGCACCCCGGTGCCGCCCGAGCGGACCCTGGCCGCGGAGTTCGACACCTCGCGCACCACCGTCCGCCAGGCGCTGCAGGAACTGGTCGTCGAGGGCCGGCTGGAGCGGATCCAGGGCAAGGGCACCTTCGTCGCCAAGCCGAAGGTCTCCCAGGCCCTGCAGCTCACCTCCTACACCGAGGACATGCGCGCCCAGGGGCTGGAGCCCACCTCCCAGCTGCTGGACATCGGGTACATCACCGCCGACGACCGGCTGGCCGGCCTGCTGGACATCGCCACCGGCGGCCGGGTGCTGCGCATCGAGCGGCTGCGCATGGCCAACGGCGAGCCGATGGCCATCGAGACCACCCACCTGTCCGCCAAGCGGTTCCCCGCCCTGCGCCGGTCACTGGTCAAGTACACCTCCCTGTACACCGCCCTCGCCGAGGTCTACGACGTCCACCTCGCCGAGGCCGAGGAGACCATCGAGACCTCGCTGGCGACACCGCGCGAGGCGGGACTGCTGGGCACCGACGTCGGCCTGCCGATGCTCATGCTCTCCCGTCACTCCCTCGACCGGCAGGGCGCTCCCGTGGAGTGGGTGCGGTCCGTCTACCGGGGCGACCGGTACAAGTTCGTGGCACGTCTGAGGCGCCCGGCGGAGTGACCCGGGGCCACCCGGCGGGGGTGGCACCCCCCTCGCGGGGAAATGACAGAACAATATGCGGACCGGGTCTTCCGCTCGGCTTTATCCGTCACCTACATTGCCTGCTCGTTGATCAGGTGATCTGCAAGGGGACGGAGTCGCCAGATGTCACAAGCCCCGGACACACCGACCAGAGAGCCGATGGTGACGCCGTCACGCGTCGTCATCGCCCTCTGCCTGCTCGCGCCCTTCGTGGCGATGCTGTGGGTCGGTTCGTACGCCAAGGCGGACCCGGAGTTCGCCGGGATCCCGTTCTTCTACTGGTACCAGATGCTGTGGGTGCTGATCTCCACCGCGCTCACCCTGGTGGCCTACCGGCTCTGGCAGCGTGACCAGCGTGCCCGTGCCGCCGCGAAGGGGGGTGCGGACGCGTGAACGACGGTGTGAACGGCGTGGCGCTCGCCGTCTTCATCTTCTTCTTCCTGGCCGTCACCGTCATGGGCTTCCTGGCCGCGCGCTGGCGCAAGGCCGAGAACGAGCACAGCCTCGACGAATGGGGCCTGGGCGGGCGGTCGTTCGGCACCTGGGTCACCTGGTTCCTGCTCGGCGGCGACCTCTACACGGCGTACACCTTCGTCGCCGTACCCGCGGCGATCTACGCGGCGGGCGCGGCCGGCTTCTTCGCCGTTCCGTACACGATCCTCGTCTACCCGCTGATCTTCACCTTCCTGCCCCGGCTGTGGTCGGTGTCCCACAAGCACGGCTATGTGACGACCTCGGACTTCGTGCGCGGCCGGTACGGCTCCAAGGGCCTGTCGCTGGCGGTGGCCGTCACCGGCATCCTGGCCACCATGCCGTACATCGCGCTGCAACTGGTCGGCATCCAGGCGGTGCTGGACGTGATGGGCGTCGGGGGCGGCGAGGACACCAACTGGTTCGTGAAGGACCTGCCGCTGTTCATCGCCTTCGGCGTGCTGGCCGCGTACACCTACTCGTCCGGCCTGCGCGCGCCCGCGCTGATCGCCTTCGTCAAGGACACCCTGATCTACATCGTCATCGCCGTGGCGATCATCTACATCCCGATCAAGCTGGGCGGCTTCGACGACATCTTCGCCTCGGCGGGCGAGAAGTTCGCCACGGCCGGGAAGGGCGGCCTGATCCCGCCCGAGGCCGGCCACTGGGGGTACGCGACGCTGGCGCTGGGCTCCGCGCTCGCCCTGTTCATGTACCCGCACTCGATCACCGCGACGCTGTCCTCCCGCAGCCGTGAGGTGATCCGCCGCAACACCACGATCCTGCCGCTGTACTCGCTGATGCTCGGCCTGCTCGCGCTGCTCGGCTTCATGGCGATCGCGGCCGGGGTCAAGGTCGCCAACGGCCAGCTGGCGATCCCCCAGCTGTTCGAGAACATGTTCCCGGCCTGGTTCGCGGGCGTGGCCTTCGCGGCCATCGGCATCGGCGCCCTGGTCCCCGCGGCCATCATGTCGATCGCGGCGGCGAACCTCTTCACCCGCAACATCTACAAGGACTTCATCAAGCCGGACGCCACCGCCGCCGAGGAGACCAGGGTCTCCAAGCTGGTCTCGCTGCTGGTGAAGGTGGGCGCCCTGGTCTTCGTCCTCACCATGGACAAGACGGTCGCCATCAACTTCCAGCTGCTGGGCGGCATCTGGATCCTGCAGACCTTCCCGGCCCTCGTCGGCGGCCTGTTCACCCGCTGGTTCCACCGCTGGGCCCTGCTGGCCGGCTGGGCGGTCGGCATGGTCTACGGCACCCTCGCGGCCTACGGCGTCTCCTCTCCGACCCAGGCCCACTTCGCCGGCTCCTCCAAGGAGATCCCCGGTATCGAGGAGGTCGGCTACATCGGCCTCACGGCCTTCGTCCTCAACGTGGCGGTGACGGTCGTCCTCACCTTCGTCCTGAAGGCCGTCAACGCCCCCGACGGCGTGGACGAGACCCGCCCCGAGGACTACACGGCCGACGCCGGCGACCCGGGCGTGCAGACGGAGCTGCCGGTGGCCACGGGGCACTGACGCCCGCCCCCCGAGGGGCGCGCCGCCGGATCGGGCGCCCGGCACCGTCGGCGCGCGCCGCGCGCCGCATGACCGGTCTCCCGCACGCACCCCGCGGCGGGCCACCGAGAGCACACCGCTCGGTGTCCCGCCGCGTCCGCTCGGTGGTCCACCGCATCCGCTCGGTGGCCGCATCCGCTCGGTGGCCGCGTCCGCTCGGCGTGCGCCCCGAAGCGGGCGCGAAGCGCGGCGCGACCGGCCGGCAGCACCCCTCCCCCGAAATCCGGCGGCCACCGTCGGACCGGTCCGGCACACTCGGCCCCATGGACATCGTCATCCGCCCCGTCACGCCCGCCGAGTACGACACCCTCGCCGAGATCACCGCGCAGGCCTACCTCCAGGACGGGCTCCTCGACTACGGCGAGGAGGACGAGTATCTGCCGGTGCTGAAGGATGTCGCCGCGCGGGCGGCCGCCGCCGAGGTGCTGGTGGCCGTGGACGGCGACCGGCTCCTCGGCGGCGTCACCTTCGTCGCCGGACCCGGTCCGGTCGCCGACATCGCGCGACCCGGTGAGGCCGAGATCCGTGCGCTCGCGGTCGCGCACGCGGCGCGCGGCCGGGGCGCCGGCGAGGCACTCGTGCGGGCCTGCCTGGAGCGGGCGCGGGCCACGGAGGGCTGCACGGCCGTCGTTCTGTCCAGCCAGCGCAGCATGCACACCGCACACCGGATCTACGAACGTCTCGGCTTCGTCCGCACACCCGAGCGGGACTGGAACCCGGTGCCGCACCTGGACGACCTCACTCTCCTCACCTACGAGTTGACCCTCTGAAACCGCCCCGCCACAACATCTGGGGGTGGCGTGACAGGCGAGCACAAGATGTATGCTCATGCTCGCTGTCGCCGCAGGGGAATCCGGTGTGAATCCGGAACTGTCCCGCAACGGTGTACTTGTGCACGTCCTCTCCCCGGAACCGCCGTTCCCGGGCGTCGCCGTGCCCAGGAGTCAGTCCGAGGACCTGCCGACAGCGCGCCCGGCCGCCCGGCCGGGATGCCTGACGTCCGGGCCTCGTGGAATGGGCCGGTGGGCGCGACGCCGCGTGCGCTCGTGCGCCGCCGCCTGCCCCCGCGCGAGGCCCCCGTGCCAGCGAGGGAGAGCCCCACGTGACCATCGCGCCAGCAGACCCGGCCTCAGCCGTCCCGACCGCAGAGGACGCCCCCGGGACCGCCTTGCTGCGGTCCCTCACCGAGCTGACCGCCGACCTGCCCGACGCCGACCCCGGCCGGGTCGCCGCCGCCGCGCTGCGCGGCCGGTCGGCGCGCGCCGACGAGGCGGAGCTGCGCGAGCTGGCCACGGAGGCGGCGGCCGGCCTGATCTCCGAGGACCCCGCGTACTCGCGGCTGGCCGCCCGGCTGCTCACCCTCACCATCCGCGCCGAGGCCGCCTCCCAGGGCGTGACCACGTTCACCGAGTCGATCGCCGTCGGTCACCGCGAGGGCCTGATCGCCGACCGCACCGCCGAGTTCGCCCGGCTGCACGCCGAGCGGCTGGACGCGCTGGTCGACACCGGCGCCGACGACCGCTTCGGCTACTTCGGCCTGCGCACCCTGTACAGCCGCTACCTGCTGCGCCACCCCCTCACCCGCAAGGTCGTCGAGACGCCCCAGCACTTCCTGCTGCGGGTCGCCGGCGGCCTCGCCGAGGACGCGGCGTTCGCTCCGGGGGCGGGTGACCGGGCCGTGGACGAGGTCGCCGCGCTCTACGGCCTGATGAGCCGCCTGGACTACCTGCCGTCCTCGCCGACCCTGTTCAACTCCGGCACCCGGCACCCCCAGATGTCGTCCTGCTACCTCCTCGACTCCCCGCTGGACGAGCTGGACTCCATCTACGACCGCTACCACCAGGTGGCCCGCCTGTCGAAGCACGCCGGCGGGATCGGTCTGTCGTACTCCCGCATCCGCAGCCGGGGTTCGCTGATCCGCGGCACCAACGGTCACTCCAACGGCATCGTGCCGTTCCTGAAGACCCTCGACGCATCGGTCGCCGCGGTGAACCAGGGCGGCCGGCGCAAGGGCGCTGCCGCGGTCTACCTGGAGACCTGGCACTCCGACATCGAGGAGTTCCTGGAGCTGCGCGACAACACCGGTGAGGACGCCCGCCGTACGCACAACCTGAACCTCGCGCACTGGGTGCCGGACGAGTTCATGCGCCGGGTCGCCGCCGACGAGCAGTGGTCGCTGTTCTCCCCCGCCGACGTGCCCGAACTGGTGGACCTGTGGGGTGAGGAGTTCGACGCGTCGTACCGCAAGGCGGAAGCGGCCGGTCTGGCCCGCCGGACCATCCCGGCCCGCGACCTGTACGGCCGGATGATGCGCACCCTCGCGCAGACCGGCAACGGCTGGATGACCTTCAAGGACGCCGCCAACCGCACCGCCAACCAGACCGCCCTGCCGGGGCACGTGGTCCACTCCTCCAACCTCTGCACGGAGATCCTGGAGGTCACCGACGACGGCGAGACGGCGGTGTGCAACCTGGGGTCGGTCAACCTCGGCGCGTTCGCCGACCCGGCGACCGGTGGCCTCGACTGGGAGCGGCTGGACGAGACGGTCCGCACGGCCGTCACGTTCCTCGACCGGGTCGTCGACATCAACTTCTACCCGACCGAGCAGGCGGGCCGCTCCAACGCCCGGTGGCGGCCGGTGGGTCTGGGCGCGATGGGCCTGCAGGACGTCTTCTTCAAGCTGCGGCTGCCCTTCGACTCCCCGGAGGCGAAGGCCCTGTCGACCCGCATCGCCGAGCGCGTCATGCTCGCCGCGTACGAGGCGTCCGCCGACCTGGCCGAGCGCGGCGGCCCGCTGCCGGCCTGGGAGAAGACCCGTACCGCGCAGGGCGTGCTGCACCCCGACCACTACGGGGTGGAGCTGACCTGGCCGGAGCGCTGGGCGGCGCTGCGTGAGCGGATCGCGGCGGTCGGCCTGCGCAACAGCCTCCTCCTGGCCATCGCGCCGACGGCCACCATCGCCTCCATCGCCGGCGTGTACGAGTGCATCGAGCCGCAGGTGTCGAACCTGTTCAAGCGCGAGACGCTGTCCGGTGAGTTCCTCCAGGTCAACTCGTATCTGGTGCAGGACCTCAAGGATCTCGGCGTGTGGGACGCCCGTACCCGTGAGGCGCTGCGCGACTCGGCCGGCTCAGTGCAGGACTTCGCGTGGATCCCCGAGGACGTACGGCGGCTCTACCGCACGGCGTGGGAGATCCCGCAGCGCGGGCTGATCGACATGGCGGCGGCGCGCACGCCGTTCCTCGACCAGTCGCAGTCCCTGAACCTCTTCATGGAGACGCCGACCATCGGCAAGCTCTCCTCGATGTACGCGTACGCCTGGAAGTCCGGGCTGAAGACGACGTACTACCTGCGTTCGCGCCCGGCGACCCGTATCGCCCGCGCCGCGCAGGCATCCGTCCCCGTGCAGCAGGCCGCCGATCCCGAAGCGGTCGCCTGCTCCCTTGAGAACCCCGAGTCCTGCGAGGCCTGCCAGTGATGTCCGAGAAGTCCGAACGCAACGCCCATCTCCTCGACCCGGGCTTCGAGCTGACGCTGCGCCCCATGCGCTACCCCGACTTCTACGAGCGCTACCGGGACGCCATCAAGAACACCTGGACCGTGGAGGAGGTCGACCTCCACTCGGACGTCGCCGACCTCGCCAAGCTCAGCCCCGCCGAGCAGCACCTCATCGGCCGTCTCGTGGCCTTCTTCGCGACGGGCGACTCGATCGTGGCGAACAACCTGGTGCTGACGCTGTACAAGCACATCAACTCCCCCGAGGCGCGGCTGTACCTGTCGCGCCAGCTGTTCGAGGAGGCCGTGCACGTCCAGTTCTATCTGACCCTGCTGGACACCTACCTCCCCGACCCGGAGGACCGGGCCGCCGCCTTCGACGCGGTGGAGAACATCCCGTCCATCCGTGAGAAGGCCGGGTTCTGCTTCAAGTGGATCAACGAGGTCGAGAAGATCGACCGGCTGGAGAGCAGGGCCGAGCGCCGGCGGTTCCTGCTCAACCTGATCTGCTTCGCCGCCTGCATCGAGGGCCTGTTCTTCTACGGCGCCTTCGCGTACGTCTACTGGTTCCGCAGCCGGGGTCTGCTGCACGGTCTGGCCACCGGCACCAACTGGGTGTTCCGCGACGAGACCATGCACATGTCGTTCGCGTTCGACGTGGTCGACACGGTCCGCAAGGAGGAGCCGGACCTGTTCGACGACCGGCTCCAGGAGCAGGTGACCGACATGCTGCGGGAGGCCGTCGAGGCGGAGCTGCAGTTCGCGCGTGACCTGTGCGGCGACGGGCTGCCGGGCATGAACACCGAGTCGATGCGCCAGTACCTGGAGTGCGTGGCCGACCAGCGGCTGACCCGGCTGGGCTTCGCGCCGGTCTACGGCTCCGAGAACCCGTTCTCCTTCATGGAGCTGCAGGGCGTGCAGGAGCTGACCAACTTCTTCGAGCGGCGGCCGTCGGCCTACCAGGTCGCCGTCGAGGGCACGGTCGACCTGGACGAGGACTTCTAGGTCGCTTCCAGGTCCGCGCCGGGCCCGTCGCGCGTCCGCGCCGCGGGTGCCGTGGCAACGGCACCCGCCGGTGCGGACGGACCGGCTCCTACCGGGGGATCGCCCGCAGCCGCAGGTCACGCGGGCGCAGGGTGATGCCGATGCGCGGCCGGGCGTCGGAGCCCGGCGCGTGCTCGAAGGTGAACGCGGAGGCGATCGCGGCGGTGACGAGCGTCAGCTCGGCCATCGAGAAGTGATCGCTGGGGCACTTGCGGTTGCCGACGCTGAACGGGTTCATCGCGTACTTGGGGACCTCCGCGGTCTGGCCGGGCAGCCACCGGTCCGGGTCGAACTCCTCGTGCCGTTCGAAGGAACGGGGGTCGCGCTGGATGGCGTACGGGCTGTACACGATGTCGGCACCGGCGGGGATGCGGTAGCCGCCGAGCACGGTGTCCGTGACCGCCCGCCGGGTGAGGATCCATACGGCGGGGTGGAGCCGCATGGTCTCGGTGATGAGGTTCGCGGTGCGGGTCAGCTTGCGGACGTCGTCGAACGCGACCGGCCGGCCGCCGGTGACGCTCTGTACCTCGTCCCGGACACCGTCGGCCAGGCCCGGGTGCTCGGTGAGGACCTGCAACAGGGACATGACCATGGAACCGACGGTCTCACTGCCCGGGGTGACAATGGCGATGACCTGGTCGTGGATCTCCTGCTCCCCGATCGGCTCACCATTCTCGTCCGTCGCTTCCAGCAAAGCTGTCAGCAAATCGTCCGGCTTTTGACTGCTCGCCCGGCGGTCGGCGACGATCTCGTCGACCAGGAGATGCAAATCGGCCAGCGCGCGGTTGAATTCACGGTTGGCCGGGAACGGCACGCAATAAAGCGGCCCCAGCGGTACCACCATGCGCTGGTACATACCGCTGAACAGAGTGGCGAGCGCAGAGCATATGCGTTCGGCACGCGTATCCGCGTAACTGCCGCGCATCAGGCAGCGGGCGGAAATGCGGACGGCCACCCGGAAGGACTCCGAGGTGACGTCGATGACCTTCCGGGAGCGCCACCGCTCGACGAGCGCGTGTGCCTCCTCCTCCATGATCGGCCCGTAGCCGGGGATCGCGTCGAGCCGGAACGCGGGCTGGATGGTGCGCCGCTGCCGACGGTGCATCGGTCCGTTGGCGGTGGCCACGCCCTCCTTGCCGAGCAGGCTCTCCAGCGACTCCCACAGCGGCCCCGCGATGATGTAGTCGGGGCTGAGGGCGACCGCGCCGGTGAGATCGGGCGAGGTGACGGCGTACACCGTCTTGGGGCCGAGCCTGAGCCGGACGACGTCGCCGTGGTCGCGCAGCTGGGTCAGGAAGGCCAGCGGGTCGCGGGCCAGTTTCCAGCCGTGGCCGAGGAGCGGGACGGCGCCGCCGGCCAGCGGCGGCCGCTCCGGATCGCGGGACGCGGACGTCGTGGCCCTCACCGAGTCGAGGGTCATTTCTCACCTGCCGCTTCGTTGTTGACGTACGGGGGTGTGGAGCGGTCGTCCCAGCTGTCGACCATGTACCGGCCGGACTCGTGGTGGAACCAGTAGACGGAACTGAACCAGTTCCGCATGTTCGACAGACAGGCCTGGACGGCGATGCCGAGTTCCTTTCCGGAAAGGCTGCCGTCGGCCAGGCTCTCGGCGAAGAGAAGGGCTTCGCGTTCCGCCTCCAGGAATTCCGATATGCACTCCTCGACACGCCGTCTGACTTCTTCGACGGCCTCTTCCAGGGTCAGCCCCTCGTGGACGATGAGACTGATTCCGAGATTGTGCACCTCGTCACCCGCTATTTCCTTCGGCAGCGAGCAGAGGTCGTTGTACCAGGCGGCGAATTCCTGGCTGAGCAGAGCCGCCCGGCGGAATGCCGGGTGTTTCCTCACCCTGTCCGGTAGTTCCCGTCCGGCGCTCGGCTCCAGGAGATCGGTCCAGATGCAGTGCGCGAAGGTGAGCCGGCGCAGCGCAAGGTACTCCCCGACCGGGGGCACCCGCCCCTCGGTCCGGTTGCGGAACTCCCGGTCGTAGGCCTCGATCACCTGGTGGAAGTGGCGGGCGAACCGGGCGTTCCAGCTGTCCGGCAGGAACGCGTACAGCCGGCTCACCGTGTCGGCCAGCCCGGCGACCAGCGGGTCCTCGTGGTGCAGCTGCCCTCCGGGGGAGTCGAGCGCCCGGTGCAGCCGGGACTTCAGCCGCCGCCAGGCGGCCGCCCGGCCGTGCACGATGTCACGGTCGTGCCGGTCGTCCCAGACGAAGAACCACGCGCTGTAGTCGGCGATGGCCTGCAGCACCTCGTCGGGGGCGCCGAGGTAGTAGCCCGCCATCAGATCGGTGTAGCACAGGCCGTCGGCATATTCCGCGACCTTGTCCGCCGGCATGAGCCGCTTTTCCAGCAGCCACTCCCGGGTGTTCTCCTGCAACCGCGGCCAATACGGGTGCAGTTGCCGGGGAAACGCCTCTTCGATGACCGGAAGAGCGAGCGAGGGCGGGACCGCGGTGGCCGTCGCCGTGGATGTGGTGCGGTATGTGGTGCTGTATGGGAAAGCTGGCACGAACAACCCCTCTCAGCCGCCTGTGGCCGCACGCCCCTCCCGCCGTGCCGGGCGTGCGCCGTCGTGCATCCCCGCACTTCCCATTCAGCCCTACAACTGTCCGTTCTGGGAACGGATTTGCTTCATTCACTACCCCGGGATGCCGAGAGAGCCCCGGGCCGGACTGGTTACGGATCAGCGGATGTGCATATGCGATCGAACGTCCTACGGACACACGAACGACGCCCGACCGGAGGAAGCCGGTCAGGCGTCAGGGGTTTCGGCGTGGTCTTCGCGGCGACGTCAGTCGTTCGGGACCACGGGATAACGGGGCTCGTTCTCAGCCATCTGCCGCAGCGCGTCCTTGCGTTCACGCTTGGACAGCCGGTCGATGTACAGGTACCCGTACAGGTGGTCGGTCTCGTGCTGCAAACACCGAGCGAAGTATCCGGTGCCGCGGACCCTGATGGGGTTGCCCTTCTCGTCCTGACCGGTGACCTCGGCGTAGTCCGGGCGGGCCAGCGGCGCGTAGGCCGTCGGCACCGACAGGCAGCCCTCGTTGCCGTCGTCCAGCCGACGCCGCTCGGCGGGGAGTTCGACGAGCTCGGGGTTGCAGACCACGCCGACGTGGCGCACGCCCTCGTCGTCCGGGCAGTCGTAGACGAACACCTTCAGGTCGACGCCGATCTGGTTGGCGGCCAGGCCCACCCCCTCGGCGGTGCGCTGCGAGGCGAACATGTCGTCGACCAGCTTCAGCAGCTCCTCGTCGAAGACGGTGACGTCCTTGACCTCACGGTGCAGCACCGGGTTGCCCACCACGGTGATCGGCCGGGACGTGCCGCGCTCGCGGTAGGCCCGTTCGCGCTCCTCGGGGTCCTCGGTGTCGATGACGAAGCCCTCGTCGTCCACGGGAAGCACGCCCGCGTGCTGCTGATCGGTGTCCTGCTGCGCCATGACCGACGTACGCCTTTCCTGCAAGCCAGAGAAGATGATGCGGGTACAGCCTAGACGGGGCTCGCGTCCGCCTCAGCAGACCTCTTCCAGATCCCGCCAGTCCCGGGAGTCGGGACTGTCCGCGACCCAGCCGTCCAGCAGCCCCCGGACCAGCGAGGCCGGCGCGGCCACCCCGCACTCCCGCTCCGGCACCCACAGCTGCCCGTCGGTGCGGTGACCGAGCGGCCCGGGGTGACCCGGCTCGCTGTGGTCGTGCGGGTCGAGGTGGACCCCGTCACCCTCGTCGGACGGCATCCGCGACTCCGAGCACAGGCGGCACAGCAGCCGCACGGACGACGACCAGTCCTCCGCGGCGAACCCGGCGTCCGCGGCCAGCTGCTCCAGCGCGTCCCGGTCGGCCTCGGTGTCCGCCTCCAGCAGGACCACCCAGGTGGGGACCGGCGAGGGCGCCCACAGCTCGATCTCGTCGAAGACGGGGTAGGAGTGCCCGGTGGACGTGGTCCGTTCGCCGTGCGGCACCCCGTCGTGCAGCACCACCTCGCCCCAGCGCCGCCCGGACGACGGCAGCGGGATCGACAGCACCTCGATCCGGGCCGGGTCCAGCCGCCGCCCCCACACCACCTCGGCCTCGCCCTCCGGCGACAGCCGGACCGCCGCGCTGCCCAGGTCCATGCCGACCGGTTCCCCGGCGGCCGTCGCACCGCCCGGGACGGGCAGCCCGTACGCCTGCCAGGCGCGCCGGGCCAGCGGCCAGTCCTGCAGGGCGGTCGCCGCGATGCCGACGTTCCACCAGTCCGGCGCCCCCGCCTCCCGGTCCAGCAGCGCCACCGCGCGCAGCCCCGCCGTGCGCGCCTGCTCCCAGTCGTGCCGGAACTTGTGCAGCAGGGCCAGGTTGAACCAGGACTCGGACAGCCAGGGCTCCAGGTCGGCGGCGCGGGTCAGCAGCGCGCCCGCGTCCTCGTACCGCCCGTCACCGATCAGCGTGAACGCGCGGTCGGTGGCCTGCCGCCAGGAGGCGGAGGGCCGGTGCCGTCCCTTGCCGAAGATCCTCACGATTCCCGCCTGCCAGTTCTGTGGAGTGGGCCGGCTGTGCCCCCGGACAGCCTGTCGGAGACCCTCTCCCTTCGCATCCAACCACGTACGGCTGGAAGGGCGCTCATTACCCATGGGTTACCCACCCGCGGGCGAGGTAAGGCAGCCGCGGGCGAGCACCCTGGCCAGCGCTTCCACCACTTCCGGCGCGTACTCCCCGGCCGCCTGCAACCGCAGCTCCTCCAATGCGGTCAGGGGCCCGTCGGGGCCGGCGGCGCGGACCTTCTCCTCGTAGGCGTTGACCACCCGCACGATGCGGGCCGCCACCGGTTGCTCGGCGCAGGGGTCGGCCTGCCGCTCCACGACCGCCGCGACCTGGGCTCCGGCCCCGGTCTGGCGGACCACGGCGCCGCCGAGCAACGCGATACGGCGCTGCTCGGCCGCCGGCAGCGCCGAGGTGGCGCCGGCCGGCACCGGGTCGACGAGGCTGAGCTGGCCGATGTCGTGCATGAGGGCCGCGTACTCCAGGACGGTGAGGTCGGGTTCGGACAGGCCCAGGTCCCGGCCCACGGCCTGGCTGAGGGCGGCCACCCGGTGGGCGTGCCCGGCCGGGGTGTACCCGGCTATCTCGGTGGCCCGGGCCAGGGACGCGATGGTCTGCCGGTAGGTGGCACGCACGGCCGCGTACCGGCGCAGGGCGAGCTGGGTGAGCAGCAGGGGCAGCGAGAGGACGGGCAGCGCCCACAGCCCCACGACGGCGACCGCGAGCGCCGTGACCGCGCCGGTGGCGCACACCGCCGAGCCGATGCCGGGCACCGAGCACACCTCGTCGCGCAGCAGGGGACCGTACGGCCAGCCGGTGCGCGCGTGGGTCAGCGCGGCGGCGAGCACCGCGTCGCAGAGCACGGTGAGCCCGAGCAGCGCGAGCAGGAGCAGGGCGTAGGCGGGTCCCCGCCAGGACCGGAAGACGCCCTGGTTGAACAGCGGCTGGAAGCACACGGCGGCGAAGGCGGCGGCCAGCACCCGGCGGGCCAGGTGGTCCAGCACCGGCCCCCGGCCGCGCGCTATGTGCGGCACGCAGCCCAGCAGGGAGGCCCCGGCCACCACCGAGACGACCTGGGCGAAGCCGTGCCCGGTCGGCTGCCCGGCGTTCTCCCCGAGCAGCGCGTACGCCAGGGAGCCTGCGGTCCCGAGCGGGGCGGCATCCCGCAGCCCCGGACCGGTCCACCGGGTGAGCTCGCCGACCACGACGAACGCTCCGAAGGCGAGCGCGACGGGCCGTTCCACGACCCCCGCACGCAGGGTGACGAGCAGTGCCCCGGCGGCCACCAGTGCGGCGGTCCCGTGCACCACCCCGAGCAGCCGCGCCCGCCTCACCGCGCGGTCCCGGACCGGTCACCCCGCCCGGCCCGGGCCGGGACGGTCCGGGGTGCGGTGTCGTCGGGCGCGGGGTCCTGCGGAGTGCCGGGCGGAACGGGCTCACCGGCCGGCGGCGCCGGGGTGGGCTCGCCCGCCGACGGCATCGGGCCCGGCTCACCGGCACGCGGCGCCTCGCCGGACCTCCCGGACGGCGGTGGCACGGCGGGCTTCCCGGGCGCCGCCTCACCGGCACCGGCGGGCCTACCGGCCGCCGGTGCCGCGGCGGACGCCTCGTCGGCGGTCACCAGCGGGTGCCAGCCGTGGCGGTCCAGCGCCCGGCCGAGTGCGGTGACCATGCGGGGGTCGAACTGGGCGCCGGCGCACCGCCGCAGCTCGGCGAGGGCGGCGGCGACCGGCCGGGCCCGGCTGTAGGAGCGGGTGGAGGTCATCGCGTCGAAGGCGTCGGCGACGGCGACCACGCGGGCGCACTCCGGGATCTGACGGCCCACCAGCCCGTAGGGGTAGCCGCGGCCGTCGAGCCGTTCGTGGTGGTGGAGGATCGCGGCGCGGGCCTCGCCGAGGAAGTGGATCCCCCGGGTGATCTCGTGGCCGTACTCGGGGTGCAGTTCGATGACCCGCCGCTCCTCGGGCGTCAGCGGGCCGTCCTTGCGCAACAGCCGGGTGGGGACACCGAGTTTGCCGACGTCGTGCAGGATCCCGGCGAAGCGGAGCACCTCGGTCCGCCGGGCGTCCATGCCCAGCTCGCGGGCGATCATCATGGACGCCTGTCCGACCCGCTCGCTGTGGCCGCGGGTGTAGCCGTCCTTGATGTCCACGGCCTGCACCAGCGCCCGGATGGTGGCCCGGTGCGCTGCCCGCTCCCGGTGGTACTGCGCGAACACCCACCAGGCCACGCCCATCGGGAAGAGCACCAGCAGCGCGGCGACCGGCCCGTAGGGGCTGCGCCAGAGCACGGCCATCATCAGCCCGGCCAGCCCGTGCACGGCGAGCGGCGCGAGACAGCGGGAGAACAGCCCCCGCCAGGCCCGGCGCGGCGGCACCCGCTCGGCGAGGACGAGGATCCCGCCGTCCAGCGCGGTGAGCACCGCGCAGTACGCGAGCACGGCGACCGCGGCGGGCACCAGGGCGTACGGGAAGTCGGGCGTGACGACGGCGTCCCGGCCGCCGAGCGACCAGTGGGCGGCGGCCGCGGCCCACACCGCGAGCGCGGACTGGGCGGCCCGCCAGACCCGGCGCGGCCCGGCCGGCCGCTGGTCCACCCGGCACAGCAGCGCACCGGGCAGCGGGACGAGCGCGGCGGCGGGCGGCGGCAGCAGGAACGCCCCGGCGAGCAGCAGGGGGTGGCAGGTGCTCCCGAACCGGCGCCGGGCGATCGGCTCACCCGCGGCGTACAGCGCGGCGAGCAGGCCCACCGGCCACCAGGGCGCGTGCACCTGGGGCAGCGGGGTCAGGCAGGCCAGGGCGGCGAGGGCGGTACAAACGATGAAGGCGAGTGCCCGCCCCGGAATCGCCTCCATGCGGCCCTCCCCAGCCCGTAGGTGTCCGGGCTGGGAGCCTAGGGGCGCGGGCGGCGATCCATGGACGTATCACCCGCCGATTAGCACGTTCGGGTGACGGCGGACCGCTTGGGCGGCGCTCGGGCGACTCAGGCGGCGCGGGCGGCTCAGGATTCCTGGGGCGATACCGGTGCGGCCGGCGCGGACGTGACGTCGGTGGCGTCGGAGCCGGGGCCCGCCTGGCCGGAGCGGATCAGGTCGAGCCGCCCGAGGACCTTGGAGCGCAGGTCGGTCGGCACCTCGTCATGTCCGCAGCACCGCTTGACCAGCTTCTTCACGGCCTCTTCGAGCCCGTACTTCTCCAGGCACGGAGAGCACTCCTTGAAGTGCTGCTTGAACTTGTCGCGATCGACGTCCGGCATCTCACTGTCGAGGAACTCGTACAGATGATCGAGTACCTCACTGCAGTCCGTCTCGTGCGGCTCTCCGCAGCTCATGAGCCCGAGCCTTTCGCTTCGTTCGACTCTCCGGCGCCCGCCGGGACCAGGCCGCGCTCGCGGGCGTAGTCCTCCAGCATTCCGCGCAGTTGACGGCGGCCCCGGTGCAGCCGGGACATCACCGTTCCGATGGGTGTCCCCATGATGTCCGCGATCTCCTTGTACGCAAAGCCCTCTACGTCCGCGAGATACACGGCGATCCGGAACTCCTCGGGAATCGCCTGGAGGGCCTCCTTCACGTCCGAATCGGGCAGGTGGTCGAGCGCCTGCGACTCCGCGGAGCGCAGACCCGTCGACATGTGCGACTCGGCGCGGGCGAGCTGCCAGTCCTCGATCTCCTCGGCCGCGCTCCGCTGCGGTTCACGCTGCTTCTTGCGGTACGAGTTGATGAACGTGTTGGTGAGGATCCGGTACAGCCACGCCTTGAGGTTGGTGCCCTCGCGGAACTGGTGGAAGGACGCGTACGCCTTGGCGTACGTCTCCTGCACCAGGTCCTCGGCGTCGGCCGGATTGCGCGTCATGCGCAGCGCGGCCGAGTACATCTGGTCGAGGAACTCCAGCGCGTCCCGCTCGAAGCGCGCGGTGCGCTCCGCGCCGGTCTCACCGGACGTGTCCGCGGCGAACGTGTCCGCGTTCATGCCCTGGCCCTCGGGCAGCTCCGCCTGGCCGTTGTCGGTCCCTGCGTCGGTACCGGGAACCGGACCCACCTCCTCAAGATTCTGGGCAGGGCCGAAACCGGTCCCGCCAGAATCGGAGGATAGACGACCTTCGGCCGGGACGGGGTGCCGATCGCCGCCCGCCGCCGCTCCACCGGGAGCGGTCCTGGCCGCGTGCAGCACCGTCCACTCCAGGTCGGCGCGGTTGCCTGCGGGCGGGCAGATGGTCGAACCCATGCGGCGGACTTCCTCTCCCACGACGATCAGTGCTGGTCGTCCAGCACGTACGTCGGGCACAACAGCGGCCCGCCGCCCGGCATTCCCCGCGGGTCACGCCAGTGACCGGGTCCACTCGGCGACCTTCGCGGTGATGATCCCCAGCGCGTCCTCCTGGGTGATCTCCGCCCGCTTGGGCACCGCGAACCCGTGGTCGCCGCCGGGCACCTCGGCCAACTCGTACGCCCCCTCGGGGAACTCCCCGGGTCTGCCGAACGGGTCGTTGCCGCCCTGGACGACGAGGGTGGGCACGCCGGCGCCGAGCAGTTCCCCGGCGCGGGACTTCTCCGGCCTGCCCGGCGGGTGCAGCGGGAAGCTGAGCGCGAGCACGGCGTGCGCCCCGAGCTCGGCGGCCGTGCGGCAGGCGACCCGCGCGCCGGCGGACCTGCCGCCGGAGATCACCGGGAGGCCGGGCGCGGCGAGCGCCGGCCAGACACCGCGCCAGCCGGCGTCGAGGGTCCTCGGCGCGGGCGCGACCTTCTTCCCGGCGACCCGCCAGGGCTGCTCGACGAGGGCCACGGTCACTCCGTGCGCGGGCAGTTCGGCGGCGAGGGCCTGGAGATCGCGGGCCTCGACGCCGCCGCCGGCGCCGTGACCGACGGCGAGGACGAACCGAGCCGGGCGCCGCGCCGGCCACCAGGTGACGCGGGCGGTCCCGGCGTCCGTCCCGACGGTCTCGACCGTGGGGTTCTCGATCCTGCCGAGGGCACCGACGGAGTCCGGGGTGCCGGTGCGGTCCGGGGTGCCGGTGCGGTCCGAGGTGCCGGTGCGGTCCGAGGTGCCGGTGCGGTCCGAGGTGCCGGTGGTGTCGGGGGTGCCGGTGGTGTCGGGCATGTCGGGGGTCACATCAGAAGAGTGTGCCCTCCTCCGGCCCCTCCAGCTCCTTCAACAGCTCCGGCCCGTTGTTGCGGACGTTGCTGACGGCCGTGGGAACGGGATAGGCGCGCATCAGCCCGGCGGGCGGGGGCGCGAGCAGGGACCGCAGCTCCGCGACATCGGTGCGGGCGGGGTCCAGCCAGGCGTCCCAGCGGTCGGGCGTGAGCATCAGCGGCATCCGGGGATGGATCTCGGCCAGCGCGTGCGGTCCCTCGGCCGGGGCGACGGCCAGCGGGGCCGACTCCGCCTCGGTGGTGATCACCGAGCAGGTCACCCACCAGGCCCGCGGATGGTCGTCGGGCAGCGTGCGGTCCCGCCAGAACTCGTACAGCCCGGCCATGGCGAACACCGACCCGTCCGCCGGCAGGACGAAGTACGGCTGCTTGCGGGGCCGCTTCTTCCTCCCCTCGACCTCCAGATCGCGCTCCTGCCTGCCGGTGACCCACTCGTAGTAGCCGTCGGCGGGCAGGATGCAGCGGCGGGCGGCGAAGGCCCGGCGGAAGGCGGGCTTCTCGTGCACGGTCTCGGCACGCGCGTTGATCATCCGCGCGCCGCCCTCCGGGGACTTGGCCCAGGACGGCACGAGCCCCCACGTCAGCCGGCGCAGCTGCCGAACCGGACGCGGGTCCCCGGCGTCCTTCACCGGGCGGTCGAGAACCGCGTAGACCTCCTTGGTGGGCGCCACGTTGTAGTCCGGCGCCAGAGCCTCCTCGGGCTCCCACTTCTCGACCTCGAAGATCCCCGCGAGATCCTCGGGCCTGCGACTCGCTGCATACCGTCCGCACATACGTGCCACACTGCCAGGCCCACCCGTCACACGACCACCGCCCTCGGCGACGGTGCCACGCGCCGACCTCCGCCGAGACCACCCAGAGGCCACCCGAAAGCCACCCGAGAGCCAGCAAAGGGAGCAACGCCGAGAATGGACAGCAGCACCGCCGCCACCGCGCTGCCCGATCTCTGGGGCCGGCTCACCGGCATCCAGTCCGACCCCGACGCGTGGGTGGTGTACGCCACACTCGCCGCCGCGTTCGCGGTGGTCGCCCCGCCCGCCCTCTGGCGGCTGTCCCGCAACGCGATCACGATCGCCCACGAGGGCGGGCACGGCCTGGTCGCCCTGCTCACCGGCCGGCAGCTGACGGGCATACGACTGCACTCCGACACCAGCGGCCTCACCCTGAGCCGCGGCAAGCCGTACGGCCTCGGCATGATCCTCACCGCCGCGGCCGGCTACACCGCCCCGTCGCTGCTGGGCCTCGGCGGTGCGGCCCTCCTCGGCGCGGGCCGCATCACCGTCCTGCTCTGGGCGGCGACGGCACTCCTGCTCGCCATGCTGGTGATGATCCGCAACGCCTACGGCGCCATGACGCTGATCCTCACCGGCGGCACCTTCGTCCTGATCTCCTGGCTGACCGGCCCGCAGGTCCAGGCCGCGTTCGCCTACGCGGTCGTCTGGTTCCTCCTCCTGGGCGGGGTGCGCCCGCCCTTCGAACTCCAGGCGAAGCGGTCCCGGGGCGGCGCGGGGGACTCGGACGCGGACCAGTTGTCGAGGCTGACGAACGTCCCGGCGGCCCTGTGGCTGTTCCTCTTCCACGCGGTGTCGCTGTGCTCGCTGATCGGCGGGGGCCGCTGGCTGCTGGGGGTGTGAGCCTCCCCGAACGCACACCCGAAGCGCGCCCCGAGCGCGCCCCGAACACGCCCCGAACACGCCCCGAGTGCGTCCCGCGCATCCCCCGGACGGCGGGCGCACGAGGGGCGCGGTGACCGCGCGAGCGGCCACCACGGCGCCGCAGCGGACCACGACCCCTCCTTATAGAGTGGGCCCCATGGCCCGAACCCCCGCCGAGACCGCCCTCTGGCCGGCCCCCCACGCTCGCGGAGCCGTCGACGCGACGGTCCACGTGCCGGGGTCCAAGTCCGTCACCAACCGCGCGCTGGTGCTCGCCGCCCTGGCGAGCGAGCCCGGCTGGCTGCGCCGCCCCCTGCGCTCCCGCGACACCCTGCTGATGGCCGACGCCCTGCGCGCCATGGGCATCGAGATCGAGGAGGGCGTGGGCCCCGACGGCACCGGCGAGGCCTGGCGGGTGCTGCCGACCGTCCTGCGCGGCCCGGCCCGGATCGACGTCGGCAACGCCGGCACGGTGATGCGCTTCCTGCCGCCGGTGGCCACCCTCGCCGACGGCCCCGTCCAGTTCGACGGCGACCCGCGGTCGTACGAGCGTCCCCTGCACGGCGTGATCGACGCGCTGCGCGTCCTCGGCGCCCGCATCGACGACGACGGCCGGGGCGCGCTGCCCCTCACCGTGCACGGCGGGGGCGCGCTGGAGGGCGGCCCGGTGGAGATCGACGCCTCCTCGTCGTCGCAGTTCGTGAGCGCGCTGCTGCTGTCCGGCCCGCGCTTCAACCAGGGCGTGGAGGTCCGCCACACCGGCCCCACCCTGCCGTCGATGCCGCACATCCGGATGACCGTGGACATGCTGCGCGCGGTCGGCGCCCAGGTCGACACGCCCGAGTCCGGGGGCGAGCCGAACGTCTGGCGGGTCACGCCGGGCGCGCTGCTGGGCCGGGACCTGGTCGTCGAGCCGGACCTGTCGAACGCCCAGCCGTTCCTGGCGGCCGCGCTGGTGACCGGCGGCCGGGTGACGGTCCCGGACTGGCCGGCCCGTACCACCCAGCCGGGTGACCGGCTGCGGGAGATCTTCACCGAGATGGGCGGTTCCTGCGAACTGACGGAGTCGGGTCTGGAGTTCACCGGTTCGGGTGCGATCCACGGGATCGACGTGGACCTGGGCGACGTGGGTGAACTGACCCCCGGTGTCGCGGCGGTCGCCGCCCTGGCGGACTCCCCGTCGACGCTGCGCGGTGTCGCGCACCTGCGGCTGCACGAGACGGACCGCCTGGCCGCGCTCACCAAGGAGATCAACGAGCTGGGCGGCGACGTCACGGAGACGGCCGACGGCCTGCACATCCGCCCGCGGCCCCTGCACGGTGGAACCTTCCGCACCTACGACGACCACCGCATGGCCACGGCCGGCGCGGTGATCGGCCTCGCCGTCGAGGGCGTGGTGATCGAGAACGTGGCGACGACGGCGAAGACCCTGCCGGACTTCCCGGAGCTGTGGACCGGGATGCTCGGGGTCTAGGGGTCCGCCATGCGCCGCTACGGCAAGCACACCGACGAGGACGACATCCGCACCCGCCCCGGCCGCCGCAACACCCGGCCCCGGACGAACATCCGCCCCAAGCACGAGGACGCGGCCGAGGGCATGGTCCTCACCGTGGACCGGGGCCGGCTCACCTGCCTGGTCGAGGACCGCGCCATCATCGCCATGAAGGCCCGTGAACTGGGCCGCAAGGCGGCGGTGGTCGGCGACCGGGTGGCTCTGGTCGGCGATCTGTCGGGCAAGAAGGACACCCTGGCCCGCATCGTCCGCATCGAGGAGCGGTCCTCCGTGCTGCGCCGCACGGCGGACGACGACGACCCCTTCGAGCGGGTCGTGGTCGCCAACGCCGACCAGCTGGCCATCGTCACCGCCCTGGCCGACCCCGAGCCGCGCCCGCGGCTGATCGACCGCTGCCTGGTCGCGGCGTTCGACGGCGGCCTGGAGCCGCTGCTGGTGCTGACCAAGTCGGACCTGGCCCCGCCGGACAAGCTGCTGGAGCTCTACGGCGACCTGGACATCCCGTACGTCGTCACCAGCCGCGAGGAACTGGAGAACGGCGACGCGGCGGGCCGGGTGCGCGAGCACCTCGCCGACCGGGTGACGGCGTTCGTCGGCCACTCGGGCGTGGGCAAGACGACCCTGGTGAACGCGCTGGTGCCCGAGGAGCGCCGTCGGCTGACGGGCCACGTCAACGCGGTGACGGGGCGGGGCCGGCACACCACGACCTCCGCTCTGGCGCTGCCCCTGCTGGGCGCCGACGGGTGGGTGATCGACACACCGGGCGTGCGCTCGTTCGGCCTGGCCCATGTCGACCCCTCCCGGGTGATCCACGCCTTCCCCGACCTGGAGGCGGGCACGGAGGGCTGCCCGCGCGCGTGCAGTCACGACGAGCCGGACTGCGCCCTGGACGCGTGGGTGGCAGAGGGGCACGCGGATGCGGACCGGCTGTACTCGCTGCGCCGGCTGCTGGCGACGCGGGAGCCCACCGAGGGCGACTGACCTCAGCGTTGTTTGGGTGTACACGGGCCCGGTAAGTGCATAATCGCACCGAGCCTGACCAACGGGAGGGACAGCGCATGGCGTGGCTGCTGGTCGTCGTGGCCGGGTTGCTCGAAACAGGCTTCGCCGTCTGCCTGAAGCTCTCCCACGGGTTCACCCGCCTGTGGCCCACCATCGCCTTCGCCGCGTTCGCCCTGGGCAGCTTCGGCCTGCTCACGCTCTCGCTGCGCAAGCTCGACGTGGGGCCCGCGTACGCGGTGTGGACCGGCATCGGAGCGGCGGGTACGGCGATCTACGGGATGATCTTCCTCGGTGACCTGGTGTCCACCCTGAAGATCGTGTCCATCAGCCTGGTGATCGTGGGCGTGATCGGCCTGCAGTTGTCGGGCTCCACGCACTGAAGGGCGCCGCTACGCCTCCTTCGGCGCGGGCCGGGACAGGGCGCACCGCACCAGGTCGGCGACCTCGCCCTCGCCGGGCGGCGCGGCCACGCAGGACAGCGCGAGCCGGACCGCGACCTCGCAGGAGCGGGCCAGGTCGGGGGCGTCGTACGGGAGCGCACCGGGTGCGGTCAGCGTCATGACCGCGCGGTCGCGCACCAGGGTGACGAGGTCGCCGGGCGAGGGCAGTGCGCCGTCGGCCCGCCGTTGCGCCGGTACGGCGGAGGAGGACGGCACCGCCCGGAGTGTCGGCGCGGGCAGGCGTTCGCCCCAGCAGCCGGTGAGCAGAGCGCGGACCAGGACGTTGTCCCTGGCCGCGGAGGCGGTCCACTCGGCGGTGGCGGCGAGCCGCTCCCTGATGTCGCCGTGCCCGGCGAGGGCCCGGTCGACCCCGGCGAGGTAGCCGTCGGCCTCCCTCCGCACCAGCGCCCGGGCGAGGCCTTCCTTGCTGCCGAACTCGTTGTAGAGCGTCTGTCGGGACACCCCGGCCGCGGCGGCCACCTCGACCATCCGCACCGTGGCCCACGGCCGGTGCGCGAGCGCCGAGAAGGCGGCGTCCAGTAGTGACTCCCGGGCTGCAGGCATCATTGCCTCCCTGGGGCAGCGGCTGTGCCCAGATTTTGACGCGCCCCGTCGCCGTGTCAAGCCTTCCGGTCCCCGGTCCCCCGGCTTCCGGTCACCGGCGCGCCGTGGCCCCGTGTGGCCCCGTGTCCCCGTCGGCCGATACGGTTCCCCCATGCCGGACTACCTCGATGACCTGCGCCTCGCCCACGTCCTCGCGGACGCCGCCGACGCCACGACCATGGAACGCTTCAAGGCCCTCGACCTCAAGGTCGAGACCAAGCCGGACATGACCCCGGTGAGCGAGGCCGACAAGGCGGCGGAGGAGCTGGTCCGCGGCCATCTCCAGCGGGCCCGCCCCAGGGACGCGATCCTCGGCGAGGAGTACGGCGTCGAGGGCTCTGGGCCGCGCCGCTGGGTGATCGACCCGATCGACGGCACCAAGAACTACGTCCGGGGCGTCCCCGTCTGGGCCACTCTGATCGCCCTGATGGAGGCCGACGGCGGGGACACCACCCCCTCCGGCGGCCCTGAGAACGGGGAGGGCTACCAGCCCGTCGTCGGCGTGGTCTCCGCCCCGGCGCTCGGCCGCCGCTGGTGGGCGGCGAAGGGACACGGTGCCTTCTGCGGCCGCAACCTGACGTCGGCGAGCCGGCTGCGGGTGTCACAGGTCTCGCGGCTCGCGGACGCCTCGTTCGCCTACTCCTCCCTCTCCGGCTGGGAGGACCTGGGCCGGCTGGACGGCTTCCTGGACCTCGGCCGCGCGGTGTGGCGCACGCGCGCGTACGGCGACTTCTGGCCGTACATGATGGTCGCGGAAGGCGCGGTGGACCTGTGCGCCGAGCCGGAGCTGTCGCTGTGGGACATGGCGGCCACGGCCGTCATCGTCACCGAGGCCGGGGGCACGTTCACGGGGCTCGACGGGCGCCCGGGGCCGCACAGCGGCAACGCGGCCGCCTCCAACGGCCTGCTCCACGACGACCTGCTGGGCCACCTCGGCCCCCGGTGACCGCCGGCGGCCGAGAAGCGAGGGCGCGACAGATGAGCGCATGCGCCCTCGATTGCACACCCGCGCCCTCTTGTTGACCCCCGCTTTGCCTGCCACCCTGAGAGTCCCCCCACTTGTGAACTTGTGAAACGCCGAACAAACGGTGTGGGGGCACTCCAGGAGGTGGCTCCATCCATGCTCGTCCGTGACGCCATGACCACAGTCGTCCTCACCATCGGCCCCGACCACACGCTCCGCCAGGCCGCAACCCTGATGGCCGCCCGCGGAATCGGCGCGGCGGTGGTCCACGACCCCGACGCCGGCGGGATCGGCATCCTCACCGAGCGCGACGTCCTCAACTCCGTCGGCCGGGGCCAGGACCCGGACACGGAACGCGCCCACGCCCACACCACCACCGACGTCGTGTTCGCCGCACCGGCCTGGACGCTGGAGGAGGCGGCCCGCGCCATGACGCACGGCGGCTTCCGCCACCTCGTCGTCCTGGACCACGGCGAGATCACCGGCGTCGTCTCGGTCCGCGACATCATCCGCTGCTGGGCACCGGCCCGGCAGAGCGTGCCCGCCTGAGCAGCCGACCCCGAAATGGACGCTGTCTAAAACAGGCCCTGATCCAAAGTCACACCTATTCGTGACCTGGCCCGCGCTGCTGTTAGGCTGGTCGCATGAGTGACCTTCTGGAACGGCTGCGCGGACGCGGATGGCGGATGACCGCGCAGCGGCGTGTCGTGGCCGAGGTCCTTACCGGTGACCACGTCCATCTGACGGCCGACGAGGTGCACGCCAGGGCGGTCACCAAGCTGCCCGAGATCTCCCGCGCCACCGTGTACAACACGCTCGGCGAGCTGGTCTCCTTGGGCGAAGTCCTCGAGGTCACCACCGACAAGCGCGCCAAGCGGTACGACCCCAACGCCCACCGACCGCACCACCACCTGGTGTGCGCCCGATGCGGCGCGATCCGCGACGTCCATCCCACCGGCGACCCGCTCGCCGAACTGCCCGACTCCGAGCGCTTCGGCTTCACGGTGTCGGACGTGGAAGTGACGTACCGGGGCGTCTGCCCCGACTGCGCGACGGTCTGACGGGCGACAGCCTGACGCGCGCCGACCCGGCACCGCGGCGCCGAACCGATCGCCCCAGGAACGCACTGAGGGCCGGAACCCTCTCGGGTTCCGGCCCTCAGTCTTTTTCAGTAGCGGGGACAGGATTTGAACCTGCGACCTCTGGGTTATGAGCCCAGCGAGCTACCGAGCTGCTCCACCCCGCGTCGATGAATGGAACATTACGTCAAGGATGCAGAGGAAAGCAAATGCGTCTCCCGTGACGGGGGGGCACCCCCTGGGGAGTAATCACGCCGGCAGCTCCTCCCGCAGCGCGTCCCGCAGCCGGGCCGCCCGCTCCGCGACCTCCCCGGGGCCGAGGCTCACCGCACGGTCCGCCCAGTACTGCCCTTCGTCCAGCTCCCCGCGACGCGCGTAGACCAGGGCCAGCCGGAGAGCCGCCCGTCCATGACCGTCGTCGGCCGCCCGGGTCCACCACACGACCGCTTCGGGCTCACTGCCCTCCCTGGCCAGCAGCAGCCCCAGGTTGAACGCGCCGTTGCGCGAGCCGGCCTCGGCGGCTTCGCGGTACCAGCGCGCGGCCTCCACGACGTCGCCGCGGGCGGCCGCCAGCATTCCCACCCGGACCTGGGCGCGCCGGTGCCCCTGGGAGGCGGCCCTCTCGTACCACTCCTCGCACTCGGTCTTCTCGTGCACCGACTCCCCGAGCTCGTGCGCGGGCGCCGGGGGCCGCCGGGCGTCCAGCACCGCGGCCAGCCGGTAGGCGGCCTCCGTGCTGCCGCCCCCGGCCGCGCACCGCAGGTGCCGCTCGGCGTCCTGCTCGTCCCCGTCGCGCAGCCGGGCGATGCCGACCTGCAGCGCGGCCTCGGTGTGCCCGGCCGCCGCCGCCCGCTCGTACCAGCGCAGGGCGTCCGCGTCCTTGCCGCGCCCGGCGTAGAGGATGCCCAGGTTGAACGCGGCGTCGACGCTGCCGGCCTCCGCCGCCTTGGAGAACCACGGCTCGGCGCCGGTGGCGTCCCCGCCCCGCAGCAGCAGGATCGCCAGCGCGTTGGCCGCCTCGCGGTGGCCCGCGTAGGCGGCGTGGCGGTACCACTGCTCGGCCTGGGCGGTACGGCCCTGCTCGGCGCACAGCAGCCCGAGGTTGTAGGCGCCGTTGACGTCACCGGCGTCCATGGCCGCCCGGTACCAGCGCTCCGCGGTCTGGGTCTGGCCGCGCTCGGCGTGCAGCGCGCCCAGGGCGTTGGCCGCGTTGCCGTCGCCCTCCTGGGCGGCGCGCAGCCACCAGATGGCCGCGTTCTCGGTGTCACCGGCGTCCCGCAGCAGGAAGCCCAGCGCGCAGGCGGCCCGGGCCTCCCCGTCCTCGGCCGAGGTCAGGTACCAGCGCCCGGCCTCCTTCAGCTCGCCACGCTTCTCCAGGATCGCCCCGAGATACAGAGCCGCCCGGCGGTGGCCGCGCGCGGCGGCCTGCCGGTACCACTGCTCGGCCTCGGCGGCCGGGGAGACACCGTTGTCACCGCCGGTCTCCCCTGCTCCGGCACGTGCGCGCCGCCGAGCCACACCGTCCCGGGCCGCGGGCCGCCGGCCGGGGCGGTCGTTCCCGGCCCGCCCGGAGCCGGCCTCGGGTCCGGCCGGTTCACCGTGGGCGCGGCGGTCCAGGGCGCGGGCGAGCCGGTAGGCCGCCTCACGGTGGCCCCGCTCGGCGGCGATGCGCATCCACCGCTCGGCCCCGCTGTCCCCCCGGTGCTCCAGCAGGTCGGCGAGCGCGTAGGAGCCCAGCACATGACCCTGCTCGGCGGACTGCCGCAGCCAGTACTCGGCGGCCGGCTCGTCGCCGCGCTCGCGGTGGTGCCGGCCGAGCGCGTGCGCGGCCGCCGTGGAGCCGGCGACGGCGGCCACCCGCCACCATCCGGCCGCCTCATCGGCGTATCCGCGCTGGTGGAGGAGGACGCCCAGGTTGTTGGCGGCGGCCCGGTCACCGGCCGCGGTGGCGGCACGCAGCTGGGGCTCGGCCCCGTCGAGATCGCCCCGGCGCAGCAGCATCGCCCCGAGGACGCTGGCCGCCTCGGCGTCGCCGGCCGCGGCCGCGCACCTCAGGCGTACCTCCTCGGCGGCCTCCCCCGTCTCGTCCGTGGTCTCGTCCGTGGTCTCCTCCGGGGCCGCTTCCTCACCGGAAGCCTGCACAAATCGCCCTGTCTCGAACAGAGTTGCCTTGTCCCCCATAACGTCCATCGTCGCACCACCTGCAACCTGGGTACACCCGGTATACCGCAGCCCGTGAGGTCACTTCAGCGTTTTGTCGACATGCCCACAGAGAGACAAGTCAAACACAGATCCCCCAACTCCCCACGTCGGCGCGGCGATCGCCCCGTCTGTACATGCGTTCGCACACCACGAAGGCCCGGATCCCTGTAAGGATCCGGGCCTTCGTTTTCAGTAGCGGGGACAGGATTTGAACCTGCGACCTCTGGGTTATGAGCCCAGCGAGCTACCGAGCTGCTCCACCCCGCGTCGTGTCGCACAACCGTACCACGACGCGGAGCGGATCATGTCATCAGCCGCTTCCGCCGCTGCTGCTCGGCGCGGGACTCGGGCTCTTGCTCGGACTCGGGCCGGCGCTGCCGCCCGGCTTCGGACTCGGGCTCGCGCCCGACGCCGCGCCACCGGACGCGCTGTTGTTCCTCTCCGCCTCGGCCTGCGCGTCCTCGGCCCGCTTGAGCGCGGCCTCCAGGTCCTTCTGCGCCTTGCCGTACGCCTCCCAGTCGCCCTTCTTGAGGGCCTCCTGGCCGGCGGTGAACGCCTTCTGTGCGTCCTGCAGGGCCTGTTGGACCGTGGCGTCGCCCGTCGGCGGGGGTGTCGTGCCCCCGCCCTCGTCGCTCGGCGGCTTCTGGGGCGTGCCCTCGGTGCCGAAGACCTTGTTGAGCGCCTCCTCCAAGGTGTCCTCGAAGGCGGTGTTGCCTCCATAGGTGACCAACACCTTGCGCAGCAGCGGGTACTTCAGGCCGCCACCGCGGACGTAGACCGGTTCCACGTAGAGCAGTCCGCCTTCGAGCGGCACCGTCAGCAGGTTGCCGTACTCGACCTCGGAGTCACCGCCGCTGAGCAGCCGGATGGTCTCGGCGATGTCCTGTTCGGAGTTGAACTGGCTCTGTACCTGTTTCGGCCCGTTGACGGTGGTGCTCGTCGGCAGCTTCAGAATTCTGATCTTGCCGTAGCCGGAGGTGCCCGCCTCGGAGTCGACCGCCATGAACGCGCTCAGGTTGTCGCGCCCGTTGGGCGTGAACGTCGTCGTCAGCGAGAACGCCTGCGCCTGCTGGTCGGGCAGCTTCATGCTCAGGTAGTACGGCGGCACCGCGTCGCCCGACTTGTTGGTCGGGTCGTCCGGGACCTGCCACACCTCGCTGCCGCTGAGGAAGGTCGTGGCGTCCTTCACGTGGTACCGGGTGAGCAGTTCGCGCTGCACCTTGAACAGGTCCTGCGGGTAGCGCAGATGAGCCATCAGGGACGGCGAGATGTCGGCCCGCTCCTTCACCGTGTCGGGGAAGGCCTTCATCCACGTCTTCAGGACCGGGTCCTCGGTGTCCCACTGGTAGAGCACGACGTCGCCGGTGTACGCGTCGACGGTCGCCTTCACCGAGTTGCGGATGTAGTTGACCTGGTTCTGCTGGGCGACCACCGCGCGGCTGTCGTTGGTCGCGGTCAGCGAGTCGGCGGTCGTGTCACCGAGGGTGGTACGGGACGCGTACGGGTAGCCGTTGGTCGTGGTGTAGGCGTCGACGATCCACTGGATGCGGCCGTCCACGACTGCCGGGTAGGCGTCGCCGTCGATGGTCAGCCAGGGGGCGACCGCCTCGACGCGCTCCTTCGGCGTGCGGTTGTACAGGATCCGAGACCCCTCGCCGATGGCACCGGAGTACAGGATCTGCGGCTCGCCGAACGCCGCCGCGTACGCCGCCCGGTTCAGCGGGTTGGCGAGGCTGACGCCGCTGTCGCCGGTGTAGCTGAACGACTTCTCGCCGCTGTCGTCGGAGTAGTCGACCTCCTTCTGGGGGCCGCCGACGATCGAGTACGTGGTCGTCTTCTCGCCGTAGTAGACGCGCTGCTCGTACGTGCCGAGCTCGCCCTTGGACGGCAGGTCGGACTCGGTGAACACCGGGCGGCCGTCGGAGTCGGCGGCGGTTCCCTTGGCGGCGACCACGCCGTAGCCGTGCGTGTAGCGGAAGTGGTTGTTGATCCAGTTCTGCTTGTCGACGCCGGCCAGGTTCAGCTCGCGCAGACCGATGACCGTGTCCTGGTCGCTGCCGTTCTGGTTGTAGCGGTCCACGTCCAGGTTGGTCGGGAAGGCGTAGTACTTCCTGATCTGCTGGAGCTGCTGGAAGGTCGGCGAGACGATGTTCGGGTCGAGGATGCGGATGCTGGCCGTGTCGTTGACGTCGTCGCGCAGCCCGCTGATGTCCTCGCTGGTGTTGGTGCCCTTGTAGTCGGCGACCTGGGTGTCGTCGATGCCGTAGGCCTCACGCGTGGCCTTGAGGTTCTTCTGGACGTACGGCGCTTCCTTGGCCTGCTCGTTCGGCTGGACCTGGAACTTCTGCACGATCGCCGGGTACAGGCCGCCGATGAGGATCGCGGAGAGCACCATCAGGCCGAAGCCGATGACGGGCAGCTGCCAGGTGCGCCGCCACAGGGTGGCGAAGAACAGCAGGGCACAGATGACGGCGATGCAGAACAGGATCGTCTTGGCCGGCAGGTAGGCGTTGGCGTCGACGTACCGCAGGCCGGTCCAGTTGTCGGTGGCCTTGAAGTCACTGGACTTCACGGCCAGCCCGTACCGGTCGAGCCAGTAGGCGACGGCCTTCAGCGCGACGAAGACACCGAGCAGCACCGACAGGTGTCCGGTGGCCGCCGAGGTGGCACGGGCGCCGGGGCTGGTGATGCGCAGCCCCCCGTACAGGTAGTGGGTGAGCGCGGCGGCGATCAGGGAGAGGATCGTGGCCGCGAACCCGAAGCCGAGCAGGAAGCGGTACCAGGGCAGGTCGAAGGCGTAGAAGGAGACGTCCAGGTGGAACTGGGGGTCCTTCTTGTGGAAGGGCACGCCGTTGACCCACAGCAGCCAGGTGCGCCACTGGCCGGACGCCGAGGCGCCGGCGATCAGCCCCACCAGGGCCGTGATCGACAGCAACAGCCACTTCTTGTACGGGGCGACGGCCATCCGGTAGCGGTCGAGGCTCTGCTGCTCCATCGACATCGCGCTCAACGGAGGCCGCAGCCGGTGCGCCAGCCAGATGTTGAGGCCGACCGCGAGGGCCATGAGCAGGCCGAAGACGAAGAACAGCCCGATCTTGGTCCACAGGGTCGTGGTGAAGACGGACGAGTAGTGCACCGACCGGTACCACAGCCAGTCGGTCCAGAACCCGGCGAACATGGTGAACGCCATGCCGAGCACGGCCAGGACACCCAGTGTCAGCAGCAGGGTCCGGACGCGCCGGGACGGGCGGCCCACTCTGATCCGCGGCCCCGTAGGGCCTCCGCCGCGGTCCGGCATCTGGAAAGCCAAGGTGCGCACCTCGAAGTTCGTGGTCGATCCTCAGGCCCGCGTGTTCGCCGGCCCCTCGTGGCCCCCGTGATCGTGGGCCCACACCTATGCAACTTACTCAGTGTTTACTCAGTTCCCGATTCCGGGTGTGAACGAGGCAGGATTGTGACCATGTCCAAAACTCCCATGGCGGCGAGCCCGCTGACCCGGGCCGTACTCGAGATCGACGAGTACGCCTCCGGCCTCGGCTGGGACCAGCCCGCTCGCCTTTTCGCCCTCGTAGACACCGCACGGCTGCGGGCCGAGGAACCCTCGCTCGCCGCCCAGCTCGGCCTGGAGGACGAGTCCGAGACCACCGGTCTCACCCCGATCGAGCAGGAGGAGATCGCGGCCGACCGTCCGCTCGACGAGTTCCTGGCGACGATCGCCTGGCCGGACGCGGTGACCGGCTGCGCCCTGACCATCGAGCGGCTGATGCTCCCGCCCGCCGCCGAGGCCCAGGTGCCGACCGACCTCGACGAGGCCGCGCTGGCCCGGTGGGTGAGCTCCCACCCCGGGCGTCAGGAGGTCCGGATGACGGTGGCGGTCCTGCGTGACGGCTCCCGCGAGTCGGCGCTGCGGCTGCGCGAGAAGGACAGCCCGACGGAGGTGCTCACCGGCTCGGACCTGGTTCCGGGGCTGGCCGAGGCGCTGGCGGCGACGTTCGAGGACTGACGTCCACAGGAGCATCCGGGGCGGGGTCCCGCCCGGCGCCGGGCGCCCGGTTCCTCAGGGGACGGGGCGCCCCGGCCTTTTCCGGGGTGCGGCCGGCGGCGGCGCGGACGGGCGGCCTGGCAGGGCTGCGTGCCCGTTCAGCCCTTGGTGGTGCACTCGGGCAGGTCGGCGGTGTCGCCGCTGCGGATGTCCTCCAGGGCGCCGAGGGCGTCGTCGATGGTGCTCACCTTGACGAGCCGGAGTCCGTCCGGGGTGTCCTCGGCGGCGGCCGAGCAGTTCTCGGCGGGCGTGAGGAAGTACTGGGCGCCCTTGTTGCGCGCGCCCACCGTCTTCATCTCGATACCGCCGATGGGGCCGACCTTCCCGCTGTCGTCGATGGTGCCGGTGCCGGCGACGAACGTGCCGCCGGTGAGGCTGCCCGGGGTCAGCTTGTCGTAGATGCCGAGCGCGAACATCAGGCCGGCGCTGGGCCCGCCCACGTCGGCGAGCTTGATGTCGATGCTGAACGGGAAGGTGTGGTCCGTGCCGGCGGAGATGCCGACGATGGCCCGCTTCGCACCCCGGTCGTCGGAGGTGGCCGTGGTGATCGTGACGTCGCGCGTCCCGCTCGCCGCCCGGTTCTCCTTCTCGGCGGCCGCCTGCTCCTTGGCCGGCACGATGGTGAACACGACGTCCTGGCCGGGCTGGTGCTTGGTGACCAGTTCGGCGACGTCGGACGGCTCCTTGACCGCGGTGCCGTCGACCGCCTTGATGACGTCACCGGCGTGCAGCTTGCCCTCGGCGGGCGAGTTCTTCACGACCGTGGAGACGATCACCCAGGACTGCACGGGGATGTCCAGCGCCTCCAGCGCGGCGACCTTCGCGCTCTCCTGGGACTGGCTGAACTCCTCGGCGTTCTCCTGGGTGGACTCCTCCTCCGTCTGGCCGTTCGGGTACAGGGTGTCGTGCGGCACGACCTTGTTGTCGTGCGCCAGCCAGCCGTAGACCGCCTCGACGAGGTTCATCCGGTAGTCGGCGCTGGTGACCCGCACGGTCGTCATGTTCAGGTGGCCGTCGGTCGGGTACGTCCTGTGCCCGGAGATCTGCAGCACCGGCTCGCCGTCGTGCTCACCGAGGGTGTTGACCGTCGGCCCCGGCGACATCTCCGAGTACGGCACGGGGAGGAGCACCCCCGCGCACAGGAGCGCGATCAGCATCAGGGTGGAGGCGAGCATCGTCGCGGTGCGGCGTGGCATGCATCGACAGTACGGGACGGCTCTGTCAGCGCACTGTCAGGGCCGCCACCCAGGTCTCGTCCTCAGGCACCGGAGGGCGACTTCTCCCTCGGCTGGGGCCCGGCGGACTTCTCCATGGCGGCACGGAAGCGGGCGTACCCGTCGAGTTCGGGACCATCGCCGCGGATCTTGCGGGTGCGGTTGGCCCAGCTGCCCCAAAGACCGGCTGCCACCGCGGCCACGAGCGGAATCAGCAACCAGGCGAGCGCCGCCATGCCGACCTCCCAAGCCCCTCAGACCGACCCCAACTGACTGATCAGCAGATTAACCATCCGCACGGACAACGCTCACGCCGGGGGTGCGGTTACGCAACCGGAGGGGCCACCCGGCGGACGGCCGTCGGGCGGACAGCGGACGTCGGACGGCGGTACAGGCGCGACGGGCGGCGGTACAGGCGCGACGGGCGGCGGTACAGGCGCGACGGGCGGACAGCGAAGAGCGGAGAGCGGAGAGCGGCCTATCGGCGCAGGGGATGCGGCAGGGGCGGGGCGGGGGCAGAGCCGGGCGGCAGCTTGGGTCAGCAGGCGCCCACCCACTCCTCGGTGCCGTCGGAGAACGTCTGGTGCTTCCAGATGGGCACCTCGTGCTTGAGGTCGTCGATCAGCTTGCGGCAGGCCTCGAAGGCCTCCCCCCGGTGCGGGCAGGACACGGCGACGACGACGGCGAGGTCCCCGACCCGCAGATCACCCACCCGGTGCACGGCGGCCAGGGCACGCACGGGGTACTCGGCGACGACCTTGTCGGCGATGCGCCGCATCTCGGCCTCGGCGCTCGGATGGCACGAGTAGCCGAGCCGGTCGACGTCGGCGCCTCCGTCGTGGTTGCGCACGGTGCCCACGAAGAGTGCCGTGCCGCCGGCCGCGTCGTCCCCGACCGCCCGGAAGACCTCGTCGAGGGACAGGGCGGTCTCCCGGATCGCGATCAGCTTGACGGGGTCCTGCGCGCCCAGTTCACCGGGGTGGTCGTTGGTAGGTGCCATGCCCCCCATCGTGCCGTACGCCGCGGACCACGGGAAAGCACGGAATCACCGGCACGCGCGCGTACGCGTTGGAGCCTCCTACAGGCACGGACCTGGCCCCGGACGGACACCGAGACCGAGGGCCCCTGAGGCCTGTGGCTCCGCTGCAGGCGCTCGGCCACCGCCCGGCGCGGGTGGGGCGGCATGGACCGGCCAGCGCTGGCCGGGCGGTGGCGGGCCGGGCGGCGCTGGCCGGGCGGTGGCGGGCCGGGCGGGTCCGGTCCGCCTCCGGCACACCCGGCCGGTGCGTTCACACCCGGCGTCGCGCCTTGCGGGCCCGGCGCACCACGGCCGCCGCGCCCAGCAGGGCCACCGTCGCCCCCGCGGCACCCGCGGCGGTGGCGTCTTTGCGGCCCAGCCGGCGCCCGGCCACCGTGTGCCGCCCGGAGACCTCCTCCAGCAGCTCCGCCAGGACCTCCTCGTTGGTCCAGCGGGGCCGCCAGCCGGCCTCGTGCAGACGGCTGCCGCTCACCACCCACGGGTACATCGTGTACGCCAGGTCGCCCGCCGGGGACGGCGTCAGCCCGATGCGGTGCAGCCGGGCCGCGGCACCCAGGGCGACCGCCGACGGCAACTCCATGCGCCGGATCCCGGTGAGCTCCTCGACCTCCTCCTGCTCCAGCCAGCCGTCGCAGCCCACGGCCAGTTCCCCGTCCACCTTCTCCAGGACGGCGTACTCCAGGGCACTGCACAGGTCCTCGACGTGGCAGAACTGCCAGGCAGGCCGCGAACCGGCCACGACGAGCAGCCGCGGAGACTCGAAGTACCTGGTCAGGGCGGTGTCCGTACCGCCTACCAGGACCGCGGGGCGGACCACGGTGACATTGAGCCCGGGATGCGCCCGGGGCGCGCGCCTCGCCAGCCGTTCGATCTCCAGCAGGTCGCCCACTCCGGTCGCCTCGGCGGTGGCCCGCAGCTCGGCGTCCTCCGACAGCGGCAGCTCGTTCTCGGGCAGCGCGCCGTACACCATCGCCGAGGTGCACAGCACCGCGCGGCGCACGCCGGCCGCCGCCGCGGCGGTCAGCACGGTCTGCGTCCCGCGGACGTTGTACGCCGTCCGGGCGGCGGCGTCACTCCCCAGGTCGAGATCGAGCGCCAGATGAACGACGACGTCGACGCCGCGCAGCTTGTCCGCGATCGCCGGGTCGCGCACGTCCAGGATGTGCCACCGGGCCGCGTCGCACTCACCACGCCGCTCGTCGATGGCGACGACCTGCTTGATCTCGTCGGACGCGGCGAGCCGCTCGGTGAGCAGCTCGCCCACCCCGGTCGCGGCGCCGGTCACGGCGACGACGGGCCCGCGCCCGCCGCCCGGGGTTGAGCGGTTTCGCGCTGCGCGAACCTGCGGATCTGGGGAACTCACCAGGTGTCTCCAGCGGTTGTCTTCCATACGGGCGCGAGTGACGCGTACGTACCAGGTGGCATCCATCCTGCCGCAGGCCGCGAGTCGGCGGAGCACCGAGGCCCGATCGAGCCGGGGTGTCTACGCTGGGTGGTGTTGCAGGGCAGCCGTGCCGTCGGACGAGAACCGGCGGCCTCAACCAGCCGAGGAATCCCGTGAGTGACACCCCATTCGGATTCGGCCTTCCGCCGGAGGAGCCGGAAGACGGCGACGAGGGCAAGAAGAAGGACCCGCAGAGCGGTGGTGGTCAGGGCCCGGCCAACCCGTTCGGTTTCGGGCTGCCCGGAGCGGGCGGCCCCGGCGGCGACAATCCGTTCGCCGCGATGTTCGGTTCGCTGAACCCCACCGACCTGGGCGCCGCCTTCCAGCAGCTCGGCCAGATGCTCTCCTACGAGGGCGGCCCGGTGAACTGGGACATGGCCAAGCAGATCGCCCGCCAGACGGTCTCCCAGGGCACGCCGGACGGCGTGAAGGACGCGAGCGTCGGCCCGGCCGAGCGCAACGCCGTGCAGGAGGCCGTCCGCCTGGCCGAGCTGTGGCTCGACGACGTGACCTCCCTGCCGTCCGGGGCGGCCACCGCGGTGGCTTGGTCGCGCGCGGAGTGGGTCGAGGCGACGCTGCCGGCCTGGAAGGAGCTCGTCGACCCGGTCGCCGAGCGGGTCGGCACCGCGATGGGCGACGTGCTGCCCGAGGAGATGCAGGCCATGGCCGGCCCGCTGATCGGCGTGATGCGCTCGATGGGCGGCGCCATGTTCGGCTCGCAGATCGGGCAGGCCGTCGGCGTGCTCGCGGGCGAGGTCGTCGGCTCCACGGACATCGGCCTGCCCCTGGGCCCGGCCGGCCGTGCCGCGCTGCTGCCGCTGAACATCGACTCGTTCGGCCGGGACCTCGGCGTGGCCAAGGACGAGGTGCGGCTGTACCTGGCCCTGCGTGAGGCCGCCCACCAGCGGCTCTTCACGCACGTGCCGTGGCTGCGCTCGCACCTGTTCGGCGCGGTCGACGGCTATGCGCGCGGGATCAAGGTCGACACCGCCAAGCTGGAGGACGTCGTCGGCCAGTTCGACCCGCAGAACCCGGAGCAGCTGCAGGACGCCCTGCAGCAGGGCATGTTCCAGCCGGAGGACACCCCGGAGCAGAAGGCCGCCCTGGCCCGTCTGGAGACGGCGCTGGCACTCGTCGAGGGCTGGGTGGACGCGGTGGTGCACGCCGCCGCCAAGCCGCGCCTGACGTCGGCGGACGCGCTGCGCGAGACGCTGCGCCGCCGCCGCGCCTCCGGCGGCCCGGCGGAGCAGACGTTCGCCACCCTGATCGGGCTGGAGCTGCGCCCGCGCCGGCTGCGCGACGCCTCCCGGCTGTGGGCCTCGCTCACCGACGCCCGCGGGATCGACGGCCGTGACGCCCTGTGGGCCCATCCGGACATGCTGCCGACGGCCACCGACCTGGACGACCCGGACGGTTTCGTGCACCGGGAGCACCTGGACTTCTCCGAGCTGGACAAGATGCTCGGCGAGGCCGCCCAGAAGCCCGACCCGCGCAAGAAGGGCACCGCCGAGGACGAGAACGAGGGCGACGGCGCCGAGTGAGCCTGTACGACGACGCGGTCCTGGTACTGAAGGGCTACGAGGAGCAGGCCGAGCTGCGCCAGGTGTACCTGGAGCATCTGGAGACCCACCCGGACGGCATGTGGAAGGCCTGCCGGGACGGGCACGTCACCGCGAGCTCACTGGTGATCGACCCGGTCCGCGGACAGGTGCTGCTGACCCTGCACAAGAAGCTCCGGATGTGGCTGCAGACGGGCGGTCACTGCGAGCCCGCCGACGAGACTCTGGCCGCGGCCGCACTGCGCGAAGGGGCCGAGGAGTCCGGGGTCGCCGGGCTGACCCTGCTGCCCGGAGGCCCGGTGCGCCTCGACCGGCACCTCACCCCGTGCGCCTGGCACCTGGACGTGCAGTACGCCGCCGTGGCGCCACCCGGCTCCCTGGAGGTCATCAGCGACGAGTCGCTGGACCTGCGCTGGTTCGCCTATCACGAGGTGGCGGACGTGGCGGACGACTCGGTCGTACGACTGCTCGAAGCGACCCGCGCACGCCTTTGACGCGTAAGGGGTGACCGACAAGGCGGTCACCCCTTACATCGCGTCCTCGGGACGGGCACCCGCGGCCCACCCCCGGAAGGCCCGGGGGTGGCAACGGTTCCTGCGGGCGTCAGCTCCAGACGTTGCCCTGGTTCTGTCCGCGCGCCCCCTGCTGGCCCATGCCGAACTGCGCGGCGACACCCTGCCCGATCTGTGCGTTCTGCGGTGGCAGCAGCTCGCTGGGCTGGACGAGCGCGAAGCCGCTGCCCATGAAGCTGAGCTCCCAGCCCTCGCCGGTGTTGCCGCGGCGGCGCCACACGCCCGACGAATGGGTCTGCGCCTGCATCTGCACGCGCAGACCGGTCGACCAGGCGACGATGGCGTCCGCGTCGCAGTTGACGTACTTGTCGGGCGTGACCGGCATCAGCAGGGGCGCGCCGGACGTCATCAGGGCGACCCGGCCGCGGCCGGCGATGTTGAGCTGGTACTTCCCGGACCCGGAGATGCCGTAGAGGCTGTCGACGGCGATCACCTCGTGGTGCAGGGAGGAGTCCATGGCGAGCACGTAGCTGCTGTCGACGGTCAGCCCGTCCTGCTCCACCTCCATCACGTGGATGTGCTGGGCGAGGTTGGCGAAGTAGACCGTCCCCTGCCCGTGACAGCGCATCAGGTCCAGGCCCTCGCCGGTGTGGGCGCGCGAACGGCGCTGTCCGTGGGTCTGGTACTCGGCGTCGAACTCGACGAGACCCTGGTAGGCGACCATGGTGCCCTTGCGGGCCAGGACGTCCTCGTGGCCCTCCAGGACGACGCGCAGCATGTGCTTGTTCTGCAGGCTCCAGCGTTCCTGGGTCTGCTGGTCGTTGTAGGCGAAAAGCGGGCTCTGCATGATGGTTGTGGCTCCCCCTCAGCCCCGGAACCGGAGGCGGTCGGTGCTGTCCTCGCTGGGCTGGACGACGACGATGCCCTGACCGGAGAAGGCCATCTGGAAGGCCTCGCCGCTGCCGCGGCCGATCAGCGACTGCGCCTTGAAGCTGCGCTTGCCCTTCACCTTCAGGTTCGGGGACCAGGCGACCAGCGCGTCCGGGTCGACATAGGTCTCGTCCTCACCACCGCCGCAGTCGACGACGATGGGCTTGCCCCGGGAGGTCAGCGCGACCCAGCCCTGCCCGGAGATCTTGGTGTTCCACAGTCCCTGGCCCGCGAACTTGGCGAGCCCCTTGACCCGTTCCACACCCCAGGTGAGGTGGGCGTCGAAGGCGAGCAGGTTGGTCGCGTTGACCGAGATGCCGTCGCCGTTGAGATTGATCACGACGACGTCGGCGCCGTAGTCGGCGAGGTAGAGCAGGCCGTCGCCGGAGCACTTCATCAGGGGCGCGCCCTCGCCGGTCACCCAGTCACGGGCGATCTGCCGCACCGCCGCCGGGCTGGGCTCGTACTGGACGAAGCCCTCGTAGGCGACCATCGAGCCCACGCGCGCGAAGAGGTCGTTCCCGGTCTGCATGGCGACCTTCAGCATGTGGTTGCCGTGGTTCTCCATGCGGGCGGTGACGGGTGCGGGTGCGTAGCCCGCGAGCGGCTGGTTCATGACGGGCTCTCCCTCAGATCTCGTACGGCTGGACGACGACGAAGTTGCCGGGCGCGGCCCGGAACTGGAGGTTGACGCTCTCCCCGGTGGCGCCGGGGTAGGCGTTACGGCGCATCCGGACCTGGCTGGAGACGATCACCTGGGCGGCGGACGACCAGGCGACCACCGCGTTGGCGTCGGCGAAGGTGGTGGGCGTGACGGGCAGCACCACGGGCGTGCCGTGCGTCTTGACGACGATCGTGCCGGTGCCCTGGAACTGCATGGTGAACAGCGCCCCGCCGGGGATGCCGTGGCCCTCGATGCGGCGGACCTCGTGGTGGAGGCTCTCGTCGAACGCGAGGACGTTCTCCGCGGAGACGCAGATGCCGTCGCCCTGCAGCTCGATGGGGTGCAGCATGGTGGCGTTGTCGGCGAGGAACACCTGGCCCTGGCCGGTGCAGCGCATCAGCTGCATCTCCTGGCCGGTGGCGTTCCCGACGATCCGTCCGGCGAACCCGGCGCCCTTGTAGCTGAAGTCCACCTTGCCCTGATAGAGCACCATGCTGCCCTGCCGGGCCAGCACGGGCTGGCCGCCGATACCGAGGTCGACGCGGATCAGCTTCTTGTTCTGCTGCGTCCAGCGCTGCCCGGTCGGCGTCTCCTTGAACTGCTGCAGCGCGGCCGCCACACCGGCTCCGCCCTGGGGCGCGCCCTGCGGCACGCCGTACGCCTGCTGGCCCGGGACCTGGCCGTACGGGGGCTGCTGGCCGTAGCCGGGGGGCGACGGCTGCTGTCCGTAGCCGGGCGGGACGGGGGCCTGCGGGGCGTGGGGCTGGGCCGGGCCGGGCGGCATCGGGGCGGGGGGCTGCCCGTACGGGGCCTGGGCGCCGGCCTGGCCGTACGGCGGCTGCTGGCCGGGCCCGCCGTAGGGCGCCGGGGCAGGGGCGGGCGGCGGCACCTGGGTGCCGCCGGGCGGCGTCATGGGCGCGATGAGGGTGGGCTGGGCGTGCACCGAGGGCGCCGGGGCCGGAGGCGGGGTGGCACCTGGTGGTGCGAAGCCCTGCGACGCGGGTGGCTGAGCCGGGGCGGGCGCCGGAGCCGGGGCGGCGAAGGCGGGGGGCGCGGTGGTCTGCGCGGGCGGGGCGAAGCCGGGCGCGGAGCCGGACTGCGGCGGCTGCGGGGCGGCGGGCGTCTCCTCTTCCAGGACCTCGCCGCCGAAGTTCTTCAGCAGCGCCTCCAGGCCGCCGTCGAAGCCCTGGCCGACGGCGGCGAACCGCCAGACGTCCTTCAGGTAGAAGTCGCCCAGCATCACGGCCCGCTCGGTGGAGAACTCCGCGCCGCTGAAGGCGTACCGGGCCACCTCCTCGCCGCCCGCCACGATCCGGAGGTAACCCGGCTCGATCTGCGACATCTGCCCGGCGCCGTCGAGGGTCGCCGTGAACGACAGCTTCTGGATGTGCGGCGGGATCCGGTCGAGAGTGACCCGGAAGGATTCGGTGTCGCCCGCCTGCGACCCCAGAAGCTGGACGGCCTCCTCGGGTGACTTCGGCTGATTGAAGAAGACGAAGTACCGGTCGTCGGAGAGCCGCTCGTCGGCGTCGAGGCCGAAGCAGCTGATGTCGAAGGTCAGTCCGGGGGCGGAGATCTGCACGCCTACGTACAGATCCGTGCCCGCGGTCAGGTCACTGATCCTGGCCTTGTGGCCGCGTTGGAATTCCCTGGGCATGCGTAACGACCGTCCCCCATCCCGAGTGTGAGTGCGTCGCGCCAGGCTAACCGCAAACTCCGACATCGGACGCAGTCGGTACAGACCCGGTACACAACCCCTGCCGGACGGTTCCGGGAGATCACTGCCCGCGCGCGCGGGGCAGGTGCGGCAACCGGTCGGCGGCCACCACGCCCTCCAGGTAGCCGCGGGCCCGTTCCGTGCGCGGATAGGCCTCCAGCAGCCGCCAGAAGTCGGGCCCGTGCCCCGGCACCAGCAGGTGCGCCAGCTCGTGAAGAAGGACGTAGTCGATGACGTACTCGGGCATGCCCTTGAGGCGGTGCGACAGCCGGATGCTGCCCTCGGCCGGAGTGCAGGAACCCCAGCGGGTGTTTTGGTTGGTCACCCAGCGGACGGAGGAGGGCCGGGCCCGGCCCGCGAAGTACTGCTCGGACAGCCGCTCCGCGCGTTCGGCGAGCTCTGCGTCGCCGGGCACCCGCCGGCTCTCCTGGGCGGCCAGCTTGTCGAGCATGACGCTCACCCAGCGCTGCTCCTCCGCCTCGGACATCCGGGCGGGGATGAGCACGACGGTGCGATCGCCCTCGCGGTACGCGGAGACCGTCCGGCGGCGCCGGGCGCTCCTGCGCACCTCGATCGCGCTCGCCCTGGAACTGCTCGGCGGCTGGCTCGTCGTGCTGCGCTGTGGGGTCGCGGCGCGGTGCGGTGGGTCGGCGGGCACGCCCCGACGTTACCCGCTGTGCACGGGGTAAGTCCCGGCTCCGGAGCGGTTGTCCGCCGAACCCACACGTCCGCCGTTCCTCGTCCGACGGATTTGTACGACGAATCACGCTACCTGTGGACAACTCGCCGCAGCCATCGGCGAATGCGGGCATCCTGGCATTCGTCGGCGGAGCGAGGAGCCCCTCACGCCCCCGCTCCGCCGGTACCCGGACGTCTTCCGGTACGGGCACCGATCCACCACGGGCACCGATCCACCACGAGCACCGCGATCCACGGGGGAAACACATGCATGCGATGGTGAAGCCCGCGCTACGGCGCGGCTGGCGCGATCTCAACACCGTGCAGTTCGGTATGTCTCCGGCACACGCGCTGACGCTGGGCCCGATGGACACCGCGACCGGCCACTTCCTGGACCTGCTGGACGGCACCCGCGGCCCGGAACTCCTGCGCGAGGAAGGACGGCGCATGGATCTGCCGGACGGCCATGTGGACCTGCTGGTGCGGCGCCTGACCGCCGCGGGCCTGATCGAGGACGCCCGGGGCGGCGGCCCGGACGCCGACGCACTGCGCGCGAAGCCGGAGGTACTGGACCGGCTGCGGCCCGACCTCGCCGCGCTGTCCCTGGCCACCTCCGAGCCCGGCGACGCGATGCGGACACTGGCCGCCCGCCGTCGGCTGCGGGTGCAGGTGCGCGGGGCCGGCCGGGTGGGTGCGGTGCTGGCCTCACTGCTGTCGGGCGCCGGTGTCGGCGACGTCGACGTCCGCGACGGCGGCCGGGTCGCGCCGGGCGACGTCGCACCGGGTGGCCTGCCTGTCGAGGCGGTCGGCGAGCGTCGCGAGGACGCCGCCCGCCGCGCGGTGCGCCGGTGCGCGCCCGGCCGCCCGCCCCGCAGAACCACGGGCTCGGCCGACGAAGCGGGCACTCCGGGTCTCTCCTTGGTGGTCCTCGCCCCTCGCGACGACGTCTCGGTGCACTGCCCCGACCCGGCCCAGGCGGCTTCTCTGCTCGACTCGGGCACACCGCATCTCTACGCGGGCGTGGTGGAGGGCACCGGCGTCGTCGGTCCGTTCGTCCTGCCCGGCGAGACCGGCTGCGCCGGCTGTCTGGAGCAGGCCCGCGTCGACCGGGACCCTACCTGGCCGCGTCTCGTCGCCCAGTGGCGCTCCGGGCAGCGGCGGCCGGTCCGCGCCTGCGATCTCGCGCTGGCCACGACGGTCGCGGGCCTGGCCGCCGCCCACGCGCTGGCCTTCCTCGACGGCCGGCCCCCCTCCAGCGCGGGATTCCGCTGGGAGGTCTCCGCTCCCACTCTGCGGTGGCACGCCCGCCCGGTCCGCGCCCACCCGGCCTGCCCGTGCCGGGCGGCCGACCGGGAGGCAGAGTGGGGCAGGGAACGGCGCGAGAATCCAGAGAGCGGAAAACGTAAGGGAGAACACACCCCGAAGGACCGGGCGGCACACGAGACAATGGTTGAGGAACGGCAATCGACTGAGTTACGCCGTACGGCGCACGCGGCGCGGCTGGCTGGGACCTGGAGGGCGCATGTCTGATCTTCCCCGGAAGGCGGTCACCCGGACCGCCAAGCTCGCCGCGCTCCCGCTCGGCTTCGCGGGCCGGGCGACCTGGGGCCTGGGCAAGCGCATCGTCGGCGAGTCCGCGGAGATCGTCGGCCGCGAACTGCAGCAGCGCACCGCCGAGCAGCTGTTCAAGGTGCTCGGCGAGCTCAAGGGCGGCGCGATGAAGTTCGGGCAGGCGCTGTCCGTCTTCGAGTCCGCCCTGCCGGAAGAGGTCGCCGGCCCCTATCGGGCGGCCCTGACCAAGCTGCAGGACGCCGCCCCGCCGATGCCCACGCGTACGGTGCACGCGGTACTCGCCGGGCGGCTGGGCGAGGACTGGCCGGACCTGTTCGAGGAGTTCGAGGACAAGCCGGCCGCGGCCGCCTCCATCGGCCAGGTGCACCGAGCGGTCTGGCACGACGGCCGGGAGGTCGCGGTCAAGGTCCAGTACCCGGGCGCGGGCGACGCCCTGCTGTCCGACCTGAACCAGCTCAGCCGCTTCGCCCGCCTGCTGGGACCCCTGGTCCCCGGCATGGACGTCAAGCCGCTGATCAGCGAGTTGCGGGACCGGGTCGCCGAAGAACTGGACTACGGCCTGGAGGCCGCCGCGCAGCAGGCCCACGCGGAGGAGTTCGCCGACGACCCGGACGTGACCGTCCCGGCCGTGGTCCACCAGTGCGACCAGGTTCTGATCACCGAGTGGATGGACGGTGTCCCCCTGTCCGAGGTGATCGCGGAGGGCACGCAGGAGCAGCGGGACCGGGCCGGCCAGTTGTTGGCGCGCTTCCTCTTTTCCGGGCCGGCCCGCACCGGCCTGCTGCACGCCGACCCGCACCCGGGCAACTTCCGCCTGCTGCCCGGTGGCCCCGGGAAGGAGGACTGGCGGCTCGGTGTGCTGGACTTCGGCACGGTCGACCGGCTCCCGGGCGGGCTGCCCACCCCGATCGGCGAGTCCCTGCGCCTGACCCTCGGCGGCGACGCGAGCACTGTCTACGAGCTGCTGTGTGAGGAAGGCTTCGTGAAGGAGTCGATCGAGCTGGACCCGGATGCGGTCCTCGACTACCTCGTGCCGATCATCGAGCCGGCCCAGGTGGAGGAGTTCACGTTCACCCGATCCTGGATGCGCGGCCAGGCGGCCCGGATCGCCGATCCCCGCTCCCCCGCGTACCAGCTGGGCAAGCAGCTCAACCTGCCGCCGGCGTACCTGCTGATACACCGGGTGACTCTCAGCACCATCGGGGTGCTCTGCCAGCTCGGCGCGACGGTGCGTCTTCGCGAGGAACTGGAGGAGTGGCTGCCGGGCTTCGCCGAGGAACTGAATCGGCCGGACGAGGAGGCGGCCGCGGCGGAGGCATGAGCCCCCGGCCCGGGCGGCCCGGACGCGGCGTGGGGGCCGGCCCGTCGGACGGACCGGCCCCCACCGGAAGCGTTCTCCCTCCCAGTACGGGAGGGAGTTCAGATCACTGCATCACGGTCACTGCATCACGGCCATGGCGAGCGCCCGGCGGGCGCGCAGCGAGGCGCGCTCGGCCCGGCGCTGCATCCGGCGGGCGGCCGCCAGGCGCAGGGCCTGTCGGTCCCGCTCGGCCTCGTGCAGGCGCGTGTGCATATGCGCACGAGCCAGGGCTTCTGGGATGAGTTGCATCTCTCGGTTCCTGTTCTGGCGCGAGTCGATCGCGCCGGTCATGGTGACGAATTCGGTCGCGGAGCCTGCGGGCTCGCTGGTGGACGGCTTCATCGGGGCCTGCTTCTTGGGGTCGTGCGTGAGGGGGCGATCGATCGTTCCTGCGGTGTTCATGCTGTGACCGGGTTCTTGCGCGGGCGGCCACGCGGCCGCTTCCGGGCGACGACGACCCCCTGGACGAACAGCTCGCCACCCCAGACGCCCCAGGGCTCACGCCGCTCCTTGGCGCCGGCGAGGCAGGCCTCCATCAGCGGGCAGGTGCGGCAGAGGGACTTGGCGTACTCGACGTCCGCCGGGGACTCCGCGAAGAAGACCTCCGGGTCGTAGGAGCGGCAGGGGACGGGCACGCCGAGGTTCTCGATGGCGTCGTCGAGCGCGGTGAGCGCGGTGAGCGGGGTCAAGGTGGAGTCCTCCGTGAGGCCGGGCGGCGGGATCGTTTCAGAAGGCGGTACGGACGGGGCGTGCGCTTCGAGTTGCACGGTTCGTCTTCCTCGTCTGGTTGTTCGGCCCGGTTGGGCCGGGAGGCGGTTGGTACCGGGTTGTGCTCTTGCCCGAGGCCCCTTCGCTCCGTCATCCACGTTGGTGGACAAACAGAAGGGCCGCGGATCCCGGATGGGGTTCCGCGGCCCTGAAGGCGCCGACCTGATCAACGATCAGGCTGGATCACTCCAGGGTTCTGGCCCACGGAAGGCCCACATCAGGTGGTGGTGCGTCGTCTGCTTCCGGCTTCCGGCACCGGCCGCCGCAAAGGCATAGGCCTGGGCCTGTGCCTCTACCGCTTCCAGTGCCTTGGTCGGTCGCTCATCGCGCTCACGGACGGGAAGGCCCGCGGGAACGAGGGAGGCGGCGGACGCGGAACGGCCGACACGAATGCCGGACACACCGGTGCCCGGGTTGGAGGCGCCGAGCATGCACAGGGAGACGGTCGAGCAATCGGTCAGTTTGGCGGTGCTGGTGGAGCTGGTGTTGATGATGATCACTTCAATCGCCTCCTCTCAGCGTCTCGGGGGATCGGGGGTGAGCCCGGTCCGTCGGATATGCAAGTACAGCACGGAAGCAGGGCCTTCGAGAAGGCCGCTGTTCGCGTGCTTAAGAACCTATGGGGACTGCTGGGGCATGCGCAAACTATTTTTTCGACGAGTTCGCATCAGTCCCCCTCGGTCCCTCCCTCCACGTCCTGGCCTGCGCAGATGGCCAGCACGTCGGCTCCGTAGCGTTTGAGCTTGCGCATGCCGACCCCCGGGATGCGCGCGAGGTCGCCCGGCTCGTCCGGGACGCTCTCGGCGATCGCCATCAGGGTCTTCTCGGTGAAGACGCAGAAGGCGGGCTGACCGTTGCGCCGCGCCTGGACCTCCCGCCAGGCCAGCAGCCGCCCGAAGAGGCCCTCGTCCATGTCGGACGGGCAGTCCTCGCAGCGCAGCAGCTTCAGCTCGCCGCCGTCGGTGAGGGGCCGGCCGCAGACCCGGCAGCGGGCGGGGGTTCGTCGGGTGCGGCGCGGGGCAGCCGTACTGCCCGTCGACATGCCGGGCATGCCGCGTTCGACACCGGCGCCGGTGCCGTTGGCGCCGCGGCCCTGCGCTGCGCCGGAACCGGGGCGCAGGCCGTCCAGGAAGCGGCTGGGACGGCGGCTGGGACGGCCACCCGGCGAGCGGGACAGCGCCCATGAGACGTGCAGCCGCTCGCGAGCCCGGGTGACGCCCACGTAGAGCAGCCGGCGTTCCTCCTCGATCTGCTCGTCGGTTCTGGCGTAGGTGATCGGCATCATGCCTTCGGCGACACCGACCAGGAAGACGACGTCCCACTCCAGGCCCTTGGCCGAGTGCAGGGAGGCGAGGGTGACGCCCTGGACGGTCGGGGCGTGCTGGGCGTTGGCCCGCTCGTCGAGCTCGGTGACCAGGTCGGCGAGAGTGGCGCCGGGGCGGGCTGCGGCGAAGTCCTGGGCGAGGTTGACCAGGGCGGCGAGAGACTCCCAGCGCTCTCTGACCGCCCCGGAACCGGCCGGCGGCTGAGGGGTCCAGCCCTCGCCGGAGAGAACGGCACGCACTTGGGAGGCCAGATCGACGGCGTCGTCGAGTGCCGAGTCGTTGCCGCCGAAGCGGGCGGCGCCGCGCAGGGCGATGCTTGCCTTGCGGACCTCGGGCCGGTCGAAGAAGCGCTCGGCGCCGCGCAGCTGGTAGGGGATGCCGGCGTCGGCGAGAGCCTGCTCGTAGGTCTCGGACTGGGCGTTGGTGCGGAACAGGATCGCGATCTCGGCGGCCGGGACCCCGGCGCCGAGGAGTTCACGGATGCGGCGGGCCGCGCCCTCGGCCTCGGCGGGCTCGTCGGCGTACTCGGTGTAGCCGGGCTCGGGTCCGGCCGGGCGCTGGGAGACCAGTTCGAGCCGGTGGTCGGCGGCCCGTCCGCGGGCCTGGGCGAGCAGGCCGTTGGCGAGCTGGACGACCTGGGGGGTCGAGCGGTAGTCGCGGACCAGCTTGACGACGGTGGCGCCGGGATGGCGGGTGCGGAAGTCGAGGAGGTGGTCGGGGGTCGCGCCGGTGAAGGAGTAGATCGTCTGGCTGGCGTCGCCGACCACGCACAGGTTGTCGCGGTCGCCGAGCCACAGGTCCAGCAGGCGCTGCTGGAGGGGGCTGACGTCCTGGTACTCGTCGACCACGAAGTGCTGGTACTGGGCGCGGACCTGCTCGGCGATGTCCCGCCGGTCCTGGAGGACGGCGACGGTCAGCAGCAGCACGTCCTCGAAGTCGATGACCGAGCGGTCGCGCTTGAGGTCCTCGTAGGCCGTGTAGAGCTGGGCGATCTCGGCGGGGCCACGGGGCGCCTCACGACCGGCCTTGGCGGCGGCGAGCGGGTAATCGGCGGGAACGGTCTGCGTGACCTTGGACCACTCGATCTCGGCGGTGACGTCCCGCAGCTCACCGCGGTCCAGCCGGATGCGGCAGGCGGCGGCCGCGTCGGCGACGAGCTGCGCCTTCCGGTCGACGAGCCGGGGCAGCGAACCACCGATCGCTTTCGGCCAGAAGTACTGGAGCTGCCGCAGGGCCGCGGAGTGGAAGGTGCGGGCCTGGACACCCTGGGCGCCGAGCTGGCGCAGTCGGCCGCGCATCTCGCCGGCGGCGCGGTTGGTGAAGGTGACGGCGAGCACGCTGGAGGGCTGCAGGATGCCGGCGCGCACCCCGTAGGCGATGCGGTGGGTGATGGCCCGCGTCTTGCCGGTGCCGGCTCCGGCCAGCACGCACACCGGCCCGCGCAGCGCGGTGGCGACCTCGCGCTGCTCGGGGTCGAGCCCTTCGAGCACCGCGTCGGCCGAGTCCGGTACCTGCGGGAAGAGGGTGGAGTGCGTTGCTGGAGTCACACCGCCATGCTGCCAGGTCGCCGGAGGGGGACGAGCCGGTTGTCCACAGGCGGGGCCTCGCAGTCGTACTAATGCGGCAGGGGTCACGTCGGGCGGTGCGGCGGGGGTCATACGGGGCGCGGCGGTGGTGGGAGCGCACGGGGCGCGGCGGTGGGGAATGGTTGAGGGACGGTCGGTGTTCCTGCCCTCGACGGTCTTCCCCGAGCTGTTCCGAGGAGCGATAGCGACATGCAGGGCACTGTGACGATGTACAGCACCACCTGGTGCGGATACTGCCAGCGGCTGAAGAAGCAACTGGACCGCGAGGGCATCACGTACACCGAGATCAACATCGAGCAGGACCCTGAGTCGGCCGCGTTCGTCGAGAAGGCCAATGGCGGAAACCAGACGGTTCCCACCGTTCAGGTAATTCCCTCCGGTGGCACTGAGGTCGTAATGACGAACCCGAGCCTTGCCCAGGTGAAGCAGGCGCTCGGCGTCTGACCCTTGCGAGACGCAGCCCCCGACCGGCCCGATGCTGATCGGGGGCTTTGTGTGCCCTGGGAAGACCGCAGCGGCAGGACCAAGGCCCGCCCCGGCACCTACCGCTGTAGATGCGAGGCCGTCTCGTGAACGCGCCTTACAGGGCGCAGAGAGACTGAGCGCTCCACCTGGCGGCCGTCACCAACAGAACCTCTGAGCGCGCGGTGGCAAAACCGCAGGTTCAGAGCGCGAGCACAGGCCGAGTGGAGAAGTCCTCGCAAAGGTCCTCACCATCCGGGCCATACACGAACTCGACCATGGGTGGGTTTGCGACTGCCCTGTTTCGGATGAGGGCGAGGCCGTGCCGGCCGGGTCAGGGGCCGAGCTCCGCGATGATGGCGCCGCGCAGGAGGTGGCGGGAGCGTTCGAGGGTGAGGGTGCCGCTGAGCCAGCGTTTGCTGAGTCCTTCGACGAGGGCGGTGAGCCGGTGGGCGGCGTCGTCCGGTGAGATGTCGGGGGTGGCGCGGCCGGTCTGCTGGGCGCGGTGGATCAGGTCGCTGGTGTAGTCGTTCCAGCTGTCGGTGGTGGTGCGGAGCTGATCGCGCAGTTCGGGCTGGAAGACGGCGGTGGAGCGCAGTTCGCCCCAGGCGGTGCTGTTCTCGACGACGGCGGGGGTGTCCTGGAGTTCGAGGAGCAGCATCTCTTCCAGGTGGCCGCGGGGGTCGGTATCGGGGTCGCTGGTGGGCTGGGTGTAGTGCTCGGCTCGGGTGTTGATGAAGTCGAGTGTGCGGGCGAGGAGACCGGCCCGGTCGCGGAAGTGGTAGTAGATCAGCGAGGTCGACACGCCGGCCTCCTCGGCCAGCTCTTCGACTCGCAGGCCCCTGATGCCGCGCTGCGCGATGACACGGGCGGCGGCTTCCAGGATGGCGGTGCGGCGGGCGGACACGGTTCGGCTCCCTAGAAAGGTTCCAGGCGGTGACGGAGGCAATGCTACCGTCTCACCCTGACTGAAATTTCAGTCAGGAATTGTTCCGTCCGGGATGGGAGCCGTGCCATGAGGAGACCGAACCGCCGAAGCGTGCTGAGGGGCGGTGCGGCTGCTGCGCTGGCCGCCGCGGGGCTGACAGCCTGCGCCCAGGACCAGGAGAAGAAGTCGGGCCAGCCGTCGGCCGGGGCAGAGGAGAGCGCGGTGCCCGTTCGGAATCGGGCCGAGCTGTTCATGCCGGCGGAGACCCGCGAGCATGTCCGCACGTTCATGTCCTGGCCGCCGCTGGACTCGGTCTGGGAGGACATGGCCGACGACGTCCAGCGCGACATCGCGGGCATTGCCCGGGCGCTGGCCGAGTTCGAGCCTGTAGTCATGCTGGCTGCCCCGGAGGAAGTCAAGGCCGCCCGCCGGGCCTGCGGCTCCGGAGTCGAGGTGATCGCGGTACCCACCGACGACCTGTGGATGCGCGACAGCGGCCCGACCTTCGTCCAGGGCCCGAAAGGCCTCGAGGGCATCGACCTGCACTTCAACGGCTGGGGCGGCAAGCAGGAACACGAGCACGACGCGAAGGTCGCCCGCGCCGTCCTGGAGTACGCCGGCGTCCCCCGCGTCGACGCGCCGCTGGTGGGGGAGGGCGGCTCACTGGAAGTGGACGGCCACGGCACCCTCCTGGTCACCGAGAGCTCTTTGGCCAACCCCAACCGCAACCCCGACCTGAGCCGCGACGAGATCGAGAACTCCCTCAAGAACCTGGTCGGCGCCGACAAGGTGATCTGGTTCGAGGGCGTCAAGGGCCAGGACATCACCGACTACCACGTCGACTCGCTGGCCCGCTTCGCAGAGAACGGTGTCGTCCTGCTCAGCCGCGCCTGGGCCGGCGACGGACCCGACGTGTGGACCCGCGCCCACGACCAGGCACGCGGCGTCCTGGAGAGCACGACCGACGCCCGTGGAAGAAGGTTCGAGATCATCGACCTCCCCGAACCCGACCCTGCCCGGCTCGGCCGCCGCGGGGAGGACTTCCTCGGCTCCTACGCCAACTACTACATCGCCAACGACGCCGTCCTCATCCCCCGCTTCGGCGACCGCAAAGCCGACCAGCAGGCCGCCGCCGTCATCGGCGACCTCTGCCCCGATCGCGAGGTCGTTCAGCTGGAGATCCACGCCGTCGCCGAAGGCGGCGGGGGCATCCACTGCGCCACCCAACAGCAGCCCAAGGCCGCAGAGAGCAGCAGTTCTTGAGGTGTTGTGCGATTCCCGGCGAGGTTGAGGCAAGACCGCGGACCGCGGTGCTTGGTCGGCTACTGCCTCCTGGTGAGGCTGCCGGTGCCGGCTTCGGCGAGGATATCGAGCTTGACCGGGCGCCTCAGCTTGGCGCGGGTGCCCTCGATGTTCTTCGGCAGCAGTTCATGGTCGAGGGCTTCGCAGACGTCGCGGGCCCGGAGGGGACCAGTGGCCTCGTTGAGGACGGCGAGGATGCGGGGATAGTCCGGGTGCTCGGGCAGATGCGACGGAGCGGCCGGGAGTCGGTCGGCGAGAGCGGTGACGGTCTTCCGGGTGATCGCGAGGTGTTCGAGGTGGGTCTCTGCCTCCCGCAGTCGAGCCTGGAGTTCTTCGGTCTGGGTGCGGAGGTCGCCTGCCAGGGCCCGGGTGGCTTCCTCCTGGAGGCCGAGCGCGTCGAGGAGAGAGTCGACAGACCGTGCCGACGGCGCTGTTCCCGGACGGATCGACCCTGACGAACCCGTCACTGGCCCAGGTGAAGCAGAAGGTCGGCGTGTAGCCGGTCGGCGCGCGCACGACGAAGGGCGGCCCCCCATCCGGGAGGGCCGCCCTTCGTCGTGCGGTCAGATGACGCTGCGCGTCGGCAGCGGCTTGCCGTACCAGAGCTCGATCAGGCGGGCGGCGATGGAGATGCCGTACGGCGGCAGGACCTCGCCGGACTCGAAGGCCGCGCCGAGTTCGTCGCGGGAGAACCAGCGGGCCTCGTGGATCTCGTCGCCGTCGACGTCGATGTGCGTGGAGGTGGCGCGGGCCATGAAGCCCAGCATGAGGCTGGACGGGAACGGCCAGGGCTGGCTGGCGACGTACTCCACTTCGCCGACGGTCACGCCGGCCTCCTCGAAGACCTCCCGCCGCACGGCCTGCTCGATCGACTCGCCCGGCTCGACGAATCCGGCGAGCGTGGAGAAGCGGCCCTCGGGCCAGTGGACCTGGCGGCCGAGGAGGATGCGGTCGTCCTCGTCGGTGACCGCCATGATCACGGCGGGGTCGGTGCGGGGGTAGTGCTCGGCTCCGCAGGCGGGGCAGCGGCGGATGTGGCCGGCGGCGGCGATGACGGTGCGCTCGCCGCAGCGGGAGCAGAAGCGGTGGGTGCGCTGCCAGTTCTCCAGGCCCACGGCGTGCACCATGAGGCCCGCGTCGCGCGGTGACAGCAGCAGGCCGGCCTCGCGCAGGCCGGCGGGGCGTGCGGACTGGTCGATGCGGCCGGGCAGAGCGTCCTTCTGGAGCGCGAAGTAGGTGACGCCGTCGGCGTCGGTGCCGAGGAAGTAGCGGTGGGCCTCGGTGAGGGGGGCCTCGAAGGAGGGGGTCATGACGAGCTCGGTCCGGCCGTCGGGTGTCTCGTCTATGAGGACCTGACCGCCGGAGACCACGAAACAGCGCGTCGTGGGGTGGCTCCACGCCGCCGCGAGCCATGCCTCGTCGAGCCGGTGGTGCGCGGCCCGGTCGATGCCGCTCGGGGCGGTGAGCGAGATGGGTCGGTCGGCGTTCTGGTCGGTCCAGGTGGTCACGGGTGCTTCCAACTCCCCCGGTGGAACGGATGTGGCGTCGGGCGGTTCAGCGGGACGTACGGCAGGGGCGACCGGGTGCCGGGCGGTGTCCTGGTGCGGGGCGGTTCTTCCAGTGTGCCCCGCGGGGCGGCGCCAGGGACCGTGCGGTGGTGTCAGGGGGCATGGCGCCAGTTCTCGGCGAGATCGCCCCACAGGTGAGCGCTGGTCTCGGCGCCCTTGAGGAGCAGGTCCAGCTCGACCTTCTCGTTGGGGGCGTGCCAGCCGTCGGAGGGGACGGAGATGCCGAGGAAGAGCACGGGAGCGCCGAGGACCTCCTGGAGGTCGGCGGCCGGCCCGGAGCCCCCTTCGCGGGTGAAGCGGACGGGGCCCTCGAAGGCGCGGCCCATGGCCCGGACGACGGACTGGAGGGCGGGGTGGTCCAGCGGGGTCAGGCACGGGCGGGTGGCGGGGCTGAAGTCGATCTCGTGGCGGATCCCGGCGGGCAGCCGCTCGGCGGCCCAGGCGCGGACGGCCTTCTCGATGTGGTCGGGGTCCTGGCCTGCGACCAGCCGGAACGACAGCTTCACCATGGCCGAGGAGGGGATGATCGTCTTGCTGCCGGGGCCCTGGTATCCGCCGCCGATGCCGTTGACCTCGGCGGTGGGGCGGGCCCAGATGCGCTCAAGGGTGGTGTGTCCGGCCTCGCCGTGGGTGGCGCGCGACTTGGCGGTGCGCAGCCACTGTTCCTCGTCGAAGGGAAGCTCGGCGAAGAGTTCGCGTTCGCGGTCGGTGAGTTCGGCGATGCCGTCGTAGAAGCCGGGGATCGCCACGCGTGCGTGCTCGTCGTGCAGGGCGGCGACGAGCCGGGCGGCGGCGGTGGCCGGGTTGGGCACGGCGCCGCCGAAGGAGCCGGAGTGGATGTCCTGGTCCGGGCCGTACAGCCGGATCTCGCAGTCGGTGAGGCCGCGCATGCCGGTGCAGACGGTGGGGGTGTCCTCGGCCCACATGCCGGTGTCGGAGACGATCACCGCGTCGGCGGCGAGTCGGTCGGCGTGCTTCTCGACGAGGTCCCGGAAGTGGGGGGAGCTGGATTCCTCCTCGCCCTCGATCAGGAGCTTGAGGTTGACCGCGGGGGCGGTGCGACCGGTGGCGGCGAGGTGGGCGCGGACTCCGAGGGTGTGGAAGAAGACCTGGCCCTTGTCGTCGGCGGCCCCGCGCGCGTAGAGGCGGTTTCCGCGGACGACCGGGTCGAAGGGGTCGCTGTCCCAGCCGTCCTCGCGGGCGGCGGGCTGAACGTCGTGGTGGCCGTAGACGAGGACGGTGGGCGCCTCGGGGTCGCCGGAGGGCCACTCGGCGTAGACGGCGGGCGCTCCCTGGGTCGGCCAGACCTCCGCGACGGGGAAGCCGGTGTCCTTGAGCCGGGTGGCGAGCCATTCGGCGCTGCGCCGGACGTCGGGCGCGTGGTCGGGCTGTGCGGAGACCGACGGGATGCGCAGCCACTCGGCGAGGTCGTCGAGGAAGGCGGCGCGGTGCTGTTCGATGTACGCGCGGACGGCGCTGACGTCGCTGTCAACGGGATGGCTCATGGTCACGAGCCTATCGGCCCGCGCCGGCGTCCTCGGCGGGCGGATGAACGGGACCGCCTCGCGCGGAGCGCTCCTCGCGGGCGCGGACGACCGGCTCGTCGTGCGTCAACAGGCGCTCCAGAGCGGCTCGGTCCGGCAGGTCGGCCGGTCGTACGGCCTCTCCGGTGCGGACGTGGAGGAACGTCGCCGTGACCGATTCCACAGGGACGCCCTGCTGTTCGGCCCAGGCGAGCCGGTACAGGGCGAGCTGCAGCGGGTCGCCGCCGCGCCCCCGGCCGGTCTTCCAGTCGACGATCTCGTACGTCACCGTGTCGCCGTCGGTCTCCTGGTAGACGGCATCGATACGGCCCCGTACGACGTGCCCGGCGAGTGTGATCTGGAAGGGCGCCTCGACGCGGTACGGCGTGCGGCGGGCGTACTCGGTGCGTTCGAAGGCGTCCTTGAGGGCACGCAGGTCCCGCTCGTCGGCGATCTCGGCGTCGCGGCCGGGCAGATCGTCCGGCTCCAGGAGCGGAAGGGTCAATTCCGCGAACCGGGATTCCACCCAGGCGTGGAACCGGGTGCCTCGGCGCGCGGCCGGTTGCGGGGGGCGCGGCATGGGGCGCGCGAGGTCCCGCGCGAACCCGTCGGGGTCGTCGGCAAGCAGCATCACCTGGGAGGCGGTGAGCGTGGTCGGCAGGGGGACGTCCGTGACGGCCTGTCTGGCGCGCAGCAGTTCTCCGGCGAGCGCGTCGAGGTCGCGGTCCCAGGAGTCGACGGTACGGGCCTCCTCGGGTGTGAGGCCCCTCGACACCGGCGTGGTGCCCGGGGGCTCGGGGGCCGACGCCTGGTGGGGGACGGCGGGGCGGTTCCGCGCCCCGGAAGGCGTGGCCGGGAAGGGGGCGGTCGGTGGGAGGTCGCCGTCGTGGTGCGGGAGTGCGTCGTCGTGGAGTGCGTCGTCGTACGGGAGTGCGTCGTCGAAGGACTCCGGCTCCTCGTACGGCGGCTCCTCGTACGACGGCTCCTCGTACGGTGACGCGTCGTACGGCGGCTCCTCGTACGGGGGTTCGTCGTCCTCCGGCGGGGGTGGCCAGTCCGGGTCGTCGTAGGTGTCCGGCGGGGGCACCGCGGCCGGGTGGCCGACGTGGAGAGCCTCCTGAGCGCCGAGGGTGTCCAGGTGGGCGAGAACGGTCTCGGCCGCGGCCCGGCGGCGGGCCAGGGCGGCGGCGTCCAGGGGCAGCGGCCACACCTGGTCGGCGGCGGCCTGGTGGAGCGCCGGGTTCTCCTCACCCTCCTCGGGCGCGTCCGCCCAGACCTCGATCTCGCCGTACCCGGCCGCGCAGTGCTCGTACAGCGCCTGGAGGAACTCGGAGGGTCCGCGCGGCTTCTTCTGGCTGGGGCCCCACCAGTGGCCGGAGCCGAGGAGGAGCGAGCGGGGACGGGTGAAGGTGACGTAGCCCAGGCGGAGTTCCTCGGTGTGCTGGTGGTCCTTCATGGCCTCGTGGAAGGCCTTCATGCCCCGCGTGTCCCAGGAGGCGATGTCGGGGAGGGTGTCGGCGTCGCCGCGCAGTTCGTGCGGCAGCACCTTGGCCTGGGCGGTCCACTTCTCGCGGCCCCGCCCGCTGGGGAAGGCGTCGGTGACGAGGCCGGGGACGGCGACGACGTCCCACTCCAGTCCCTTGGACTTGTGCGCGGTGAGCACCTTGACGGTGTTCTCACCGCCGGGAAGGGCGTTGTCGAGACCCTTCTCGTACTGGGCGGACGTGCGCAGGAAGCCGAGGAAGGCGAGGAGGGTCGCCTGGCTCTCGTCGGCGGCGAACGAGGCGGCGATGTCGAGGAAGTTCGACAGGGTCTCTCGGCGGCGGGCGGCGAGGGCGTGCGGCGACGCCGAGAGTTCCACCTCCAGGCCGGTGACGGCGAGGACCCGGTGCAGGACGTCCATGAGGGGGTCGGACAGCGAGCGGCGGAGGTCGCGCAGCTCGGCCGCGAGGCGGGCGAACCGCACGCGCGCGTCGGGCGAGAAGGGCAGCCCGTCGTCGTGTCCTGCGTCGGCGTCGCCGTTGAAGGGTGTCTCCAGGAAGGTGTCGAGGGCGTCGGCGAGCGAGGTGACCTCGGCTGGGTCGGTTCCCGCGACGGCTTCGGCGAGCCTGCGGTCGGGGTCCTCGGTGTCGTCCCCGCGCGCGTGGGTGACGAGCTGCCGGGCGCGCCTCCCGAGGAGGGCGAGGTCGCGGGGGCCGATGCGCCAGCGGGGGCCGGTCAGCAGGCGGACGAGGGCGGCGTTGGCGCCGGGGTCCTGCAGCACCTCGCAGACGGCGACGAGGTCGGCCACCTCGGGCAGATGCAGCAGTCCGGACAGGCCGACGACCTCGACGGGCACGTCACGGGCGACCAGGGCGCCCTGGATCTCCGCGAAGTCGGTGGCGGTGCGGCAGAGGACGGCGATCTCACCGGGCGGAGTGCCGGTGGCGACCAGGTGGGCGACGGAGTCGGCGATCCAGTCGATCTCCTCGGCGTGGGTGCGCAGCAGGGCGCATCGGACGCTGCCGTCACGTTCGGCGCCGGCGGCGGGGCGCAGGGCCTCCACGCCCGCGTGCATGGCGCGCAGCGGTTCGGCGAGGCCGTTGGCGAGGTCGAGGAGGCGGCCTCCGCTGCGCCGGTTCTCGCTGAGCGCCTGGCGGGCGGCGGGACGGCCGTCGGTATGGGAGAAGTGCTCGGGGAAGTCGTCGAGGTTGGCGACGGAGGCGCCGCGCCAGCCGTAGATCGCCTGGCAGGGGTCGCCGACGGCGGTCACGGGGTGTCCGGTGCCGCCGCCGAAAAGGCCGGCGAGGAGGATGCGCTGGGCGACGGACGTGTCCTGGTACTCGTCCAGGAGGACCACGCGGAACTCGTCGCGCAGGACGCGGCCCACTTCCGGGATCCGCGCGAGTTCGGCGGACAGGGCGATCTGGTCGCCGAAGTCGAGCAGGTCCCGTTCCCGTTTGGCGGCGCGGTAGCGCAGGACCAGGTCGGCGAGTTCACGGCGGGCGGCGGCGGCCTCGGGCACTTTGCGCAGGTCGGCGTTGCTGAGCTTGGCGCCCTGGAGGGTGAGCAGCAGCTCGGCGTCGTACGCGCGCAGTTGTTCCGGCCGTACGAGGTGCTCGGCGAGGTCCGCGTCGAGGGCGAGGAGGTCGCTCACCAGGTCGGCGAAGGAGCGGGTGAGCGCGGGGTAGGGGCCGGAGGACTCGCGCAGCACGCGCGCGGCGAGCTGGTAGCGGGTGGCATCGGCGAGCAACCGGGAGGTGGGTTCCAGGCCGATGCGCAGCCCGTGGTCGGTGAGCAGCCGGCCGGCGAAGGCGTGATAGGTGGAGATCACCGGCTCGCCGGGCGGGTTGTCCGGGTCGATCACGTCGGGGTCGGTGACACCGGCCTTCACCAGGGCCTTGCGGACGCGCTCGGAGAGCTCTCCGGCGGCCTTGTTGGTGAAGGTCAGACCGAGGACCTGCTCGGGGGCGACCTGGCCGGTGCCCACCAGCCACACCACACGGGCGGCCATCACCGTCGTCTTGCCCGACCCGGCGCCGGCCACGATCACCTGCGGGGCGGGCGGCGCGGTGATGCAGGCCGTCTGCTCCGGGGTGAACGGGATGCCGAGGAGCTCCTTGAGCTGCTCGGGGTCGGTGATACGGGCGGGCATGTCGTCAGAGGCTAGCGGCGGGCACTGACAGCGGATGCCACATCGCCTTTCCGGTACGGAAGAAGCGCTGGTCACGGCGCATGGTGCGATATGTCACTGCCACCCACCTCGGCGTCGCCGACGCCCGGCGCGTCCGCCGTCGCCCAAGGAGTTGTTGTCCTGGCGGCGTCCGCCGTCACTCGACGACGGGTCCCCGAGGTGGGTCGTTACTCGGCGGGGCCCCCGGCGCGGTAGGTCGTCACTCGACGACGTGCCCCCGGCGGAGCGGGGTCGTCACTCGACGACGTGCCGGCCCTCCGGGCGGGCGCTGCAGGACGCCCGGAACGCGCAGTGGGTGCAGTGCTGGCCGGCCGTCGGGGTGAAGCGTTCGTCGAGCACCTTGCCGGCGGCGGTCGCGAGCAGGTCGCCGACCCACTCGCCCTCCGGCCCGTCGAGGGGCTCCTGCGCCTGCGCCTTGGGCAGCGCGTCGCCGCCGTCGCGCTTGGCGGCGCCCTGGCGCAGATGGACGAGTTCGGCGCCGCCCGGTTCGGGCCGCACACCGTCGAACGCGTCGTCGACGGCCCCCTCGCGGACGGCGAGCTGGTAGACGGCGAGCTGCGGGTGGCGGGCCACCTCGGCGGAGCTGGGAGCCTGCTTGCCGGTCTTGAAGTCGACGACGTAGGCGCGGCCCTCGCCGTCCGCCTCGACGCGGTCCATCTGGCCGCGGATGCGCACCGCGTAGTCGCCGGCGTCGAGGGTGACGTCGAAGTCGTGCTCACTGGTCACCGGGGTGCGTCCGGTGCGGTCCATGACGTGCCAGGTCAGGAAGCGCTCCAGCGCCACGCGCGCGTTGGTCTTCTCCTGCTCCGACTTCCAGGGCGCGTCGAAGGCGAGGGCGTTCCACACCGAGTCGAGGCGCTCCATGAGCACATCGAGGTCGGCCGGGGTGTGGCCGGAGGCCACCTCGTCGGCGAGGACGTGCACCACGTTGCCGAAGCCCTGGGCGGCCGTCGCGGGGGCGTCGGCCTTGACCTCGCGGCCGAGGAACCACTGCAGGGCGCAGGTGTTGGCCAGCTGGTCCAGGGCGCTGCCGGACAGGACGACGGGCTGGTCGCGGTCGCGGAGCGGAACCTTGCTCTCGGTCGGCTCCCACATGCCCCACCAGCGGTAGGGATGCGCGGACGGCACCAGGGGGCGGCCGTCCTCGTCGGTGAGCGCGGCCAGCCGGGCGAGACGGCGGGCGGCGGCCTCCCTGAGGGCCGCGGAGGCGCGCGGGTCGACGGTGGTGGCACGCAGCTCGGCGACGAGCGCGGCGACCGACAGGGGGCGGCGGGGACGGCCGGTGACGTCCTGGGGTTCGACGCCGAGTTCGGCGAGGAAGCGGGAGGGCTGGTCACCGTCGTCGGCGGGCGCCTTGACGGCGGTGACGACGAGCCGTTCACGCGCGCGCGTGGCGGCCACGTAGAACAGTCGGCGCTCCTCGGCCAGCAGGGCGCCCGGGGTGAGCGGCTCGGCGAGTCCGTCGCGGCCGATGCGGTCGGCCTCCAGCAGGGAGCCGCGGCGGCGCAGGTCGGGCCAGAGGCCCTCCTGGACGCCGACCACGACGACGAGCCGCCATTCCAGCCCCTTGGATCGGTGCGCCGTCATCAGCCGCACCGCGTCGGGGCGTGCCGCGCGCCGGGTGAGGGTGTCGGCGGCGATGTCCTCCGCCTCGACCTGCGCCAGGAAGTTCAGGGCGCCCAGGCCGCCGGTGCGCTCCTCGGCGCGCGCGGCGGTGGCGAACAGGGCGCAGACGGCGTCGAGGTCGCGGTCGGCGTTGCGGCCGGCCGCGCCGCCGCGCCGGGCGGCCCGCTCCAGCCGGGCCGGCCAGGGGGTGCCGTCCCAGAGGTCCCAGAGCGCCTCCTCCGCCGTGCCGCCGCCGGCGAGGCGCTCGCGGGCCGTGCGCAGCAGTGCGCCGAGGCGTTGCGCCCCGCGCGCGTACGCCGGGTCGTGGACGGCCAGGCGTTCCGGTTCGGCGAGGGCGCGCGCGAGCAGTTCGTCGGAGGGCGGGGGCAGTGGGTTGCCTCCGGCGCGCTCCTCCTCGCGCAGGGCCCGCCCGAGGCGGCGCAGGTCGGCGCTGTCCATGCCGGCCAGCGGCGAAGCGAGCAGGGTGAGGGCTGTTTCGGTGTCGAGCCAGCAGGCGCGCGTGCCGGTCGGCTCGCCCTGGTCGGTGTCACCCCGCTCGGTCCCGGCTGGGGCGGCCTGGTCGGCCCGGTCCTCGGCCCCCTCCGCGGCGAGCGGGGGAGCGGAGGCCGGAACGGCCTCGTCCGCGTCGTCCGTCGGGGGCACGGCCGAGCCGCTGTCCGTGGCTGCGGCGGCCTCCGCTGCCGGGGCCCCGGCGGCGTCGCCCGTCCGGTCCACGGCCGAGCCGGCGTCCGTCGCGGCGGCTTGCCCCGGGGGGGAAGCCCCCGGCGCGACTGCTTCCCCCGCCAGAGCCCCGGCCACGTCGCCCCCCGGTTCCACTGCGGGCCGGCCGGCATCGCCCGCCTGAGCGCCCGCAGCGCCGTCCTCCGCTGCCGGCCGAGCGCCCGCCGCGCCCGTCTCACCCGCTGGAGCCCCGCCCGCGCCACTGGTGCTCGCTCGAGCCTCGGACGTGTTCGCGTCGCCGCCCGTGTAGCCGCTTGGGATCCCGGGGGTACCGGCGTCGGTTGCCTCGGGTGCTTCGGTCGGCGCGGTCGCGGGCTCACCCGTGTGCGCGGGCCCGTCGTCCCGGCCCCGCGCCTCCGCCGCGGCAGTGGCCACCGCGCGCAGGGCCGTCAGCAGTGGCGCCACCGCCGGCTCGTGGCGCAGGGGCAGGTCGTCACCGTCGATGTCGAGGGGGACGCCGGCGGCCGTGAGAGCGCGGCGGACCGTCGGTATGGTGCGGGAGCCGGCGCGCACCAGGACGGCCATCTCACCCCAGGGGACGCCGTCCTCCAGGTGTGCCCGGCGCAGGATGTCGGCGACGTTGGCGAGCTCGGTGCCCGCCGTCGGGTAGGTGTACACCTCGACGCGTCCGCCGTCCTGAGCGGCGGCCAGGTCGCGGTGGGCGCGCACCTTCTCGGCGGGCAGCCGGGTCAGCGGCATGCGCTGGGTCAGCAGGCGGGTGGCGGCGAGCAGGGCGGCACCGGAGCGGCGGGAGGTCCGCAGTACCTCGACGGGGGCGGGCCGGCCGTCGGGGCGTGGGAAGGCGCGCGGGAAGTCGAGGATGCCGTTCACATCGGCACCCCGGAAGGTGTAGATCGACTGGTCGGGGTCGCCGAAGGCGACCAGGGTGCGGCCGGCGCCCGCCAGGGCGTGCAGGAGCCGCACCTGGGCCGGATCGGTGTCCTGGTACTCGTCGACGTAGACGGCGTCGTACTGCGCGGCGAGCCGGTCGGCGGTGTCCGGGTGGCGGGCGAGGAGGACCGCGCGGTGGACGAGTTCCGCGTAGTCGAGGACGCCCCGCAGGTCGAGGACGTCGAGGTACTCGGCGAGGAAAGCGGCCGCGGCCCGCCAGTCGGGGCGGCCGATCCGGCGGGCGAAGGCGTCGAGGGCGGTGGGGCCCAGGCCGAGTTCGCGGGTGCGGGCGAGGACCGCGCGGACCTCGTCGGCGAACCCGCGCGTGGTGAGGCAGGCGCGCAGTTCGTCGGGCCAGCGCACATGGGCGAGGCCGAGGCGCTGGAGGTCGATCTGTCCGGCCAGCAGTTCGCGGACGGTGACGTCCTGCTCGGGGCCGGACAGCAGCCGCAACGGCTCGACGAACAGCTCGCTGTCCTGATGGGCGCGGACCAGGGCGTAGCAGAACGAGTGGAAGGTGGTCGCCTGGGGGGCGTGGGCGGTGCCCAGGCGCAGGGCCATGCGGTCGCGCAGCTGGACCGCCGCCTTGCGGCTGAACGTGAGCACCAGGATGCGCGCGGGGTCGCCGCCGCGGGCGACGCGGGCGGCCACGGACTCCACCAGGGTGGTGGTCTTGCCGGTGCCCGGACCGGCCAGGACGAGCAGCGGGCCGCTGCCGTGCTCAACCACTGCGCGCTGGGTGGCGTCCAGTCGAGGGGGATGCATCCGGGCCGGTGGCGTGCGGACCAGCCGGTAGGCGCCACGGCTCCCCTGCCGCGCCTGGGGGTGCTGCAGGTGCCTGGTGGAGGAAGAGGAGCTCACGTGGTTCGCCGGTCCTGGTGGGTGTGCGGAACGAGGGGGAGGCCCGCGGCTGACGCTACGCCGCGGGACCGTACGGAAGCAGAGCTTCCTGTTCTTCCCGTACGACGCGCGCGCCTGATGTGCCGCATCCGGCACGCGAAACACGCGAGTCCCTCGGCCCTCGAACGTACGTCATGTCACGGGCGTGCCCGATTTCCCCCGTCCGGGCCACAGGTGCCCCGTGAACCTGCCGAATGGCGGAAGCTGTCAGGTGTGACCCTCCGCGTGTTCGCCGCCGTCCCAGCGCGCCCGTCTCATGTCGATGCGCGGCAGATGACCGTCGGCGGCACGGCTCGCCTCCTTCAGTGGCGTGCTCTCCGCGCGGTAGTGGTCGAGGGCGCGCAGCTCGTGGCCGGGCAGCAGCGCCCCGTCGGCACGCACCACGCGCCACCACGGGACGGCGCCCCCGTAGAGCGACATCACCCGGCCGACCTGCCGGGGGCCGCCCTCGCCCAGCCACTCGGCGACATCGCCGTACGTCATGACCCGCCCGGGCGGGATCAGCTCCGCGACGTCGAGGACCCGCTCGGCGTACTCGGGCAGGGCGTCCGTGTACTCCGGGCGGGCGTCGTCCGGAAGGCTCTGCTCGCTCATCCGTCCCATCCTGCCGCACCCCACCGACAATGCGACGGGCTCGCGCCATCGCGTGATCCTCGCCCGTCGGTGGCGCTTCGGGCAGACTGTCCGACCCCGTGTTTGCACCCTGATGCCCCCGGGGGTCGGTGGGGCATGCCACCATCGTGCGGGCGGTGACCGGTGATACGAGACCAAGAAGAGACGATGAAGCAGCAGGGTGTGCACCCCGGAGACGCGGAGGGCGCCTCTGATGCTGCGTCGCGCCCGGAAGCCGGCGAAGGCCCGAACCCCGGTGAGGAACCGGGCGCGGGCGAGGAACCGGGCACGGGCGGGGAACCGGAAGCCGGCGACGACCCGGACACCGGTCACGACCGGGGCACGGGTCGTGGCGAGGCCGGGTCGCCCCCGGGCGGATCGGGGCCGGCCGACGTGACCCACATCGACGAGGTGGAGGGTGACGAACCTCTCCTCCCCGCGCGCGTGCACCGCCCCTCGGACCTGATGCGCCTGCTGATCGGCGTGCTGGCGATCGTCGTCCTGCTCGCCGTCGCCGCGTTCGCGCACGGGACCACCTCGGGCCTGGAACAGGACATCAACAAGGGCACGGGGCAGGCACCCGACCTGCTGATCAAGATCGCCGGACTGGGCTCCAGCATCGCGATCCTGCTGGTGCCGGTCGCCTTCGCGATCGAACGGCTCATCAAACGCGACGGACTGCGCATCGCCGACGGCGTGCTCGCCGCGGTCCTCGCGCACGGGGTCACCCTGGCGACGGACCTCTGGGTCGCCGAGGCGGCACCGGACTCGATCCAGGAAGCACTCACCCAGCCCTCCCCCGGCGAGATCAACGGCCTGACCGACCCGGTCCACGGCTATCTCGCCCCCGTCATCGCGTACATGACGGCCGTCGGCATGTCCCGTCGGCCGCGCTGGCGTGCCGTGCTGTGGGTGGTGCTGCTCCTCGACGCGTTCTCGATGCTCGTCACCGGCTACACCACACCCTTCTCCATCATCCTCACCGTGCTGATCGGGTGGAGCGTCGCCTACGGCACCTTGTACGCTGTCGGCTCGCCGAACGTCCGGCCCACCGGGCGCACCCTGATGGCGGGCCTGCGCACGGTCGGCTTCCGCCCGGTGAGCGCGGCCCGCGACGAGACGTCGGACGCCGACAACAGCGACCGGGGCAGGCGCTATTTCGTCACCCTGGAGGACGGCCCGCCGCTGGACGTCACGGTCGTCGACCGCGAGCAGCAGGCACAGGGCTTCTTCTACCGCGCGTGGCGCAACCTGACCCTGCGCGGCTTCGCCACCCGCTCCAGCCTGCAGTCCCTGCGCCAGGCGCTGGAGCAGGAGGCGCTGCTTGCGTACGCGGCGATCGCGGCCGGCGCCAACGCTCCCAAGCTGATCGCCACCAGCGAGCTCGGCCCGGACGCGGTGATGCTCGTCTACGAGCACACCGGTGGGCGCACCTTCGACTCGCTGGCGCCCGAGGACATCAGCGACGAACTGCTGCACAACGCCTGGCGTCAGGTCCGGGCGCTGCAGTCGCGGCGCATCGCCCACCGACGGCTGGCCGGTGACGCGATTCTGGTGGATCGTTCCGGCACGGTGGTCCTCACGGATCTGCGCGGCGGCGAGATCGCGGCGGGCGATCTGCTGCTGCGCATGGACGTCGCCCAGCTCGTGACGACGCTCGCCCTGCGGGTGGGCGCGGAGCGGGCGGTGGCGTCGGCGGTCGGTGTGCTCGGCCCGGACGCCGTGGCGGACTGTCTGCCGATGCTCCAGCCGATCGCCCTGACACGCTCCACGCGCGCGACGCTGCGCCGACTGGCCCGGGAGCGGGCGCAGCGCGAGCGGGAGGCCGTGCTGGACGCATCCAGGCATGCCAGGCAGGCCCGGCTGGAGGAGGCCGGTGAGGGCGCCGCCGAGGCCGCGCCCGGAAAGCCGGCACAGGCGGAGCAGCCGGAGAGACGGGAGAAGCTGGAAAAGCTGGAGAAGGTCGGCAAGAAGGCCGTACGCGCGCAGAGCCGGGCCGAGAAGCGGGCCATGGACGAGGCGCTGGAGGAAGCCCGCGAGGAGGATCCGCTGACGCAGATCCGCCATGAGGTCCTGCGGATCCGTCCACAGGCTCCGGTCGAGCCCGCCCGGCTGGAGCGGGTGAGGCCGCGCACACTGATCAGTTTCATCGCCGGTGCCATCGGCGCGTACTTCCTGCTGACCCAGCTCACCCACATCGAGTTCGGGCCGCTCGTGGCCAACGCCGAGTGGGGCTGGGTCGCGGCGGCCGTGCTGTTCTCGGCGTTGAGCTATTTCGCCGCCGCGATGAGTCTGCTGGGGTTCGTACCGGAGCGGGTGCCGTTCCCGCGGACGGTGGCGGCTCAGGTCGCCGGGTCGTTCGTGAAGATCGTGGCACCGGCCGCGGTGGGCGGGGTCGCGCTGAACACCCGGTTCCTGCAGCGCGCCGGGGTCCGGCCGGGGCTCGCGGTGGCGAGTGTGGGCGCCTCGCAGTTGTTCGGGCTCGGCGCGCACATCCTGATGCTGTTGTCCTTCGGCTACCTGACGGGCACCGAGAAGACGCCCTCACTGTCACCGTCCCGGACCGTCATCGCCGGCCTGCTGACGGTGGCCGTGCTGGTGCTGGTGGTGACGTCGGTCCCGTTCCTGCGGAAGTTCGTCGTCACGCGCGTGAGGTCACTGTTCGCCGGTGTCGTCCCGCGCATGCTGGACGTGCTGCAGCGGCCGCAGAAGCTGATCACCGGCATCGGCGGCATGCTGCTGCTGACCGCCTGCTTCGTGATGTGCCTGGACGCCTCGATCCGCGCCTTCGGCACCGACGACACCTCCATCAGCCTCGCCAGCGTCGCCGTCGTCTTCCTGGCCGGCAATGCGCTCGGCTCGGCCGCTCCGACGCCGGGCGGCGTGGGAGCGGTGGAGGCCACCTTGACGGTCGGTCTGATCGCCGTGGGCCTCCCCAAGGAGGTCGCGGCCCCCGCCGTCCTGCTGTTCCGGCTGCTGACTCTGTGGCTGCCCGTCCTGCCCGGCTGGCTGGCCTTCAACCACCTCACACGCAAGGGCGCCCTCTAGGAGGGCCGCCGCCAGGGGCGCGGTCCCTCGGACGGCTCGTGCCACGCGCGCGTGGCGGTGCACGGCTCCAGCATGGGAGCATGCCCAACCGCTTCCGCCGGCGCGCCGCCGCGCTGGCCGCCACCGCCGCCGCGCTGTCCTGCCTGGTGGCGGGGTGCGGCGGCGACTCCGCCGACGACGACCTCACGCGGCAGAAGCTGAGCTGGAAGGACTGCCCGAGCCCGTCCCAGGCGGAGGGCGGCGGCAACGCGCCCTCCCCGCTGCCCGACGGCAGCCGGTGGCAGTGCGCCACCATGAAGGCGCCCCGGGACTGGGCCGAGCCCGAGGGCGACACGATCGGCATCGCCCTGGTGCGGGCCCGGGCCACCGGGGACGGCCCGCGCATCGGCTCGCTGGTGTTCAACTTCGGCGGGCCGGGCGGCTCGGGGGTCGCGACGCTGCCCGCCTTCGGCGACGACTACGCCAAGCTGCGCACCCGCTACGACCTGGTGAGCTTCGACCCACGCGGGGTCGGCGACAGCGCCGGTGTGAAGTGCGAGAGCGACCAGCAGCTCGACGCCTTCTTCCAGCAGGACATGACGCCGGACGACGCCGCCGAGCGCTCCGAACTACTGGACAACACCGAGGAGTTCAATGCCGCCTGCGAAGAGCGCTCCGAGAGGATGCTGCCGCACGTGCGCACCACCGACGCGGCCCGCGACATGGACCTGATGCGCCAGGTCCTCGGCGACGACCGCCTGCACTACTTCGGCATCTCCTACGGAACCGAACTGGGCGGCGTGTACGCCCACCTGTTCCCGAAGCGAGTCGGGCGGGCCGTCTTCGACGCGGTCGTCGACCCGACGCAGACGCCCGAACAGGGTGCTCTGGGGCAGGCCCGCGGCTTCCAGCTCGCGCTCGGCAACTACGCCGCGGACTGTGTCTCGAAGGCCGACGGATGCCCGGTCGGCGACACGCCCGAGGACATCGAGAACCGTATCGCCGGACTGCTGCGGGATCTCGACGCGAAGCCACTGCCGGGCATCTTCCCTCGCGAGCTGACCCAGAGCGCCGCGACCAACGGCATCGCGCAGGCCCTGTACTCCAAGGAGTTCTGGGAGTACCTGACCGAGGGCCTCACCCAGGCCTACGACGGGGACGGCAGGGTCCTGATGCTGCTGTCTGACTCCATGAACGGCCGCAGCCAGAACGGCGAGTACAGCAACATCGTCGCCGCCAACGTGTCCATCAACTGCGCCGACGACCGGCCGCGCTACTCGGCCGATCACGTGCAGAGCCGGCTGCCCGCCTTCCGCGCCGCCTCCCCCCTGTTCGGGGAGTTCCTGGCCTGGTCCCTGGTCACGTGTACCGACTGGCCGGTGGCGGGCGCCGCCGACCACCCGGACGTCCGGGCCGCGGGATCGGCGCCCATCCTCGTCGTGGGCAACACCGGCGACCCGGCCACCCCGTACGGAGGGGCGCGAAAGATGGCAGCGGCGCTGGGTGAGGGCGTCGGGGTCGAGCTGACCTACCGGGGGCAGGGGCACGGCGCGTACGACAGCAAGAACAAGTGTGTGCAGGACGCGGTCGACGGCTACCTCCTGGACGGCAAGGTACCGGCACCGGGGACGGTATGCTCCTGACAACCACCCAGCAACACGACGAAACAGCAGGTCAGCAAGTTATCCACAGGCTCCGACGGTGATTGCGTGATCCGCATACCATGGCCTGACCGCCGTTCGCCGCACGGTGCGGACGGCCCGCTAGGGGGTACACGCATGGCGCGTTTCGTACGGTGGACGGCGATCGCCGCCGCCGCGCTGCTGGTGACGGGCTGCGGGGGCGGCTCGTCGGGCACCGGGGACGACGGCAGGGGAGCTGACGGCAGGGCATCGCGTTCCGCGTCACCGTCGACGGGGGCCTCGGTGGACGCCGCCGTGCCACCGGCCTCACTGACCGGGCAGAAGCTCGACTGGGGCCGCTGCGAGGGCCCGGACGCGCCGGACGACGACTGGCAGTGCGCCACGATGAAGACGCCGCTGGACTGGTCCCGCCCCGGGGGCCGGACGATCGATCTGGCCCTGGTGCGCTCCACAGCGCGCGGCGGGGACCGCATCGGCTCCCTGCTGTTCAACTTCGGCGGGCCGGGCGGCTCGGGGGTGTCGACTCTCCCGGCATACGCCTCGACGGTCTCGTCGCTGCACCAGCGCTACGACCTGGTGAGCTGGGACCCCCGCGGGGTGGGCGACAGCGAGGGCGTGCGGTGCCGCGGCGACAAGGAGATACAGGCCGCCGAATCGGTCGACGTGACCCCGGACACCCCGGCCGAGGAGACGGCGTACCTGGCGGACGCCACCGAATTCGGCAAGGGCTGCCAGAAGGCGGCCGGGGAACTGATGGCGCACGTGTCGACCACCGACACCGCACGCGACATGGATCTGATGCGCCAGGTCCTCGGTGACTCCCGGATGCACTACTTCGGCATCTCCTACGGCACCGAACTGGGCGGCGTGTACGCCCACCTCTTCCCGAAGAACGTGGGGCGGCTGATCCTGGACGCGGTCGTCGACCCCACGGCCGACTCGGTGGGCCACGCGCTCAACCAGGCCCGGGGCTTCCAGCGCGCGCTGGACAACTACCTCCGGTCCACGGGGCAGGACCCCCGGGCGGGTACCCGGAAGATCGCCGACCTGCTCGACCGGATCGACTCCGAGCCGCTGCCGACCTCCTCCGGGCGGAAGCTGACCCAGACTCTGGCGATCACCGGCATCGTGCTGCCGCTGTACAGCGAGAGCGGCTGGCCCACCTTGACCAGCGCGCTGGAGGCGGCCGAGGAAGGCGACGGCTCCGAGTTGCTCTCCCTGGCAGACGGCTACAACGACCGTGACGCCTCGGGCCACTACGGCACCACCACCCACTCGCAGCGCGTCATATCGTGCCTGGACCAGCGGCAGCGGCCGACGGTCGAGCAGACGAAGAAGCGGCTCGGGGAGTTCGAGCGCATATCCCCCGTGTTCGGCTCCTTCCTCGGCTGGGACACCGCCGGCTGGTGCCACGACTGGCCCGTGGCCGGGCAGTTCGACACCCCGGAGGTCAGCGCGGCGGGTTCCGCCCCGATCCTGCTGGTCGGCAACACCGGGGACCCGGCGACCCCGTACGAGGGCGCCCGGCGGATGGCCGACGAACTCGGCGAGGACGTCGGCGTGCTGCTCACCTGGAAGGGCGAGGGCCACGGGGCGTACGGCAGCGGCAGCGACTGCGTCGACTCGACGGTGGACGCCTACCTGCTGAAGGGGACCGTGCCCGAGGACGGCAAGGTCTGTTCCTGACGGCCGGAGGATGCACGACGGCAGAAGCCCACGGCGTCCGAGTGGATCGGAGCCGTGGGCTTCGTCATACGCGCCGGTCGACCGGTGCGGCGGTCAGTAGACCGGCTTGTCGGGCTCGATCTGGTTGACCCAGCCGATGACGCCGCCACCCACGTGGACGGCGTCGGCGAAGCCGGCGGACTTCAGGACGGCGAGGACTTCCGCACTGCGGACACCCGTCTTGCAGTGCAAGACGATCTTCTTGTCCTGCGGCATGCTCTCCAGGGCCGTGCCGAGGAGGAACTCGTTCTTCGGGATCAGCTTGGCGCCCGGGATGGAGACGATCTCGTACTCGTTGGGCTCGCGGACGTCGATGATCTCGATGCTCTCGCCGTCGTCGATCCACTCCTTGAGCTGCTTGGGAGTGATCGTGGAGTCGGCGGCCGCCGCCTGGGCCTCCTCGGAGACGACGCCGCAGAAGGCCTCGTAGTCGATGAGCTCGGTGACGGTCGGGTTCTCGCCGCAGACCGCGCAGCCCGGGTCCTTGCGGACCTTGACCTGGCGGTACTGCATCTCCAGGGCGTCGTAGATCATCAGACGACCGACCAGGGGCTCGCCGATGCCGGCCAGCAGCTTGATCGCCTCGTTGACCTGGATGGAGCCGATGGACGCGCACAGCACGCCCAGGACGCCGCCCTCGGCGCAGGAGGGGACCATGCCGGGCGGCGGGGGCTCCGGGTAGAGGCAGCGGTAGCAGGGGCCGTGCTCCGACCAGAAGACGGAGGCCTGACCGTCGAAGCGGTAGATCGAACCCCACACATACGGCTTGTTGAGCAGCACGCAGGCGTCGTTGACCAGGTAGCGGGTCGCGAAGTTGTCCGTGCCGTCGACGATCAGGTCGTACTGGCTGAAGATGTCCATCACGTTGTCGGCCTCGAGCCGCTCCTCGTGAAGGACCACGTTCACGTACGGGTTGATGCCGAGCACGCTGTCGCGCGCGGACTCGGCTTTGGAACGGCCGATGTCGGACTGGCTGTGGATGATCTGGCGCTGCAGGTTCGACTCGTCGACCTCGTCGAACTCCACGATGCCGAGGGTGCCCACGCCCGCGGCGGCCAGGTACATCAGCGCCGGCGAGCCGAGACCGCCGGCGCCCACGCACAGCACCTTCGCGTTCTTCAGCCGCTTCTGCCCGTCCATCCCCACATCGGGGATGATCAGGTGGCGGGAGTACCTGCGGACCTCGTCTACGGTGAGCTCGGCAGCTGGCTCTACCAGCGGTGGCAGCGACACGGGGACTCCGTTGGTCGGTCAATCAGTACGGTTGTTCTTCCGTAACAGTGCCATGGCCTTTTTCATTCCGAGACACCTGTTCCGATACGCGAGACGATTTCGTCCCAGTAGCCGGGCATGGTCTCCCAGGGATCGACCCGGCCGCCGCCGTCGCCGCGGTCGGTGAACCAGATGGTCGCCGCGCCCTGCCAGCGGGCGATGCGCAGCGCCTCCTCCAGATGCGCGCGGGGCACGCCGTGCGCGAAGTGGCAGAACCGCTCGGGCGGATGGTCCGCCGTCCACTCCGCCACCTGGGACCAGCGGTAGTCGGCCCAGGAGCCCCGGAAGGTGACCAACTGGTCGCCGATCTCGGCGTACCCGGGATGAGGGTGGATGCCGTGACCGAGGACGATGTGGCACTCGTCACGGTCGCCGCGCAGCGCGGCGACCGTACGGCGGACCTCCGGGAGCGCCTCCCTGGTGTCGGGGCAGCGGTCCAGCAGGAATCCGTCGACCTGGTACCAGTCGGCGTACCGCCGCGCGTCGGACAGCAGGTCGACGCGGGCGCGCTGGGCGACGTGGGCCGCGTCGAGGTGGCCGAGGACGCGGACCCCGGCGCGGCGCAGGCGGCCCGCCGCCTCCAGACAGTGCGGGTCGGGCCGGATGCCGGGGCCGTCGGCGACGTTCAGGACGACCCAGTGCAGCGGGGCGCCGGGGAGGGCGAGTTCGCCCCACTCGGCGGGGGCGAGCAACGGATGGGCGAGGCCCGGGATGCCGAGGCCGGCGTGGTCCCCGGTGGTCGAGGTGCCCGTCGCGGTACTGGTCAGATACGGCATGCCGCCTCCATCCAGATGTCGGCGAGGGACTCCTCCAGGTTGATGCGCGGGCGCCAGCCCAGCCGGTCGCGGGCGGTGCGCACATCGGCCTGCTGCCAACTGCCGCAGCCGTCCGGGTAGGGGTAGGCGACCGGGGCCGGGTGGTCGGGGTCGTGCCGGGGATGGCCGATGGGGGCCCGCAGTCCGCCGGGCGGGCCGTCGAGTTCGTGCAGGGCACCCCCGTACCCGGCGACGCGGGCGAGGACCGCGGCCGCGTCCCGCAGCCGTACGGCACGCCCGGAGCCGATGTTGATGACGCCCTGGGCGGCGGAGAGCGAGGCGGCGTGCACGGCGCGGGCGACGTCGCGCACGTCGACGAAGTCGCGCTGCGCGCCGAGGCCGCCGAGTTTGAGCTCGCCGTCGCCGGACTGCATGGCGCGGCGCATCGCCTCGGCGAGCCGGCCGAGCGGGGAGCCGGCCGGGGTGCCGGGTCCGGCCGGCGAGAAGACCCGCAGCACCACGGCGTCCAGGCCGGAACCCAGGACCAGTTCGGTCGCGGCGAGCTTGCTGACGCCGTACGGACCGCCCGGGCGCGGCACGGCGTCCTCGGCGGTGGAGGAGCCCGGCTGGCTCGGGCCGTACTCGGCGCCGCAGCCGATCTGCACCAGCCTGGCCCCGCAGCCGCTGCGGCGCAGCGCCTCGCAGACGGTGGCGACGGCGACGGTGTTGTGCCGGGTGAGGTCGCGGGCGCCGCCGCGGGTGGCTCCGGCGCAGTTGACGACGACCTGCGGGTGGACGGCGTCGAGGAAGCGGGTGAGCGCGCCGGGGCTGCCGGTGGCGAGGTCGAAGCGGACGTCGGCGTCGTCGCCGCGGCCGAGTGCGGTGAGCTGGACGGCCGGGTCGGCGAGCAGACGGTCGGCGACGAACCGGCCGAGGTAGCCGTTGGCGCCGATCAGCAGGACCCTCATCGTGCCGCTCCCGGGGTGTGCGCTCCGGTGGCTCCGGCTCGGGAGGTGGTCATCTGGTTCTCTCCTTCAGAGGTGTCGCGGTTTCCTGAGCAAGGGGCGGTGCGGGCGGTGTGCGCCGTCACGGTCGGTCCGGGTGCGCGTGGGCCGAGGCCTTGGTCAGGGTGCGGGTGGCGTGGATCAACGAGGTCACGGCGGCGACCGCGCAGGCGAGCGCCGGTACGCCGCCCGGACCCCAGCCGGCCACGACGGCGTCGACCGGGGCGGCCAGCGGGGCGCAGCCGGGCAGCCGGCCGGCGAAGACGGCGGCCGTCGCCACCGCCTCGGCGCCGGCAGCCGCCGCCAGGACGGCCTTCGGGGCGTGGCTGAAGCCGTGCACGGTGAGCAGGCGGGCGAGCAGCAGGAGGGTGCCAAGCGCGAGCGTGTGCGCGAGGGCCGGGGGCTCCCGAAGGACCGCCCCGCACAGCACGGCCGGCACCGCCAGCGTGGCCACGAACCCGGCGACGACCACCAGGAGCAGCGGCCGTGCGGAGGCGGCGAAGTCCTCCAGGCCGCGGCTGGCGGCCAGCCTGCGCCGGGCACGCGCGGCGAAGAGGTGCGCGCCCCAGGCGGCGGGCGCGCAGGCCAGCGTGAGGGCGAGCAAGGGGGCGGTCGCGACCGGCCACGCGCCGTCCGGGCTTCCGGTGGGCAGGCCGTCCGGACCGGCGTCGACGGCCGCGCCCAGCAGACCGTCGCCGAATACGGCGTACGCCAGCAACCAGCAGGCCCAGGGGGCCGTGCCGCTCCTGGCGGCGCGGCGGGCACGGTCGTGCGGTGCCAGCGGGCCGTGGCGCAGGAGCGCGCGCACGGCGAGGAAGACAGCGATCGCGCCGACGGCGGCCACGGACAGGCGCACCCGGCCGTCGGTGAGGCGCAGGGCAGTGACGGCCGCGGCGCAGAGGGCGCCGGGCAGCAGAGGCAGCAGGAGCAGGACGGTCCCGGGGTACGGGGGCACGTCAGGGGCGGGGCGCACCGCGCCAGGGCGCGCACGCCGGTCGGCGCGGCGGGGCCCGGGGACCGTCTGACGGGCCGGGGCCTCACCGTCCCGCGGCACGCGCGCGTACATCTCCTCGGCGAGGGAGAAGACGTCCCGGTGCCGGAAGCGGGCGGCCGTGCGGTCGGTGACGCCGTGCGCCTCCAGTCCCGCCGCGATCTCCAAGGGGTCGACGGCCCGCTCGCACAGGTTGCGGTGGCGGTGCATCAGGGCCTTGACGGGGTCGACGGCGCTCCGGCGGGGGGCGGGCGCAGGGCCTTGGTCCTCGGCCCGGTTCGCGGCGGTTCCGTACCCCCGCCGGCGGGTCGCGGCCTGCGTTCCCGGGTCCCGGGACCGGCTGCCCGGGTCTTCCGTGCTGCCCGCTCCCTCCCGCCTGCCCCAGGCTTCGAGCCGGCCCGAACCGTCCGTCCTGCCCGCGTTCTCCCGCCTGCCCAGGCCTTCGAGCCGGCCCGGGCCTCCCGAGCTGCCCGGGTCGCCCGAGCTGCCCGGGTCGCCCGAGCTGCCCGGGTCGCCCGCCCCGGCCGGATCAGCTGGGCTGTCCTGCTCACCCGGCCCGTCCGGCCCCTCCTGGGACCCACGAGCCGCCGACCGGTTTGCCGTCCACTGCCGGGACCGCTCGTCCCACGCGCCGGGGCTGAAGGGAGTGCCGGGCCGCTCGTCCCACGCGCCGGGGCTGAGGGGGGTGCCGGGCCGGTCGTCCCCCTGTCCCACCGGGCGGTCAGGCAGATCGGCGCCGGCCCGGGCAGCGGGCTCGGCTGCCCCGCCGGTCCCGTCCTCACCGGTCTTTCCGCTCAGGTCACGCCGGTCCAGTCCGCCCAGGCCGCTCACAGCGCCCCCTCCCCCGCCGACAGGGCCGGCACCGTGCCGCGTACGGGTGGGCCCGCCGTCCAGCCGGGGGCACGGCGGGCGGTGACACGGGTGGCCAGGCCGGTCCAGCGGCCGGGGACGTGGGCCTCGGCCGGTACGGCGAACGGCAGCGGTGCCCCGGCCGCGTCGAGGACCACCCGGCGGACCGGGCACCGCGCGACGATGTCCAGGTAGATGCCGTGGAACGCGTCGATGTTCTGCTCGACGGTGAACAGCTCGAGCGCGCGGGCGCGCGCCGCAGCACCCAGGCGCACCCGGCGCTCCGGGTCGCGCAACAACGCCACGCACGCCTCCGCGAGCGCCCGCGGGTTGCGTGGCGGCACGACGAGACCGGTGCCGCCGATGACCTCGACGACGGCGCCGACGTCGGTCGACACCGTCGCCCGCCCGCAGAGCATGGCCTCGACGAGCCCCAGCGGGAACCCCTCGACGACACTGGACAGCACGGCCACCTCGCCCGCCCCGTACGCCGCGGCGAGGGTCGGTGCCTCGGGACCGCCGATCTCCTCGAAGGACACCGGGTTGTCGCCGACGGCGTGCGGTCCCTCGGCCTCGTCGGGGAAGAGCTGGGCGGCGAGCGTACGGCAGTGCGCCAGGTACGCCGCGCCCTCCGTTCCGGTCGGCTCTCCGACGATCCGCAGCCGCGCCCGCGGCTGCGCCCTGCGCACCTCGGCGAAGGCGTGCAGCAGGGACACCAGGTCCTTGGCCGGTTCGACGGGCCCGACCCGTACGAGAGTGCCGGGGTCACCGCCGTCCGGGGACTCGCCCACCTCGGCGAAGCGGGTGGCGTCCATGCCCGGGTAGACGGTGCGCAGCTTCGCACGGTCGGCCCCGCACCGTTCCTGCCAGCGGCGGGTGTGCGCGTTGCCGGGCGTGATGCAGGCGGCCTGCCGGTAGACCTCGGTGGCGAGCCGCCCGTGGAAGGCGGCCAGCAGAGCGCGGACGGCGGGGGCGGCGCCCTCCGGGTCGGCACCGTGCGCCAGGTAGTGCGTCCGCAGTCGCACGCCGTACTCCGTCACCAGCAGCGGTACGCCGAAGAAGTGCCGGGCGAGCAGTCCGGGCAGGGCGGCCGGCCCGCCGGACGCCGCGTGGCACAGGTCGACCGCGCCGAGGCCGTCGTCCTCGTACCAGTCGAGTGAGAGGGGGCGCAGGGCGCGCTCCAGGCGCGTGGTGACGGCGAGCAGGTCGGGGACGCGCGCCTCGCGCGCCGTGCGCGGCGCGCCGGGCGCCCGGCAGGCGCGCTCAAGGGCGCGCACGGCTCTCTCCGATCGGAGCGCTCCCGGCAGCCCGCCGGCCTCGCGCGCCAGGTCGGCAAGCCCGTACAGAGCGTTGGCGAAACGGTCCGCCTGGGAGTCGGAACCATCCTGCTCACCCTCGACACGGACGCCCTCGGCCCACGCGCCTTCGCCTCTCACTCCCACGGCCCGCGCGCCTTCGCCTCTCACTCCCACGGCCCGCGCGGCCTCGGCACGCGCGGGCCCGGCAGCCGCGCCTCCGGCATGGCTGCCCTCGCACAGCACGGCCACCAGCGCGCCGTAGCACTCGTCGAAGCGCCGGCGCGCGCGCCGCCCGTACACCACCCCGTCGTCGCCGGACGTCCACAGCGGTGCCGTCCGCACGCGACCGACCTGCGGCGGGAGAGCGACCTGACCGGCCTGCTCCTGCCGTTCGCTGCGGCTGAGCGCGTAGAGGTCGAACTCGTGGTGCCCGAGCCCGCGCACGAGCCGGTCGCACCAGTGTCCGGCGTCACCGCTCACATAGGGATAGCCGCCCTCCGTCAGCAGTCCGATGCGCACGAGTGCACCCCCGTTCTCCCTTCTGGGGAGCCGCCGTTGACCCGGCGGCTCGCAGCGGGACGAACGTATGCGGACGACACGGTGG